>NZ_CBDAQN010000003.1:0-1082500 GCF_965199065.1 Acidisoma sp. | reverse complement strand
AGAGCAAGAGAAGGGCGTTCGGTGGATGCCTTGGCACCAGGAGGCGATGAAGGACGTGGCACGCTGCGAAAAGCCATGGGGAGCCGCGAGCAGGCGTTGATCCATGGATATCCGAATGGGGCAACCCACCCAGCGATGGGTATCACGATTTGAATACATAGGGTCGTGAGGCGAACCCGGGGAACTGAAACATCTCAGTACCTGGAGGAAAAGACATCAACAGAGATTCCGTCAGTAGTGGCGAGCGAAAGCGGAACAGGCCAGTGGCCTTATTTGATCAAGCAAAACGGTCTGGAAAGTCCGGCCTGAGCGGGTGATAGCCCCGTATGCGGTGAGATTGGATGAGGTCCTTGAGTAAGGCGGGACACGTGAAATCCTGTCTGAACATGGGGGGACCACCCTCCAAGCCTAAATACTCCCTGGTGACCGATAGTGAACAAGTACCGTGAGGGAAAGGTGAAAAGCACCCCGATGAGGGGAGTGAAATAGACCTGAAACCGGACGCCTACAAGCAGTCGGAGCCGCAACTGCGGTGACGGCGTACCTTTTGTATAATGGGTCAGCGAGTTTCTGTTTGCAGCAAGCTTAAGCCGGTAGGTGTAGGCGTAGCGAAAGCGAGTCTGAATAGGGCGCAGAGTTGCAGGTAGAAGACCCGAAACCGAGTGATCTAGCCATGGCCAGGCTGAAGGTGCGGTAACACGCACTGGAGGGCCGAACCCACGCCTGTTGAAAAAGTCGGGGATGAGCTGTGGCTAGGGGTGAAAGGCCAATCAAACTCGGAGATAGCTGGTTCTCCGCGAAATCTATTGAGGTAGATCGTCGGGTGTTTACCCTGGGGGGTAGAGCACTGGATGGGCTAGGGGGGCCCAAAGCCTTACCAAACCTAACCAAACTCCGAATACCCAGAAGTATAGCCCGGCAGACAGACCATGGGTGCTAAGGTCCGTGGTCGAGAGGGAAACAGCCCAGACCGCCAGCTAAGGTCCCCAAGTTGTGGCTAAGTGGGAAAGGATGTGGGAATTCCAAAACAACCAGGAGGTTGGCTTAGAAGCAGCCATCCTTTAAAGAAAGCGTAATAGCTCACTGGTCTATTAGAAATCCTGCGCCGAAAATGTAACGGGGCTCAAGCCACACACCGAAGCTGCGGGTGTAGAGTGATCTACGCGGTAGCGGAGCGTTCCGTAGGCCTGCGAAGGGAGATGGGGTGACCCCTCCTGGAGGTATCGGAAGTGCGAATGCTGACATGAGTAGCGACAAACAGAGCGAGAAACTCTGTCGCCGAAAGTCCAAGGGTTCCTGCGCAAGGTTAATCCGCGCAGGGTGAGCCGGCCCCTAAGGCGAGGGCGAAAGCCGTAGTCGATGGAAACCAGGTGAATATTCCTGGGCCTGCTAGAAGTGACGAATGCGAAGTGTTGTCGGGGCTTAACGGATTGTCCCGGCTTTCTGATCATTCCAGGAAATAGCTCTAGCATATAGACCGTACCCGAAACCGACACAGGTGGACTGGTAGAGAATACCAAGGCGCTTGAGAGAACCATATCGAAGGAACTAGGCAAATTGCTCGCGTAACTTCGGGATAAGCGAGACCCGTTTGTGGGCAACCATGGGCGGGTGGCACAGAGCAGGGGGTAGCGACTGTTTAGTAAAAACACAGGGCTCTGCGAAATCGAGAGATGACGTATAGGGTCTGACGCCTGCCCGGTGCCGGAAGGTTAAGAGGAGGTGTGCAAGCACTGAATTGAAGCCCCGGTAAACGGCGGCCGTAACTATAACGGTCCTAAGGTAGCGAAATTCCTTGTCGGGTAAGTTCCGACCTGCACGAATGGCGTAACGACTTCCCCACTGTCTCCGGTATGGGCTCAGCGAAATTGAATTCCCCGTGAAGATGCGGGGTACCCGCGGTCAGACGGAAAGACCCTATGAACCTTTACTGCAGCTTTGCAGTGGCATCAGGGGAGCACTGTGTAGGATAGGTGGGAGGCTTTGAAGCCTGGGCGCTAGCTCGGGTGGAGCCATCCTTGAAATACCACCCTGGGCGCTTCTGATGTCTAACTGAGACCGGTCATCCCGGTCCAGGACCCTGCATGGTGGGCAGTTTGACTGGGGCGGTCGCCTCCCAAAGTGTAACGGAGGCGCGCGATGGTGGGCTCAGGCCGGTCGGACATCGGCTGCTGAGTGCAATGGCATAAGCCCGCCTGACTGCGAGAGCGACAGCTCGAGCAGAGACGAAAGTCGGCCATAGTGATCCGGTGGTCCCGCGTGGAAGGGCCATCGCTCAACGGATAAAAGGTACTCTAGGGATAACAGGCTGATCTCCCCCAAGAGTCCACATCGACGGGGAGGTTTGGCACCTCGATGTCGGCTCATCACATCCTGGGGCTGGAGCAGGTCCCAAGGGTTCGGCTGTTCGCCGATTAAAGTGGTACGTGAGCTGGGTTTAGAACGTCGTGAGACAGTTCGGTCCCTATCTGCCGTGGGTGAAGGAGACTTGAGAGGATTTGTCCCTAGTACGAGAGGACCGGGATGAACATACCTCTGGTGTACCGGTTGTCGCGCCAGCGGCACCGCCGGGTAGCTAAGTATGGACGGGATAACCGCTGAAAGCATCTAAGCGGGAAACCCACCTCAAAACGAGGTCTCCCTGAGGGTCGTGGTAGACCACCACGTCGATAGGCCGGGTGTGAAAACGGGGCAACCCGCTCAGCTAACCGGTCCTAATCACCCGATAGAGCTCTCAAACTACACCATCCTGCACAGCAATCATCCAACCATAACCACATCCAATGCCCCTAACCGGGTGCCACCAAACGCACATCCATTCTCTTCTTCCTTCATCATTCATCGGCAACTGGGGCTGGATTGGCGGCCAGTTGACGATGAACAGAGGATCAAACCCCGTCACATCTCACTCCTCGCCCGAGGCAACTCAGGCCTAGGGTGGGTTGGACGACCTGGTGGCCATAGCGGGGAGCCTACACCCGATCCCATCCCGAACTCGGCCGTGAAAAACCCCAGCGCCCATGGTACTGCGTCCTAAGACGCGGGAGAGTAGGTCGCCGCCAGGCCTTCCAACCTACCCAACGAGCCGCACCGACCGCACCGCAGTCGTCACGCTCCCAAATCCATCACCCCCGCGGGGTGGAGCAGCCCGGTAGCTCGTCAGGCTCATAACCTGAAGGTCACAGGTTCAAATCCTGTCCCCGCAACCAAATTAAAATGAATCAGATGCTTAGCTCGCTCCGCAACAGCGGCCGCCTTAGTGCATCAAACGCATCAAAAGCCATGCCCAGACGGGAATCATGATGGCTAAGCCAACCGCAACACCTCGGAAGAACGACTTCCTGGGGCGGATGGATGCTTCGTTTGGCCGCGCGTCGACGGTTTCCCCTGTCCTGATATAGACCGACGGGACCGGGATCATCACGGACTGTTGCTGACCCATCACGGGCGGCGGGTCTGCTGGATTACGGTGGTCCATTGGCTTTCCCTCAGAGGCCGCGCTTTTTTCCAGGCAACTTGCCGCCCTGCGCATTAACTTACTGACCTTAAGTTACTGCCAATGCAGTATCAACGATTAGTCGGAGAGGGCTCCCGTGCACCTTAATACTACCACGCCAGATCTTAAGGCTGCGTGAACCCGACCAGAAGCTATATTTCGGCTAGGTCTGCTCCTTCTTGAATGGCCAAGCGGATCGCTGACGGAGCCTGGCTTGTTTCACCGCAAGCCCGTTTGCGGCTCGCCCATCGGCATGCGGGGCGCTTGTCCTAGCCGCACCAGTCAGGAATGGTCTCGCGACAAACCTAGATGTCTCACTTAACTCCGTCCCGAATACCAATCTACCTACGGATCGAGGACGAGCTTGACCGAAACCGCAACAGACAGATTTACCGACGGGGACGGCTCCGCGCCTGAAGGTCGTCTCGTTGCGATCTACCGCACGCAGATCCTTCCGCTCTCCGAGACCTTTGTTCGGGATCAGGCTCTCGCCCTCCGCAGGTGGCACCCCGTCCTGGTCGGCGAGAGGCAGGTCAATGCTCTGCCGCTCGAAGGTCTCTCCGTCCGCACAGCCTTCCGAGGGCAGGCAACAATCGCACAGCGGATTTCGGGCCTCGTCAGCAGGCGGCTGGGCTCGGCGCCCCCGCGTATGACGGATGTGGTGCGGCAGGTCGCACCTAAGTTGATTCACGCGCATTTCGGTTTTGATGGCGTCGAGGCTTGGCCGATCGCCCAGCGGCTAGGCATTCCGTTGATCGTTACATTGCACGGCTCCGACATAACCACCCGGATGGAGTGGTTCGCCCAGGGACGGGGAGGGCGCCGCTGGCAAAGCTACCCCGCCCGCCTCGCTCGCATGGCCAGGGATCGGACCGTGACCTTCATCGCCATTTCCGAAAATATCCGCCGAGCTGCGATCGCCGCAGGGCTACCAGACGATCGGATTGCCGTGCTGCCCATAGGGATCGACCCCAGCCACTTTGCGCCCGGCGCGAATCCCGTGGCTAAGCGCCGCCCTCTGATCCTCTTCCTCGGCCGCCTGGTTGAAAAGAAGGGTTGCATCTACTTGCTGGAAGCCTTCGAGCGTGTTCGTGCGCAAATCCCGGAGGCGGAGTTGGTGGTCGGCGGTGATGGAGTGGAACGTGCCCGGCTTGCCGGCAGGGCGGCTTCTATTGGTGGCGTCCGCTTTGTCGGCGCGTTCAAGCGCGATGTCGCGACGACGCTTCTGGGGGAGGCACGTGTGTTCTGCCTGCCGAGCGTCACCGCCGAGAGTGGAGATGCGGAAGGTCTGCCGCTGGTCCTCCTTGAGGCGCAGGCGAGTGGCGTGCCGGTCGTCACTTCGGCGCGGGGGGGCGCCACCGAGGGCATTTGCGACGGTATCACAGGCTTTGCTTTCGCCGAACGCGATGTGGCTGTGCTGGCCGAGCAATTGGTGGCCCTGCTCAGCGATGATGTCCTAGCAGAGCGCTTTTCATCGGCAGGTCCAGGTTTTGTCGCTCAATCCCACAACCTCCATAGGCAGACAGCACAACTCGAAGCGCTTTACGACAGGATCGCCAGCATCCCCGCGTGACCGCGGATGCGTGGGCAAGCGTCGCCGTTTTCCGCCTGATGCGCGTCGTGCTGAGACGGGGAGCTAGAGCCGGCTACTGGCTCTCGCGCTCATCCAGCGGACACCGACCTGTTCATACGTCGCCTCTCGAACCTGCGGCGCTCTCACGGTCAAGCAGGTTCGCCGCTACTGCGCGTGCGCGCGAAGCAAAGCGTGCCGCGCCTTGGTCTTGATTGACTTCAGACTCATCAAAACGATTGGCGGGACCGCAAGCCGCAAGGCCAACTCCAGTCGTTTCGCGACAGAGTACCCGTTGTGAGCGATGTAGGTGGTGGGGAGGAGGTTGCTGGTCGTCGTAGTCGCATAGCCATTTGTGTAAAAGTATGCCGTAATCGAACGCCGTTTGCGGCCTGCCCTGATCGGATGAGGGTGCCCGTGGGCCGCAATCGGTGACTGCGCAAGGATCACTGTCCTGCCGAAGATCGGCGTGATGCTCGCGGCGCGACTTGGCGGCTTCATGTGCCAGAGTTCGAGGCTGCCGCCATCCGCGTCGAACCAGTCATCATTCAGGTAGGTGATTACGACGAGGCGATTATTAAGCAAGGTCCTGGGGTGCCGGTCGAAGTCGATGTGGATTTCGAACCCGCCACCTTCTTCTACCTCATGCATCCCACCACCATGCAGCGCCGGATCGGGAATGAGGTTTGGAATCCCTGTGACATCGGTGAGAAACCGGAGGAATGGACCCGAGTTAAGTGTATCGAAATAACTCTGAACATTGGTCGGAAGGGCGACATCGGGTAGCGTTGCGCGCTTCTTTTGGAGTCCGGACTGAATTTCGCGCCACATCTCGGGAGGCGCGTTATCGAACTCTTCAACTACAGCCTTCAGGCAATCACTCGAGAAGAGGCCTTCCAGGACCAGGTGCGGGAACGGCGTCGCCGACACAAACGCAGCCTTCATCTCGCCACGTTGTTGCAGAGTCATAGAAAGATAATCGGCTCGACTACGATTTTCGGTCGTTGAGCCGCTAGTCATTTGGTATAAGCCCCCGCCAAATTGAACTATAGGAGTATGTAAGCGTTCAGTCTTAACGTCAAATGGCTTATCAAAGCTCGTTCGTGATCCGCGTAAAGACAGCGCCGTAACTTCATCAACCTGCCTTAATATCGTCCGCAGTCGCAGCTAGAGACAGGTCGTCCTGTCATCGTCCGCTGCACGAAACTCGTGCTCAAGGTAATTTTACCCATCGGTAAAGAACTCTATGTCGTTGATAGTATTATGTTTTACTATTTCTCCTCGGTTACACACATAGGTTTATGATGCAATGCAGCAAAAAGCATTGACGCCCCCATGGCGGATTCCTAAGCTCACTCTTAGATGTCTGAGCACGATGCGGTATAAGGCTTAGCAGGCCACGCGGCACCACGTGGCCGTTATGTCTGCAACTTCGAGACCTGTTTGCCGCGGCAACTAAGCTTCGTTACGCGTAATGGCGTCGAGGATTGTTTTGTTCTCGATCCTAAATCTCCCTTGTGCTGATAATTGAAGTTGGTGTCGCAGGTGAACTTCGCTCGTAAGTTCGTGAATTATGAGACAGGCATGCATTTTGACAAACGCGAAGACTTGGTCCTCGAACGTTCCGGCGAGGTCGGTGCCGCTGTGTCTGTTTCCGGCTATGCCGGGAGAAGCGCTCGGTCGACATCGCCGCGTCGCGAGGCTAAGCCTGTCATGTCCGCTGTCGTCTGGCTCGCCGAGGCGGCAACGGTCCTGCTAACCACGCTTGGCGTCGCGTTCGCCTTGCGTAAAATCGTTCCCGCGGATGGTCATGACGTAGCCATTGCCGGCTTCGTCATCGTGTTGACGTTCTGTCTCCTGCATCGCGTGAACCGCCGCGTTCAGCCCGGCTCCCTCAGCAGCTATCCGCAGCAGTTCAAGCGCACGCTCCATCTGATGCCGATCCTCCTGTGTTCTGCGATGGCTGGAACATTCGTGCTCGCGCTGGGCGGCGACACCCGGCCGGAACTCGCCACGACGATGGCAATCTGGCTTGCCACGACCGCCGTCGCGCTGCTGGCGGTCAGCAGCGTTGGCAACTACGCGCTGACGCACCCGAGCGTCGCGCACCGGATGGCGCGAAAGGTGGCTGTCATCGGCCACGACTGCAACGCATCGCGGGTCGCCGACGTATTCATGAGCCGGACCAGCGAGCCGGTTCGGCTTCTTGGGATCTACAGTGATGAGCCGTCGCGTCAGGGCGACATGACGGTGACCGGCTCGGTGGACGAGTTGATCGAGTTGAGCCGCGGAACCGCGATCGACGACATCGTCATTGCCGTGCCGCCAGATGCCGATGCCCTGGAGATGGTCGCGCAGCTGCGCTGGAGGCTGCGGGGCGTGGCGGTCGAGGTTTACATCATGCCCTATCTGGCACAAGGCGAGGATGCCGGGCTGCCCGTTGAGATGTTCGGGTCGCTCCCCCTAATGGCCGTGCAGCGCCGGCCGCTGACACAGGCGCAAGCCGTGAGCAAACGAGTGGTCGATATCGCTCTCGGGCTGCTCCTGTTGTTTCTTCTGCTTCCCGTTCTCATCGTGATCGCCGCAGCCGTGAAACTGGATTCGCCGGGGCCGGTCCTCTTCCGGCAGCCGCGCCTGGGGTTCAACGATCGCCCGTTCACCGTGCTCAAGTTCAGGTCGATGTTTTCCAACGCCGCTGACTTGATGGCCGCGCGGCAGACTTCCCGCCACGATCCGCGGGTGACCCGCGTCGGCAAGTGGCTCCGGAAACTGAGCCTCGACGAACTTCCTCAGCTGTTCAATGTCCTGGCGGGCGACATGTCTCTTGTCGGACCTCGGCCGCACGCGCCCCACACGCGGGCAGGCGG
The DNA here is from genome assembly GCF_965199065.1 of Acidisoma sp. Lineage (NCBI taxonomy): Bacteria > Pseudomonadati > Pseudomonadota > Alphaproteobacteria > Acetobacterales > Acidocellaceae > Acidisoma > Acidisoma sp. Next base: position 1,074,567 of record NZ_CBDAQN010000003.1, on the reverse strand, counting down.
GCAGTTGCTGAAAGATGCAATGGCCGAATATGTCATCCGCCATCAGGTGAGGCCTGGCATCACGGGTTGGGCTCAGGTGAATGGGGCTCGAGGCGAGCTGGTGACGATGGATGATCTTCGCCGACGAGTGACCTACGACCTCGAATACATCCAGAAATGGTCGGTATGGTTCGATCTTAGGATCATCTCGATGACCGTCCTCAGGGAGGTCTTCAGCAAGCATGCCTTCTAGCACAGACGTGGCCCCGGCTCCTGCACTCGGACGTCAGGGTGTGCAGTCGCGCCTCGACGTACAGGCCGACAGGTTCGACGTTATGGGGCTGCGCCTCCACAACATTCATCGCGCAGCGATCGTTGATCGCGTGGTCGGGGCGGTCATGGAGCAAGACAAGCTCCTCGTGGTCAATGCAAACGCGCATTGCGTGACGCTTTCTCAGACCGAGCCGTGGTTGCGTGGGCTATTCGCGGAGGCGGACATCGCGTTCTGCGACGGGGCCGGAGTGCAGGTGGCGACCAAGATACTGAAGGGATTCACACCGCACCGGACAACGCCTCCCGAGTGGATCGGCATCGCGCTGGAGCGCCTCGGCTCACAGGCGCGGGTCTTCTGGCTGGGCGGAACCCGCGAAGTGGCCATGCAGGCGGCAGCGGCTTTCGAGGCTCGCTACGATGTCGTGACTGCGGGCGTCCAGGACGGTTACTTTGATGCGTCCCCGGGCTCGGCCGACACGCGTGAAATCATCGCTCGCATCAACGAAAGTCGGGCGACGGTCCTGCTTGTGAACATGGGTATGCCCCGCCAGGAGCGCTGGCTATGGGACAACTGGCAAGAGCTTCGCCCGGTGGTTGCCATCACGGCCGGAGCACTTGTCGATCACGCCGCCGGTAGGGTAAGCCGTCCGCCGCGTTGGATCGCCAATCTTGGCATCGAGTGGCTGGTCCGCCTGATCCGCGAGCCGCGCCGTCTCTGGCGCCGCTACCTGCTCGGTCTGCCGGTCTTTGGAGGTTACCTCCTCGGCTACGCCATCCGGGCGAAACTTACAAAGCCAGACGGCGCACAGTCAAAGACATCCGCATGAACTCCATGAACACGCATCTACCCGTCTCCGGTTACATCCAACCGTCCAATGGCTTCGATGCCAAGCGGGTTTTCCGGGTCTGGCGCCGCCACCTCGGGCTGTTCTCGTTGATTTTCGTGGCGGTCATGTTGGTCGGCGGCGCGGTCGTGTTCACCCTGAAGCCGACTTATACAGCGACGGCCACCGTGGTGCTGACGACCCAGGACGCTGATCCTCTGGCGCCGGAGGGGCAGCAGCCACAGAGTGTCGTCGAGGACGATCGCCCTGCGACCGAGGCTGCCCTGCTCATGTCTCGAGACGTGGCGTCGGACGTGCTGCGGCAATATCCGGCACCGCCCGCAGCACCCAGCTTCCACCTTCGCAGCTGGCTCTGCGGCAAGGGTGTGGCCATGCTCTGCCAGAAGCCGGTGGCTTCCACGCCGCAATCCCGCGAAAGTGGCGAGATAACCCAGTTCCTGACGCAGCTGAAGGTGTCTCCTGAGGATCGCTCACGGGTGCTGGACGTGGCAGTGACCGCCAATACCGGTCCGCGCGCAGCTGAACTGGCCGACGCTGTCGTCACCAATTATCAGACGATCGCTCTCGGCCAGCAGACCGCCAATGTCAGCCGTATCGCATCGTGGCTCGACGCCCGGACGCAGCAGTTGAGGCAGCGTTGGCTCGACGCCGTGACCAAGGCGAACGAGTTCGCTATCGCGAAAGGCCTGACCAATACCGGAAGCGGCGATGCAACCGATCCGCTCGTCGACAGCCAGATCGCGGAGACTGCCGTCAACCTCAGCGGCGCTCAGGCACGTCTTGCGGCGGCCCAGGCCCGCGCGGATTCCCTCAGGCAAGGCGGCGATCCGAGCACTCTCGTCGACGCCGCGCAGCAACCCATCGTCGTGTCCGCGGCGAATGAACTGGCTCAGCTGGAGAGCCAGCGGGGGCAGCAGGAAGCGGAATACGGGCGCAATTACCCGGGTGTTCGCGAACTGAACCGTGAAATCGCCGCCACGCGCGCGAGCCTCAACTCGGCGACCGGCTCTGCGCTCGGCAACATCCGCTCGAACCTCGTGGCGGCCCGCGCGGAGGTGAACCAGCTGACCAGCTATCTCAACAGGCTGAGAGCCGAGGCAGGGCAACAGAGTGCCCCGCAGGCAGAGTACCGGAGCCTTACCCAGGAAGCGCAGAGCGCGCAGACGGTATATGAAACCTTCCTCGATCACTCGAAGGAAGTCGTCGATCGGGCATCGCTGCTGGAGCCGCCGATTAACTTCGTGTCGCACGCTGCCATACCCGGGCAACCGACGTTCCCCAACCATCCGAAGCTGCTTGCCGGCGTTGTCGTCGTCGCGATGGTTCTGGCCTTCGCGATCATTCTCCTGATCGACTACCTTTCGGTCGGGTTCGGCGATGTCGATGACCTGCGCGGATCGGTGCAGTTGCCGTTGCTGACGGCCATCCCGGTCGTTTCGGCGAGCCGCAGGCGTCTCGTCGCGCGGCATGTTCTCGATGAACCTTTCTCCCGGGCCAGCGAAGCCGTTCGTGGCCTGGCGGCTCAGCTCTCTCTGCTGGTGCGAGACGCCGACACGCCACGGTCGCTCCTGGTCACCTCAGCAAGTGCCGAGGAAGGAAAAACCACTTTGGTGGTCTGGCTTGCCCTGACGGTCCGTCTCGGGGGCCAGAAGGTGCTGGTCGTGGACGGCGACCATCGCCGCGGCTCTTTGATGCGGCACATGTCGGGATCGGCAAAGCTGGGACTGACCGATCTACTGGCCGGTAGAGCGACGCTGTCTGAGGTTATCCAGACCGATCCTGACACAAAGGTCGATTTCATCGCTGCCGGACGGCCGATGACTCATTCCTTCGGAACAGGCGAGATTATGCGTCTGCGGGCCATACTCGCGACGCTGAAAACGTCTTATGGGTTGGTGATCGTCGACAGCCCGCCACTGCTGGCGATGACGGACGGTCTGGTGCATGCGAGCATCGTCGACCAGACGATCTTCGTCTGCCGCTGGCAGTCTACATCCCGCCGGGCGGTTATCGGGTGCATCGAGCGTCTGCGGGCCTATGGCGCGCAGATCCCGGGCATCGTCGTGTCGATGGTCGACCAGAAATCCACCCTGGCGCTCGGTGATGACTACAGCCGGCGTGAATTGAAGCTGATCAACAAGCTCTACGGGTCGTAGGGCTGCCGCGTGAAGGTTGTTCATGTCGTTCGCCAGTTCAGCCCATCGGTTGGCGGGCTGGAAGATACTGTCCTCAGTCTGACGAGGGCACAGCGGGATCGGCTGAATATCGACGCGAGCGTCCTGACGCTCGACCGGCTGTTCACAGGTCCCGAGGTCTTGCCGGCGGAGGATGTTGTGCAGGGCGTCCCGGTCCGGCGCATGCGTTGGACGGGGTCGAGCCGCTACCCGCTGGCACCGTCTGTCCTACGTCACCTGAACGGAGCGGATGTCGTCCACGTTCATGCCATAGACTTCTTTTTCGACTTTCTGGCGCTGACGCGCCCTCTGCATGGACGCCGGTTGATCGCCACCACCCACGGCGGCTTCTTCCACACTGGAGCTTTCAAGATTGCCAAGAGGCTCTGGTTCCAGACGCTGACCCGAGCCTCAATTACGGCCTACGACCGGATCGTTGCCTGCAGCCAGAGCGATGCCGATATGTTCCAGGCCAGCGCCGGCAAGCGTCTGATGTTGATCGAAAACGGCATCAACCAGTCAAAGTTCCAGGGCGCTGCGGCGCTGACCCCGCGCAAGACGATCCTCAGCTTCGGACGTTTTGCCCGGCACAAGCGAACCGACGCGCTCCTCAGGGTGTTCAAGCACTTGGTCGCCATCGACCCGGCCTGGCGCCTGATCATCGCGGGGCGGGAAGCCGACCAGAAGGCGTCCGAACTCATCGACATGGTGGCTCAGTTAAACCTAGGCGAGGCCGTACGTTTCGTGTTCAGCCCCACCGATGCCGAACTGCGCGGGCTTATGGCGGAATCCAGCTTCTACGTCAGCCTTTCCGCCTATGAGGGTTTCGGTTTGGCGGCGGTCGAGGCCATGTCGGCAGGCCTCGTGCCGATACTGAGCCGCATCCCCGCTTTCTCCCGCCTCGTCTCCGCGGCTGGGGCCGGCCTTACGGTCGATGCGGATGACCCGGCGGCCGCTGCCGCGGCAATCTCGGCTCTGCCTGTGGACGATCTGGATGCCCAGGCGACGGCCCGGCAACGCGTGATGGCGGTTGCCGAACGTTACGATTGGCAGGAGGTCGCCAGCCGCTACGGCATGGTCTATGAAAGTGCAATGACTAAGGGCGCGGTAATCAGGCCGGCCGTCAGTTCGGGAGTTGCAGTTGAGTAGAAAGGCGTTCTCAGCGAACCTTTTCTACAACGTCTTCGGGGCCCTCCTACCGCTCACTACCTCCCTCGGGACGGTCCCTTTCTACATCCATCAGATCGGCCTCGCGCGATACGGTGTCGTTACGATTTCATGGGTTCTCCTAGGCTACTTTGGATTTCTCGACTTCGGACTTTCCCGGGCTTCCGCTAACGCGCTGGCAAAACTGACTACTCAGCAGGAACGCTCGCCGGTTCTGGTAACGGCGTTCTGCTGCAATCTCTGCCTCGGTCTGATCGGCGGCCTGATCCTTTACGCCGTGGGCCACGTGATCCTGCTGCACCTAGTGAAAGTGCCCGGCAGCCTGATGGGCGAGACAAGCGCCGCCTATCCCTGGATGGCGGCGATGCTGCCGCTCGGCATGCTCTCGGGTGTAGCGACAGGGGCACTGGAATCCCGCGACAAGTTTCTGACCTCAAATATCCTTGGGGCCTTCGGCACCATGAGCGGGCAGGTCGTTCCCCTTGTCTGCGCCTACGTCATTGGCCCAAGCCTCGAGGTGGTCATTCCGGCCACTCTCGTGGCTCGTCTGTTCGCGGTAGCGGTGTCGTATGTCGTTGTGATCCGCTCGGAATGGCCGGTCAGCCTGTTTGACGTCGACACGCGCTGGGTGCGCCGTCTGTTCGGATACGGATCCTGGGTGTCGGTGTCCGGCATCCTCAACCCGATCCTGGATACATCGAACCAGTTGATTGTGGGCGCGCTGCTCGGAGCGGCGTCTGTTGCCAGCTACTCCATCCCAATGACCCTCGCGACCCGGTCGCAGATCTTCGCGACGGCAGTTGCCCGGACCCTCTTCCCAAGAAACTCCCGCGTCAGCCAGGCTGAGGCGGACGCGACCACCCGCGATGCAACGGCATCGCTCGCCTACGGGTTCGGGATGATCTGCGCCCCTGCGATCTTCTTATCTGGCCCGTTCCTTCGTTTGTGGGTCGGCCAGCGCTTCGCGATGGAGTCGGTGTCAGTGGCTCAAATCGTCATGTTCGGCGCCTGGACGAACGGCCTCGCCTTTATCCCGTATGGCTACATTCAGGCGCGGGGCCGGCCACACGTCACTGCAAAAATCGGGCTCGTTGAAATCATTCCGTTTTTTCTCGTGCTCTGGTTCTTAATTACGACAATGGGTCTGCCCGGCGCTGCCTGGGCCTGGACCATCCGCGTGACCATCAACCTTGGCGCGTTGCTCTGGCTCAGCGGCTGTTTCAACAGGGAGGTATGGCGACTTGCGCCGCCTTTCTTGCTGATGTGTTGCGCGCTGACGATTGCGCGGCTTGTCCCGATGACCGCTTTGATCGCCGTCTGCTTCGCGGTGCCCTTCGGTCTGTGCTTTGCTTACTTGTCCTACAGGCTAGACCCGATGCTGCGAGCAGTCATCATCGCCGCGGCCCGGCGGATCGGCATCCTCCCGCAGCCTGTAATCAGGCAGGGCGATATCGTCTCCTGAGGTCTTGCCGCCAACGAGGCCTCACCAATTCCGCGCGTTGCCTTTGAGAGCCCCGGCCAGAAATTGGGGCCGTATCGTGGGTGCAGCCTCGAATGGCAGGGGGTCGTCAGTCAGCTCCACTCCCCGTACCGCATTCGTAGCACCGTAGAGAAACCATGCGAGGGCAGCAGTCTTGATGGAAAACATGTTCGCGCCGATACAAAGCGACGTGGCCATGTACAGTGAGATCATTGCCTTCATGGAGGCCGCCTCGGCTGTGCGAGCTTCGTTGAAGGCGAAAAATGCGAGTAGCCCGAGCGCTATCGGCAGACTGAGGTTATTGATCACGTAGGCGTAGCCGGTGTCGGAGGTGTAGACCTGCGACGGAGCGAGACCGAGCCATTGCGACGAGTTCCAGTAATTGAGCAGCCGGCCGGAAAAGAGCAGCCGGCCCGAGAAGTTATCTCCAAGGATAGTGGGCATAACCCCCGGCATCTCGTGGATGGAGCCCGCCATCAGAAGGCCAAGTGCCGCCAGGATTGGCAAGCAGAACACGACGAAGCTGGAGCGGTAGAAGGGCGTGCTGCGAAACACGATCATCATGATCCAGCAGCCCAGTGCAAAGCGTGAATCACCCAGCACCATGCAGGTTGCGGCAAGCGCGAAAAGGAGGCCCTTCCAGAGCGGATTGTTTGCCCGTGTGCTGATGCACCACGCGAAGATGAGAACCGAGAAGTTCCCCATGGAGACGGGCTCGAGAAACACGGAAGCGACGCGATGGGCCCCGAGCAAGGACGGGAGGAAGGTGCGAGCGTTCTGGTCGGCGCGCTGGCCGCTGACGAAGAAGCCGGTATCGGCGTAGTTCACGGTCGTGGCCGAAATGACCCCCTTGTCGACGTAGTATGTCCATTCATCGAAAAAGTAGGTGAATGTATTCGGCAGGATGAGTTCGAACAGCCCGAGCACGATGACGATGCTCATTGCCCACCAGACGAGCCGGTTCGCCCGCTGTATCGACGACATCATCCCCAGTTCATAGAAGATGTACATAATGCCGACATCGTGAATGATCTTGAGGTCGAGCCCAGGGTTGATGAGCTTCATTCCGACGAGGAAGACGCAAAGCACGCCGGTGACCTGGGCGGCCTGTGCGCTGATGCGCTGGCGAATCGTGTAGAGGCCAGCCGAAAGGATGCTGAGTTCGACCACGATGACCACGGCGTTCGACATATGAACGCCGGCGCGGGTGGTGATGAGGCACAACACCATGTTGAACACGAGCGCCACCATCACGAGGCGCGGGCCAACGGGTGAAACCTCGGAAACACCCGCGATCGATCTAGTTTGTATCATAATGGAAGTGCTAGTCCCCACAGCACGAAACACCCGGGACCATAACACGGCACAGGATGCGTCGCATGATGAAATTCCCGTTCCTGTGCCAGGAGTGGGCGTTGCGCCCGCGTCAAGGACGACAGCGGCCGACTATTCGCGCATTCTTGTGTCAATGACATCCGTGGGATAGTTTCCATTCTGGCAAGCTTAGACGTCGATACACGCGCCAGATATCAAGCTTGTATGCTGGGGCCTGATCGGACCCCATCTATCGGTGGCGGCAGTGCCCGCCGCGTCTCTTCACGCCGGCGTGGCGATCTTTACTGGTCGTGACCGTCGCTAACCGCGGGACTGGTTTGTGAAGGCTCTGTTCATCTCGGCACACGACTTTCGGAGCCTTCGGCGTGCCAGCGTCCATTTCATCGCCGGCGAGATGGCGGCACGATGCACCACGCGGTTCTTTTCGGTAGGCCTGTCCCTGCTGTCGCAGTATCGCGGCGACACCAGAACAGGCCTCGCCAGTGACGCCAACCGCCTTGTGACCCATCAGGGTGTGCAGTGTTACCTCTGGAAGATGCTGTGGCATCCCTTCCACATCCGGCGGCCAGGGTTGAGGCGCATGGAAGCGGCGATGTTCCGGGCCTACCGCACAATGGTCCCCGCTATCCCGCAGCAATGGCTGCGGGATTCCAACATCGTCTTCATCGAGTCCGGCCTGGCTGTCATCTTCATTGAAGACATCAAACGGCTTAACCCGAACGCTCGCATCATCTACCTCGCCTCCGACGAGCTTGATGTGATCGACTGCGCGGCAACGATCAAAAGCGAGTTCAAGCGGAACTTCGACAAGATCGACACGGTGAGGCTCCCGTCGCAATACATGGCCGAGAGCATGCCTCACAGCCGGACATCGATCCTTGTGCCTCATGGCGTTGACCGGTCGATCGCCGCGAAGGCCTATCCGAACCCCTACGGCCCCCGCCGCTCCTGTGTCGCGGTCGGCTCCATGCTATTCGACGCCAGTTTCTTCAGGATCGCCGCCGCGGCCTTCCCGGATCTGGATTTTCACGTCATCGGCGCTGGGAGAGCGGCGGCCGATTTGAAGGGACACAACATCATCATCCACCCGGAAATGGCCTACGCCGCAACCTTGCCCTACGTTCAGCACGCGGCCTTTGGGGTTGCCGCCTATCGCCACGACAACAGCCCGCGCTATCTCATCGACACGTCGCTCAAGCTCAGGCAGTTCGGTTTGTTCTCAATCCCGGCCGTTTGTCCGTATTTTGCGCTCGGGACCGCTTCTGGCCGGTTCGGCTACACGCCCGGTGACGCCGCGTCGATCGCTTCCGCCGTTTCCGCAGCCTTGAGCAATCGAGCGCCGATCATCGACACGTCGCAGAGCTGGAGCGAGGTCGTGGATCGGCTGCTTTCGCCAGCAGACTTTCCCGATACGAAGCTTTGGGTCGCACCGGCCGAGGACTGCATCGCATGACGTGGAACAGACTACGGGCTGTGTCCGCCTGTGTCGCCCTTGGTTGTCTTCTTCTCCAAACCGGCGCTGCCGCGGGAGCGCGCTCATCCATACTCTGGGGTGTCGCGGAAAGTGGGCTCGAACTCGGCCAAGGGCCGAAAGCGGGCACCAATTATCCGATCCCAGATCCGGCGTATTATCTGCAACAAGGCGTCCGGTTGATCAGGCTCCCGTTCCAGATCGAGCGCTTGCAGCCGCAGCCCGAGGGGCCGTTCGACCCTGCGTTTCTCCACGCGGTCCAGAGGATCGTGCAACTCGACCGACATGATGGTGCCATCACCGTCCTCGATCCGCACGACTACGGATTTTTCAAACTTGGCGGCAAGTCCGAGGATATTCTGCGGAACTCAGCGGCCGCCACGGCTTATGTCGATGTCATGCGGCGTATCGGCGCCACGTTCGCGCATGACGACGTGGCAATCGGCCTGATGAACGAACCGCATACAGGCTCCGACATCGCCTACTCAGCCATCTGGAACAGGGCGATCGCCGCAATCCGCGCAGCGGGTTTCACCGGGGTCATCCTCGTGCCGCATGCCCATTGGAGCAACGCCGCCGACATAAGCCCTGAGCGTCCCTTCAGCGGGCACATTGTCGATCCACGGCACAACTGGGTTTTGGAACTTCATCTCTATCTTGATCCGGACAGCTCAGGCACCTACCGGCAGCCGATCGCCAATGCGGAGGTCGGACGGCAGCGGCTGTCGGGCGCCATTGCCTGGTCGCGGCAGAGCGGGATCAAACTCTTTCTGGGCGAAACGGGCGCACCTCCGGATAGCATGGGTATGAGTGCCCTGCATGTCGTCTTGAGTGAGGTTGCGACGGCTCCCGATGTCTTCTGGGGCATCGCCCTGTGGGGCGCGGGGCCATGGTGGCCGACGGACTATCCAATGCGGCTCGATCCGACGAACGGCGCAATGCGGCCTCAATTCGCCGCGCTGAAAGCGGCGTTTGCGCCCAGGTAGTCGACACTGCATAGGCGTCGGTCCAGCCGGGGTTTGTGCCAGAAGGCACACACCGCCGCCGGAAAGAATTCGCCGAGGCACATTATCGGCACACAGTGAACGGCCACATTGTAAAGGCCAGCCTTCTGATTTCAATTTCCGCCGGCAGGCGAAAGCCGTGGAAAATTAAAATCACGATAAGCATTGAGAACGCAATGGTGCGAAACCGGAACCGTTCCGGCGGAGGTCCGGCGAGCATCACGGCGATAAGCGCCCCGAGCAGGCCTACGGCTCCTCCGACAACGACCTCCACGACCGAATGCGCGCCGAGTGCCAAGCGTGTCACACCGATGACACTCATGAAGATGAGCGCGGACGGCAGTGTCCAGATCGCGGTGCCCGTCCTGAACCGGATCCACATCGCGAGCAGGCTCCCGTAGACCACCGCGGCGCCGGCTGTATGGCCGCTCGGACTTCGCAAGGAAGAGAGCGGCAGAAGATGGCCACAGGCGATGAAGCTGAGTTTGAGCACCAGCATGGCGGTCAGCGTGCCGGCGACAGCGGCACCCCAGCCCACAGCGCCTCTGCGCCAGCCCGACGCCGCGAAGCCCAGGACCACGGAAACCGCCAACGGTAAAAGAACGGCCTGATCCGCGAATGCCGTCAGGAAGTGCATCATCCGGGGAAAAACGAGCGGAATTCCTTCTACGGCGGCAGCCCCGGCTATCGCGGCGGCGTTGGATCGGGCGCAGGGCTATAGCGCGCGAAGCCGCTTCGCACCAATAGAGGATGCGCGGGGAGGGTCTACGGCGTACGGGGTGGCGCTCAGCTTCGCTTGCTGCGGCTGAGGCCGGCCTGGATCATGACCGCCAGCAGCAGAAAGGCGCCGCTCGCAAGACCCTGATAAGCCGCGCTCAGGGAGCCGATCTGGTTGATGACGTTGTTGATCAACCCCAGCAGCAAGACGCCCGCCAGGGCGCCGAACATCGTGCCGACGCCCCCCGTGAGCAGCACCCCGCCGATCACCGCCGCGGCGATCGACTGCAACTCATACCCGTTGCCCGCCGAGGACAGGCCGCTGCTCAGACGAGACGCCAGTAGCGCGCCGGACAGCCCAGCCAAGGCACCGCTCACGCAGTAGGTCTGCACCTTCACGCGCTCGACCCGGATGCCGAGCATCCGCGCTGCCTCCTCGTTGCCGCCGATGGCGAAGATCGCCGCCCCGAATGGCGTGCGGTTGAGCACCAGCGCCCCCAGCGCATAGGCCGCGACGAGAATGACGATGAGGTTGCTGACGCCCAGCCAATGCCCGTTGGCAATCACGCCGAAGAAGCCGGGGTTGGCGATGACCATGCTCTCGCCTGCAAGAGCAATGGCCGCGCCCTTCAGCGCCAGCAGGGCGGCGAGGGTGACGATGAACGGCGCCATGCGCGTCCTCGCGATGAGCAGGCCGTCGATAAGGCCAACCAGCGTGCCGACGATGATCGGCAGCAGCAGCGCTGGCACCCAGCCGAAGGGCAGCGCATAGGCGGCGAGCACGGTCCCGAGGCCGACCATCGAGCCCACCGAAAGGTCGAACCCGCCCAGGATGATGACGAAGGTCTGGCCGATCGCGACGAGCCCCAGGAAGCTCGCCGCGGTGACGATGTCCTCCAGGTTGCCGGCATGGAGGAAGTCGGGGAAGACCGAGCCAGCCGCCAGCGCCGCCAGGACCAGCACGAGGATCGCGCCGCGCGACTGGATGAGCCCGACGATCCGGGCGCGATCGACGGCCGCGCGCTTGGCGCCTCCCAGATCCGCCGTGGCGCTCATCCGCCAGCCCTCTGCAGATAGAGCGCGCCGACGATGAAGGCTGCCTTGAGGATCTGAGCGTAGGTCGCGCTTATATCGTTCATGATGAAGCTCGCATCGAGCACCTCGAGCAGCAGTACGCCGAAGATCGTGCCGACGACCGAGATGCGGCCGCCAGACAGCGGCGTGCCGCCAATGACCGCCGCGGCGATCGCGTCCAGCTCGAACTGCACGCCGATATAGTTGGGGTCGGCAGCACCCAGGCGCGCGGTCGCGAACAGCCCCGCGACCCCGGCAAGCAAACCGCTCAGCCCATAGACGAAGGCGAGCGTCGCGCGCACCGGCTGGCCCGCGAGGAACGCGGCGGTGCGGCTCGCGCCGGCATAGATCGCGTAATGCCCCGGCGTCGTCCGCTTGACGACGAAGGCAAACAGGATCGCCACCGCCAGCGCGATGATCGCCGTGACGGGGATCACCGAGATGGTCGCCGCACCCAGCCAGGGGATCGGGCCGTCGAACGGCAGATCCATCCGCGCGCCGCCGAGCAGAGCCTGCGCCAGGCCCCGCGCCGCCACGAGAAGGGCGAGGCTCGAAATCAGCGGATCGATGCGCAGCACCGCGATGAGCAAGCCGTTGAACACGCCGCAAGCCAGTCCAGCGCCGATACCGAGGGCCATCGAACCGCCCTGCCCAAGCGATAGCGTGATGCCGATGATCGAGGAACTCAGCGCCATCACCGACCCCACCGAGAGGTCGATGCCGCGCGTGCCGATGGCGAGGCTCTGCCCGAGCGCGATGAGGATCACCGGCGCTGAGTCGAAGAGAAGGCTGCGGATGACCGCCGGGTTGCGGAAGCCCGGCGTCACGATGAAATCGAAAATCACCAGCGCCGCAAATGCGATGTAGACGCTCGACGAGCGGATCCAGGCGCCACCGGCCACCCGCGCGCGTGGCGACGAGCCCGGTGCCGCGGGAGCGGCCTCGGCTACGCGCTCGCTCATGGCGCAGCAACCTCCGCCGCCGAGGCCAGCATCGCCAGCACATCCTCGGGTTCGCGGCCCGCCGTTTCCAGCTCGCCCGCGACGGCGCCCTCATTGAGCACGATCAGACGGTCCGACAATTCCAGCACCTCTTCCACCTCGGATGAGGTGACGATGACGCCCAACCCCTGCGCCGCAAGAGCGCGGATCGTGCGATGCACCTCGGCCTTGGCGCCGACATCGATGCCGCGCGTCGGATCGTCGAGCATCACCACGCGGGGCTCAGTCGCAAGCGCCCGGCCGATCAGCACCTTCTGCTGGTTGCCGCCCGAAAGCTCGGAAATCAGCGCCTCGGGTCCGGCCGTCTTGATGCCAAGCTCGCGGATGTAGCGCGTGACGAGCGCCGTCTGGCGGCGGCGGGAGACGATGCCGAAGCGCGAGATGCGCGGCAGCACGGCGGCGGTAAGATTCGCCCGCACGGAGAGTTTGGGGAAGATGCCCTCGGACCGCCGGTCCTCGCTCAGAAAGGCGAGGCCGCGCTGGATGCTGGTCGCCGGCCGGGCATGGGCCAGACGCTTTCCAGCGACATCGACCTCGCCGTGATCCGGCGTCTCGGCGCCGAAGATAGCCTTGAAGGTCTCCGTCCGTCCGGCGCCGAGCAGGCCGACGAGCCCGAGGATTTCGCCGCGCCGCACGCTGAAGGACACGTCCCGGACGCGGGTGCGCCAATTCAGGCCGCGGACCGTCAAGGCAATGTCGGCAGGTGCCGCGGCGCTTGCCGCCGCCACGGCGCGGGGGGCAGCCGGTCCGCCGGCGGTGCTTTCGCGTCCCAGCATGGCAGCGACCAGCCGTGCCCTCGGCAGATCGGCAGTCTTGGCACTCTCCACCATTCGCCCGTCGCGCAGCACGGTCAGCCGGTCGCAGAGCCGGTAGCACTCCGACAGGCGGTGGCTGACATAGATGATGCCGCGACCTTCGCGCCGCAGCTGCTCGACGACGCCGTAGAGGATGTCGACTTCGGCCCCGGCGAGCGCCGAGGTCGGCTCGTCCATGATGACGACCTGCGCGCCGAGCGAGACCACCCGCGCGATCGAGACCATCTGCTGCAGCCCGAGCCCCAGCGTCCTCAGCGGCCTTCGGGGGTCGATCGCGAGGCCGTAGCGGCCAAGGATCTCGGCGGAGTCCGCCACCATCTTCGCCGTGTCGGTGAGGATGCCGAACTGCCGGGGCTCGCGGGCCAGGAAGATGTTGGCGGCGACGCTCCGCTCGGGGATCAGGTTGATTTCCTGATAGACGGCAGCGACGCCCGCGGCCTGGGCGGCGCGCGGGCTATCAAAGGCGACGGGCTTGCCGTCGAGTAGGATCTCGCCGGCGGTTGGCTGGTGGAAGCCGGTCAGCAGCTTGATGAGCGTCGATTTCCCGGCGCCGTTCTCACCCATCAGCCCGTGCACTTCGCCTGCCGCCACGCTGAAGGAAACGTCCCGAAGGGCGGCGACCACGCCGAAGCTTTTCCCTAAGGCGCGCGTTTCCAGCAGCATGGCAGGCTCGAACTCCGAAGCTTGAGGCTAGTAGGGGCGGCCGCTGCTCAAGGATGCCGCCGCGTTGGACTTATCATAGAGAAAATCCTTCATGATGAGCTTCTGCGGCACAGGCTTGCCGGCGAACCAGTCGCCCAGCGCCTGGAAGGAGAGGGGTCCAAAGCGCGGATTTGTCTCCACATCCGCCTGCGCACGCCCGTCGGCTATCGCCTGCACGATGGCCTTGGTGCCGTCGATCGTCACGATCGCCACGTCCTTGCCGGGCGTCTTGCCGTTCTGCTGCATCGCCCGCATCGCGCCAAGCGTCATCACATCCGCATGCGAATACATCGCGTTCACGTTGGGGTGGGCGAGAAGCAGTTGCTCCATCACCCGCTGCGCGTCGGTCGCCGACCAGTTGCCGGTCTGCGCGGCGAGGATCGTCATCCCCGGATACTTCTTCAGCTCATCGGCAAAGCCCTGAGTGCGCTGGGTCTCGACAGAGTTGCCGTAGGCGCCCTGGATTTCGACGATCTTGGCCTTGCCGTCGGTCGCCGCCGCCAGCGCATCCGCCGCGCGCTGGCCCTGGACATAGAAGTTCGAGCCGATGTTGGTGATGAAATCGGTGCAGGGCGTGCCGGCGGTCGCGCGGTCGATGGTGACGACCGGAATATGCTTGGCGGCAGCCTGAGCCAGCGCCGGTTGCAGGCCGGTGGCATTCAGCGGCGCCACGATGAGCGCCTTCGCGCCTTGCGCGATCATGCTCTCGATGTCCGCGACCTGCTTCGCCTGGTCGTCATTGGCGTTCGTATAGAGAAGCCGCGCGACGCCCGCATCGGCCGCCGCGGCTTTCACCGAGTTGGTTTCGGCAGCGCGGAATGGGTTCTGCTCGTTCTCCGACTGAGAGAAGCCGACGATCATGCCTTTGAGGGAGGCGTGGCTCGGAGCAGGATTGGTGCAGACGGCCGAGGACGTTTCGCCCACTACCTGTGCGCTGCCATTGCTCTGCGCCATCACGGGGCCGGCCAGAAAGGTTGCGCCGAGCGCCGCCGCCGTGACGGCGGCCATGCGGGCACCTGATAGTCTGAGGGTCATCGTTGTTTCCTTCCCTTCGGGTGGCGGGTTCTGGCCTTTGCGGCTCAGCCTGATTTCGCAATGATATTGGTGACACGAAGCCAAGCGAAGCTTAATGAATACCGTTATGTCTGACAATAAGGGATCAACCCCCGCTCGCCGCCCCCGCTCGCTCGAGCGGCGTCCGGTTCCGCGTGACCGTAGCGAGGATGTGGCACACGCTATCGGCCTGAGGATCGTCGGCGGCAATCCTCCACCAGGTTCGCTGCTGCCGACCGAGCATCAGCTGGCCGCTGAAATCGGCGTTTCCAGGGCGGCGCTGCGCGAAGGGTTCCGTCTCCTGGCGGCGCGCGGGATGATCATCGGCCGCCGCAAGGTGGGCACCATGGTGCGGCCGATGGCGGACTGGAACATGCTCGATGCCTCCGTCCTTGCCTGGCATCTTGAGCAGGAGCCCACCGAAGCGTTCATCGACGGGCTGTTCGAGGCGCGCCTCATCGTCGAGCCCGCCGCCGCCGCGATGGCGGCACAGCGCGCCCACGAGGATCAAGTTGGCGTGATGCGCGAGGCACTACGTGAAATGGCGGTGGCACAAGGTGCTGCGGGGAATGGCCCGGCTCCGGACGCTGCGGAGAACGACGACATCGACAAGACCGTCGGCGCCGATCTGCGCTTCCACAAGGCGGTGCTGGCAGCGGCCGGCAACCATTTCCTGGCGACATTCGGTGCGCTCATCGGCTCATCGCTGATCGCCTCGTTCCGGCTGAACTGGCGCGCGCACAACTCGGCGCCCGCGATTTCGCTCGCGTTGCACGAGGACGTGCTGAATGCCATCACGGCGCGTGACGCGCAGGCAGCTGAGGGACGCATGCGGGTGCTACTGAGCGCCGCGCAACGGGATGCGCGCCTCTCTCTCGCATGGAACCCCGCGCAATCGGAGTTGTCACGTTCCGTCTAGCTCCGCCTGGACTCCGGGCCTACACGTCAAGCACGTCTTTCTTTCTATCAGGAGTGAGAACCATGGCGCGCGCAACAACAGCCGGCAAAAGCACGAGAGCCGGGACACCTCTTCGCAAGTCCGGGACTTCGGCGAAGGGCGTTGTCGGTAAAGCTGCCGAAAAAGCTACCGGCAAGTCCGCACGGGCGATCGCCCCGGTCCCCGAGAGAAAGCCCGCACGCGCGTCAGCAGTACCGCCACGGGCAAGGCGAGCCCCGCACCGAAGGCGAGCCCGGCGCACCGAAGGTGAGCCCGGCACCGAAGGTGAGCAAGGACGAGTTGCGGGCCAATGTCGAGAAGCTGGAACAGCTCGTGGCGACCCTCCGGGCTAAAAGCCGCGAGGCCAACAAGGCAGCCAAGGCGGCGGCTGCCCGCATCGGCGAACTGGAGGCAGAAGTTGCCGCGCTGGAGAAGAAAGCGGCAGCCGCACCGCCCCGCCTCCGCGAAACCAAACCCACCCGTCCGGCGCGCAGCAGGTACCAGAGCCGCGAGATCGATCCAGGAGATGCCGTTCCGCCCGGCGTCGCCGTTCAGGAGCCGGCTCCACTCGACGAAGAGGCGGAAACCGCCCTCGAGAACCTCGAGACGCATCTGGACCACGAGTGAGAGCAACGCGGTAGCGCATCTCGTTCAGCCGACGAGATGCGCTCCGCCGTCGACCGGGATGATCGTGCCGGTGATCCGGCGGGCGCCATCGCTGACAAGGAAGGCCGCCAGAGCGCCGACATCGTCGATGTCGACCAGATGCCCCTCCGGCGCGTGAGCGGCAGCCTCGGCCAGCATATCCTCGAAATGATCGAGGCCGCCGGCGGCGCGCGTGCGGATCGGCCCTGGCGAAATTGCGTGCGCGCGAATTCTCTTTGGACCGAGTTCGGCCGCCGTGTAGCGCATCGCGCTCTCCAGGGCGGCCTTTACCGGCCCCATGAGATTGTAGTGCGGCACCACCCGTTCGGAGCCGAAGAACGTGACCGTCAGCAGGCATCCGCCGTCCGGCATCAGCGGCTCGGCGAGATGTGCCATTCGCAGAAAGGAATGGCAGGAGATATCCATGGCAAGGGCGAAGCCCTCGGCGCTGCAATCGACGACAGGGCCGTGCAGGTCGCCGGCCGGCGCGAAGGCGATGGCGTGAAGGAGGAAATCCAGACCGCCCCATTCGGAGCGGATCCGCTCGAACACCGCTTCAAGCTGACCGGGCACATGCACGTCGCAAGGCAGCAGCAGGCTGCACCCAAGCGCCTCCGTGACGGCGCTGACATACGGCCGTGCCTTCTCGTTGAGGTAGGTGGCGGCCAAGGTGGCGCCCGCATCGGCGAAGGCCCGCGCGCAGCCGGTGGCGATACTCGATCCGTTGGCAATGCCGACGACCAGCCCCCGCTTGCCGCTCAGACCGGACGTCGCCACTCTCGCCGAAGTCGCTGATGATGTCACGATGGTTTCCTCTTAAGCCGCAACGCGGTCGATGATCGTCTCGCTATGGCGCGCGATCATCGCTTCCTCGTTCGTCGCGATGACGCGCAGGTCGATGGCGCTGTCCGGCAGGCTGATGCAGCGCTCGTTGGTTAGGTTAGCCTGTGCATCGAGACGCAGGCCGAGCCAGCTGAGCCGGGCGCAGACCTCCGCCCGGATGCGCGGGGCGTGTTCGCCGATGCCTGCGGTGAAGACCATCCCATCCAACCCACCCAGCGCGCTCACCAGCGCGCCCGCTTCCCAGGCGATGCGGTAGGTGAACAGGTCCAGCGCCTCACGCGCGGCGGGTGCGTCGCTTGCGAGCAGCACCCGCACGTCCCCGCTGATGCCGGAAACGCCGAGAAGCCCGGAGCGCCGATAGAGCATGTCCTCGAGATCATCGACATCATGCCCCTGCCGCAGCAGGTAGAGCAGCACGCCGGGGTCGAGCAGGCCGCAGCGTGTGCCCATCATCAGCCCGTCTAGCGCGCTAAAACCTGTGGTGGTGGCGATGCTGCGGCCGTCGCGGAGCGCGCAGAGGCTCGCCCCCGCGCCCAGATGCGCCACGATGACCCGGCCCCGGGACAAGGCCGGCGCCTGATGGTGCAGGCAACTCGCGATATACTCGAAGGAGAGTCCGTGGAAGCCGTAGCGCCGCACGCCCTTAGCGGAAATCTCCTGCGGCAAGGCAAACCGCTGCGCCACCGCCGGCAGCGTATGGTGGAAGGCCGTGTCGAAGCAGGCAACCTGCGGCAGAGCCGGCCGCGCCTCCAGCAACGCGTGGATGGGCGCCAGGTTGAGCGGCATGTGCAGCGGGTCGAGCGGGGTGAGCGCCTCCAACTCCGCGAGCAGCGCCGGAGTGATGCGCGCCGGCCCGATATGATCGGCACCGCCATGGACGATGCGATGGCCGACGGCCGTCAGACCGTCGGCGCCGAGATGGGCTTCCGTGAACGTCAGGAGTTCGGCCAGCACCTCGGGAAAGGCGGGTGTCGATCCCGCCGGCCATCGCTTCTCCGCGATCACCTTGCCGGCGCCATCATGCGCATGAAAATGCGGTGCGCCGGAGAGGTTCTCGATCTCGCCGCGGACCGTCTCGCGCAGATTGGCCGCGCGGTCGAAAAGAGCGAATTTCACGCTCGAGGAACCGGCGTTCAGCGTGAGGATGCTTCCGCGCTCGATCATGCGACCTCTCCCGGAACGAGCAGGTTCGCCCGCGCCACCAGAACGCCGAGTGCGCAGGATGCGAGCCGCGTTGTTGTGCTGTCGGCGCGGCTGGTAACGATGATCGGCACACGGCCGCCGATGACCACGCCCGCCGCCTCGGCGCCCGAGAGGAAGGTCAGATCCTTGGCAAGCATGTTGCCGGCTTCGAGATCCGGCACCACCAGGATGTCGGCGCGCCCCGCAACCTCGGACACGATGCCCTTCTCGGCCGCCGCGGCCTCGTTCACGGCGTTGTCGAAGGCGAGTGGCCCGTCCAGGACGCCGCCGGTGATCTGTCCACGATCCGCCATCTTGCAGAGTGCGGCGGCATCGACCGTGGATGGCATGCGATCGGTGACCGTTTCGACAGCGGCCAGGATCGCCACGCGAGGCCGGACAATGCCGATGACATGGGCGAAATCGATCGCGTTCTGGACGATGCTGACTTTTTCGCCAAGCGTCGGCCGGATGTTGATCGCGACATCCGTCAGCAGAAGCGGGCGCGGGTAATCCGGAACATCCACGAGGTAGACGTGGCTGATGTGGCGCCCGGTCCGCAGACCGGTGTCGGCCTCAAGCGCCGGGTGCATGAAAACGTCAGTGTGCAGGTCGCCCTTTATGAGCATGGCGACATCCCCGCTGCGTGCGAGTGCCACGGCTCTTGCCGCCGCCTGCGGAGCGTCCGCAGCCTCGACGATTGAAAGCCCGGTCAGGTCCAAGCCCGCGGCCTGCGCCACGGCCCTCAGGCGCACCGCCGGTCCCACGAGTACTGGCTGAATAAGGCCAGCCGCCGCGGCATCGAGGGCCGCGAGCAGGGATGGCGCATCGACGGGAAAAACGACGGCGGTCGCGATCGGCGTGCCGCCACTTGCGCGGGCAAGGATCGCCTGCGTCTCCGGATGACGGCCGACGCGCACAGAGGGGAGAATGACGCGCTTGCGGCGAACCCGCGTCGTCGGCGCGCGGATGAATGCGGTGCCGGTGATGACAGCCTCGCCCTCCTGATTGGTGCAGACGCAATCGAGCGTCACGTCTTTCTTCTCTGGCTTCTTTTCCTTCACGGTCAGCGTGGCGGTGATGGTGTCGCCGATGTTGACCGGACGCCGGAAATGCAGGTCCTGGCCGAGATAGATCGTGCCCGGCCCGGGAAGCTTCGTGCCGAGCGTGGCCGAAATGAGACCCGCGCCCCACATGCCGTGGATAATGATGTGGTGGAACATATCGGTCTCGGCGTAGGCCGGATCGACATGCGCCGGATTCACGTCGCCTGTCACCGTCGCGAACAGATCGATGTCGCGCTGAGAGACGGTGTGAGTGAGGCTCGCCGTCTCGCCGATCGTCATCTCGTCAAAGGTTCTATTTTCGATGAAGAGGTCGTTTGTTCCGTCGGGCATTGCGTTATCCTTCCAGGACATAGGTGCCGGGAGCGTCGGCGAGCGGCGCGGTGCCCGGCAGACCCATCTGGGGAGGCACCACCGACGGCCCCGAATGGCGGCCCAGCCAGTCGTTCCACTGGGGCCACCACGAGCCGTCCCGGGGCGCCGTCTCGCGCTCCCATTCGTCCGGCCCGAAGGTATGGCCGCCGACATCCCTGGTCCGCAGGCGGAAATGCCGGTGGGGATGTCCGGGTTCGCTGACGATGCCCGCGTTGTGGCCGCCCGATGTGAGAACAAAGGTGATCGGTCCATCATTCAGCAGGTGCAGCTTGTAGACAGAATGCCACGGCGCGATGTGGTCGCTCTCCGTGCTGACAACGAAGATCGGCGCGCGAATATCATTGAGCGCCAGCACATGCCCGTCGACGCGGAAACGTCCTTCGGCAAGATCGTTGTGAAGGAACAGACTGCGCAGATACTCGATGTGCATCCGCGCCGGCAGCCGGGTGCCGTCTGCGTCCCAGGCCATCAGGTCAAAAGGAGCGTCGCGCTCGCCCAGCATGTAGTCGCGGATCGCGTGCGACCAGATCAGGTCGTTGGAGCGTAGCATCTGGAAGGCGCCGCCCATCTGCGCGCTGCTCAGATAGCCTTGCGTCTGCATGATGTCGTTGAGAAAGGCGAGCTGGTCCTCGGTGATGAAGAGCTGCAACTCCCCGGCCTCGCTG
Source organism: Acidisoma sp. (assembly GCF_965199065.1). Taxonomy (NCBI): domain Bacteria; kingdom Pseudomonadati; phylum Pseudomonadota; class Alphaproteobacteria; order Acetobacterales; family Acidocellaceae; genus Acidisoma; species Acidisoma sp. The sequence continues at coordinate 1,053,766 of NZ_CBDAQN010000003.1, read as the reverse complement.
AAATCGGTCTGCGCCGCGAACAACGAGAGACTGGCGAGCCTCTCGTCATGGGCCTGCGCCATCGCGGCGGCGGCGATGGCGAGCAGGGTGCCCCCGAGGCAATAGCCCGTCGCGTGGATCTTGGCTGTGCCGCAGACGGCCTGGACGGCGTCGATCGCGGCCATGACGCCGCGCATGCGGTAGTCGTCGAGGCTGGTATCGCGCATTTCGGCGCCGGGGTTGCGCCAGGATATCATGAAGACTGTCCGCCCTTGGCCTACGAGCCAGCGCACCAGAGAGTTATGGGGAGACAGGTCAAGGATGTAGTATTTCATGATCCAGGCCGGGACGATGAGCACCGGCTCGGCGCCGACGAGCGGCGTCGCCGGAGAGTATTGGATGAGCTCCATGAGCTCATTGCGGAAGACGATCTTGCCGGGCGTCGTCGCGAGATTGCCGCCGACCTTGAAGCTGGTGTTGGCTCCGGTGTCGCCCGAGGTCCGGTCGCGCATCAGGTTGCGCATCCCGGCTACGAGATTGGCGCCACCGCTGTCTCGAGTGGCCGCGAGAACCTCGGGGTTCAGGCCCGGGAAGTTGGATGGCGACATCATATCCAGCCATTGCCGCACGGTGAAAGAAACCATGCGCCTGTCATGCGGCCCCATGCCTGCGGGCGCCTGGACGAGGCTCTGCCACCATTCCTCACCGAGCAGAACCGCTTGCACGAGCAATCCGAAAGGCATCTGCTGCCAAGCCGGATTGCTAAAGCGGGTGTCACCTTTCGCGGGCGCCACCGGTAGCTCTTGCCCGGCCGCGATCTTCGCGAGGCGAAGCCACTGGCTGAAACCCGCGCGCGACAGTTCGGTCATCTGGAAAGGCGCATTTCCGGCGTGCGCGGCCCAGTCGAGCATGGCGAGGCTCACCGTGCTCGGCGAGCGGCCCCCGGTGAAGCGGCTCTGCCAGTTGTGCCAGAGGCGGTCGAGATCGGCGGCTGTCGCCAGGCGAGGTGGCGGTGGCGCGGGCGGCAGTTGGACGCTCGGTGCGATTATCGGCATATCCGGCATGGCGATCTATCCTTGAACAATACAAGCTGTGTGGCTCTGCCTCGTTTGAGTGCGTTGCTCATCTGCCGCACTCCGTCTCTGCCGCCCTTGATGCAGATCAATCCGGGGCAGCTGCCATGACAGCGTGATCGGTGCGAAACCTCAGCCGAAACGCCCTGCGATGTAGGCCTCGGTGTGCTTTGAGTGAGGCTTGGTGAAGATCTGCTCCGCCGATCCGACTTCGACCATTTCGCCCAGGTACATGAAGGCCACCTGGTCGGCGCACCGTGCCGCCTGCTGCATGCTGTGCGTCACGATCACGATCGTGAACTCATGCTTCAGTTCATCGATCAGATCCTCGATCTTGCCGGTGTTCATGGGATCGAGCGCACTTGTCGGCTCATCCAGCAAAAGCACCTCCGGCCGCATCGCAATCATGCGGGCGATGCAAAGACGCTGCTGCTGGCCACCGGAAAGGCCGAGCGCCGGTGCAGAGAGCCGGTCCTTCACCTCGCCCCAAAGTCCGGCCCGCGTGAGACAGTCTTCGACGCGCCGTTTCAGTTCACTGCGGGTGAGCGTCTCGTGGAGCCGCATTCCGAATGCCACGTTGTCGTAGATCGAAAGCGCGAAGGGCGTCGGCGTCTGGAAAACCATGCCGATGCGCTCACGCAACCGCATGATGTTGATGTGCTTGGCGAGCAGATTTTCGCCGTCCAAGGTGACCTCGCCGGTTGCATGCTGCTTCGGATAAAGGTCATACATGCGGTTGAGCACACGGAGGAGAGTCGACTTGCCGCACCCGGAAGGCCCGATCAACGCCGTCACGCGCTTCTCCGGAATCTCCAGCGTGACGCGCTTCAGGCCTTGCAGCTTGCCGTAGAAGAAGTCGAGGTTCCTGATATGGATCTTGGTCCTTCGAGGCCCCGCTTCACCATGATGGTGAACGTCGAACTTTGCTTTTACGACGATCGGCGCCGCCGCCTTCGTGGTCTTGTCGTTCGTCAACAGTGTCATGCCGGCTGTCTCCACCATCTTGCTGGGAAGGCGAACCCGTAACCGGCGCGACCTGCTCTCAGGTCTTCACCACCCAGAGCTGCTGGATTTGTTCGAGCGACTGGCCTTTCGTCTCCGGCACGCGGAAGTAAATCCAGACCCAGGCCAGTGCGCAAAACAAGGCGAAGAGCCAGAACGTGAGCGAGTTGCCGATCGCTCCGATGACGGTGAGAAAGAACTGGCTGACGAGGAAGGCAGAGCCCCAGTTCACGGCGGTGGCGATAGCGACGGCGCGGCCTCGGATATGCCCGGGGAAAATCTCGTTGATGACAGTCCAGACGACAGGCCCCATCGAGAAAGCAAAGCAGATGATGAAGCAAACTAACGCGCAGAGTGTGACGATCCCCGCCGTCGTAGGGCCGGATGTCACGGAAGCGCTTGCGGATGCGGTCTTGATGAACTGAAAAGCAATGCCGACTGTTACAAGGCTCAACGCCATGCCGACAAGCCCCGTGAGCAGCAGCTTGCGGCGTCCCAGGCGATCAATGTATGCGATGGCGATCAGGGTGGCGAGGACGTTGACAGCACCAATAGCCCAGGTGGTGACTGTTGTCTGTGACGCCTGCGTGACGAACCCGGCCGAGGCGAAGATCTGGTCGGCATAGTAGATGATCGCATTGATGCCAGTGATCTGCTGGAACACCGCGAGGCCCACGCCGATCAGGAGTGGCTGGCGCCACTGCCGGTCGAAGACCTCGCGCCAGGAGGCTTTATGTCCCTCCTCACGCAAGGATCGCTCGATGGTGTCGAGATGGTGCTGGGAGTTGACGCCAGGCCGGATGCGGCCAAGCTCCGACGCGGCATCCGTCTTGCGGCCGACCATCATGAGCCAGCGCGGCGATTGCGGCGCCGCCAGAGCAACTGCAAAAAGCAGCAGGCCCGGCACCGCGGCGGCTCCGAGCATGATCCGCCAGGAGTCTGTGTCCGATAACCAGCCGTCCACGAGATAAGCCAGAAAGATCCCGATTGTGATGGCAAGCTGATAGGCGGACACGAAACGGCCGCGTAGCGCGCTCGGGGCGAGTTCGGCGGCATAGAGCGGTGCCGCGACGGCCGCCACCCCAACCCCCACGCCAATGATCAGACGGCCAGCAACCAGCACCACCGTATCTGGCGCGAGGGCCTGCACCAGCGCCCCGAGAGTGAACATGGCGCCCGCGATCAACACGGTTCGCTTGCGGCCCATCCGATCCGCCAGTTCGCCGCTGACAAGGGCGCCGAAAAGAGCGCCCAGCGTGACCCAGCTTGTCACCACCTCGACCAGGAGCGGGCTAAGCGCAAATGCTTGGCGGACGCCGTGCAAGGCGCCGGAGATCACGCCTTGATCGTAGCCGAAGAGTCCGCCGGAGAAGAGAACGACGACGAGCACGACCATGAGCCAAGGCGTGACGTGTTGATCGGTGGCCGGCGGCTCCAAGGACGACGTGACGCGGTCTGGAGCTTTGGGCAACGCTCGCGCGGCTGGATCGATGAGAGGTAACGTCACGGCGGGTTCTCCCGGCTCGAGTTGTAAGGTGGGCGCCTGTCAGGCTGGTTGAGCGATGGCGCCCGCCGCGGGCTTCGGGCTCGGTTTCACCGGCTTTTTCGTTGCAGGATCAAGAACCCAGTAAGCCAGAAGCTTGACCGGATCGGTCGCCAGGAACCACGCCAGGGCATAGCCCCAGACGACGAGCGCCCAACCCCATCCGAGAGGCGCCACAAGACCGGCACCATAAACGGCGATGAGCGTTGCCACCGTTTGTGTTCCGAAGACCGCGATCAGGAGGATCCGTGCCGGCCGTATCGACCACCAGGGTCCACGCGTGCGGGTCTGGAAGATCGTCAGATGGCCCGCGACCGACAGCATCAGATACATCATCGTCTGCAGATGCGACCGGTCGATATGAAACACCCGGTCGCCCAGATAGAACAGACCGAACGCCGCGATTGGCCCGACGCATCCCAGCACCGTCGCGATGCCGAGCACGAGGCGCATGTTCCAGGCTTCGGGCGCATTCCTGTAGTGCACGTTGTCATAGGCGATGGAGAGAATGGCGCCATCGTTCAGCAGCGCCAGCATGACGATCATTACAGCCGTCAAGGGATAGAAGTTGAAGATCAGAATGGCGAGCGTCATGAAGATGAGCACACGCAACGTCTCGGCGATGCGATACATGGCGTAGCTGTTCATGCGCTGGAAGATCTTCCGGCTTTCCTTGATCGCATCAATGATGACGGACAAGCCGGGCGTCGTCAGGACAATGGACGCCGCGGCGCGGGCAGCATCCGTCGCGCCGGAGACCGCGATGCCGCAATCCGCCTTCTTCAAGGCGGGCGCATCGTTCACACCGTCTCCGGTCATGCCGACGATATGGCCATGCTTCTGCAGCACGTCCACGATATGGAACTTGTGCTCGGGGAAAACCTGGGCGAAGCCGTCGGCCTGCTCGATGGACCGGGCAACCGCCGGTGTCTCGTTGGTCTTGGCGTCGCCCAACGTGGCGCCATCGAGAATATTGGCGCCCATACCCAAGGTGCTGGCGGTTTCCCGCGCAATGGCGAGCGCGTCGCCGGTCACCATCTTGATCGTCACGCCCATCTTGCGGGCGGTCTCCACCGTTGCCTTTGCATCGACGCGCGGCGGGTCGAACAGCGGCAGCACGCCCAGAAGCGTCCATTTGCCGTCACCCTCGGCGCGGGCCACGCCGAGGGCCCGAAAACCCCGCGCGGCGAAGTCATCGACCGCCTTGGTCACCGCGGCCTTCGCAGCCGGCGTCGGTGCGGCAAGATCGAGAATGACCTGCGGCGCACCCTTGGTGACCTTGAAGCTCTTGCCATCCGCGCCCGTGACAGTCGCTTCCGTCCGCTTGTGTACCGGGTCGAATGGTTGGAAGTGGGTGACCTTGTAGGGTTTCAGGGCGTCCTTGTTCTTGAGGCCGCCCAGCACGGCGAGGTCGATGGTGTCGTCATTCTCCTCGCGTGACGCGAGCGCGCCGGCAAGAACCACGTCATCGGGCGTCGCTTTATCCAGGCAGAAGGGATCGCCGAGAGTGAGTTTGTTCTGCGTCAGCGTGCCGGTCTTGTCCGCACAAAGCACATCGACACCAGCCAGTTCCTCGATGGCGACGAGCTTGCTGACGATCGCCTGCTTCTTGGCGAGCAGACGGGCGCCGACCGCCATCGTCACCGATAGCACCGTCGGCATGGCAACCGGAATCGCGGCGACCGTGAGGACAAGCGCGAACTGCAGCGTGGTCAGGATCGGGTTGCCGCGATAGAGGCTGACCGCGATGATCACCACGACCAGGGCCACTGCCAGCATGATGAGGTAGTCGCCGATCTTGAGCACGGCCTTCTGGAAATGGCTGACGGTGACGGCGGTCTCGACCAGCTCCGCCGTCTTGCCGAAATAGGTCTTGCCGCCGGTTGCATAGACAAGGGCACCGATCTCGCCACGGCGGACGATCGAGCCCGAGAAGACCGCCTCTCCCGATTTCCGCGAGGTAGGGAGCGACTCTCCCGTCAAAGCCGACTGATCCACCGAGACTTCGTCGCCATCCAGAAGACGCGCGTCGGCGGGGACGATGTCGCCAAGCCGAAGCCGGATGACGTCGCCGGCCACAAGCTCCCGCGCCGGCGGTGTTACCCACTTGCCGTCCCGCTTGACGCGGGCCTTGGTCGCGAGCTTCGCCTTCAAAGCCTCAATCGCATTGCCGGCCTGCCGCTCCTCCCAAAAGCCGATGGTGGCGTTGGCGACGAGCAACAGGAGGATGATGAAGAAATCCGGCCAGTGCCGCACGACACCGGAAAGAATGACGGCGACCTCGATCATCCAGGGGATCGGGCCCCAGAAATAGGAGAGAAACTTCAGCAGCGCGTTAGTCTTCTTCTCCGGGATTTCGTTCGGGCCGTCAGCGGCCAGACGCCTCGCGGCTTCGGCTTGAGTGAGGCCGTCGGGAGACGACTTCAGATGGGTCTCCAGCTTCGCCATCGGCATTGACTTCAGCGTGTCCTGGCTCGCCTCCGGCGAGTGAAGCGTCTGTTCCATCAACCGCCATCCCGAAGCGTTGCGGGATTCGCGTTCCACAAAGCGATCACTCGGGTTTCAGGATGAGCCGGGCTATACGCCAATACACTCATGGACGCGGTGCTCAGCGAGAAATGCTGTGCCTCTAGGATGGGCAGTCCTACCCAACGCGCGCCGAGAACGGTGCCGAAATGACCATGGGTGAAGATGGCAACATTGCCGTGCAGCGTCGTCATCTGGGCGATCACCTGATCCGCGCGGTCGGACACTTCGCTCGGCGTCTCACCGCCGGGCGCGCCATCGCGGTAGATCAGCCAATCAGGTCGATCCAGATGGATTTGAGCGGAGGTAAGACCTTCAAACTTGCCATAGTTCCACTCCTCGAGATTAGCGTCCGCGGCAACCGTGCGGCCGAGGCCCGCTAGCTCGCAGGTACGCCGCGCGCGGCGTAGCGGGCTCGTGAGCACACGCCCAAAATGGATGCCGCGTAGCCATGGCGCCAAAGCTTTCGCTTCTGCCTCGCCAGGTTCGCTCAACTGCATATCGGTGCGGCCGGTGTGCTGACCGGATCGCGACCAGGCCGTCTCCCCGTGCCGGACCAGATAAATGCGAAGGTCCTGAGGTTCCATTGTCATGCTGCTTCCAATGCGGCGCTATACTCGCCGCGCAAGGCAGCGTGGTTGCAGCGGGCGCGATGATACAGCGCCTGCTGGGCGTGCGCTGTATTGACCGCCTGCCCTTTCCATATTTCAAGCGCGGGACGTTGGATGGCGCGCGCGAAGGAGAAGACGAGAGGCCAGGGGATGCGCGACCCCGAGGCTTTGGCCTTGATGTTCATCGCATTGAGGCGCTCGGAGGCGAGTTCACCGGATTGGCCGCCGGAGAGGAAGGCAATTCCCGCCACCGCCGCCGGGACGACCCGCAGCAGAGACGTGACGGTTGCCTCGGCAATTACGTCCGCGGCGGGCTGGATCGGGCAGGCGAGACCGGGGAGAATCATGTTCGGTTTGAGGATAAGCCCCTCCAGCATGACACCCTGCTCGTAAAGCGCGTCGAAGACGGTGTGCAGCACGGTCTCCGTCACCAGACGGCAGCGCTCCAGATCATGATCGCCGGCCATCAGCACTTCAGGCTCGACGATGGGAACAAGCCCCGCTTCCTGGCAGAGGGCTGCATAGCCGGCGAGCGCCTCGGCGTTTGCGGCGATGCAGGCCGCGGTCGGAAGCCTGTCGTCCAACGCAATCACGGCCCGCCATTTGGCGAAACGTGCACCCATGGACCAGTAGTCGGCCAGACGCTCCCGCAAGCCGTCCAGGCCACCGGTGATCGCCTCGCTCGGATGACCGGCCATCTCCTTCGCACCGATATCGACCTTGATGCCGGGTATGATGCCGGCTTCGGTCAGCAGCGTGGCGAACGGCACGCCTTCGGCCGTCCTCTGCCTGATTGTCTCGTCATAGAGGATAGCCCCACTGATGCAGGTGGAGAGATTGGGCGTCGTCGCCAGCAGTTCGCGATAGGCGCGTCGGAAAGGCTCCGTCTGCGTGATCCCAGCGGCCGCGAAACGCTTGTTGCAGGTGCCGTTGCTCTCATCCATCGCCAGCAGACCCCGCCCTCCGCAAACCAGAGCCTGGGCGGTGTCGGTGAGCTGGCGATTCTTCACGACACCTGGCCCCACTTCCAGTTCCGGACCTCGGGAAGATCCTCGCCGTGCCGGTCGATGTAGACCTTGTGCTCGATGAGCTTGTCCCGGATCATCTGCTTGAGATAGTCGCCTTTCGTGCCGAGCTGCGGCAGACGGTCCACCGCATCCTGCACGAGGTGGAACCGATCGAGACCGTTCTGCACGCGCATGTCGAAGGCGGTCGTTATGGTGCCTTCCTCCATATAGCCGCGCACGACCATGTGACGATTGGTGCGGCGATAGGTCAGGCCGTGGATCAGCGACGGGTAGCCATGGAACCCGAAGACGATCGGCTTGTCCCGGGTGAACAGCGCATCGTAGTCGGTCTCGTTGAGGCCATGCGGGTGCTCGCTGGCCGATTGCATCTTCATCAGATCGACCACGTTGATGACGCGGATTTTAAGCTCGGGCAGATGCTCCCGCAGAATCGAGACGGCGGCGAGGATCTCGAGCGTCGGCGTATCTCCGCAGCAGGCCATGACAACGTCGGGCTCGCTGTTCTGATCGTTGCTTGCCCACTGCCAGATGCCAACGCCTTCGGTGCAATGCACGATGGCGGCCTCCATCGTCAGCCATTGCGGCAGGGCGTGCTTGCCGGCGACGACGACGTTCACGTAATGGCGGCTGCGCAGGCAATGGTCGAACGTCGAGAGAAGGCAGTTCGCATCGGGAGGCAGATAGCAACGGACGATGTCCGCCTTCTTGTTGATCACATGATCGAGGAAGCCGGGATCCTGATGGGTGAAGCCGTTGTGATCCTGCTGCCAGACGTGCGAGGCGAGCAGATAGTTCAGCGACGCGATATTGCGCCGCCACGGCAGTTCCCGCGTAACCTTCAGCCATTTTGCGTGCTGGCTGAACATCGAATCGACGATCCGGATGAAGGCTTCGTAGCTGTTGAAAAGGCCGTGGCGGCCGGTCAGCAGATAGCCCTCGAGCCAGCCCTCACATTGATGCTCGCTCAACATCGAGTCGAGAACCCGGCCCTGAGGCGCCAGGAACTCGTCGTCCTGAACTTCAGGCGCTTCCCACTGGCGGTTGGTAACCTCGAAGACGGCGCCGAGCAGGTTCGAGAGCGTTTCGTCTGGGCCGAAGATACGGAAGTTGTCCGGGTTCAGTGCGACGATGTCACGGAAGAAGTTGCCGAGGACGAGGGTGTCCTGCGCGGCAACGGCTCCGGGCGACGGCACTACGACGGCATGCCGGCGGAAATCCGGCATATGCAGGTCCCGCAGCAGGATGCCGCCATTGGCATGAGGATTGGCGCCCATGCGACGGTTCCCGACGGGGGCCAGCTGCGCGAGCTCGGGGATCAGGCTGCCATCCGCGGTGAAGAGCTCCTCGGGCTTGTAGCTTTTCATCCAGTCTTCCAGCAGAGCCACATGATCGGGATGTGCGGCATCGACGAGGATCGGCACCTGATGGGAGCGGAAGGTGCCTTCGATCTGCAGGCCGTCGACCTCGACCGGGCCGGTCCAACCCTTTGGCGAGCGCAGCACGATCATTGGCCAGCGTGGCCGCGCCGTCTGACCGCCGGAACGGGCATCGGTCTGGATCTGCTTGATCTGCGCGATCGCCTGATCGAGGATGGTGGCCATGCGCTCATGCATCTTCTCGGGTTGATCGCCCTCCACGAAGTAGGGCGTCCAGCCGCAGCCGCGGAAGAAGTGGTTCAGCTCCTCGTGCTCGATCCGGGCGAGGACCGTAGGATTGCTGATCTTGAAACCATTCAGATGAAGGATCGGAAGAACGGCGCCATCGCGGACAGGGTTGAGAAACTTGTTCGACTGCCAGGCCGTGGCGAGCGGGCCGGTTTCGGCCTCTCCATCGCCGACGATGCAGGCGACAATCAGGTCGGGGTTGTCAAAGGCGGCCCCGAAGGCGTGGCTCAGCGAGTAGCCAAGTTCGCCGCCCTCGTGAATGGAGCCCGGTGTCGTGGGCGCGACATGGCTGGAAATGCCGCCGGGGAAGGAAAATTGCGTGAACAGCGTCTTGAGCCCCGCCGTGTCGCGGCTCACATTCGGGTAGATCTCGCTGTAGCTGCCTTCCATGTATGTGTTGGCAACCAGAGCAGGGCCGCCGTGCCCGGGGCCGGCGATATAGATCATGTCCAAATCGCTGTTTTTGATGACGCGATTAAGATGGACATAGATGAAGTTCTGCCCGGGAGTCGTTCCCCAGTGGCCGACAACGAGCGGCTTCACATGCGCCAGGGTCAACGGCTCGCGCAGCAGAGGATTGTCGTAGAGGTAGATTTGTCCGACCGATAAGTAGTTGGCGGCACGCCAGTAGGCATTCATCCGCATCAGCTCGTCGTGGGTCAGGATGGCTTGTGGGCCGGTCGGTTCGCGGCCCTTTGCATGGTCCGCCAAAGGCAGCGTCGGAGCGGGATGATCCATGGATGTGGTCCCTTAAGTCGTTTCGTGTGCAAGGCTGAACGCGGGCATAGGCGTTCGCTCCGTGATGGAGCGGCGGTCGGCCCAGTAGTAGCGCCGCGACGCCGAAGGCGCGCAGGGTCGGAAACTACCGACGGGGGTTGCAGCCGTACCGATGCGTGCTCGATCCACACCCAATCATGGCGGCGACCGTCATGGAGCCGTTCAGTAGTTTCCGAGGCTGGAGAGGAGGCGAGGCGGCCGATATAGGCAGGGGTTCATTCGCATCGAACCAGACCAAGCTCGTGAGACGACGATGGCTGGAACTTCGGCTTCCGAGCGTCCCACAATGCCGGATGCCGCCCCTAAGCGATCGGATTGGAGAGTGACATGGCGCTAGTAGCTTCGGATATCATGACGCGTAACGTGGTGACGACGACGCCCGACGCCTCCGTCCGGGACATCGCAGCGACACTGTCAGAGCATGAAATCAGCGCCGTCCCTGTCTGTGACGAGCACGGCCATGTGGTCGGCATCGTCAGCGAAGGCGATCTGATGAAGCCTTTCGGCTCCGCGAACATGATGCGGCGCGCCTGGTGGCTTGATCTTCTTGCTGAAGGCGATGAGCTTGCACCCGAGTTTCTGAATTATGTCAAAATGGATCATCGTCTCGCCCGAGATCTGATGAGCAGCCCGGTGCTGACCAAGTCCGAGAACACCCCCGTTTCGGAGCTTGCCGATGTCATGACGGCCAACCGGGTCAAGCGCCTTCCGATCCTGCGGGCGGGCAAACTCGTCGGTGTCGTGAGCCGCTCCGACATCGTCCGCACTCTGGCCGATGTCGTGAGAGAGGCGGCGCTCGTTTCCTAAACCGACTTTGGGTGGCGCTTCATGCGCTCTCGTGAAAAGTCACAAAGAGAGATGCGGCCTATGCGCTGACAAAGCTGGGCCTCACGGTGTCAGCGACCGAGACGCCCGCCGCCGCGGCGGTCGCCCTGAGGTGGGACGCGTCGAGCCGCATGTAGCGACACAGCAGCTCGACGTAGATGGCCATGAACGAGGGGCCATGACCATCACTGGCGCCATCGTGTTCCGAGGTCATTGCATGAGCCAGCTCATGCAGCAGGCACCATGAGGGAGTTTCAGCCGGCAGCCGGATGGTGAGCCGGTCGGCGTCGGCGAGACGCCTGCGAACACCGGCGGGCAGGGGTTCAACGCGCGGCGGATAAAGCAGCGCCATCTCCGCCCAGATCGTATCGACCATGGCCTGCGCCGCCGTTATCGGAATGGTTGTCTGGTCATGCGGCACGACGAACCGATTTTCCCAACCATAGACGCGGCTGCGCTGACGGTCGCGGCCGCTCATCGCGGGAGTGCCGCCTTCGCGTTCTCCCCGAGCGGCCTGCGAAGGTTGACGCTGTCCCCGGCGAGCCGCCCCGCCCGGTATGCACCGTCCCGCCGTAGCGTGACGCCCGGCAACGTTTGCAACTTGATCTTGGTGGCGCGGAACGCGTCCTCCACGACCTGGTGCCTGATCACCATCAGCGCGGTTCCTGCCACACGATTGGCGGCGACGTTCGCCTCCCGCTCGGCATGCATCGTCTCGAGCCGCTCGGCGATGCGCGTTGCCATGCCTTGCTTGAAGCTCACCGAGGCGCGGCGGAGCGCGGCCCCGGCAAGTGAAGGGCTGCCCCGCCGGAACGCCAGCACATCGGTCCCGATGGCGCGGTCGATCACCGCGAACAGATAGGCCGCCAGCTTTGTGTCGGTGGCAAAGCCAAAGAACACGTAGCGGGCGCTCACCTCCGACCGGGCGAGCCAGACCTTGCACTCGCAGAAGCGCGCGATGGCAGGCACGCAGAGGTCGATCGGACGCCGACGGACGCCACCGAGCGGCACCTCCACCTGAACGCAGGCTTCATCGCGCACGTCCACTTCCTGCATCGTGAGGGCGTAGCGCTCGAGCAACCGCCCCACCATGGCCGCCGCCGCCATGGCCTCCGCTTCGGTACACCCTCTGGTGACCGTGCGCTCGGTGAGCGTCCTGATGCGGGCTTTGACCCGGTCGAGCTCCCCGGTCTGCGCGTTATGAGGTGGGTTCTGGGCCAGTGTCCGTAATTCCTCGCGCGCCACGTGCACTTGTGAACAAGACGGGAACTACGGCAAGTGCCGTCTTGTGATCCTGGTTGCTCCCGCAGTTCTCAATGGCGCGTCCCGACCATCTCGCCAAGTCCTGAGGACTTTGCACCTCGGCCTCTTAACCCATCATGGCATCAGCCCCATCCGACCAGTCTGCCGAGGCTGGCAAGCAAACGCTTGGCGGCTTATCCAAGATCTGACACAGCATCCTTCCCTGACAACGCCTGTCCAAGGACTACCCATATGAAGCGTGCTTTGATAACCGGCGTAACCGGCCAGGATGGGGCCTACCTGTCTCAGCTCCTCCTCGGCCAAGGTTATGAGGTTTATGGTCTTCTCCGGCGATCGGCCTCGGCCGACGTGATCGACGGGCGCCTCAGGTGGCTTGGCATCGCCGGCCAGATCCGCATGCTCGATGGCGACATCCTCGATCTCTCCTCCGTGCTGCGCATTCTGCGCGAGGTGAAGCCGGATGAGGTCTACAACCTCGGCGCCCAGAGCTTTGTCAAAACCTCCTGGACCCAGCCGATCCTGACCGGACAGGTAACCGCGCTCGGCGTCGGCATCATGCTGGAAGCTGTGCGGATCGAGGTTCCAGACGCGCGCTTCTACCAGGCAAGCTCGTCCGAGATGTACGGCCTCATCCAGGAACCGAGGCAGAGCGAGACGACGCCATTCTATCCGCGCTCTCCCTACGCCGTCGCCAAGCTCTACGGCCACTGGATGACGGTGAACTACCGCGAGAGCTTCGGGCTGCACGCGAGTTCGGGGATCCTGTTCAACCATGAGAGCCCGCTGCGCGGGATCGAGTTCGTGACCCGCAAGGTCACCGACGGCGCCGCGCGCATCAAGCTCGGGCTGGCACAGACCCTGCCCATGGGCAATCTCGACGCGACCCGCGACTGGGGGCATGCGCGCGATTACGTCCGGGCGATGCATCTCATGCTGCAGCAGGAGGTGGCGGACGATTACGTTGTCGCCACCGGCCGCACGACCTCGATCCGCGACATGTGCGCGCTCGCCTTCCGGCACGTCGGGCTTGACTACGAGGATTACGTGACGATCGATCCGGCCTTCCTGCGGCCCGCCGAGGTCGAGGTGCTGCTCGGCAACCCGACCAAAGCGCAGACCAAGCTCGGCTGGAAGCCAGAGATCACTCTCGAGGAGATGATCGCCGAGATGGTGGAGGCCGATCTTGCCCGGCATCGCGAGCGGACTGCCTGACAATGCCCGGCTACGGCCGCCTGCTGGTGACGGGTGCCGCGGGATTTGTCGGACGCCATCTGCTCGTGCTGTTGCGGAGCCGCTTCCCGGAGGCCGAGTTGATCGCCGCGTGCCGCCCTGAGGATGGGGCGCTGCCATCGCCTGACGGCGCGGATCGGGTGGTTCCGTTCGACTTGCTGGAGCCCGCGGCCTGCGCGGCGATGATCGCCGAGACGCAGCCGGACGGGCTGATCCATCTCGCGGCGCAGGCCTCCGTGGCAACCTCCTTCAACGATCCGCTCGCGAGTTGGCGCGCGAACCTCATGGGCACGGTGGCTTTGGCCGAGGCGGTGCTGCACCATGCGCGCCATTGCCGCTTTGTGCTGGCCTCCTCGGCGGAGATCTATGGGATGAGTTTCCGCGACACGGCGCCGCTCGACGAAGGGGCGCTGTTGCGTCCGGCCAACCCGTATGCCGCATCCAAGGCGGCCTGCGATCTGGCGGTCGGCGAGATGGCGCTGCGCGGGCTCGATGCTGTCCGGCTGCGGGCCTTCAACCACACCGGCGCCGGGCAGACGCCGAGCTTTGTGGTGGCGAGCTTCGCCCGTCAGATCGCGCGCATAGAGGCCGGGCAGCAGGCGCCGGTCATGCAGGTTGGCGCCCTTGACCGCTGGCGGGATTTTCTCGACGTGCGGGATGTCTGTGCGGCCTATGGGGCCGCGTTGGCAGCCGGGACCATCCCGGGCGCTGTCTACAACATCGCATCCGGCACGCCACGCAGGATCGGCGACATCCTCGACGCGCTGATCGCTCGCAGCGGGGTGACGCCGGCGGTGGAGCTGGAGCCCGACAGGCTTCGTCCGACCGATGTGGAGCGCGTCGCGGGGAATGCGGGCCGCGCCGCTCACGATTTAGGCTGGACGCCGACGGTGCCGTGGGACGAAACTCTCGACGTGGTGTTGAGCGATTGGCGGGGAAGGGTTTACCACTCTTGACGAAGGGGTTCGTCAAATATGAGCTTTGTCGTCCGGTGGGGGCTTCGTTCATCACGGGGCTCTTCTGCGCGATCATGTTTCCTCACCATCACAGCAACAGGTAGAGCATGTGCTGAGGTCGACAGTTTGCAGATACGAACACTTCCATGAAGACTGGTATGTCCACTGGGCACAAAAACTGAACCTCGAGCCCGCGGACCAGGATCTTCACCGGCCCGACCGCACCATCTCTCGCAAAGCCTGGGAATGGTGCGCGATAATGGCGGTCTTGCAGGAACGAGGGATGCTGCAGCGCGATCGCTCGGGTCTCGGATTTGCGGTCGGCAAAGAGCCTCTTCCGTCAGCTCTCGCGGCGCACGGGGTCGAGGTGCTCGGAACTGACTTGGGATCGGACGAGGCAGGTTGGTCCCTCTCCGACGAGTACGCGCGATCTGCGGACCATCTCTTCCACCCCGCTCTCGTCGATCAAGAAACCTTCAAGCGGAACGTGCGATTCGCTCCGGCGGACATGAGAGACCTATGCGAATTCTCGACTGAAAGCTTCGATTTTGTGTGGAGCTCTTGTTCGTTCGAGCATTTAGGTAGTCTTCAAGCTGGCTTCAAGTTCGTGACAGAAGCTATGCGATTGATAAAGCCAGGTGGCGTCGCCGTCCACACCACAGAGTTCAACGTGGCATCCAACACCGAGACGTGGGAAAGCGGCGGTAGCGTCATCTACCGCAAAATGGACATCGAGACACTAGACTACATGCTACGCCGGAATGGCGCCGCACTAGAATCCGTTGATTTTAACCCGGGCGCGCACTTGCATGATATTGATTACGATTATCCTCCCTATTTCACACATGGCCGCAAGCACGTGAAACTGCTTTTGGGTCCGCACATCTCAACGTCAATTCTGTTGATCATCCAGAAGGGAAACTCACCGCCGAACGAGTGAAGCCTGTATCCGCGACGCGGGTGCCGTCATATTCTAAGCCACATGATCAGCTAGAGAGGGCGCACGTGAAGGTTTTGACAACTCTTGATGCTTTGGACAAAAAGCTCAAGGACTGCGCGGCGGCGACATCGGACGATGCGTTGCGCCAGATCTTCAGCACTTTCTGCGTGGATTTCGCGGCTCAGGTTCCACCTGATCCGTTCTCGCCCGATTACGCTGCTGCCCAAATGGGCTTCTACGAGTTCATTTCCGGTCGGCAGTACAAGACAAGCAACGAAGAAACGGTCTTTGACGTCGACGCAGCACTGAAGCGGCCGTTCCCCTATACCTCCAGCCCGGCAGTGGCCGGAGCTCACCTGTCCGCAATTGCTTTCCTCCTGCGTAACCTTGACCTGAAACCGGGCGCGCGGGTGCTCGACGTGGGCCCAGGCTGGGGCAATACGACCATGGCCCTGGCACAGTTCGGTTTTGATGTGACAGCACTGGATATCGAGCCTCGTTTCTGCGCCCTGGTCCGAGCGCGCGCACAAGCCCTGAACTTGGCTGTCAATGTCGTCAACGACGACTTCTTCTGGATCGAGCGCGCGGCAAGAGATTTCGACGCCATCGTCTTCTTCGAATCGTTTCATCACTGTGCTGATCATGCAAGGCTTCTGCGTGCACTGCCTGCTGCGCTCGCTCCCGGCGGACGTGTCTATTTCGGAGCTGAGCCTATTAGCCGAGACTTCCCGTTGCCGTGGGGCGTGCGAACGGACGGCGAGTCTCTCTGGGCCATACGGCAGAACGGTTGGCTGGAGCTTGGATTCCACGATCGGTATTTTCGGGCCGCCCTGCGCCGCGTAGGGTTGAAGCCATCGGTTTCTCGCTCGCTTGACCTCCCATGGATCAACGTATGGCGGGCGACGGTTGAGCCGGTCGAGCCTATCATAGTTCCCGCGTCCGATCCGAGATTGCAGAGCTTGGCGGGTACGCGTCAGCAGGAACTCATTGTGCTTGATGGGAGGGCAGGATACGGGTTGTTTGGCCCGTACATCTCTCTGCCTGCCGGTCGCTATGACGCTACAATCCAATTCGACATCAACACGTCCTTGACCGGGCGGGCCCGTTTTGAAATCGCGGCTTCCGGCGGAACCAGTCTCCTTGACTTCAAGGACCTTGACCTCGCCGATCTGTCCGAAGCTAGACCACGCGCAACAATTTCATTTCAACTGGACGACGACGAGAGCGGCCTGGAAACGCGTCTCTTGTGCGAGCCGGGATGTTCCGGGGCAATAGCACGTGTCGAAATAACCGAAAAAGATCTACCCGGAGCTTGAATTTAACGCGCAACATTTACCGTCTGCTTTGTGCGTGAGATTCGGCCCGCGCACGGGCTGACTTAGACAAGGAGCGGGTTTCGCCAGGCCTGCACGCCATCGACAACGACATGCGGGCCCGCCTCGGCCAGTCCGAGGATTGCGGGGCGTTCGACTTCAAGGTGCCATCCGGCATTGAGCAAGTTGTCGAACAATCTGCCCTCCAGTTGGCGCGAGTGCGTGCCGATGACCATATAGGCGACCTTCTGCTTCAGGAGAGACAGGCTGTCCCTGACTAGGTCGG
Organism: Acidisoma sp.; assembly: GCF_965199065.1. Classification (NCBI taxonomy): domain Bacteria; kingdom Pseudomonadati; phylum Pseudomonadota; class Alphaproteobacteria; order Acetobacterales; family Acidocellaceae; genus Acidisoma; species Acidisoma sp. The sequence continues at coordinate 1,036,750 of NZ_CBDAQN010000003.1, read as the reverse complement.
CCTCTCCGCCTTGAATATCCACATGGAGTAGGTCGATCTTCTTATGCTCAGCGGTCAACTCCAAGATTGAAAAAATCGGTAGTTCTTCGTATGAGCCGGATATACGAGCTTGCTGCCGTTGTTCATCCGACGGGTCGAAGATCGGCTGGCCGCCCCAATGAACGCCTTCCTGTTTAGGGAAAAGTGCGAGCCCCGACCGAGCGGCCGCGATGCCGTGATGCAGCGTGACTTGCTCCGGATGCAACCCGTTTACTTCGCAGGTGCGTGCGGCCGAAGCCACATGATTTTCATCGCCTTCAACCCCGATCACTCGGACGTCCAGGCCGAGCCGACGAGCCGCGACGCCCGTGTTATTCATCCAGCAACCCCAACCACAACCGAGTTCAATCACTGTGAAACTCCCACGGGCAAGCTCCACCGCACGCAGCGCTCCGGCCCACTCCGCGACGTCTGCGTGCCAATTCGCTGGAATGGGAACACCTTCGACCTGTCCAAGTTGCTGACGTATGACTTCGGGAAGGAACTCCGGGGGAGCTTTGACGCCGAGGAAATTGGTTACGTAGCCGGGCGTCCCGGTCAAGCCGGAGACGGCATGACGCCGAACGAGCGATTGGGCATCAAACGTCGCTTGATAATGCATGAACGGGCTATCGACTGGCGTGGCATCCCGTTGAAGGCGAAGACGCTCAGCTTCCCCAGACAGACGCTCCCGTTCAGCCTGGAGTCGGAAACGCTCTTCCGTCAAGGCGCTTCGCTCAGCAGCGAAAGCGTCCCGTGAGTAGGCATGTCGCAGAGCATCAATCTTCAATCGCGCGTTCTGAAGAACCTTCACTATATGCCTCTTGCTACAGTCGCCAACGGAGGGCGACGTTCATTCAAGGATTAAGTACCAATCGTCCTCATAAAGCACTTGGTGGATTCGAGCCGCGGCATCGCTCCATGAGCTTTGTAAGACTGAAATAGAATTTGCATGACGGTCACCCGCCAGCCAGCGCTCAAGCAAGCTCGCCAGGCTCTTTGGCTCGTTTGGCGGAAAGTAAAGGACACCGTTCGAGCCGATTTCACGGAACACCGGAATATCGCTGCAGATAACGGGACAACCCATCCGCGCCGCCTCCACAACCGGCAATCCGAAGCCCTCGGCGATGGAGGGGCATATAACCGCGGTGGCGCGCTTGTAGCCATAAACCAGGTCGTCGTCGGAAGCGTCGGCAAGCCAGTGCAGCCGCTTTCCCAACTGGGGATGATTGAGAATTCGGCTCTCCAACTTCTCAATGTTCCATCCTTTTCGCCCGATAACGCATAGATCTGCGGCCACTCCACGGTCCCAAAGGGAATCAAATGCATCCAGGAGAACAGCATGGTTTTTTCGCGGCTCCAACGTGCCCACGGAAAGAAAGGTAGGGCTATCACCGCTGAACGCTTGCAGTGCCAGAGGACCGGGTGTTCTGTTTGATCCTAGAAGTCTGATGTCCGAACCACAGTGGAACCAGCCGATCTTGAGATTTTTCATGTGCGGTACGTTGTAACGTCGAATGTAGATGACAAGCTCATCTGCAACCGCACGCGAAATGCATAGTATTGCATTGCTGGTGGCGATCGCTGTCCGCAGCCAGCGCTCGTGGACTTCCGGAACACCCGACAGACAGACCTGGGGATGAAACTCCGGAATCAGATCATAAACACAAGTGATGACCCTTCCGCCGTGGTGCTTCACGTCGTCGAAAACCCGGTTATACTCTGGGTAACGGATCCAGTTTGAATCGAGCATGAAAAGGTCGTCGCCTGGCTGTATCTCGATCGGGTACGAGGCGGTGATCGGGTTGTGGCCCAACACACTTGCGGTGAAAGCCGGGATAGACACAGGGCCATCCACTTCCAGGCGCACAGCCAATGGAACCAGCGAATCCACGGTACTGAGTTCGTAAAAACTTGAGACAAGATGCCGGACAACGCGTTGAATGCCTGTCCAGTTGGCAGATTGGCTCGTGTCGGTTGCATCGATCAATAGACGCTTTTGCGAGTCTGACTTGAACGAGGGAACGCTGCGGAGCAGACAGGCGACAAAATCTTCAAGATCGTCGTCACACTCGGGCGCACCAGCAAGAACCTCGACAAACTCTGTCTTTGCTCCATCAAGATCGAGCAGTTCGCATGGCATGACGTGCGGTGCAATGCGCGCTGCTCCTATGTGACGCTCCAGGGCATCGAGCATCAACCGGGCTGATTTTGGCCAGGTGAATGCCTTCGCGCGTTCCAGGCCCCAGCTGGCAAGGTCTTGACGAAGGCTCTCATCTGTCAGCACGCGCTGCAATGTTTGTGCAACTGAGGCAGTTCGCGTCGGGTCAAATAGGATGTCACTCCGATTAACAATCTCGGGTATGCTGGAGTTGCCGGCCGCAATCACCGGTGCCCCACATTGCATGGCTTCCAGGATGGGAAGCCCAAATCCCTCATAGAGCGAAGGGAAAATGAAGCAGCGGCAGGTATTGAGCAGTCTAACCAAGTCGTCATCCGTGACATCGCGCGCGAGAATGAGACTGTCTGGCTCCAAGCCTAGGTCCAGTGCAAAGCGTTCAAACTCAGTTGCCGTCGCTCCGGCAAGAGACGTAACCAGAAGAAGTTGGTGCGAGCGTCTTACCCCGACGTCCAAGGCCGCAAAGGCTTCTACCGCCCCTCTCAGGTTCTTCCGAGGATCGGCTCCGCTGACATACATGACAAAAGGACGCGTCAAGCCAAACCTCGTCTGCACACGTCGACGTTCTTCTTCTGCCATAGGAAGCTGGCGGAACCGATCGTCTGCCGCTGCCGAAATGTTGACAACGCGGTCGGGCTCTACGTCGAGCCATGCGATGGCATCTTGCCGCGCCGACTCCGAAATCGCGAAAAGAAGATCAGCTGTCTTCAGAACATCCATCGTCGCGAAAAAGTTTTGCCGCACTCGTCTATCCTGAAGGTAGAGTTCCTCGAACACAACTGGAATAAAATCATAGACTATAGCTGCAGTCACTCGTGCCGGATAAGTTCGAAAATCTATGGGGCTGAAGTCTTCCGGAGCAATCTCAAACATACTCGAGAAGAGCAAGACGTCCGGCTGGAGGGCAGCGATATGGCGTCTCACGATGGCGTCAGCTATTCGTCTCCGTGGAGACGTGACAGGCGTGTGAAAACCCTCCGAGTCTGGGACGGCATAGGTGGACAGCGCCTGCTTTGGAAGCAAACCGTTGAAACGGCGTTCAGTCTCGTTGCAGGCATCGCCGAATCTGCTGTTGAGTACGAGGCGCAGATCATGATTGTTCGGCTCTTGCGCTACCGCTTCGATAAGGTGCGATGTGTACCGTCCAATTCCACGGCGGCGCGACCCATCGGTCAAGGCGCCCTGCATGTCGACCGCAATTCGCATCAGTTTGCTATCCCAGGGTTAGTTCTAACGCTTCGGCGACTAGTATTGGCTTCGCAGTCGCCGCAGACCAATGCCGTAACGTATCGATGTGACGATGGTGTCGTGTCTGTCAGTTTTTGCCTCGTGTGACCTGTTCCTGATTAGCTCCCGTGCGGGGAGATGCGCCGGGGGAACGTCCTGGTGCTGGACCGACGGCGGATCGAGGAACATTGGCGCGGTGGCAGGATTTCCGGGCGCTGTCAGGCTGGGACGGCGCACGTTCTGGACGACAAGTGGCAGTACCAGATGTGGCTGCGACCGGATAATCCGAAACGCAGTCTTTGCCTTCCGTAGCGGGGCGGACACGCGCCAGGATGTGCTCATCAGGAGGTCGTCTCGATGCTTTGCAACGAATGAGTGGGTATTCACAATGCTCTGAATGTGGGCCTCGAGGTCATCGATTTTCCTCGTTTGCCTATCCAGCTTCGCCTTGAGAGCAGATGCGACATTGACAGGCGCTTCGTTAGTGTCCGTGTCCGGGCCGACTAGCCCCGCGATGCTATCAAGCGCGTGCTGCTGCGCATGGAGGCGTTCTTCCAATGCCAAGATGTGGCGGCGTGACTGAGCTAATCTTCTGACCACAAAATCGACTTTTTGCGTCGCGCTAAATGCTTGATGAACAATTTCAGCCCGAAGATCAGTAACCACGCGAGCCTGGCGCACAAGCTCCATCTGATGTGTCTCCGCCTGTCTTGCGATCTCGAGCCTATGCTCTTCTGACTGCCTCGCGTTCTCCAGCCTATGCGCTTCCGCCTGTCGGACTAGTTCGGAATCATGAGCCCTCGCCTGATCGGCCACGGCCGTCTCGAGGCTGGAGTGCTGCAGTCGCAGATCTTCCAGCAGCTGTTTGAGCGCATCTTTTTCCTTCTGCTCATCCCCCAGCTTCCGATGCTGCTCCTCGCGCTCCTGACTTGCTGCTTCGAGTTGAGCCGCGATATGCACGGCCTGCTCCTCGAGCTGGGCCATGCGGACCGGTTTGAAATCGTCGAGCGCGTTTGGAGGGGCAGCCAATGTTGTGATCAGCTCGCTGTGTTCTTGCGCCACGAAGTACAGGTTCACGCCGTCAAAGAACGCCCGTTGATAGCCTGCCTGAAGGAGGATGTGTTCCCAAAGATGCTCGCTTCGTTGAGTACTTAAGGGCTCGGTTGCCTCCACCAAAACAATCCACGGGCGAACCTGTTCGAAATCCGCACCCTCGAGTACAGCCCGCTCCGCGCCCTCCACGTCAATCTTAAGGAAGTGCACGTCGCCAACCGATAATGTTGCGCAGATATCCGCGAGCGACAGCGACAACACGTCGTGGGCTTCCACGTCCCACCCCCGATTTGCCGCTTCAGCCGCAAACATGTCGACGGTCGTTGAGAGGCCAGTGCCTCTAACCGTCATGAAGCGGGATATACCGGACCGCGCTGTCACAGCGACGTTTATGTTCTTGTCCCGGGGACGCTTGTGGACACAGAGGTCGTAATACTCGCGGACAGGCTCGATGTTCACACCATGCCAACCACGCTCATAGAACGCCTTTGTGACCGAGAGTTCCTCGGGGTCGCACGCGCCGACATCGATGTAAAAACCGTTTTCGATATGCTTCAGGGCGCGCCAAAGGATGACATCCTCGCCGTTCTGAGCATAGGAGATAAAAGTCATTCGATACCTTTGTCGCTTCGTCGGTCGCAGGTTGCTGAAGGAGGTCAGGATGCTCCAGCGGGATGTTGATTCTAATCGGGCATACACGGCGAAGGGTAACGTGCCCAGCCACTTACCGCTAGCTGAGCTAGAGCATGCTGGTTGTGGAGCCTACGTCACTCGCGGGGCGCGTAGGTCCTGATCTCCGTCAACCGTTCCGCCATGCGGCGTCCGGCCGTCGACAGTGCAAGGAACCGGCGCGCCGCATCCTGCCCACGCCGCCCAAGAGCCGCCGCTGTCGCCGGATCGTCATAAAGTCCGCGCATCAGCTCTGCCGCATGCGCCTCGGAGGGTTCCGCCCACCGCGCCGCGGCATCGTAGGGCGGGAACTCCCGGCCAAGCGCGCGCACCTCGCAATCCACCAGCAAGCTGTTGCCGTCGTCCATGAACGACAGATTGCCGGAATAGCGGGTCGCGATCACAGGTTTGCCCAACAGCATGGCCTCCGCCATGGTCAGGCCCAATCCCTCCGCGCGATGCAGCGAGACATAGGCGTCACACCCATCCATCAGGGCCAGCGTCTCCTCCGGCGTGAAGACGCGGTCGATGATCGTGACGTTGGCGCCCGCCGCCGCCGCCCGCAGAGCCTTAAGCTCGGCCGCATGCTGCGGCTCGGACGTGGTCTTCAGTACCAGATCGACGGCCTCCTCGGGGCTGAAGGCTCGCCGGAAGGCGCGAATGAGGCCAAGCGGGTTCTTCCGCTCGCCGATCGAGGCCATGTGGAACGAAAACAAAAAGGCGAAGCGGCCCTCTCCGCGCGCCGGCGCCCCCAGCGCCTCACGCGGGCAAGGCGTGAACGGCCCGAGTCGCACGCCCGGAAAGAGAACCCGCACCGGCCGGTCCATGACGACCCGCCGAACCGCATCTCCGACAAACTCCGTGGCCGTCCAAATCTCGTCGACGGTGCGGGCAACCTCTGTCCAGGCCCGCGGCACCTCGTCGAGCTCCCAGTACCAGTAGGCGATCCGATACGTGCGCGGGGACCGTTCGGCGAGGTCGGCGCGCTCGTAGGCGTGGCGGAACAGATCGCCCGGCTGGACGTGGATGATCGTCACGTCGGCACTCTCCAGGCCGCCGTAGCTGATATGCGCCCGGTCGCTCTCGAACCTCGTGCGCACATCGCGTCGCGTCACGTCGGCCCCGGCCTCTTCCAGGGCGTCCGCCATGGCCTCCACCGAAACCCGCAAGCCGGACGGGTAGCAGAAGTGCCCCATGACGTTGACGGCTGGCCGGGTCAGATCGGTGGCCACACCATCTTGAAGCGCGGCCATGCACCAACGCCTCTGCGGCTGGGGTAGCCCGGCGGCGGGGCTCGCCAGCCATGTAAGCAGTGCCGTCGCCGCGTCCCGGTTGTCGCAGGCGCGCGGATGTTCTCGCCGCCAGTCTGCCGAGCGTGCGTAGGCCATCCGAAGCTGGTCGGCCGCAGACGGCAACTCCGGCCAGACCGCCGGATCGAGCCAAGTGGCCCCGGCGCGCACGTCGTAGGTCTGCGCAATCCAGCCGGCGAGGATGTCGCGACCGAAGACTGTCAACCCGAGCGGATGGGCTTGCTGCCAGGCGATGTGGAAGCGATAGGCGCGGACCAGTTCCGCCGCCGGGTTCTCGGCGCATGAAAGAAGGAGCCACCACGCCTCCTCAAGACGCAGGCCATACTCGAACCGTCCGCTGCGGAACAGGTAGCGGGCGAGGCCGGCATAGCCGGGCGGCAGCGTGCCAACGGGATGCGCCGCGTGCACATCGTCTCGCCAGGCATAGATCTGGCGGGGGCGCGCTGCGGGGTCGAGCGTCCAGAGGCTGTCGAGATGGTCCAGCAAACCCGGAGGCAACGGCACTTCATCGCGCGTTCCCTCCGCCAGCCACGCGGCGAAGGCGCCATCGCGCCCCTGGGAGAGAGCGTGGGGGAAGCGGACCCTCAAATCGCGACGGTAGCGCAGCAGGGCGATGATCCAGCGTGCCGCACCCCACGCGTCCTCGACCGGAGCCGAAGCGTTCGAAGCCGGCAGCACATGAGCCCGTGGCAGACCGGTGGCCGCAAGAACGGCGCCATCGTCGAACAGGTCGAGCGGCGCCACCAGCTCGGGCAAAGCCGCCAGCAGTTGCGCCGACTGCGCGCGAACGACCTCGACTGCGGAAGGCTCGCCCGGCGCGCGCAAAGTCGGCACCGGGTTGGTCCCACTGAGCCCCGGGTGGAAGAACCGGTCGTCTTCGGCGCCGAGCTCGCGCCGCGCCCGTGCAGCCCGGGCTATGTCCTCCGCCGGAATGTCCTCCTCGGTTGCCTCGGCCATGCGTGAGAGTTCCGCGAAGGGCGTGACGACCGTGCGGTCGCCGAACAACGCGGCGCGAAGGCTGAGCACGATGTCCGCGTTCGCCACGGCGAAGCCTTCGTCGAAGCCGCCAGCACGCTCGAATACCTCTCGGCGGACCATCTGGCATGCGCCCGCCACGGCTGACCGGTTGCGGAGGTGGCCGCCCGAGCCGAACACGCCCCACTCGGCAGGCTCCGCCTGCAGCAGGCGGCCTTGGGCGCCGGTCAGCTTGGCGCCGACCACGCCGACGCTTGGAAGCAGCGCCATCCGCACCATCTCACCAAGCCAACCTGGATTTCCGACCTCGAGATCACCCGCGAGGAACAGCAGCAGCGAGCCGCTGGCGGCCCTCGCACCACGATTGCAGGCGGCGAAAACCGTCAGGGGCTCAGGGGCGTCCACCACCCGCACCTGTTCGATCTGCCGGAGTTCGCCAAGCAACAGCCGTGCGTCGGGATCGTCCGACCCCCTCTCCACGACGATGAGTTCGATCGCGCGGTAGTCGGTCTTTTCAAGCACGCTCTTGAGACATCGCCGCAGCAGCGCCGGCTTTCGGTTGGCCACGACGACGATCGAGACGAGCGGTTGTTCGAGGATCTCCCAGACCGAGCGCTGGGTGCCGTCCGGCTGCGTCGTCACCTGCGCTCCTGCCCGGCCCTGCGACATCCAGTGGTCGTGCAGCACCCTTTGATGAGCGGCGGCGGCGCGCGTGCCGGGGCTGGGGCGTTCGCGGTGGCTTTCCGGTGGACGATGGCAGAGGACGGCGGGCAGGCGCCCGATCCTCAGGCCGGCTGCCAGAGCCGCACCGCTCAGCCGCAGGTTCAGCCCCCATTCCGCGCCGGCGCCCTGGCCGGTGACGAAGCCGCCCGCACTCTGGGCAAGGGCGCGGGAAAGCACGGTGAGACGCCCGAAATAGTTGAACGCCAGCAGCATTTCCGGCGACCATCCCGGCTTGAACTGCGGCTCCGAGCGCACGCCGATAGCGTCGACGACATCCTCGTCGCCATAGACCGCGGCGAGGCCGTCGTCCGACGCCAAGCTGATCGCCACCGACTTCAGCGCGTCCGGCGACAGCACGTCGCCGCTGTCCAACACGCCAACCCACTCGTCGGAGACCGACGCCAGCAGAGCGGCGAGGATGCCGCCGCGGTCCAGCTCCGGGACGCAAGGAACCAGCAGGAGGCGGCGATCGTGCGCGAGCGCGGCGGTCGCCGCACGTGCCGCCGCCGTGTCCGGCACGACGAGGGTCCAACCGGCATGGCTCTGGCGGAGCACGCTGGCGACGGTCGCGGCGGTGCCCGCATCATCGGCAGCGGTTGGCAGCAGCAGCGCGATCGCGGCAAGCGCGCGGTCCCCAAGCTGGATGAAGACCGCCGGCTCGAAGGCCTCGATCCACCGGGCGTAGGGATTGACCGGCGTCACCGGCTCGTCCGGCGGAGCGGCAGGGGGAAGGGGCGCCAGCGCTGGAGGTTCGGCGTTCGGGCCGAGGGGGAGCGCCAGCGGACCGGGCCGCTCCCGCAGGAAGCGGAGGCGCGCCGGGATTTTCCACGGCGTCGCCATCCACCAGCCCGCCTTGAGCGCGCGGCGTGCATGCTGGCGCAGCGGGCCGGGAACGGCGCCCGCCACACGGCCGACCGCGGCGCCAACCCGCCATGATGTGGAGTTCAGGAGCAGCAGGCGGTCGATTTCCAGGCGCCGGGCGTGGTCGCGCGCGCTGGTAAGGGCGGCCTCGGCCACCCGTTGCGCGACCTGGGCCTCCCGCATGAGGTCCTTCGCCGTCGCCAGCTCGCGGCCGAGGTTCGCCGCCGTCTCCCGGAGGGTATCCTGAGACCGCCGCAGTCCCGCCAGATCCTCGCGCAGCTCGATGATCTGGCCGCGCGCCCGGGAAAGCGCCGTTTCCGCGGCCTCGGCCGTCCGGGCAGCTTCGGTTCCGGCGGTCGCCGCTTCGGTCGCCTCCGCGCGTGCTTCCGCCAGGGAGCGGGTCAGACGCGCCTCCGTGGCCCGGGCCTTGTCCAGAGCCACAACTTGTCCGCGCAGACTGGCCTCGTGTTGCGTAACGGTCCGGCGCAAGTGTCTGGCGCGCCGTTCCGCTTCCCAGCGCCCGCCGAGGTAGGTGAAGCGGTCGCGCAACCGTATTGCCGCTTCTGCCGGCAGCGCCGTCAGATCCAGAACTGCCGTGGGCGCGTCAGGTCCGACACATAGGACGCCGAGGCCTTGGCCGTGTACGAACTCGAACGCCGGCCATCGTGCGGCGACCTCCGCCCAAAGACGCCAGACCTCGAAACCCGCCTGCCGTTCCGTGGTTCCGTGCAGCAGCACCACGGCCCGTTCCGACAGCTTTGGCAGCCAGGCCTCGAAGACACGGCGCAGGCGTTCGTAGCTATTCAGCCCGTCGATGTGCAGCAGATCGACCGAGCCGTTCGGGAAGCGGGCGAGCGCGTCGTCGAGCCGGCAGCGCAGCACGTGCGAAAATCCGGTGAAACGCTGCTCTAGATGGGCATGGAGGTCGTCATGGACTTCCTCCGCTTGAGCAACCAGGCTTTCCGCCGATACGTCGATTGAGAAACATTGTGTAGCGAGCCGGTCCCGCGCGACCGACTGGCAGAAGGCCGCATACGCTGCTCCGGGATGCGGCCCTATTTCGACCAGAAGAGCGGGTTGCGCCGCGCGCATCAACCAAAACGCGAAGGGCAGGTGGCCAAGCCAGGCGCTGTCGTGGCCGATCGGCGCGGCGTCCTGAAACAGGGCGTCCAGACGAGCATCCGTCAGGAGATCGAGCGCCGGATCCCGACCTGTCTCCGCGCTTAGCGGGCTCTCCATCCAACACAACCTTCCCCAACACGACTGGCCCTAGAACCGGCCGAAACCGATGTCAATTCTGCTTAAACCCTCAGCCGCGCCTCAGGATTTCCGCGCTCTGCCGCCGGATGGCACGATGCGGGACCGGGCTTTCCGGTTGACCGTCCCGACCGGACTAGGCAGACAGACCAGACGATCTTCAGTGGATGTTCCTGCTCATGATGGATGGAGAGGCGCCGGTCGCGGTCTTCGTTCATGTCCATTATCCCGATATCTGGCGGGGAATGAGCGCGCTGCTCGCCAAGCGCCTCACGATCCCCTTTCGCCTGATCGTGACGACGTCGCACGCCGAAAACAGGATCGTCATCCCGGAGACGAGGTTCATGGTCGCCTCGCGTATCCTGCACGTGGAGAACCGTGGGCGCGACATCCTCCCCTTTCTCCAGGCGCTGGCGGAGACGGAGGAATGTGAGTTCGGCTTGAAGCTGCACACCAAGAAGTCGCCCCAGCGGGAGGACGGCGCTCAGTGGCTGGCGGAGATCCTCGACAGCCTCGTCCCGTCGCGAAATGCGGGGTTGAGAGCCGCCATCAGGCGGCTGAAAGACGATCGCCGCATCGGTTTCGTGACGCCGGCCGGATTCTGCCTCAGCGTCAAGCCGTGGGTTCTCCAAAACGCCCCAGGCATGGTCACGGTCATGCACACTCTCGGTGCGGAGCTGACCGAAGAGGAACTGACGGATACTTACTTCGCGGCAGGGTCCATGTTCTGGTTCCGCCGCCCTGCCTTGGCCGCGCTGGCAGCGCCCCATGTTCTGGCGCTGTTCGAGCCCGAGGAAGGCCAGTTCGACGGCACGATCGCCCATGCCATGGAGCGCCTCTTTCCCGTCGAGGCGCGCCGCCAGAAATTTCTGTCACTCGCCATGCCGGCTCTCCTGGCATCGAAGCCCGCCATGCCGGAGGCTGAACTCCTGGCCCTGGTGCGGCAGCATGCCGATGTGCCGAGTACCTACTTCCCGGCACCCTACGTGGCGGCGCAACCGGCTGTGCCGCGCACGCGACAGCCGGGGCCGTTCGCGACTTTATCGCGGCGCATCCTGAGGATACGCCTCCCGCACAGTCCCGCTTAGGCAGGAAGTTCCGCGGGCGACGCCGCGACGGCCCGCTCGGCCAAAATCTCCTGCACGCGCTGCTCCACGATGTGGCCGACCGTGGCGGGCCCGTAGCGGTGCATCACGAAACGCTGCCCCGCAGCCGCGCGGGTTCTCGCGTCCTCAGGCTCCCCAAACACCCGCACCATCGCCGCCGCGCAGGCGTCCTCATCCGGGTAGGCCCAGACCTGACCGTCGGGGTAGATATACTCGTCGGCGCCGATGGGCTTGAGGCTGTACGGGATCGGATAGCCGGTCGCCGCCGTCAGAAACTCGGTGTTGCCAGAATAGTCCGTGCCGATGACCGGCTTGGCGAGTGCCATCGCCTCGGTCAGTCCAAAGCCGAATCCTTCCGCCCTGTGCAGCGACACGTAACAGCCGGTGGCGTCCAGAAGGGCGAGCATCTCCTGCCGTGTCAGAGACTCGTCGATGACGAGAATGCGCTCGTCGTCGTCGGCGGCAGCGCGCAGCGCCCTCTTCAAGGCTGGGAAATGATCGACCGCGCCGGTCGACTTGATGACGAGCCCGACCGGAGACGACGGATCCGGGAACGCCTTCCGGAAGGCGCGGAGGACCGCGAGCGGGTTCTTCCGCTGCGGAAACGAGAAATAGTCGAACGAGAAAAGGAAATAGAACCGGCCGTTCACGAGGCCGAAATGCTGCCGGCCATCGAGCGTTATCGCGGGAAGATCGAGGCAGGGCGGTACGACCGTGATCGGCCCCGTGAAGATTGTCCGGAAGCTTTCGGCGATGAAGGGATTGGGAGCCCAGATCTCGTCGATCCGAGCGAGGTTGTCGCGCCACGCCTCCGGCGCCCGGCTCAACTCCCAGTAGGTGCGCAGAATGTTGTAGCTGCTCGCGAAATGCGCCTCGCTGACATGCGCGAAGACCGTCGGCAGTTCGTTGGTCCCGACCTCGATCACGTTGATCGTGTGGGTGCGGACCTCGTCATAGCGCTCAGGCATGTAGGAGCCGGACCGCCGCCCTTCGACGCCGACGCCGAACGGATAAATGCCGAACGGCAGATTGGTCTGTGAAAGGGCGAGGGCGAGGCCCCGTAGCGACTGGCCGAGACCAAGCTGCGCGTCGATATAGCCGATGAGGAGAACAGACCCTTCCGGCGCGGCCGCAGGGGCAGTCTCCGGTATCGGACTGGTGTGGAGAACCGGCGGGGGCGGCGCGCCGGCGGGCGTGAGCCGGGGCAGGCGGCCCGTCCGGCGCCCGACGATCTGCGTCACCTCGGCCTGCAACCCCCGGCCGGCGGCGCGAAATCCGCTTTCCTGCCAGATTTGACCGAAATAGCCCGTCAGGTTTCCGACTGCCCTGACGCGCCGCGCCACAGCGCCGCTGAGCCGCCGGCGAACGGTCCACCGCACCGGTGCAGGCGCGGCCACGGCCGTCGCGCCGGCTTCGGCGAGGCTGGTCGAGATAGCCTGCACCGCTGGGGGCCGATGTTCCAGGCGCTCGATCACCTTGCTCGGGCTCCTGATCTGGAGGTGCGACAGGGCGCCGTAGAGCCCCATGGCGGTGTGCCTGAGGGTGAACCGGCCACGGACGCTGTATAGTCCGTCCGCGGTCAAAGCCTCGCGAGCGCGCTCGTCCAAGGCATCGACTTGCTCCAGCATCGCGGCCAGCCGCTCGCCCGCGATGTCGGTGGGGGCCGCGACCACAAGGCCCGGCACATCCGCCGCGGATTGCACCGTCATGGACCCGTGGTAGACGTGAATGCACGGCGTTCCGGAGGCCATCGACTGAAGGGCCGGCAGCGACGGATTGTCGCTCCGTGAGCGCACGATCGCGTAGTCAACCGACCGATACAGCACCGCCAGATCTTGGTCCGACGGCGGCTTCAACGCCGTGTGTACATCGATGCGTTCGGCCTCGTAATGGGCGATCTCGATAGACCCCAGCTGATAGCGCGCATCCGGCTGACGCCCCAGAGCGTCCTGCAGCCCTGATCCGAACAGGACCAGACGCACATTCGCCCGGCCGGGGGAGAAGCGGCTCCAGCCCGTGAGCAGGGTATGGAGGAACTGCTGCTGCTGGCCGTCGACAACGCCGAGGAAGGTCTTGTTCCCGGAGATCCGGCGCACCGGTCCCCAGGGGTTGAAGCTATCGGTTTCCACACCGGGCGGCACATAGAAGCTGTATCGCGCGCCGCTCCGTCTGAAGACCGTCTCCATCGCCTTCGTGGACGTGAATATGCCGCGATACCGTTGCGGCAATCGCCTCCATACGTCGGGCAGTTCCGCCGCCTCGTAGGGGGTGTAGAGGTAGCCCGAGGTCTCGGTGCCGGGATAGGACGTGATCAGTTCGGGAGCTTCGCTGTCGAGGAGACCATAGCGGCGAAGGCAGCGATGAGCCTCTTGCGTGAACAACGACCAATGCTCGTCGAGGCCCGGGGTGCTGAGCCGTTGGTTGACGCCGTAGCCCAGATGCTTGCGTGCGAAATAGAGTTTGTTGCGCGCGATGTAGCGGGCCTTCGCCGAAATCTTCTCCCGGTTGATCGTCGAGCTGATGAAGTGCACGATCTGTGACTTGGGAAGATAGGCGCAGCTGTAGCCGGCTCGTCCGAGCCTGAAGCCGAAATCGGCGTCCTCATGATAGAAGCCGTATTCGTCGTCGAGAAAACCGATCTCATCGATCGCCGACAGGCGGACCAGGGCACAGGTCAGCTCGCAGAAATCCGCTTCCAGACGGCGCGCCGCGGGCTCGCCGAGGTCGGTCTGATGCGTGAACGCCACGTCGTCCAGGTGCCACGACACTCGGTAGGAGACGGGCTGGTTGCTGAGCGATGCGTCGACAACGACCTGGGAGGGCGCCACGATCCCGAGCCGCGGATCCCGGTCCATCTCAGCCTGCATCTCGTCGAGCACAGGGGTGCGGAAGACGATGTCGTTGTTCGACACGCAGACGTAGTCCGCGCCGCGATCGCGGGCGAGGCCGGCGCCGATGTTGCAGGCTTCCGTGTAGGTGTGCGGCCGCCCGAGTTGGACAAGTTGCACATCATGCTCCGCGCAAACCGCGGCGGTTTCGTCAGTGCTGCCTTGGTCGAGAACGACGATGTTTGCTGACGCGAACCGGAGCGTCGGCAGCATGCGTGCGAGGAGTTCGCCGCCGTTTATTGAGGGGATAACCATCAGGATCCTGTCCTGCCCAGGCTTGGCCATCAGACGGTCTCCACACGCCACGGTCGCGGGCGGGGAGGGCGCGCCCACTTGAACAGGTGGCTGCTGCGATCGAAGTTAGGGTTGTAGAACGGATCGTCGTCGAGGACGGGCCCCCAGCGGTCACGCATATACTGAGCTTCGCGGGTTGCACGCGCGCGCTGGTCCGGCGTGTCGTCCCGCCCGCGCGAGGCGGATTCCAGGTGGTAGAGCTCCGCGAAAGGGGTCCAGATGATGCGAAGCCCGCGGGCGCGGAGGCGAAGGCAAAGATCGACATCGTTATACGACACCGGCAGGTTGATCTCGTCCAACCCGCCGACGGCCTCCCAAACCTCGCGACGGAGGGCAAGGCAGGCGCCGGTAACCGCGGACACCTCCCGCGTCAGTGCGAATTGCCCGAGATAGCCGTCGTCGTCCGCCTCCGCGAAATGGCCAAAATGGCCGGCGATGCCGGGGCCGGCCTCGTGACGCCCGACGCCGAGGACGATGCCTGCATGTTGAAGACGTTCATCGGCGTAGACCAGCTTCGCGCCAACAGCGCCGACATCGGGCCGCACGGCATGAGACACCATCTCCCGAAGCCAGCCGCCGTCGATGACATCGATGTCGTTGTTGATCAATACGACAACGTCGCCCGTCGCCGCGCGGACGCCGATGTTGTTCAGGGCGGAGAAGTTGAACGTTCCGGGCGCCGGGACGATGCGGACGCGGCGATCTTTCCTCAGCATCTCGAACAGGGACAAGGTTCCCGCTTCCTTGCTGTCATTGTCGATCACGAGAATCTCGAGGTCAGGATACTCGGTGCGGTAGAGGAGGCCGGTGACGCACCGCGCCAGCAACTCCGGCTTGTCGCGCGTCGCCACGATCAGGCTGACTGTCGGAAGCGGACTGGGCAGCGGCCAGATGACACGTCTCCATTCGGGATGGTCCGCAACAGCCACGCAATGAACACCCGGCAGACCCGGCACTTCGGTCACCGTCGGCAACGGCTCGGTCCGCACGGGTCGCGATAGCCGGTGATAAAGAACCGCCGGAATATGTCTGATCCGGTTCGCGGTGGTGGCCAAGGCAGCCCGTATCGCCAGATCGTGCTCCCGCTCGTGGTCCAGGCCCGACGGCAGGACGCCGAGCGCTTCGAGCAGTGAGCGGCGGTAGACGGCCAGCCGCCCGATCATGTTGCATCCAAGCAACAACTCGATACTGAACGCAGGCTTGAATCGCGGGTCGTGACGGCGGCCGCCATCGTCGATCAGGTCCTCGTCCGAGTAAATCACGTCCGCGTCGGGATGGACGTCGAGCGTTGTGGCGACTTCGAACAACGTCTGTTCCGGCAGGCGATCACCGGGCTCAACGAAGGCCACGAAGGCACCGGTCGCGGTCGACCCGTTGTCCGGACACAGTTCCCACGCCGGATAAAGCTGGTTTTCGAGCGACAGGATCGTGTGCCGCCGAAGCTCGGGGCCATTATCATTCGGCAACACGATCGATATTACAGGCCGCGCAGCAAGTTCCGCGATCCGGGTCCTTATCCGGTCACGGCCGGCATCCGAAAGGCTGTCGTAGGCGCGCGCCCAACCCTCGTAGCTGTCCTCGTCGGCGGGCGATGGCGTCCCATCGGGGAGCGGCGGCGCCGAAACCAGTGTCGCCGGCCGGGGTGTTGCCAAGGGCCGCAGGAGCCGCGACACGGTCGATTCGCCGGCACGGGCCACATTCCGCACAGCGCGGGCCGTGCGCCAGGTTCTCGACTGCAGGATCTTGGCGCGCTCCGCCATAGCGGTGGCGAAGGCCGCTTCAAGCTCCTGGTTCTTGATCAAAGCCGCTGTCAGTTCGGCGGACTGGCGGTTGAAGTCGGCTGACTGCCGATCGAGTTGCCGCGACAGGCTTCTGATCTCCGCCCTCAACAGCGCGATCTGGCGACGTGCCTCAGTCAGAGGCTGATCAACCCCTCCTCCATCCGCCTCGGGCGGCTCAAACTCAGACAAAGCCCAACCTGTCCGTTGACGATAAAAGCGGCTGCCGCATCAATTGGGCTTCGCGCCCGTTCCCCGGATACGTCGGACCCCGCCCCCGCGCAAGCGCAGCGCCCTCGCCACGCGTCAGCTGATCTGGATCACGATCTTACCGATATGAGTGGCGCCCTTGAGGAAGCGGTAGGCTTCAGGGGCAGCATCGAAAGGAAAGACCCGATCGATCACGGGCTCCAGGCGATGCAGCGCAATGGCGCGGTTCATCGCCTCGAACATCTGGCGGGAGCCGACATAGATCGGCCGCACGATGGCGCCACTACGGAAGATCGTCATCGGATCGATCTCGCCCTTGGTGAGGACGCCGATGAGCGAGACAATCCCGCCATTGCGGACCGCACCGAGCGATCGCCCGAGGGTGCCCGGACCGCCGACCTCGACCACGTGATCGACGCCGCGGCCATCGGTGAGCCCGCGCACCGTCTCCTGCCACTCGGGACTGGTCTTGTAGTTGATGACGCCGGATGCCCCCATCGCCGTGACCCGCTCCAGCTTCGCGTCACTGGAGGAGGTGGCGATCACCCGCGCCCCCGCCATCCGGGCGAACTGAAGCCCGAAGATGGAAACACCGCCGGTGCCGAGGACCAGCACGGTCTGTCCCGGCTGGAGCGGATGAAGGCCATACAACGCGTTCCAGGCGGTCACGGCGGCGCAGGGCAGCGTCGCCGCCTGCTGGTAGGAGAGATGGTCGGGGATCAGGACCAGACCCTGCTCGTCGAACACGACATACTCCGCGAGCACCCCGTCGATCGCGCCGCCGAGGGCGGTCTTGGAATGCGCGGGCTCGAGTTCGCCGCCCATCCAGCCCTGCATGAAGATACCCGCGACGCGGTCGCCGGTCTTCACCCGGGTGACGCCCTCGCCAACCGAGGCGACCTCACCGGCGCCATCGGACAGCGGCACGAGGTTCGGCGGAGGAGCGCCGAGCGAGTAGCGACCGGTGGCGACTGAAAGATCACGGAAGTTCAGCGAGGCGGCATGCATGCGAACCAGCACCTGCCCCCGGCCGCAACGCGGCGTCTCCGCGTCGCCCAAGGTCAGGTCATCGAAGCCGGTGTGCTGTGGGAGGCGGTAAAGCCGCATGATCATGTTCCTGTCGGCGGCAGCCCGGCGGGCCGCGGCGGATGGAGACTGCCTCTCGCCGCTCCGCCCGCCAAGTCACGACTTGTCGCCCGTTCTCATCGCACCGACCGCCGCGCGGTTGATCGCACTCCGGCGGCAACGCTATCGTCGGCCCAGATGACGGCTGATCAGGGAAATCATCAGGCCATGATCGAGGACGTAAGGCGCGAGCTTGCCCCTCACGGTGTTCTGCGCGCCGCGATCAATCTGAGCAACTTTCTGCTCGTGACCGGGCGCAGCCCATCCGGCGATCCTGAAGGCGTGTCGCCGGACATAACACGCGCGATAGCCGAGAGGCTGGGCGTGCCCGTCACCTACATGACCTACGCAACGCCGGGAGAGCTTGCCGATGCGGCGATGACCGGTGCCTGGGACATCGGCCTGATCGGCGCGGAACCCGCGCGGGCGGAGAAAATCGCCTTTAGCCCTGCCTATACCGAGATCGAGGCCACCTACATGGTGCCGCCGGGGTCGCCGCTCACGGCGATCGAGCAGGTCGACCAGCCCGGCATCCGGATCGCCGTCACCGCCCGGACGGCCTATGGCCTCTGGCTGGATCGGAACATCACCCGGGCGGAGTTAGTGCGCTCCGCCAGTCTCGATAGCGCGTTCGATCAGTTCGCGGCGGACAAGCTGGATGTGCTTGCAGGTCTGCGGCCACGCCTGCTGTCCGACGCGCAGAGGATGCCGGGCGCGGTGATCCTGGACGGACACTTCACTGCCGTGCAGCAGGCCATCGGAACGGCCCATGAAAATGTTGCCGGCGCGGCCTTCCTCAGAGACTTCGTCGGGGAGGCGAAGGCTACGGGCCTCGTGGCGTCCCTGATTGCCCGTCACCGCGTCGCCGGCCTGTCCGTCGCGCCGTAGTCATGCATGTGGCCGCCCGGTTGCCCGGGCGGCCACATGCGTTCAGCCTCGGCGAAAGGCTTAGTAGTCCATATCGCCCATGCCGCCCATGCCGCCGCCGCCCTGCGGAAGGGACTGCGCGCGCTTCTCGGGACGCTCGGCCACCATCGCCTCGGTGGTGATCAGCAGCCCGGCGACCGAGGCCGCGTTCTGCAACGAGACGCGCACGACCTTCGTCGGGTCGATGATCCCGGCCTCGACCATGTTCTTGTAGACGCCGGTCTGGGCGTCATAGCCGAAACCGTAATCGTTGCTTTCCAGCACCTTGCCTGCGATCACGGCGCCATCGCTGCCGGCGTTCTCGGCGATCTGGCGCAGCGGCGTCTGGATCGCTTTCCGCACCATCTCGATGCCGAAGGTCTGGTCCGAGTTGTCGCCCTTCATGCCGACCAGGATCTGGCTGGCGCGGGTCAAGGCGACGCCGCCACCCGGGACCACGCCTTCCTCAACCGCCGCGCGCGTCGCATGCAGCGCATCGTCCACGCGGTCCTTGCGCTCCTTCACCTCGATCTCGGACGCGCCGCCGACCCGGATGACCGCGACGCCGCCGGCGAGCTTCGCCAGCCGCTCCTGCAGCTTCTCCTTGTCGTAGTCGGACTTGGTGTCCTCGGCCTGACCACGGATCTGCTCGCAGCGCGCCTTGATGGCGGCGTGATCGCCCACGCCCTCGATGACGGTGGTGTTCTCCTTCTCGATGAGAACGCGCTTCGCCTGGCCGAGCATGTTCAGCGTGACGGTCTCGAGCTTGATGCCGAGATCCTCGGAGATGACCTGTCCGCCGGTGAGGATCGCGATGTCTTCCAGCATGGCCTTGCGGCGATCGCCGAAGCCCGGAGCCTTCACGGCCGCGACCTTCAAGCCGCCGCGCAGCTTGTTGACGACCAAGGTCGCCAGCGCCTCCCCTTCGATGTCCTCGGCGATGATCAGCAGCGGACGGCCCGATTGAACCACGGCCTCAAGCAAAGGCAGCAGAACCTGCAGACCCGACAGCTTCTTCTCGTGGATGAGGATGTACGGGTTTTCGAGATCCGCCGTCATCTTCTCGGCATTGGTGATGAAGTAGGGGCTGAGGTAGCCGCGGTCGAACTGCATCCCCTCGACCACTTCAAGCTCGGTCTCCATGCCCTTGGCTTCCTCGACGGTGATGACACCCTCGTTGCCGACCTTCTGCATGGCTTCCGCGATCATGCGGCCGATCTCGGCCTCGCCATTCGCGGAGATGGTGCCGACCTGGGCCGTCTCGGCCTCGGTCGTGATCTTCTTGGTGCGCACGGCCAGTTCGGCGACGATGGCGGCAACCGCCTTGTCGACGCCGCGCTTGAGGTCCATCGGCGCCATACCGGCGGCGACGGCCTTGCCGCCCTCGCGCACGATGGCCTGGGCCAGCACGATTGCCGAGGTGGTGCCGTCACCGGCGATGTCGTTGGTCTTGCTCGCCACTTCGCGCACCATCTGCGCGCCCATGTTCTCGAACTTCTCCGCGAGGTCGATTTCCTTCGCGACCGTCACCCCGTCCTTGGTGATGCGCGGAGAACCGTAGCTCTTGTCGATGATGACGTTGCGGCCTTTCGGACCGAGCGTCACCTTCACTGCATCGGCCAGGATATCGACGCCGCGCAGCATGCGGGCGCGAGCGTCTTCGCCGAAACGAACGTCTTTGGCTGCCATCTGACTATACTTTCTCTGTTCTGCTTCAGGCGGCGCGGGCGAGTGGGGCGGCGCCTTCGATCACGCCCAGAAGATCGCTCTCCTTCATGATCAGAAGTTCCTCACCGTCGAGCTTCACCTCGGTCCCGGACCATTTGCCGAACAGAACGCGGTCGCCCGCCTTCACCTCGAGCGCCACGATCGCGCCCTGCTCGTTGCGGGCGCCGGGGCCGGCGGCGATGATCTCGCCCTCCATCGGCTTGTCCTTGACGGTGTCAGGGATAATGATCCCGCCGGCAGACTTCTCCAGCGGCGTGATACGGCGGACCACAACGCGGTCGTGTAGCGGGCGGAATTTCATAGGTCGCTCCAAAGGGCGGGGAACAGTTGATCGTGCAGTCACGGCGTCATCGCCCAGGGCATCTCGCCCATGGCGCCGTTCCATCGGCAGCCTAATTCTGAAGCACTGCCTGCGCCGTCTCCTGAAAGATGGCATAGCCTATCGGCGCCTGGAGCGCGACCCCCGGGAACTACCTAGGCAGCCATCTCGCGATTGAAATGGCATAATGGCCAACTGCAGGAGGAGCCGGACGTTGCTTGGCATCAACTGGGGCAGGTCTGGTTGATGTCGCTTCGAGAGCTTTTTGTCTTCAACGTCATGATAACGCGGATGACGGGGACCGGCCCAACCTTCTTGCCGGTATGGCCGACAGGCTCCCCCGGAGTTCTGGGGACAGACGATTGGCCTAGGTGGACAGAGATCGCCCGGCCCCTGCAGAAGCGTCGTGCCGTCCGTGGTCTGGAAGCTCATTGTGATGCAGTTGAACAAGAGGATGGCGCCGGATGATGTGGGAACGCTCGGTTGAGGTTGTGCAGGTCCACTGCCAGGGCGAGATCGGCAAGGTCATCGTTGGCGGCGCACCGGAGATCCCGGGACAATCCATGCTCGACAAGATGAGACACATCAACGAAGTCGATGGCGACTTCCGCCGTTTCATGACTTTGGAGCCGCGCGCGAGCGCGCATATGTCGCTCAATCTCCTGCTGCCGTCGCGTCACCCGGGGGCGGACGCCGGATTTATCGTGTTGCAGGCGGACCGAGCGCACGCCATGTCCGGCAGCAACTTCATCTGCGTCGTCACCGCCCTCCTCGAGACCGGGCGCGTTCCGATGACGGAGCCGGAGACGGTGGTGACGCTCGAAACCCCGGCGGGTCTGGTCAGGGCCGTCGCGCGATGCGCCAACGGACGTTGTCTCACCGTCAGCCTCGATAATGTTCCGGCTTTCGTGGAGGCGCTGGATCGCATGATCGCCACGCGGGACTGGGGCAAGATCCGCGCCGACATCGCCTTCGGTGGCGTCTACTACGCGATCGTCGACGTGGACCAGGTCGGGCTGACGATCACGCCGGATCGCGCCCGCGATCTTGCGGAGGCGGGCATCACTCTCAAGGCGTCGATTGCGGATCAGGTGTCTGTCCGCCATCCGGAGCGCGAGGGCATCGACGCGATCTCCTACGTCATGTTTCGCAGCCGGGATGCCGATGGCGCCGTCCGCACCTGCACCACGCTCCTGCCCGGGCGTGTGGACCGCTCGCCCTGCGGCACCGGCAGTTCCGCCAATCTGGCCGTGCTCCATGCGAGGGGCGAGTTGCAGGCCGGGGACGCCATGATCTCCCGCTCCATCATCGGCGGCGAGTTTCGTGCCGAGATCATCGGCGAGACCAGGGTCGGTGGCCGCCCCGCGGTGCTTCCCCGTATCACGGGCCAAGGCTGGATCTACGGCACGGAAATCCTTCGGGTCGATGCGGACGATCCGTTTCCGGGCGGGTTCGTGCTTTCGGACACCTGGGGTTCAGAGGCCGGCAGCCTTGGATAAGGCGGAGATCGGGCCTAGGCTGGCTCCTGCGCCTAACAGGAGTGCAGACGCATGGACATGACGCCCGGCCCTCAAACCACGAGCGCCGCCCTGCGGCATCCGCTGGACCCGCTATCTGCGGCCGAGCTCAACCGTGCCGCGCAGCTCATTCGTGACCACTACGGCTGGGGCGACGATCTGCGGGTGGAGACAATCGATCTGGCGGAGCCTGCCAAGGACCTCGTGCGCGCTTACGTCGCGGGCACGCCCATCCAGCGCGTCGCCCGGTTCAACATCTACCGCCGCGGCGTCATGGGCGTCGTCACCGGCAAGATCGATCTCGCTGACGGCGCGCTTCTGTCGGAGGTGTTCCGCGAAGATGCCCGCGCGATGGTCGCGATCGAGGAGGTGCTCGAGATCGAGAAGACCGTGAAGGCCGATCCGCGCTTTCAGGAGGCGCTGCGCCGGCGCGGACTGCTCGAGGAACTCGACTTCATGGCCGTCGACCCCTGGACCGTGGGCGACTTCGGCCATGCCATCGAGCAGGGGCGTCGCGTGCTAAACTGCTTCATCTGGATGAGAACGTTCCCGCTAGACAACTACTATGCGCATCCGGTCGAGGGTCTCCACGCGCTCATCGACGTGAGCACGCTCGAAGTGTTGGAGGTGACCGATCATTTCGAGGAAACCGGAGACTACATTCCGGTGCCGCGCGCGCCCCGCAACTATGACGCCGCGTTGCTCACGGAGTTCCGCCCGCCCTCGGCGCCGCTCGACGTGGTGCAGCCGGAGGGGCCGGGCTTCCGGGTCGAGGGCAACAAGGTGACCTGGGAGAACTGGGACTTCCGCGTCGGCTTCAACGGGCGCGAAGGCCTCGTGCTCTACACCATCGGCTACACGCATGCAGGCGAGCGCCGCCCGGTCGTGTACCGCGCCTCGATCGCCGAGATGGTCGTGCCCTACGGCACGCCGGAGCGCAGCCATTACCGCAAGAACGTTTTCGACAGCGGCGAGCTTGGTTTCGGCCGCATGGCCAACTCGCTCACCCTCGGCTGCGATTGCCTCGGCGCGATCCACTACTTCGATGCCGAGGTGCCGACGGTCTTCGGCACGTCGCGGACGATCGAGAACGCAATCTGCCTGCACGAGGAAGATGCAGGGCTATCCTGGAAACATTTCGACGTGCGCAGCGGTCGCACCGAGGTCCGGCGCGCGCGCAAGCTGGTGATTTCCTCGATCTCGACGATCGGAAACTACGAATACGCGTCCTACTGGTATCTGCATCAGGACGGGCGCATCGAATACGAGATGAAGGCGACCGGCATCATCAATACGGCCGCCTGCCATCCCGGGCATCCGGGCAAGTTCGGCACGGAAGTGGCGCCCGGCATCGTCGGCCATATCCACCAGCACATCTTCTGCGCGCGTCTCGACATGGAAGTGGATGGACCGCGCAACACGGTGACCGAATGCGATACCCGTGCTCTGCCTGCCGGGCCGGACAACCCCTATGGCCACGCCTTCCTGATGGAGGAGCGTGCGCTCCCCTCGGAGCTCGAAGCGCAACGCGACTCAGATTTCGGGAAAAGCCGTTATTGGCGCATCATCAATCCGGAGAGGACTAACTGGGTTGGGCGGCCAACGGGCTACAAGCTGGAGGCAGGCTCCGCGGTCCAGCCCTACACCCACCCCGACAGCGTCTCGGGCCGGCGCGGCCGCTTCATCCAGCACCAGCTCTGGGTGACGGCCTTCGATCCTGAGGAACGCTTTCCGGCGGGTGAATTCGTCAACCAGTCGAAGGGCGAGGAGGGCCTGCCGAGCTGGACACGCGCGAACCGGCCGTTGGAGAACACCGACATCGTGCTGTGGCACAGCTTCGGCGTGCACCATATGCCGCGCCCGGAGGATCATCCGGTGCAGCCTTGCGTCGTCTGCGGCTTCAAGCTCATGCCGTCCGGGTTCTTCGACCAGAACCCAGTCATCGACCTGCCGCCGACGGTCAACACGAAAAGCTGCTGCGCCTAGCAGGCCGAGCGGCTACCGGTGTTCGGTCACCGGAGGAAGGTCCATAGCCATCGCCGCCAAAGCGCGGGGGTAGAGCGTGTGCTCTGCCTCCAGCACTCGCGCCGACAGGATGTCCGGGGTATCGCCGGGCAACACCGGCACCTCCGCCTGAGCGAGAATCGGACCCGAATCCAGATCCTCTGTCACCAGATGGACGGAACAGCCGTGGCGCGTTTCGCCGGCTGCCAGCACCCGCTCATGGGTGTGCAGACCCTTGTAGGCGGGCAGCAGGCTGGGATGGATGTTCAGCATCCGCCCTGACCAGCGGGACACGAGGTAAGGCGACAACAGCCGCAGGTAGCCCGCCAGGCACACGATCTCGACGCCATGAGCGCGCAGGGCGGCATCCACCGCCACCTCATGCGCCCCGCGGTCGGACCCGAACGGCCGGTGGTCGATCGCCATCGTGGGGATGCCGCGCGCGGCGGCGGTCGCGAGCCCGGCCGCATCGGGCCGGTTCGATATCACCAGCACGATCTCGGCGGGATAGTCGGCCGCCGCCGCCGCCTCCGCGAGCGCCACCATGTTCGAGCCCCGGCCGCTGACGAGGACGGCCGTGCGGCGCTTCGTTGTCATCCCCGTCACGCAGGCCAGCCGGCAGGCGTCGAGATCTCGGCGTGCGGCGCACCGTCACCGGCCTCGACCGTGCCGATGGTAAAGACGCGCTCGCCCTCGGCTTCCAGAATGGCGCGGGCCGCCGCCTCGTCTGCCGCCGCCACGATCAGCGTCATCCCGACGCCGCAATTGAACACGCGCAGCATCTCGTCGGCTGCAATCCCGCCTGCCTGGGCGAGCCAGCGGAACACCGGCGGCACGTCCCACCGTGCCGCATCCAGCCGTGCCAGCGTGCCCGGCGGTAAGGCGCGCGGCAGGTTGCCGGGCAATCCGCCGCCGGTGATATGGGCGGCGGCGCGGAGCAGCCCGGCGCGATGCAGCGCCAGCACCGGCAGCACGTAAAGCCGCGTCGGCACCATCAGCGCCTCGGCGAGGCTCATCGCCTCGTCGAACGGCGCCGGCGCGTCGAGCGGCACGCCCGCCTGCGTCGCCACGCGTCGCACCAGCGAGAAGCCGTTGGAATGCACGCCGGAACTCGCGAGCCCCAGCACGACGTCGCCGGGCGTCACGTCGCGCGGCAGCAGCGAGCCGCGCTCGGCGGCGCCCACCGCGAAACCCGCTAGATCGTAGTCGCCGCCGTGATACATGCCCGGCATCTCGGCGGTCTCGCCGCCCACCAGCGCGCAGCCCGAGCGGCTGCATCCTTCGGCGATCCCCGCGATGACGCGGCTGGCGGCGGCCACATCCAGGCTGCCGGTGGCGAAGTAGTCGAGGAAGAACAGCGGTTCGGCACCCTGCACCACGAGGTCGTTCACGCACATCGCGACGAGGTCGATGCCGACCGTGTCGTGCAGCCCGTGGTCGATGGCGATCTTGAGTTTGGTGCCGACGCCGTCCGTGGTCGAGACCAGCACGGGGTCCGCAAACCCTGCCGCACGGAGGTCGAACAGGGCCCCAAAGCCGCCCAATCCGCCCATCACGCCGGATCGGGAGGTTGCGCGCGCCAGCGGCTTGATCGCCTCGACCAGCGCGTCACCGGCCTCGATATCGACCCCGGCTTCGCGGTAGGTTGCGCCGTTGCCGGGATATGCCGCTCTGGTCATTGAGGCCCTCGATGCGTTAGAGCCCGTTCGGCTGAGTTGATTGGCGTCGCGATCAACCGCACGGTGAACCGGTCTCTCAATGCAAGGTTTTGGAAGAGTGTGAAGAGGCGCGGACACAAACACAGCCGTCTGCCTGGCGCAACCGAGCGTGCGGGCGCGGCAGCCAAGATGGGAGGCGCATGAAGCTTCCGCGCATCGCGCCTGTTCCGCCCGAATTGCCGCGGCCTGCCGAAGCACGGCCTGCCGAGGCGCCTCAGCCGATCGAGCCTCGGCTCACCGCGCCTCCACCGCTGCACTCCACGCGCGGCCAACGTATTGCTCTTGGCGTCGGCCTGGTTCTGACGCTCTGCCTCTTCTTCTACCTGTTCTCCTCGATCCTGCTGCCCTTCGTCGCGGCGACCGGCATCGCTTATTTCCTGGACCCCGTCGCGGTGAGGATGACGCGCTTTGGCACCCCGCGTTGGCTCGCCGCCGTGCTTCTCGTGATGGGCCTGCTCTCCGGCATCCTTACCTTCGCGCTGCTGCTCTACCCCATCATCCTCTCCCAGATCGGGCTGCTGCTGGGGCGGGTGCCGAATTACGTCGTCGAGGTGCAAGCCTGGGCCAACGGCACTCTCTCTCACTTGCAGCAGCATCTCGGGCCCGATTTCGTCGACAACAAGCTGCGTGAGATCGTCAGCGCCCATGCCGGGTCGATGATCCCCTTCGCCGTCGGCGCGCTTACCCGCGTAATCGGCGGCGGCTTCGCCATCGTCAACGCCCTCACTCTGCTCGTGGTCACGCCCATCGCCGCCTTCTACCTGCTGCGGGACTGGCCGCGGCTCGTGGCGAAGGCCGATCAACTGATCCCGCTCCGCTATGCCAGCATCATTCGCGCCCAGGTGCACGAGGTCGATCGCATCCTCTCGGCCTGGCTGCGCGGGCAGCTCATGTGCTGCCTCATGCTGGCGGCCTTCTACGCCATCGGCCTCACCGTCGTCGGCCTCGACCTGGGGTTGATCGTCGGCCTCTCCGCGGGCCTGCTCTCCTTCATCCCCTATGTCGGGACCATCACCGGCGCGGTAACCTCGATCGGTCTCGCCGTCGCCCAGTTTCCGAACTGGCACGGGGTCGCCTATGTCGGAGCGGTCTTCCTCCTGGGCCAGATCCTCGAAGGCTACGTCATCTATCCGCGGCTGCTCGGCAACCGGGTGGAGCTGCACGACGTGCTTGTCATCTTCGCGCTTCTGGCCGGGGGCGCCGCCTTCGGCTTCCTCGGCGTGCTGCTGGCGGTGCCAGTCACGGCGGCGCTCGGCGTCCTCGCGCGCTTCTGGATCAGGCGTTACCTGGGCAGCCCCCTCTACCTCGATCCGCCCCAATCCCGTCATGAGTGACGACGATCTCTCCGCGCGCCAGCTTGCGTTGCCTTTCGCCTACGTCCCGCGCTTCCGCGTCGAGGATTTCATACCCGCGCCCTCCAATGCCGAAGCGCGCGCCTGGCTCGGACGCACCGCGGACTGGCCCGGCCGCCGGCTGGCGCTCTATGGCGAGGCGGGCTGCGGCAAGACGCATCTACTACAGCTTTGGGCCGAGCGTCACGGCGCCCTGCTGCTCGACGGCCCAAGCCTGCGCCGGCTGCCGGACCTCGGCGGCAGCACCGCCATTGCGCTCGATGACGCGGATGCCGCACCCGACGATGTGATGGTTCTGCATCTTATCAACCTGGCCGGCGAGACGGGGCGTCCCTTGCTCCTGGTCGGCCGTACGCCTCCCGCCCGCTGGCCGTCGCCGCTCCCTGATCTTGCCAGCCGGCTAAGGGCGACGACCGCCGTCGGGCTGCGGACAGCGGAGGATCCACTGCTGCGGGCACTGCTCACGCGGCTGCTGTCGGAGCGTCAGCTCATCCTTGGGGAAAGTCTGCAGGACTGGCTGCTGGCGCGCCTTCCGCGCCATCCCGCCGCGCTGCGGGAGGCGGTCGCCCGGCTCGACCGGGCAGCCATGGCGGCGGGCGGCCGCGTGACCCGCGCGATGGCGGCGGGGCTTGTCGCCTCCCTCGACGGCGAACCGGGTGACGGTTCGGATAACTCCGTCAGTGATCTCTCCACAAAGGAGCCCGTCCTGCTCTAGGATGGCGAAATGACCTCAGTAGACCAGATGACCCTGTCCGCGGACACTGCCGAGCACGCGGGCGCCGATGCGGCTGCCCTCTCGTCCCACGAGAGCATCGCCCGGGACTCCCCGGCGCGATTCATCAACCGCGAACTGTCCTGGCTCGATTTCAACCATCGCGTCGTCGAGGAGGCCGAAAACCGCCACCACCCGCTGCTGGAGCGGCTGCGCTTCATCTCGATCAGCGGCTCCAACCTCGACGAGTTCTACTCCGTGCGCGTGGCGGGCCTCATCGGCCAGGCGAAGGCGGGCGTGACGGCCGTCTCGCCCGACGGGCTGACCCCGGCGCAGCAACTCGCCGACGTGAACGTCCGCGCCCGCCGCCTCATCGCGGACCAGCAGCACGCCTGGCACAAGGTGAAGGGCGAGCTGGCCCACGCCGGGCTCGTCGTCGCCGAAGTGGAGACGCTGAACGCCGCCGACCGTGAATGGCTCGATGCGTTCTTCATGGAGCGCATCTTCCCGGTCCTCACGCCGCTCGCCATTGACCCGGCGCATCCGTTTCCCTTCATCCCCAACATGGGGCTGGTGATGGCGCTGCTGCTGGTCTCCAACCATGACCGGCAGGTCATGCGCGCGCTGATCCCGCTGCCGAGCCAGGTTGAGCGTTTCATCCGCCTGCCGTCGGAGCCCGGCGGCCCGATCCGCTTCGTCATGCTGGAGGAAGTAGTCGGCCTGTCGCTCGAGCATCTTTTCCCCGGCTACTCGCGCGACGCGCAGGGGCTGTTCCGGGTCATCCGAGACACCGATGTCGAGTTCGAGGATGAAGCCGCAGACCTCGTGCTCTCGTACGAAACAGCGCTGAAGCGCCGGCGGCGGGGCGTCGCCATCAACCTGACGCTCCAGGCCTCCATGCCGGAGGTTCTGAAGCATCTGGTGCGCGAGGCTGTCGCCGCGCCCCCTGATGAGATTTTCGAGGAGGCCGGCATCCTCGGCATCGTCGACCTCAAGCAGCTGATCGTCGACGATCGGGCCGATCTGCTGTTCACGCCCTACACGCCGCGCTTCCCGGAACGCATCCGCGATTTCGCCGGCGATTGCTTCGCCGCCATCCGCGCCAAGGACATCATCGTCCACCACCCGTTCGAGAGTTTCGACGTGGTGGTGCAGTTCCTGCGGCAGGCGGCGGGCGATCCGAACGTCGTCGCGGTGAAGCAGACGCTCTACCGCACCAGCAAGGACAGCCCCATCGTCAAGGCGCTTATCGAGGCGGCCGAGGCAGGCAAATCCGTCACCGCCATGGTGGAGCTTCGCGCCCGTTTCGACGAGGAGGCCAACATCCGCCTCTCGCGCACCCTGGAGGCGGCGGGCGTTCAGGTCGTCTTCGGCTTCACCGAGATCAAAACTCACGCCAAGATCTCGCTGGTCGTGCGGCGCGAGGGCGGCTCAGTGCGCTCGTACGCTCATTTCGGGACGGGCAACTATCACCCGATCACCGCGCGCATCTACACCGACCTCAGCTTCTTCACCTGCGACCCCGACCTGACCCGCGACGCCGCCCGGTTGTTCAATTTCATGACGGGCTACGCCAAGCCGGAAAAGATGGACGCCATCGCCTTCAGCCCGCTGACGACGCGCAAGCGGCTCGAGCATCTGATCCATGACGAGATCGAGGCGGCGCAGCAGGGGAGGCCCTCCGGCATCTGGCTCAAGGTCAATTCGCTCGTCGACGAGCGGATGATCGACCTGCTCTACGAGGCGTCGGCGGCGGGCGTGCCGGTAAAGTGCGTGATCCGCGGCATCTGCTGCCTGCGGCCCGGCGTCCCGGGCCTCTCCGACAATATTCGCGTCAAGTCGATCGTCGGGCGGTTTCTGGAGCATGGCCGCATCTGCGTCTTCGCCAACGGCCACGCTCTCCCCAGCCGGCACGCCAAGGTCTTCATCAGCAGCGCCGACTGGATGGCGCGCAATCTGGACATGCGGGTCGAGACCTTCGTGCCGATCCGCAACCCGACGGTCCACGCTCAGGTGCTGGACCAGATCATGGTGGTGAACCTCAAGGACAACATGCAGGCCTGGGAACTCGGGCCGGACATGACCTGGCGGCGCCTGCAGAGCGGCCGCAAGCCGATTTCGGCTCACAACTATTTTATGACCAATCCGTCGCTGTCGGGCCGAGGCTCCGCACTGCATGGCCCCGCGCTGTTACAGCAAATCGGCCGAAAACTTCCGCATGGCATGAGGGACTGACCCTGACCTTACCCCGCCGCGCTGTCGTCGATCTCGGTTCCAACTCCGTCCGTCTCGTCGTCTTCGAGGGCGAGTCGCGCAATCCCGTGGCCATCTTCAACGAGAAGGCGGTCCTGCGCCTGGGCCGAGGCCTTCAGCAGACAGGCCGGCTCAATGAGGAGGGCGTGCATCAGGCGCTGACGGTGATGAGCCGCTACCACGCGGTCGCCCGCGCGATGCGCGCGCACCCGTTCGAGGTTCTCGCGACCGCCGCCGTCCGCGATGCCGAGAATGGCCCAGCCTTCGTCGAGGGTCTCCGGGCGCGGATGCCGGGCGTTCCGATCCGCATCCTGTCGGGCAAGGAGGAGGCGGCGCTCTCCGCCGCCGGTGTTCTCTGCGGCATTCCGAATGCCGAGGGCATCCTGCTCGACATTGGCGGTGGTTCGCTGGAGGCGGTGCGTCTGCTGGCCGGGCGCGCGATCCACAGCGAAACCATGCGGCTCGGCGTCATCCGCTTAGCCGACCGTGCAGGTGGAGACCTGATGCGGGCGCGGACGATTGTCGAGGAGGATACCGCGCTGGTGCCTTGGCTGGCGCAGGGGGCGGGGCAAGACCTTTATCTGGTTGGCGGCGCCTTCCGGGCGCTGGCCCGCATCCACATGGCCCAGACCAGCTATCCGCTGAACATGCTGCATCACTATACGATCGCGCGCGATGAGGCGCGGGACCTCGCCGGCGTCGTCGCCGGTGCCAGCCGCCGCGCTTTGGAGCGGCTTCCCGGCCTGCCGCGCCGCCGCATCGACGATCTGCCGTTCGCCGCCGTCGTGCTGCGCCGGCTGTTGCGGGTGACGGGCGCCGCCCGCGTCGTCTTCAGCGCCAATGGTCTGCGCGAGGGCTGGCTTATGGAAATGATGCCGGCGCACGTCCGGGGCGATGAGCCGCTGACGGCGGCGGCGAGAGACATGGCCATGCTCTTCAGCCGCGATCCGACCTTGCCGCCGGCTCTTATGGACTGGACCGGGGCCCTTGCCCTGCGGGAAACAACGGAGCAGCGCCGCTTGCGCGAAGCCGCCTGCTGGTTCTCGGACATCGCCAGCCACGACCACCCTGAATATCGCGCCGAGCAGGGGTTCCTGCGCGTGTTGCGTCAGCCGGGAACGGGGATCGACCACCACTCTCGCGCCTTCCTCGCGCTGACCATTGCGATGCGCTACGAGGCCGAACTCGATTCGCCCTTTCTGGCGCCCGCGCGGATGCTGCTCGACATGGCGTCGGCGCAGCGGGCTGAGGCGCTCGGCGCCGCGCTGCAACTTGCCTACACGTTGTCCGCCGGGACGCCCGATCTGCTGGCGGGCACGTCGCTCTCCATCGCCGACGGCAAGTTGGTCCTCGACCTCAACGAGAATGCGGGCGTGTTCGCGGGCGAGAGCGTCATCCGCCGCCTGGGGCGTCTCGCCGCCGTGCTGGGGCTCGACCCTTACACCGGGAACGAGCGCGTCTATGCCGACATCCCCCCGTGACGGTTGATGGCTCCGCCGTAACCGGCGAGCTTGTTTCCTCTCTTCGGGCCGCGCTCGGCGAGGGTGCGGTGCTGGTCGAGCCGTCCGACATGGCCGGCTATTCGGTCGACTGGCGAGGCCTTTATCAGGGGCGGCCTCTTGCCGTGGTCCGGCCATCGACCGTGGCGCAGGTCGCCAAGGTCGTGCGGCTTTGCGCCGAGGCGGGGGCGCCGGTCGTGCCGCAAGGCGGTAATACCTCGATGGTCGGCGGCGCGACGCCCTCCGGGACAGGCACCGCGGTGGTGCTCAGCCTGGAGCGTTTGCGGCAGGTTCGCGCGGTCGATCCGGTCGAGATGACGATGACCGTCGAGGCTGGGCTGACCCTGCGGCAGGCGCAGGCGGCGGCGGAGGCGGCGGGCCTTCTGCTGCCGTTGTCGATCAGTTCCGAGGGCAGCGCGCAGATTGGCGGCGTGCTGGCAACGAATGCCGGCGGCAACAACACGCTTCGCTTCGGCAACGCGCGCGACCTCGTGCTGGGACTCGAGGTGGTGCTGGCGGATGGAGGCGTCTGGGACGGTCTGCGGCATCTGCACAAGGACAATACCGGCTATTGCCTGCGCCAGCTTTTCGTGGGCTCCGAGGGCACGCTCGGCATCATCACCGCCGCGGTCCTCCGTCTCCAGCCGGGCATCACCGGCCGGGCGGCGGCCTTCTGCGCCTTGCCGTCGGTGGAGGCCGCGCTGGCCCTTCTGAGCCGTCTTCGTCTCCGAGCGCCGGCGGGATTGCACGCCTTCGAATACATGAGCGGTGCGTCGATGGGGCTGGTTCTGCGGCATATCGAGGGCACGCAGCTGCCCGTGTCACCCGCCGACCACTACGTTCTGATCGATCTCGCCGCGTGCGCCGATGCGGGTGGGCTCGAGCCGATGCTCGAGGGGGTTCTCGGAGAGGCTTTGGAGGCGGATGAGATCCTGGATGCGGCGCTCTCCCGCAGCGAGGCGCAGCGGCTCGCCTTCTGGCATCTGCGGGAGGAGCATTCCGAGGCACAGAAGCGGGCTGGCGCCTCGATCAAGAACGACGTGTCGGTCCCCGTCTCTCAGGTCCCGGTCCTGCTGCGTGACGCAGCGGCTGCCTGCGAGGCGGCGGCGCCCGGCCTTCGCGTCGCGCCTTTCGGGCATCTGGGCGACGGAAACATCCACCTCAACCTGATCCAGCCCGAAGGCGCCGATCCCGCCGCGTTCCTCGTCCAAGCCGATGCGCTGATGCAAGTGGTCAACGAGGTGGTGCGCGGGCTGGGCGGCAGCTTCTCGGCCGAGCATGGCGTTGGCCGGCTGAAGACGGGGCTCATGGAGGAGTGGCGCGGCGGCGTTGAACTTCGCCTGATGCGTGGCATCAAGGCGGCGCTCGACCCCGCCAATCGGTTCAACCCCGGCGTGATCTTCCCGGCGCCGTAGTTTATCGCTCGGCGAGTTCCCGGCCGTTATAGGGCCGGATGGCCACGCAGCTACGGCCGTAGTGGTTCATCGCCGAGCAGGTGGACCGGGCGCGAGCCGGGCTTACCTCCGCAATCCAAGCGTGCCAGCGAAGGTGCGACCGGATGCGGGCGGCGGCCAGGTGCATCACGCCGCCGCCCGCCGTGCGTACGCCGATATGAAGCGCCCGATAGGCCGACGCTTTGTTCGGGTAGCTGCCGAGATCGAGGCTCCAGTCCGGCACGCTCCGCGCCGCGAGCCCGACTTCGCTGCCGACCTGCCGCTGGCCGTTGGGCAGCGTCGCCTCGACGGGCACGACCGGACCGGTGCCGGCTCTCGCCTGGGCCGCCCGCGCCGCCGCCGCCGCAGTCGCCGCCGCCAGTGCGGTGGCCGGTCCAAGTTCGGTGGCGAAACCCGCGTTCAGCATCCCGGCCATCTGGCGGTCGCGATAGCCGTTGGAGGGGGCGGCCATGACGACGCCGAGAAGCCGCACACCGCCGCGCACGGCACTCGTTACCAAATTGTGGCCGGCGGCATTCGTGTAGCCTGTCTTCATGCCGTCGGCGCCCGGGTACGACTTCAGCAGATTGTCATGGTTGAAGATGACGCGGCCATGGAACAGGAAGCTCGGCGTTGAGAAGTAGTGATAGTCCTCGGGGAAATCCTGGATCAGCCGGCGCGCCAGCAGTGCCAGGTCATGGGCCGTCGTCACCTGTGCCGGGTCGGGCAGGCCGGACGCATTGCGGAACACGGTGTCGTCCATTCCCAGCGTGTGCGCCTTCAGGGTCATCAAGGCGCCGAACCGGGTCTCGTCGCCACCGGCCAGGAACTCGCCTGCCGCGGTTGCGGCATCGTTCGCCGAGAGCGTGACCATCGCGAGGATGGCTTCCTCGACCGAGAGACGGCCACCCGCCGGCACGCCCAGCTTCACCGGTTCGACCGACGCCGAATGGGCGGAAACGGGCATCAGCTGGTTAAGGGTGATGCGATGGTCACGCAGCGCCTCGAACAGCATGTACAGGGTCATGAGCTTGGTCAGACTTGCGGGATAACGCGGCTGGTCGGCGTTCTGAGCGTAAAGGATCTGCCCGCTGCCGGCGTCCATCATGAGCGAACTCATCGGCGGGAGCTGAGCGTCCGCCGTTCCGATCCCAAGCATTGTGAAACATACCGCAAGTGTCACGGCGGCAAACGTCCCCAGCCGGACTCTCATGCTGCCGCGTTCCCTAACATCCAAGGCCTCCGTCGCCACCGCCAAGTCGTCGTCATGCGACGCCGCCCACGTTTGCTTTGACTGAACTTTGCCAGAATTGCAAATAGTTACACGCGTCATCTCAGATGGAAGTCCATGCCGTCTCAAACTAGCTCACAAAAAGTTATTGTGCAGCGCACAAAATGGCTTGTAACGCCTAGCGTATCGAACTAAACATAATTTGCTGCACCGCAACACAGACGGTCATGCATTGGCTACCGGCGCTGCGGGATGCGGGATCTAGCGCCAGAGAATGCCATGGCCAACAGGAACTTATGGCAATGGCGCGAGTGAAACAGAACGTAGGGAGCCGAGCAATGGCCGATATTTCAACTGAAACCCACACTGCTATGAACGACATCAAGGCCGCGACCATTCAGGTCACGGACCAGACCCAGGCGGCGTCCGCCCGGAGCTTCGACCAGACCGTTGCAGCGATGAAGGACGGCATGAACAAGGCGAGCTCCACCGTCGAGACGTCGCAGCTGCAAATCAAGGAAGGGATTACCAAGACCATGAAGACTGCTGAGGAAGTCGTGGCGTTCAGCCAGGGCAACATGGAAGCGATGATCAAGGCCGGTCAGATCTGGTCGACCGGGCTGCAGGACATCTCGAAGCAGATGGCGTCATCCATGCAGGCTTCCTATGAGGAGGCGATGTCCGCCTTCAAGGCGATGACCTCGGTGAAGTCGCTCAAGGAAGCCGTTGACCTTCAGGTTGGTCTGGCTCGCTCCGCGGTCGAGAAGAGCGTGACCGAGTCGAGCCGCTACACCGACGCGTCCTTCAAACTGGCTGAGCAGGCGCTGGCGCCGCTCTCCTCGCGCGTGACGCTCGCCGTCGAGAAGTTCGGCAAGGCCGGCTGATCTCGCCTTTAGCCGGCTGAAGCGGCAGCGGCCGTTCTCGCCGCCTCGCGTACATAAAGAAGGGTCCGGGCACATGCCCGGGCCCTTCTTTATTGTCTGGGGCGCGAGGGCGCTTCTTGCGGCGATCGGAGATGGCTGCCAAGCCCTGAGACGGACGCAAACATGAGATACGCCTTGCGATCTTTTATAGCGGCGGCGGGCGACCACATGATGCTGCATCACATCGTCTTGCCTTGCGTCAAACGGGGTCTTTTCCGGGGCCGCATCCTGCATCTATGCTCGGCAGGTGAACCTCATCCGGCACAAACGGCAGCACGAGTTCCTTGGTTGCTGCGCGGTGCGGCAGTAAGGTTTGAATTTACACGAGGATTAGCGATAGCGCGATGAGCGATAGCGACAGGCGCAACGGTGGGCGGGACGGCCCCGGCACAGGCGTGGTGGTCAAGACCCGGACCAAAACGCGCAAGCCCGCCATGTACAAAGTTTTAATGCTGAATGACGACTACACTCCGATGGAATTCGTGGTGCATGTCCTCGAGCGGTTCTTCCAGAAGTCTCGGGACGAAGCGACGCGGATCATGCTCCACGTTCATCGACGCGGCGTCGGTGTGTGCGGGGTATTCACGTACGAGGTTGCCGAGACGAAGGTAACCCAGGTGATGGATCTGGCGCGTCAGAACCAACATCCGCTCCAGTGCACTATCGAAAAAGAGTGAGCCTGAGCGAAAGTTAATGCTCTTGCACGAAATCTTGGTGCAGGATGTCACGTCGACTGCCTTGCCCGGCGCTTGCGCGGGCACGGGCGACGGATAGAGAAGGCTTCGCTGGCGTGTGAGCAGGCCCGCATCCGGTATGGCGCGGGATGGGAGCTCGGGGCCAGCGATGAGGTAGTAAAGGAGCGTCGGCATGTTGTCCCGTAATCTAGAGCAGACCCTGCATCGCGCGCTCTCACTCGCCAGCGAACGCAAGCACGAGTACGCCACGCTTGAGCACCTGTTGCTCGGGCTGACCGAAGATACCGACGCGGCCACTGTGCTGCGCGCCTGCGGTGTCGATCTCGACAAGCTGCGTGGTGATCTCACGGAATTTCTCGACAAGGATCTGGCCGGACTGGCAACCGATCGTCCAGGTGATCCGAAACCCACCGCCGGCTTTCAGCGCGTCGTCCAGCGTGCCGCCATTCACGTGCAGTCCTCGGGCCGCGACGAGGTTACGGGCGCCAACGTGCTCGTGGCGCTGTTCAGCGAGCGCGAGAGCCACGCCGTCTATTTCCTCCAGCTGCAGGACATGACGCGCCTGGATGCCGTCAACTTCATCAGCCACGGCATCGCCAAGTCGCCGGGCAAGACTCCGCCGCGTCAGGAGAAGGCTTCCTCTCAGGAGACGCCCGATCAGGAGGAGAAGGGCAGCCGTCGCGGGCAGGACGCGCTTTCCAACTACTGTGTCAATCTGAACAAGAAGGCGCAGTCGGGCAAGATCGACCCGCTCATCGGCCGCGAGAGCGAGATCGAGCGCACGATCCAGATTCTCTGCCGGCGCACCAAGAACAACCCGCTCTATGTCGGTGATCCAGGCGTCGGCAAGACGGCGATCGCGGAGGGTCTTGCGAAACGTATCGTGGAAGGCGACGTGCCGGAGGTACTGGCCAAGTCGACGATCTTCTCGCTCGACATGGGCGCGCTGCTCGCCGGCACTCGCTATCGCGGCGATTTCGAGGAGCGGCTGAAGGCTGTGGTGACCGAACTCGAGAACCACCCCGGCGGTGTGTTGTTCATCGACGAGATCCACACGGTCATCGGCGCGGGCGCCACGAGCGGCGGCGCGATGGACGCGT
This sequence comes from Acidisoma sp., assembly GCF_965199065.1. Taxonomy (NCBI): domain Bacteria; kingdom Pseudomonadati; phylum Pseudomonadota; class Alphaproteobacteria; order Acetobacterales; family Acidocellaceae; genus Acidisoma; species Acidisoma sp. The sequence goes on along the minus strand of NZ_CBDAQN010000003.1, from coordinate 999,687 downwards.
CGAACCTGCTCAAGCCGGCTCTGGCGGCCGGCACGCTCCGCTGCATCGGCAGCACGACCTACAAGGAGTTCCGCAACTACTTCGAGAAGGACCGCGCGCTCGTGCGGCGCTTCCAGAAGATCGACGTTCCGGAGCCCTCGTCGGAGGATGCCATCCGCATCCTGCGCGGCCTCAAGACCGTCTACGAGAAGCACCACAAGGTCCGTTACACCGACGAGGCGATCCGCGCCGCGGTCGATCTCTCGGCCAAGTACATCCATGACCGCAAACTGCCGGATAAGGCGATCGACGTGATCGACGAGGTCGGCGCGAGCCGGATGCTGCTGCCCGAGCACAAGCGCCGCAAGACCGTGACGTTGCGGGACGTGGAGGAGATCGTCGCCAAGATCGCGCGCATCCCGCCCAAGTCCGTGTCGGCCGACGACAAGGAGACGCTGCGGCATCTGGAGCGCGATCTGCGGTCCATGGTGTTCGGCCAGGATGTGGCGATCGTCGCCTTGGCGGCGGCAATCAAACTCTCGCGGGCCGGGTTGCGCGACCAGGAGAAGCCGATCGGCAACTACCTGTTCAGCGGCCCGACCGGCGTCGGCAAGACCGAGGTCGCGCGTCAGCTGGCGAGCGTGCTGGGCATCGAGCTTATCCGCTTCGACATGAGCGAGTACATGGAGCGGCATTCGGTTTCGAGGTTGATCGGCGCGCCGCCGGGCTATGTCGGCTTCGACCAGGGCGGCATGTTGACCGACAGCATCGACCAGCATCCGCATTGCGTGCTGCTGCTGGACGAGATCGAGAAGGCGCATCCGGATCTCTACAACATCCTGTTGCAGGTCATGGATCACGGCAAGCTCACCGACCACAACGGCAAGACGGTCGACTTCCGCAACGTCATCCTGATCATGACGACCAACGCGGGTGCCGCCGACATGGCCAAGTCGGCGATCGGCTTCGGCAGCGAGGTCCGCGTCGGCGAGGACGAGGAAGCCATCAAGCGGATGTTCACGCCGGAGTTCCGCAACCGTTTGGACGCGATCATCCCCTTCGCGGCTCTCACGCCGGAAGTCGTTGCCCGCGTCGTCGAGAAGTTCGTCATGCAGCTGGAGGCTCAGCTTGCCGACCGCAACGTGACGATCGAACTGTCCTCGGCGGCCAAGGAGTGGCTGGCGGAGCGTGGTTACGACCGTCTCTATGGCGCGCGGCCGTTGGCTCGCGTCATCCAGGAGCACATCAAGAAGCCGCTGGCGGAGGAATTGCTCTTCGGCCGGTTGGCGAAGGGTGGTGCGGTGAAGGTCGCGATGAAGGACGGAAAGCTCGACTTCGAGATCACCGAGGCTGCGACGCCGGTTGCCGGTCGTCCGGGCGAAGAGGGCGGCACGGAAAAGGAGCCGGAAGAAGTCGAGTAAGGGGGGGCAAACTCTACTCGGCAGGCCGTCTAGCGCCGGTCTCCTGCGCGCCGGTGCTCACGGCCCCTTAAGGCCGCTCCGCTCCGGTGCTCAGAGAACCGACGCCATCCGACTCAGCCGAGCGAGTTTGGACACTGCTCTAACGAAAAGAAAAAGGCTGCCGGGGTGACCCGGCAGCCTTTTTTCGTTGCGGAAGTTTTTGCTTCGTTTTTCCAACCCTAGCCGGGGGCAAAAGAAGCGCTTCCTGCCTTAGCTCGCCGCCGCCAGCCTCCGCGTCGGCGCAGCCACATTGGCGATCACCTCGCCGAACGGCCCCGCATTCCGGGCGGCGCCCAGGTCATTCCCCGTCGTCCTCTTCAACGGCAGCAGCGGGAACACCAACTCGGCAAACCGGTAGCACTCCTCCAGATGCGGATAGCCGGAGAGGATGAAGCGATCGATCCCGAGCGCCATGTATTCCTTCATCCGGTCCGCCACCTGCTGAGGATTGCCAACGAGCGCGGTGCCAGCTCCACCACGCACCAGACCCACGCCGGCCCAGAGGTTCGGGCTGATCGTCAGCTTGTCCTTCCGGCCGCCATGGAGCCGGCTCATGCGCTGCTGCCCGACCGAGTCAAACTTGGAGAACGCCTTCTGCGCCGTCGCGATCGCTTCCTCGTCCACGTACTTGATGAGCGAGTCCGCCGCGGCCCAGGCCTCCTCCTCGGTTTCACGCACGATCACGTGCAGCCGGATGCCGAAGCTGAAAGTCCGGCCCTCGACCGCCGCGGCAGCCTTCGCCGCCGCGATCTTGTCGGCGACATCGGCGGGCGGCTCGCCCCAGGTCAGGTAAACATCGGCGTGCTTGGCGGCGACGGCCTGCCCGTCCGCTGAGGAACCCCCAAAATAAAGTGGCGGATGCGGCGACTGAACAGGCGGGTAGAGGAGCTTCGCGCCCTCCACCTTCACGTGCTTGCCAGTGAAATCGAACGTCTCGCCTGCCAGCATCCGGCGCCATACATGGAGATACTCGTCGGTCGCCTCGTAGCGCTCGCCATGGCCGAACCAGACGCCGTCGCCATGCATTTCCGTGGGATCGCCACCTGCAACCACGTTGACCAGCAGGCGGCCGTTCGACAGGCGATCGAGGGTTGCCGCCATCCGCGCGGTCATGGACGGCTCCGAAAGACCCGGGCGGATCGCGACCAGAAAACGCAGCCGCTCGGTCAGCGGAACCATCGCCGAGGCGACGACCCAGCTATCTTCGCAGGACCGGCCGGTCGGCAACAACACGCCGAAGTACCCCAGCTCGTCGGCGGCGCGCGCGATCTGGCTGAGGTATCCGAGCGTAACGTGCCGCGCGCCGTTTTCGGTGGCCAGGTAGCGGCCATCGCCGTGCGTCGGCAGAAACCACAGAACGTCCGTCTCAGTTGCCGGCGGAGCGCCTGATGAAATCACGTCATTGCTTGTGGTCATCGCAGAATGCCCTCTCGTCCTCTTTGCCAGAGGATATAGAGGACTTTGCGTTGGATTAGAAGTATATCCGGCTATTCAACGAATGCAGGTCGGAAAACATCCGACTTGCCTAAACCGGCTGATGCAGCTTCTTCAGCGCCAGCCCGAACTGGATCCAGGCAACGCCGTGGAAGACCAGCTCGATGGCGATGAGCGTGCCCAGCACCCACAGGCTCGACCACGGCAGGCTGGCATAGAGCAACACGCCTATGACAAAGCTCACGACGCCGCTGACAACGACCAGCCACAGGCCCGGCATGTGTCGATGGGTCGCGGCCATGACAAGGCGCGCAACGCCGGAGACGATGAGCAGCACCGAGATCACGATGGTGATGATGAGCGAGCCACGGATGGGCTCGTCCATCAGCAGGAGCCCGCCCACGACGTAGAAGACGCCCATGAGGACGTGCAGCATGAACCCGCTCCACCCGCGCACGGTGAAGGCCTGGATAACCTGCAACATGCCGCCGAGCAGAAGCAGCGCTCCGATCACGACGGTGGCGGCTATGCTCGCGGCGGCAACGTCGATCCAGCACAGAACGCCGATGATGACCTGCAGGATTCCGAGGCCCATGAACCAGCCCCAACGATGGCTGGGCGTAACGGGGCTGGGTGGCATCAGGTTGAAGCTGGAGGCGGACATGACGAACCCCGACACGACAAGCGGAGTTCGCTGCTTATTGCAGAAAGCCCCAGCGCGCCACCGCGGGCTCGGCGCTTGCCCATCTCCACCCGCCGTTTTCGCGGCATGTGGTGGCGACATAGTGAGGGTCGGCAGGCTGCGGCGCCTTATGCTTGGCGACGGTGAAAACGATCTCCTCGCAGAACGCAAGCGGCGTATCGATCACGCGGGCGACCTGAACCTCGCCGTGCTCGTCGCCGATCGGTATGTCGTGCTCGATTTTCCACGGCATGACGACGCCCGGCGGCAGCGGCCCGGCCACTGTCGCGATCGCAGTCTGCTCGGCGTGCTGGCGCACCCTCATGTAGTAATTCACGGCACCCTGCGTACCGGCCTGCACGCCGATCGCCACCGCGTATCCGACGAGAGGGTTTGCCGTGGCGGCTCCGGTAGCGGCGCCGACCGCGGCACCTGCGATGCCGCCCGCACTGGAGCAGGCAGCGAGCAAAGGCAGCAGGAGCAAAGGCCCCGCCATCAACGCGAGCCTCACTGCAGCGATCCCCAACGTGGGGTCGCGGGCTCCGCAGACGCCCACTTCCATTGGCTGCCGTCGAGGCAGATCGTGGCGGTATAGAAAGCGCGGTGAGGCTGCTTGTCCTGCACGGTGTCGACCGAAAAGACGATCTCGCGGCAATGGAGGTCGGGCATCCCGATATCCCGGGAGACGACGACCTCGCCACGCTGATCAGCTTCGATGGGGACAGTGTGCACGACCGACCAGGTTCCAACGGTATTGAGCGGTAGATCTCCAGCCGCCTCGGCGATCCGGTCCTGCTCCTTGCCATGGACAGCGCGCTCCTCGGTTTGAAGCCCCGAGAGGGCGATCGAGGTCACACCGAGGCCGACCGCTGTCACGACTGTGCCGTTTTTGGTCACCGCATGCGCCACCGCCGCACCCCCGACGCCGGCGAGATCGGCGGTGCCCTGGGTCAACACGTCGGAGCACCCGCCCAGAACCAGAAGGCTCCCAGCCGCCAGGATCTTGACCCAGGTAGAAGCATTAAGCTGTGTCAACGACTCGAGTCTCTTCCTTGTTCTTGAGGAAACATGAAAGAGCCGGATAGAGGAAGCAACGGTTTAAACCATGATCTTCGCGTGTTTCCGCGTCAGCGCGTCTGCTGGATGGCTGCGAGGACCCAGTGGCCGCCACGCCGGCGCGTGAAGGTCCATATTTCCGTCACCAGTGCCCGCACGGTCGGGTTTCCGTCTACGACGCGCCCGGCCGCATCCTCGGTCACGTCCAGCATGGAGAAGCGCATGGCGACGGTCGCGTAATCCGTCTCGCCCTCGCTCCAGGCCTGGGAGAGTTCCATGCCGTCGACGCTGACGTTCGCCACCCGGTTCCGCAGGCCCTGACGCGATAGCGTAGCGAGCTGGTCGCGGAAATAACCCATCATCTCAGGGGTCGCCGCCTGGGCGATAGCGTTCAGATCGCCCGCGCCCCAAGCCTGCTGGACGTAGACGAGACACTGCGCGAACGCCTGCCGGTCTGCCGGACTAAGCTGCAGGGGAGCGACATTCGCCGTCTGCGCGGGCGCGGGGCCGAAGATGGATGGCTGAGGCGCCCCCGGCTGCCGCAACGACGCGGCCCCGCCGCCAAGGAAGCGCCGCATCAGCCAGCGGACGATGAAGAACAGGATGAGCAGCTGCAGCAGCACGCCGAACAACCCGCCGAAGCCCAGGCCCATGTGCATGAAGCCGCCACCGAAGAGCAGACCGAAGATGCCGGCGCCGACGAAGCCCCCGAGCAGGCCGGACATGAACGGGTGCCGATTGTAGCCGCCGCCGAACCCCATGCCGGGCCGGCCATAGCCGTAGCCGCCCGTGGGCGCCTGGCTGCGCTCGAACGGCGCAGCGCCCGGAGCCAGGGTGGTCGCACGCGGTGGTGAATAGCTGAAGCTGCCGCGGCTACCGAACGAGTGCCCGCCGCCCAGGCGAGCCTCGGCTGGCACGGTGCCGAACACGCCGAGCAACGGCAGCAGGGCCGCCAGCAGAATGAAATACCGGCGCATGACGCGCTTGAACTCCGTTAGTTACGCCTCACGACATGGTGAGGCGTAGCCGGAGTTTCAGGCCCCCGCCATCATCATGCCGTCGATGCGAATTGTGGGGGCGTCGGTGCCGCGCACGAAGCGCAGGTCGTTCGCCGGCGTCAGGTGCGCGAACATCTCGCGCAAGTTGCCGGCGATGGTAACCTCGGCCACCGGCTCGGCCAACGCACCGCCGCGGATCATGAAGCCGGCCGCGCCGCGGCTGTAATCGCCGGTGATGCCGTTGATCCCCGACCCGATGAGCTCCGTGATGTAGAGCCCCTCGGTGATGTCTGCCATCAGCTCCGGCGGCGTCAGCTTTCCTGGTTCCATGTAGAGGTTGGTCGCCGACGGTCCAGGCGGGCCCGAGGTGCCGCGCGCCGCATGGCCGGTCGTCCTTAGCCCTAGCTGCCGGGCGCTCCGCGTGTCGAGGATCCAGGTCATCAGAACGCCGTCGGCAATGATGTCGAGCGGCGCAGTCGGCTGGCCCTCGCCGTCGAAGGGGCGGGAGCGCAGGCCGCGCCGCCTCCGTGGATCATCGCGAATGACGATGCCCTCGGCGAAGACCCGCTGGCCCATGCTGTCGCGCAGGAAGCTGGTGCCGCGCACGATGCCGGCGCCGTTCACCGCGCCTGACAGATGCCCAACCAGGCTGGATGACACCCGCGGGTCGTAGACGACGGTCATCCGTGCCGTCTTGGGGCGCGTTGGATTGAGCCTCGCCAAGGCGCGTTCCGCCGCCCGATGGCCGATCCCGGCCGGGTCGTCGAGATCGGACAGATGCACGGCGCTGGAATAGTCGTAGTCGCGCTGCATCTCGGTGCCCGTCCCCGCGAGGGCCGTCGCCGAGATGGAGTGCCCGGTGCGGCGATAGGAGCCGAAGAAACCGCGGCTGGTCACCAGCATCGCCTCGCTGCGGCTGAATCCGGCATCGGCGCCCTCGGAATTGTTGATGCCGTGGACGGCCAGAGCCGCGTCTTCGGCGATGGCCGCACGCTCGCCGAGCGCCGCCGCATCCGGTTCGGCAGGGTCGTCGAGGTCGAGGTCGGCGGGCGGAATGTCCCGCAACTCGCCGACGCTGCTCATGGGATCGGCGGGCACGACGCGCGCCATGGCGACCGCCCGCTCGGCAATATCCGCGAAGCTCGCAGGGTCGAGCCCTGGCGCGGAGACGATGGCGGAACGCTCGCCCACGAAGACGCGCAGCCCGAGGTCGCGGCCTTCCGACCGCTCGACATGCTCGATCTTGCCGAGGCGACGGCTCACGGATAGCGAAGTGCCGGAGAAGAACACCGCATCGGCCTCGTCCGCGCCGGCCCGGCGGGCATGGGCGAGCAGATCGGCCAGCCGCTCGCGCGGATCGTCGAGGACCGCGCTCATGCCGCGAGCTTCTCGGCGATGGTGGTGAGGCCGGGCACCTTGCCGGCCGGGCCGAGCACCGCGAGCGTCGGCTTGGCGCGGAACAGATGGGCGGCGGCGCGGCACACGTCCTCGGTCCGCACGGCCTCAATCTTGGCGACCATTTCCTTCACCGGCATGATCCGCCCGAAGATCTGGATTTGGCGCGCCAGCTGCTCGCAACGGCTGCCGGTGCTTTCGAGCGACATCAGGATGCCGGCCTTCGCCTGGGCGCGGGCGCGGTGCAGCTCGACCTCGGTCACGTCGTGCTGGACACGGCGAAGCTCCTCCAGCGTCACCGGCATCAGCTCCTCGGCCTCGCTTTCGCCGGTGCCGGCATAGATGCCGAACAGGCCGGAGTCGGTCGACGGCGCGGTGAAGGCGTAGATGGAATAGACGAGGCCGCGCTTCTCCCGCACTTCCTGGAACAGGCGGGAGGACATGCCGCCGCCGAGCAGGGTGGAGAGCATCATCGAGGCGTAGAAATCCGGGTGGGTGTAGGACACCGAGGGGAAACCCAGCACAATATGGACCTGGTCGAGGTCCCGCGCCTCGCGGAACTCGCCACCGCGATATTCGGCCTGCGGCGGGTCGCCGACGACGGTGGTCGGCAGATCGGCAAAGTGTTGCTCAGTCAGCCGCACGACCTCCTCGTGCTTGAGGTTGCCGGCGGCGGCGACGACCACGTTCCGGGTGCCGTAATGGGCGCGCATGTAGTTGGTCAGCGCGTGGCGCGGCATGGTGCGGATGATGGCCTCGCTGCCGAGCGTCGGCCGGCCCATCGCCTGGTCAGGAAATGCGGCTTCCTGGAAGTGGTCGAAGATGATGTCGTCCGGCGTGTCGTTGGCCTGGCCGATTTCCTGCAGGATGACGCCGCGCTCGCGCTCCAGCTCCTCCGGCTCGAAGCTGCTATGGGTCAGGATGTCGCCGATGATGTCCGCGCCGAGCGCGATGTCCTCCTTGAGCAGCTTCACGTAATAGGCGGTCTGCTCGCGGGCGGTGTAGGCGTTGATATGCCCGCCGACGGCCTCGATCTCTTCGGCGATTTCGGCGGCGGTGCGGGTCTCGGTACCCTTGAAGGCCATATGCTCGAGAAAATGGGACACGCCATTTTCCTCGGCGCGCTCATGGCGTGTCCCGGCCGCGACATAAGCGCCGAACGAAACCGTTTCGACGCGTGACATCTCCTCCGTGACGACGGTGAGGCCGGAGGCCAGCGTTTCCACTCGGATGGCGTCGCTCATGCGGCAGTTCCCCAAGGCTCGTTAAGTTCGGTGGAGTTGCGGTGGACGAAGGCGCGAAGCAGCGTTTCGACTGCGGCCAGATCATTTGGCGCACGCGTGAAGCGTTCGGTGCCGGACATCAGATGGGCAAGGCGCGGCGGGAGAGAAGGGCGAATACCCGTCGCCCTCTCGACCGCGTCCGGAAACTTGGCCGGATGGGCGGTCGCCATGGCCACCACGGGCGCCACGCCGGCGACGCGCGCGGCTTCGATCCCGATGGCCGTGTGCGGGTCGGCGAGATAACCGGTCGTCTCGTGGATACGGCGGATCGCGGCCTCGGTCTGCCGGTCGTCGAGCGCCATGCCCCGGAAGAGGGAGGTCGCCTTCTTCCAGGCTGCATCGGGCACCGGCATCCGCCCAGTGCTGCGGAACGCCTGCATGAGGGCGAGGGTGGCCGAAGCGTCCCGGTCCACCAGCTCGAACAGCAGGCGCTCGAAATTGGAGCTGACCTGGATATCCATGCTCGGCGAGAGGCTGGGTTCGACGCCGTGCGCCGTCATGTCGTTGGCTGACAGGAACCGGGTGAGGATGTCGTTTCGGTTCGAGCCGATGACGAGGCGCGAGATCGGCAGCCCCATGCGGCGCGCGGCCCAGGCGGCCAGGACATTGCCGAAATTGCCGGTGGGCACGGCGAAGGCGACCTCCCGGTCGGGGGCTCCAAGGGCCAGCGCTGACGCGACGTAGTAGGGGATTTGGGCCGCGATCCGCGCCCAGTTGATGGAGTTGACGGCTGAGAGCCGCATCTCCGACCGGAACTTCGGATCGGCGAACAGCCCCTTCACCATGTCCTGGCAGTCGTCGAAGGTGCCGGCGACCGCGATGTTGAAGACGTTGGGGCTATGCACCGTCGTCATTTGGCGGCGCTGCACCTCGCTGGTGCGCCCGTCGGGGTGGAGGATCGCGATCTTGATGCGCTCGCGGTCCCGGCAGGCCTCGATCGCCGCCGAGCCGGTGTCGCCGGAGGTCGCGCCGACGATCGTCATGGTCTCGTCGCGCTCGGCGAGCACATGCTCGAACAGGAGGCCCAGCAGCTGCAGCGCAAGGTCCTTGAAGGCGAGGGTGGGGCCGTGGAACAGTTCCTGCACCCATACTCCGTCGTCGAGCTGCACGAGCGGCACCCGCGCCGGATGGTCGAACCCGGCATACGCCCTCGCGCAGAGCCCACGCAGGGTCTCCAGGCTCAACGCATCACCGACGAAGGGGTGGATGACGACGGCGGCGAGTTCCGCGTAGGGGAGGTCGCGCAGGGCGCGCCATTCGGCGGCGGAGCGTTCCGGCCAGGCCGCGGGCATGAAGAGGCCGCCATCCTCGGCCAGGCCCGTCAGCAGCACGTCACTGAAGTCGCGCGGCTCCGACTGACCGCGGGTCGAAATATAACGCATCCGTCTGAGCTATCCCAAAGGACAGTCGTTCACCAGCACGATCGCCGCATGCCGCCAAAGATTTCCGCGACTTCATCTGACGCGGAGGCAGTCCTCATGTTGCGCTGATCGAGGGAGAAGCAGTTTTTGCCCACTCGCGCCCGGCCAGAGTTCGAGAGGAGGCGGTTCGCTAGCGCCGGTAGGGCAGGGGCAGCAGCGCCCGGATCGGCATCTTGAGGGGCGCAATCACTCCGGGAACGATCACCCGTGCATCAGGATCGTAGTCGAGGATCATCTCACGGCAGGCGCCGCAGGGGGAGACGACGGCGAGGCTCTGGTCGTCCTCGCCCGCCTTCGGATGGCGGATGGCGACGGCAGTCTCGATCGTGCCGTCGCCGTCGAGGATGGCGCGGCCCAGGGCAATGGCCTCGGCGCAGATCTGCAGACGGCCGACGGTGGCGCCCAGATGGATGCCGGTCCAGATCCGGCCGTCCCGGCTTCGCAGAGCCGCCGAGACCATGTGCCAGAATGGGCGGTAGTGTTTGGAGAGAACCGCGCGGGCAACCGCGATCAGCTCGTGATCCGTCTCCGTCAGCGTCTCGACGGGAATGTCCTGATCGTCGGACCCGGTATCATTCGGCAGCCTCAAGCTCATCTCCCGTGGCCTCGGTCATCATGGTGTTCACCACGATGCCCGAGTGATCGCGAAGCTTCAATTCCACAGCTTCCGCAACCTCCGGATGCTCGATCAGGAACTGCCGGGCGTTGTTGCGGCCCTGGCCGATGCGTTGGCTGTCGACGCTGAACCAGGAGCCCGACTTCTCGACGATCCCGGCCTTCACGCCGAGGTCGATCAGCTCGCCCATCTTGCTGATGCCCTGACCATACATGATGTCGAACTCGACCTGCCGAAACGGAGGCGCCAGCTTGTTCTTGACCACCTTCACGCGGGTCAGGTTGCCGATGACCTCGTCCTTCTCCTTGATCTGGCCGATGCGCCGGATGTCGAGCCGGATCGAGGCGTAGAACTTCAAGGCATTGCCGCCGGAGGTGGTCTCGGGGCTGCCGAACATGACGCCGATCTTCATCCGGATCTGGTTGAGGAAGATGAAGGTCGTCTTGGACTTGGAAACCGAGCCGGTCAGCTTGCGCAGCGCCTGGCTCATCAGCCGGGCGTGGAGGCCGACATGGCTGTCGCCCATCTCGCCTTCGAGTTCGGCGCGCGGCACGAGGGCGGCGACGCTATCGACCACCAGCACGTCGATCGCGCCCGAGCGCACCAGCGTATCGGCGATTTCCAGCGCCTGCTCGCCGGCATCGGGCTGGCTGATGAGCAGGTTGTCGACATCGACGCCGAGCTTGCGGGCGTAGATCGGGTCGAGCGCGTGCTCTGCATCGATAAAGGCGCAGGTGCCGCCGCGCCGCTGCGCCTCGGCGATGGCGTGGAGTGCCAAGGTGGTCTTGCCGGAGCTTTCCGGCCCATAGATCTCGACGACGCGGCCACGGGGAAGCCCGCCGATGCCGAGCGCCAGGTCGAGGCCGATCGATCCCGAGGGGATGACCTCGATCTGCTCGTCACCCGATCGGGCGCCCATGCGCATGACGGAGCCTTTGCCGAAGGCCCGTTCGATCTGCACGAGAGCGGCGTCTAGAGCCTTGGTCTTATCCATCTTCGTCCCTTTAAGGGCGCGGCCGGAAGCGCCCGACGTATTTGGCCGACTCGGCTGGCGAGCGAACCATGAATAGAGTCTGACTGAATCAGAACAATATGGCAACTCACGGTATCAGCCGACAACGCCCGCTATCGTTACGATATCGACACCAGCTTTGTCCATGTCTCGATGCGCGCGCTCGAGAGACCCGTCCAGATCGATGCCGCGGCAGGCCTCGTCGACCACCGACACGGTGAGGCCGAAGTGGCGGGCGTCGCAGGCGGTCCAGCCGACGCAGAAATCGGTGGCGAGCCCGCAGACGACGACCTCGGTGATCCCGCGCGAGGCGAGCCAGCCGTCGAGCCCGGTGCGGGTCCGGCGGTCGGCTTCCAGGAATGCGGAGTAACTGTCGACCACCGCGTTATAGCCTTTCCGCAGGATGAGCCCGGCATGGGGGATGTCTAAATCAGGATGAAACTCCGCACCCGGCGTGCCCATGACGCAGTGATCGGGCCAGAGGATCTGCGGACCGTAAGATGCGTCGAACGTTTCGTAGATCTGCCGTCCGGGATGGGTAGAGGCGAAGGAGGCGTGGCCGGGGCAATGCCAGTCCTGCGTCAGCACGACATTGTCGAACCGGCGGGCGAGGCGGTTGATGGTCTCGACGATCTCGTCCCCACCGGGGACCGCGAGCGCTCCGCCCGGCATGAAGTCGTTCTGCATATCGACCACCAGCAGGGCCCGGTGAGCACTCATCATGCCTCCGCTATCGCAGGTTCAGCTGCGCGAGAGTGTCGGCAACGATGCCATCGACAGGCTGGTCGATCGAGACGGTGATCGCCTCATCCGGGCCAGGCTCCTCCAGCGTCGCGAACTGGCTCTGCAGCAGCGAGGGCGGCATGAAGTGGCGCTGACGGTGCTGCATGCGCGACAACAGCAGCTCGTAGCTACCCTTGAGGAAGACGAAGCGGATGTCGTCGTGCCCGGCGCGCAGCAGGTCCCGGTAGGCGTGTCGCAGCGAGGAGCAGGTGACGACGCCCTGGCTGCCCTCCTGCCGCCAGACGTCGATGCGGGCGGCGATCGCCTCCAGCCAGGGCTTGCGGTCATCGTCGTTCAGCGGGATGCCCCGCGTCATCTTGGCGATGTTGGCGGGCGGGTGAAGGTCGTCGCCCTCGATCATCGGCCAGCCCAGATGCTGCGCCACGAGGCCGGCAATGGTCGATTTGCCGCAGCCCGACACGCCCATGAAGATGAGCGCGGTCGAGGGCAACGGAACAGGGGCGGCATCCGGCGAGGTCGCAGACTCCGGCAAGGTCGCAGACTCCGGCAAGGTCATGGTCCGATCAGCGTTCACGGCGGGCACAAGGGGCGTCCGCTCATGCCTCATCAGATACGGCATCGCGGGTTATTGGGCCAGCCGTCGCGGCTGGAACCGGGCCCGATCCGTGGCGAGGCGACGGCCGGCAACCGAACAAATCAATGGTTTATCGTATCGAGTCTGCCGGTGGTTTCCCCGCGTGCCAGATCCAGCGGCGACCCGCTTCGCATCCTCGCTATCCGCCCAAAGAAGTATCAAATAGTCTCGTAAGACTTAGTTAAGACGTTCCGAGGGATTGTTCTGCATGCCCTACTCCAACGCTACGTCAGCTTTGATTGGTGGTTTGGCCAGGCCGACGCTGCGTCTTGCCGAGGTGATTGGCGCACTCAGCTACGCGCTTGACCTGACCGAGGGCCAGCCGCCGGGCCACTCGCTCCGCTGCGGCTGGATCGGCATGCAGATCGCCGCCGCCCTCGGGCTGGACGCGGAGACGCAGGCTGATCTGCTTTACACGCTTTTGCTGAAGGACACGGGTTGCAGCAGCAACGCCGCACGGCTTTGGGAACTCTACGGCGGCGATGAGCGCATCGTGAAACGTGACTTCAAGACCGTGGACGCGCAGAGCATGGCGCATGTGGCACGCTTCGTCCTGCGCCATGCCGGTGTCGGCGACACGCTTGGCCGACGCATCGGCCGGTTGCTGACGTTGGTGCGGCACGGCCCGGAACTCGCTACCGAAGTGATCAAAGCGCGATGCGAGCGGGGTGCCGCGATAGCGGGCCAGCTCGGCTTCGGCGCGCGGGTTGCCGCCGGCATCTACTCGCTCGACGAGCACTGGAACGGTGGCGGCCGGCCCGAGGGCCTCGCCGGGCAAGCAATTCCGCTGGGTGCACGGCTGGCGCTGCTTGCTCAGGTGGTCGATGTCTTCCACACGGCCGGTGGTCCTGAACAGGCTCGCGCCGAGGTGACAAAACGGGCCGGCATATGGTTCGACCCCGGCCTCGTCGCCGTTTTCCTGACCCTCTCGCAAAACGAGGCGTTCTGGCGCGGGCTCGACGATGCGGGGCTCGCCGAGCGCGTGGCTGGGTTGGAGCCGATGCCACGAGCGATCTTCATCGACGACGCGAGACTAGAGACGATCACCGCCGCATTCTCCGACGTTATCGACGCGAAAAGTCCCTACACCGCGGGTCATAGCCGGCGCGTCGCCGACTATTCTGCAGGGATCGCGGCCGGTCTCGGACTTTCGGTAGCTCGACAGGAGGCGCTCCGGCGCGCGGCGCTGCTGCACGACGTGGGGAAACTCGGTGTTTCGAACGGCATTCTGGACAAACCAGGAAGTCTTGACCGCGAGGAGTGGGACGAAGTGCGTCGTCATCCGGCGCTGTCGCAGGAAATCCTCGGCAGGGTGAGCGTCTTCAGTCCGATAGCCGCATTCGCGGGCGCGCATCACGAGCGGCTGGACGGACGCGGATATCCCAACAAACTGGAAGCCGAACAGATCGCGCTCGAGACGCGTATCATCAGCGCAGCCGACGTGTTCGACGCGATCACCGCCGAGCGGCCGTACCGCGGAGCCGTGCCGGTCGCGGAATGCCTCGACATCATGCAGCGTGACCGTGGCACTGCACTCGATGGGGCGTGCCTGGATGCGTTGGCGGCCCATGTGGGTGCGACAGAAGAAGCCTAACCGGCTAAACTGGGTCGTTACCGCTTCCTCCACCCGGCTGCTCCGATCATCTCAGGAATGACCTTCTTTCTCTGAAAGCCGCCTATCGTGCGCCTTCTCCTGACTGGCACCTCCGGCTGGCTCGGCCGGTTTCTCGCACCCCGTCTGCGCGCGGGGGGCCACATGGTCATCGGCCTTGATGTCGCACCCGGAGCGGAGACGCGGATCATCGGCTCGGTCGCGGACCGCGCGGTGGTGGAGCGCGCCTTCGCCGAACACGCGGTGGAGGCTGTCATCCACGCGGGCGCGCTGCACAAGCCCGACATCGTGCGCTACCCAACCCAGGCGTTCATCGACGTGAACGTGACCGGCACGCTCAACCTGCTGCGCGCGGCAGCCGAGGCCGGCCATGATCGCTTCGTCTTTACCTCGACCACCTCGGTCATGATTACGGACGCCATCCGCGCGGAGACCGGCGACGCCGCCGCATGGCTCGACGAAAGCACAGGCCCTCTCGCGCCACGCAACATCTACGGCGTGACGAAGCTGGCCGCCGAAGGGCTCTGCCGGATCTATGCTCGTGACCATGGGCTCGCCTGCATCGTGCTGCGGACGGCGCGGTTCTTCCCGGAGGAGGACGACACGGTCCGCGACCTCACCGGCGAGAACATGAAGGCGAACGAGTTCCTGAACCGGCGGCTGACGGTCGAGGATGCCGCCGAGGCGCATGTGATGGCGCTCGGCCGCGCGCCCGCCATCGGTTCCGGGACGTATGTCATCTCGGCGCCGACGCCCTTTTCGCCCTCGGACGCCCGGGCGTTGCGGGCCGACGCGGCGGCGGTGGTGGCGCGCTACTTTCCAGATGCGCCGGAACTTTACACGGCGCGGGGCTGGCGGCTGCCGGCGCGGATCGGGCGTGTCTACGACGGCCGGCTCGCCGAGCGTGATCTCGGCTTCCGTGCGCGAACGGACTTCGCATGCGTGCTGGAGGCGATGCGGAGCGGCGCTCCGTTGCCCTTCGCCCACGATCCAAGTTACGGCAGTGCCCCGTGGCCAAGCGATCGGGCGATCAAAACCCGCTGACCCAGCCTCCATGGCCAGCTCGCCTTCCCATGTGGATGACGGGAGCCTCGGCTCTTTCCTCAGGGAGAACGTAAGCCATGACACAGCAATTGCCCCTCGGCGGCGAAGCCCGGGCCGCGGAGAGCCCCACGGACGACAACACTCACCAGATCGCGCCCGACCTCGCCTATCAGCGGCTCATCTTCGTGAACGTCGTTTTTTACGGAAGGCCCGGAGCCGGCGACCGCAGTTGGGTGCTGATCGACACGGGGGTGGTCGGAACCAAGGCCTCGATCAAGCGGGCCGCGGCGGCGCGTTTTGGTGAAGGTGCCCGGCCAGCGGCGATTGTGATGACCCATGGCCATTTCGACCATGTTGGGGCGCTCGAAGACCTTGCGAACGAATGGGATGCACCGGTCTATGCCCATGTGATAGAGCACCCCTACCTGAACGGGCAGGCAGCCTATCCGCCGGGCGACTCGTCGGTCGGCGGGGGGATGATGGCGACCCTCGCTTCCCTCTATCCGACCAAGCCCGTGAACGTCGGGAACCGGCTGCGTGCCCTTCCCGAGAATGGCACCGTGCCCGCCATGCCAGGTTGGCAGTGGGTTCATACGCCCGGCCATTCGCCGGGCCACATATCCTTGTGGCGCGCTTCCGACCGGACGCTGGTCGTGGGCGATGCCTTCGTGACGACGGCAGCCGAATCCGCCTATGCGGCGATCGTGCAGAGCACCGAGCTTCACGGGCCGCCGAAATACTTCACGGTGGAGTGGGATAAGTCGAAGTCGTCGGTGGAGGCGTTGGCGGCCCTAAGCCCTGATCTCGTCGTGACGGGTCATGGGCGCGCCATGCAAGGTCCCGAGATGACCGAGGCGCTGCGGACGCTTGCCGCGGAATTTTCGACGATCGCAGTGCCCGCGGACGGCAAGTATGTGGACCACCCGGCCCGCGCCGAGGACGGGTCCGCCTACGTCAAGGTCTAAGCGGCTTCAGGCTGCCGCTCGCCCGGTGGGACATCCGCGCCGGCGGCGGGCAGAGGGTAGCCCAGGCGGGCGAACAGCCCCGGGTGCTCGGCCAGCCACGCAAGTTCGACCGCTCCCGCCTCTGCCCGAGACGGCACATGGGCAGGCGTCCGCCGGATTTGCTCGGCGACAGAGGCGCGCATTGCATCGAAGTCCGGCAGCCTGAGCTTGTCATGGATGCGGCCCAATGTCTCGATCGGTTGTGAGCGCAGCGCCTCGTAAGGCACCTCTACGAACTGCCCCGGCGGCAGCGTGGCGGTATCGTCCAGCAGCCTCGTCATGAGGCGCGGGTAGACACGTCGCACCAAGGCCCGCGCCCGACCATCCGCATCCGTCACGCCACCTAGGGAGAGCTCGCGAATGAGGGTCGCGAACATGCGCATCGAAGAGGCGCACACGTCCTGGGGAGCACGGTGGATATGGATGAACCGGGCGTCAGGCCAGATCGCGCGCAACAATGGGATGCGGGCGCTGTTCGCGGGGTTGCGCACAAGCAGAGGCCTGCCGTCGCGTGTCATCTTGCCGAGGAAAGCAGCGAGCCGCCGCGACCACTGGCGAAGTTCCGCCTCCTCCACACCATCGAGGAACAGCCCGCGGTCGAACTCGTCCACGAGCCGGCTGGGGAAGTAGAGCCCGTGGTTGCAGGAGAGCGTGGAGAGATTTGCCATGGCCAGCTCGTCCTCCTGCGGCAGATCCGGCCGCAGCGGCATGTCGTCGATGAGCCGTGTTCGCGGGAAGAACTGCTCGATGAACGGGCGGACGATGCGGGCGAACCCACGCGCCTCGCCGGGGAGGGCGACCGACATGGGCGACAGGATGCCGAAGGCGGGCGAGCGGCTGAGCAGGTTGGTGAGGTGCGTGGTGCCGCTGCGCCAGTGCCCTACGATGAAGATCGGCGCAGGGAAGGCGGACTGGCCGCGCGTCGCGAGTGTCTCGGCGAGGGTGAATGGCAGCCGCAGGGTTGTGACGCAGAGCGCGATCGCCGCCACATGGGCGCGGGGCGGACTGACGCCGCCTTTCGACAGCAGCCGGATGAGCGTGTCCGGTGAGGCGCCGCAGAGGGGGTGGAACAAACGGTGGGCACGGCCCTGCCCGCGAGAGGCAAGTGCAGGCAACCAGCGAGGCTGCGTGTTGTCGAGGCGATGATCATTCTCAGGCGGCATCTGCCCTGAGAGATCGGGAACCGGAGCCTGCTAAAGAAGAGGGACGGCATGACACGCCCGCGCGAGGCGCTGTATCGTCCTGCAAGCCGCAAAAGGCGAACAGAGCGGGAAGGGATAGGGCCATGCTTACGACAGTCGCGGAACTCGAGGCGCTTTACGGGCCGGCCAATCCACGGTCCATAACCAAGGAAATCTCTTCGCTGAACGAAGATTACCGCGCCTTCGTCGAGGCGGCACCCTTCATCGTCATCGCCACGGCAGGCCCGGAAGGGCTCGATTGCTCGCCTAAAGGCGATCAGCCTGGGTTTGTCAGGGTGCTGGACGACAAGACGCTCGCGGTGCCGGACCGGCCGGGCAACAACCGGATCGACAACCTCCGCAACATCATCCGCGATCCACGCATATCCTTGCTCTTCATCATCCCCGGTGTGGAGGAGACCCTGCGCGTGAACGGAACGGCGACCATCACGAACGACCCCGAGGTGCTCGGCCAGTTCGCGGTTGGCGGCAAGCTGCCGCGCACGGTGATTCTGGTGACGATCGGCTCCGTCTATTTCCACTGCTCGAAGGCGCTGGTGCGTTCATCCCTGTGGAACCCGGCGAAGTTCGTGGAGCGGTCGCGGCTCCCCAGCGCCGGCAAGATGTTGCAGCGCCTCAGCGCCGGAGCGATTGACGGCGCGGTCTACGATCAGGAAGCGCCAGCGCACACGCGGGAGACGCTTTACTGAGGTGCGTCAGACGTTGAAGCGGAACAGCAGCACGTCGCCGTCCTTCACGACGTAGTCACGGCCCTCGATCCGCAGCCGGCCGGCATCGCGCGCGCCCGCCTCGCCCTTGAAGGCGATGTAGTCGTCATAGGCGATTGTCTCGGCGGCGATGAAGCCGCGCTCGAAGTCGTTGTGGATGACCGCCGCCGCCTGCGGACCCTTGGTGCCCTTGAGGATCGTCCAGGCCCGCGTCTCCTTCGGACCGACCGTGAAGTAGGTGATGAGCCCGAGCAGCCCGTAGCCCGCGCCGATCACCCGGTCGAGCCCACTATCGGTGAGGCCCAGCCCCTCCAGGAACTCGGACTGCTCGGCGGGCGGCAACTGGCTGACCTCACTCTCGATCGCCGCCGACACCACGACATGCGCGGCACCCTGACGTGCCGCCATCTCCGCGACCTTGGCCGAAAAGGCGTTGCCGGTCGCGGCCGAGGCTTCCTCGACGTTGCAGACATAGAGGACGGGCTTGGCCGTCAGCAGCTGCAAACGCTCGGCGGTGCGGCGCTCGGCCTCGGGGATCGCGGTGCGCGCGGCTCGGCCCTCGGTCAGCGCCGCGATAATCGGCTCGACCAGTGCCAGCTGCGCCGTGCTCTCCTTGTCGCCGCCACGGGCGCGCTTCTGCAGGCCGATGAGCCGCTTCTCGAGGCTTTCGAGATCGGCGAGCATGAGTTCCGTTTCGACCACCTCGGCGTCCCGCACCGGATCGATGTTGCCCTCGACATGGGTGATGTCGGTGTCCTCGAAGCAGCGGAGGACATGGATGATGGCGTCCGTCTCGCGGATATTGGCGAGGAACTGGTTGCCGAGGCCCTCGCCCTTGGAGGCGCCGCGCACGAGCCCTGCGATGTCGACGAATTCGAGGCTGGTCGGCACGATTTTCGCCGACTTGCCGATGGTCGCGAGCGCCTGGAGGCGCTTGTCCGGCACCGCGACCCGGCCGACGTTCGGCTCTATGGTGCAGAAGGGGTAGTTCGCGGCCTGGGCGGCGGCGGTCGCCGTCAGCGCGTTGAAGAGCGTCGACTTGCCCACGTTGGGCAGCCCGACGATGCCGCAGTTGAACCCCATTACGATACCTTCCGCATGTCTTCGGTGACGCCGGACATGAATTCTTCCGGCCGGTTTGAGGCGAGCGTCGGGGCGCGGTCGGCGACCGCATCGAGGAACGGCACCAGCCAGCTGCGATCCGCCGTGGGAAAGTCCCCGAGCACATAGCCGAGCACACGGTCCTTGTGGCCGGGATGCCCGATGCCGAGCCGCACCCGGCGGTAGTCGGGCGTGCCGAGCATCTGGTCGATGCTGCGCAGCCCGTTATGGCCGGCAGCGCCGCCGCCCTGCTTCACGCGGATCTTCCCAGGCACGAGGTCAAGCTCGTCATGGAAGACGGTGATGGCCTGCGGTTCCAGCTTGAAGAAGGCGAGGGCGGCCTGCACCGAGCGCCCGGACTCGTTCATGTAGGTCATCGGCTTGAGCGCCAGAACCTTTGTGTCGCCGATCCGGCCCTCGGCGAGCAGGCCCTTGAAGCGCGGACGCCACGGCCCGAAGCCATGGCGCTCGCAATCCTGTCGAGCGCCATGAAGCCGATATTGTGGCGCTGGCGCGCCATTCCCGGCTCGGGATTGCCGAGCCCGACCCAAAGCAGCATGGGCGGACGCGGCCCCCGTTCCGAAAAGCCGGCTTACTTCTTCTTCGCGGCCGGCTTGGCGGGGGCAGCGGCCTTGGCAGGAGCAGCGCCCTTTGCCGGTGCGGCAGCAGCCTTTGCCGGAGCCTTGCCACCCTTGGCCGCAGGGGCATTGGCGGCCTGCGCGGCGGCGATCGCCGCTTCCTCGGCCACGTCGGCGGCGTTCTGCGTCACCGAGGCGACCGTCGCGACCACAAAGTCACGGTCCAGAATGATCGGGCGCGTGCCCTCGGTGCCGCGGAGGTCCGAGAAGCGGACGTTGTCGTTGATGTCGAGGCTGCTGAGATCGGCACTGAAGTGCTCGGGCACGGTCTCGGGGTCGGCATAGACATCGACCGTGTGGCGGACGATGTTGAGCACGCCGCCACGCTTGAGGCCGGGGGAGGTCGCCTCGCCCTCGAACACCACGGCGACGGCGACGCGGATCTGCTCGCCGGGGGCCAGGCGCTGGAAGTCCACATGCTCCGGCTGGTCGGTGACCGGGTGGAACTGCACGTCGCGGATGAGCGCGCGGGCGCTGTCCGTGCCGAGCTTCAACTCGTAGAGGCGGGACCGCCAGCCGCCGCGATGCAGCTCCTTGATGACCGCGCGCGGCTCGAGGGAGATCAGGGTCGGCGTCTGCTTCGCACCATAGATGACGGCGGGAACTTTCCCGGCCCGGCGTGTCGCGCGCGCTGCCCCCTTACCTGCCCGCTCGCGCAGCTCGGCCGAGATCGATGTAAAATTGGCCATAACTCGCTCCTTGGAAAAACCGAAAACGCCGGCCTCCAGGGGTGCCGACGTTAAGCGGGGGCGTTTAGCGGAAGGATTGGTCGCAAGCAACACGCGCGCGTGCATGCCGCCCGCCTGTTTGGTGGCGAGCGCCCGGTGCCTTGCCCGTCTGCGGCAGTTCGGCCATAGGTCGCCGCCCTCAACCGCCAGGCCGCATGACACTCCACCGCTTTATACTGCACCTCGTCTTCCTGGCGGGGCTCGCTTTGCTCTCGGCGGCTGCGGTGCGCGGCATGATCCGCGTTGGTGTCATGGATCATCCCGAGGGGCGCAAAGCCCACGAGGCGCCCACGCCCAAGATGGGCGGCGTCGGGATCGTGCTGGCCTATCTGCTTGGCACCGCGGCCCTCTATCGGTTCGCCGATTTCGCGCGTCTCGCCGACCCCTACTTCCGCGGCATGATCCTGTCCGCCTTCGTGATTGCGCTCGTGGCTATGCTCGACGACATCTTCGACTACCCGTTCGTCGTCAAGCTCGGCACGCAGGTGGTCGCGGCGCTCGCGGCGGTCGGCAGCGGTCTCTATGTCACGCTCTACCACCTGCCCTACATCGGGGGCGTCGACGTCGGTCCCTTTGCCATCCCGTTCACCCTTTGCTGGATATTGTTCGCGACCAACGCGATGAACTTCATCGACGGGCTGAACGGCCTGTCGTCCGGGGTCACCTTCATCACCTGCGTCTTCCTCAGCATCTTCTCGGTTCATGCGAGCGGCTGGTTCACCTATTTCGCGGCGGCCCTGCTCGCGGCCGGAATCCTCGGTTTCCTGCCCTTCAACTTCCCCCGCGCGCGCATCTTCATGGGCGATGTCGGCAGCCAGTTCTGCGGCTTCGTCCTCGCCATGCTGGCGGTCGCCTCCTCGCGCTTCGAGGGCGCCGACCTGTCCTTCGTGCTGGTGCCCATGATGCTGGCCGGCGTGCTCTACGACGTGGCCTTCACCCTGGTGCGGCGGCTGCTGCGGGGCGAGAACGTGACCCAGGCGCATCGCGGACATCTGTTCCAGGTCGCGCACCGGGTGGGGATCGACGACCGGCTGATTACCTTGATTTATTGGGGATTTACGCTGTTCGGCGCCGGCGCCGCGTGGTGCTTCCTCGCAGCGCCATCGTTCTACAAGCCGATGATCGTTTTGGTTCCGCTGATCCCGCCGCTGGTCTGGACGGGCTACGTCATTCATCGTGCCCATCTCGCCCAGTTGGGACGCTGGTCACGCTAGGTCGTGACCCAAGCTCCTGAAACTGGTGCTGGAATCTCCCGCATTTCAGCGTACAGTCGGGTCCCGCGGCACAGCGGGCGGTCACACCGGCCGGAGAAGACAATGCAAGAAAGTTGGGGGGAACAGATGACAAAAGTTGCTTTGGTCACCGGCGGCACGCGCGGTATCGGCGCCGCGATCAGCATCGCCCTGAAGGAAGCCGGACGAACCGTCATTGCGAGCTATGCCGGCAACGTCGGCGCGGCAGAGGCCTTTTCCGCTGCGACCGGCATCGCGACGCTGAAGTTCGACGCCGGCGACTACGCGGAATGCGAGGCCGCCGTCGCGGGCATCACCGCCGATCACGGCCAGATCGAGATCCTGGTCAACAACGCCGGCATAACGCGGGACGGCACCATGGCCCGCATGACGCGGGACATGTGGGACGCGGTGATCGACACCAACCTCGGCTCCTGCTTCAACCTCTGCAAGCTCACCTTCGACGGCATGAAGTCGAAGAAGTTCGGGCGCGTCGTCAACATCGGCAGCATCAACGGCCAGGCCGGCCAGTATGGCCAGGTCAACTACGCCGCCGCCAAGTCCGGCATCCATGGCTTCACCAAGGCGCTCGCCCAGGAAGGGGCGCGCTTCGGCATCACCGTCAATGCCATCGCGCCCGGCTACGTCGATACAGATATGGTGCGCGCCGTCCCCGAGGATGTGCTTGCCAAGATCGTGGCGCGCATTCCCGTGGGTCGCCTCGGCCATGCGGAGGATATCGCCCGCGGCGTCGTCTTCCTGACCGCCGACGAGGCCGACTTCGTCACCGGATCGACGCTCTCGATCAACGGTGGCCAGCACATGTATTAGAGCAGGATGCCCGTTCGCATTGGTGTTGCCGGCCTGTCAGGCCGGATGGGCCGGCTGCTCGCGGAAGAGATCGCGGCGGCGGGGTGCCCGCTTTCGGGTGGCATCGGCCGCGGCGAAACATTGGACGCGCTCGCCGCCGCAAGCGACGTCGTCATCGATTTCACCCGCGCCAGCACTGTCCAGGGCCACGCCGAAGCCCTCGCGGCCGCAGGGGTCGCGTGGGTGCTCGGTACCTCGGGGCTCTCGGCCGGCGACGAGTCTGCCGTGGCGGCCGCCGCCGCGCACATCCCCGTGGTCTACGCGGCGAATTTCTCCCCCGGCGTGACCTTGGTGCTCGCCCTGGCCGAGCAGATGGCGGCCAGCCTGCCGCCCGACCGGTACGACGCCGAGATCCTCGAGATGCATCACCGCCAGAAGGTGGACGCGCCCTCGGGCACGGCAGTTGCGCTGGGCCGTGCCGTGGCGGCCGGACGCGGCGTCGACCTGGCGGATGTCATGCAGAGCGGGCGGGACGGGCATACCGGCCCTCGCGCGCCCGGGGCCATCGGTTTCGCCGCCCTGCGCGGAGGACAGGTGGTAGGCGAGCACAGCCTGCTCTTTGCAGGGTCGGATGAGCAAATCGTTCTGACACATAGGGCGTTCGATCGCCGAACCTTCGCCAGCGGCGCGGTGCGAGCGGCGCTTTGGGCGGCGGGGCGGTCGCCCGGCCTCTACGGCATGCGGGACGTGCTCGGGCTCGCTTCCTGACGCCAAACCGGCCCTCCTGAGGCCAAAGGGTTGACCCACTTTCAGGTTTCCGCCAAACCCCGATGCCCTCGCCGCCCGGCGAGGCTAAGGCCCAGGCATCACGGAACCCTCAATGCGCGACACCGGCGAGTACCTCTTCACGTCAGAATCGGTCTCCGAAGGCCACCCCGACAAGGTCGCCGACCGGATCAGCGACACGGTGCTCGACGCCTATCTCGCGGCGGACCCCTACGCGCGCGTCGCCTGCGAGACGCTGGTGACGACGAACCGCATCGTGCTGGCCGGCGAGACGCGCGGCCCGGACACCATCACGCCGGAATACCTCGCCCATCTGGCGCGGCTCGCCGTGCATGACATCGGTTACGACCAGTCCGGCTTCTCCTGGCGCAACGCCCAGGTGGAGGTCCACCTGCACGCGCAGTCCGCCGACATCGCGGTCGGCGTCGACGCCGCCGGCAACAAGGACGAGGGCGCCGGCGACCAGGGCATCATGTTCGGCTACGCCTGCCGCGAAACCGAGGAGCTGATGCCGGCGCCGCTTTACTACGCGCACCTCATCCTGCGCCGGGTCAGCGAACTGCGCCGCGCCCGTGATCTCACGGTCGAAGGCCTGCAACCCGACGCGAAGAGCCAGGTCACGCTCCGCTATGTCGATGGCAAGCCGGTCGGCGCCACGAGCATCGTCGTCTCCACCCAGCACGACGAGGGCGTCTCCCAGCAGAAGATCAAGAGCATGCTGCTCCCGATCATCAGGACCAGCCTGCCCGACGGCTGGATGCCGTCCGAGGACGAAATCTACATCAACCCGACCGGCAGCTTCGTCGTCGGCGGACCCGACGGCGATTGCGGCCTGACCGGACGCAAGATCATCGTCGACACCTACGGCGGTGCGGCCCCGCATGGCGGCGGCGCCTTCAGCGGCAAGGACCCGACGAAGGTTGACCGGTCCGCCGCCTACGTCTGCCGCTACCTCGCGAAGAACGTTGTCGCCGCCGGCCTCGCCGAGAAGTGCACGATCCAGATCAGCTACGCGATCGGCGTGTCGCATCCGCTTTCGGTCTATGTCGACCTCGCCGGCACCGGCCATGATGTCGACGAACATAAGCTGGAGCAGACGCTGCGGGAGCTGGTCAATCTCTCGCCGCGCGGCATCCGCGAGCATCTGCACCTCAACCGGCCGATCTATGTGCCTACCTCGGCCTATGGCCATTTCGGCCGCGTGCCGGATGAGGAGAAGGGCACCTTCACCTGGGAGCGCACGGATCTGGTGCCGGCCCTGAAGTCCGTCTTCGGCCGCTGATCCCGCCAAAGCCGCAGCCGGCCCGGCTTTACGGCCGGCAGCGCAGCCACCCGTTGAGGGCGCGGCAGTCATGGCTGATGCAGGCCGTGCTGCCGCTCCTGCAGTTCCCCGACGCTTCCATTCCGTCACCTTTGACCGGCTTTGGGACGACGCCGAAGGAGGTTTGGCTCGAGGTCGGTTTCGGCGGTGGCGAGCATGCCCGGGCGCTCGCGGCCGATAACCCAGCGGCCGGCCTGATCGCTTGCGAAGTGTTCGAGAACGGCATCTGCTCGATGCTGTCGGCCTTGGTGCCGGACGACGGGACGGAAGACATCCCGCCGCTGCCCGCCAATCTGCGGCTCTGGGCCGAGGATGCGCGCGGTCTGCTCGCGCGGCTCCCACCGGCATCGCTGAGCCGGCTTTACCTTATGTTCCCGGACCCCTGGCCGAAGAGCCGGCACGTGAAGCGCCGGTTCATGCACCCGGAAAACATCGTGCTGGCGGCGCGCGCTTTGCGGCCAGGCGGGGTGTGGCGGATCGCGACCGATGACCCGACGTATCAGGGTTGGACCGCCGACATTCTGGCCGCCCAGGATGCTTTCGAGGTGCCCCCGCCTGCGGCCGGGCGGCCCGAGGGCTGGCCGCCGACGCGATACGAGGCGAAGGCGCTCAAGGCGGGGCGGCCGCCGCTGTATTGGAGCCTTACGCGCCGTCCATAGGCTGCAGAAAGTCTCTGCCTCTTTTCTCGAAGAGAGACGCCTGCTCGCCCGGTGCCTGAACGTGGCGCGCGCGCTGCCGGGCCCACTTCCAGCACGGCACTTCCACCCAACGGTGCAGCCCGAAAGCCGCGACCAGCGGGACCAAGATGGCCGCTGGAGCCCAGAGCAGGTCGAAGAGGGTCACGTTGCTGCCGGCCATGGGCGCGAGCGCCAGCATCAGCAGACGCTGGACCGGCATGTGGATCAGATAGAGCGGATAGGAGATGCCGCCGAGCCATTGCAGCGGCGCCGCGTTCAGAGCCATCGCCAGCGGACGGGCGAGAGATGGCACACTCGGCGCCTCGCAGAGCAGACAGGCGATCCAGAGCAGCGGAACCGCTGACGCCATTACAGGATTCTGTTGCCACTGGAGGAGGATCGTGGCCGCGAGTGACAGGCTCCACCACCAGCGGCTGGCGCGGGTGCCGCCGGACACCAGCAGGCCGTGGCTCGCAATGCCGAGGGCGAAGTACCAGGCCTCGTGAGGCATGAACGCGCGGCCCGCCTGCCAGCGCACCGGCAGCAGGCCAAGCAGCATTCCCAATACGCCGATCGCCATCATGACGCCGGCGAAGGAGCGCCAGTCGCCGGCTTGCCCCGCGCCGCTCCGGCGGCAGGCCATAACCGCCGCGACCACGAGGTAGAACTGCCACTCCGTGCTCAGGCTCCAGGCGGGGCCAAGGATGGTGAACTCCGCGTCCGGCAGCAGGGCCGGAGGGAACAGGCCTTGGGTCAGAGTGACGTGCGCCGCGAGATGAGCGAGCCAGGGCTGCGGCCAGACGGCCTCGGCGATGTCGTGCGCGGCATTATCCGAGGCGAGCCACGGCAGGGCGCGAAACGGATCGCCGCAGGAGAGGGCCACGACGCCGGCCGCGAGCGCGATCGCATAGACGGGCAGCAGCCGCCCGGCGCGTGCTGCCAGGAACCGCGTGGCGGTCAGGCGTCCGTGTTTGCCATCGAGGGAGCGCAGGATGACCATGCCGCTCAGGACGAAGAACACCTCCACCGCACCGCGGCCATGCGACAGGATCGAGCTACCCCAGGCGACTGAGCTCGGCAGGCTGAGAAAGGGCGCCGTATGTCCGGCAAGGATGTAAAGCGCGAGCAGCCCGCGCAGCCCATCCAGCGCACGCAGGCGACCTGTCATCCGTCCACTTTCATTACGATAATGGACTGATAGCCTGCCTCAGGTCGCTTGGCGAGATTTATCCTGTCTCAGTGGCCGCCGTAGTGCGGCGTGAGGCTCGCATGGCCGAGCGCGTGGCTGCGGAGATACACGGCGACGGTCTGGGCGGGCGCTCCTTCCTTGAACGGAAGGCTGGACTGGTTCACTGCCCAGACGGTGATGAGATAGTGGTGCGCGACGCTGTCCTTGCGGGGGCAGGGGCCGAAATAGCCGATTGTGTTGAAGCCGTTCCGGGCCTGATTGGCGCCCGTCGGACGCAGAGACGGGTCGGCTGCCGCGTTCTGCGCCAGCACGGTCACGCTCGCCGGGACGTTGAACATGAGCCAAAGCCAGACCACGCCGACCTTCGCATCCAGGTCGGCCATGCTCACGGCGTAGCTGGCAGTGCCATCCGGCGGCCGCAGCCAGACCAGGGGCGGCGACTGGTTGTTGCCTTTGCAAGTGCCGCGAGCGCCGACATCCATTGCAGGCATGGTGGCGCCGGTACGGATCGTCGGGCTGACGAGTGTGAACCCTTTCGGGGCAGCTTGCGCCGTGCTCGAGCCAGCTATTCCACACATCATGAAAAGGGCTAGCAGACCAGAAGCGTACGCATGGCGCGCGTCACCCAGAGCCCTCGCCAATGACATGAAACGCTTTCGAATCATCCGGTTCCAGCGGCGAGGCCGCGGCATATGCGTGGACGCCGTCATGCCGGCCTTTTGCAAGGGGGGTGGCATGATGGACGGTTGCGAGCTATAGGTCACGCAACGATAACTCCCGCGGAAAGTGGGGCAAACTTCCAAGAGACTGAAGAGGTGGCCCCGTTGGCCGCCTTTTTTATTTCTTGGCTCGGGGTTTAGCGACGGCGAGCGTCGCTTGGCAAGGGCATGGCCCGGCCCCGCCATTACCTCAGCGGGCGCGGACTGCATTCTCGGCAGCTATTCTGCCTTGCAGCTTGCACCTTTGAGGTCGCCCTTCTATATGCGGCTTCTCACTTCATCGACAGGTTGACGGGGGTGGCCCAAAAGGCCGCCTTTTTTGTTTTGAACGAAGAGAACACACCGCACCATACAGGGTTCGACGCGCGTCTGGCCGAGATCATCATGCCCCGCATCGCCGCGCTGGGTTTTGAATTGGTCCGGGTGCGCGTGCTCGGTCGTGAACGTCCGACGGTTCAGATCATGGCGGACCGGGCCGATGGGACCCAGATCACCATCGAGGATTGCGAGCAGATCAGCCATCAGATCGGCGCCGTCCTGGATGTCGAAGATATTGTCCCCGGTGCCTGGACGTTGGAGGTAAGCTCCGCCGGTATCGACCGGCCGCTGACGCGCCCCAAGGATTGGAACCGATTTTCCGGTCATCTGGCGAAAGTGGAGATGGCGATCCCGACCATCGACGGTCGCAAGCGATTTTCCGGCATTGTCCTTGGTGCGAAGGACGGGATCGGCAGGCTGAAACTGGAGGACGGCTCGGAGGTCGAGATCACCTTGAATGACGTTAAGTCAGCCCGCCTGATCCTCACCGATGCCTTGATCGAAGCGACCGCCGGGCCGCCGGAAACCCAGTGAGTAGAGCTACCGAGACCTGATAGACGACACTGAGAGGCGAGAGAGACTGCCATGGATACCGCGATAGCCCGTCCCGAGCTTCTTCTGGTTGCCGATGCCGTTGCACGCGAAAAGTCGATCGACCGCGACGAGGTGCTGGAAGCCATGGAGCAGGCGATCCAGAAGGCTGGCCGCGCCAAGTACGGCCATGAGAAGGACATCCGCGCGACCATCGACCGCAAGACCGGTGACGTCCGCCTCTCCCGCTGGACCGAGGTCGTCGAGGCGGCGGAAAACGAAGACACCCAGATCCCGTTGCATATCGCGCTCAAGTTCAAGCCCGAGATCAAGCTCGGCGAGTTCATCGTCGACCCCCTGCCGCCGATCGATTTCGGCCGCATCGCCGCGCAGACGGCGAAGCAGGTCATCGTGCAGCGCGTACGCGAATATGAGCGCCGCCGTCAGTTCGCGGAGTTCAAGGACCGCGTGGGCGAGATCATCAACGGCGTGGTGAAGCGGACCGAGTACGGCAATCTCATGGTCGATCTCGGCCGCGCCGAGGCGTTGCTGCGGCGGGACGAACTCATCGCCCGCGAGAGCTTCCGCAACGGCGACCGTGTGCGGGCCTATATCTATGACGTGCGCGAGGAGCCGCGCGGGCCCCAGATTTTCCTGTCGCGCACGCATCCAGGCTTCCTCGCCAAGCTCTTCGCTCAGGAAGTGCCCGAAATCTACGACGGCATCATCGAGATCAAGGCGGTGGCCCGCGATCCCGGCAGCCGCGCCAAAATGGCGGTCATCAGCCGCGACAGCTCGATCGACCCGGTCGGCGCCTGCGTCGGCATGCGCGGTTCGCGCGTGCAGGCCGTGGTGCAGGAACTGCAGGGCGAAAAGATCGACATCATTCCCTGGAGCGCTCAGGCCGCGACCTTCGTCGTGAACGCGCTTGCCCCCGCCGAAGTCACCAAGGTGGTGATGGAGGAGGAGACGGGCCGGGTCGAGGTGGTGGTGCCCGATTCGCAGCTATCGCTCGCGATCGGACGGCGCGGTCAGAACGTGCGCCTCGCCAGCCAGCTGACGCGCTGGGACATCGACATCCTCACCGAGGCTGAGGAGAGCGACCGCCGGAAGGAGGAATTCCGCCGCCGGTCTGGCCTGTTCGTCGAGGCGCTGGATGTTGACGACGTGATCGCCGAGCTGCTCGTGACGGAAGGGTTCACCACGCTGGAGGAGCTGGCCTACACGCCCATGGAGGAACTCGCCGAGATCGAGGGCTTCGATGAGAACGTGGCGAGCGAGCTTATCCGCCGCGCCGAGGAGTTCATGCAGCGGCGCGACAACGAGCTCGACGAGAAACGCATTGCGTTGGGGGTCACCGATGACGTGGCCTCATTCCAGGAATTTACGCCGCAGGCGCTGGTGGCGCTTGGCGAGAAAGGGGTGAAGACGCTGGACGATCTTGCCGATCTCGCCTCCGATGAGCTGATCGAGATCGTCGGCTCCGGCATCGACGAGGAGGCCGCCAACGACATCGTCATGCGCGCGCGGGCGCATTGGTTCGCCGAGGAAGATGATGCTGAGCCCGCAACAGAATGAGCGCGCTCTCCTCCTGACCGAGGCAGCGGGGGTGTCGGCGGCGACCGGGGTTTCTCCGGACGCTGCCAGTGAACCCGCGCCCGATGAGAATGACGATGGAGATGATGACGCAGGCGACGAAACCGGGCCGCTGCGCCGGTGCATCGTAACCCGCGAGCGACTATCACCCGAAAGGATGATACGCTTCGTACTGGGACCGGATCGTTATATTGTCCCCGACCTCCGGGCAAACCTGCCCGGACGGGGATTGTGGTTGAGCGCGCGCCGGGATGTGCTAGAAACCGCCCTCGCTCGAAAGGCCTTCGCACGGGCTGCGCGCGCGGAGGTTCTGATTCCGGTCAATCTTGCCGCCATCATCGAGGCTGGGCTCACGCGGAGATTGATCGATGTACTGGGCCTGACCCGGCGCGCCGGTCAAGCCGTCAGCGGCTTTGCGAAGGCGCGTGAATGGCTGGTGGCGGGTCGAGCGGTGCTTATAGTCCAAGCCTCGGACGGCAGCATCGACGAGCGCATGAGACTACTGAATGGACGTGCCGTTCCCGTCATCGCTCCTCTTCCTGGCCAGACGCTGGGACAGATTTTCGGGCGTGACCATGCGGTACACGTGGCGGTATCAGCCGGACGGCTGGCGACGATGCTGCAGACTGAGACTGAGCGCCTGGCCGGTATTTGCCGCACCAGGACCAAGGCTGATCAACCGGGCGGATGACATTGAGCGATACTAAAGACCAAGACGGCAAGGCGAGACTGTCCCTGCGACCGGCAGGGCGGCTGGAGTTGGGGCGGACCGTGGATGCAGGGTCCGTCCGGCAGAGCTTCAGCCATGGCCGGTCAAAGGTGGTGCAGGTTGAGGTGCGCAAGAAGCGTGCGCCCGGCACGCCGCCTCCTCCGCCTACTCCCACGCCCGGTGCTCCATCCGGCAGCACCAGGCCGCAGGGTGCCGGCGGCGGCCGTGGCGCCGCCCCGTCCCGCGGGCTGACGGCGAGCGAACTTGCCACCCGCCAGCGGGTTCTGGCCGACCAGCAGCGCGACGCCGCACGGCGCGAGGCGGAAGCCCGCGAACAGGAAAAAATCTCGATCCTGTCGGCAGCCGAGGAAGCTCGGCGGCGCGAGGAAGAGGCCCGCAAGGCTGCCGAAGAGGCGGCGCGCGCCGAGCGCGAGGAAGTAGCCCGCAAGGCGCTCGAGGAGAGTGATCGCCGGGCAGCCGAGGAAGCCGCCAAGCGCGCCGCTGAAGCGCCGCCGGCGTCGGCGAATGTGGCGTCCGCTCCGGCGCCCGCCGCAGCACCAGTACAGCCGAGACCGCCCGCCGGCGAAACCCTGCGTCTCAAGACTGCCGCCCGTCCGGGCGAGGAGGACGAGGATCAAAGGCCCGTCCGCCGCCTCGGCAGCATGACGTTGCCGCCGCGCAAGCCGGCCGTCGTCGCGCCCAAGAAGGGCGCCGATGGTCGTCGCGCCGGCAAGATCAACGTGCAGGCAGCGATTGAGGGAGATGACGAGCGCGTTCGCAGCATCGCCTCGATGCGCCGCCAGCGTGACCGCGAGCGTCGCCAGGCGGAGCTGGAGCGGCTGCGCGCCGACCAGGTGAAGGTGGTGCGCGACGTGGTGCTACCGGAATCCATCTCGGTTCAGGAGCTGGCCAACCGGATGGCCGCCCGTGCCGGCGATGTGGTCAAGTCGCTCATGAAAATGGGCGTTATGGCGACCATCACGCAGAGCATCGACGCCGATACGGCGGAGCTGATCGTCCAGGAATTCGGCCACCGGGTGAAGCGCGTCTCCGAGAGCGACGTGGAACTGGGACTCGAGGGTGCGGTCGACGAGGATGACGACCTCATCAAACGGCCGCCTGTCGTGACCATCATGGGCCATGTCGATCATGGCAAGACCAGCCTGCTCGATGCCCTGCGGCGTACCGATGTGGCAGCCGGCGAGGCCGGTGGCATCACGCAGCATATCGGCGCCTACCAGATCACGACCGAAAGCGGCGAGCAGATCACCTTCATCGATACGCCGGGCCACGCGGCGTTTACTGCGATGCGCTCGCGCGGCGCCAGCGTGACGGACATCGTCGTGCTCGTGGTGGCTGCCGATGACGGCGTCATGCCGCAGACGATCGAGGCGATCAGCCACGCCAAGGCTGCCAACGTGCCGATCATCGTCGCCATCAACAAGATGGACAAGCCGGGCGCCAACCCCGAACGTGTCCGCAACGAGTTGCTGCAGCACGAGATCGTCGTGGAAAGCCTCGGCGGCGACACGCAGGAAGTGCATGTGTCGGCGCTGAAGAAGACCGGCCTCGACAAGCTCGAAGACGCGATCCTGGCGCTGGCGGAAATCCTCGATCTGCGGGCCAATCCGTCGCGCGACGCCGAGGGCTCGGTCATCGAAAGCCGGCTCGACCGTGGCCGCGGCCCGGTGGCGACCGTGCTCGTGCAGAAGGGCACGCTCTGGACCGGCGACATCCTTGTCGCTGGCGCGGAGTATGGCCGTGTCCGCGCGCTGATCGATTGGAACGGCGAGAACGTCAAGACGGCTGGCCCATCGGTGCCCGTCGAGGTGCTGGGCCTGTCGGCGGTGCCGCAGGCCGGCGAGCCCTTCGTGGTCGTCGAGGACGAGGCGCGCGCCCGTGAAGTCGCCGAGTTCCGGCAGCGCAAGATCCGCGACAAGGCCGCAGCCGGGCAGATGGCCGGACGCGGCACGCTCGACCAGATGCTCGCCCGCATCCAGGCCGGTGTGCAGAAGGAGGTTGGCGTCCTCATCAAGGCCGACATGCAGGGCAGCGCCGAGGCGATCCAGGCGACGGTCCTCAAGCTCGCCAACGAAGAGGTCAAGGTTCGCATCCTGCTGGCCGGGGTCGGCCAGATTTCGGAGAGCGACATCCAGCTGGCGAGGGCGTCGAGCGCCGTCATCGTCGCCTTCAATGTGCGGGCGACCGCTCAGGCGCGTGAGCTTGCGACGCGAGAAGGTGTCGACATTCGTTACTATAGCATCATTTACGATGTTGCTGACGATATCGAAAAGTTGGTTCGTGGCCGCATGGCGCCGAAAGTGCGCGAGAACTTCCTGGGCTACGCGCAGATCCGCAAGGTGTTCGACATTACGAAGTCGGGTAAGGTTGCAGGTTGCATGGTCACCGAAGGGCTGGTGCGACGGGGCGCCGGTGTTCGGTTGCTGCGCGACAACATCGTCATTCACGAAGGCGATCTATCGCAACTCAAGCGCTTCAAGGACGATGTCCGGGAAGTGGCGCGCGGTTATGAGTGTGGCCTGTCCTTTGCGGGCTTCCAGGACCTCCGTGAGGGCGACGTGGTCGAGTGCTACGAGCGGGAACTGGTGCCGGCGTGAAGGCGGCCGCGCCCTCGCAGCGTCAGCTCAGGGTGGCCGAGGAAATCCGGCACATCCTGGCTGACATCTTCGCCCGGGATACCGTGCGCGATCGCGACCTCAGCGGTGTGCCGATAACCGTGACCGAGGTGCGTGTCAGCCCTGACCTTCGCCGGGCGACCGTGTATGTGACCCGGCTGGGGCGCAGCGACGCTGACAAGTTGTTGCCCGCGCTGCAGCGCGCCGCTGCCTTCCTGCGAGGCCAGGTGGCCCGCGTCATCCGGCTGCGGGTGGCGCCGGAGCTTTCCTTTGCCGCCGATACGTCGATCGATTACGCGATGAAGGTGAGCACGCTGCTGCACCGGCCAGAGGTCGCGCGCGATCTCGCTGGTGAGCCGGGGAGCGAGCGCGAGGGCAAGCACAGCCGCGAGACCGGTGCCGCGTCCGACTGAGGCGGCAGGTTATGGCGGCTCCCTTGACAAAGCGACCGGCTTCCATGACTTCGGCAGCCCTTCGCATGAGGTCGTCATGAAGATATGGCTCTGGGCTTCCCTTCTGCTTGCCGTGGCGGGGGTGCCTCCCACGGCCACGGCCCAGGTGAATGCGAGCCAGCCGGGTACTACTCAGCCTGGGGCACCCGCTCCCGGTGCTGCGAACGTCGTGCACATCGGCACCTTGGCCAACTACCCACCCTTCGAATACAGCTCTGCCAGCGGCAGCTCCAAAGGAATGGAGATCGAACTCGGCCGCAAATACTGCGCCGCCGCTCATTTGCAGTGCAAATGGGTGACGCTCCCCTTCACGCAGCTTATTCCGTCGCTGCTCGATCATAAGATCGACGCGGTGATGGCACAGCTCAGCGTCACCGCCGATCGGGCGGCAAAGGTGAGCTTCACCGCGCCTGTGACCTACAACTCCGTGGTAGTGCTGGGTCCCAAGGGCTCGCCGATAACCGACGACCCGGCGACGATGCGCGGGCGGCGGATTGGCGTTGGCAGCGAAACGGTAGAGGCGGCCTGGGCGCAGTCCCACCTTCGAGGTATCGCCGACGTCCGGCTCTATGACGACGGTGCGCTCGAACTGCAGGATTTGAGCGATCACAAGCTGGATGCGGTGATTACGGATCAACCTGCGGCCTACATTTTCCTTCGCGAGGGCGGCAAGTTCAACTTCACGTTTCTGGGGAAGCCGCTGGATGATCCGATGATCCTCGGCGCGGGCAATACCGCGATCGCGGTGCGGAAGGATGACGTAAAGCTACGGGATGCCTTCAATGCGGCCATCAACGCCATCCGGCAGGACGGGACCTTCGAGAAGGTCAGCGCCATGTATTTCCCTTTTGACATGGAACCGAAATGACGGGGATTTACGCTCTCCTTCCCTTTTGCTGACCGGCCTGGACCCGGCTGGACCGGAAGCGGCGACACCGTGCCGCCTGCGATACCCCTCCTGTCGCTACGGCATTGGGAAGCGATTGACCCACAGCAGTCTGGCTGACCGCCGCCGTTGATCCGGAGACGCCGAATGGGCCGGGTGCATCTCCATAAAGCGAGCCGGACCTTCCCCTAGCCGCTACCCAAGGCAGGCCCGGAGTATCCGTCGGCGGCAGCTTCTTTAAGGCGGTGGCGTGCTGACGGGTGAGGTTCGCCCGCCTTACAGACATTGAGTCATGCGGCAAAATCAACGTGAAGTGACGTTGGCCGGTCATGCTACCGCAACCCGGTTCTGCTAATTGTGGTTGCGTTAGCCTGCTCCTGCAGCGCGATTGGCAACTGCCGGCGGGTCAGGCTCATTATAATGTTGGTCGAAATGATTTTGACTTGAAAGCGAAATGAAAACCGCAGTAAGGTGTCGAATACGGCTTCAGGCAGCGTTCCATCTGCGGGAAGTGCGTTTCGGCTTTGAAAGGTCGCCCGAACAGGGAATGTGCGTAATCCCTAAGCCAAAATTGATAAGTAAAGATACGTGCGTTCGTCTTGGGTTTATGTCACAAAGCAGTTATATTCGTTGAGTTCTCTAATCTGGGCTATCGGGAACTCGTGAAGCAACACATGAGAGGACAAGCTGGTGCTCGACCGACAATCGCAGAGATCTAAGCGCGTCGAAACGTCTCGGCTGCCGGAATCGCAGTCAGCTCCCCGTCCGGTTGCGGGGCCTATGGTCGCGGCAGACCGTTACGTCCCCGGGCTGGTACGGGCTGTCGCGAACAAGCTCGAGGGTGGCGCCTCACGTTTTTACCGCAAGCACTTCACGATAGGGCTGTCGGAGTGGCACATCCTTGTGGCGCTCGCGGCCGATCCGTGGATCACCTCGCCAGTTCTGTGCAAGAACGCAGGCCTTGATAAGGCGGCTGTCAGCCGGAGCCTCGCCCGCATGGAGGAGCAGGGCCTTGTGCTGTCACGCGATACGAGCGGCCGGTCCCGCGCGACGGCCCTGACGGCCAAGGGGCGGCGGCTGCATGATCGGATTGCACAGGCGGCCCTGACGCGGGAAGAGCAGTTGCTGGCAGACTTTTCGCCAAAGCAGGTCGACCAGCTGATTGGTCTGTTGACGGCTCTTTCGAAGGCTGCTGCGACATTGACCGACACTGCGCCGAAAGGCACCCGCAAGACCCGGACGCCTGTCATTGAAAGCGAATGAGTTGAAGGCGCGCAGGCGATTTGTCACCTGCGCGCCATCCTCTTCGGGCAGGCCGATCTCGTCGGAGGTCGCTGGAGCTATCGTTTCTTAGGCGTGGCCTGCGGTAAGCGATAGCAGAGCCGGATCTACATGTAGCTTCTGCATGGCTCGCCGCCAGCGAGTTTCGTTGTCACCCTCAAAGACCAGCGCCTCGTCAGCTTGCACAGTCAGCCAGGAGTTCTGGCCGAACTCCGTTTCAAGCTGCCCTGGCCCCCACCCTGCGTAGCCAAGCGCCAGAAGACATGCCCGAGGGCCTTGCCCTTGCGCTACAACCTTCAGAATATCCAGGCTCGTCGTCAGGCCCAGGCCCTCATCTACGCGCAAGGTGCTTTCCGCTATCCAATCGAGTGTGTGGACCACGAAACCACGCACATTCTCGACCGGACCTCCGGCGCACAGCCTGATGTCCCGCTCTGGGGGGCGCGGCGTGATGTCCAACTGCTGCAAAAGCCCTTCGAAGTTCGGCCGCTCGAGCGAACGGTTAAGTATGATGCCCATCGCGCCCTCCGCACCGTGGGCGCAGATAAGGATTACGGTCTGGGCAAAGTTCGGGTCGGTAAGCGTGGGCATCGCGACAAGGATCTGACCGGTCAAGGGATCGGCCTGACGATTGGCGAGGTCGAAGGCGCCGGCGGTCTCCCCAGCTGTGCCGGCATTCGGCTTCTGCTGGCTTGACTTGCGGGCGCGGCTGGTCGCGGGTCGCGGACGTGTGCTCATGGTCGACTATCTGGCGTTTCGGCCCCCGCACGCAAGAACGACATGCAGCGAGGCGTCGGATGACAGTTGCGCTGCGGAGGTGACAGCCTCTCCACCGGGGGCTAGGAACTGGGGTGCACCCAGCGCCAAGGAAGATACGCATGATCAAGGTCGGAGATCACATCCCCAACGTCTCGGTGACCGCGGCGACAGCCGACGGGCCTGAAGCGATGGAAACCAACGTAATCTTCAAGGGCCGCAAGGTCGTGCTGTTCGCAGTGCCCGGCGCCTTCACGCCGACCTGCAGCGCGCGCCATCTGCCGGGCTTTGTCGAGCACGCCGAGGCCTTCAAGGCCAAGGGCGTGGACACCATCGCCTGCATCGCGGTGAACGACGCCTTCGTCATGGGCGCCTGGGCCCGTGACCAGGAAACAGAAGGCAAGATCCTCATGCTCGCTGATGGATCCGGCGAGTTCGCCCGCGCGATGGGGCTGGAGCTTGATCTTGTTGCCCGTGGCCTCGGTATGCGGTCGCAGCGCTACGCGCTGGTCGCCGAAGATGGCGTCGTGACCTTCCTCGGCGTGGAGGAGGGCAGTGCTTTCGAGGCAAGCAAGGCCGAGTCGGTGCTCGCCGCCCTCTAGGGCTCACGAGCTACCCGATCCTCCAAGTTTCGGCTCCGGCGGCGCTTACATGCCGAGGGCGCGGCGATACACGTCCAGCAGGGTTTCCTGCTCCTCGACATCCGCGGGCTCCTGCTTGCGGATGCGGATGAGCTGGCGGAGGACTTTCACGTCAAAGCCAGCCGACTTGGCTTCCGAGTAGATGTCCTTGATATCGCTGCCGAGCGCCTTGCGTTCCTCCTCCAGCCGCTCGATGCGTTCGATGATGCTGCGGAGGCGATCGGCGGCGATGTTGCCCTGGGAGGCGCTGTCGGTCGTCTCGGTCGAATCGAGTGCCATAGGCTGATCCTTCATCGGCAGTCGCGGTGTAGAGGGTCGGCGAACTAGCCCAGGCGGCGCCCCGTGGTCAATCGAGGGGACGAGGACAGGGCCGGGCCGCGACGGCCGGCGTGATCTTGCCGCTGTTGCCGGTTCAGCCGAGGCTAGAGGAGGGGCGCTTGTCCAGGAAGATACTTCCGGATGCGCCAGCCTGTTTCGAACGGCAGCACGTCAGAGCGCGAGCCTGCCGTCATAGCCGGGCCGGCTGGCGATCTTCATCCAGCCGTCGACCAGCGAACCGATGTCGAGCGCGATACCGCCGTGCCGCTTGATCACGGCCGCGTAGAATTTGGCCAGCGTACCGGCGGCGATCAGGAAGACGCGGCCGTTATGGGGCTGAGATAGCCGCCGGACGATCTCCCAGTAGACGAAGGGGAAATGTTCACCTGCCAGAGCTTCGCCGCTGAGCAGGGTCTGTGAGTAGCGCTCTCCCGGGATTTTGAACAACTCGACGTTATCCAGGCCGAAGCGGGAGCGGAGCATCGCCGGGAGGTCCGGGAGACAGGAGATCAGGCCGATGTCCTTGGTCATGCGCAGCAGGGGCTCTATGAGATTTTGCCTGTGAAACTCCGTGTGGATGTTCTGGGCGCAGACGATCGGGCCGACGGGATCCTGCGACCGCAGGAAGTTGCGGTGAATGTTCATCAGGCATGGGACGCCCCGGACGCTCGATATCGCATACTCGTGGTCGACCCAGGAGAGATAGGGAATGCCGACGATGTCGGCCTCGCATGCGACCGCCATGAGCGTTCCGACGACCGCCGTATACCCGGTGAACGCAGGGTCGAAGTCGGCCCCGTAGAGCAGGCGGCACCATTCGCGGCGGTGGCTTCCGTACAAGCGAGCATAGCGGGCCTCGTCCTCCTGATCGATAGTCGCGAAGGCGCCCTCGCCATCTCCGAGGCGGACGAGCGAGAAGGGACGGCGGTCCTGGATGGCGGATCGGATTGCTGCCGCCACTTGCGCCGCGGCGACGTAACGGAACCGGCGTTGCACCTCTTCGACAAGGTAACGCGCCCGCCCATGCGGCACTTCCTGAAGGTATGTTCCGAACTCGCGCAACACTGCGAGGGCCTCGTCTTCCTTGGCTGAGCCCGGGGCGATGCTGCGGATGACCTCTTCGGCCTCGGGGTGTGCGCCGATTGCGTAAAGCATGTGGGCGAGCAGCTGCCGGATTGGGAAATGTCGGGGAACGATCGCGCGGGCCGTTAGGAGGTGACCGATCGCCTGATGCTTCCGGTCCGACAACCGATAGATCACGGCGAGTTCGTAGTGGGCCGCAGGATCCCGAGGGTCGATTTCGAGTGCCCGCAGCAGCATTTTCTCGCCAATATCCGCGAAACCAGCCTCTTTCGCGCTTACGGCAAGCTCAACCCATGTGGCCGACGGAAGTTCCGGCGCCGTGATGTCCTCCAGGAAACCTTCAGCCCCGGTGCGGTCTCTCCTCACCAAGATATCCTGGAACAACGCGTGACGCTCGGGACCTAGTTCGTCCGCCATGTTCGTATCCCTAACTCCCTGAACCTAGACCGATCGCGCAAGATCGTTGCGATCGCTAGTCGACCCGACAACCGAGGTAAATCGCCGCAACGATACACCTACACCCCTCAGCAACGGGCATTGTCATTCCTATATACAAACGACATCAGGCTTCCTATATGTTTTAGACGAGGGTTGCGATGTTGGCTCCCGGCCATTGAAGGCAAGGCACATCGATTGAATGGCAAAGATCATGACTGACGACAGGGACTTTGTGGTGTTGGTGGATGTGGGTGGTCTAGGCGGAATCCCACAAGAGTGGGAGGCTGTCCACGACCGTCTTACTCCTGTTGTTTTTGAGCCGAATCCGGCAGAAGCCGCCCCTTTGCGTGGAAAAATAAGCCGTTATGGCAATGGGCAAGGCCTGGTCATACAGAAAGGCTTGGCCGCGGTCAGTGGTTCGAGAACGCTATCAATTACGAAGAGCGTGGCGTGCTCAACTACATTAACCCCCAATGATGAGTTTCTCGCAGGTTACTCCATTAGCGAGGCATTCAAAGTCACGGCGGTGGAAATCGTCGAGTGTTCCAGGTATGACACACTATTTCACAACGGGGAGGTTCCTCGACCGGATGTGGTTAAGGTGGACGTGCAAGGTCTCGAATATGAGGTCCTGCTAGGGTTTGGTGAACTCCTGAGTGACTGTTTGGGAGTACAGCTCGAAAGTCAGTTCTACCCGATCTATCGTGATCAGAAGCTGTTCGGCGATGTCATCGATTTACTTTCCAGGTTCGGCCTCGTCTTGAGAAAAGTTGCGCCATCACATCACTTCGACGGCGACCTTGTCGAACTTGATGCATGGTTCACTGTCGATAAGGCTCGCGAGAGCAAGCTCGATTCAGTGCGGCGCGAAAAAATGGACCTCATCCATCGTGTCTGGGGCTTGGCGGAGCGGGAAGTAGTTTTCGGACCGGATTTCTTTCAAAAGTAGGTTGCTGCAGCTCTTGACTTTGTTCCCGCGGTTAAACTCCATGATATGTTCCGAGCTAGGAGCGATTGCTAGATGAGTAGTGTCCGGTCAGACCGCCCGGGAGATGCGGCGCGGGTGATGGTGTATCGTGAGGTCGTGCTGCCTCTGGTAGATTCATCCACTAACTCTATCGGTTTCAATGTCGGTGCTTATACGTCTGTAGGCGATCCGTTGTCCGATTTTCGGTTGCGTCGCAGTGGCAGAATCGAGACCATAGAGCCTCCGTTCCCAGCACATACCAAGCGGGTGGAAGGTCATTCCACCTATGGTGGCGTAATCGACTTTCACTTCGGCCACTTCATGATCGAAACGTTGTCGAGACTTTGGTATCTCGCAAGAGTATCCTACGGCCCGATAATCTGGCACCGGCAGGTTCCTCATGACCTGGAGCCTTGGCAGAGAGAAATATTTGGACTGTGCGGGCTCGATGTCGCCCGATTCTTCTTTGTGTCGGAAGCCGTCTTGGCCGACGAGATTGCGATTGCTGAGCCAGCCGTTGTCATCGATGAATACTACACCTCGTTCTGGTCGACATCATTGGATGTCTTTCCATTCCACTCACCTCTGCCCGGCAAAAAAATCTGGATGTCCAGGTCTAAGATGCCCGCCGATTATGGACATGTCGTTCAAGAAGTCGAAATTGAGCAGCGGCTTTCCTCGCTTGGATGGACGGTCGTGCACCCCAACCTGATGACGAACGTCAGTTTTCTCCATCTCATCTCGGATGCTGAGACAATATCAGGTTTTGCGGCTTCGGCTTATTTTGTTTTGTTGCTGGCCAAAAACTGCCGCGCAAAGGTGCGGATGGTTGATCGAGGAGGAATGGGCATTCCCCGGGTGTTTGAGCACTACGCCATGGCAAAAAAGGTCGATCAGGAGATCATGCGTCCGAAGCTTGAGCACGTCTCG
The DNA here is from genome assembly GCF_965199065.1 of Acidisoma sp. Taxonomy (NCBI): domain Bacteria; kingdom Pseudomonadati; phylum Pseudomonadota; class Alphaproteobacteria; order Acetobacterales; family Acidocellaceae; genus Acidisoma; species Acidisoma sp. The sequence continues at coordinate 958,661 of NZ_CBDAQN010000003.1, read as the reverse complement.
GGGGTCGGAGCAAAAGCGACGTTCCAGTTGGAGTCGATCGATGCCATTATCGAGTTCGTGAACGGTTGAATGTGCCGGGTTTCGACCGACTCCTGCTTGGAGCGTTCAGCCTCGCTGGCAAGTCAGGGCGTCACCGCGGAGAATAGAGGCGGGGCCTCAGCCTCGAACTGGTATGCGTTGAGGAGCGCAGCCTCCTCGACGAGTGCAGACCGAATGTCGTAGTTCTGGCCGAATGGCCGTGTGTGAATGACCCCTACCGCGTCGATGACAGCTGTTCGACTAGGGCCGCCGCCCAGCAGTGACGGCCAGATGTGATCCAGCCCAAAGCCAGACACGCTGTCGCGAAAGGTCCCGCGGCAAATTCGCAATGCGCGTGACGAGAAGATCGGACACATGATCTCGACACCCTCCCCATACCGCACCACGCTGTCCGGTTGTTGCCGCGTGATGTCATGGGCAATGAAGCAACCTTCGAGGGGAAGAAGCGACGGCTGCGAAAGATCGAGATCGTTCTCCCGTGCCAGATGAAACATGAGGTTGATGTCGCTCCACTTTGTCATGAGGTCGTCGTCCGGCAGCCATACCCGATCGTACTGCCATAGCGGACTGTCCTTGAAGAACAGGTCGTGGATCGCCTGGAACTTCCGCTGATGCGGCTGATGCGTCAGATAATCGGCCTCATCGAGCATCGCTGCTGGATCGGAACAATAAGAGCTGATGCAGAGATCCCAGCACCGGTCTTCGTCGGCTATGTCCTTCGCCCACTTCCGGTGCAGGGACGTATCGCCGGCGCGGAGAACGACGAGGTTGGGCCGTGCTGGCAGTGATGGACGCTTGAGAAACTGCACGTCGCGACTGGCGTCTGTGGGCGTCGCATGCAGTGGATGCGCTGGATGGGCAACGCGCTGAAGTATATGGATGAGGCTTGGGCCGGGCGAGCGGACGTGACCCAAGAGGGTAATGATCTCACCATCCGTGGTTAGCGCGCGGTCGAAAATCGTGGTTGGCAACCCCTTGTGCGACATCAGGGCGAGCTGGCCGCGCAGCACGAGCCAGCCCTCTTCGTTTGTGTTCCGGTAGTTCCCGACGCGGCCGTTCGGTGCAAGCACCATGAATGCAGCGTGCGGTTGGTGCCCAAAAAGGCCAAAGCTCCAGAAGGTGCCGCTCAGCTCTGCCTCTGTCACCGGCCGGGCGACGGGCCAGTCATTGAGTATGCCGGTCTCTGAGATGCGCCTCGCCATGGTCAACCCTCCAGAATGGAGCGCATGGCGCCTTATCCCGAAGCCGACCTTAGCCGCCGGACCTTAAGATTTGGTTGGCAACGCGATCAAAGCCGGAGAGAGGACGCGGCTAGTAAACGATCAGGACGTGCCGTGGCTCGTCGGAGTTTGGCTGAACGCCGCCTTCTGCTCGGGGCTTGCGGCTTTCTGATGCTTCGCCTGCCACTCCTTGTAGGGCATGCCGTAGATGATCTCGCGAGCCTCCGTGTCTGGAAGCGGGATGTGGCGGGCCTCCGCCGCCTCCCGGTACCAGCGTGAGAGGCAATTCCGGCAGAACCCTGCCAGGTTCATCAGGTCGATGTTCTGCACGTCGCTCCGCTCCCGCAGGTGTGCAACGAGGGTCCGGAATGCCGCCGCTTCCAGCTCGATACGCGTCGTGTCGTCCATCGTCGAAGCTCCTTACATGCCGCCGGGATAGTTGGGGCCGCCGCCACCCTCCGGCACCGCCCAATCGATATTCTGCTTGGGGTCCTTGATGTCGCAGGTCTTGCAGTGGACGCAGTTCTGCGCGTTGATCTGCAAATGGGGGTTGCCCTCCGCCACGCCAACCGCCTCATAGACACCTGCCGGGCAGTAGCGGCTTTCGGGGCTCTGGTACTTTTCCCAATTCTCCGTCAGCCAAAGTGCCGGGTCGCGTAGCTTGAGGTGAACCGGCTGGTCCTCTTCGTGGTTGGTGTTGCTGATGAAGACTGAGGAGAGACGGTCGAAGGTCAGGGCCCCGTCCGGCTTGGGGTAGGCGATCTGGCGGTCTTGCGCGGCGGGCTTGAGCACCTCGTTGTCGGCATGCGGGTGATGGAAGGTCCACGGCGCCTTCCCGCGCAGCAGCACGGTGTCGATGGCCGAATAGACGAAGCCGCCGAGGTTGCCGAACTTCGCGAAGGACGGCCGGATGTTCCGGACAGAGGACAGCTCCGTCTGGAGCCAGCTCGCACGCAGCCTGTCCGTGAAGCCGGTGGGCTCAGGGGCGCCGGCGGCGCGGGCCTCGGTAACCGCTTCGGCGGCCATCATCCCGGACTTCATTGCCGCATGGGTGCCCTTGATCTTGGGCACGTTGAGGAACCCGGCGGCATCGCCGAGTAGCGCGCCACCTGGGAAGGTGAGGCGCGGGATCGATTGCAGCCCACCCTCGCTGAGCGCGCGCGCGCCATAGCTGATCCGCCGTCCGCCCTCGAAATGGGCGCGCAGATGCGGATGGGTCTTCAGCCGCTGCATCTCGTCGAACGGCGAGATCCAGGTGTTGCTGTAGTCGAGCCCGATGACGAAGCCGTAGGAGACGAGGTTGTTGCCAAGGTGGTAGAGCCACGACCCGCCATAGGTGCGGCGGTCCATCGGCCAGCCGAAGGTGTGCTCGATGAGGCCCGGCCTGTGGCGCGCGGAGGGGATCTCCCACAGCTCCTTGATGCCAAGGCCGTAGGTCTGCGGATCGACGCCCTGCCGCAGGTTGAACCGCGCCATAAGCTGCTTCGAGAGACTGCCCCGGCAGCCCTCCGCGAAGAGCGTGTAGGGTGCGCGCAGCTCCATGCCCGGTTGGTGGTTGGGACCGGCGTCGCCGGTCTTGGCGATCCCCATGTCCCCGGTGGCGATGCCGACGATGCGGCCATCCTCCTCCAGCAACTCCGCCGCCGCAAAGCCCGGGTAGATTTCCACGCCAAGCGCCTCGGCCTGCGCGCCCAGCCAGCGCACGACATCGCCCAGGCTCACGATATAGTTGCCGTGGTTGTGCATCTGCGGCGGCGTGGGGAGCTTGTAGGCCTTGGTCTCGGTGAGGAAGTAGAAGCGATCCGCCGCCGCCGCCGTCTTGAGCGGCGTCTCCTCGGTGCGCCAGTCCGGCAGCAGCTCATCGAGCGCGCGCGGCTCGATCACGGCGCCGGACAGGATATGGGCGCCGACCTCGCCGCCCTTCTCGACGACGCAGACGGTGCTTTCGGGGGCGAGCTGTTTGAGCCGGATGGCTGCGGCAAGGCCCGCCGGACCCGCGCCGACTATGACGGTATCGAACTCCATAAACTCGCGCTGCATAGCAACTCCCGCAAAGGGCAATCTTGCGGCCTGAACCAGATCGCTGAGACTGCGTCCGGGTGCTGTGATGCCCCTGACCCCGGTCCGGCGCAAGCTGCGGACAGCTGGCATGCAGGACAGGGCATCCCGGAGGAGAATAATCACGTATGGCCATGGCGGGTTCGGGGGCTGGTTTGCCGATCTGCGTTTACATCGATCAGGTCAGAATTACTTAACAGACGAGGACGCACATTACTCCAGCGCGTAGCCCAGCCGCTCCATGACCGGCGCCAGGATCGGCATGACCGGCTCCAGATGCCGCCGGTAGTGCCGCCAACGCCCTACCGAATGATCATACAAAGGTTCCGTCACCTGAGCGTAGCTCGCCGTCCGCGCGTAACGGCCGTTGCGGTGAAACGTCAGACATGCCGGATCGAAATCCTCTCCGATGAAACTCAACATTTCCGCGACCTTCGCCTCCTGCTGCGAAACGATATCCTCGTAGCGGACGGCGAGATACCGCAACGGCATCGCCGCGCGGTAATGCGCCACCAAGTCGGCGACGCGCGCGTAGTGCCGGGCGGCCGTCTCCAGCGCACTCGCGCAATAGAAGCCGTGGGTGAAATGGTTTGAGAATGCGGACACCATGATGTCGAGCGGATGGCGCAGCACATGCAGCAGCGGCGCGGTGGGGAACAGGAGTGCGATCAACCCGAGATGCGTCTCGTTCAGCGGCATCTTGTCGGTGAACCGCACAGCCCCCGGCCGCAGCACGCCGAGCTGGCGAACCTTCTGCAGATAGAGGTCGCGCAGCGTGTCCAGCCCCTCGCGCTGATCGCCCATCCAGAGCTCGGCCAGCGCCTCCGGGTAGGTCAGCGGGCTGTCCAGCACGCGCCCCATGATCTGGCTGATCTCATGGATGACAGGCAACTCGTCCCCGGCGGCGATGCGCGGGTGCGCGGACAGAGTCTGCTCGACGAGCGTCGTGCCCGAGCGGGGAAAGCCAAGGATGAAGATCGGCTGCGGCCCGTGGCCGCTGACGCCCGCGCGCGGCAGGAGGGCGAGGCGGGAGGCCGTGAAAAAGCGCCGCAGCCGGTCGATCTCCCGCGCCGCCGCCTCGTCCATGTAGCCCTGGCCCGAGCGTTCGAGCGCCAGGCGCTTGCCCTCCACGAAGGCCGACCAAGCGTCGTCGAAGCGGCCGAGCCGGTCGAGCAGACGGCCCTTCTCCAGCAACTCGATGGGGCCGAGCTGTCCGTCGTTCTCCTCGCCCATGCGGTCGATCAGGGCGATGGCCTCGCGCCGGGCGCCCGTTCGGCCGAGCAGCACCGCGCGCGCCAGCCGCAACTGCTGATCCGCGGGATAAGCGGCCTGAGCGAGGTCGAGCGTTTTCGCCGCCGCCTCGAACCGCCGGTCCGCCTCCTCCAGCCGGACATAGCCGATGAGCGTCTGCCGGATCTGCGGGGCAGCGGCGAGCGACTCCCGGTAGAGGCTGCGCGCCTCCTCCATGCGTCCCTGGTTCTTCAGGTTCCAGCCGAGGTTCGCGAGCAGGATCGGGTCGCGGTTGCCGGTCAGCGTCAGCACGCGGTGGTAATGATATTCCCCGGCCTGAGGCCGGTTGGTTTCAGTCAGGATCATGCCCATGAGATTGTGGGCGACCGGGCTCTCGGGCGCGATGCGGATGGCGTTGCGGGCGTGGAACTCGGCCGCCGCCAGGCTGCCGCGGCCGAACAACATCAGGGCGAGATCCTGCGTGGCCGTAAAATTGTTCGGGGCGAGGGCGACGATCCGGCGCAGCAGCGCCTCCGCCGCCTCCGGTCGGCCCTGGGTGGCGCGGATATTGGACAGCAGGCCGAGCGCCGGGAGGCAATCAGGTGCCAGCTCCAGAACGTCGAGACACAGCTGTCCAGCGGTCGCGGCATCCCCTGCGGCATCCGCCTGCGCGGCCTGATCCACGAGCGGCAGGAGGTGACGCACGGCGTCCGGCGCCGGGCGATCCCCGGTCCGCCAGGAGCAACACCGCAGCGGCCGCAACCCGCTGCCGCACGGGCATTGCGGGTTCATGTACAAGGCCCCAAACGTTATAATAACGTAACGTAATGCCACGATGCGGCAGTGTCGAGCGGCGCCGCGTTGGCGCTCTCTTATCGAGCCGCTAAACTTGCGACACAGTTAAAGGAGAGGACCGTCATCATGGTTTCCGTCCGGACGGTTCGCACGCCCGTGCTCGAGATCGCCTACGAGGCGCATGGACCGGAGGAGGGCGAGGCCGTGGTGCTACTGCACGGCTTCCCCTACGACCCGCGTTGCTTCGACGAGGTTGCGCCTCCGCTGGCGCAGGCGGGCTACCGCGTCATCGTGCCTTTTCTGCGTGGCTACGGCCCGACGCGGTTCCTCTCGGCCGAGACGCCGCGCTCGGGCCAGCAGGCGGCGCTGGCGCAGGATCTCTTGGACCTGCTCGATGCTCTTGCGACACCGTCGGCCGCGCTGATGGGTTATGACTGGGGCGGCCGCGCGGCCTGCATCGTCGCCGCTCTGTGGCCCGAGCGGGCGCGCTGCCTGGTCACTGGCAATGGCTACAATATCCAGAACATCCCGCGCGCCGCGCTACCGGCGGACCCCCGGACCGAGTACCGGAACTGGTATCAGTACTACTTTAATACCGAGCGTGGCCGGGCTGGACTGGAGGCGCACCGTGCCGACTTCACCAAGCTTCTCTGGCAGCTTTGGTCGCCGTCCTGGACGTTCGACGGCGAGACATTCGCCCGCACCGCCGCGTCGTTCGACAATCCGGATTTTGTCGATGTCGTCGTCCATTCATACCGCCACCGCTATGGCTACGCGAAGGGCGATCCGGCCATGGAGCGGACGGAACAGGCGCTCGCCGCGCAGCCGCTGATCGCCGTGCCGACGATCTCGCTCAACGGCGCCGACGACGGCGTCTCCCGTCCGTCCGAGGACCGGGATGACGCCGTAAGGTTCAGCGCCCGGTTCGAGCAGCGCATGTTGCCGGGCGTCGGTCACAACATCCCTCAGGAGGCGCCGGCGGAGACGGTTCGCGCGCTGCTCGATCTGATGCGCGGGTGAACGACGGCCAGCCTTACGCTGCGGAACCCGGTGGCGTGCGCCTCTCGGTCAGGGTGACGCCGAGGGCCAACCGCCACGCCCTCAACGGCATCATAGGCGACGCGGAGGGACGGCCGTGCCTCGCCGTGCGGCTCGCAGCCCCTCCGGTGGAGGGCGCGGCCAACAAGGCGCTCATCCGGTTCCTGGCGGACGCCCTGGGGCTACGTGCCTCCGACATCCACGTCCGGAGCGGCGGAACAGCACGGGTCAAAATCCTTTTCATCGCCGGCGACAGCACCGCGCTTCTGGCGCGGCTGGCGGCTTGGTTGCGGGTGGAGGGGGTTGATTAAGGCCGGCTATCATGGCTGATGGTGCCACCCGCCGCCCGAACGAACATAACATTCTCGGATGCGGGTCCCGAGGGCCAATCGGCCCGTCATTCTCAAGCTGGGACGTCCGGAATGTCGCTCACACGAACGCCGATCGCTTCACAGCGGCTGCGCCGCCGCCGTCGCACGAAGATCATCGCGACACTGGGGCCGGCGAGTTCGACGACAGAGGTCATCACGCGGCTCTTCCAGACCGGCGCCGATGTGTTCCGTCTCAATTTCAGCCATGGCAGTCACGAGGACCATGCCGCGCGGATCGCCTCCATCCGTGAGATCGAGAAGCGCTTCGACCGGCCGATCGGCATCCTTGCCGACGTGCAGGGGCCGAAGCTGCGCGTCGGCCGCTTCTCCGGCGGCAAGGTGCATCTGCAGACCGGCCAACGCTTCCGGCTCGACCTCAACCCGACGCCGGGCGATATTACCCGCGTCAACCTGCCGCACCCCGAGATCATCGCCGCCGCCGCCATCAACACGAATCTGCTGCTCGACGACGGCAAGCTGCGCCTGCGCATCACTCACAAGCGCGACGACCATCTGGAGACCGAGGTCATCTTCGGCGGGCCTCTGTCCGACCGCAAAGGCGTCAACGTGCCCGACGTGATCCTGCCCATTCCGGCGCTGACGGCGAAAGACCGGATCGACCTCGACTTCGCGCTGAACGCGGGCGTGGACTACATCGGCCTGTCCTTCGTTCAGCGCCCCGAGGACGTGATCGAGGCGAAGGCGATCGCCGCCGGCCGCGCCTGGATCATGGTGAAGATGGAGAAACCCCAGGCGCTGGACAATCTCGACGAGATCATCCGTCTCTCGGACGCGGTGATGGTCGCGCGCGGCGATCTCGGCGTCGAGCTGCCGCCCGAGGAGGTGCCGCTGGCGCAGAAGCGCATCGTCCGTGCGGCGCGCCAGATGGGCAAGCCGGTGGTGGTCGCGACGCAGATGCTGGAGAGCATGATCACCGCCCCGGCCCCGACCCGCGCGGAGGCGTCCGACGTTGCGACGGCGGTGTTCGACGGCGCGGACGCCGTCATGCTCTCGGCCGAGACGGCGGCCGGTCAGTACCCCTTCGAGGCGGTCAACATCATGGACCGCATCGTGGCGCGAGTGGAGCAGGATGCCGGGTGGCGGCATATTACCGATGCGTCACGGCCGGAGCCCGAGGGCTCGTCGGCCGACGCCATCGCTGCCGCCGCTCGGCAGGTGGCTCACACCATCGCGGCGCCCCTGATCGCGGCCTTCACCGATAGCGGCATGACGGCGCTCCGGGTGGCGCGCGAGCGTCCGGACTGCCCGATCCTCGGCCTCACGCCCCGCCCGGAGACGGCGCGACGGCTGGCCGTGGTGTGGGGCGTTCACGCCGTGGTGGCGAAGGAGGTAGATTCGTTCGCGGCGGCCGTTGAGGAGGCACGCGACGAAGCTCGTCAGGAAGGGCTGGCGCAGCCTGGGGAGCAGATCGTGGTGACCGCCGGTATCCCCTTCCGTCAGTCGGGCGGCACGAATATGCTGCACGTCGCCAAAATATAACGAAGCTACGGAGGCTCCGCGGTGGGCAGGCTCGGAACAGTGATCGTGACCGGAGGCAGCCGCGGGATCGGCGCCGCCATCTGCCGTCTGCTGGGCGACCGCGGCTTTCCGGTCGCCGTCAACTACGCGACCAACCCTGAAGCTGCCGAGCGGGTTGTGGCGGCCATCCGCAGCGAAGGCGGCCGTGCAGCCTCGATCGAAGGCGACGTGTCGGATTCGAGGCAGGTCTGCCAGATGTTCGACGCCGCCGAGCAGGAGCTGGGTCCGCTCGGCGGACTGGTGAACAACGCCGGCACCACGGGCGTGACGGCGAGGATGGACATGCAGGAGCCGGAGGCTCTGCAGCGGCTCTTCGCGGTGAATGTCCTCGGTACGATGTATTGCGCGCGTGAGGCGGTGCGGCGGCTGTCGACCGGCCATGGTGGCGGCGGCGGCGGCATCGTCAACGTGTCCTCCGTGGCCGCACGGCTGGGCGGGCTGAGCGGACTGGCGCCCTATGCCGCGAGCAAAGGCGCGGTCGAAAGCTTCACCAAGGGCCTTGCCAACGAGGTCGCCCTCGAAGGGATCCGGGTGAACTGCGTCGCTCCCGGGATGACCGCGACCGATATGGCGACCGACGAGATGCGCGAGGCCGCGAAGAAGGGCGGCATCCCGATGGGCCGCATCGGCGAGGCGGAGGAGATTGCCGAGGCGGTGGCTTGGCTGCTCTCGCCGGCAGCCTCCTACGTGACCGGCACAGTGATCACGGTTTCCGGCGGGCGCTAAGCGCCACAGACTTGTCTGTTGACAACACAGCCGCATCTCGGCTGATGCCATTTGGGTTAGCACGCGTCAGGCTGACCCTTAGGACATCGGGCTCTTGATCACGTGGAACAATTTCAGGCGTTGTCGCTGAGCTCTCGGAGTACGGATGGCTCAGCCGTGCTGCGCCGGACGGATAGCCTCAGGCTCGGTCCGGCTCAAATATGATTGCCATTCGCGACATCATCCTGCGCACGGATCCCGTTCGTGCCCAGGAGACAGGTGCCGCTGTCATCAGCCGGTTCCAGTCTGAGCCGGAGACGCTCGTCCTGCCGGTTCTGGACGAGAGCAAGCGTCCGATCGGCGTTGTCGAGCGTGACTCCTTCCTGCTCGCGATGGCGGCGCAGTATGGCTATTCCCTCTACAGCCGGCGCCCGATCTCCATGATCATGGATAGGTCGCCGCTGATCGTGGAGGCGGAGACAGATCTGCTGACCTTCGCCAGCGCCACCATTGCGTATCGGTCGACGTCCCGGCTCGAGAACTTCCTGGTCGTCGACGATGGCTGCTACGTCGGCGTCGGCACGCCGTTCAGACTTCTCAGCGCGCTCGTGGGGCAACTCCAGCACCGCGCGCATCACGACGGTCTGACCGATCTCCCAAACCGCGTCAGCTTCGAGAGCAGGCTTCAAGATGCTCTTAAACGGGCTGGTCCCGCAGAGGCGCAGGCCGCGCTGCTGTGGCTCGATCTAGACGATTTCAAACGCGTCAACGATACGATGGGCCATCCCGCCGGTGATGCCCTGCTGATTGCCGTCTCCAAGCGGCTGCGGGAGAGCATCCGCCCGATCGACATCGCGGCCCGCATGGGCGGCGACGAGTTCGCGGTCCTGCTTTCTGGAGGGACGGCCGAGGTGGCCGCGGCCGTTGCCGAGCGTATCATCGCGGCCGTCGCCTTGCCGGTCGACGCGGACGGCCAGACGATCCGGGTGAGTGCGAGCGTCGGGATCGGCCTGGCGCCGCAGAACGGCACGGATTTTCAGGCCCTGACAAAGGCCGCTGATGTCGCGCTCTATGATGCCAAAGCACAGGGCAAAGGCCGTTTTCGCTTCTACGAGTCCGGAATGGCCAAACCGCCGCCTATCAATCCGCCTCTGGAGGTGGGAGCGTAGGCCGGACTGCCCGTGAACGCTGGCCGCCGCCCCAGGAGCGGCGGCGAAGAAGCGCCCTAGTATCCGCGGCTGAAATCGACCGGCGTCACCAGCGGCTCGCCTCGCTGCAGGGCTGCCAGGTTGGCGAAGAAGATATCCAGCGAACGCGGGATGTAGCTCACCGCATCGTCCACCGAGACATGCGGCGTCATCACGGTGTTGCGCGTCCGCCAGATGCGATCGTCTGGTGGCACAGGCTCCGGGTCGAAGACGTCGAGGATCGCGCCGCCCAATTCGCCCGCGTCGAGTGCATCGCAAAGCGCCTCCTGCTCGATGAGCGGACCACGGCCAATGTTGATGACGCCGGCGCCGCGCGGCAGCAGGGCGATGCGGCGGCGGTCCAGGATTTTCCTGGTGGCCGGGGTGAGGGGGCAGGACAGCAGCAGGAACTCCGTCTCCGGCAGCAGTTCGTCGAGTTTGTCCATGCCAACCACCCTCTCGCAGGCAGGATGAGGCTGTGGCGTCGAGCGGATTCCGGTCACCCGCATGCCGAAGTGCGCGGCCTGTTCGGCGGCCGCCCCGCCCATGGCGCCAAGGCCTAGCACGGTGAGGTGCCGGCCGCGCAGACCGCGGGTGAAACGCTGGCCCCAATGCTGGTTCTTCTGGTCCTCGATGCATTCAGGCATGCCGTTGGCGAGCATCAGCAGCGCCATGATCACGAACTCCGCCGCCTTCTCGGTATGCGCTCCTCGATTGTTGGCGAAGGGAACCGGCGGCATGTCCGCTCCCGCCAAGCCATCAACGCCGGCCGCGACGGAGAAGATAAGGCGCAGCGCTGGGGCGCAATCGGGCTGCAGGGCCGCCAGCATGTGCTTGAGCGCGGCAGGTCCGGCGATGAGGACCTCAACGCTGGCGGCGACCGCTGCGAATTCAACCTCGCTCGCACCGAAACTGACCTTGTGATCTTGTCCGGTGGCGCCGGCGCGGAGGGCGGCTTCGGCCCATTGGTCGGGCGAGACGGAGAACACGGCGGGTTGTCGGGGATGGTTCTGAATGTGAATGCGCATGGTCGCGAAACTGGCCTGTGTCTTGCGCGGAGGCAAGCCGGTATGCCTCACTCGGCGGGGCTAAGCCGCACGCAGAGGATTAAGGCGTCCTCGCCATTTGCGTAGTAGCGGCGGCGGCGGCCGACCTCTCTGAAGCCCATCCCTTCGTAGAGCGCGCGCGCCGGGTGGTTCCGCACGCCCACCTCCAGGAAGAGAGCGCGAACGCCGAGAATGCGCGCCCGGGTCAGGCTCTCTTCGAGCAAGGCGCGGGCGATACCCTGGCGGCGCATCGACGGGACGACGCCGATGGTCAGGATTTCAGCCTCATCCGCCGTCACCCGAAGCAGAACGAGGCCGCCGCGGTCGTCCAGCAGCCCGAGCACGCTGTGCATTTCGAGTTGCACCTGGAAGGCGCCGACGCCCCAGCCCTCCAGCGGGAAGGCTGCACCGTGGATGGCCGCGAGCACAGGGGCAAAGGTCGGGCCGACATGCTGGACAGTCACGAGGCCTGCGCCGCCTCGCGTGGTGGTGGACGAAGGCCGCCCTTCGGCGGCAGAGCGCGGGGCGGGTCGATATAGAGCGGCGTCGCGGCTAAAGGCGCGAGATGCCCCTGCGCCCGCGTGACCCCCGCGATCGCCACCTCCCGCGCGTGGCAAACCCGGGCGTTGGTAATGAGCGCGGCCGCACCGCGCTCCCGCAGGACGGAGCCGAGCGCCGCCGCCGCGTCGCCGGTCAGGCCAATCGGGCCCTGCGGGCGGGGCGGGTCGGTCAAGCTCACCACCTCCCAGGCCTCGGGGGCGCCACCGCACTGGAGAAAGAGCCGCCCTTGGCGTCCGTCGAGCGCGCACCACAGGGGAAGACCAGCCTCGATCCCGGCTTCACCTCGGGCAGCGACGGCCAACGCCTCCGCCACAGTAACGCCGATGACTCGGATGCCGGCGCCTGCCGCAAGCCCTTGGCCGAAGGCGAGGCTGGCCCGCAGCCCGGTGAAGCTGCCGGGGCCGACCGAAACTGCGACAATGCTCAGATCCTTGACGGCGAGCCCCCGGCTGGCGAGCAACTCCGCCACCATGCCCGGCAGCCGCGCGGCGTCGCCGGTCGGTCCCTCGCGTTCTATACCGGCGAGAACACACCCTTGGTCTTCCGACCAGAGCACGACCGAGCACCGGCTGGATGACGCGTCGAGTCCCAGGACGAGGTGAGGCTGTGGCGATGGCATGGCGGCAGCGGTTCCTGAGGCTAGACATGACCGGACGCGGGGGGTAGGGCGCTTGCCAACCGGCGGGGACGGCTGTAGCCGCCTACAGCATGCGGCTGTCTCTGATCCTAGCACTCCTTCTGGGTTTGATCTCGGCGCTCGCATTACCTCCAACGTATATTCTTCCGGCGCTCTGGATCGCTCTGCCGGGCCTTCTTTGGCTCATCGGCCGGGCGCGCACCGGGCGTGAGGCGGCGCTCTTCGGGCTGGTGTTCGGCTTCGGGCTCAATCTCGCCGGGCTATACTGGATCACGGAGCCGATCCTGCTCGAGGCGGCGCAGTTCTGGTGGCTGGTGCCCTTCGCGGTTCCCGGCCTGTCGCTGGCGGTCGGCGTCTTCACCGCGGTGCCCTGCGCCCTGGCATGGCGGGCAAGGCCGGGGCTCGCCCGCATCCTGGTTCTCGCCGGCACCTGGACGCTCGCCGATCTTGGCCTGCAATTCGCGTTCACCGGCTTTCCGTGGAACCTCTGGGGCACGGATGTGGCGCTGCCGGGTCTGGTCGGCACCGTCCTTATCCAGCCGGCCGCCTGGATCGGCGTGCTAGGCCTCACGCTGATGGTGGTGCTGGCGGCGTCCCTGCCGGCGCTCGGACGGCGCGGCATCCTCGCCTCGGCCGTCATGATGCTGGTTTGGGCCGGTCTCGGCGTGGCGCGGCTGGCGAGCGCGCATCCTGCGGCGCCGGCAGCGATGGTGGGCATCGTCCAGGGTGACGGCGCCGCCGAATTCGTCTCCGACCGCGCAGCCGCTCTGGCCCTGTTCCGGCGCTACCTGGCCCTGAGCGCTGACGCGGTGGCGCGCGCTCGGCAAGCGAGCGGCGGGCGCCTGCCCGTAGTCCTGCTCTGGCCGGAGACGGCGTCGCCCTTCCTGTTGCAGACGGATGCGGGAGCGCGCCAGGCGATCAGCGAGACGGTCGGCCCGAACGTGACCGTGCTTGCCGGCACTCTGCGTTTCGGCAGCGGGGACAGCATTTATAACAGCATGGCGGCAGTACAGGGCCCGGGTCCGCTGGAGGCATTTTACGACAAGTGGCACCTCGTGCCGTTCGGCGAATATCAGCCCGCGTGGCTTCCCTTTCAGATTTTGCCGGGGCAGGGTTTCTCGCGCGGCCCTGGGCCAGAGACGCTGCATCTGCGCGACCTGCCGCCGGTCGGGCCGATCATCTGTTACGAATCCGTCTTTTCGGGGCAGATCGTCGACGAGCGCGACCGGCCCGACTGGATCGCTCTGATCACCAACGACGCCTGGTTCGGCGACAGCAGCGGTCCACGCCAGCATCTGGCCGCGAGCCGCCTGCGCGCCGTGGAGGAAGGCCTGCCTCTGGCACGCGCGGCCAATACCGGCATCTCCGCCCTGTTCGACGCGTCCGGGAGACAATTGCAGCGCCTGGGAATGGAAAAGCAGGGCGTCCTCGTGGCGCCATTGCCCGGCCCGTTGCCGCCGACGATCTTCTCGCACCTTGGCCTCTGGTCGCCGACTTTGCTGGCGCTGCTTGCGAGCGCCGCGGGCGTGGTCATGTCGCTCCGGCGGCGCAATGCATCGAGCTAGCCGCTGTTCCTTTCCCAGAGCTTAACAGGTGCAGTTGGGATTAAGCCTGGCAGTGAATAATTTGCATATACCGTTCCAGTCACTCTATCTTGCACCAGACATTTACGATAAATTATCAGTATTGCAGGTGAAACGTTAGCGCGTGTGGGCTTGATATTAAGCTCAACTCGAAGCATTCGGTCATCGGTTTGTGGAATCAACATACTTCATCTGATGGGTGGCACAGGCAGCGTGGGAGTTACGGAAAGCAGCCCGAGCCCAATCGACGTTCATGTCGGCGCGCGCATCCGCCAGCGCCGCACGTCACTTGGCATGTCGCAGGAGAAGCTTGGTGACGCGCTAAACCTGACGTTCCAGCAAATACAGAAATACGAGCGCGGGACTAACCGCGTCGGTGCGTCGCGCCTCTATGATCTATGCCGCGTGTTCGATGTGACGGCCGACTTCTTCTTCGAGGGCCTGCCGAACTTCGAGCCGGCGCAGGGGCTCAACTCCGGGGCGCCGCCTTGGTACGATCAGTCGTCATTTGCCGAGAAGCAAGCCTCGTTCGGCCAGGATGAGCCCTCTACGGCCAGTCGCGAGACAGCCGAGCTTGTGCGGGCGTATGGCAAGATAACCGACCCGAAAGTCCGGGAGCGCATTCTGGACTTGGTGAAGTCGCTGGCGACGGCGCCGTCTTCGCCGGCAGGTTGAACATCTGCGGCTGAAGCAGGCCGCGGATCAGGCGACAAGAGACTCCCGCGGCCGTGTTGCTTTCTCAGCCTCGCGCGCGAAGGTTTCGCCGATATAGTCCGCCAGAGCATCCGTGACGGGCTGCCGGGCCTCCCGCGCCTTCACCATGACCACCTGGAAGTCGGGCAGGGACGGCATGCCATCCTCGGCACCCAAAGCGCGCAGGCCCACGGGCAGCAGAGTTGCGGGCGAGACCGTGACGGCAAGGCCAGCCATGACCGGCGCGAGCGTGCCGATCTGGGTGGCGGCGGTATAAGCGAGCCGGTAGCGACGCCCAGTGGCATCGAGCCGGGCGAGCGCTGCCACCCGCCAGCAGCAGGTCGGGCTCGCAAGCGCCAGCGGCAGCGGGTCGAGCCGATGCGTGCCGTGCCGCTCTGAGCCGATCCAGACCAGCGGGCCGTTCCATAGCTCCTGCGCCTTCAGGCCCTCCGGCTGGTGCCCGTCCGAGATCAGGGCGAGGTCGAGCGTGCCCGCGCGGAGCTTGGGCACGAGTTCGTCGGATGGCGCGCAGACGACCTCGACCTCGACGTTGGGATAGACCTCCGCGAATCGCTTGAGGACGTTCGGCAGGAAACGCAGCGCGTAGTCGTCCGGCGTGCCGAGGCACACGCTTCCGGTGACGGCCGGCGTGTGGAAGGTGCGCCAGATTTCGTCGTTCAGCGCCAGCATGTCGCGGGCATGCTGGAGGAGGAACTGGCCGTGCCGGGTCAGCTCCACGCTGCCGCCGCGGCCGCGGTGCAGAAGCTGCTCGCCGAGCACGGCTTCCAGCCGTTGCACCTGCATGGAGACGGCCGACTGCGTACGCCCGGTGAGTTGGGCGGCACGAGTGAAGCTTCGCTCCTCGGCAATGAAGACGAAGGCGCGCAGCAAGTCAGGATCGAGCGTCGCTGGACGGGTCATACTCATCAGCATGCCTGATACCAGTGATCAAAACAATTCGTTTTTCTGATGGCAGGCGCAGGATCAGGTTGTGGGTGCGGACATTGCACAAAAGGAGTTCGCCATGTCGCTCTCCCTTGGAACCACTACCATGCACTGGCCTCTGTCTGCGGCGCTGTCGCGGCTCTGGCAGGCGGCGCGCGACGCGCAGAAGCGGATGAAGCGGGCGGCGGCCCCGCGGCGCGAGTTGGACTGCATGGATGCCCGCATGCTGTCCGATATCGGCGTATCGCGCGCACAGCTTCACTTCGAGATCGACCGCCACCGCTGAGCTGCTCGACAGGCACTCGATAAAGGCGAAGATCGGGACTATGTTCTGGATATGTCCCAGGTCCTCGCCCGTCCCCCCGGTTCATCTCCCGCTGGCGCTCCCCCTCAAGCCGCCGCCGCTTCGGCGCTGGCCTTCATGCCCGAGAAGCAGCCCGCCCGGCCGACGCTCAAGCCGTTCCGGGTCGTCTCGGAGTTCGAGCCCAATGGCGACCAGCCAACCGCAATCCGGCATCTGGTGGCCGGCACGGACGCCCATGAGCGCGACCAGGTGCTGCTCGGCGTCACCGGCTCGGGCAAGACCTTCACCATGGCGAAGGTCATCGAGGCGGTACAGCGCCCGACGCTGATCCTGGCGCCGAACAAGACGCTAGCGGCGCAGCTCTATGCCGAGATGAAGAGCTTCTTCCCCGACAACGCGGTGGAATATTTCGTCAGCTACTACGACTACTATCAGCCCGAGGCCTACGTGCCGCGCACCGACACCTATGTCGAGAAGGACGCGCAGATCAACGAGCAGATCGACCGCATGCGACACTCCGCGACGCAGGCGATCCTGGAGCGGAACGACGTCATCATCGTCGCTTCGGTGTCCTGCATCTACGGTATCGGCTCGGTCGAGACCTACTCCAAGATGGTCGTGAAGCTGGAAGTTGGCGGCACCATCGACCGCGACCGTCTCGCCAAGGCGCTGGTGGAGTTGCAGTACCGGCGGAACGACTCGGCCTTCGCGCGCGGCACCTTCCGCCTGCGCGGCGAGACGGTCGACATCTACCCGAGCCACTACGAGGACCGCGCGTGGCGTGTTTCTCTATTCGGCGACGAGATCGAGAGCATCACGGAGTTCGACCCACTGACGGGGAACGTGGCCGGCGCGCTGGAGCACATCACCGTCTACGCCAACAGCCATTACGTGACGCCGCGCCCGACGCTGACGCAGGCGATCATTCGCATCAAGCAGGAACTCAAGCAGCGACTCGACGAACTGCAGGCGCAAGGCAGGCTGCTCGAGGTGGAGCGGCTGAACCAGCGCACCACCTTCGACATCGAGATGATGGAAACCACCGGGTCCTGTAAGGGGATCGAGAACTATTCCCGCTATCTGACCGGCCGCGCGCCGGGCGAGCCGCCGCCGACCTTCTTCGAATATCTGCCCGAGAACGCGTTGCTCATCGTCGACGAGAGCCACGTGACTGTGCCGCAGATCGGCGGCATGTCGCGCGGAGACGCGGCACGCAAGACGGTTCTGTCCGAGTTCGGCTTCCGTCTGCCGAGCTGCGCCGACAACCGGCCGCTGACGTTCGAGGAGTGGGAGCGGTTCCGCCCGCAGACGGTCTTCGTCTCGGCGACGCCCGGCCCGTGGGAGATGGAGCGCACGGGCGGTACCTTCGCCGAGCAGGTCATCCGCCCGACGGGGCTCATCGACCCGATCGTCGAAATCCGGCCGGTGGGGAAGCAGGTCGACGACCTGCTCGCCGAGGTGCGCCGGGTGCGGGACCTCGGCGGCCGCGTGCTGGTGACGACGCTGACCAAGCGCATGGCCGAGGATCTCACCGAATATCTTACCGAA
Source organism: Acidisoma sp. (assembly GCF_965199065.1). Classification (NCBI taxonomy): domain Bacteria; kingdom Pseudomonadati; phylum Pseudomonadota; class Alphaproteobacteria; order Acetobacterales; family Acidocellaceae; genus Acidisoma; species Acidisoma sp. Next base: position 941,162 of record NZ_CBDAQN010000003.1, on the reverse strand, counting down.
CAGGGGGTGAAGGTCCGCTACCTCCACTCCGACGTGGACACGCTCGAGCGCATCGAGATCATCCGCAATCTACGCCTCGGTGTGTTCGACGTGCTGGTCGGCATCAACCTGCTGCGCGAGGGGCTCGATATTCCCGAATGCATGCTCGTGGCGATCCTGGACGCCGACAAGGAAGGCTTCCTGCGGTCCCAGACCAGCCTCATCCAGACCATTGGCCGGGCCGCGCGCAATGTCGACGGGCGGGTGATCTGCTACGCCGATGTCATGACGCGCAGTCTGCGGGCAGCGCTGGAGGAGACCGATCGTCGCCGCCTGAAACAGGAGGCCTGGAACACGGCCCACGGCATCACGCCGATGTCGGTCCGCAAGCACATCGGCGAGGTGCTCGAATCTGTCTTCGAACAGGACTACGTGACGGTCGCGCCGGTCAAGGGTGGCGGCATGACCGAACTCGTCGGCAAGGATCTGCGGTCCTCGATTGCCGAGATCGAGCGCCGCATGCGGGCCGCTGCGGCGGATCTGGAGTTCGAGGAGGCTGCGCGGCTGCGCGACGAACTCAAGCGGCTGGAGGCGCTGGAACTCGGGATAGAGCCGCCGCCGTCATCGGGCGTCCGGACCAAGCGCGATTATATGCCTGAGCCCCTCGGGCCGGGCGGCGGCGGCTACGACCCCGAGAAGCGCCGCGGGCGGGCCGGAGGGCGTGGCAATGGACGCGGCAAGCCGGGAGCCGGCGGTCCAAATCGTGGCAAGCGCTGAGCAGCGCGAGATGACGATCGACACGCGCATCCCGCGCACGGCTCTCGTCACCGGCGGCGCCAAGCGGCTCGGCCGCGCCATCGTGGAGACGCTCGCGGAAGCCGGCTTCGCGGTCGCCATCCACTACAACCGGAGCGCCCTGGAGGCCGAGGAACTGGCGGCGACGATCCGCGCCGGCGGCGGCCGTGCCGTGGCCCTGCCCGCAGACCTCGCCGAGGAGGCGGCGGTCGAGACCTTGATCCATCGCGCCGAGGCGGCGCTCGGCCCAATCGGCGTCCTCGTCAACAATGCCAGCGTCTTCGACCGGGACGAGTGGCAGGATGTGACGCGCGAAAGCTGGGACCGGCATATGGAGCCCAACCTGCGCGCGCCATTTTTGCTCACGCAGACGATGGCGGCTGCTCTCCCGCGCGAGGCGCATGGCGTCGTGGTGAACATGATCGACCAGAGGGTGTGGTCGCTCACACCCCATTTCGTCTCCTACACCGTCACCAAGTCGGCGCTCTGGACGCTCACCCGGACGCTGGCGCTCGCGCTGGCGCCGCGCATCCGGGTGGTGGGTGTCGGCCCCGGCCCAGCGGTGCCCAGCCCACGCCAGACCCAGGAGGATTTCGAGCGCCAGTGCGCCTCCGTACCTCTCCAACATGGCACCTCGCCTGCGGAAGTCGCGCAGGCTGTGGTCGCGATCCTGTCGCTGCCCTCGTTCACCGGGCAGATGCTGGCGCTGGATGGCGGTCAGCATCTGCAATGGGGCGCCTTCAACACGGAGATTGACGAGTGACGGGAGCAGGTTCAGAGCCGCCGCTCCGTCGCGTGTTCATCCGGGATCTGGTGCTCGATGCCAGGATCGGCGTGTATCCCGAGGAAAAGGGTGGCCGCCAGCCGATCCGCATTAACCTCTCCTTCGAGATGCGAGATGACGGGCTAGACCACCCCGATGGGGTGGGACCGGACGACGTAGCGCGCGTGGTTGATTATGATGGGCTTGCCAAGCGGGTGCGCGCCCTCGTCGGGCGAGCCCACGTCCAGCTGGTTGAGACAATGGCGGAACAAATAGCCCGTCTGTGCCTATCCGATGCGAGGGTGCTATCAGCCCGCGTACGGGTCGAGAAGCTCAGCGTGTTCGATGATGCCGCATCCGCAGGGGTAGAGGTAGAACGCTCAAGAGACAGGGTTTTTCCACCGCGCTCCTGAGGCCCAATAATTACAACGGCATGTCAGCAAGATCTTGTCACCGGTCCGCAGGCGAAAAAAAAGAAGCTTCATATTCAGGCACTTAAATCGTTGTCTGTCCGGCATCATTCACATCTGGAACATGCACCGCATCCTAGGGTTCGCCCCGGCCACAGAGTTGTTTCCACAGAGATATCCACAGGCCCCAGACGCGCCGGGTAAGGCGCAAGATAGTACTTTAGGATTATGACTGAAACGCAAGATATTGGTTCTACTACGTCTTTTGACTTGGTTGCGCCGGTCTCCGTCGTTCCGAGAGGCGTTATAGTTATCGAGGCTGCGCTCGAGACCATGCCCTTCAGCCCGGGCGTGTATCGCATGCTCGATGAGAAGGGCGACGCGCTCTACGTCGGCAAGGCGCGGAGCCTCAAGAAGCGGGTGGCCTCGTACACTCAGCTCGGCCGTCTGCCGGAGCGGCTCCGCCGCATGGTGATGGAGACCGTCTCGATGGAGATCGTCACCACCCATACCGAGCCCGAGGCGCTGCTGCTGGAAGCGAACCTCATCAAGAAGCTGCGGCCGCGGTTCAACATCGTGCTGCGGGACGACAAGAGCTACCCCTGGCTGATGCTGGCGGAGGACAACGATTTCCCGCAGGTCGTGAAACATCGCGGCGCGCAGACGCGGAAAGGGAGCTACTGGGGGCCGTTCGCGTCCGCCTGGGCGGTCAACCAGAGCCTGACGGCCATCGAGCGGCTGTTCCTGCTGCGCTCATGCTCCGACAGCGTCTTCGCCAACCGCACGCGGCCCTGCCTGCTGTTTCAGATCAAACGCTGTTCGGCGCCCTGCGTCGGCCATATCAACCGCGAGGACTATGCGCAGCTGGTCGGGCAGGCGAAGGCGTTCCTCACCGGCAAGGCAGCGACCGTCCAGCAGGAACTTGCCGCCGAGATGGAACAAGCCTCCGCCGCGATGGAGTTCGAACGGGCGGCCACGTTGCGCGACCGGATCCGCGGGCTCACCCATGTCCAGGGCACCGGCGTCATCAACCCGGCAAGCCTGACCGATGCGGATGTGGTTGCCGCCTGGCAGATCGCCGGCCAGACCTGCGTGCAGGTGTTCTTCGTGCGCGGCGGCCGCAACAACGGCAATCGCGCCTTCTTCCCAAGCCATACGAAGGCCGAGGAGATCGGTGATGTGCTTGGCGCGTTCATCACCCAGTTCTACGAGGACAAGCCGCCGCCGCCCCTGCTGCTGCTCAACCAGCCGGTGCCCGAGCGTCTGCTGATCGCCGAGGCGCTGGCGATCAAGGCCGGGCGGCACGTGACCCTGGCGGTCCCTCAGCGGGGCGAGAAGCGTGCCGTCGTCGCCCATGCCGAGCTTAATGCCCGAGAGACGCTGGAGCGGAAGCTGGCGGAAACGGCGGGCCAGGGCAAACTGATGGAGGCGACAGCCGAGTTGTTCGGCCTGGCGCCCTCCGTCGAGCGCATCGAGGTCTACGACAACAGTCACATCATGGGCACGAACGCCTATGGGGTGATGGTCGTGGCCGGGCCCGAGGGCCTCATGAAGCAAGCCTACCGCAAGTTTTCGATCAAGGGGCCGATCGCGCCGGGCGATGACTTCGCCATGATGCGGGAGGTGCTGCAGCGCCGCTTCGGCCGCGCCTTGAAGGAGCACGCCGATCGCGAAGACCCGCACTGGCCCGATCTGGTTGTCATCGACGGCGGCGCGGGGCAGTTGTCGGCGGCGCGCGCGGTGATGGAGGAGTTGGGCGTCAGCGACATCCCGCTGGTGGCGATCGCCAAAGGGCCTGACCGCAACGCCGGGCGGGAGTGGTTCCACTCGACGAACACGGCGCCCTTCCAACTGCCGCCGCGCGACCCGGTGCTCTATTTCCTCCAGCGTCTGCGGGATGAGGCGCATCGCTTCGCCATCACCACCCACCGCGCCGGCCGGTCACGGACGATCTCGCAGAGCGAGCTGGACGAGATCGACGGCATTGGCGCCGCCCGGAAGCGGGCGCTGTTGCATCACTTCGGCTCGGCGCGCGGTGTGAAGCAGGCGGGCCTGGCCGACCTCGCGGCAGTGCCGGGGATCAACCGGGAGACCGCGCGGCGGGTGTATGCGTATTTTCATCCGGGCGTTCGCATGGAAAGCGTTTCCTGAGAGCGCGGGCGCGCCTATTCTCGGTCCGCATGATCACCGACCTGCCCAACGTCCTGACCTTGTCACGGATCGCCGCGATCCCGGTGCTCATCGTGCTGGCATCCCTGCGCCTGCCTGCGGGAGACCTCGCCGCCTGCATCGTTTTCGTGGCGGCCGGGGTCACTGATTACCTGGACGGCAGGCTGGCGCGCAGCCGCAAGCAGTTCTCCGATCTTGGCCGCATGCTCGACCCGATCGCGGACAAGCTGCTGGTCGGCGCGATTCTGATCATGCTGGCGGGCGACGGCAGGCTCGGGCCATGGGGGCTTTACCCGGCCATCATCATCATGCTGCGGGAGATCCTCGTCAGCGGCCTGCGCGAGTTCCTGGCTGAAATACGAGTGGGGTTGCCGGTAACGCGCCTCGCCAAGTGGAAGACGACGGCGCAGATGGGGGCGTTGGGGTTCCTCGTCGCCGGCGACCCGACCGCCCGGTTGCTGCATCTGCCCTGGTTGCACGCTTGGCTGATCGGCACGATCCTCCTCTGGCTTTCCGCGATTTTGACGATCGTTACGGGTTGGGATTATCTGATCGCCGGTTTGCGCCACGCGGAGGTCGGGGTTCATAAGCGGCAGGACACGGGCGGCCCGGCGAGCAAGATCGGCCTTTCTTGATGACGGGGCCGCTGGCATGGCATGCAGAGCAAAGGGCGTGACCGGACACTCCGGCCCGCAGGCGGTTCGGTTTCGGGCGAGATCAAGGATTTGACCTTCATGCGGCGGATTGCGCTGTCGGGGCTTCTGCTCCTTTCGGGATGCACAGGGTTCAACCACTTCATCGGCGACACGCACACCTTCACCAACAACCCGAACCCGCCGGCGGGCGACAGCGCCAACATGCAGCGGGCCTATGGCCACGCCGGCGCTCAGGAGGCTCTGCTGCCGGAGACAGGCCAGGTGTGGCCGACCGCAATCCCGGCTATGCCGACGCTGGCGGACATCCAAAAACAGATGAACCTCAACGGCAATGCCGAGCCGCAACTGGGACCGGTGCCGGGTGGACCGACCCCGAACCCCAACCTCGGTCCCGTGCCCGGCCTGCAGAACACGCCTGGTATCGGGCAGGTGCCCGGTCAGGTGACCGCGCCCGGCGCTTCCCTGACTTTGCCGCCGCTGACCGGCATGACCCCGCCGATCAAGGCGCCCTTCACCGAGCCGCCCGAACTGGTCATGCCCAAGGTCGGCACGAGCGTCACGACGCCGCAGGGACCGGCCACCATCACCGGCGGCACGGCCAACTACCAGACGCTGGCGCCCATCAACGGCCAGGGCGGCGGCATCCTTATTCCAAACGGCAACGGCACCAGTACGTTGGTCATGCCGAACGGCAGCATCAGCACCGTCAACAGCCCACGTTGAGCATCGCCGCCGCCGACGCCACATCGGACGCTCGTGTTCAGGAGTTTCGATGATGGCGATGCAGATCCTCTACTTCGCCTGGCTGCGCGAACGGATCGGGCTCTCGGAGGAGCGGGTCGATCCACCCTCCGGGACCGCCAGCGTCGCCGACCTCGTGCGCTGGCTGCGCTCGCGTGGCGCGGGCTATGCCGAAGCCCTGGCCGAGACCGCGCGGGTGCGCTGTGCCGTCAACCAGGACTTCGCGACGCCTGACGCGCATATCTCCGACGGCGACGAGATCGCCTTCTTTCCGCCGATCACGGGGGGCTGAGGATGGCCTTCATCCACGTTGGGCCCGAGGATTTCGACCCGAGCGCCGAAATGGAGCGGCTGCAGGACGACGCCGGAGACGCGGGCGCGATCGCATCCTTCATCGGCATTGTTCGCCGCGGACAGGAGCATCCGATCGAGGCGATGACGCTGGAACATTACCCCGGAATGACCGAGCGGGAGATTGCCCGTATCGCAGCAGAGGCAGAAGGCCGATGGGCGTTAGGCGGCTGCCGCATCATTCACAGGATCGGCCGCATCCCTGTCGGCGGACGCATCGTGCTTGTGCTGACCGCATCCCGTCACCGGCAGGCGGCTCTGCAGGCGACTGCCTTCCTCATCGACTGGCTCAAGGTCGGTGCGCCGTTCTGGAAGAAGGAGCACCCTTCGAGCGGAAAGGAACGGTGGGTCGAGGCAAGTTCCGACGACGATGCGGCGGCGATCCGCTGGGCCTCGTCGCAAGGTTGAAGCGCCAGAACGGGGATGACCGAGCAGCGATGCGTCTGACAACAAGGCTGCCGGTGCTTGCCACGGTTCGACAGGCATATGCCTTGCTGTGGCGGCATCGCGTCCTGCACGCGAAGGCAATCTGGCCTCCGGTCGTGTTCCTCGTCACCGCGGAATTCCTTTATCACCGGGTGGTCGGCAACGCCGAAGGGCTGATGGGCCGGATCCACGCGATCGTTGCGGCGCCATGGTACATGACGGTGGGCGCGGCCCTCGCTTGGTTGGCCGGCCTGAAGTTTCTGCTTTCGTTCAGCATCTCATGGCGGCGCCATCTCCTTCTCGAGGAGCGGTTCGACCCGTTCTTCTTCAAAGCACCGTTCTGGCGTTACCTTGGCTTTCTCCTGCTGACCTACGCCTGGATTGTGCCCCTTGTTCTCGTTTCTTCCCTCCCAGCGGTTCTGCTCGCGGCTGCCACGCACTCGCGACTATGGCCGATTGCGGCCGCGGTCGTATTCATAGCCGCGGCTTTTTGCTTTGCGGTGTTCGGCGTCGTGCGGCAGGTGCCGTTCTTCACGATGCTGACCCTCGACCCGCCGCATCCGGGCTGGCGAGAGAGCGTCAGCGCCTCTCGCGGGCTCGTGCCCCGCTACGTGGCGACGTTCGTCCTCACCATGCTGCCGCTGTTCATCCTTAACCTGCTTCTTGATCTTGGGCTGAAGCTTGCCGGCGCGGATCGGCACGCGGTGCATGTCGCTCTGGGCGAGGCGGCGTTCCGGCAGGCGATGCTGTTTCTGCACTTCTCGCTTGGCGCCTCGATCGGAGCGGTCGTGACCATGATCGTGTTGCCCGAGGTCCGGGAACGGCTGCCGGGCGCGCCGGCCGTGTTATCCCACGTGCGTCGTTGATCGGCGGCTCGGCTGAGTTGGCGTATCCGTCGCTTGGCCGAGCTGGTCCATCTGCGCCTTCATACGCGGGCTCCAGACCGCCGGCAGCCGCTCCCCCAGCGATCGTCGGATCTCCTCGGCCAGGGGCTGCGGATCGACGTTCAGGGCTTTGGTGACCACCTCTTCCCACTCGAACACATCGGCGACCCGGGTCGGATTGCGTAGGAGCAGCTCGCGCTTCAGGAACGGGTATCCTGCCTGGATCAGCTGCCGCCAGAGATCGACAGATGGATTAAGCAGGTTGGTCGGCCGCTGGGTGCAGCGCAGGATGTGGTCCGCATGGATGGCCTCGGCGTGCACCTTGGCGTTCTGTCCACCCCATTCGTGATCTTCGTCGATGACGCGTTCGAGCCGCTCGATCTCCCGCTCGTCGAGCAGCGACGCGCTGGGAAAGATGGCCGCACAGCGCGCCCCCCCACGCGCCATGGCTCTCGTGAAGCCGATTTCGCAATGGCGGATGATCCAGTCCTTGCAGGGGATCGGCCGGACCGAACGCCAGAACTCGCGCCAGGCCTGGCTGCGGATGACCGCCTCGCCGCAGCCGAGAAAGAAGGATTGCAGGTGATAGCGATGCTGCCAGCTTTCCGTCGCCCCCCAGAGATCGGCGCGCTCGAAGTCGATTGCGCCGAGGATGGGCTTGAGGTCGGAGAAGGGACCATAGAGGCTGTCATTGACCAGAAAGATGGCGCGCGTCTCCGGCCGGGGCAGGCCGAGCGTGTCGAGCGCGTCGCGCCAGGCGCCGAAGTCGTAGCCTATGTTCCGGCGGATCAGAATGGCCGCGCAGTGCTGCTCCAGGAAGGCGCGGGCCTCTTCGAGGATGTGCTCGGAGTTGGTGACGAAGACCACGTCGAGGCCGGCCTCGCCGAGGCTTGCGATGAAGTCGCGGGCAGCCGGCGCCACGTGTCCGCCCGCGTCGAAATGAACGAACAGCGCCACCTTCTCGCCGAACAGCTGCTCCGGAGATTTACCCGGCGCGCTCCAATGTTCCAATACCTGATGCGGCGACCGGAATAATCCGAGCGGCATGCTGAAGGCGATCTTGGTCTGGACGTATGTTTCGCGGATGAGGCTGTAGGCTGGAACGATACTTTCGCCAATGCGGACATTGAACGACAGCGCCCGCACAACAACGGCGCGCACGGCGTGGCGGCTGAGATTTTTGGCGGCTGTCCACCGGTCCTGAGATGTTCGGAACCGCCGAAGGAGCAGGCGCCAGGTGATCGCCTCTCCCAGCACATGGGTCCGGTCGCGTCTATCGCGCACGAAGACGCCGCCGGACACCGTATGCCCGTTCGCGAAGGAAGGCATTCAGCATGGCCATCGCGGAAAGATCGCCCGGCACGCGCATGGATGCAAGTCCCTCAGCCCGCGCCAGTCGCGCGGCGAGGAATGGGTGTTCCCCGTGGATAAGTATCTCGACGGCGCGGCTGACGATGCTCGACCGCCCGGCGCCCGTCGGTGACTGCTGCAAATCGCCGATCATCGCGACGGTCGTGGCATCGCCCGCGGCCGCAAGACACAGCAACTCCTCAGCGCGGGCCACCCAGAGGATCTGCCGCGTCTGCATATCGCCGAGGTTCAGGCTCTCCAACCTTGCCCAAAGCGGTTCGCACACCGTGCGGATCGCGGTGAAGCGCGGCAGCAGCCCCACTCGCGGTTCGCCGCTGTTCAACCGCTGGTATGCGCGCCCCAACATGATCGATGCGAGGTTGAAGGGCATGACGGAACCGATCGCGTCGAACTGCAGGTCCGCCAACCCCGGCGGCGGCATCGTCAAGGTGTCGGCATCGATCTGGTAGCGCAGCTTCAGGGCAGGGGCGAGCCGCGCCCAGATCCTTCGCGAAGCGGCTTCGTCCATGGCGCAGACCGACTCGAAGAAAGCCCTGCCGGCAAAGCCGATGAATAGATCGTCGGGCTCGTTTCGCGCGTTCGCCCGGTCCCAGAGGTAGCGGGTCACGATGGCGTGCCGCTCCGACGGGTCATCGCGAAGGTCGAGCGGCACGGCCGAGGCGAAGGCGGTGAGCTTCCAGCCGTCGCTCTCGATGCGGATTTGCGAGAAGCCGGCGGCCCGCAGAGCGCCCTCCAGGCTGGTTCGGCTGTGCAGGATGAGGTGAAGGCCGATCGACAGCGTGGCGTTCAACGCGCTCTTGGCAATGGCCGGCTGCACGGCGGCCACATCGGGGGTCGTGAGAACCACGACGCCGTCGGGCTTCAGGCCGCGATGGACCTCTCGTAGAAACGTGGTTGGATCGGGCAGGTGCTCTAGCACCTCCGTTGCCATGACGATGTCGACGCTGGCGTCGGAAACGGTCTCGGGACTGAAATACGCGAGCGTGATGTCGACCCCGAGCAGATCGCGCCCGACTTCGGCGAGCTTGGCAGGATCCATGCCCCGGCACGTCCACCCCATGGCGTGGCTGCCGATGTCGAGGCCGAAGCCGAAGCCGCAGCCGATTTCGACGTAGGCTGAACCGGGCGGTTTCCGGATATGGGCGAGGATGTCTGCGAATACGTCGACGGCTGCGCCCTGCTGCAGAAAGTAGGTCGTCGAGACGCCGGTCATGCCTTCGTCGGCATAGTCGGCGATCGCCTGTCGCTCGAAGAAGCCACAGCCGCAGGCGGGGCACCGCAGGAGACGCCAAGCGGGCTCCGCTTGCGATGCCGAGACGCAGATCGGCGACTTTGACGCGGTGTCGCCGCATGCCGGGCAGGTTTGGCACCCGCCCGCCGCGTCAGGCGCTTCTTCGGCCCAGAGAAAAGGCGGCAGCGCAGCACCCATCGGTCAACCTAGCCCTTGCCCTGCCGTTCCCAGGTGGAGGATGCGCCTGGGACGGGGAAGCCGGGGCGCCGGCAGATTATGCCGCGTCGTCGCGCCGGTCCCGGATTTTCACGTAGGCCAGTTGTGCATGCTCGGCGCAATAGGGTTTCCCCTGAAGGGCGACGGCATCGCAGAAGTGAAAGCTGGGCTTGCCGGGCTCCCCAATCGGCCAGCAACAGGCGGACACCCGGACAACGGGCGCAGCCACCGCCGTCAGGCGACGCGGGAGTGGAGGCTTTGGCGCAGGCGCGACCACATGAGCGACAGGCGCCGGGGCAGGGGCCGGACGGGACGGCAGAGGCGCCAGCGTCGGGCCCACCGCGCGTGGCGCGGGCGGCGGCGCGTTGGGGTCGCGCTCCTGCCGCCGGATCGGAGATGGTCGCGGCGAGAGGTCGAGACGGTGCGCCTTCCCGACCACCGCGTTCTTTGAAATACCGAGGCGGCGGCCGATCTCGGCGGTCGACAGCCCAGCCGCCCAAAGCCCCCTAAGTTCCGCGATTACCGTCTCATTCCACTCCATATCGTGGTCCCTTAGCCTGTGAACTACTAGATAGTGTAGAGGCTTGGGGGAGATACGCCAATGGTATTATGACGGGCAGCACTCAGAAAGCTGTGGACAAGTAGGTGAGTAATCAACTTTCGAGCGGCGCTGGTGGAAGCCATGACCAAAGGTTATGATGTGACGCTCGGGATGCGGCTTGCCGTGCTACCGCCCCCGTGACATCTGAGGCGAAGCTTGGGGGATTATCCCCGAGGGAGGCAAAATGGGCTCGTTGAGCATCTGGCATTGGCTGATCGTCATTCTGGTCCTGCTCCTGCTGTTCGGCAGCGGCAAGGTCAGTCATCTGATGGGAGACTTCGCCAAGGGCATCAAATCCTTCAAGAAGAACATGGCTGAAGACGACGATGCGTCGATGGCATCGGACAAGCCCGCTGCGACGTTGTCCGCCCCGGGCCAGGAGGTTCCGACTTCGACCACCGTCCGTCCGAAGACCACCGTTCACACCCAAAGCTGAGCCGCTGCGGGTTCGGCCGCGTGGCAACGACGGCGGATGCGCGGGCGTCAGGCGGAATGTCTTCCGCCGTCGACGATGGCTCGGATGCAGCTGCGGTTCCGCCGGAGCTGGCGGAGGCGTTGGTGACGGCTGGCCGCCGCATGGACCAGCGCGGCTGGGTGCCCGCGACCAGCGGCAACCTCAGCGCCCGCATGGATGGCAACCGCATGGCGATCACACGCAGTGGTGTCCATAAAGGCTTCCTGCAGCCGCGCGATATCATCGCCGTCGATTTCGATGGCCGCAGCCTGACCTCTGGTATGCGGCCGAGCGCCGAGACCTTGCTTCATTGCCAGATCTATCGCCTGTGGCCGGCGGCGGGGTCCGTCCTGCACGGCCATTCGATCCCTGCGACGGCGCTGACGCTGGCGCTTCCCGATGCTGATGCGATCCACCTAGAAGGCTACGAGATCCTCAAGGCCTGGAACGCGTTTTCCACGCATGACGCGACAGCCTCTCTTCTCGTCGTCGATAACGACCAGGATATGCAGCGGCTGGCGGACCGGCTTGCGCCGGCTCTGGAGGCGGGAGAGGCGCCGATCGGCTATGTGCTCAGGGGCCACGGCGTCTATGTGTGGGGGGCGGATGTGACCACCGCCCTCAATCGCATGGAAGCGCTGGAATTCCTGCTGGCGACGGAAATTGAACGGAGGAAGCTCCAATGAGCCGCCTGACAATCTACCACGATGATTCGCCGGACACGGCCATCCTGCGGACCGAGGATGCCGCGACCATTGCCGAGCAACTGAATGCCATCGGCGTCCGGTTCGAGCGCTGGGAGAGCCCGGTGACGCTCTCCCCGGACGACGACGCGGAGACGATCCTCGCCGCATACAAGCCTTATCTCGACACGCTGATGGGCGTATCCGGAGCCGGTTCGGCTGACGTGATCAAGCTCACCCCGAACCATCCGCAGGCGGCCCCGCTGCGTGCGAAGTTCATCAACGAGCACAGCCACACGGAGGACGAGGTTCGCTTCTTCGTTCACGGGTCGGGCAACTTCATCCTGCACCTCGACGGGCGCATCTACGACGCGCACTGCACGGCCGGCGACCTCATCAGCGTGCCGGCCAACATCAAGCACTGGTTCGACGCCGGCGAGCAGCCCTTCTTCACGGCGCTGCGGATATTCACCGACACCTCCGGCTGGGTGCCGCATTTCACGGGCGATACCATCAGCGCCCGCTTCCCGGCGGCCTGACCGCACCCATGGTGGACCTCACCGACCGGCAGCCCGAAGAAACGGACCTCACCGTCACGCGGCAGGTCGAGGCCGTGCTCATCGATATCGAGGGCACGGTCACGCCGATCAGCGCGGTAAGGGACGTGCTGTTTCCCTATGCACGGTCGCGGCTCCGGGATTACGTGGCGGCCCATCGCTCGGAGCCGGAGGTGGCCGAGGCGCTCGCTCAGGCGCGCGCGCTGGAGCCCGAGGCCGATCCGGTGGCGAGCCTGCAGCGGTGGAGCGACCTCGACGAGAAGGTGACGCCGCTCAAGACCATCCAGGGCCTCATCTGGCGTGAGGGCTACGCTGCGGGCGATCTGGTGGCGGAGTTCTACCAGGATGCGCCGGAGTGCCTGGCTTTCTGGAAGCGGGAGGGGCTGCCCCTGTTCGTCTATTCGTCCGGTTCGGAGGAAGCGCAGCGCGGCATCTTCGGCCATACCCAGGAGGGCGATCTTACCGGCCTCTTCGGCGGCTTCTTCGACACGCGTATCGGGCCCAAGCGGGACGCCGCGAGCTATACGGCCATAGCGGGCGAGATCGGGCTCCCAACCGGGCTGGTCCTGTTCCTCTCCGATATCGAGGCGGAGCTGGATGCCGCGGCGGCCGCCGGGTTCCGCACCTGTCAGGTGGTGCGCGAGGAGGACGGAACCATGCCCTCCACCCGGCATCCGGTCGCAGGAAACCTGCACGAGGTATCTCGCCTCTTCACGCTCCCGCAGCCCGCCTGACGGATCTCTTAACCGGCCTGGAACCGCCTCCGGCGCCCGCGGCCCTGCCTGAGGGCATGTTTCTGCTGCGCGGTCGTGCCGATCCCGCTGTGCTCGCACCGCTGATCGAAACGGTGGCGGCGACTGCGCCGTTTCGCTTCATGAAAACCAAGCGCGGCGGCCAGCTTTCGGCCGCCATGACGAGTTGCGGGGTTTGCGGCTGGGTCAGCGACCGGCGCGGCTATCGCTACGAGAGCATCGACCCTGACACGGGGCGCCCGTGGCCCACGCTGCCGCCGGCCTTTCGGCGGCTTGCCGCAGAAGCGTCCGCGGAGGCGGGCTTTCCGGGATTTGAGCCGGATACCTGCCTCATCAACCGTTATGCGATCGGGTCCGGCATGGGCCTGCATCAGGATGCCGACGAGCGCGATTTCGGCCAGCCGATTGTCTCGGTCTCGCTGGGGCTGCCGACTGCGTTCCTGATCGGCGGCGCCGAGCGCCGGGATCGTCCCGGCCCTTTGCCATTGCAGAGCGGCGACGTGATGGTCTTCGGCGGTCCGGCGCGACTGCTGTTCCATGGCGTCCGGCCGGTGAAGCCAGGCTTCGACCCGCTGTTCGGCCCGTTCCGTTACAACCTGACATTCCGTCGTGCGAGGTAAGCCGTGGCCGACGCCATTACCCGGATCTCGGGCCGTCTCGTCTATGAAAACCGCTGGCTGCGGCTGCGGGAGGATCAGGTCAGGCGGCAGGACGGCTCGACGGGCATCTATTCCGTGCTGGAGCGGGCCGAATTCGCCGTGATCTGTCCGGTGCAGGACGGCTTGGTCCATCTGGTCGAGCAGTTTCGCTATCCAGTGGGTCAGCGCTGCTGGGAGTTTCCGATGGGCACGTGGGAGTGGCGCGCGGATGTCGATCCGCGGGACCTCGCCGCGGGAGAGTTGCAGGAGGAGACGGGCTTGCGCGCGGGCAAACTTATTGAGATCGGGCGTGTGTTTCAGGCCGCGGGCTATTCCAATCAGGCGGGCCGGGTGTTCTTCGCGACCGACCTCACTGCGGGCGAGCGTGCGCTGGAGGTTGAGGAGCAGGATCTCGTGCAGGGGCAGTTCCCGCTCGTGGAGTTCGAGCGGATGATGCGAGAGGGTGTGGTGCGCGACGTGGTGACAATCAGCGCGTTTGCGATGGCTCGCCTCAAGGGGCTGGTCTGACGGAAGGTTTGTGAAGTGCCGCCCGCGCCTGCTCGGCTGTCATGACCGTCGTGGCGAAGGCCACCCGGATCGACACAGCATCAGAGGCCAAGTCGCACCCGTCCGGATCGACCGCCAGCAGACGCCAAACCCCTGCAACGCCGCCTGCCGCGAGTGCCAGCGCCTCCGCCTGAGCAGCGTCGCAATCGGTGAGCAACTGTGCCTCCGCCTCGGCCACCGCCATTACCGCATCGGGCGGCGGTCGTAGCGCGTCGAGGCTCAACCGGTGGGCCTGCGCGAAGCCACCGACGAAATGAGCTCGTTCCGGCACGAAGCGCCACAGTGCGAAGTCGAGGAAGCCGGCATAGCCCTCCGCGTAGGGATGGGCCGCCAGCCAGCGCTGACGGAGACGGGCATCCTCCTCCAGGGGCACAAGTGATGCGCGGCCGCCCAGGCTGAGGCGCGGCGCTGTCTGCGGGTTGGCATCCGTGGCCACGCCCGTCACCATGAGCCCGCAGAGCCCGTCGCGTTCGAGATTGCGCCGATGCTCCGAAAGGCTCGAGAGCAGCATGAGTACCGAGAGGTCCGGCGCTGTTGCTGGCGTGACCAGGGTGACGGAGGGCAGGCCGTCGGCCCCGACAGTCCCGAGTGCTGCCGACCGCGCCGCGCGCAGCAGTAGCCGGGCCTGAAGCGCCGCCTCGTTGCGCGGGGTGTTGGTGCTCGACAAAGATGGTTCCGCCACCAATTTCTCCCGTACTACGCAGAGAGCGGAATGGCGCGCACACGCTCAACCCGCTATGGGTTCTCGATTCCGCGGTCCCGGCCGATCGGGCAAGAACAGGCGAAAGCTGATCCAGATGAAGCATACCATCGCGCTCGTGGACGACGACCGCAACATCCTGACCAGCGTCTCCATGACCCTGGAGCAGGAAGGATTCCAGGTGCGGACCTATACCGACGGGGAGAGCGCGCTTCAGGGCATCACCTCACGTCCGGTTGATCTTGCAGTGCTCGACATCAAGATGCCGCGGATGGACGGGATGGAGCTGCTGCAGCGCCTGCGTCAGCGCAGCGCCTTGCCGGTGATTTTCCTCACGAGCAAGGACGAGGAGGTGGACGAGCTGATGGGCCTGCGCCTCGGCGCGGACGACTACATCACCAAGCCATTCAGCCAGCGCCTGCTGCTGGAGCGTATCCGCACGTTGCTTCGTCGCAACGAGGTCAGTCGGGCCGAGGGTTCCGGCGCCGCGCCCACGGGCGTCATGGTCCGCAGCAACCTGACGCTCGACGAGACCAAGCATCAGTGCCTGTGGAAGGGGCGCGACATCCAGCTGACGGTCACCGAGTTCCTGCTGGTCAAGGCGCTCGCCGCCCGGCCGGGCATGGTGAAGTCCCGCGACCAGCTGATCGACGCCGCCTACGGCGAGAACATCTATGTCGATGACCGCACCATCGACAGCCACATCAAGCGCGTGCGGAAGAAGTTCCGGGTCGAGGACGACACGTTCGACCAGATCGAGACGCTCTACGGCATCGGCTACCGCTACAAGGAGAGCTAAGTGTTTCCGCGGGTTGGACGCTGATGCCGGACGGCGTCGCCCTGCCGAGGCCGGCGAGCGCTGTCTCGGTGACGGCTCCAGTGCTCGCTCCGCGGCGGCGGCTGGCTTCGCCCTTCCTGCGCCGCATCCTGCTCGTCAACGCCCTGCCGCTTGTGCTGCTCGTCATCGGGCTGCTCTACCTCGACCAGTATCAGAACGGGCTCATGGACGCCGATGTCGGCGCCTTGAGGGAGCAGGCGCGCATCTATGCCGGCGCACTGGGCGAGAGCGCGGTTCAGGAGAATTCGGGCGATCATGCGGTTCTGGTGGCCGATCTCGCGCGGCCGCTGCTCTATCGCCTGACTGACCCCACCCCCTTTGCCCAGGCGCGGCTGTTCGGCCCGGACGGCAACCTTGTGGCTGACAGTCAGATCCGGGAGGGGCCGGGTGGCGCGATCGTGACGGAGCCGCTGCCGCCACCGGCCAACGGGGGCACCGTCGGCAGTGTGGTGGGGTGGTTCTACGACCACCTGCTCGCCTGGGCGCCGTCTGCCGGCGGCATCCCTGTGCGTCAGCTCGACAAGGCGAACGGCTCGGATTGGCAGCCGGACCTCAAGGCGGTGCTGGCCCTGCGTGGGAACGATACGGGCCAGGAGGTGCCGCCCTTCATCCGCCGGACGCCGGATGGCCGGCTGCTGGTGACGGTCGCCGAGCCCGTGACCCGGGACAATCAGACCGTCGGCATGGTGCTCCTCACGCATGATGCGCGGCGGGTCGATCAGGCCGTGTTCTCCGTGCGGCTGTCGATCCTCGGCCTGTTTCTGGTGGCTCTGATCCTCACGGTGCTGCTCTCCTGGTATCTGGCGCAGACCATCGCCCGCCCGATCCTTGGTCTCGCCATCGCGGCCCAGGCCATGCGCGAAGGCCATGGCCGCACCGGCGCGGTGCCAGCCGCGCTCATGGATCGCGGCGACGAGATCAGCACGCTCGCCCGCGCGCTCTCCGATTCTGCGACGGCGCTGTGGGGCCGCATGGATGCCATCGAGCGGTTCGCCGCCGACGTGTCGCACGAGATCAAGAACCCGCTGACCTCCCTCCGCAGCGCCATCGAGACGCTGCGCCGGGTGGAGGATGCCGGCAAGCGGCGCAACCTGCTGGCTATCATGGCCGAGGATGTGATGCGCCTGGACCGGCTCATCACCGACATCTCCGACGCCTCCCGGGTGGATGCCGAGATTTCGCGCGTGACGCCGGTGCGGCTCGATATCGTCGCCATGCTGGGCGCGCTGGCCGACATCGACGATGCGACGCGCGCGCCCGGTGCGCCCATGCTGGTGCTGGGGGAACTCACGCCAGGGCTCGGGGTCGCGGCGGTCGAGGGCCGGCTGGTGCAGGTGCTCGGGAACCTGATCGGGAACGCGCGTTCCTTCAGCCCGCCCGGCGGGCGCATCGTGCTCGCGGCGCAGGAGGCCACGGACGGGGTGGTCGAGATCAGCGTCTCCGACGAGGGGCCGGGAATACCGGAAGCCAAGCTGCAGGATGTGTTCGAGCGCTTCTATTCCGAGCGGCCGCAGGGGGAGAGCTTCGGCAAGCACTCCGGCCTCGGGCTTTCGATCAGCAAGCAGATCGTGGAGGCGCTGAACGGCCGCATCCGGGCAGAGAACCGGCATGACGCGGACGGACGGGTTGGTGGAGCGCGCTTCGTCGTTACCCTACCCAAGGCCTGACGGATGAGAACCGGCACCTTGATCGGCACCGCGGCCGCCGTGCTCGAGAGCCCGGTGCCGGAGGTGTCGGAAGCCGAGGCCGAGGCAATATTCCGAGACACCTATGGCCGGGATGGTGCGGCGGACGTGCTCGTAAGTGAGCGCGACCGCAACTTCCACATGCGTCAGCCGGATGGCGGCGCTTTCATGCTGAAGATCACCAACCCCGCCGAGGACCCGGCGGTGACCGAGTTCCAGACCGCCGCGCTCCGTCATGTGGAGATCAGCGACCCGGACCTGCCCGTGCCGCGGCTGGTGCCGGCACTCTCGGGAGACCTTATCGCTTGGTATAGCGGCAAGGGCCAAGCAGGAAAGGCCCGGCATCCACATGCCGTGCGCCTGTTCACCTGGCTCGACGGCACGCTCCTCGGCGGCCGGGTTCTGGCGCCGGCCGGGTTGCGCGATGTGGGGAGAACCCTCGCCCGGCTGGCGCAGGCGCTCGCGGGCTTTTCTCATCCCGCCGACCGCCACCCGCTGCTTTGGGACATGCAGCATGCCGTGGCGTTGCGCCCGCTGCTGAGCATGATCCCGGACGATACCGCCCGCGGCTGGGTGGCCCGTCTGATCGACCGGTTCGAGGCGCGGGTGCTCCCCGTGCTGTCCAGCCTACCGAGCGGCGTGATCCACAACGACGTGACCGGCAGCAATTTGCTCATGGGTGCTGGCAACGACCAGAGCGTGGCGGGCGTGCTCGACTTCGGCGACATGGTGCGCGCGCCGCTGGTGCAGGAGCTGGGGGTAACCGGCTCCTACCACCTGAACATCGGCGAGGGCTCCGACCTCTTTGCGCCTCTGTCCGCCCTGCTGACCGGGTATGAGGCGGTGCGGCCGCTGACGGAACCGGAAGCCATGGTGCTCTTCGACCTCATAGCGACGCGGCTTGCGTTGCGCGGCCTCATCCCGGCATGGCGGGCTGCGCTGTATCCGGAGAATAGCGAGTATCTCATGCGTAATGCCGGCCGTGCCTGGCAGGTGATGGGGCGCGTGGCAGAGATGGACCCCGACCGGGGGCAGGGGCTGCTCCTGAAACTCTGGAACGGGGCACGCGACGAGGTGACGGCATGAACGAGCATGCGGGCGGACCGCCGATGATCAACGCCTTCGACGTGGCGAAGCTGGGGCTCCTGCCTGAAGCGACGCAGGCGCTCATCCGCCGCCGCCAGCGCGTCATGGGCGCTTCCTACCGGCTGTTCTACGAGGAGCCCGTTCATCTGGATCGGGCGGAAGGGGTCTGGCTTTTCGACCTCGAGGGCACGCGCTACCTCGATGTGTACAATAACGTTCCCTGCGTCGGGCACTGTCATCCCCGCGTGGTGGCTGCGGTGCGGGAGCAGGTCGGGCGGCTCAACACCCACACCCGCTACCTCACCGATCTGGTGGTGGATTATGCCGAGAGGCTGGTGGCGACCTTTTCAGCCGGCCTGTCCCAGGTGATGCTGACCTGCACCGGCAGCGAGGCGATCGACCTCGCGCTGCGCATTGCACGTTTGACCACGGGCGGCCTCGGGGTGATCGTGACAGGGAACGCCTATCACGGCGTTACTGCCGCCGCCGCTGAGGCTTCGCCCTCGCTCGGCGCCGGCGTGCCCCTCGGTCCGTATGTGCGGACAGTGCGGGCGCCCGACAGCTACCGGGACAACCCCGCCACCATGGGCGAGGAGTTCGCGGCGCGCGTGCAGGCGGAAATCGCCGACTTCCGGCGTCATGGCGTGGCTCCGGCGGCCCTGTTGTTCGACACTGTCTTCTCCAGCGACGGGCTCTGCACCCATCCTCCGGGGTTCATCCTGCCGGCGGTCGCGGCGATCCGCGCGGCGGGTGGCTTGTTCATCGCGGATGAGGTGCAGCCTGGCTTCGCCCGGACCGGCTCGGCGATGTGGGGGTTCCAGCGGCACCGTGCCGAACCGGATCTGGTGGTGCTCGGCAAGCCGATGGGGAACGGCATGCCCGTCGCCGGTGTTGTCGGCCGCCCTGCGCTGTTCGATGAATTCGCAACCCGCACGCGGTATTTCAACACCTTCGGCGGCAACCCGGTGAGCTGTGCCGCCGCTATGGCAGTGCTGGACGTGCTGCGGGATGAAGCGTTGATGCAGAACGCGGCGACTGTCGGCGCCTACCTGCGCGCCGGGCTGATCGACCTCGCGCGGCGTTTCGAGCAGATCGGCGACGTGCGCGGCGACGGGCTGTTCATCGCGCTGGAGTTCGTGCGTGACCGTGCGAGCCAGACGCCCGATGGTAGGCTCGCGAGCAGCGTCGTCAACGCGATGCGCCGCCGCCACGTGCTGATCAGCGCCTCGGGGATTCACGGCAACAGCCTGAAGATCCGTCCGCCTCTGCCCTTCGCCATTGAGCATGCGGACCTCGTTCTGGACGCGCTGGCGGCGAGTTTGGAAGAGGTAATCTAGCTAAACGTTTTTCTGCCGGGCGAGCGCACGATAGACCGTGTTGCGCGAGACGCCGAGCCGGCGCGCAGCGGCACTCAGGTTGCCGCCTAGGTCCCTGTGCACGGTCACGATGCGCTCGGTCGTCTGGTCTTTCAGCCGCGGGGAGGCGGGCATCCCGGCAGCGCCGATGCAGGCGGCGACGCTCGCGAGGCGGAGCACGCCTCCCTCCTGAGTAAGCGTGAGGCGTGTCAGGAGGTTGCGCAACTCGCGGATGTTGCCAGGCCAGGCCTGGGTCTCCAGGAAAGCGAGCGCCGCATCCTCGATCTCTGTATCCGGGCTGACTGTCCGCAGGAGATGCTTCACGATCGGCCTGAAGTCCACACGCTCGCGCAGCGGCGGCAGGATCGCCTCGATGGTGTCGAGCCGATAGTAGAGATCGGCGCGGAAGCGCCCGCGAGCCACATGATCCGCCAGATCGACGTTGGTGGCGGCGATGAGCAGCACATCCACCGGGCGCGTGGCGCCGCCGCCGACCGGGCGCACCGTCCAATCATCCAGCAGGCGCAGCAGAACCGTCTGCAGCGACAGCGGCATGTCTCCGATCTCGTCGAGAAACAGCGTGCCGCGGTCGGCCTGCGCCACCAGCCCCACGGCGCCGCCGCGACGCGATCCGGTGAACGCGCCTTCGGCATGACCGAACAACTCGGCCTCGATGAGGCTCTCCGGGAGTGCGCCGCAGTTTATCGGCACGAACGTGCCGCCGCGGCCGCTCGCGGCGTGCGCGTGGCGCGCCAGTTGTTCCTTGCCGGTGCCGGTCTCCCCACGGATGAGGATCGGAAGACGGCGACGGGCCGCCGCTTCGACATCGCGCATGGCCTTCATCACCGATGGGTCCAGAGCGACGAAAGAAGGCACAGGTGTCCCGGGGGATGACCGGGCGACAAGTGCTGGGATCGGCAACACTGTAGTCATGGGCTGCAATGTTTCGATGCTGGCGACAAAGACGCTGCCCGCGCGATCCTGCAGCCGGACCCGCTGGTCCCGCTTTCCGGTATCGATGAACTCGCCGAAGCTCGTGCGAAAGATGTCGCGAAACCTGCGGCCAGCCTGCGTGGGAAGTCCCTGCAGAAACAGCCGTGCCCGGAGATTCATGTTCAGCACCGTGCCCGACGCATCGATCGCCATGAGGCCTGCGCTCAAGGTATGCAGATATTCGGCACGATTGTGAAACGCCAGCAGAATTGCGCCCCGATGATGCTCGCGAAACAAGCCGTTTTCGATCTGGGTCGCTGCCATCGACACCAGCGCCCGCGTATGCTGCTGCCGCGAACTGCAATCCGACGATGCGTCGAGCACGCCGGCGACCGTGCCATCCGGCCCGAAAACCGGCGCGGCGGTGCAGGTAAGCTTGCCATACCGGCTGAAGAAATGTTCACCGCCGTGCACGGTGATCGCGCGCTGCGAGGCCGCTGCGCTGCCGAGTGCGTTGGTGCCGCAGCCGAGTTCAGACCATAATCCGCCGGGCTGGATGTTCGTCGTCCGCGCCATCGGGTTGAAGGTGCGATCGGAAATCGTATCGAGGATCAATCCGTTCGTCAGTGCAAACGCAATCATGAAGTTGCTGCCGGAGATCTGGTCATACAGCGTCTCCATCTCCGCCAGGACGAGGGGTCGCAACACCCCCGCGGCATCGCGTGCATGGCGGAGTTCGGCATCGTCGAGCTGGTCGATCTGCGGCGGCTGGCTGGGATCGAGCCCATGCTCCAGACATCGGGTCCAGCTCGCGGCAATTTCCGGACTGAGCAAGTCGGCCGGCGTCATGAGGCGTCTTTCGAGAACCGTCCGGGCGCGGCCGAGACGTTCCTCTGCCGATATCAACATTGCTTTTCCCTCGGCTCGCCTTGTTCCCGGCAGCTCGCGCTTCACCGGCGCATTGAACAGCCCTCGCCGCCGTCACGTCAAGTATCTGCCGGGACCGGATGATGCTCATTGTTCCTAAACGGAACAGTGTGCCCAGCGCAGTGTTCCCCATTGAACAGAAGAGTTCGGACACGGAAAGGGCAACTGCTTGATTTAACGAGGGCGGCGTGATTGGCACGGCGAATGCAACAGCATGCGTGGAACACTCGCCCAAAGAGGCAGAGCAAAATGGAGGATGCGTCGCCATGAAGGCAGCCGTGTTGCACGCCTACGATGAGAGCCTGTCATCCGACACGTTTGTGCATTACGAGGACGTTCCTGATCCGAAGATCGAACGTCCGACGGATGTCATCGTGCGCATCGGCGGCGCCGGTGTTTGCAGGACCGACCTGCATGTCGTGGAAGGGATCTGGCGCAGCAAGGTCGACGTTGTGCTGCCTTACATCATGGGTCACGAAAACGCCGGCTGGGTCGAGGAAGTCGGCCCCGGTGTCGAGAGCTTCAAGGTCGGCGACGCTGTCATCTGCCATCCGCTGGTAACGAGCGGGCACTGCCTCGCCTGCCGGCGCGGCGACGACATGCACGCGACCGACAGCAAGTTTCCCGGCATCAACACCAATGGCGGCTACGCCCAATATCTGCTGACCGGCGAGCGCTCGCTGATCAAGCTACCGAAGTCGCTCGCGCCGAAAGATGTCGCACCCTACACGGATGCCGGCCTCACCGCCTATCGCGCGGCGAAAAAGGCCTCGCGCCATCTGCTGCCTGGCCAGTTCGTCACCGTCATCGGCGCCGGCGGGCTTGGCCACATCGGCATCCAGGTGCTGGCGGCCCTCTGTGCCGCCGAAATCATTGTCGTCGACCGTTCCGATACCGGCCTCGCGCTGGGAAAGGAATGCGGCGCGCATCACCAGGTTCGTGCCGATGGCGGCGAGGTCGACGGCGTGATGGCGCTGACCGGCGGCCGCGGCGCCGAAGCGGTGATCGACTTCGTCGGCGAAGGGGAGGCGGTCGCCCGCGGCCTCGCCATGACGGCGAACGGCGGGTACTATTACATCGTCGGCTATGGCGGGAAGATCGACCTGCCGACGATCGACATGATCACCGCCGAGAAGACGATCGTCGGCAACCTCGTCGGCACTTATCCTGAACTGGTCGAGTTGATGGCGTTGGCGGATCGCGGGCTTGTCCATCTGGCGACGCGCGAATACCGGCTGCGGGAGGCCAACCAGGCCCTGCACGACCTCCATCACGGCAAGATCCGGGGGCGGGCGGTACTCATCCCATGATGCGCCCCCAGCCTTTGCTGGAGGTGCTGGGCGGCCGCTGGTCGCTCGGCGTGCCGGTGGTCGCGGCGGCCTGGGATGCGGACCTCGCGGGGTTCGCCTTGGGTGACGGTTCGGTCGCGCTTGCGCGTGCCGAGTGGGATGGCGGCCCTGCCATTACCCCGCGGCGGGGCGGCGGCCTGGAACTGCGGCCCGGGCTGCCGCCGCCGCCGCTGGCGCGTCAGGCGGTGCAGGGCGACGGATGCCTCGCGCTGCGGGCCCGGCCCGGCCACGGCTTCCTCACCGGCGGCGGCAACGCGACCCTCACTCAGGTTTCGGCAGACCTCTCCGCCGAGGGATTGGCCGGCGCGTCGGACGGCCATGCGGAGCATTTCGCTATCGGCGGCGATGGCAGCCGGCACGCGACGGCGCTTGGTTCGAGCGTGACTGTTTCGGGCCAGCCCCCGGTGACATTCGCCACTCCGGCGCCGGTAGTGGCGCTGTTGTTCGACGATACGGGCGAGCGGCTTGGCGTGGCCGACGAGGCCGGCGTGACGCTATGGACCGCGGCAGAGGGCATCAACAGGCTGGAAACGCCCGGGAGGCCCTGCAGCCTCGCCTGGGGTGCCCGCAACACGCGCCTCGCCTGTGGGCTGGCCGACGGCGCTGTTGAGGTTTGGGACTTCAGCGAGCGCGGCACGATTTACTACGTGACCCTGAACGGGGCCGGTGCCAGCGGTGGCGGCGGCGCCGTGCCGTCGCTCTCCTTTGATCCGGAGGGCAGCCGCCTTGCCGCCGCCGGTGCCCGGCAGGTGCTGTGCTGGGCGCTCGATCCGCCGAGCGAGCATCCTGCCGCCTGCGGCACGACGGCTCGGGTGCCGATCACGGTGGTTGCCTGGCACCCGAACCGTGCCCTGATCGCCGCCGGAACCGCGAACGGCGCTGTCACCGTAACCGAGCCTCAAGGCCAGGACGCGCTCCATCTGCGCGACGAGGGCGGAGGCGCGGTGACCGTGCTCGCCTGGTCCGCCGACGGCAGCCGGCTCGCGATCGGCACCGCAGGTGGCGACCTTGGCGTATTGCCATTGCCGGACGCGCTGTTCCGGCCTCGCGCCCAGGAGGCGTCACCATGACGGACCCCGCACCCACGGCGGAAGACATCTCCAAGGACCGCTTCTTCGAGCGCGTGGCGTCGCTGGCGCAGGAAATGATCGAGGCGCATGGCCGCGAGTTCACGATGGGCACGCTCGTTCTTGCTGCGCGCTTCATTGCTGACGGCAAACCCATCGGACGGCCTGGAAAGCCGCAGGCGTGACGTGATTGTCCGTCCTGAATTGGGACATCTTCTCGCTGACTGTCCCATAATAAGACATGATGCGCCGCAATATAAATTATTGATTACTTTAAGTCTTGCGTATTCGTTAAAGTCATAGGATGCTGCCGAGGTTGGCACACCATTTGCTACACAGACAATCAGCTTCGTGTATTTGTCCGACTACTTGTAATTCGCACAAATGTCGAGGCTAAGGCCAAAGAAACATAACGAACAAACGAAGGAGACTCCTGATGCCTGAGGGCCTCTCGTTAACCAAAATCACCGCTCAGAAAGGAATTAGCATCGGCGAAGCCGCTCGCCGTGTCGCCGACCTCGGCTGGACGCCGAGTTACGTTCAGGAAGCGATGACCTTCCCGACCGACTACAAGATCAAGAAGGCACCGCGCGACCCGATGAAGCAGGTGCTGCGGTCCTACTTCCCGATGCAGGAAGAGAAAGACAACCGAGTTTACGGCGCGCTCGACGCCGCACTCCGCGGCGACATGTTCCGCAACGTCCAGCCCCGCTGGGTCGAGTGGATGAAGCTCTTCCTGGCGATCATTCCGTTCCCCGAGATTTCTGCTGCACGCTCGATGGCGATGGTCGCGCGGCTGGCTCCGGGCGAGGAGCTTCGCACGGGCTTCACGATGCAGATGGTCGACGAGTTCCGGCACTCGACGATCCAGATGAATCTGAAGAAGTGGTATATGGAGAACTATATCGACCCGGCCGGGTTCGATATCACGGAAGCGGCCTTCGGCCGTTGCTACGCGACCACGATCGGCCGCCAATTCGCCGAGGGCTTCGTCACCGGCGATGCCATCACATCGGCCAATATCTACCTGACGGTGGTCGCCGAAACAGCCTTCACCAACACGCTGTTCGTTGCCATGCCCTCCGAGGCGGCGCGCAACGGCGACTATGCCCTGCCCACGGTCTTCCTGTCGGTGCAGTCCGATGAGAGCCGGCACATCGGCAACGGCCACTCCATGCTGATGTCGCTCATCAACGATCCCGACAACCATCAGCTGATCGAGCGCGATATCCGCTACGCCTTCTGGCAGAACCACGCGATCGTGGACGCCGCCATCGGCACGCTCATCGAATACGCGACGACCGATCGCGACAAGAACAAGGAAAGCTATGCCGAGCTGTGGCATCGCTGGATCTACGAGGATTACTACCGCACCTACATGCTGCCGCTCGAGAAATACGGCATCAAGATTCACCATGATGATGTCGCGGCGGCCTGGGAACGGATGGTCAAGAAGAATTATGTGCACAAGACGGCACAGTTCTTCTCGGTCGGCTGGCCCGTCAACTTCTGGCGGATCGAGGCTCAGACCGAAAAGGACTTCGAGTGGTTCGAGCACAAGTATCCCGGCTGGTATGCCGAGTTCGGCGATTACTGGAAGTGGTACGAGAAGCTCTCGAAGCCCGGCGAGACCGTCATGACCTTCAACACCGAGACGGGATACGTCTACCCGCATCGTTGCTGGAGCTGCATGGTGCCTTGCCTCATTCGTGAGGACATCGTCTGCGACGAGGTCGACGGCAAGATCTACACCTACTGTTCCGAACTCTGCCACTGGACGCACAAGACCGCGTTCTCGGCCGAGTACGAGGGCCGTCCGACGCCCGCGATGGGCCGCTTCAGCGGCCGGCGCGAGTGGGAGGAATGCTACGACGGCTGGGATCTCGCCGATGCCATTCAGGATCTCGGCTTCGTTCGCAGCGACGGGAAAACCTTGGTCCCGCAGCCGCATCTGCACTTCGACGACAGCAAGATGTGGACGCTCGATCACGTTCGCGGCCACACGCTCGGCAGCCCGCTGAAGGCAATCCGGGCGATGACGCCGGAGGCCCGGGAGACGCATCTCGCGGAGTACCGGAAGGGCTTCAAGATTACGCCCATCAACTAAGCTTTCGCGCCAGGAAGGGGGCCGGCTTCGGCCGGTCCCCGACCCGCTATCGAAAAGGGTCAATCATGAACGACGTCATCTCACATCTGGTTCGTTTCGAACCGGTCGGGATCGAGATGGATGTCCGCGAGGGCGAAACGGTCCTCGATGCGGCCTTCCGCCAAGGCATCTCCGTGATGCACGGGTGCAAGGAAGGGCAATGCGCGAGCTGCAAGTCCAAGCTCATCGACGGCGATATAGAGCTGCTGAAATATTCGACTTTCGCGCTGCCGGAGTCCGAGCGCGACACCGACCACATCCTGCTTTGCCGCACGCTGGCCTTCAGCGACATCACGGTCGAACTTCTGAACTACGACGAGGACCTGCTCAGCCGGTCCATCGCGGTGAAGGAGATCCCGGCGTCGCTCACCAGCATTGTGCCGCTCACCCGGGATATACGGCTGCTGACGCTCGAGCTGGCGGCGCCGATGCGCTTCTGGGCTGGGCAGTATGTCGACGTGACAATCCCGGGTGCCGGGATCACGCGCGCCTTCTCCATGGCCAATGCGCCAGGTGATCATTCCGTTGGTGGTTCGACCACGCTTAAATTCATCATCAAGATGTACCCGCAGGGGGCGTTTTCCGCCCTGCTCGATGGCGGGCTCAGCCCCGGCGATGCAATCCTGGTCAAGGGTCCATACGGCACCTGCTTCCACCGTGAGGGGAGGCGCGGTCCGCTGCTGCTGATCGGCGGCGGCTCCGGCATGTCGCCGCTCTGGTCGATCCTGCAGGATCATGCGGCACGCGGGGATCATCGGCCCGTCCGTTTCTTCTATGGGGCGCGAACACGAGCCGATCTGTTTCATGTCGAGGAATTCGCAGCCTACACGGCACAACTGCCCAACTTCCGCTTCATCCCGGCACTGTCGCACGCCGAACCGGGCGACGACTGGACTGGCGAGACGGGTTTCATCCATGATGTTGTCGCGCGCACGCTCCGGGCGGAAGGCCTCGACGGCGAGATGGATGCGTATTCGTGCGGACCCCCGCCGATGATCGACGCCGTGCTGCCGGTATTGCAGATGGCGGGCGTCGAGCCCGAACGGATCTACTTCGACAAGTTCACCCCGGCGATACGCTAAGGAGAAAGCGCTTCTTCTGTAGAAAGAAGCAACAAACCTGAATGCGCCACAAGCGATAACAATAACCCAGAGGGATGTCATCGAGATGAGTTCAACGACGCACGAACCCGCCCATGTCAAATCCGGCGCCGCCGGCTCCGCCAAGTTCGCTGGTTGGGACAGCCGCAAGTACAACTACTTCGACCCCAAGGGGCGGCGCGCGACGCACTACGAAGACATGACGGTGGACGTGCAACCGGACCCCAAGCGGTATCTGCTGCAGGACTGGATCATATCCTTCGCGGATGGCACGCCGACCTACGACGAGAACTGGACCGCCGCGCGCAGCAGCAACTGGCACGCCTACCGCAGCGTTGACCAGGAATGGGAGCGGACCCACTATCAGCGCCAGTCGACAGTCTGCGGCATGATCCAGAGCGTCGTCGAGAACGGGCGCCGCTCGGGTGCGCCGAAGCGCTTCGATCCGGCCTGGGTGCGCGTTCTGCAGGACCATGTCGGCGCGTTCAAGCATGCCGAGTTCGGCCTGGGCACCGCGACGATGCAGGCCCAGCGATACGGCTACACGCAGATGATCAACAACGCGATCCTCACCAACTCCTCCTACAAGCTTCGCTTCGCCCAGGATCTCACGCTCTACCTCGGCGAGATCGGGCTCGACATCGACGGCTTCGATGAGCACGCCGGCAAGAAGCATTGGCTGGAAGACCCTCTCTGGCAGGCGACGCGGGAGGCGATCGAGACCATCAGTGGCGCCACCGACTTCCTGGAGCAATATTTCGCGGTCAACCTTGTGTTCGAGCCCCTCGTAGGTGAGCTGTTCCGCAGCGGGTTCGTCATGCAGTCCGCCGCGGCGCAGAACGACTTCATCACGCCATCCGTCGTCTCGGCGGCGGAAAGTGACTATGAGCGCAACCTCGCCAACTCTGTTGAACTCTTTCGCATGCTGATGCTGGATGAGCAGCATGCCGACCACAACCGCGGCATATTCGCCGGTTGGCTTGGCAAGCATGGCCGCCTCGCCATGGCGGCGGCTCATCAGCTTCAGCCGATCTGGTCGCAGCCGCGCGTCAAGGTTGCGAGTTTCGTCGAGGCTCTGGATCTTGCCAAGAATCGCCTGCGCGCCATCGGCGCCGAGACGAACATCGACGTGCGGTCGATCGTCGACGCCTGAGACTGACCTCAACACGCTGACAAGGAAAACCCGATGTCCCAGTCTCACACCGACAACATCTTCAAGTCCATGAAGGATATGCGTTTCGAGCAGACGATCTCGGTCGAATGTGGCGTGACCATGAATGACAGCGTCGAGGCGCGCGTCATCGCGGAAGTCATGGGCGAGAAGCCTGGCGTGACCGTGACCTACATGCCGGCCATGATCCGTATCGACGGCCACGGCAAGATGATCTTCAAGATGGACGAGATCACTGAGCGCCTCGGACGGGAAATGACACCATACATTTTCGAGATCTCGACATCGACTCATTATGGTCGCATGGTGATGGTGGATGACAACACCGTCGTGCTGTTTGGCAACATGGATGACGTAAAAGACTTCATCTGACGCAGCAACGACAAGAGAGCGTAGTTGCGGGACAAGAAATTGCGGGAGCGAACATGTATAAAACCAAAGACGGCGAAGAAATCTTCATCATCGATGGCCATGTCCATCTGTGGGACGCGAGCCCTGCGAACCAGCGGAACAAGCATGGTGAAGAGTTCATCAACTGCTTCTATGGCTACCACACAGCCCTGAGCCCGAAAGAGGAGCTTTGGCCGCGGGCAAAATTTGAGAAATACGGCGCGGAGACGATGTACGAGGACCTGTTCGTCAAAGGCTACGACGACATGGCGATCTTTCAGCCGACCTACCTCAAGGACTTCTACAAGAACGGCTTCAACACGCTGGAGCAGAACGCAAGCCTCGGCGTCCGCTACCCCGACCGCTTCATCATCAACGGTGCGTTCGACCCGCGGGATGGCGAGGCCGGCATGGATCAGCTGGAGGAGGATGTCGCCAAGTACAAGCTGAAGGGCGTCAAGCTTTACACCGCGGAGTGGAAGGGCGACAGCAAGGGCTACAAGCTGTCGGACGATCACGCGAAGCGGTTCCTGGAGCACGCTGAGAAGCTCGGCATCAAGAACATTCACGTGCACAAGGGGCCGACCATTCTCCCGCTCAATCGGGACGCCTTCGACGTGGCCGATATCGATGATGCAGCGACCTCGTTCCCCAACCTGAACTTCATCGTCGAGCATTGCGGCCTGCCGCGCCTCGACGACTTCTGCTGGATCGCGGTGCAGGAGCCGAACGTCTATGGCGGGCTGGCGGTTGCCTTGCCGTTCATCCACAGCCGCCCGGGGTACTTCGCCCATATCATGTCCGAGTTGCTGTTCTGGCTTGGCGAGGACCGGCTTCTGTTCGGGAGCGACTACGGCATCTGGACGCCAAAATGGCTCGTGGATCAGTTCATGGCGTTCGAGCTGCCGGAGGATGTCAGGCGCGAAACCGGCGTTGATCTGTCGCTGCAGGCAAAGAAGAAAATCCTCGGCCTCAACGCGGCGAAGCTCTACAACATCGACATAGAGTCGATGAAGCTGGCGCATTCCATTTCTCAAAGTGTGGCGGCGGAGTGAGCGACAAAGCTTCGACCGCCCCGGCGGACCGGGTCAGCGAGGTGCTGGCCCGGCTCGAGACGGTCAACGATCCGGAACTCGATGAATCGGTGGTGGAGCTGGACTTCGTCACCGGCGTCGCGGTGGAGAGTGACGGTGCGGTCAACCTGTCGTTCCGGCTGCCCACTTATTGGTGCGCCGCGAACTTCGCATACATCATGGCCGAGGACATGCGCGCCGCAGTCTCGGTCCTTCCGTGGGTGACGAGCGTCAATGTCACGCTTGGCGAGCACATGTATTCCGAGACAATCAATCGCGGGATGGCGGAGACGCAGTCTTTTCAGTCTGCATTCGGCGATGAGGCAAACGGGAACCTTGCCCAGGTGCGGCGAACGTTCCTCGTGAAG
Source organism: Acidisoma sp. (assembly GCF_965199065.1). Lineage (NCBI taxonomy): Bacteria > Pseudomonadati > Pseudomonadota > Alphaproteobacteria > Acetobacterales > Acidocellaceae > Acidisoma > Acidisoma sp. The sequence continues at coordinate 910,730 of NZ_CBDAQN010000003.1, read as the reverse complement.
GCGTTTCAGCGGCGGCAGGTGGCGCTCGCGGATCATCTCCTCGCCACTCGCTATGCGCCGGAAGCCCTTGCCTACCTCACGATTGGAGCACTGCGATCCCTAACGAACACGCCTGAGGGCCAGCGTCTGGTGGAGCGGTATCTCGACCGCCGGGCCGTCGTGGGGAATGCGGACGATGAGGCTCCCGCTTTCGTCGATGAGCACGGAGCCCCGGTGGCGCCCGAGGGGTTTCGTACGCATCTCCGCGCCTTGCGTCGTGTTGCGGTGAATGTGGAGTTCAACGGCGCGCTCTGCCGGGGACTGCTTGCAGCGCGTTTCAACGAAACACGCAGCGATGACGAGCGGACGTTGCTGGATTTTATCCGTGCAGTTCCGGCCGAGAAGCGCGCGGCGCATTGAGAAAAGTTTTTCAGTTCTTTTTCTCAAAAAAGAACGGGCTCGCTTTCTCCTAAACCGCGCAATCCCGGAGGATAAGCCATGGCCAAGATGATGCTTCATGATGATGAGGCGCGGGCGGCGCTCGGGCGCGGCGTTTCCAAGATGGCGCGGGCGGTTCGCGGCACTTTGGGGCCGAAAGGGATGAACGCCATCATCGACCGGCCTGTCGGCACGCCTATAATTTCGCGGGACGGTGTCAGCATCGCTCAGGAGATCGAGCTTGCCTGTCCGTTCGAGAACATGGGCGCGCAGGTGTTGCGCGAGGTGTCCAAGCAGACAAACGACATCGCCGGTGACGGCACAACCACGGCGACCGTGCTCGCGGATGCGATGGTGCAGCAGGGCCTGGATCACCTGGCGAAGGGCGCCAACCCGGTCGATCTCGTCGCCGGACTCGAGATCGCGGTGACCGACGTTCTGGCGGCTCTGCGCGCGAGTGCTCATCCACTGCGCAACGCGGCGGAGACGGTGGCGGTGGCGACCATCGCCGCCAACGACCCGGTCACGGGCGCGATGGTGGCCGAGGCGATCGAACGCGTGGGGCCGGAGGGCCTCGTGACGGTCGAGTTCGGTTCCACGGTCGAGACGCAGCTGGAGGTTGTCGACGGCATGTCCTTCGACCGCGGCTATCTGTCGCACCACATGGTGACGGACATCGAGCGGATGCAGGTCGTGCTGGACGATCCCCTCATCCTGATGACGGACCTCAAGCTGCAGGGGCCGGAGGATGCGGCGTCGATCGAGGCATTGCTCAAGGGGAGCAACCGCCCGCTGCTCATCATGGCGGAGGAGGTCGCGCCGAACTGCCTCGTGCGCCTGTTGGGGAGGCGCGAGCGCGGCCAGCCTCTCATCGCGGCGATCCACCCGCCAGAATACGGGCACTGGCGTAAGGCCATGCTGGAGGATATCGCGATCGTCACCGGCGGCCGGGTGATCGCGCGTGAACTCGGCGGCCGGCTCGAGGATGTGAGCCAGCGCGATCTCGGCTCCGCCCGTCAGGTGCGGATCACGGCGAACCAGACCATCATCAGCAAAGGCGCGGGCGAGCCGGCGACGGTGACGGCGCGCCGGGCTCAGGTCGCGCGGCAATATGACGCGGCGCCGCAGAATATCGAGCGCGACAAGCTGCAGGAGCGGCTTGCCAAGCTGTCGGGCGGATCGGCGACGGTGTTCGCCGGCGGCGCGACGCCGGCCGAGCAGAAGCGCCGGGCGCAGATGATCGAGGATGCGATCAACGCGACGCGCGCGGCGGTGGAGGAGGGTGTGGTCGCCGGCGGTGGCACCGCGCTGATGCAGATCGCGCCCGATCTCGCCGCGACCGTGGAACGGCTGGAGGGCGGCCACCGGCTGGGCGCCACCCTGCTGCAGTCCGCCCTGGCGCAACCCCTGTCCTGCATCGTCCGCAACTGCGGCCGCGATCCCGCGCCTATCCTTGCCGAGGTCGCGCAGAGCGAGCGTGGCGTCGGATTCAATGCGCTGACGGGCAAGATCGTCAATCTGATGGAGGCCGGGATCGTCGATCCGGTGAAAGTCAGCATGACGGCGATCCGCAACGCAGCCTCGATCGCGGCGCTCATCCTGACGACGCAGACGCTCATCGCGCAGATGCCCGAAGGTGCGGACCCGACGGCAGGCCCGGCGCTTGGCGGGGGCGCGGAGCGGCTGGGGCGCGCCTAGAAGGCAGGCAGTTTTTTTGCGAAAAAGAACCGAAAATATTTCGCGAATAGGCTTAGCATCGGGAAGGACGTGTCGCGACGGAAGAAGACGCCTTGAAGGCGCCCCCCGTTCTGAGACCGGACGGATGATAGGGAACAAACTGCCATGCCAGACCGGAGGTCTGAGCTCGGGCCTCGAACCGCAGAGCATGTGTTGGCAGCGGGGGTCCGCGCCGGGCGGTCGTTTCAGATCATACAGCCCGCGGACAGTTCTCGGACCATGCGCGCATGGGAGCGGTTTCTAAGCGGCGACGCGTCGGCCATGGTGCCAGGCGCCAATACCGTCGTCGCCTCCTGGCTGCGCAGCCACGAACTCGGCATCAACCCATCCGGACGCGCGGCGCCGCTTGCCGCCAGGGGCGACGCGATGGAGGCGCTGCGGGTGCGGCACGCGGAACTGCTCGAGGCCGCCTCGGATGTATTCAGCCGCTCGGCCGAACTGCTGGTGGGCTCGCGCTCGCTCATGCTGCTGACAAATCCTGACGGGATCGTGCTGGACACCATCGGCGACCATCAGACGCTCGACGACGGGCAGGACATCCACCTCATGCCTGGTGGCGACTGGCGCGAGCACACGGTCGGCACCAATGGCATCGGCACGGCGCTGGCGACGGCACGGCCCGCCCAGGTGCATGCGGCGGAGCATTTCTGCGAGGGCATCAAGGCCTGGACCTGCGCCGCCGCGCCGATCTTCGAACCGGGCACCGGGCGCGTTCTTGGCGTCGTCGATATCTCCGGACCGCCCTCGACCTATCAGCGCAACAACCTCAGCCTGGCGGTGTCGACGGCCCGGCAGATCGAGATGGTGCTGAGCCACCGCATGAACGTGGAGCGGATGCAGTTGTTGGAGGCTTGTCTCGCGCATGCCTCGGGGGCTGATCGAAGTGGGCTCGTTGTGCTGGACCGGCATGGGCGGCTTGTCCATAGCAGCGGGCGTGCGCCGGTCCTGGTGGCGCTGGGTCATCGCCTGCCGGGGCTCGCGGAGGGGGCCCCTATCCACGACTGGCCGGCGCAGTTGCCCCAACCGTTGCGGGCGGACTGGTTCAGCGTCATCCGCAGCGAGGGGCGGACGATCGGCGCCGTGCTCCGCATCCCGCCTCCGCCGCAGTCGAATGCAGGACGTTCCCCGCCACTGAAGCTGCAGGCGGGGCCGGACCCGTTCGCCGCCATCCTCTGGCGCAGCGGCAGCATGGAGCGTGTGATCGCTCGCGCGCACCGGCTGGTCGGCAAACGGGTCCCGGTGCTGATCGAGGGTGAAACGGGCGTAGGCAAGGAGCTGTTCGCCCGCGCCCTTCACGGAGACCCCACGGATGGCCGGCCTTTCGTCGTCTTCAACTGCGGCGCCGTGGTCAAGGATCTCCTCGCCAGCGAGCTTTTTGGCCATGTCCGCGGCGCCTTTACCGGAGCGTCTGCCGGGGGCGCTGCCGGACGGTTCGAGCAGGCGCATGGCGGCACGCTCTGTCTCGACGAGATCGGCGAGATGCCGCTCGAGCTGCAGTCTTTCCTGTTGCGGGTGCTGGAGGAGGGCGCGATCTACCGCCTCGGCAGCGGACAGCCGCATCCCGTCGATGTGCGGCTGATCGCGATGACCAACCGGCGGCTTCGGGATGAGGTGGCGGCCGGCCGCTTCCGACGCGACTTGTATCACCGCCTCAGCGTGACCGGCATCGAGCCGCCTCCGCTGCGGGAGCGGGAAGGCGATGTCGAGCTTCTGGTCGATGTCTTCAACCGGCAGTTGGCGGCGCGGCACGGGGTAGAAGCGCGGCTGTTCAGCGAGCCGGTGATGGCGATGCTATGCGCCTACCGCTGGCCTGGAAATGTGCGCGAACTCCACAACACGGTGGAGAGCCTGCTGCTGATGGCCGAGGGCGAGGCGGTGACGGTCGAGGAGGTGGCGGCCCTCCTTGAAAGCCCGCCCCTGCCGGGCGGCCTACCGGCGACCGCGGGGCTACCTGTCCTTGCAGCCGAGGCTGGCTCACAGCCTTGCACGAGCCTGGAGCAGGCAGAGCGGGCGGCCATCGCAACCGCGATCGCCCAGGCCCACGGCAATCTGGCCGAGGCGGCGAGATCGCTCCGGATTTCCCGCAGCACCCTTTATCGCAAGATGGAGCGCTACGGGCTGGGCGGCTAACGGCGGTTGCCTTACCGGGCGCTCAGACCGGCGGTTTTCAGCCTCCGGTCATCCGCGCGGGACGTATGAGAGCTCGATTGCGTCCCAGCCTCTTGATCGGATGGGCGGGGTGCGCTACCCAGCCGCCTCGGCCGAGAGGCCTGCGCCCAGGTAGCTCAGTTGGTAGAGCATGCGACTGAAAATTGCAGTGTCGGTGGTTCGAATCCGCCCCTGGGCACCACTCTCCCACTTCTGGCCCTCGTTCGGTGGCCGCTGCTACGCCATCGGCCGCCCGACTGATCGACTTCGCTGAGGTGACAGCGGCCGCCCGGACGCCAACGGACCAGGGACGGCTGAGCGCCCCTCTCACGGCGAGCAGGCGGACGACTTCAGCGAGAGAGTGTCACCCGGCCGTCCTATCGGCACACTACTGCTTGGAATGCTTTTCGACATTGTAGTGCTTGCCGTAGAAGTTCTTGTGGTGCCGCTTGTGTGTCTTCACGTAAGGCTGGCCTCGGACGGACGCCTGACCCATTGAATTGACGGGAGAGCCGGTGCTCTGAGCAAGTGTCAGTTGGCTTCCGCCGGATGCGTAGGCGATGACCAAAGCCAGAGCCAAAACGATTTTTTGTTTCAAGACGACATTCCTCTAGTTTGCAACATGGCGCATCAATATGCGGCAGTTGAGGAAGACCGATCAAGTGCGGCGCTGAGCTGTGCCTGCCTGAGGCCCGAACCCTCAGCATGCCATGGTTCGGCAGGCATCGCATGGCTTAATCCTCTTTCAGAGCCTCTCCATCGCTCAAGTCCGTTTGATGGACTGTCATCATGACCGGGTCCGGCTCGTGCACGCGTGACAGCTTGCAAGCACATGCCGGCGATACGCGAAGTCACGCCGGGTGCACGATATCGCTTCTCGTTCGAGGATGCGCCGCGTGGCGACGACATGTTTAAGCACAAGACAAATGGCTGCGTGCGATCGGCCCGAAAGTCCCCGTAGGGGTTAAACGCGTCCCACCGATTTCTGCCTTCAATGCGTAATTATTCAACAAGTTAAGATCAGACGATTAAAAATTGTGCAACTTTGGTTTTTGCCGAAGTTTCCGGTCTTTCTTTGCGGGTTGTCGCGCCCTTGAATTGCATGTCTAATTCCTTGGAAACCTGAGGAAGGAGACGGTGGTGGGCGCCGTCACCGCCACCGCCAAAAGGGCATGCCGACACTGGAACGAACCCGCGCTTTGCCTGCTGGCAGCGGTCGGATCGCCACTTCTTCTGGGGTGGACACACGCGAACGCCAGGACGTGCGGCTGGAGAACGTCGTAAAGGCGTTCGGAAACCACGTCGCCGTGGACAACATCTCGCTGACTATCCAAAGCGGCGAATTCTTCAGCCTGCTCGGCCCATCGGGCTGCGGCAAGTCCACCACACTGGCGATGATCGGCGGGTTCGACGAACCGAGTTCGGGCGCCATCTATCTCGGCGGCACAGACGTGAGCCACTTGCCTCCCTACCGCCGCGACGTGAACACGGTGTTCCAGTCATATGCGTTGTTTCCGCATCTTTCGGTTGCAGAGAACGTAGCCTTCGGTCTGCGCCGCAAGGGTGTCCCGAAGCCGGAAATCACCAACCGCGTGCGCGACATGCTCGCGCTTGTCGACCTGGAGAAATTCGTAAATCGAAAACCGGGGCAACTCTCCGGCGGTCAGCAGCAGCGCGTCGCCCTTGCCCGGGCGCTCGTGAACCGGCCCAAACTGCTGCTGCTGGACGAACCCCTAGGGGCGCTGGACATGAAGCTGCGAAAGCAGATGCAACTGGAATTGAAACGCATACAGGCCGAAATCGGTATCACCTTCCTGTTCGTGACCCATGACCAGGAGGAGGCGATGGTCCTGTCGGACCGGCTGGCGGTCATGGCAGGGGGCCGGATCGAGCAAGTTGGACCGCCGGCTGACGTATACGACAATCCGCGCAGCGAGTTCGTCGCAGCGTTCCTCGGTGTATCCAACCTCATTCCCGGCCACATCACCTCCCGCGGAACCGATACGACCTGGCTGCAACTCGCGGACGGGACCGCCATCAAGGTCGAGAGCACAAAACTCAGAGGGCCGGCGTCGGAGGTGAAGGTGGGCGTGCGTCCCGAGAAATTCCACATTTTGGACGAGAGCGCGAAACCCGGTCCCGAATGGAACGTCATAGAGGGCAAGGTCGGGGAGGCTGTCTATCTGGGGGTCAGCCATCAATACGCAGTCGAGAGCCGCACCGGACAATCGCTGACGGTCTACGTGCAGAATCTTGGCAAGCCCATGCTGAGCCCGGGCGAGTTTGTGCGGCTCGCCTGGTACCCCGAACATACCTTCGTCATCGAACCATCTCCCGAAGCAGCCACAGGAGCATGATATGAGCAAAACGTCCAAGCCAGACGAGAAATCGATAGCCTTCTTACGGGGACTGACCGAACCTCGTATTTCGCGCGGGGACTTCATGCGCGGGGCCGCCGCGACCCTGGCGGCTATGATCCTCGGTGGACCGGGAGGGGCGGATGCCGCAACCGTCACTGATTGGGATGCGTGGTGGGCCGCGCAGAAGCCAACCGACAAATTCGTCTTCGCGAACTGGCCGCTCTACATCGACGTGACGAGCACCGGATCGGATCATCCTTCGCTCGACGCCTTCACCAAGGAGACCGGCATCAAGGTCACCTACAAGGAGGTGATCCAGAACAACGCGCCATTCTATGCGCAGATCGCGCCGGTGCTCAAAGCTCATCAGGCGACCGGCTACGACATGATCGTGATGACGAATCACTGGGAGCTGACCGAGCTGATCCTGCAGAAGTGGCTGGTTCCAATCTGGAAGGAGAAGGTGCCCAACTTCGCCAAATACGCCAGTTCAAGCGTCGTCAGCCCGGCCTATGATCCTGGCAACAAATACACGATGACCTGGCAATCCGGCCTCACCGGCATCGCATACAATCCCAAGCTCACCAAACGCGAGATCACCTCACTGGACGATCTCTGGGACCCAGCCTTCGCTGGCCATGTCGGCATGATGAACGACAACACCGAGCTTGGGAGTGCCGCTCTACTTAAACTAGGCATCAAGCCCGTATCATCCACGCCCGCTGACTGGCAATCCGCCGCGGCAATCCTGCGTGATCAGAAGGAAAAAGGTTTGGTCAGGCAATACTATGACCAAAGCTACATAAATGCCCTGGAAAACGGCGATTTGTGGATAACCCAGGCTTGGTCGGGCGACATCTATCAAGCAAACGAGAAAGGCTTCAAGGATCTCAAATTTGTCGTGCCGAAGGAAGGCGTGATGATCTGGCACGATAACATGTGCATCCCGATCGGAGCCACGAATGCGCTCTCTGCGCTGGCCTGGATGAACTACTACTACACCCCGAAGACCGCGGGCATCATCGAGGACTACGTCAACTACATCTGCCCGGTCCCGGACGCGAAGGCCTACATCGCCGACGTCATCAAGGATGCGGCAGTCGCCGACAGCCCGCTCGTTTTCCCGTCGGCTGCCGTGCTCGACAAGGCGCACGATTTTTACGCCTTCAAAAGCTATGCTGAATTTCAAAGGTGGAACGGCATTTTCAACCCGATCATACAGGCCTGACGGGAAGAACCGGCCATGCGGCGTCTGAGCAGACAATTCGCACCCTATCTGCTCAGCTTGCCAAGCTGGGCCTATCTGGCGGTTTTTTTCGCGATCCCACTGTGCTCGATGCTGGGCCTGGCGTTGGCCACCGGGAACCCGCTGGACGGCTATGTCGCGTCGGACAACTTCAGCGAATTCGCCATCGGCTTCTCGCAGTACCATGCCGAGTTCGAGCGCTCGTTCCTCTACGGCGCGATCTCCACCGTCATCACCCTGGCCATCGCCTACCCGGTCGCCTACTGGATCGCGTTTCATGGGGGGCGCAACAAATCCACCTACCTATTGTTGCTGATCCTCCCGTTCTTTGTGACGTTCGTGATTCGCGTGCTGGCTTGGGAGTTTATCCTATCCGACGAGGGTTTCGTCCTCGGCCCGCTGAAAAGTCTCGGGCTTATACCACAGTCCGCGCACATCCTCTCGACGCGGTGGGCTGTCATCGGCGGATTGGTCTACAACAGCCTGGCCTACTACGTGATGCCGCTTTACGTGGCGCTCGAGAAGATCGATCGGCGCGTAGTGCGTGCTGCGGGAGACCTGTTCGCGACGCCAACGGTCACCTTTATCCGCGTCATCATCCCGCTTTCTGCACCGGGAATCTTCGCCGGGTTTTTGCTGGTGTTCGTCACCAACGTGGGCGACTTCGTCAATGCCGACATTCTCGGTGGCACGGGCACCTACATGATCGGCAACGTGATCCAGGACAGTTTTTTCGTCAACCAGGACTACCCGCTGGCTGCTTCTTTGTCGTCGATGCTGATGTTCCTGCTGATGGTCGCGATCTTTCTCTACGCCCGCGTCTTCGGCACCGACACCATCCAGGACTACGCGGCATGAGCGCCACTGTCACCAGAGTGATGACGCGCCGCCCGAAGCCCGAACTCGGGCGGCGTCTGCTTGGTTTTTATACCGGCCTCGTCATAATTTACACGATGGTCCCCATCGCGGTGATGATCGTGTTCAGCTTCAACCTCGCGCCGAATGGGCATGTCGCACTGAAATGGCTCGGCTTCACGCTGGATGCCTACCGACACGCCTTCGGCATTGAAGACCTTACCGGCGCACTGATCAATTCGCTCGTGGTCGGTGTAGGCAGCGCGTGCATCTCGATCATTCTCGGGACGCCGCTGGCGCTGGCGCTGACCCGATACAACTTCCGCGCCAAGACCACGACCGACATCGTCATCTTCGCCGACATCGCGGCTCCAGCCGTCGTCGTCGGCGCATCGTTGCTATCGCTGTTCCTCGAACTCAACATCCCGCGCGGGCTGATCACGATCCTCATCGCCCACGTCGCCTTCAACGTGGCTTTCGCCGTCGTGGTCATCCGCGCCCGAATGACCGGCCTCGACCGCTCACTCGATCGCGCCGCGGCGGACCTTGGCGCGACGCCCTGGGTGGCATTCTGGACCGTGACGATGCCCCTCATCCTGCCCGGCATCGTCGGCGCCGGGCTGCTGGGGTTCGCGATGTCCATTGATGATCTCATCATCACGAACTTCGTCGCCGGGCAGACCCTCACCTTCCCACTCTGGGTCTACGGCGCGACCAAGATCGGCACGCCGCCGCAGGTCTTCGTACTCAGCACATTCATCTTTGCCGCCGGCGTCGCCCTCGCGGTCATCAACAGCCTCATCAACCGCCGGCTGGAGCGGCGGAACAGAGGTTGAAGACGACAAGGAAGCTGGCGGACTGACAATCCGCTCGCTGAGAGATCGCGCCGTCCAACTTGCCCTCTTTGTTAGGAAGTTTCTGTTACAGCGCGAACGAGATTGGCGGTCGCGTCACTGTTGAGACGACTGAAGCCCGGCGATCTGCCTGCATATCATCTTCCGGGGCACCTGACAGTCATGCCAATTATCTCCAGCGTCCTGACTGTCTACAGCACGACCTCGACAGGTTTGACGATATCGAGCGGCGGCGTCGTGACTGTTGTCGGGGGCGGCATCACGAGCGGCACGGTCATCAGCTCTGGCGGCACCGACGTGATCAGCTCCGGCGGGAAAGATTACACCGGCACCGTCAGCAGCGGCGGCAGGATGGTCGTTTCATCCGGCGGCACGAGCTTGTACGACATCATTAGCAGCGGCGGCGTTGCTACGGTTCTCAGAAGCGGCACGATGAGCGGCACAGCGGTGCGCTCTGGCGGCACGGAAATCGTTTCTTCCGCCGGCAAAGACTACAGCGCCGCCGTCAGCGGCGGCGGCAGCCTGATCGTCTCCTCCGCGGGCACGAGTTTGAATGACACCGTCGCCAGTGGCGGGATCGCGATTGTCGTCAAGGGCGGCACGATAAGCGCCACGGTGGTGAGTTCCGGCGGCACGGTCACGCTTTCGTCCGGCGGCGCGGATCATAGCGCCACCATCAGCAGTGGAGGCACCGAGATCCTCTCCTCTGGCGGCACGGGCTACAACGACGCGATCAGCGGCGGGGGCACCGTGATCGCCTTGTCCGGAGGGGAGGCCTACGCTGCCACCGTTCGCCAGGGCGCGACCCTGATCGTCTCCTCCCACGGCACGGAGGACGACGCCGCTGTCACCTCAGGCGGGATCGAGATCATCTCGTCCGGCGGCTATGGAGTCGGGGGCTTTAGTTACAGCGGTGGCACGACGATCGTCCTCTCCGGGGGCACCAGCGACGATAACCTCAGCAGCGGCGGGACGCTGATTGTTTCATCGGGTGGCACGAGCACGGTCATCTGGATCAGCGGCGGCACCGAGATCGTTTCTGCCGGTGGCATAGAAGCGGACGATTTGCTCAGCACCGGCGGGGTGGAAATCATCGCGGGTAACGCGAACTCCACCACCGTGAGCTCCGGCGGCAAGCAGGAGATAGTTGCAGGGGGCGTGGCGAGCGGCACGCTGTTGAGTGCTTTCGGCATAGCCATCGTCTCTTCCGGCGGCCTCCTGAGCGGCGCGACCCTCAGCGGCGTCGCCCAGCCTGCCTCCGGCGGCAGCGACATCGTTCTATCCGGCGGCGTCGCCAGCGGCACGGTCGTGCGCGGCGGCAGCGAAATCGTCTCTTCCGGCGGCACAGCGACCGGGACGATCGTCTATTCCGGGGGTTCGCAGTTCGACTTCCTGGGCGGGCTCACGATCGGCACGGTCTTGAGCGCCGGCTCGGAATATGTCTCCGGCGGCACGGGTATCAGCACCACGCTGCTCTCCGGCAGCTACCTCGATGTTGCATCCGGCGCCGTGGTGAGCGGCACCGCCGTGAGTTCCGGCGGCTTCGAGCTGGTCTTCTCGGGCGGAATCACGAGGGCCACGGTGGTGAATGCCGGCGGCTCCGAGGTCCTTGGCGGCCTGGTTATCGGCACGACGGTCGATGCCGGGGGCGGCGAATACAATTATTCCGGCGTCACCAGCGGGACGGTCGTGAACGCGAGCGGCGCCGAATTCGTCTATTCCGCCGGCACGGCCATGAGCACGGTCGTGAGCGCCGGCGGCGCCGAATTCGTCTACTCCGCCGGCACGGCCGTGAGCACGGTCGTGAGCGCCGGCGGCACCGAAATTATCTCTTCCGGCGGCACGGCCAGCGGCACGATCGTCGCCAGCGGCGCCACCGAAATCGCCTCGTCTGGCGGCGGGGTATTTGTCGGCGCCCAGGTTTTGAGCGGCGGCACCGAACTCGTCTCCTCCGGCGGCACGGCAGGCCGCACCACTGTCAGCGCCGGCGGCTTCGAGGTCGCCTCTTCCGGCGGCACCGCTTTCGGCACAACGATTGGCTCCAGCGGGGCCATCGTACTCTTCGGGGGCGCCACCGTGAGCGGGCTCCTCTTCTCCGGCGGCACCGAGATACTCGTCTCGGGTGCAAGTTCCGGCGGTTTGGTCCTCACCGCCACGGGGCTGGGCAATCTCGTCCTTGGCCCCGGGGGTGCTGCGAGCGGCACGATGACCGGGGGCGGCACGATCGAACTTGTCTCGGGCGGCACCGCCACGGGCAGCATCCTGAGCGGCATTGCAACCGGTTCTCTCGCCCTGCAGATCGTCTCGGCGGGCGGCGTCACGACCAACACCGTCATCGGCAGTTTCGGCGCGCAGACGGTTCTCTCGGGCGGCACGGCGAGTGCGACGCTGGTTTCGGGCAGCTCCGGGGGCAAGGGCCTGCTGACGGTCTCCTCCGGCGGCACTGCGACCGGCACGACCGTCACCGCGCTGGGGATCGATGCCGTCTGCTCGGGCGGCACGAGCATCGGCGCGAGGGTGGCGAGCGGCGGAACCGAGGCCGTGGCTTACGGCGGCACGGCGGTGGGCGCGGTCATCAGCCTCGGCGGCTTCATGCTCGTGTCGTCCGGCGCCACGGCCATCAGCACGACGCTGTTGAGCGGCGGCAGCCTGATCGTCGCCGCAGGCGGCACGGCGCTCGACAACATCTTCGCGAGCGGCGGCACGCAGATCGTCCTCTCGGGTGCGGTGGCCACGTCCAGCACCGTCTCCAGCGGCGGTTCGCAGGTGGTGTCCGGCGGCGGGATCATCAGCGGCACGACAGTCTCGAGCGGCGGCATCGCTCTGATCGGTTCCGGTGGAACCAGTGTTAGCGCCACGGTGAGTTCCGGCGGCCTCACGGTGGTGTCTTCGGCCGGTGTCGCCAGCGGCACGATCCTGTCGAGCGGCGGCATCGTCCTCGCACTGCCCGGCGGCGATGCCGGGAATGATGCGGTGGGGAGCGGCGGCACACTCATTGTCATTCCCGGGAGTGTCGTTTCCGGCACAGTGAGCGGCACCGGCGGCGAGGTCGTGTCGACCGGCGTCGTCTACTACCAGCCGGATCCGGCCGTGAGCGTGACCTCGGCCACCGTGGCGGCGTCCGGGTTTGTTTTATCAAACGGCGACGCGCTGTTCGTGTTGTCCGGCGGAACGGCCGTGGCGACCTCCGCCTTGAGCGGAGGGACGGTGTTCGTCTTCTCCACGGGGATCGCGAGTCATGCCGTAATCAGCAGCGGCGGCAGTCTGGTCGTGTCCGCCGGCGGCGTCGCAAGCGCAACCACGGTCGCGGGCGGCGGGACGGCCATGGTGTTCTCTGGCGGCGCGACGGTCGCGGACAGGCTCGGCAGCGGGGGGGCGGAGACGGTCCTTGCCGGCGGCACGGCGAGCGGAGCAGTCGTCAGCAACGGCGGTGCCCTCATCGTCACATCGCACGGCCTGACAGTGGGCGCGACGGAGTACGGGGCGGAGATCGTGTCGTCGGGTGGCGCTGCCAGCGGGTCCTATGTCGGCAGCGGAGGCACCATCACCGTATCGGCAGGCGGGACCGCGGTCAGCACCACGATTGCGGGGTCCGGCGTTTTCGATCTGCTAAGCGCCAGTGTGGCCTCGGGCGGCATCCTGTTCGCAGGAAGTGCCGCAACGCTTCTGGTCAGCGGCGCAGATGGCGGCGTCGTGGGCAGCGCCGGCGTCGTGGCGACGGTTCCCATAAGCAATTTTGCGATCGGAGACATCATCGATCTTGCCGGGTTGGCGGCGAGCAGCGTGACCTCGGTTACCTACGCCGGGTCGGGCGGTCTGCTGTCCGTCGCCTATGTCGGCGATGGGGGGCAGGCGCAGACGCTCGATCTGGCCGGAAGTTTCACGGGCAAGGCCTTCGCGTTTGCCGCCGACGGACAGTCCGGCACCGACATCACCGTGACGAATGTTGTGCAGTCCTACGATGCGGTGACGATCACGGGCGACTTTGCAGGGTCGGGCACGCTCTATGTCGTCTATGATCCGGAAGGTTTCCCCCCAAACGGGACACCGGGGGGCACCGAGACGGTGCTGGGCTCGGGCGAAATATCAAGCTTCGTGCTGTCGGGTGCGGATTTCAGCTTCAGCACGACCCTGCCGTCGGGTGGCAGCTACTCGTCGGCAACGATCGAGGTCACATCGAATAATCTGACGTTCGTTCAGGGTTCGGTAACGGACACTGCGATCGGAGCCACGGGTGCCACCGGCGCTACTGGAGCAACAGGCTCTACCGGCAGCACAGGTGTCACGGGAGCGACAGGCCCCACCGGTGGTACGGGTGCCACGGGAGCGACAGGCCCCACCGGCAGTACGGGTGCCACCGGCGCCACGGGAGGGACAGGCTCCACCGGCAGTACGGGTGCCACCGGCGCCACGGGAGCGACAGGCCCCACCGGCAGTACGGGTGCCACCGGCGCCACGGGAGGGACAGGCTCCACCGGCAGTACGGGTGCCACCGGCGCCACGGGAGCGACAGGCCCCACCGGCGGTACGGGTGCCACCGGCGCCACGGGATCTACAGGGTCCACCGGCAGCACGGGTCGCTACCGGCGCCACGGGCGCGACAGGCTCCACCGGCTGGTACGGGTGACACCGGTGCCACGGGAGCGACAGGCTCCACCGGCGGCACGGGTGCCACCGGTGCCACAGGAGCCACAGGCAGCACGGGCGCGCGGCTACGGGTGCCACAGGGTCCACCGGCAGCACGGGCGCTACCGGCGCCACGGGTGCTACGGGCGCCACCGGCAGCACGGGTGCCACAGGAGCCACGGGTGCCACAGGGTCCAGCGGCAGCGCGGGTGTCACCGGCGCCACGGGCGCGACAGGGTCCACCGGCTCCACGGGTGACACCGGGTCCACCGGAGCTACAGGGTCCACCGGCAGCACGGGCGCCATCGGGTCCACCGGAGCTACAGGGTCCACCGGCAGCACGGGCGCCACGGGATCTACAGGGTCCACCGGCAGCACGGGCGCGACAGGCTCCACGGGCGCCACCGGAGCCACGGGCGCGACAGGCGCTACCGGCTCCACGGGTGACACCGGATCCACCGGTGATACGGGTGCCACGGGCGGCGCTACCGGCTCCACGGGCGCCACGGGCGCGACCACGGGCGCGACAGGCTCCACGGGCTGACACCGGGTCCACCGGCAGCACCGGCGCCACGGGCGCGACAGGCGCTACCGGCTCCACGGGTCCACCGGGTCCACCGGCAGCACCGGCGCCACGGGCGCGACAGGCGCTACCGGCTCCACGGGTTCCACCGGGTCCACCGGCAGCACAGGGTCGGCAAGCCCGCTTCCCGGCCAATCGACGGAGGCAAGCGGTGCGCCCGCCGTTTTCAGTGCCTTCTTCAACGCCAGCACGGCCTTCACAGTCGTGACGGAAAGCGGTGTGTCCACCGCCGCCGGACCAGTTGTCTTGGCCTCCGCGAATTCTTCTGTGGCGCTCACTGCGGCTTCCGCCGTCGTCGACACGACTGCCGGCGCCAACACGATCACGACCACCGCGCCGAGCGTCATCTTTGCTGGACCAGACGACACGGTCTCCGCCGCCGCGGGATCGACGACCCTGTTCGGCGCCAGCTCGGGCGTGACACGATTCAGCGTCAGCGGGGCCGACAGCTCGATCACCGGCGGGGCTGGTGGCATCACCGGCATCGTTTCGGGTATGAACAGCACACTCGTTGGCGGCACGGGCACCAGCATCTATTCGGTGACTGGCGCCAACAATCTTGCGATCGCCGGCCCATCCGGGATCACCGGTATCGACGCGTCCGCAAGCAAGGGCCCCGAGACCATTGCAACGAATCCGCTGGGCGATACCGGCACCCTGGTGGCGATCCTCGGAAGTGGAGCGGACAGTGTGCTCGGCGGCTCCGGCGTGTCGACAATCACCGCTGGCACGGGCGGCGACGTTTTCGCCTTCATCAAGGGCCACGCTGGCGGGCTCGAGGAGATCATCGGCTTCGACGCTTCGGACAACCTGGCCTTCGCTGGCTATGACTATACTCTGGCCGACCTACCCCTCGAAACAGTGGGAGGCCTGGGCGACGTCATTACCCTTTCCGACGGAACCACAATCCTGCTTGCCGGTGTCGAGCATCGGATCTTCTAATCTGGCTGGTGATCGCCGGCCGAACGAAGCGGTGCGAGATGAACCAGTCAGGCCAGACAGTTTGCCTTTGCATGATCGTTAAGAACGAGGCGGAGGTGATCCGCCGCTGCCTCGACTCCGTGCTCGGCTTAATCGACACTTGGCTGGTCCTGGATACAGGCTCCACCGATGAAACGCAGGAGGTCATCCGCGACCATTTGCATGCCATCCCCGGCGTCTTGCAAAGCAAACCGTGGCGCGACTTCGGCCATAATCGTTCCCAGGCCCTGCTTTTGGCTCGCGGAATGGCTGATTACACACTCATAATGGATGCTGACGATAGTCTGGAGATCGAGGCCGGATTCAAGATGCCCGACCTATCGGCCTCGGCCTATAGTCTAGACATCATCAATGGCGGGACGCGCTTCAGTCGTCCCCAGCTGATCAGCAACGCCTTGCCCTGGCGGTATGAGGGCGTTCTGCACGAATATCTGACGTGTTCGGACCCGCATGACCACGCGCACCTTGCCGGCCTCCGCATCCGACAGAACCATGACGGCGCGCGGCGGAAGGACCCGGACACCTATCGGCGCGATGCGCTCGTTCTGGAGGACGCGCTCCGTCTAGCGACAGATCCCTTTCTGATCTCGCGTTATCGCTTCTACCTCGCCCAGAGCTATCGTGATGCTGGTGACCCGGCGAAGGCATTGGAGAACTACCGCCTGCGCGCCGAGTTGGGATTCTGGCCTGAAGAGGTCTTCATCAGCCTGTATCAGGCGGCGCAGCTGATGGAGACATTGCAGCATTCGCAGCGTGCGGTGATCGATACGTATCTGCGGGCGACAACGGCCTTCCCCAGCCGGGCGGAGGCCCTGCACGGCGCGAGCCGCTTCTGCCGTCTCAAAGGACGGCACGAAGAGGGTTTTCAGCTTGCCAAGCGCGGTCTCGCGATTTCCCGCCCAGCCGACGGGCTGTTCATGGAAGACTGGATTTACGCCTTCGGACTGCTCGATGAGCTGGCCGTCAACGGCTACTGGTCGGGCCATCACCACGAAAGCCTGCAGGCGTCGCTGAAATTGCTGTCGGACCCGGATTGTCCTCCGGAATATCGGGCCCGTTTCGCGGCAAATGCGTTCTGCTCGCTGGAAAAATTGCGACAAGCTACCGACTGATGGAGGTAAGAGTGGCGGTGACTTCGCGCGCCGCTGCTTAGATTTCGGCCTTCAACGTTCGACGAAGGAACTCCCGCGCCCGGCCACGTGCGGGATTGGTGAAGAACTGCTGAGGCGTCGTGTCCTCGATAACGCAGCCATGATCCATGAACAGGATGCGCGAGACGCCGTGAACCGAGTTCGCCGCCAGTGCGAATGAGCGCGTTGTATCAATTGATACCTTAACGCGACCGATGGTTTGAGGAGATCCGAATGCCAACCCATCTGGACCACCAGACGCCGGAACAACATCGTGCGCGCTCCGGGGCGCTGAAGACCCAGGCCCGGGCCAAATTCACCATGGCCGAGACGGCACCCGTTGCACCGCCCGTCGTCGAGGAAACGGCGATTGTGGCGCGAGAAACCATTCCCGGCGGTTGGTAATCGTCTTTGCACGTTGCCCGCGGTTCCCGGCCGCGAAGTCTGCGCGGGGCAGCGCGCTGCGGTGGTGAAGCTCGACCGTAGTCAGTGGCCTTAGCGCCGCGGCGGCGGACCCGCTCGGGTGTCTGGTCGGTCTACGAGAAGGCCCAGCGGAGGGTGCGGGCGACGCTCAGCGTTCCGGCGCGTACAAGTGGACGGGCCAGGGCCGGGTCCGGGAGCCCCTGTTGCCGCCGCGCCCAGGATGGCAGCAGATCGATGCCTGCCTGCATCGTTAGCGCCTGCAATGGCTCGACCATCCGGTTCTGGGCCGGCTGGTTCAATACCAGCCGGGCGACTTCCCGCGTCCGGTCGTCACATACGAGCTGCGGCCGCATCTCCAAGATCAATGCCTGTGCCTCGCGGCGGCTTCGCGGCACCGGGTTGGCGCCGAGCGGCTCGGCGATCCTGACCATTTCGGCGAAATAGCGATCCTGGTCGGTCACCCGCATGCGTGGTTCGGCGTAGCGGATCCAGGCATCGAGGAAGCTGGTGGTCTCAGTGACATGCACCCAGGCCAGCAGAGCCGGATCATTCGCGGCATAGGGAACGCCGTTGGGCAGCACGCCGCGGACGTGCTCGTGGATGCCGCGCACACGCGCCAGCAGGGCCTCGGCCTCCGGCCGGCCGCCATACGTGGTGACCGCAATGAAACGTGCCGTGCGCCTTAGCCTTCCATGCATGTCGGTGCGAAAGTTCGAGTGGTCCCACACCCCTGCCAGCACGGCTGGATGCAGCATCTGGAGCAGCAGGCTCGCGACCCCTCCCACCATCATCGAGGTCACGTCGCCATGAACGCGCCACGCAACCGAACGCGGGCCGAACAAACCGTCGGCCTGTCGGGTGACCGGTCGTTCGCCACGGGTGCGGTCGTTGAAGATAGCAGCCGTCCGGGCCGCGATCAGCCGCTTGATCGGCTGCGTCATTCCGTTGACCGACGCGCCGACGAGCGATGGAGATGGATTGGTCATCTAATGCAACAGGTCGGCAATGTCCCGGTCGCAAGCTAGAGGCCTGCCGATCACTTTCCGGACAGCCCCTCCTGAACGAGATGGGACGCCGCGCTTGCACTCTTCCTGGCGCCTGCTACAGGGCAAGGGAATGACCATCCTCCGCCGTTTCGCAAGCTACTACCGTCCGCATCGCAAGCTGTTCATCCTCGACTTCGGCTGTGCGGTGTTGTCGGGGCTGTTGGAACTTGCCTTTCCGCTTGCAGTCAGCACCTTCATCGACCGGTTGCTGCCCGGCCACGACTGGGGCCTCATCGCCGGCTATGCAGGGGGGCTGGTTGCCCTCTATCTGGTCAATACGGGCCTGATGGCGATCGTCACCTACTGGGGGCATGTGCTCGGGATCGCACTGGAAACGGAGATGCGCCGCCGCGCCTTCGATCACCTCCAGTCATTGTCTTTCTCCTTCTATGACGAGCAGAAGACCGGCCATCTCATCGCCCGCGTGACGCGCGACCTGGAGGATATCGGGGAAGTTGCCCATCACGGCCCCGAGGATCTCGTCATCGCCGTGATGACCTTCGTCGGCGCATTCGCGCTGATGTTTGTCATCAACGTCGATCTTGCCGTTCTGACGGTTCTTGTCGTGCCGCCGATCCTGCTGGTCGCGACCAGCTACGGCAATCGTCTGACGCATAATTTCCGGGCGATCTTTGCCGGTATCGGCGTCTTCAATGCGCGCGTCGAAGAGAATATCGGCGGGATGCGGGTGGTTCAGGCCTTTGCCAATGAGGCGCATGAGCGCCAGCTATTTGCCCGCGACAACCAATCCTATCAGCGTATCAAGCAGCAGGGCTACCGGCTCATGGCCGCGAGCACGGCGCTCACTTACCTGTCGATGCGGTCGACGCAGATGATCGTGATGGTGGCGGGCACGTGGTTCGTGCTTCACGGCGCGCTTACGCCCGGCGGCTTTGTCGGTTTCCTGCTGCTGGTCGGCGTCTTCTTCCGGCCCGTCGACAAGATCAGCGCGGTGCTGGAGACCTATCCTAAGGGCATCGCCGGCTTCCGCCGGTATTGCGACCTGATCGACACCAAGCCGACGTTGACCGAGCGCCCTGGCGCCCGTCCAGCCCCGCCGCTCGCCGGCGACATCGTCTATGAGGACGTGACTTTCGGCTACAGCTCCGAGCGCACCGTGCTGCGCGGCGTGAGCCTCCACATCAGGGCCGGTGAGACCGTGGCTTTCGTCGGCCCGTCCGGCGCCGGCAAGAGCACGCTCTGCGCGTTGTTGCCGCGCTTCTATGACGTGCATAGCGGCCGGATCATGATCGACGGCATCGACATCGCGAGCATGACGCTTACCTCCCTGCGGCAGCAGATCGGTGTTGTGCAGCAGGAGGTGTTCCTGTTTGGCGGAACGCTCCGCGAGAACATCGCCTACGGGCGCCTCGGCGCGAGTGAGGCTGACATCCTGGCGGCAGCCGAGCGCGCTCAATTGACGGGGATGATCGCCAATATGCCTGAGGGGCTCGACACGATCCTCGGCGAGCGCGGGGTGAAGCTTTCGGGTGGGCAGCGGCAGCGCGTCGCGATTGCCCGAATGTTTCTGAAGAATCCCCCGATCCTGATCCTGGACGAGGCGACCAGTGCCCTCGACAGCGAAACCGAGCGGGCCATCCAGCAATCGCTGTCGGAGTTGGCTGCCGGCCGCACCAGCCTCGTCATCGCCCATCGGCTCGCAACGATCCGCGATGCCGACCGGATCGTGGTGGTCGATCGGCATGGCGTGGTCGAGCAGGGGCGTCATGCGGAGCTTCTTGCGGCCGAGGGCGCCTACCGCCGCCTGCACGACGTGCAGTTCCGCGGATAGGGCTTTCCCGGCGCAGGTGGATGTCGGCTGCAGAACGGCGGCGCACCACGTATCGTGAAGCCCCTGATGTCTCGCATGGCCCGTCCGCATCCCCATCTGACGTTTGTCAAACAGCCGTCTTCAACTGCCAGCTAGCTAACCGCGTGTTCGGCTACTGGAGGATCCAACATGAGCGATCTTGAACTCGACGCGACGACAGCCCGGGCCTACGCTGAAGCCTTGCGGACCTCACTACACAACATGGCTGTGGCGACTAAACTTCACGGGCTGCCGCCAGACGCCGACGCCCTTCTTTCCGCCATCAATCACACCTTCGAGAGGGCAAATGCCGCCGCAGTTCAGGCAGGCGTGGCTCTACTCACCGAGAAGGAAAATGCCAAATTGGAGGATGAAGTCCACGTCGATGCGGCTGGGGATGATCGCGAATAGAAGGATTCTGCGTGTGGTGGCGGCTTGGGCGACCGCCCGCTTGACTTGCAACACCCGAAATTTTCGTACCCGCCGGCGCAAGACGCATCTTGGCCCGCACATCTGATGGGGGAAGGTGCCTAAGAATCGGCTCCGGCGCATTCCGTGACAGCATCGCGAGGGGCGAGGTCCTGCTTGAGGACAAACGATCCGCAACCTGGGCCCTCTATTTCGCCTGTTAAATTAGCAGGTTCGTGCACATCGCCGACAAGGCCTACGGCAACATAATCATCGGGTCTGAGGCGCCATGCGCCCGGCATAAGACTGACATGGCCGGAGTTGTTCTTGCTGCCGCTCATCTCGAAGCATCCGCTGGGCACTGTCGGGTTGCGCCGGTCAGCGTAAAATTCAAAGAGCGCATAAGCGTCACCGACCTTATCGACATTCATGACCAGCGTCAGATCGGTCACGCCCTGTGCACAGACATACTGACCCCGCCAGACCTCATAACCTGCGGCCAAGGCTGGCGTTCTGCAGCTCCCCAAGGCCAGTCCGAAGACGATTGTCAGCGCGGTCACTCGTGCAACGCGGCTGTCTGTCATCTCGGCTGACCAAGTTGTGTGCCTGCTCCGGATTGCTAGTCTTGCGAGCGACCGACCGAGTGGTTCGGCAACGGACGGCCGGCGCGATTACCGCGACGCGGCCCCTGGAGAGGTTCAGGAGCCAATGCGCCTTTTCGAAACGCCACGTTGAAGCTTTCCGTGTTGCGCGCAGCGCGCCATCCATCGTCAGCATGATCCATCGCCAGCGTCGCGCGAGGCGCACCCAGCCGTCTGTGGCTGCTTCATCCGCCCATCGCACGGCCCGGTCAGGCGTAGATGGGTGGGGCGTCGGCGGCCTCATGGCAGCCGCCGGCGCACCATGCGTATCAGCCGGGCGGCGGCGGCGGCCGGTAGCCCGGCGGCGGCAGGCGGTAGTGATGATGATGGTGATGATGGTGATGGTGACGGTGGTAATAGGGGGGCGGGGGCGGACGGTAGCCGGGGGGCGGGGGTGGACGGTATCCGGGCGGCGGGGGCACCTGGGCCAAGGCCGGCAAGCCGGCGCCAGTTCCAAGCGCGGCCAGAAGGGCCAGCGCAATTAAACGTCTCATCAAGTGATCTCCAGTCTGTTGAGGCGGATCATCAATCCAGCCTTGGCCATGGACGTTGCGGAGGCCGCATCGCCTCGAAGGCGGCTGCGACCCGGATAACGCCAAGATCGTCGAAGCGGCGTCCCGCGATTTGCAGCCCGATAGGCATCCCCGAGGACGAGTAACCGCAATTGATGGCAAGGGCCGGTTGCTCGCTCATGTTGAAGCCGACGCAGTAGCCGATGTGCTCGAACGGGCGGGACGGGTCGTTCAGGGGGCTCGCAAATTCCGCGGGGAACGAAACCACCGGCCATACCGGGGAGAGGACAAAGTCGAAGGGCGCGGTTGCCGCCTGCGTTGCCTCGCTGATCGCCGGGATCTGAGTGAAGCCGCGATAGACGTCCACGCCGGACAGGTCGCGCCCGCCCTCGATCCAATCCCGGATGTAGGGCAGGATCCGCTCATGCTGCGCCTCGGTCAGCCCGGACGTGTCTGCGGCAAAGCGTGTGCGCCAGAAACCGTCTAGCCCGTCGAGCATCGGTCGGGTCAGATACGGCCCGAGCGGCGCCACACGAGCCCCTGCTGTCTCGAACAGCCTTGCGGCGGCGGTGACCGCTTCCACGACCGCGGCCTCCGGTCGCGAGCCAATGCCCGTCTCGAGACAGAGCCCGAATGTCAGACCCCGCAGGTCGAGCGGCGACGCCGCCCAATCGATCGTGGTCGGTGGCAGGCTCATGTAGTCGCGTGCGTCCGGCAGGCTCAGCACCGACATGGCTAAGGCGAGGTCTTCGACCGTGCGGGTGATCGGGCCCACCGCGCGGCCCAGGAACGGCGGCGAAACCGGTATGCGGCCGAAGCTCGGCTTGAGGGCGACCGCTCCGCAAAGCGCTGCCGGCAGGCGGACGGAGCCGCCGATATCGGTGCCGATATTGATCGGCGCGTAGCCCGCGGCGGTCGCGGCTGCGGCCCCGGCGCTTGACCCGCCCGGATTGGCCGCAAGGTCCCAAGGGTTGCGCGCCAGACGGTGAAAGCTCGAAAGGCCCGAGGAGAGCATGCCGAAGTCCGGCATCGTCGTCTTGCACAGGATAACGGCGCCGCTTTCCCGCAGACGCGCGGCGGCGGGAGCGTCGGCTACCGCCGCCTTCGGATCGACGGCCGCTGTGCCCGCCGGCATCGGCACGCCTTTGGTGGCGATATTCTCCTTGATCGTCACGGGCACTCCGTCGAGCGGTCCTTGGGGCTTGCCCATGCGCCATCGTGTCTCGGAGGCCCGGGCCGCTTCCACCGCACCCTCCGCGTCGACGGCCCAGGTGGCGCAGAGGCGCTCGTCCCAGGCATCTATTCGGGCGAGGGAGGCGGCCGTCACCTCCACCGGTGAGAGGTTGCCCGCGCGAAAGGCGCGGATCATGGCGGAGGCGGTCAGGTCCGGAAGATCAGTCATAACCGGATAGCTAGTGGCGGAAGCCGCCGCTGTCTTCCCCCGAGGCCGATATTTGTCGCCGACGGGCGTACGCGCTCCGGATCAGGCTACGTCGTATTCCCGCAGCCAGGCGATGGCGCGCGCCCAGGCGGCCTGCGCATCCGCGGCATTGTAGCTCGGCCGGTAATCGGCATGAAAGCCGTGGCCGGCGTCGGGATAGTAGACGATCTCGACGGTTTTTCCTGCCACCTGCGCCTTTGCCTGCGCGGCATGGACATCCGCGGGTGCAATGCTTTGATCGCGGCCTCCGTAGAGCCCGAGCAGGGGGCATTTCAGCTGCCCCGCGAGGTCCAGAGGGGTCTGCGGCTGGATCGCGCTGGTGGGGCTGGCAACCGGACCATAGAAGGCGACGGCGGCCTTGAGCCGTGCATCCTTCTCCGCGAACAGCCAGACATCCCGGCCACCCCGGCAGAACCCGAGGGTCGCGACGCGGCTGCTGTCGCCGTGATGCGCCACAGCCCAATCGACGGTCGCCGAGAGATCCGCGAGCATCGTCGCGTCGGGCGCCTTCAGGATGACGTCGCGCATGATCTGGGCGGAGTCGGACATGGTCGACAGATCGGCGAGGCGCGCATAAAGCTCCGGCGCCACCGCGAGATAGCCGAGCTTCGCCAGCCGGCGGCAGACGTCCTTGATGTATTCGTGGACGCCGAAGATCTCCTCGATGACGATGACGACCGGCGGGTTGGCGACGCCTGCCGGCCGCGCGGCGTAAGCCGGCAGGTTGCCGTCGGCGACGGGGATCTGCACTTCTCCCACGCTCAGGCCGACACTGTCGGTGTGGATGGCCGCAGCCTCGGCGCGGGTGGTCGCCAGGGTGAAGCCGGTCATCAGACTGGTCATCACGAAGCCGCGCCGGCCAAGCTGCGGGCGCTCGAGGTGCGGCGATCGGTCGGCGCTTGGCATGGCAATCTCCTCGGTGTCCATCGCCTGATCGTCATGGCGTGTGCGGACCGTCGATGCTGTCGTCTCCGCGCCGATGTGCCATGGTGTGGTGCCGGTGAGGGCTCACGTTCAGGAGAACGGGAGCCAATACGGCATGACGACCCCGCTTGGTCCGCAGCGAGCCGACGCCATGAGTGAAAACGAACCCTCCGGCGGCCGCCGCGGCGCGCTGATGGCGCTGGCTTTGCTGGTGGTTCTCGCCGTGTTAGGCCTTTGGGTCAGCGGCGCGCTTCAAAGGACGAGCGCGGTGCAGGATTGTGCGATGCAAGGCCGCTCGAACTGCAGCTCGTCCCCGTAGGGGCTGCAAGAGGAGCCTGAGTGCTCCTTGATAACGCCTAGGAGGACCGGATAACGGGGATGCCCAAGACTTTGAAGCAGTTGGCCGCGCTCCCGGTCGCGACGATTGACGGCCGCACGCAGGTGCTGCTCATCACATCACGCGAGACCCGTCGCTGGATCATCCCGAAGGGACACCCCGAGAAGAATCGGGAGGCAAGCGCGCTCGCAAGTCAGGAGGCGTTCGAGGAGGCAGGTGTCTCAGGCAACATCCAGCCGGAGCCGATCGGCTGTTACCCGTCTTCGAAACGATTGCCGTCGGGCAAGTGTCTGCCGTGCAAGGTCACGGTCTTCCGGCTCGACGTGACGCGCCACCTCGAGGATTGGAAGGAGAAGGGCGAGCGGGAGCGGCGCTGGCTGCCGTTGGCTGAGGCCGCCGCGCTGGCTGAAGATGGCGGCCTCGGCGAGTTCCTGGCGCAACTGGACCTCCCGTAGCCTTTGCTCGAGCATTCTCACGCTCCGGCGATCGATAGCCGTGACCGGTGCAATCGCGCGACTGCCTTCGGGCGCTCGCTAATCGGATCATGTCCCCGTTGAACGGCAGCTAGCCCTGCTTGTTGCCGGGCGCCAGTATGGCGGGAGGTGCCTCCATAGGCTCGTCGCTCAGCGTCGCCTCCGGAAGTGCCGCTATATGCACACCGCCGCGCGACGGCAAAAGCATTGCCAGGATTGGCATTTCGACAAAGCGATAGACGATGACGGCAAAGACTAGCGAAGCGATCAGCGCGCAGGGAATGAAGCCGGTTGCCCCCACGCTCCGACCCATCGGCAAGTGCAGTCTTTCCCATATGACGGCGGCTGCCGATATCGCCACGGAATGGGTCAGATAGAGCGAGTATGACGCGTCCCCGAACAGCAGCAGGATGCGACTTGGCCTACGCGCCAGAACAGGCTCCATCACCAGGCTGCCGGCAACGATGAGGATCGCCGGGATGCCCAGGACGAGGACGCGGCGAACACCTTCCTCCACGATCAGCCGGTAATTGAAGACGATCAGGACGAGCCCGATCGTCACCACGATCACCCCGATGCCGAATGGCGCCCGCTGTAGATTGAGCATCATTGCAGCGAGGATCGCGCCGGCCGCAAACTCGAGCAGCAGCGAACTGGTGTAAGTCTCCAGGAGGGCGCTACCGGCTGGGACCAGCGAACCAAGGATCGCAAAGGCGCACAGCGCTACGACGACGGTGACGAGCCGGGTCGTCCGGTCGGCAATCAGAAGCGTGACACTGAAAATCGCGTAGAAGAAGATTTCAATCTGAAGTGTCCATCCAGGCACGAGGATGGGCCAGACCTGTCCGACAAAGACGTGATGAAAATGAGGCACCAGCAGATAACTGCAAATCAAGGTGTCCACGGTGATGTCTCTGTTTTGCAGACGATCGGGCAGGATGAGCCTGATTACAATCCACAAGGTGAGAGCGATCCACCACATGGGATAGACCCTGTAGATGCGGCGCTTGAGGAACTTTACCAAGCCGCCGCGGTGGTTCGTCGAGGTCCACATGATGAAGCCGCTGATGACAAAGAAAATATCGACCCCGGAAAGACCGATATTCCGGCCGCCGCTCCAATCTTCCGCCACCCGGTTCGAGAAGATGTGATAGTACACGACTATGAAGGCCGCAAACGCGCGCAGATATTGAATCGATACGAGCGTGGATAGTCCGCGCCCGCGCGAAATCCCTATCATGTCGATGCTCGCTTGTTGAGGTTCACTCGCAGGAAATAGCCAGCGGACGAGTCATCGCTACAAGAAGATCCAACGTCGCTGGCGCAACCAAGTAGAGGATCGTTTTCCCGCCACGATGGAACGACCGGGATGGAAAGCTCGCTTGGCCCGTGGCTGAGGAGTTATCGCTGGATACGCAAATCTGGTAGCGGCGGACGGATTTGAACCGCCGACCAAGGGATTATGATTCCCCTGCTCTACCGCTGAGCTACGCCGCCAAACCAGAACAACCGCCGCAGGTGACCCCGGCGCGGTGGGTGCGGATAGCGCCCGCCCCGCCTGCCGTCAACCCGGCTTGCGGTCAGGCCTTACCACCTCTAGCGGGGTAACCAGGGTAGTCGTCATCGACCAGGAAAGGGTAGGGGCCTGGGAAGCGCTCCACGAAGGCCGTATGCGTCGCGATCCCGCTCTCCGGCAGGTGCAGGTGCAGGTGATAGGCGGGCGGCTCCAGGACCAGCTGATCAGGCCGCCCGCCCAGCAGGTTCAGCTCCGTCTGATGCACGACGGCGGGTGCCACGATGACGATCGCGTGGCCCAGCCGCCCGACGATCGACCGGTGGTGATGCCCGGTCAGGATGCGCTCCACCTGAGGGTGCCGCTCCAGCAGCGCCCCCAGCGCCGTGGTGTTGCGGAGGAAAATCCCATCCATCCCCGCCGCACCCGTCAGCATCGGTGGGTGATGCAGCACCAGCATCGTCGGCTTGTGCGGATCGGCGCCCAGCGTCTCGTCCAGGAACGCCAGCCGGCGGTCGCACAGCAACCCGTGGCCGGCCTCCGGGACCACCGAGTCCAGCATCACCAGACGGACCGGGTAATCGTCCACCGCATACTGGACGAAGTCGGGATGTTTTGTCACCCCGGGCATGTGGCCGAGCCCGGCCCGGAAATGCTCCCGCCGGTCATGGTTGCCGGGCACCACGAACACCGGCATCGTCAGGTGGCGGCGGAACAGCTCAGCCGCCATCCTGTACTCCTCGGGGCGGCCGCATTCGGTCACGTCGCCGGAAACCACCACCACATCCGGGCGCGGGTTGAGCGCGGCGACAGCCGCGAGCGCGCGCTCTACCAGCATGTTGGTCTCGACGACGCGGGCGGCGGGAATGCCGCGTGGCCGCACATGCAGGTCCGATAGCTGGGCGATGAGCATGAGGCTGGGCTCCTTGGGCGGGAAGACGGAGGCCTAGCTCCCGACGGCCAGAAACTCCACCGGCCGTTCGATGAAACCGCCGCCGATCACCCGCTCCCCCTGGTAGAACACGCAGGCCTGACCGGGCGCTGGCAATGCGGCCTCATCCAGCAGAACCTCTGCGCCGTCTCCGCCTACAGGCCGCACCACAGCGCCCGCCGGCTCCGCCCGCGCACGCAGCTTGACCGACACCCGCAGCCCGGAGACGGGCGCCGCCGTCAGCCAATTCACTTCACGCAGCCGCACGACGCGCTCGCCCGCACCGCGCGGGCCGATCACCACCCGCCGGCGCGCCGGGTCCAGCCGTGTCACCACAGGCGCGGCCTTGCCCTCCGCACGCGGCAGCCCGAGCCGCTTGGCCTGGCCGACCGTATAGTGCGCGACGCCCTCGTGGCGGCCGACCACCCGGCCCTCGGCGTCGACGATCTCGCCCGGCGCCATCGCCTCCGGACGGAGCTTCCGCACGATGTCGGTGTAGCTGCCGGCGGGCACGAAGCAGATGTCCTGACTGTCGGGCTTCACCGCGACGGCGAGCCCCAGCCGCGCGGCTTCGGCGCGAACGGCGGCCTTGTCCGGCATGTCGCCCAGGGGAAAGCGGCTGTAGGCGAGTTGCTCGCGCGTCGTCGCGAACAGGAACCAGCTCTGGTCACGCGCCGCGTCGGCCGCCTTGTGCAGTTCAGGGCCATCCGTCCCCTCGACCCGGCGCACGTAATGGCCGGTGGCCATCGCCTCGGCGCCGAGGTCGCGCGCCATGTCGATGAGGTCGCCGAACTTCAGGCTCTGGTTGCATCGCACGCAGGGAACCGGCGTCTCTCCCGCCGCGTAGCCGGCAGCGAAATCCTCCATCACCGCCGCCCTGAAGCGGGCTTCGGCGTCGATCACGTAATGGGCGATGCCGAGGCTGTCGGCGACGCGGCGGGCGTCATGGATGTCCTCGCCGGCGCAGCAGGCGCCACGCCTCTTGGCGGCGGCGCCGTGGTCGTAGAGCTGGAGGGTCACGCCGATGACCTCATGCCCCTGTTCGGACAGAAGACCGGCGACGACCGAGCTATCCACACCGCCGGACATGGCCACGACGACCCGCATCACGAAATCCCTCGAAATTACGGGTCTTCTATCTCGGTGGCGGTGATCCGGCCACGCGGTTTCGGAGATGGCCGCTTCTCGGAGTGCGGCGGCGTCTTCGGCTGGAAGCCGCACCAGGGGGCCGCGTTGCAGCGCCAGCACTCTGGCGTCCGTGCCTTGCAGATATAGCGCCCGTGCAGGATCAGCCAGTGATGCGCCAGCAGCAGCATGTCCTTCGGGATGCGCTTGAGGAGCCCGTCCTCCACCGCGCGGGGCGTCGTGCCGGGCGCGAGCCCGGTGCGGTTGCCGAGGCGGAAGAGATGCGTGTCAACCGCGATCGTCGCCTCCCCGAAGGCGACGTTCAGCACCACGTTGGCGGTTTTGCGGCCGACGCCGGGCAGCGCCTCGAGCGCCTCGCGGTCGTGGGGAACCTCGCCTCCATGCTCGGCGATGAGGCGCTCGGAGAGCCCGATGACCGCACGCGCCTTCGCCTGCCACAGGCCAATCGACTTGATGTAGCCGCTGAGGCCGGCCTCGCCGAGCGCCACCATCGCAACGGGCGTTGGCGCGGCGGTGAACAGGGGTCCGGTGGCGCGATTTACGGCGGCGTCCGTCGTCTGGGCCGACAGCACGACCGACACGAGGAGCGTGTAGGGGTCTTTGTAGACCAGCTCCGTCCTCGCGTCCGGCCAATGCTCGTGCAGCGCCTGCATGAAGGGCCGCACGTTCCGGGCAGGCATCCGGGCAGCCGGCTTCGACTTCGGGAGCGGTGGCTCGGCCATCAGCGCATCAGTCCGACTGACGGATCAGGATTTCTCGGCGATATGCGCCAGGAGGAAGTCGCGGAAGACGGCGACGCGCTTCGAGTTCCGCAACTCCTCCGGATAGACGAAGAACACATCGACCTTCGGAGCCTTCACGTCCGGCAGGACGTGGACCAGCCCTTCGGTGTCGCGCGCCAGGTAATCCGGCAGCACGCCGATGCCGAGCCCGGACCGGATGGCGAGCGCCATGCCGTGCAGGTTGTTGATCTCGAGCGCCGCGCGGCGAGGGTTCCCTGGACGGCGGCCTGCTTCGGCCAGCCAGTTGATGTCCTCGACCGGAGGGCGATAGCCCCCGAACAGGATGATCTTGTGGTTGTCGAGATCCTCCGGCGTTTGCGGCGTGCCGTGCTTCTTGATGTACTCCGGAGCGGCGAAGACCGTCCAATGGATGTCCATGAGGTGCCGCTGGACGAGATCGGGCTGCTTCGGCGGATGCATGCGGATGGCCACGTCGGCCTCGCGCATGGCGAGGTCGAGGTCGCCGTCATCGAGCAGCAGGGACATCGAGACTTCGGGATACTGCTCGAGGAAGGCCTGGGCGCGGGAGGCGAGCCAGATGGAGCCGAAGCCCACCGTGGTCGTCACCTTCAGCCGCCCGGCGGGCTTCTCCTTGCTCTCGGTCAGCAGCGCCTCGGTCATTGCGAGCTTGGCGAAAACCTCCCGAACCGTGCGGTTCAGCGCCTCGCCCTGTTCGGTCAGGATGAGGCCGCGCGCATGGCGGTGGAAAAGCGGCACCTGCAAGGCTTCCTCGAGCGCGGAAATCTGACGGGAGACGGCGGATTGGCTGAGGTTCAAGGTATCACCCGCGTGGGTGAAGCTTCCCGCCTCCGCCACCGAGTGGAAAACCCTCAATTTATCCCAATCCATACTGCCGATCCCGATCCAGCCCGAGGTTCACTTCATTGATGGCGCAGCCCTCCGCGCCACCCTTCTCCTGCCTAGCGTAGCGATTCCGAAGCTCGCATCCACTCGCGGCAGCCTCCGAGCGAACTTCAGAATCAGAAGCTACACTAGCAAACATTTGATTCTAGTGTGCTTTTGGATTTTGAAGTTCGCAAGTCGGTGCTCCGAGACAGGCGCGAACTTCAAATTACGCACGCTAATAGGCCGCTACCGAAACCTCGGACAGGCTGTGCGACAGCCATTTCTCAGCATCCAGCGCCGCCATGCACCCGGAGCCGGCGGCCGTTACCGCCTGCCTGTATATCCGGTCCTGCACGTCACCGGCGGCGAAAATACCGGGCACCGAGGTTCGCGTGGTGCCCGGTTCCGTCACTATGTAGCCGTCGGCATCCAGATCGAGCGCGTCGCGGAAAATCGTGGTGTTCGGCGTATGGCCAATGGCGACGAACACGCCGTCCAGCGCCAGCGTCTGCGTCGCACCGGTGCGGACGTGCGAGAGGCGAAGCCCCGTCACCACAGCCGGCGTGCCGTCGCCGAGAATTTCGTCCACCGCATGGTCCCAGATCACCGAAACCTTGGGGTTGGAGAAGAGGCGGTCCTGCAGGATGCGCTCGGCCCGCAACACGTCGCGGCGATGCACCAGGGTGACATGCCGTGCATGATGGGTGAGATAGAGCGCCTCCTCCACCGCGGTATTGCCCCCGCCGATCACCGCGACATCGCGGCCGCGATAAAAGAACCCGTCGCAGGTCGCGCAAGCCGATACGCCCGCGCCGCGCAAGGCGCGCTCCGACGGAATCTCCAGCCATCGCGCGGAGGCGCCGGTGGCGATGACGATGGCGTTGGCGCGGAAGCGTTCGTCCGAGTCGGACAGACAAACGAACGGCCGCCGCGAGAAGTCGACCTGGGTAATGATGTCGTGGACGACGCGCGTGCCCATGTGCTCGGCCTGAGCCGCCATCTGTTCCATGAGCCACGGACCCTGGATGGCGTCGGCGAATCCGGGATAATTCTCGACATCGGTCGTAATGGTGAGCTGTCCGCCCGGCTGAAGTCCCGCCACGAGAACCGGGGAAAGCCCTGCCCGCGCCGCATAGATCGCCGCCGTATAGCCGGCAGGGCCGGCGCCGATGATGAGCACCGGGATTGGTTGCGTCTCAGGCATAACAATGGGTTCCACCGATTCGTAGCTGATTAGAATATCGGTCCTCGGAAAGGCAAGGCAAGGAAAAGCCTAGGCCTAACTGCGAAGTTATTGCTCCCGTTCGCTGCGAATGAAATAATATTGCGTGGCCCGCTGGCGTTGGACCGCGAGGGAGTGTTTGGATCCGCGTATGAAGATCGACCTGACCGATGCCGGCGACTTCGACGCGATCGACCGGCGCATCCTGAGCGAGCTGCAGATGGATGGTCGCATCACCAACGTGGAGCTGGCGCGGCGGGCGGGCATCTCCGCGCCGCCCTGCCTTCGCCGGGTGCGCAGGCTCGAGGAATCCGGCCTCATTCGCGGGTATCATGCCGAAACGGACGCCGGCAAACTCGGCTGGAGCATCACCTTCTTCGTCATCGTCGGGCTCGACAGCCAGAAGGAGGCGGTCCTTTCCGGCTTCGAACGGACCGTGGCGCAATGGGACGAGGTGCGCGAATGCCATATGATCAGAGGCGGCGGCGATTTCCTGTTGCGCGTCGTCGCCCGCGACGCGGCGCATGAGAATATTCTCACCCAGCGCCTGACAGGCATCGCCGAGGTCAGCCGCGTGCAGACGCTGCAGACGATACGCACGAGCAAAAATCAGCCGGGCGTTCCCATCTGACGTCAGTCGATCGTCGCCAGCAGCTTCGCCGACATGGTCGAGGGATTCCCGATCGCGGTCGCCAAGCCCTCGAAGAACGGCGAGGTGGCTCCCTGACGGCGCATGAAGGCGAGAAACGAAGTGATCGAGCGACTGCCTTCGGCCAGGGGGACCAGCGCGGAAACGCCCTCGCTGGACAGTGGGGCGATGCGTTCCCCAAGTTCCTGCCCGAAGCGGTAGTTGCGGGACTGGCGGGAGGTGCAGGTGAGAATGAGGTCGCCGAGCGCGCCCGGCGCCATCACAGTCTCGGCCCGGCCGCCAAGGCTGGGCAGCAGCCGCTGCAACTCGCCGATGCCGCGGGCGACATAGCTCGCGCGGGTGTTCTCCCCCAGCCCGAGGCCCTGCACGAGCCCGGCGCCAATGGCGACGATGTTCTTGGCCACGCCCACGATCTCCAACCCGCGCACGTCCGTGGTGGCAGTGAGGGCAAGCCGCGGGCCAGCGAGCCTTGCCGCCAGTGCCTGACCTTGGGCCGGATCGCGGCAGCCCAGCGACATCCAGACCTTGTGTCCTGCCATCATCTCACCCGCGAAGGTGGGGCCGGACAGCATGCCGATTGGGTGGCCGGGAAGATGGAGCGCGATCAGGTCCGTCGGGAAAGCGTGGGTTTCGGCATCCATACCCTTGACGCAGGAAAGCACCGTCGCCCGAGGGGCGTTGCGGGGGATGCGGTCCAGAACGGAGGCCAGAGCGCCGCTCGGCAGCGCCAGGATCGCGATGTCGTAGCGGGCAAGGTCGATCTCGGGCAGGTGGTGGATGAAGCGGGAGACGGCGTTCAGGCGTTGATCGGCAGCGGCTGGCCGGCGGGTGAAGACATCGATCGCGATGTTGTCGCTACGGTGCAGAGAGAGCGCGAGAGCCTGCCCGAAGCCGCCGTAGCCGACGATTAGAACGTGCCACGGATCGGTGGGCATCGGGGGGCGTCAGAACCGGTAGCCGATGCCGAGGCCAACGATGAGCGGGTCGATGTGGCCGTTCGCTTCGATCGCACCGTCGTCGACGGTCGCCGCGGAACTGACGATGAGTTTCTTGAGGTCCAGGTTGCCGTACCAGCGGCCTGTCACCTGCAGGTCGATCCCCGCCTGAAATGCCGCGCCGACTTCCGATTGCACGGAGAGCTGCTGCACAAGCCCACCGGCGGGCTGAGCGTCGAAATAAGGGAGGAAGGCAACTCCCACGCCGGCATACGGGTTCCAGCGCGAGCGGGGCAGAAGGTGGTACTGGAGGAGCGCGATGATCGGCGCACCCCAAACCTTGCCTACGTCGAGGCGGCCCAGTGCGGTGTCCTCCGCCGTCAGGTTGTTGCGGGTAATGCCGGCCTCACCTTCTATGGCGAGATGATCGGTCAGGAAATACGAGAGATCGACTTCCGGGGTGATCGAATTGCTGACCTCGATATGGCCTCCGATCAACGAAATCGTCGAATCCGAGTTGTTGGGAAAAATCCCGACGAGGCGCCCGCGCAGCAGAAAGCTGCCCGCAGTCAGACCTAACGGGTCACTGGCCGTCTGAGCATGAGAAACCGGGGACGACACCAGCATCGCGCAAACCAATGTCAACCCGACCAAGCCGACCGCTAGAACACGCATGACACCTCCCGCTGCGCCGCAAAAAACGTTTTGAGCGGAACAGCAGCGACCGTAAGAGCGAACCCGCTAATCGCATAGAGCAAGATCATTCCCTCCCAAAGCGTTAACGGAGCTTTGGAATGTTGTTTGAGAGGATCCGGCGTCCGACAGTGGTTCCTTCTGCCCAGCCCATCAAGCATTGCGCGCCCGAAAGCAACCCGGATGGAGACCGCCTTGAGGATCACGCCGCTTGTCCCCAACATCCTGTTCGTCTTTGGCCTCGGCATCGCCACTGCCACTGGAGCAGGGTTCCCTCCGTCACCGCTGATCAGGCCGGTGGCGCCTGGCTGCGTCACTTCGCCCTTCGGGCCGCGATATCTTGCCGCCGCGCCGGTGGCAGGCCGCTTCCACTGGGGTGTCGACCTGCGCGCGGCAGCAGGCGCCCGCGTGTCCGCCGTGGCTGCCGGCCGTATCATTCGCATCGACCGCGAGGGCATGGGCGGGCTGGAGGTTCTGGTCCAGCATCAGGGCTTTCGCGCGCTCTATGCCCATCTCGGCATGGTTGCCCCCGCCATCGCGGACGGAGCGACGCGGCTTCGCGCGGGGCAGTGGATCGGGCGCGTCGGGCGGACCGGCCTCACCCTCGGCACCCATCTCTACTTCGAGATCATCATCGGCGGCCGTCGTGTCGACCCGGCACCCTACCTCGGCGTCACCGCCTGCGGCCCCGGGAACAGGGCGCTGGTGCGGCCGAGCAGCCAGTAGGCAGCCAGCCCCACCCATTCATGGCTCGCGAGATCGACCATGGCGAGCCTGTCCGGCAGGGTGCCGCGGATGGCCGTCATGAGCGTCGGCGCCGTCTTGTAGCCGACCGGGTAGGGCAGCACCGTCCAGCCGGCGTGGCGGAACAGCCCGACGGAGCGCGGCATGTGCCAGGCCGAGGTGACGAGCAGCCAGACCTGACCCGGCTCGGGGTTGAGGAGCGCCTTGAGGAGTATCGCATTCTCGTAGGTCGTCCGTGACCGGCTCTCATAGACGATCCGGCTCTGGTCGACGCCCAGCTGCGTCCACAGCTCGCGGGCAACGGTCGCCTCCGGCATCGGCGCGTGGATGAGTTCGCCGTTGCCGCCGGTGAATGCCAGGCGCGCCTTCGGATAGTGCCGTGCCAGATAGACCAGGCTCGTCATCCGCTCCGCCGCATCGTTGAGGGATGGCATTCCGCGTGCCGCCGAGAGGTCGGTCTCCAGGGCTCCTCCAAGCACGATGATGCCAGTGACATCCGCCGGCAGCGCCTTCACCTCGGGAAAACGGTTTTCGAGTGGGGCAAGCATTGCGTCGCCCACGGGCAGGAAGGCGATGAGGGCCAGCGCCCCGAGGGAGAGGGTCAGGCAGGTGAGGCCGGCCCGCCGCCGGTGCCAGAACAGGAGCAGCAGTCCGAGCCATGCGAGGAGGAGGAGCAGCATGCTCGGCGCCAGAACCAGCCAGAGCAGCTTGGAGATGATGAAGAGCAAAAGACGGTTTCCGGCGGTTCAGCCGCTCAGCTGCACTGACCGATAACCTTGTGGCCACTGGCGGGATAGCTGTTGGGGTCCGTCCCCGGAGGGAGGATTTGGATCGCGCGGATATTGCCGACCCATGATTGCCCGTTCTGCCAGTGGAACAGGCTGAGATTGCCGTAGACGCAGCCGTTCTGGATCAGCAGCGTATGGTCGGCCTGCGAGGGGTCTGCGGTATCCGTTACCGCAATCCACTGGCCTGTGCCGTTCGAGATCGAGTAGGCAGGGAAGCCTGCGACGGTCTGTGTTGCGGCCACGTCCTCCGACTGCCCCTGACAGCCGATCCCTGCCCATAGCCGCACGACACCCGAGGGAGGCACGCCGCACGCATCCTGCGCCGAGGCCGCGACCGTCAACCCGAGGGAGAGCGCGGCGGCGATTACGGCGGTCGGCCAGGCGGCGCGGGGGGATAAGCGGCAGGGCATGGACGGTTCCTCCTGGATGGCGGGCCGGACCCTACTGCCTGCCGCTGCCGCGAACAACGCCGCCGCAACTGACGGACCTAACTCGCCATGGCGCAACCGCCCCTTCATCACGCGGAGACAGTGGATGGAAGTTTCTCGGTCCTTTTTAACAAAAAAGGACGGCGACTTGCTCTCGGGTGGATGGCCTTCGGTTTTCCTGACCTTTCTCCGCCTTGGCTGCACGAGTTTCGGCGGCCCGGTCGCGCATCTGGGTTACTTCCGGACGGCTTTCGTCGAGCGGCGGCGTTGGCTCGATGAGGCGACTTATGCGGACATCGTCGCTCTCTGTCAGTTTCTGCCTGGGCCGGCGAGCAGCCAGGTCGCGGTCACGCTTGGCATTCTGCGGGCAGGATTACCCGGTGGTTTGGCCGCCTGGGCTGGATTTACTTTGCCGTCCGCGACCCTCCTCATCCTGTTCGCGCTGGGCATCGGGCGATCGGCTTCGGGCTCTGGCTGGCTGCACGGCCTTTCCGTTGTCGCGGTGGCCGTCGTGGCTCAGGCGGTGTGGGGAATGTCACGCAGTCTCTGCCCCGACCGGCCGCGGGCGACGCTGATGGTCGCCGCCGCCTGTGTCATGCTGTTGTGGCCGGCGGTGCTCGCGCAGCTGGCGGTCCTGTCAGTGGGAGCCTTCGCGGGCTTGCTCTTCCTGCGGCAGCCGATGGCGGCCCCGGTGGGGCACCTCGATTTCGGCCTGCGACGTTCGACCGCCACCATGGCGCTTCTGGCGTTCATCGCGCTCCTCCTGCTCCTGCCGCTGATGGCTGCCGCGTCGCATAGCCACTCGCTCGACCTGCTGGCTCGCTTCTATCGTGCCGGTGCCTTGGTCTTCGGCGGCGGGCATGTTGTGTTGCCCCTGCTTCAGCAGGCGGTGGTCCCGCCGGGGTGGATCAGCGGCGGGCGCTTCCTCGCAGGGTACGGGGCGGCGCAGGCCGTGCCTGGTCCGCTCTTCACCTTTGCCGCCTACCTCGGCGCGGCAATGAAACCCTGGCCCAACGGCGTGGCGGGCGGCTTACTCTGCCTCGCCGCGATCTATCTTCCGTCGTTCCTGCTGCTGATCGGCGTGCTGCCGTTCTGGGATGGGCTGCGCCGGCAGGCGGGCACGCAGGCAGCGCTGCGTGGCGTGAATGCTGCCGTCGTCGGGCTGTTGCTCGCTGCGCTCTACACCCCCGTCTGGACGAGCGCGATCCGCGCGCCGGCCGATTTCGGCCTCGGCGTCGCGGCGTTCCTGATGCTGGCGGTGTGGCGGTTGCCGCCCTGGCTGGTGGTGATCGCTGGTGCCTTTGTCGCGGGCGCCTTCAGCGCGTAGCGCGGTCTCGCCCGATCAGCGCCAGTCCCTCGGCGACGGACACGAACTCACCGCCCCCCGACACCTTATCCCGCCCGAACCGGCTCTCGAAGAGGGCGCGCACCGCCGGCACGAAGGAGGTGCCCCCGGTCAGGAACACCCGGTCGATCTCGTCGGTCCGGATCCGCGCCGTGGCGAGGGCCTGATCCACAGTGGCCGCCATGCGGCGGAGGTCTTCCGCGATCCAGGCCTCGAACTCCCGCCGGGCGATCTCCCGCTCGATGGCGAAGTCGCCGTGGGCGAAGCGCAACACCGCCGTTTCGCGGCCGGACAACTCGGCCTTCACCGCGCTGACGGTCTGGTAAAGCTGGTAGCCGAGCTCATCCTCGATGAGGCGGATGAGCATGCGCAGGCGCTCGGGGTGAGCGCTGGCGGCGGCGACCTCCTCGATGGCGCGCAGCGTCCGCGGGGCTCGCATGAGCGACAGCCGATGCCAGCGGGCGAAGCCGGTGAAGTAGTCCGGCGGCACCGGCAGGTCCTTGCCCATGACGGTATAGACATCGCCCTTGCCGAGCAGGGGCGAGACGACATGATCGATGATGCGATAGTCGAACGTGTCTCCGGCGATGCCGATGCCGGCGTAGCCGAGCGGGGTGACGCGGGCGCGGCCTTTCGGGTCGAAGCGCATCACCGAGAAGTCGCTGGTGCCGCCGCCGAAATCGCCCACCAGCACGGTCGCGGGCGCCTCGAGCGTGCGGGCGAAGCGATACCCGGCGGCCTCGGGTTCCAGCGCCACGTCGATCGTGCCGAAGCCAGCCTGCATGAACGAGGCGCGGAGCCGCTCCTCGCCGAAGTCGTCGTCTGCCAGTTCGCCCGCGAAGCGCACCGGGCGGCCGGCGACGACATGGGCGCCGGATGCCTCGCCCTTCGTCAGCCCTTCGAGGAAGACCGAGACCATGTCCTCGAGGGTGAAGACCTTCCCGAAGATATTGGTGCGCGTGAAGCTGCGTTGCGCGAGGTAGGTCTTCATCGACATGATGAGCCGGCTATCGGTCGGGTCGTTGAGGTAGCTCTCGACGGCGTAGGGTCCGGCTGCATGGTGAAGCGAGCGGCGCCCCCGGGTTTCCTCGTTCCAGAAGCACAGCACCGTGCGGAAGACGGCGAGCTGCCGGTCGCCGACCGGGTAGACGGTGGTGCTGACGCTGCCGTCCGCCTCCAGATGGGCAAGCACGCTGTTGGTGGTGCCGAAGTCGATGCCGATCAGCCTAGTCATGCGCCCATCCCGTGCCGCCAAGGGGAGGGGGTTCAAGCCTAGTGCGCGGTCCCGCGCAAGGTCGGGCAGCGGGTAGCCGTGGCGCGTCCGCTGGTCAGCAGGATATCGTGGCGGTCATTAACGGGAGGAGCGGTCGATGGAGCAGGTTGTGGCGCTGCGGGCTTTCGTTCCGGCGAAGGACTACGCGGTCTCGAAGCAGTTCTATGCTGCGCTGGGCTTCAGGCCCACGATGGAGAACGACGAGGTCACGATCCTGAAGATGGAGAGCTTCAGCTTCATCCTCCAGAACTTTTACAATCAGGCCCTGGCCGAGAACCTGATGATCCAGCTGCTGGTCCGCAACGCCGACGCCTGGTGGCAGAGATGATCCCGCGCGTCTGGTCGACGCCTTTGGGGTCAAGGCGCCCAAGCCGCCGGCGATGCAGCCGTGGGGCCTGAAGGTCGGCTTCGTGTTCGACCCGTCAGGCGTGCTGTGGCACGTCGCGGAGGCGCCGTTCTAGCCGGACCAGCTAGAAGGTCTCCACCCACGGGCGCAGTTCCACCTCCAGCGACCAGGCGTTGCGCGGCTGCCGCAGGATGTCGAGGTAGGTCTGGGCGATGCCTTCGGGGCTCAGCGTGCTGTCGGGCTGGTCAACGGGGTCCGGCCGCCGGGCACTTCGCACGCCGCCATCGATGTTGAAATGCGCGACATGGATGCCCTTCGGCCCCAACTCCCGTGCGGCGCTCTGTGCCAGGCCGCGCAGCGCGAACTTGCCCATGGCGAAGGCGGCGGAGCGCGCATAGCCTTTGACGCTGGCCGAGGCGCCCGTGAGCAGGATGGCGCCAGGCCCTTCGGCACCATGCGCTGGGCGGCCTGCTGCACCGCAAGAAATCCGCCGAACGCCGATACCTGCAGCGACTGCCGCACCGCCTCGGGGTCCAGCTCCGCGAGTGGACCCGGCACCCGCATGCTGGCGTTGTAGATGACGACATCGGGCTCGCCGAGGCGCTCGTCCACCGACAGAAACAGGGCCGCGACCGCCGCCGGATCGGTCGCATCGGCGGCGAACGCCACGGCTCCAGTCTCGTGGACGATGTCGGCGAGCTTCGCCGTGTCGCGCGCCGCCAACGCCACCTTCAGGCCTTCAGTCGCCAGATGCCGGGCGACGGAGGCGCTGATGCCAGGCCCGGCGCCAATGATCAGGGCGGTGCGATAGGGTAAGGTTGCCATGTCGGGCCTCTTCTTTCAGCGTCCCTCGGCCAGTGCGGCGAGGAAGGGGCCAGATTGCCACTCGCGACGCTCCTCGAACAGACAGATCGCGCGGGCGACATCCTTGTCGCGATCCCAGCCGATCACGGCGTCGACCCGTCCGGCCTTCACGTAGAGCGCAATGAACTCCGGTTTTTCCAGGTCGCCATCGACAACGATGTCGTCCCACTCACGGGCGTGGCCGACATAATCCAGCCGCTTGAGGAAGTGGATGGTCCAGAACAC
Organism: Acidisoma sp.; assembly: GCF_965199065.1. NCBI lineage: Bacteria > Pseudomonadati > Pseudomonadota > Alphaproteobacteria > Acetobacterales > Acidocellaceae > Acidisoma > Acidisoma sp. Next base: position 871,048 of record NZ_CBDAQN010000003.1, on the reverse strand, counting down.
CGGCACGGAAACATAGGGCGCCTCGCGCCCCAGCATACCGAGCGCCGCATGCCGCCCATGCTGCTGGGCGACACGCCAGTGCTCCACCCGGATCGGCTCGCCATCGCCGTACAGCGGGAAAGCGGCCACGTCGCCGGCTGCCCAAAGCCTGTCCGCCGCGCGCAAGTGGCGGTCGACAGGCACGCCGCCATCTTCGCGGAGGGTCACCCCGCGCAGCATCCCGGTCGCGGGGCTGATGCCGCCGCCGATGACGACGAGATCGGCAGGCAGATGTTCCCCACTCACCAAGCGCACGGCGGTAACGGCACTGTCGCCCTCGAAAGCCGCGACCTCCTCGCGGGCGCGCAGAACGATCCCCTGTTTCTGGTGGAGCCGCGCAAAAACGGCGCCGATCGTTGGTCCGAGCGGCTTTTCGAAGGGGGTCGCTCCCGGCATGACGACCGTCACCTCGAGCCCGCGTTCCCGCAAGCTGGCGGCGACCTCCATGCTGATGAAACCGGCGCCGACTACGACGGCGCGCTTTGCCTGCTTCGCCGCCGCCAGGATGGCATCGGCATCGGCAGCCGTCCTGAGAACGAATACACCGCGAAGTCCGATGCCGGGGCGCTTCGGGGTCTTCGGGATCCCTCCGGTGGCGAGGAGCGCCGCGTCATAGGTCAACGAAGTACCGTCAGCGAAGTGCACGGTGGCGCTGGTGGCGTCGACCTCGACGATCTCTGCCCGCCTCCGCTCGATGCGGTGGCGCTCGTAGAACTCGGCCTCATGGAGCGGGGACTTTTCCGCACCCGGCTCGCCCGAGAGCTTGTATTTGCTCAGGACCGTGCGGTCATAGGGGAGTTCGGCCTCATGGCTGACCATCACCAGCCTTCCGCCAAAGCCTTCTTCTCGCAGCGTCTGTGCCGCCGACTGGCCCGCCGCACCGGCTCCGAGAATGACAAAGCAGCGGTCGTCGTGGGCCGCCTGCGGCTCAGGAGCCGGCATCGCCTGTAGCGAGACAATGATGCGGCCGGCTTCAATCCGCGTCGGGTAGTGTGGCAGGGCATCGACCGCAGGGGGCTCGACGACCGCGCCCGACCGGAGGTCGAAGCTCGCTTTGTGCCAGGGACAAATGACCCGGTCGCCGCAGCGCACGCCCTCCGCCAATGGCGCGCCGGCATGCGGGCAGGTTCCTGCCACCGCGAGGATCAGGCCGCCCGACCGCGCCAGCAGGACTTTCTGCCCGTCGAGCTCGACACCGACCAGTTGATCGTCTGCTACCGCCGTCGCGGGACCGACATCCCACAGCCCGTCAGGGCGCCGCTTTGGCCCGGTCTCCGCCTCTTCCGCCATGATCGATCCCCCCGCCGGCTCGACTTGAGGCGGATCGAATTTCGTTCAAGGTGAGCGGGCCGAGGCTTCAGGCGCGCATGCGGGAAAGGTCGAGCAGCACGCCGGCTTCCAGTTCCTTGTCCGACAGCCGCTGCCGCACGAGATCGCCGATGCTGACGATGCCCAGCAACTCGCCGTCACCCATGACCGGCAGATGGCGGATCTTTGCCCGCGTCATCAGCGCCATGGCGCTCTCTACGGAGTCGGACGGGCGGCAGCTGATGATGGGCGCACTCATGAGCCTGCCAATGGGCATGCCGAGCGCACTCTCGCCATGGGCAGCGACGGCCTTGGCGAAATCTCGTTCCGTGAAGATGCCTGCGGGCCGTAGGTGATCGTCCTCGACGATGACCGCGCCGATGCGCTTCTCCGTCAGCATCCGGATGGTGGCGAGGAGTGTTTCAGTGGGGCGCGATGTCACAACCTGCCGGCCCTTGCGGTGCAGAATGTCCTGAATGGTCATCAAAATCTCCTTCGAGGGGGAAAGCTGCGCGAATGCGTTGCATAAAGAATTGGTGCGCTGCGGAGGTCTGGCCAACCCCATGACCAATAGTTCAGTCGGCGGACATCCGCGCTTGACCCTCGTTGAGCGACGAGTTCCGTCAGGCGCGACGGCGTTTGGGCCTCGCTTTCTCGGCCCGCACCGGAACCAGCGGCTTGAGGAATCGCCCGGTATGGCTGTCCGCGCTCGCGGCGATGTCCTCGGGCGTGCCCTCCGCGACGATCCGGCCGCCGCCGTCGCCGCCCTCGGGTCCCATGTCGATGATCCAGTCGGCGGTCTTGATGACCTCCAGATTGTGCTCGATGACCAGGATCGTGTTGCCTTGGTCCACCAGCGTGTGCAGCACCTCCAGCAGCTTGCGGACATCTTCGAAATGCAGGCCGGTCGTCGGCTCGTCGAGAATGTAGATCGTGCGGCCGGTCGCCCGCCGCGCCAGCTCCTTCGCCAGTTTGATCCGCTGCGCCTCGCCGCCCGAGAGGGTCGTCGCCTGCTGGCCGAGCTTCACGTAGCCGAGGCCCACGCGCGCCAGGATCGACAGGCGCTCGTAGATGCGCGGCACCGCCGAGAAGAACGGCAGCGCCTCGTCCACGCTCATGTCGAGCACGTCGGCGATCGACTTCTCGCGGAACTTCACCTCCAGCGTCTCACGGTTGTAGCGGCGGCCTTTGCAGACATCGCAGGTGACGAAAACGTCGGGCAGGAAGTGCATCTCGATCTTGATGAGCCCGTCGCCGGAGCAGGCCTCGCAACGGCCGCCCTTCACGTTGAAGCTAAACCGGCCTGATTTGTAGCCACGCGCGCGGCTGTCCGGCAGCTCCGCGAACCAGTCGCGAATTGGCGCGAACAGGTCGGTGTAGGTGGCGGGGTTCGAGCGCGGGGTGCGGCCGATCGGCGACTGGTCGATGTCGATGATCTTGTCGAGCTGCTCCAGCCCGTCGATCTTCGCATACGGCGCCGGCACCTCGCCCGATCCCATCAGCCGCCGCGACACCGCCTTGAACAGCGTATCGATGACGAGGGTCGACTTGCCGCCGCCGGACACGCCGGTGATGCAGGTGAAGCAGCCGAGCGGAAAGCTCGCGGTCACGTTCTTGAGGTTGTTGCCGGTCGCGCCCACCAGCGTCAGCATCCGCTTGGGGTCGAGCGGCCGCCGCACCTCCGGCATCGGGATACTGCGGCGGCCCGAGAGGTAGTCGCCGGTGATGGAGTTCGGATTGGCCTCCACCTCGGCCGGCGTCCCCTCGGCAATCACCTCGCCGCCGTTCACACCCGCGCCCGGACCCATGTCGATGACATGATCGGCGGCGCGGATCGCGTCCTCGTCATGCTCGACCACGAGTACTGTGTTGCCGAGCGCCTTGAGCCGCCGCAGCGTGCCCAGCAGGCGCTCGTTGTCGCGCTGATGCAGCCCGATCGACGGCTCGTCCAGCACGTAGAGCACGCCCGTGAGGCCCGAGCCGATCTGGCTCGCGAGCCGGATGCGCTGGCTCTCGCCACCCGACAGCGTCGTCGAGCCGCGGGCGAGCGTGAGGTAGTCGAGCCCGACGTCCATCAGGAACCGCAGCCGGTCGACGATTTCGCGCAGGATGCGGCGGGCGATCTCCTGCCGCTGCGGGGTGAGTTGCTCCAATACGCCCTCGAACCAGGGCAGCGCGCGGCGGATGGCGAGTTCCGAGGCCGCGGCGATGGTCGAGCCCGCGATCTTCACCGCCAGCGCCTCGGGCTTGAGGCGCGCGCCCTGGCAGACATCGCAGGGCTTCTCGGCCTGATAGCGGCTGAGTTCCTCGCGCACCCAGGCGCTGTCCGTCTCCTTCCAGCGCCGCGCGAGGTTCTTGAGCACGCCCTCGAAGGGCTTGTTCACGGCATAGGCGCGGACGCCGTCCTTGTAGGTGATCTCGACCGGCTCATCGCCGGTGCCGTTGAGGATCGCGTTCTGGACGCGCTCGGGCAGGTCGCCCCAGGGCATGGTCATCCGCACCTTGAAGTGTCGTGCGATCCCCTGGAGCGTCTGCTCGTAATAGGGCGTCTGGCTACTGCTCCAAGGTGCGACAGCGCCCGCGTTGAGGGGGCGGCGATCGTCGGGCACCACTAGGGCGGCGTCGAAGAAGCTCTCCATCCCGAGGCCGTCGCAGGCCGGGCAGGCACCATGCGGCGAGTTGAAGCTGAACAGCCGGGGCTCGATCTCCTCGATCGAGAAGCCGCTGACGGGGCAGGCGAACCGCGACGAAAACGTGATCCGCGCGCTGCCGTCCTTCGGCGCGTCGGGCGGCTCGGCATAGACCACCCCGTCGGCGAGGCCGAGCGCGGTCTCGAAGCTGTCGGCCAATCGGCCTCGATCCCTTCCCGCACGACGATGCGGTCCACCACCGCCTCGATGTCGTGCTTGGTCTTGCGGTTGAGGGCGGGAACCTCGGTGATCTCGTAGAGGGTGCCATCGACCTTTACGCGGGTGAAGCCCTTGCGCTGAAGCTCGCCCAACTCCTTGCGATACTCGCCCTTGCGGTCGCGCACGACCGGGGCGAGCAGCAGCAGGCGCGTGCCCTCTGTCATGGCCATGACGCGATCGACCATCTGGCTGACCGTCTGCGCCTCGATCGGCAGGCCGGTGGCGGGCGAGTAGGGGATGCCGACCCGGGCCCAGAGCAGGCGCATGTAGTCGTGGATTTCGGTGACGGTGCCGACGGTCGAACGTGGGTTCCGGCTCGTCGTCTTCTGCTCGATGGAGATGGCGGGGGACAGGCCCTCGATGCTGTCGACGTCCGGCTTGCCCATCAGCTCCAGGAACTGCCGGGCGTAGGAGGACAGGCTCTCGACATAGCGGCGCTGGCCCTCGGCATAGATGGTGTCGAAGGCGAGCGACGACTTGCCCGAGCCGGACAGGCCCGTGATGACCACCAAGCTGTCGCGGGGGATCGCGATGTCGACGTTCTTGAGATTGTGCTCCCGTGCACCGCGCACGATGATCGAGGAGCCGGCTGGGGTATGTGCCACTCTTGAGGGACCGCACTCTGATTGAAGTTCGTGAGATGTTCTCGTAAAGGCTTTGGCGGGATGCGTCGAGCGCCCCCCTCCGTCGTCAGCGCCTGATTGCCAGATGTGATGGCTACCGGCCAGCTTTCCCAGCGAAGAGTTCGTTCTTAAAACACAACAAAAGCCGGAGGGTGTGCTGGTCGCGACAGGGGAATTCGGCTAGCTTGGTCTATTGAACGCAATCGGACGGTCGGAGCAAAAGCATGGCGGGCAGCGTCAACAAAGTCACCCTGATCGGGAACCTGGGCAAGGACCCGGAGACTCGGAACACCCAGTCCGGCATGAAGATCGTGAACCTCACGGTCGCCACGAGCGATACCTGGAACGACAAAGCCAGCGGCGAGCGGCAGGATCGGACCGAGTGGCACCGGGTCGTCATCATGAACGACCGGCTGGCCGACGTGGCGGAGCGTTTCCTGCGCAAGGGCAGCAAGGTCTACCTCGAGGGGAAGCTCCAGACCCGGAAATGGACCGACCAGTCCGGTCAGGAGAAATACACGACCGAGGTCATGCTCGGCCGGTTCGGGGCGGAGCTTGTTCTGCTCGACCGGCTCGGGGAGGGCGGTGCCGCCGCTCCTTCCACGGGTGGTGACCGTGGGTTCAGCGGCCGGTCTGAAAAGCCGGCCGGCCGTGCTCCCGCCTCGGCAGGTTGGGACAGCGGCGGTGGCCGTGGCGGAGATATCGACGACGAAATTCCATTTTAACTTGCCGAGGCAAACGTTTAGTCTGTCCGGGGACTAGCGCGCCGCGCCGTTCCACTTAAAAAGGAACATAGGTAACAGCCGCTCGTGTGGCGTCTGGTCTGGGGTGCGACTAGCGGCTGCTGCACGCGGCGGCACGTCCCCCGGCCATTCCATGCGACGCCCCGGGAGCGCCGCAGTCTAGGATGAACCCACCTCTGACACAGCTGCCGGCCGAAGAAGCCGGCGACATCGTGCCATTTACGACGATGTGGCCCGATCTTGAGCGTGCGTGGCACTTGTCCTGTCAGGGCCAGGTCGAAGCCGCTCTCGCTCTTGCCCAGAGCGCTCAGGACGCCGCGCAAGCGGCCGGCGACCAAGGTCTTCGGGCCAGCGCCGCCACCCATATGGGCTGGTACTGCTTCATGCTCGGCTACTACGAGGAGGGCATCCTGCATGTCCTCTCGGCGCGGGACTTCTACGGCGTCATCGGCGACCGGCCTCGCGAGTCTTGGGCGCGCGCCATTCACGGCTGGTTGCTGATCGAGATCGGCGCTCCGAACGAGGCCCTGGACGAGGCGATGCTCGCCCTTGAGCTTGCCGAGGCCGCGGCGGAGCCCCGCGCCATCTGCTTCGCGCTGAACGTCGTCGGCGTCGTGTTCTGGATGCTGGGGCAGCTCGACCGTGCGGTGCAGTTCGCGGACCGGGCCGTCGCCCTGGCCCGGGTCATCGGCGATCACGTCGATCTTGGGCGATGGCTGATCAATCGCGCCGGCATCGAGGCCGAGTTCTTTCACCAGGTATCGTCGGCATCAGTCGAGCAGAAGGCCGTGGAGGCGCACATGACCCGCGCCCTCGCGCTCGCGCATGAGGCCCGGCAACTCGCGCTTGAGGCGGGCGACAGCTGGTCGGAGCGGCTCGCGCTCTGCAACCTCGCTGAATACTACCTCTGTCTGGGCCAGCGTGAAAATGCTGCCGGGGTGCTGGCGAGCCTGGATGCGATGCACGGCGACGGAGGCGCCCGGTCGCGCATCTACTACCTGTTCGCTCGCGGAAAGCTCGAGATCGCGGAGGAGGCAACCGAGGCCGCGATCATTACCCTCAGCGAGTGCGCGACCCTCGCGGGTGAAACCGGGGACCTCGAGATCGGCGTTCCGTGTTGCCGCTATCTGGCGGACGCCTTCGCTCTCAGCGGGCGGTTCGCCGAGGCGCTGCAGTGGCACCGCGAGTTCCATGCCCGCTACGTCCGCAAGAGCACCGACATCTCGCTCATCCGGTCCCGCATCGCTGCGATCCAGTACGAGACCCAGCAGTTGCAGGCTCGTGTGGAGACCGAACGGTCCCGAGCCGACGGCCTCGAGCAGATGAACCGTGCCTTGGCGCAAGAGGCCGCGCTGCTGATGAACGCCAGCATGGAGGACGTGCTGACCGGTCTTCCGAACCGCCGCGGGCTGGAGCGGGCCTTGCTCGACATCGCGGCCAAGGGCGGGCAGGACTATGCTTTCGCGATGATGGATATCGACCACTTCAAGCGGGTGAACGACACCTTCTCGCATGCCCTGGGCGACGAGGTTCTACGCCAGGTGGCGCTGCTGCTCCGCATCACGACGCGTGAGACCGACATGCTGTTCCGCTACGGCGGCGAGGAATTCGTCCTCCTGATGGAGGGCACCGACGTTCTGCTGGCTGCCAAGATCTGCAGGCGTGTAAGCCAGGCCATCCGCAGCTGGAGCTGGGGGCAGATCCATCCAAATCTGCGGATCACCCTGAGCATCGGCGTGGCTCTCGCTGACGAGGCGCGCACGCCGGTGGAGGTCATGGCGGTCGCGGACCAACGCCTCTATCAGGCCAAAAATGCTGGCCGCGACCGGATTGTCATGGACGGACGCATCAGGTTGCAGCACGCCGTGGCTCAGTCGCCGCTTATCCACTAGCGCCAGTTTGCAGCGGGCTGCGTCAGGATGAAGCTCAACCGTCGTCTGTTGCGCTTCTGGCGGCAACTGCCGCTCACGTCGCCGCGCCTCTGGGCCCGGCGCGTTGCCTTCTGGGCTGGCGCCGTGCTGGTGGCGCTCGTCGCCATTGCCTTCGCGGATCTTGCGGACGGGGCGCAGGCGCTATTCCAGCTTGTGACGGGGCCGCATCCCTGGCTCGTTCTCATTATTGCGCCCGTCGGGCTGGCTCTCTCGGTCCTGCTGACGCGGACGGTCTTCCCTGGGGCGCAGGGCAGCGGCATTCCGCAGGTGATGGCCTCGCTGCACATGGCCGATCCACGCCACGTCTCGCGCGTGCTCTCGCTGCGGGTCGCCGTCGGGAAGGTTCTGCTGACGCTGCTCGGCCTCGCCTCCGGCGCCTCGGTCGGACGCGAGGGTCCGACGGTGCAGGTAGGCGCCTCTATCATGCAGGCGCTCGGGCAGGCGCTGCGGCTGCCGCGGGTCGAGACGCAGCGCGGCTTGGTGCTCGCGGGCGGCGCGGCGGGGGTCGCCGCCGCCTTCAACACGCCGCTCGCCGGAATCGTCTTCGCGATCGAGGAGCTCAGCCACAACTTCGAGGCCCGGACCAGCGGCATGGTGATCACCGCCGTGGTGATCGGCGGCATTGCCACCTTGGCGTTGAGCGGCAATTACACCTATTTCGGCGTCACCTCCGTCGGACTGCCGCTGGGCACCGGCTGGATGGCGGTGATCCTCTGCGGGGTGACCGGCGGCCTCCTCGGCGGATTGTTCAGCCAGATCCTCATTACCATGGCACGCGGCCTCGGTGGCCCCGCCGGCCTCTGGATCAAGCGCAACCCGATCGTCTTCGCGGCTCTTTGCGGGCTCGTCATCGCCGTGATCGGTCTCGTCTCGCACGGCGCGACCTACGGCACCGGTTATGCCCAGGCGCGGCTGCTGGTGGAGGGAAACGCGCGGCTTCCGGCCAGCTTCTTCCTGCTGAAGTTGCTCGCGACCGCCGCGTCCTACCTCAGCGGCATTCCGGGCGGCATCTTCGCGCCGTCGCTCTCCGTCGGCGCCTCGCTCGGCAGCTTTCTCGCGACGTTCTTCACCCACACCCCGGCGCGGGCCATCGTTCTGCTCGGCATGGTCGGGTATTTCTCGGGCGTGGTGCAGGCGCCCATCACCGCCTTCGTCATCGTGCTCGAGATGACCGCGAACCAGCAGATGACGATCCCGATCATGACGACCTCCATGCTCGCGTTCGTCGTCTCCCGCCTCGTGTGCCGGCGGCCGCTTTATGGCACTCTTGCGCGCCGGTTCCTGCTAGAGACCGAGCCTGCGGCCATCCTGCGGCCGGCCCCGCTGGAGGATCCATGACGGTTCAGACGCGCGCGGGTGTTGCGGCCCGCATCGATCAGGCCCTGGGCGATGCGCCCGCCGATCTTGTCATCCGCAACGCCCGCGTGCTCGACCTTACAGGCGGCACGCCGCCGGATGAAACCGTCCCGGGCGATGTGGCGGTCTGCGGCGACCGCATCGTCGGGATCGCCGACAGCTATCGCGGTGTGCGGGAGATCGACGCTGGCGGGCGCTTCGTCGTGCCCGGCTTCATCGACAGCCATCTGCATTGCGAGAGCACGCTGGTGACGCCCCTGGAGTTCGACCGCTGCGTGCTGCCGCGCGGCACCACCACGGTCATCTGCGACCCGCATGAGATCTGCAACGTGCTCGGCACCGAGGGGCTGGAGTATTTCCTGGCCGCCGCGGACCGCACCATCCTCGATCTGCGCGTGCAGCTGAGTTCCTGCGTGCCGGCGACCCATCTGGAGACGGCCGGTGCCACGCTGACCGCGGCGGACCTCGTCCGCTACCGGCACAATCCTCATGTCGTCGGCCTTGCCGAGTTCATGAACTTTCCCGGCCTGCTGGCGAAGGACCCGGACTGCCTGGACAAGATTGCGGCCTTCGAGGGCGCCCATATCGACGGCCACGCCCCGCTGCTCTCGGGCAAGCGGCTGAACGCCTACCTCGCCTGCGGCATCCGCAACTGCCACGAGACGAGCAGCCTCGCCGAGGGTCGCGAGAAGTTGGCCAAGGGCATGCAGGTGCTCATCCGGTCGGGCTCGGTCGCCAAGGATATCGAGGCGCTGGCGCCGCTGATCACGGATTTCGCTTCGCCGTTCCTCGGCTTCTGCACCGATGACCGGAACCCGCTGGACATCGCCGAGGACGGGCACATGGACTACCTCGTCCGCCGCGCGATCGGTCTCGGCGCGCCGGTGGCGGCCACCTACCGTGCGGCAAGCTGGTCGGCGGCGCGCGGCTTCGGGCTGCGGGACCGGGGCATCGTGGCGCCCGGCTACCTCGCCGATCTGCTGGTGCTCGATGATCTCGAGACTTGCAGGGTCGCGCGGGTGATCCGGCGCGGGCAGCCGGTGAGCGCCGAGAGCTTCGCCGGTCGCGCGCCGCTGGCGGTTCCCGGCGGCAACACCATGCGGCGGGGCGCGGTTCGGGCCGAGGATCTCGCCGTCCGCGCTTCGGGACCCGGAACCCCGGTCATCGGCGTCCTGCGCGGCAAGATCGTCACCGAGCGTCGGCAGGCCGATCTGCCCTACAGCGGCGGCTTCCGCCATGCCGACCCGGCGCGCGACCTGCTGAAGGTCGCGGTGCTGGAGCGCCACGGCAAGAACGGCAACATCGGGCGTGGCTTCGTCCAGGGCTTCGGAATCCGCGGCGGCGCGCTCGCCTCATCCGTCGGGCACGACAGCCACAATATCTGTGTGTTGGGTGACGACGACGCCGACATGGCGCTGGCCGCGAACCGGCTGATCGACCTCGGCGGCGGGTTCGTGGCGGTTCGCGGTGGCGAGGTTGTGGCGGAACTTGCCTTGTCGATCGCCGGGCTGATGAGCGACCAGCCGTTCGAGACGGTGACGCACAAGCTGGAATTGCTGCGGGCGGCGGTGGGCGGCATGGGCTGCGTTCTCGACGAGCCCTTTGTGCAGCTGGCGTTCCTGGCCTTGCCGGTCATCCCGCATCTCAAGATCACCGATCTTGGCCTGGTCGATGTCGACCGGTTCGAACTGATCACGGAGTAGGACGGACCCATGGATGCGGTGATCGGCGTCGATGTCGGCACGGGCAGCGCGCGCGCCGGCGTGTTCGACGGCATGGGGCGGATGCTCGGCCAGGCGAGCCGCGCCATCCAGGCCTGGCGCCCTGAGGCCGATTACGTCCAGCAGTCGACCACCGACATCTGGGCAGCGGTTTGCGCCTCTGTCCGCGAGGCGCTGGTCCAGGCGGGCGATGTAACCGTTCGCGGCATGGGTTTCGACGCCACCTGTTCTTTGGTGGCGCTCGATGATGGAGGCGGCCCGGTCTCGGTGAGCCCGGATGGCGAGCCCGAGCAGAACGTCATCGTCTGGATGGATCATCGCGCGGGGGCGGAGGCCGATCGCATCAACGCGGGCGGCTATGACGTGCTGCGTTACGTCGGTGGCCGCATCTCCCTTGAGATGGAGACGCCCAAGCTGGTGTGGCTGAAGGAGCAACGGCCCGATGCCTGGGCGCGGGCGGCGCACTTCTTCGATCTCCCCGACTTCCTGACGTGGCGGGCGACCGGGAGCCTCGCGCGCTCCCTGTGCTCGACCGTCTGCAAATGGACCTATCTCGGCCACGAGCAGCGCTGGGACGAGGACTATTTCCGCGCGATCGGCCTCGGCGATCTTGCGGACGAGGGGTTCGCGCGCATCGGCACCGACATCCGGCCGCTCGGGTCGGTCGCCGGCAGCCTTTCAGCAGCGGCGGCGGAGGAACTGGGTTTGGCGCCCGGCATTCCTGTGGGCACCTCGGCGATCGACGCTCATGCCGGCGGCATCGGCGTCATCGGCGCGGCGGTTGGTGCCGAGCGGCCCGACGCTGCAGGCTTGCTTCATCGTCTGGCGCTCGTCGGCGGCACTTCGAGCTGTCACATGGCGGTTTCGGCGGAACCTCGTTTCGTGCCGGGTATTTGGGGGCCTTATTTCGCCGCGATGGTTCCCGGCCTCTGGCTCAACGAGGGCGGGCAATCCGCCACCGGCAGCCTGATCGATCATGTGGTGATGACCCACGCCGCCTATCCGGCGATGCTGGAGCAGGCTCGTGGTGCCGGGCAGACCATCTACCAGCGGCTGAACGCCGTGCTGGAGACGCTGGCGGCCTCCGTCGCTTTCCCGGCGGCGCTCACCGAGGGGCTGCATGTCATGCCGGATTTCCACGGCAACCGCTCGCCCCGGGCCGACGCCACCTTGCGCGGCATGGTGTCCGGCTTGCGGCTGGCCGCGGGCCCTGAGGATCTGGCTTTGCTCTATCTCGCCACGGTTCAGGCGGTCGCTTACGGCACCCGGCACATCGTGGAGACGCTCAACGCCGAGGGCTACGTGATCGACACCATCATGGCTTGTGGTGGCGGTACTAAGAACCCGGTCTTTCTTCGTGAGCATGCGGATGCGACAGGCTGCACGCTCGTCCTGCCTCAGGAGCCGGAGGCGGTCCTGCTCGGTGCGGCGATTTTAGGCGCGGTGGCGGGCGGTTTGCAGCCCGACGTGCCGACGGCGATGGCGACGATGAGCCGCGCGGGCAGCGTGATCGCGCCGGCCGCTGATGCGGTCCGGCGCTACCACGACGCCAAGTACGCGGTGTTTCAGCGGATGTATGCCGATCAGATGGCTTATCGCGCCGTCATGGCCGGTTCAGAGCCTCACGGAAAACTCGCTAGGGCGAGCTAGCTGGCGTGTTCGTCCGAGCATCGAAGCGGAGCGACCGTATTGGGTCGTGAGCATCGAAGCGCAGGATGGGCGCGTCAGATGGCCGCCATAGTAGAGTTTTAGCTCCGGCCGTAGGTGTCTTCGAGGCGGACGATATCATCCTCACCGAGGTAAGCGCCGGACTGGACCTCGATGAGGTGCAAGGGGATCCGCCCCGGGTTGAACAGCCGGTGCGTGCAACCGAGCGGCAGGTAGATGCTCTCGTTTTCCCGGACCAGCACTTCCTCATGGTCGCGGGTGACGACCGCGCTGCCCGCCACGACGACCCAATGCTCGGCGCGGTGGAAATGCTTCTGCAACGACAGCTTCTCGCCCGGCTTCACCACGATCCGCTTGACCTGGAAGCGGTCGCCAAGGATCAGCGACTCGTAGTGCCCCCAGGGGCGATAGCTGCGGTTGTGGCTCGTCGCCTCGGTGCGGGATTGCTTCTTCAGCCGCTCCACCACCTTCTTCACGTCCTGGGCGCGATCCTTGTGCATGGCGAGGACGGCATCCTCCGTCACCACCACCACCGCGTCTTCCAGGCCCAGCACCGCGGTCAGCATGCCGTCGCTGCGGACGTAGCAATTCCGCGCGTCTTCGATCAGGACGTCGCCGACCGCCACATTGCCTGCCTTGTCCTTAGCGCCCAGATCCCAGAGCGCGTTCCAGCTGCCGACATCCGACCAGCCGAAGTCTACGGCGATGACGGCGGCGCGCGTCGTGTGCTCGGCGACCGCATAGTCGAGGCTGATGTTCGGGCAGGCTGCGAATTCTTCGCGTCCGAGGCGGATGAAGTCGAGGTCGGCAGTCCGCGCCTCTACCGCACGGCGCGCCGTCGCCAGCACGTGCGGCGCATGCGCCTGCAGTTCCTCCAGCAGCGTGCTGACGGTGAAGACGAAGATGCCGGAGTTCCACAGCACCTTGCCGGTCGCGATCAGTTCGCCGGCCAGCGCGGCGTCCGGCTTCTCGATGAAGCGCTGCAGCACATGGGCTTCAGGAGCCTCGGTCAGCGGGGCTCCCATCTCGATGTAGCCGAAGCCGGTTTCCGGCCGCGTCGGGCGCATGCCGAGCGTCACCACACGTCCGGTGTGGGCCACTTTCGCGGCGGTGATCAGGGCAGCCCGCAGAGGCTCCGGGTCAGGAATGGCGGCATCGGCGGCCATCATGCAGATGACCGCCTGGGGATCGTCCTGCGCCAGAACGAGCGCCGCGGCTGCAATGGCCGGGGCGCTGTTGCGGCCCACGGGCTCCAGCAGGATGCGCGCGCCGGCGATCCCGGCTTCACGCAGCTGTTCGGCCACCACGAAGCGGTGCGCCTCGTTGCAGACGACGATCGGCGGCGAGAAATCCCCGCCGAAGGTGCGCAGCGCGGTATCGGCGATGAGGGACTTCTCGGAGGCCAACGGCCAGAACTGCTTCGGGAAGCTCTCGCGGGACACGGGCCACAGGCGCGTGCCGGAGCCGCCCGACAAGATCACGGGAACGATTGTGCCGATGGCCGGCTGCGCCCGGCGGGAAAGCTCGATCCTGAAGTCGGTGCTCATCAATCTGCGTCCTTCTTAATACGACTGTCCTTTACGGACGGCCGATCCGGCAAGAAACCACCCAATCCGTCTGGCATATACCACTACTTCATAAGCCATTTGACTGAACCTAAACGGCTGATCTGGCTGATTTGTGACGATGGCCGCTGACCGCGGCTCCGGCGGCGGCATCCAGTCTAAGGAAGTCCATCACGCCCAGGAGGCAGATCAGGCCCGCGCCGACAAAGGCAAACCGAAAATCCATTGCCGACAAAGGCGCCTGCGGAGGGCCAAACAGGCCATGTCCGACGCGCAGCAGAATGGCGCCCGCGGCCACACCCAGGCCGAAGGAGACCTGCTGACACAGGTTGAACAGCGTATTGGCGGACGTGATGCCGGCCGGAGGCACCTCCGCGAAGGCCAGCGTGTTCATCGCCGTGAACTCGGTCGATCGCGTCATCCCGGCCAGGAGCAGCAACGGAAGCTCGAGCCAAGGCGGCGTCTGCGGCATCAACACGGCGCAGCCGAAGAAGGTCGCCGTCAGCAGCGCTCCGTTGACGATGAGCACGGTGCGGAAACCGAAACGGCGCATCATCGGCGTGGTGAAGGGCTTGATGCCGAGGTTGCCGACGAACAGCACGAGCAGGAGCGAGCCGGCCTCGACGGGGCTGCGATGGAAGCCGAGCTGGAACATGAGCGGCAGCAGGAACGGCACGCTGCTGATCGCGATGCGGACCAGCGAGCCGCCGCGAACGGTGGCGGCAAAGGCAACCGCCCGCAGCGCGCCGAACTCGATCAGCGGCGCGCGAAGATGGCGGGCGTGGCTGAAGGTTGCCCAGCCGGCGAAGGCGCCGACCACCAACATGGCGGCGCCGAGGGCGACGCTGCCGGCGGCGGTGCCCAGCAGGCTCGCGCCATAGACGAAGGTCACGGCGCCGATGGCGCTGAGAGTGGCGCCCGTCCAGTCGAGCCGGCGGAGTTCCTCGGGCCGCGCGTTGTCGATGAGCACGAGCGTGGAGAGCAGCCCCACCAGGCCGATGGGCAGGTTGAGGAAGAAGATCCAGCGCCAGGAGGCGTAGGTCGTGAGGAAGCCGCCGGCAACCGGCCCCAGGATGGGCGCCACCAGAGCCGGCCATGTCAGAAGCGCCATGGCGCGCATGAGGTCGGCCTTGGGGGTCTTGCGCAACACGACGAGCCGGCCGACCGGCACCATCATCGCGCCTCCGAGGCCTTGCAGGATGCGGGCAGCGAAGAAGCTCCAGAAGCCGTCGGCGAGCCCGCAGAGCAGGGAGGCGCCGGTGAAGATCGCGATGGCGCTGGCGAAGACCGTGCGGGCGCCGAACCGCTCCGCCGCCCACCCGCTGAGGGGGATCCCGGCTGCCAGCATGATCATGTAGCCGGTGATGCCGAGGTTGAGGTCGACCGGGTGGACGTGGAAGCTCTGCGCCATCCGCGGTATGGCGGTCGTAATAACCGTGCCGTCGAGCAACTCCATGAACTGGCTGGCGGCGACGAGCAGCGCGATCAGGATCGGTGACGGCTTTTTCGTCGGCATGGCCGGCCTCGCGTCAGGCGCTGGGCCGGCCGGTGGGGCCGCGCTGATGCAGCAGGTAGGCGCCCAGAACGAGAAGCGGCGGCACGGTGCCGAGCACGGCCACCAGCGGCCAGCGGCCGATCGTGTAGAGAAGCGGCGCGGTGGCCGAGCCCACGGCGGCCGCCAGGAAGACGCCGGCGACGAAGATGGCGTTGAGACGGCTGCGCTGCTCGGGCGCGAGGTCGAACAGGACCTTTTGCGCGAACGGCTGATGCGCCTGCACGCCGGCATCCAGCAGCACCGTCGCGACCGCAAAGGCCGCGAGGCCAGCCCAGCCGTGCAGGGAAGACGCCGGCAGGGTCAGGCCGATCCCCAGCGCCACCATCACCATGGACCCGATCGTGCCGATGACCGTGCGGCCAGCGTCGGCCATGCGCCCGGCGATCGGCGCGGAGAGGGCGCCCGCCGCGCCGACCAGCGAGAAGATGGCGATGCCACGCTGGTGCAGGCCGAACTGCTGGTTGAGTTCGAGCGGAATGGTCGTCCAGAACACCGAGAAGGCGAAGAAGAGGCCCATGTGATAGGCCATCCGGCGCCGCAGCGCGCGGGTCCGCAACAGCAGCGGCAGCAGGGAGGCGAGGACCGCGACGTAGCTTTTGCGCCCCTCCGGGTAGCGCCGTGGCAGGGTCAGCCGCAGCACGACGGCGGTCGCCAGCACGGCGATGGAGGCGACGAGAAACACCGACCGCCATCCGCTGACGCTCGCGATGAGGCTGGCGATCGGCCGGCAGAGGAGAATGCCGGTCAGCAAGCCGCCGACGACCGCGCCAACCTGCCGGCCACGCTTGGCGGGATCGGCCAGATGGGCCGCCATCGGCACCACCATCTGGACCGTGACGGAGGTGAGGCCGATCACCAGACAGGCGAAGAGAAACACACCCGGTGTCCGCGCGAAGGAGGTCAGCAGCAGCGTGACCGCACCCAGGCTGAGGGTGATGACCATCAACCGGCGGTTTTCCAGGAAGTCGCCAAGCGGGACCAGCAGC
Source organism: Acidisoma sp. (assembly GCF_965199065.1). NCBI lineage: Bacteria > Pseudomonadati > Pseudomonadota > Alphaproteobacteria > Acetobacterales > Acidocellaceae > Acidisoma > Acidisoma sp. Next base: position 854,644 of record NZ_CBDAQN010000003.1, on the reverse strand, counting down.
AGCAGACCGACCGCGTAGCCGATCTGCGTCAGCGTGACGACGAGGCCATAGGCACCCGGCGCCAGACCTACGGACGGACCGATCAGCCCGATCATCGGCTGGGCCAGGTAAAGGCTGGAGACACCGATGCCCGCCGTCGCCGCAAGCAGTAAGGTCAACCCGGCCGACATGCCGGCGGGTTCGCGAAGCTCTGTTGTTTGGGACATGGGCTGAGCTATGGCCCCGGAACGGCAACTGTCAACGGATGCGGATTGTCGGCCAAACAGGCGTCAGCGGTCGCTGCCGAGACCCGCGACGGTATCGAGCGTCTCGACCAGCGCGCGGAAATCCGCGGGCGGTTCGGTGGCGAACGAGAGCGGCTCGCCGGTGCGCGGATGGGCGAAGGCGAGGCTTGCCGCGTGCAGCGCCTGTCGGGGGAAGTCCAGCAGCATCGTACGCACCTGCGGCGGCAGGCTTTTGGATACGGCCGGCACGCGACGCAGGTAGATCGGGTCGCCGACGACAGGATGAGAGCCTGCGGCGAGATGGACGCGGATCTGATGCGTCCGCCCCGTCGAGAGCTTTACGTCCAGCAGCGAGACCGCGAGGCGCCAGATCCGCAGCGTCGTGTAGTGGGTGAGGGCCGCCCGGCCGCCGGACAGCCGCACCGCCATGCGCTTGCGGTCCTTCGGGTCGCGCCCGATCGCGCCCTCGATGTCGCCGCTGGGTGGGCTCATCGTGCCCCAGCAGAGCGCCCGGTAATGCCGGTCGAGGTCGCGGTTGGCGAAGATCTCCGACAGGCGGGTGTGCGCGAATTCCGTCTTCGCGGCCACCATGACGCCCGAGGTTTCCTTATCGAGCCGGTGGACGATCCCCGGCCTGCGTTCCCCGCCGATGCCGGTGAGGCTGTCGCCGCAATGGGCGAGCAGCGCGTTGACCAGGGTTCCCTCGTAATTGCCGGGGGCGGGGTGGACGACGAGCCCCGCCGGCTTGTCGAGCACGATCAGATCCGTGTCTTCATAGAGAATGGTGAGCGGGATATTCTCGGGCTGGGGGACTGCGGGCACCGCTTCGGGCACGGTCAGGGCATAGGTCATGCCGGCCTGCACCGCCTCCGAGGGGTCCCGCACGGTCACGCCACCGCGTCTTGCCATCCCGTCCAGGATCAGGTTTTTGATCCTGGAGCGGGAAAGGGGCGCGAAGCTCTCGGCCAGGAAGCGATCCAGGCGCTGGCCTTCATGCTGAGGGGCCGCCTCCACCGCGTCGGGAAGGATGAGGTCATCGCTGTCGTCGATGTCGAGCTCTGGGTCAGGGTGCGGGATAGGGCTATGGGTCATCCGGCAGACATACCCACAGGTGAGAACCCCATGATAGGGCCACGGAGCGAGACGATGCAGAAGGCCAGGCCGCTGTTGATTGCGGTGATCGCCATGGGTGTGCTGATCGTCCTCGTCACCACGGTGGTGATCGTCAAGCTCGTGAAGGATGTGGTGACCGCGCCGGCCAGCGTGACCCTGACGACGACGATGCTGCACCAGCCCGCGGGCTCTCATATTGTGACGATCACGTCCGCAGGTGGCCGGCTCGGCGTTCTGCTGAATGGCGGCGGCCCCGACCGCATTCTGTTCGTCGATCCTGACACCGGGCGCGTCGCCGGCCAGATTATGCTGGGACAGTAGGCGGCTGATGGACGCGACACCGGGCATAGTTGGCCAGGATGCGGATACGGCCGATCGCCGGTCGCTCCGTCGTCACAAGCTTTTCGCCACCGGCCTGCTGGTTCTCATGGCAGCGATCTGCCTCGGCAGTTTCGCCCTGCCGTCCGGCCTGTGGCGTGATCTGGTGGAATCCGCCTCCAAGGCCGGTGTGGTCGGCGGCCTTGCGGACTGGTTCGCGGTCACCGCACTGTTCCGGCACCCGCTGGGCATCCCCATTCCGCATACCGCCATCATCCCGGCGCAGAAGGCGCGGCTCGGCCGGGCGCTGGGGCGGTTCATCGGCGCCCATGTCATCACCCAGGCGGAGGTGACGCGCGTTTTGGTGCAGGCCGATCTGCCAGGGCTCATCAACCGTTTCCTGTCCGACCCTGCAACGGTGAAGCCTGCCGCCGAGGCTATGGCCGCAAGTCTGCCGCGCATCCTCGCCTCGCTCGAGGACGGGCGCGCCCGGCGGCTCGTCGACCGGCTGCTGCCGCGCATCGTCGGCGGTCAGGCGGCAGGGCGCGTCGTCGCCAAGGCGCTCTACGGGCTGGTCGAGGGCGGCCGCCATCAGGAGGTTTTCACCTTCATCCTCGGCCAGCTGCGCGGGATGCTCACCAGCAAGGAAGACGACCTGCGCGGCGGCATTCGCGAGCGGGTGCGCGAACAGGGCGGCCAGCTGCTCGGCTGGGCGATCGGTGCCAGCGTCGCCAAGCGCGTCATCACTGCGGTGAACGACGAGTTGGACACCATCGGCCCGGACGGCTCGACGATGCGGATCGCCTTCGACGAGTGGGTGCGGCGCGAGATCGCGCTCATCGAGACCGATCCGGCGCGGGCGGCGGAGATCGGCAACGCCATCAAGCGCGTCGTCGCGCACGAGACTGTGCAGGCCTGGCTCGGCGATGTGTGGGCGCGGTTGCGCCGTGCGATCGAGCAGGACGCGGCGCGCCCGAACGGCCACACGGTGGCGCTCATCGAGGCGACCCTGCACAAGTTCGGCGAGGCGGTGCAGCAGGACCCGGCCATACGGGCGGGCGTGGAGCGCGGCACGGCGGCCGTCGTAGCCGGGCTGTTGCCGCTGGCGCAGGAACGCGCGGCTGATTTCGTGGCCGATGTCGTGTCGAAGTGGGACGCGCGGACCGTGGTGGACCGGCTCGAGCTGCGGGTCGGCCGCGACCTGCAATACATCCGGGTGAACGGAACGCTGGTTGGCTGTCTTGCCGGCGGGGTGCTGTTCCTGTTGCTCCGGGCGATTTTCGGAGCAGGCGCGCTGTGACACAACGAAGAAGACTTAGAGGAGGTCCAGGATGCATGTGATGATTTTGGGTGGCGCGGGCATGCTCGGGCGCAAGCTTGCCGAGCGGATCGCGGCGGATGGCGGTCTCGGCGGCGTCGCCGTGCGGCATCTGACGCTGGCGGATGTGATCACGCCGCAGACGCCGCATGGCTTTCTAGGCACGACGGATTGCACCGCTGTCGATCTCACCGTGCCGGGCGCGGCGAAAGGTCTTCTCACGACCCGGCCGGACATCATCTATCAGCTTGCGGCGGTCGTATCGGGCGAGGCGGAGGCCGATCTCGAAAAGGGCTATCGCGTCAACCTCGACGGCATGCGGCATCTGCTCGACGCGATCCGGGCCGAGCAGCACGGCAATGGCTGGCGGCCGCGGGTGGTGTTCGCCTCGTCCATCGCGGTGTTCGGCGGCGACATGCCGGATGTCATTGGCGACGACTATTTCCTGACCCCGCAGACGAGCTACGGCACCCAGAAGGCCATGTGCGAGCTGTTGCTGGCGGATTATTCACGGCGCGGCTTCATCCACGGCATCGGCCTGCGCCTGCCCACGGTCTGCGTGCGTCCGGGCAAGCCGAACCTCGCCGCCTCCGGCTTCTTCTCGGGGATCATCCGCGAGCCGCTGGCCGGTCTACCGGCGGTGCTGCCGGTCTCCGAGGATGTGCGCCACTGGATGGCGAGCCCGCGCCGGACGGTCGGCTTCCTCGTGCATGCCGCCGGGCTCGATCTTGCGTTGCTGCGGGGCCGCACGAGCCTGACGATGCCGGGCCTCTCGGTGACAGTCGGCGAGCAGATCGCGGCGTTGGAGCGGGTGGCGGGGCCGCAGGTGACGGCCTTGATCCGCCGCGAGCGTGATCCGGTGATCGCCCGCATCGTCGACGGCTGGGCGCGGGGGTTCGACACGTCGCGGGCGGCGGCGCTGGGCTTCACGGCGGAGACCGAGTTCGACGAGATCATCCGCGTCCACATCGAGGACGAGTTGGGCGGAAAGATATCGAGCCTCAACTGACGGTTGACAAAGATTGCCAATTGTTGCCACAGATATTGGTGAGGTACTATGGCGACAATGAACGTCTCTCTGCCGGCTCCGATGAAGGACTGGGTTGAAGCCCAGGCCCAGACCGGTCGCTACAGCAATGCTAGTGACTACGTTCGGGACCTGATCCGCAGAGATCAGGAACGAACCGCCGATCTGGCGGAACTGCAGCGGCTTGTAACGGCAGGGCTGGAGAGTGGTGTAAGCGACCTTTCCATGAACGATCTGCTGCGCATTGCACGTGATCGGGCAGCCGGCGTCTCGCCGGGCAATGAGCCATAGGACGACGCGAGAAGCCGATGAAGATATCATCGGCATCTACCTGGACGGATACCGCGGCTTCGGCCGTATGCAGGCGGAACGATACCACGACGGTTTGGCGGCAGCTTTTAAGTTGATCGCGGCCTACCCGTACATCGGTCGCGAACGAGTTGAGTTTCACCTTCCGGTCCGCCTCCACCCCTACAACGCGCATATTATCGTCTACCGCGTCATGCAGGATGGCCTTCTTATCGTGCGCGTCCTGCACGCACGCACAAATTGGCAACAGCTTCTCTAGCCAAAGACAAGTCGACCAAGACGATCCCTCACCACCGCTTGTTGCCGGTCAAATCATCGCCGCACCGGTCGCCATACGAGATCGGTGCCGGCATGCAACAGCGTGTGGATGGCGAAGCCGATGAACAGGACGCCCGATGCGCGTGTGATCAGGACCTCGTGCCGGCCATAGCCGCGGCGGATCGCCGCGGCACCGACGACCGCCACGAGAACCGCATAAGCCATCAGCCCGCCGGCAAGGGAGGCCAGCACCAGCACCGGCACCATTTCCCAGGTCAGCAGATGAGCCCGCGACGACAGCACCGCGGTAAAGGTCGCCACCGCGACCGGATAGGCCTTGGGATTGGTCAGGCCGAAGACCAGCCCATGCGCGAAGGGCCGCGGCACGCTTGGCCCCATATCGACCGCGGACCTGCGCGCCCGCACCGCGCGGATCCCGAGCCAGAACAGGTAAAGCCCGCTGATCAGGCCTAGCCCGTCGAACATCGCGCTGCCGACCGTCTTGACGCCGATGATCGCGGTGATGGCGAGCGCGCTCCAAAGGGCATCGCCCACCAGATGACCGCCGAGGAAGGCGGCGCCGGCGATGCGGCCTTGCGCTGCGCCGATTCCCAGCACAGCGAGCACGCCGGGCCCCGGCAGGATGCCGTAGATGAAACCGCCCATGGTGGCGGCGGCGAGAAAGGAGATGTCCATTCCGAAAGCATTGCACGGGCCGCAGCCGAGAGGCAGTCGCCAAGCAAAAACTTCTGGCCTAGTATCCCCACAAAAGAAGTTGGGGACCAACGACCCATGCGTATAGCGATACCCGCCGAAATCGATGACGATGAAACTCGCGTCGCGGTCACGCCGGAAACGGTGGGCAAACTCGTCAAGCTCGGTGCCACGGTGGTCGTTGCCCACGGGGCGGGCCGGAAATCCGGTATCCCCGATGCGGACTATGCCGCCTCCGGCGCGGAGTTGCGGGACCAAGCCGAAGTTGCGGCTGGCGCGGAGATCATCCTGAAGGTGCGACGGCCGACGCCGGAGGAGTTGAGCACCTACCCTGCCGGCGCCCTCCTCATCGGCATCCTCGACCCTTACGGCCAGTCGACGGCGCTCGAGCAGATTGCCGCCGCCCGCATCAGCGCCTTCTCGATGGAACTCATGCCGCGCATCACCCGCGCGCAAAGCATGGATGTGCTGTCCTCTCAGGCCAATCTTGCCGGCTACCGCGCCGTCATCGACGCCTCCGCCAGCTACGGCCGGGCTCTGCCGATGATGATGACGGCTGCCGGCACCGTGCCCGCAGCCAGGATCTTCGTGATGGGCGCGGGCGTCGCAGGGCTGCAGGCGATTGCGACCGCACGGCGTCTCGGCGCCATCGTCACCGCGACCGATGTGCGCCCGGCGGCGAAGGAACAGGTCGCGTCCCTCGGGGCCAAGTTCGTGGCCGTCGAGGATGATGAGTTCAAGCAGGCCGAGAGTGCCGCCGGCTACGCCAAGCCGATGTCGCCCGAATATCAGGCCAAACAGGCCGCTCTCGTCGCGGAGCACATCAAGAAGCAGGACATCGTCATCACCACGGCGCTGATCCCCGGCCGCCCGGCTCCGCGCCTCATCAACGCCGGGATGGTCGCGTCCATGCGGTCGGGCTCGGTCATCGTCGACCTCGCCGTCGAGCGTGGCGGCAACGTCGAGGGTGCGGTGGCCGGCCAGGAGATCGAGACCTCGAACGGTGTCCGCATCCTCGGTCACAGCAATACGGCGGGTCGGATCGCCGCCTCGGCCTCCGCGCTTTACGCCCGCAACCTGCTCAACTTCGTCGAGACGCTGATTGACAAGACCACGAAGGCGATCAGCCCGAACTGGGACGACGAACTCGTGCGTGCGACACTGCTCACCCGCGACGGCGCTGTCGTTCATCCGAATTTCAAGACCGCCGCCTGATCCGCCGTCCCGCTTCAAGCCCCCGCTTCAAGCCCCGACTTCATGCACCGACGCCGCGCAAGACGGCGAACCTCAAGGGATACTCCATGAATCAGAATGCCGATGTGGTGGCGACGGGCGCAGGTGTCGCTGCCCATACGATCAGCGGGGGGCTCGTCGACCCGTTCGTCTTCCGCTTCGCGATCTTCGTGCTGGCGATCTTCGTGGGCTATTACGTCGTGTGGTCTGTCACCCCGGCGTTGCACACGCCCCTGATGGCGGTGACGAACGCCATCTCCTCCGTGATCGTCGTCGGCGCCCTGCTGGCAGTCGGGGTCTCGATGCACAGCGTGCTCGGCGGCCACTCCGGCGTCGCACGCTTCTTCGGCTTCATCGCCCTCATCCTGGCCTCGATCAACATCTTCGGCGGCTTCCTGGTCACCCAGCGCATGCTGGCGATGTATCGGCCGCGCGCCTCCATGACGCCCAAGAAGCACTGAGCGCCATCATGTCCCTGGATCTCGCCCAGCTTCTCTACCTCGTTTCCGCCATCCTGTTCATCCTGGCGCTTCGCGGCCTGTCCTCGCCGAGTTCGTCGCGGCGCGGCAACCGGATGGGCATGGCCGGCATGGCCATCGCCATCATCACCACGCTCGCCGCCGCAGCGCCGCACGGCTTCGGCGGCTGGGTGCTGGTCGTGCTCGGCCTCGCGATCGGCGGCAGCATCGGCGCCGTCGTCGCCCGCCGGGTCGAGATGACCGCCATGCCGCAGTTGGTAGCCGCCTTCCATTCGGGCGTCGGCCTCGCCGCCGTTTGCGTCGCCGCCGCCGCGAGCTACGCGCCACAGGCCTTCGGCATCGGCTTTCCCGGCCACATCGACAGCGGCTCGCTGGTCGAGATGTCGATCGGCCTCGCCATTGGCGCGGTGACCTTCACCGGCTCGGTCATCGCCTTCGCCAAGCTCAACGGCAACATGTCCGGCCGCCCGATCATGCTGCCGCAACGGCATGTCATCAACGCGGGCCTCGCCGCTGCGTTGGTGCTGCTGGTCATCCTCTTCATCGTGACCCAGTCGCATTTCTTCTTCTGGCTGATCGTGATCGCGGCGCTCTCGCTGGGCGGGCTCATCATCATCCCCATCGGCGGCGCCGACATGCCCGTCGTCGTTTCGATGCTGAACTCCTATTCCGGCTGGGCCGCCGCCGGCATCGGCTTCACCCTCGGCAACCTCGCGCTGATCATCACCGGGGCGCTTGTCGGCTCGTCCGGCGCCATCCTCAGCTACATCATGTGCTCGGCGATGAACCGCAGCTTCATCTCCGTCATCCTCGGCGGCTTCGGCGGCGAAACGGCGGCGGCGACCGGCGAGGTCGAGACGCGGCCGGTGAAGCAGGGCGCCGCCGACGACGCTGCCTTCATCATGAAGAACGCCGGGCAGGTCATCATCGTCCCGGGCTACGGCATGGCGGTCGCCCAGGCGCAGCACGCGCTGCGGGAGATGGCGGACCGGCTGAAGGAGGAGGGTGTGCAGGTGCGCTACGCCATTCATCCGGTGGCGGGGCGCATGCCCGGCCACATGAACGTGCTGCTCGCCGAGGCGAACGTCCCCTATGACGACGTTTTCGAGCTTGAGGACATCAACGCCGAATTCGGTCAGGCGGACGTGGCCTTCGTGATCGGCGCCAACGACGTGACCAACCCGGCCGCCAAGACGGACAAGAGTTCGCCGATCTACGGCATGCCGATCCTGGAGGTCGACAAGGCCAAGACCGTGTTGTTCCTCAAGCGCGGGATGGGTTCGGGCTATGCCGGCGTCGAGAACCCGCTGTTCTTCAAGGACAACACGATGATGCTGTTCGGCGACGCCAAGAAGATGGTGGAGCAGATCCTAAAGGCGCTCTGACGAAACCGCCTCCGCTGCTTCAGCGGCGGGGGCGCCGGCTCCTCAGCACAGCCTCGAATTGAGCCATGATGGGCGCGAAGTTGCCTCGCAGGCTATCGACCGTCATGCCGCTCCGGCGCATCCGCCAGAGTTGGACGCGAAGCGCCACATAACCCAGCAGCGCCGCGCCGATCGCCACGGGAACGAGCACCAGGGCAAGCGACAGTGCCAACCCGGCAACGACGACCGACCCGAATATTACGGCGGCGAGGGCGAAGCCTTTCGTCAGGGCGCCGCTGCGTGGCGGCACCCAGCCCGGCGGCCGCGTCTGGCGGTTAGCGTCCACAAACGTTCCATCGGGACGCATATCGATGTCAAAGGGGCGACGTTCGATCATGAATGGTAGATTGACCGCCGCCGGGACGCTTTTCAAGCGTCCTCTACGTGACGCCTTTGTAATGAACCCGACGGGTGCTCGATCGACGGCCTCTCCCGCACCGCCACCAGGCACAGCATCTCGAACAGCACCTGAGCCGCGATCTGCGCCGTGTTGCTGGTCGCGTCGTATTGCGGGGCGACCTCCACCACGTCGCCGCCGATGATGTCGAGCCCTCGCAGCCCCCGCAGCAGCGTCAGCACCTCGCGCGGCATGAGCCCGCCGACCTCCGGCGTGCCGGTGCCCGGCGCGAACCCCGGATCGATCGAATCTATATCGAACGACACGTAGACCGGCCCGTCGCCCGCCAGCCGCCGAGCGACCTCCACGTAGTGCCGCATGCCGTGTTCCTCGACCTCCTCGGCATGGACGACGGTCATCCCGCTGTCGGTCGAGAACTCGTAGAGATATTCGGCGGTGCCCCGGATGCCGATCTGCAGCGTCCGCCTTGGATCGACCATGCCGTCCAGGACTGCATGCCGGAACGGCCCGCCGTGATGGAAGCGCGACCCCTCGTAGGAGCCCGCGGTGTCCGCATGGGCATCGATATGGATGAGCCCGACCGGCCGCGTCTCGCCGACAGCCCGCAGGATCGCCTGGGTCATCGAGTGGTCGCCGCCGACCGACAGCGGTATCACGCCCGCCTGCACCACGCTCCGCAGCGCCGTCTCGATATCCTCGTGGCAGCTTTCGAGGCTATAGCGCGATCGCAGCGGCACATCGCCCACATCCGCCACGCGCAGCATGGCCTGCGGCGCGACCCTCAGCACATGCTCGTAGGGTCCGATCCGTTCGACCGCCCGCACGGCGCGCGGCCCGAGGCGGCAGCCGCTGCGGTTGGTGACGCCGAGGTCCATAGGCACGCCGATCAGCGCGACATCGAGGTCGGCGAACCCCTCCAGCGTCCCGAAGGCGTTCTGGCGATAAGGGGCGTTGAGGAAGGTCGCGGGGTCCGAGTAGGGCAGCTTGCGGCGGCCATCCGCGCTGATCGTCTTCGACGCGATGTCCTTGAAATGAGGGTCGAATACGTGCCCGCCGCTCAGTCCGGCATACTTGTCCCGCAGCCGCCGCAGGTTCGCATCCCCATCGTCATCCGCCATGATCCTGTCCTCCCCACGCCCGATCCTCGGTAGAGAGTTGAGCCTCAACGTTCAACCGGCGTCGCAGGTCAGGGCAGCCTTTCGAATGAGGACTGGCGCGGTCCGGAATGGGCCTGTAGAACTCGGCCCATGCTGAAGCTGTCGAAACTGACCGATTATGCGGTTGTGGTGCTGGTTCGTCTTTCGGAAGAAAGCGGCATCCAGACCTCGGGCGGTATTGCGGCTGCCACGGGCGTGCCGGAGCCGACCGTCGCCAAGGTTCTCAAGACCATGACCGCGGCTGCCCTCGTACTCTCGCAACGTGGTGCTCGGGGCGGTTACCGGCTTGCTCGCCCGCTCGCCACAATCTCGATTGCTGAAGTCATCGTGGCGATCGACGGTCCCATCGCTCTCACCGCCTGCGTCGAGCATTCGTCGACCGCCTGTGAGGCTTCCAGACTTTGCCCGGTCAAGGGGCGCTGGGACACGGTGAACACTGCCATCCAGGATGCATTGTCCGCCATCAGCCTGGCCGACATGCGCGCCCCTGTTTTCTTCCCGCTTCCCGCGCACCATGTGCCGGAACGCCCGCTTCCCGCTTCAACTACAGCTTTTGTCGAGTGAGGCCATGCCAGCAGTTGCAGAGACCCTAGAGACCGTCCGCTCCGTCACCGGCTCCACCTACAAATGGGGCTTCGAAACCGACCTTGAGATGGATGTGGCGCCCAAGGGCCTGACCGACGACACCATCCGGCTGATCTCGGAACGCAAGGGCGAGCCTGAATGGCTGCTCGCGTGGCGCCTGAAGGCGTTTCACGCTTGGCAGACGATGGAGGAGCCGCACTGGGCAAAGCCGGGCTATCCGACCATCGACTACCAGGACATCCACTACTATGCCGCGCCCAAGCGTGGTGGTGGTCCGAAGAGCCTGGAGGAGGTCGATCCCGAACTGCTCCGGACCTACGAGAAGCTCGGCATTCCTTTGAAGGAGCAGGCGATCCTGGCGGGCGTCGAGCCCGGCGACGAGGACCGTCTGCCGATGGCGGTCGATGCGGTGTTCGACAGCGTCTCGGTCGCCACCACCTTCAAGGCGACACTCGCCAAGGCCGGCGTGATCTTCTGCCCGATCAGCGAGGCGGTGCGTGAGCATCCCGATCTCGTGCGGCAGTATCTCGGCAGTGTCGTGCCGGCGGGCGACAACTACTTCGCCGCGCTGAACTCGGCCGTGTTCACCGATGGCAGCTTCGTCTACATCCCCAAGGGCGTGAAGTGTCCGATGGAGCTGTCCACCTATTTCCGCATCAATGCGCGGAATACGGGGCAGTTCGAGCGCACGCTCATCATCGCCGAGGACGGCGCGTCGGTCAGCTACCTCGAAGGCTGCACGGCGCCGATGCGGGACGAGAACCAGCTGCACGCCGCAGTTGTTGAACTCGTCGCGATGGACGACGCGAAGATCAAGTACAGCACGGTGCAGAACTGGTACCCCGGCGATGCGAACGGTCTTGGCGGCATCTACAACTTCGTGACGAAGCGCGGCGCCTGCCGTGGTGCGCGCAGCCGCATCAGCTGGACGCAGGTCGAGACGGGCTCCGCGATCACCTGGAAGTATCCGTCGTGCATCCTGATCGGTGATGGCAGCGTCGGCGAGTTCTACTCGGTCGCGGTCACGAACAATCATCAGCAGGCCGATACCGGCACGAAGATGATTCACATCGGGCGCAACACGAACAGCACGATCATCGCCAAGACGATCAGCGCCGGGCATTCGGACAGCACGTATCGCGGCCTCGTCCGGATGATGCCCAAGGCGCAGAACGCGCGGAACTTTACCCAGTGCGACAGCCTGCTGATCGGCGATCAATGTGGCGCGCACACGGTGCCCTACATCGAGAGCCGCAACGCGACTGCGAAGATCGAGCATGAGGCGACGACATCGAAAATCGCCGAGGACCAGTTGTTCTATTGCCGCAGCCGTGGGCTGTCGCAGGAGGACGCCGTCGGTCTCATCGTCAACGGCTTCTGCAAGGACGTGCTGAAGGAGTTGCCGATGGAATTCGCGGTCGAGGCGCAGAAGCTGCTCGCCGTGAGTCTCGAAGGTTCCGTCGGCTAATCGAGATGAAAGTTTTTCGTTCTTTTTCCAAAAAGAACATCGCTTGCTTCTACTGAGGACTGTTTGGACAAGATGCTGGAAATCAGAGGCCTGACGGCGACGATCGATGACAAGGAAATCCTGAAGGGCATCGATCTCACGATCCCCGAGGGTGAGGTTCATGCTGTCATGGGCCCCAACGGCGCCGGAAAATCGACGTTGTCTTATGTCCTGTCCGGCCGTGAGGGTTATGAGGTCACTGGCGGCACGGCGACCTTCTTCGGTCAGGACATCCTGGCGATGGAACCGGAGGAGCGTGCGGCTGCCGGCCTGTTCCTCGCCTTCCAGTATCCTGTCGAACTGCCGGGTGTCGGCAACGCCAATTTCCTGCGCACGGCCTTGAACTCCATCCGCCGCGCGCGGGGCGAGGCTGAACTCGACGCCGTGCAGTTCCTCAAGCTCGCCCGTGCCTCGGTGAAGGCTCTGGCAATGTCGGAGGATATGCTGAAGCGCAACGTCAACGTCGGCTTCTCCGGTGGCGAGAAGAAGCGCAACGAGGTGTTGCAGATGGCGGTATTGAAGCCGCGTCTCGCGATCCTCGACGAGACGGATAGCGGGCTCGACATCGACGCCCTTCGAATCGTGGCTGATGGCGTCAACGCGCAGCGCGGCCCGAACTTCTCGGCGCTGGTGATCACGCATTACCAGCGGCTGCTCGACTACATCGTGCCGGATCGCGTCCACATTCTGGCATCGGGCCGCATCGTGCGGTCGGGTGGCCCCGAACTCGCCAAAGAGCTGGAAGCGCACGGCTATGCCGGCCTCATCGGCGAGCCAGCGGAAGCCGCCTGATGCGCGCCCCGACTCACACGCCGGATGAGGCGCTGACCGGCTTCCTGACGCGCTACGACGGGCTTCGCGCGCAGCTGCCGGGCTCGGCGACGGCACGCGACGCCGCTGCCGAGGTGCTGCGTGAGCGTGGCTGGCCCACGCCGCGCGACGAGGCCTGGCACTACACCAACATCCGCGCGCTTGCCGGCCTCGACTTCCACGAGGCGCTGGACGGACCGGATCTCGGCGCACACCTGATCGGGCTGCTCCCGGCTGTGATTGGCCCCCGCCTAATCTTCGTCGACGGGCGCTTTTGCGCTGAACTCTCCATATTGCCACAAGACATCGAGGTTGGCTCGTTTTCGGGCGAGGGCACCTTTGGCACGCTCGCGCGCCCGGCGCGGGACCGGCTGGTGGCGCTCAACACCATGCTCGCCGAGGATGGCGCGATCATCGACGTGCCGGCCGGTTTCGACGGCGGCTTCCTGATGCTGGCGCAACTCACCAGCGGGCGGCATCGCCGCGTCGGCAGCCATCCGCGCCATCGGCTGCGGCTGGGCGTGGGCGCCAAGCTCGTGCTGCTGGAGGTGTCGGCTGGTGAGGGCGAATACCTCAACAACCCGGTCATCGAGATCGAGGTTGCGGAGCGTGCCCATCTCACGCATGGCCGTTTGCAGCAGGACTCGCAGGAGGCTTTCCACCTCGGCACGGTCTATGTCGATGTCGCGGCCGAGGGCGTCTACGACGGTTTTTCGCTGGCGCTTGGCGCCCGTCTCGGCCGCACGGAGATCCACGCGCGTCTTGGTGGGCCGGAGGCGGCCGTGCATCTCAACGCCGCGCAGATCATGGGCGGCACGCAGCTGAGCGACTTCACCACCGCCATCGCGCATGATGCGCCGAACTGCGCCTCGCGCCAGACGGTGAAGTCCGTGTTGACGGGCAAATCCCGCGCCGTTTTCCAGGGCCGGATCGAGGTCGCGCGCATCGCTCAGAAGACTGACGGCTACCAGATGAACCAGGCGTTGCTGCTCTCGCCCGATGCCGAGATCAACAGTAAGCCGGAGCTGGAGATCTACGCCGACGACGTGAAGTGTAGCCATGGCGCGACGGTCGGCGCGCTCGACCCCGAGCAGTTGTTCTATCTACGCAGCCGCGGCATTCCCGCGGATGCTGCCCGCATGATGCTCGTGCGCGCCTTCCTGACGGATGCTTTCGAGGCGGTCAGTCATGAGGGTCTGCGCGCGGTGTTCGAGCATGCGGTCGAGGGCTGGTGGAATACGACCGGCCACAACGCGGAGGTTTCCTCGTCATGAATGTGATCGCCCGTCCGGTGCCGCGCGACATCGCGAGCCTGCGCTCCGATTTTCCGATCCTGTCGCAGACGGTGCGCGGCAAGCCTCTGGTGTTTCTCGATAGCGCCGCCTCGGCCATGAAACCGCGCGTGGTGATCGACGCCATGGTGGGCGCGATGGAGACGCAATACGCCAACATCCATCGCGGCGCGCATTGGATGAGCGAGCGCACCACCGAGGCTTTCGAAGCGACGCGCGACTCCGTGGCGCGCCTCATGAACGCCGGTTCGCGCGACGAGATCATCTTCACCCGCAACAGCACAGAGGCGATGAACCTCGTCGCGCACAGCTATGGGCGCGGCGTGATGAAGCCCGGTCAGGCGGTGGTGATCTCGGAGATGGAGCATCACTCCAACATCATTCCGTGGCAGCTTCTGCGGGACGATCACGGCATCGAACTTCGCGTTGCGCGCGTCACCGACAGCGGCGAACTCGACATGGAGAGCCTTGCGGGCCTGCTGTCTGACGGCCGTGTGGGGCTGGTTGCGATCACTCATATGTCGAACGTTCTTGGCACCTACACGCCGGCGGAGCGGATCGTCGCGCTCGCTCATGAGCATGGAGCGAAGGTGCTGCTAGACGGCTCCCAGGCCATCGTGCATCGCAAGATCGACGTGCAGGCGCTGGATGTCGATTTCTATGCCTGGACCGGCCACAAGCTTTACGGGCCGACGGGCATCGGTGTGCTCTACGGCAAGCCGGAACTGCTGGAGGCGATGCCGCCCTTCATGGGCGGCGGCGACATGATCTCTTCCGTGACGTTTGAGCGCTCCACCTGGGCGCGGGTGCCGCACAAGTTCGAGGCTGGAACGCCCGCCATTCTCGAAGGCATCGGCCTCAACGCGGCGATCGGCTATGTGGAGGCCATCGGCTACCAGTCGATCGCGGCTCACGAGGCGGCGTTGACCGAGCATGCGCTGGCTAAGCTGGCGACAGTCGAAGGCCTGACGGTTCTGGGCCGCGCGCAGGACCGGGGAGGGGTCATATCCTTCACCCTGGAAGGTGCGCATTCGCATGACGTGGCAACCTTGCTCGATCGTTCGGGAATTGCCGTCCGGGCCGGTCATCACTGCGCGGAGCCGTTGATGCATCGCTTCGGTTTGGACAGCACCGCCCGGGCGAGCTTCGGGCTTTACACGACCACTGACGAGATCGACTTTCTGGCTGAAAGTCTCGGCCGTGTCCGGGCGTTCTTCGCCTGATGGACATGGAGGAGGAGGGGATGATGGATCAGACACCGAAGCTTGAGAGTGCTGCCGAGGATCAGGCCGTGCATCACGCCTGGACGCCGGAGGGCGAAGTGCCGCCTGCGCCCAAGGGTGTCGACGAGGACGAGGTCATCGGTGCGATCGCAACGGTCTATGACCCCGAGATCCCGGTCAACATCTACGAGCTTGGCCTGATCTACGCGGTCGACATCTCCGATGACGGCAAGATCAAGGTCGAGATGACCTTGACCGCGCCCGGGTGTCCGTCGGCGCAGGAGTTGCCGGTGATGGTGCGCGAGGCGATCATGGCCTTGCCGGGCGTCACCGCCTGCGAGGTGGAGACCGTGTGGGATCCGCCATGGGACATGACCCGGATGAGCGACGAGGCCCGCTTGGCCATGAACATGTTCTGATGGAGGCCGATATGAGTGCTTCAACTGAAACGACAACGGCTCCAGCGAAACCTGCCCGCCGCGCCTTGCCGCCGCTGATGCGCCTGACGGAAGCGGCCGCCGCGCGTCTGGCGAAGATGTATTCCGGGGCTCAGGCCGGGATGCTGCTGCGGATCAGCGTCAACACCAAGGGCTGTTCGGGCATGGCGTACGACATGAGCTGGGTCGAGGCCGCGGGTCCCACCGACGAGGTGGTCACCGACAAGGGGCAGACCGTGCTGGTCGACCGCAAGGCCAGCCTTTTCCTCATCGGCACGGAGATGGACTACGTGGTGGACAAGCTCACCTCGGGCTTCACCTTCACCAATCCGAACGAGAAGGGCCGTTGCGGCTGCGGCGAAAGCTTCCACGTCTAACGTGACGGCTGGATGAGGTCCCAACGGTTGCCCCACCGGTCCGCGAAGACGGCCACGCTCCCGTAGGCCTCGTGGCGTGGCTCCTCGAGAAACGTCACGCCCCGCGCCTGATAGGCGGCATAATCCCGCTCCAGGTCGTCAGTCATCAGCACGATGAGGACACGACCGCCGGCTTGTGAGCCGATTGCGTCCCTCTGCCTTTGCTCCCGCGCCTTCGACAGCCGGATCGCAGCGCCCCCTCCGGACGGCGTCACGACAACCCACCGGTCCCCATTGGCCCGCGGCTCGTCCGTCGTCAGCAAGAACCCCAGCGTCTCCGCAAAATAGCCAATCGCCGTGTCGTAGTCGTCCACGAGCAGCGTGACGGAGGCGATGTGCTGGAGCATGGGGCCCTCTCTTCTGTCCATCAGCCTGATACTGTCATGGTCTCGCGCCGGCCGAGCGGAATCACTCGCGAAGCGCTCGCATTAGTGCTATATAGAGTACCGTCTTTAGTACTGGATAGGTGCCATGGTAAATACCGTTCTATCGGAGACGACCGCCAGTGTCTCCGATCTGAAGCGAGATCCGATGGGCACCGTCGCCGCCGGGGATGGATTTCCCGTTGCCATCCTCAACCGGAACGAGCCGGCCTTTTACTGCGTTCCCGCCAAGGCGTTCGAAGCCATGATGGACCGGCTCGACGACATCGAGTTGAACGCGATCGCGGATGCCCGCAGCGCGGAAAAGGCCGTGAAACTCTCGATCGATGACCTATGAGCTGGCGTTTCTCGAACCGGCTCTGAAGGAGTGGCGCAAGCTCGACGGCCAGACCAAGGACCATTTCAAGAAGAAGCTCCGCGACCGCCTCGAACAGCCGCGCGTGCCGTCAGCCAAGCTCGTGGGCCATCCGGATCGCTACAAGATAAAACTGCGCCAGATCGGCTATCGCCTGGTCTACGAGGTGCGGGATAGGGAGGTCATCGTTCTGGTCATCGCGGTCGGGCGCCGGGACCGCGATGCAGTCTATCGTCTTGCCGCCCAGCGCGACGACTGATCCCCCCTGTCAGCTCACTCCCGGTGATGAGACGGCGCCAGCGCATAGACCGGCGTCGGCAGCCCCTCCATCCGCGCCTTCAACTGCAATGCCAGATACTGCGAGTAGTGCCGCGACTGATGCAGGTTGCCGCCCTGGAACCACAGCCCCGGCTGTTGCGTCGGCTTCCACATATTGCGCAACTCGCCCTCCCACGGGCCCGGGTCCTTCGTGGTGTTCGAGCCGAGGCCCCAGCATTTTCCAACGCGATCCGCGGTTTCCTGGTTGATCAGCTTCGCCGCCCAGCCGTTCATCGAGCCATACCCGGTAGCCGACACGACCAGATCCGCCGGCAACTCGCTGCCATCGCTGAACACCACCGAGTTCTCCGTCAGATGGTCGACCGCCACGCCGCTTTTCAGCTTGATGCGGCCATCCGCCACGAGTTCCGATGCGCCGACATCGATGTAGTAGCCCGAGCCACGGCGGACGTATTTCATGAACAGCCCGGACTCGTCATCGCCGTAATCGAGCATGAAACCGGCTTTCTCGAGCCGCGCGTAGAGATCGGCATCGTGCTCCCGGATCGCATCCGTCGTCGGCTTCTGGAATTCGTGCATGATGGCGTAAGGCACCGACGCGTTGATCAGATCGGCCCTCCACGTCGTGATGCCACGCTCCAGCGCGTCCTCCGAGTAAAGCTGGCTCGTGCCGAACTTGAACAGCGACTCGGACGGCGACACATGCGTCGAGGAGCGCTGCACCATCGTGACCGACGCCGCGCCATGCTCCCACAGATCCGCGCAGATATCGTGCGCCGAGTTGTTGGAGCCGATGACGACACAATTCTTGCCGCGATAGCCCTCGCCGCCGCGATGCTGGCTCGAGTGATGCAGCGTGCCCCGGAAATGAGACGCGCCGGGAACGTCGATTACATTGGGAATGCCGGACATGCCTGTCGCCAGCACAAGCTGCGTCGGATGCAGCGTGATGCTCTGGCCGGCGCGGTCGACGACGACCTCCCAGCGGCCTTCATCCTCGTCGTAGCGCGCGCCGGTCACTTCGCTGCCCGTCCAAACGTTCAGCTCCATGACCTTCGCATACATCTCGAGCCAGTCGCCGATCTTGTCCTTCGGCGAGTAGACCGGCCAGTCATCGGGAAACGGCAGGTAGGGCATGTGGTCGTACCAGACCGGATCATGCAGGCACAACGACTTGTAGCGGTTACGCCAGCTATCGCCGGCGCGCGGGTTCTTCTCGACGATGATCGTTGGCACGCCGAGCCGCCGCAGCCGCGCGCCGAGCGCCAATCCACCCTGACCGCCGCCGACGATCACGGTGTAGGGCTGGCGGCTGAAGCCGAGCGTCTCCTCCTCCTCAAGCCGGCGTTCCAGCCATGTGCTGCGGCCCTGATGGACACCGTGCTCGGCCCCGAAGGCGCGGTGGCGGCCTTTCTTTTCCTCGTGGCCGCGCAACTCCTCCATCGAGGTCAGCAGCGTCCAGGCGCGGCCGTCGCGCAGCCGGACATGGGCGACGCCGCGCGCCTGCGCCGTTTCGAACCGGAACCAGCCGGTGACGACGCCATTGGCCTCGGTCGCCTCGTCGATGACGGTGAGGTGGCTCGGCGCGGTGTCGGCCAGACGCGCGTCGAGCATGGCCTGGATCGCGGGACGGCCTTCGCTCGTGGTGATGTTCCAGGTGAAGGTCAGCAGGTCGCGCCAGTAGCCATTTTCGGTGAACAGCCCGGCAACCGCTGCGCTATCCCGCGCCTCGAACGCCTGGCCCAAGGCGGCCACCCAGGTTTCCACCTGTGCCCGTGGTTCGCTCATCCCTGTCTCTCCCGCTCTTGGCGACGTTTCTGAAACGGCAGCTTCAGCAGGCGGCCGAGGCTCGTCAAGCGCGCTGCACGCCCACCGGCTTTGCGGCGGCATTGAGCAGGCCGAGCGCCTCGATGGCGGGTGGGAAACACGGCCGGTCGATATAGCGCCCGGCGCCCCGCACTGTCCGCAGATCGCCCCTATGCCAGACGATGCGGCCCTGGCTGATCGTCGTTGCGGCGAGGCCGGCGACCTCCATCCCCTCGTAGACGTTGAAATCGATCTTCTGGTGGTGCGTCTTAACCGAGATGGTGCGGCTGCTGTCGGGGTCCCACAACACGAGATCCGCATCCGCGCCAACCTCGATGGCGCCCTTGCGCGGGTGGATGTTGAAGATCTTCGCCGTGTTCGTGGAGGTGATGGCCACGAACTCGGATGGCGTGAGCCGCCCGGTGCGGACCCCATGGTGCCAGAGCACGCTCATGCGGTCCTCGATCCCGGCCGTGCCGTTGGGAATGAGGGTGAAGTTGTCGCGCCCGCCGGCCTTTTGCGGTGCACAGAAGGCGCAATGGTCGGTCGCCGTCGTCTGCAATTGACCGGACACCAGACCGGCCCACAGCGCCTTCTGATGGTGCTTCGGCCGGAAGGGCGGGCTCATCACATAGGCGGCGGCGGTCGCGAAGTCCGTGTTCTGATACACGCTCTCGTCGATGACCAACTGTTGCGCCAGCACCTCGCCGTAGACGCGCTGACCCTCGGCACGGGCGCGGGCGATCGCCGCCGCCGCCTCCGCGGTCGAGACATGCACGATGTAGACCGGCGCGCCGAGCAGCCCGGCGATGGCGATGGCGCGTTGCGCGGCCTCGCCCTCCACCGCTGGCGGGCGTGACAGCGCATGGCCCTCGGGGCCGGTGATGCCTTGCGCGAGCAACGCCTTCTGCATGAAGGCGACGGCCTCGCCGTTCTCGGCATGGACGGTGGGGATCGCGCCCAGTTCCAGCGCGCGGCTGAAACTCCGCAGCAGGATGTCGTCATCCACCATGATGGCGCCCTTGTACGCCATGAAGTGCTTGAAGCTGTTCACCCCGTGCTCGCGGGCAAGAGTGCCCATCTCCGCATGCACCTGCTCGGACCAATGGGTCACGGCAACGTGGAAGCTGTAATCGGCGGCGGCTTTTTCGGCCCAGCCGCGCCAGGTGTGAAAGCTGTCGAGCAGCGAGGCGCCCGGCCCCGGGATCACGAAGTCGATGATCATCGTCGTGCCGCCCGCGACGCCCGCCGAGGTGCCCGAGAAGAAGTCCTCGCTCGCGACCGTGCCCATGAAGGGCAGTTCCATATGCGTATGCGGATCGATGCCGCCCGGCATCACCAGCAGGCCCCCGGCATCGAGCGTCTCGGCACCCGCCGGCGCCTCCAGATCCGGACCGATCGCCTGGATCATGCCTCCGTCGCACAGGACATCGGCCCGGTAGCGCCTGTCGGCCGTCACGACCTCGCCGCCGCGAATGAGAAGGGACATGGGGCTCTCCTGAAGGGAACTCTGCGACCCATCGTGGACCGCCGCACGAGGATTTGGAAGAAGGAGAGCCACTTGCGCAGTCGCCCGGATGACCATAGCGTCTGCCTCAAGAAGCGGCTCGTCAGAAGCCGCCGGCCGAGTTGGGCGATGGGGAAGCGAAACGTGGCCCAGCCTCTGCTGGCACTTTCGGCGATAGAGAAGCGCTACGGCGGCGTCCGAGCGCTACGCGGTGTGGACTTCACCCTCCACGCCGGCGAGAGCCACGTGCTGCTCGGCGAGAATGGCGCGGGCAAGAGCACGTTGATGGGGATCATCAGCGGCGCTGTGCAACCCGATCACGGACGCATGACCCTCGCCGGCGAGACGGTGAAGTTCCTGACCCCGCGCGATGCCCATGCGGCAGGCATCGTCATGATCCCGCAGGAACTCGACCTCGTGCCCGGCCTCGACATCGCGGCGAACCTCTTTCTCGGCCATGAGATCACCCGGCTCGGCGTCATGTCCCGCACCGAGATGGCGCGGCGGGCGCATGACCTTCTGCATCGCGCGGGTGTCCGGCTCGACCCCAAGCTCCTTGTGTCATCACTGCGGATGGGCGAGCGCCAGCTTGTGGCAATCGCCAAAGCCCTGGCGGCGGAGGCGCGGATTCTGATCCTCGACGAACCGACGGCTGCCCTCTCCGCCGCCGAGGCCGAGCATCTTTTCGAGACCGTTCGCCAGCTCAAGGCGCGTGGTGTCGGCATCATCTACATCTCGCATCGCCTCGAGGAGGTGCCGCTCATCGGCGACCGCGTCACCGTCATGCGGGACGGCCTCGTGGTGGGCGAGGCGCGGCCGGACGCGCCGCAGGCCGATCTCGTGCGCATGCTCGTCGGCAAGAGTTTCCAGGATCTGTTCCCGCCCCGGGCCGCG
Organism: Acidisoma sp.; assembly: GCF_965199065.1. Classification (NCBI taxonomy): domain Bacteria; kingdom Pseudomonadati; phylum Pseudomonadota; class Alphaproteobacteria; order Acetobacterales; family Acidocellaceae; genus Acidisoma; species Acidisoma sp. The sequence continues at coordinate 833,218 of NZ_CBDAQN010000003.1, read as the reverse complement.
CAGATCGGCCGTCCGCTCCTGGCGCTCGACCACGCCCGCTTCGTGCCGGCGGTGGAGCGCGCCGGCTGGCAGGCGCCGCGCGATGTGTCGCTCACCGTGCATGAGGGCGAGGTGGTCGGCCTCGCGGGCCTCATGGGCGCCGGCCGGACCGAGTTGTTGTCGGCGCTCTATGGGTTCGAGGTGCGTGGCCGCTGGCAGGGCAGCGTTCTTGTGGACGGGAAGGCTGCGGCGCTCGGCTCCATCGCCGCCGCCCGCCGTGCCGGCATCGGCTATGTCACGGATGACCGGCGCAGCACGGGCCTCGTGCTCGGCCAGTCGGTTGCCCGCAACATTGTCATGTCGACGCTGGCCCGCATCACGCCCTGGGGTTTCGTGTCGGCCGCGCGCGAACAGGCGGAGGTGAGCGACGCGCTCAACCGCTTCGATGTCAGACCGCGCCTGCCGTCCGCGCGTGTCATCAACCTCTCCGGTGGCAATCAGCAGAAGGTCGTCTTCGCGAAGGAGTTGCTGGGCAGTCCGCGTCTCCTCCTGCTCGACGAGCCGACCCGCGGCGTCGATGTCGGCGCAAAAGCCGAGATCTACCGGCAACTGCGCGATCTGGCGGCGAGCGGTCTCGGCGTTCTGGTGGCCTCCTCCGAACTGCCGGAGTTGATCGGTCTCTGCGACCGCATCGTTGTCATGCACGGTGGCGTCACCGTCGCGAGCTTCCCGGCGGGTGTGAGCGAAGAGACGTTGCGGCATCATAGTCTGGGTGAGGCGCTGGTTGCATGACAGAGACGATCGCCACCACGGCGCCCGCCCCTCGGCCGAAAGAACCCTCTGAGCTACCTCATTCGTTTCCAGAGCCTGCTCGGGCTCATCCTGGTGCTCATTGGCGGCATTATCTTCTCGCCGCGCCGGCACGGCCATATCCTGTTTCTCCAGACCGAGAACGTCGCCAACATCGTGCGATCGATTTCGGAGACCGGCATTCTCGCGCTCGGCATGACCTTCGTGATCATTGCCGGCGGCATTGATCTTTCGGTCGGCGCCGTTCTCGGCCTTGCGAGCGTGCTGACGGCATCGCTGTTCATCAACCAGGGTTGGGGCTTGGGCAGCACGCTGCCGCTGGTCATCGTCGTCTGCACGCTGTTTGGCCTGGTGCAAGGTTTTCTGTCCACGCGCCTGCGTATCCAGGCTTTCATCGTGACCCTCGCGGGTTTGCAGGCGGCGCGCGGCCTCGCTCTGATCGCCTCCAACAACACCTTCATCAACATCAATTACGGCCAGGGGCCGGGCAACGCGCCGCCTGCGTTCGCGATCCTCGGCGAGCGTCTGCTCGGCGACACCTTCCCCGTCGCCACCCTGGTCTTCCTCGTTCTGGCGGCGCTCGCGACCTTCCTGCTCGATCAAACCCGCTACGGCCGTTACGTCTTCGCGGTCGGAGGGAACGAGCGGGCGGCGCGGCTGTCCGGCATCCCGGTGCGCTGGGTCAAGATTTCGGTCTACGGGCTGAGCGGGCTTTGCTCCGGCATCGCAGGCATCGTCCATGCCGGACAGTTCAGCTTCGGCAGTCCCAATGACGGGACGGGCTACGAGTTGAGCGCCATCGCCGCCGTCGTCATTGGCGGCACGGATCTCTTCGGCGGTGCGGGCAGCATGATCGGCACCATCGCGGGCGCCGTCATGCTCGGAGCGCTCGCGAATATTCTCCAACTCAACGATGTCAGCGCCGCCATGCAGCTTCTGGCGACCGGCGCGATCATCGTTTTGGCGGCGGGCCTGCAATCGCTGGTCGGCGTGCGCGACGGAAGCTCAAGATAAACCAAGAACAAGGAAAATAGCCGATGAAACGGTCCAAGATTCTCAGCACGACGGGCGTCGCCGCGATTGCGCTGGCCGCATTGTCCTTTGCGTCGCTCGCGCAAGCGGCCCAGCCTCTTGCCAAGACGTGCGGTCCCAACAACCAATATCTCATCGGCTTCAGCCAGGCGAACTTCAAGGAGCCGTATCGGGCGCAGGTCAACCACGAGATGCAGGCGCTGGTGAAGAACTACCCGCAGTTCAAGCTGGTGATCGCGGACGGGCAGGCCAACGACAATACGCAGGTCTCGCAGGTCGAGAACTTCCTCACCCAGCAGGTCGATATCCTGTTCATTTCGGCATACGAGGCGGCGCCGCTGACGCCCATCGTCAGCCGCGTCTACAAGTCCGGCATTCCGGTCATCGAGTTGGACCGCAGCACCGAGGGCCAGGACTATACGAGCTTCGTGAGCGGCGATAACCGCGCCATCGCCAAGCAGGCCGGCGAGTATGCGGCAACGCTTCTGCCGGATGGCGGCGACGTGGCCATTCTCGAGGGCTTGCCGAGTTCATCCCCCGCGATCGAGCGGCTGCAGGGCTTTGAGGCCGGCGTCGCGAGCAACCCCAAGATCAAGATCGTCGCGGTGCAGCCGGTCGACTGGATGCAGGACAAGGCCGTCACGGTATTCTCGGCGATGTTGCAGGCGCATCCCGATATCAAGCTTGTCTACACAAGCAACGACCTCGCGGCGTCCGGCGCGTACATCGCCGTCAAACAGGCCGGCAAGCTCGGCCAGGTGAAGATCATCGGCACCGATGGGCTACCCGGGCCGTCGGGCGGCATCCGGTCTGTCGCCGATGGCGAATGGGCGGCGACATTCGTCTATCCCACGGGTGCCGCTCAGGCGCTCGACCTCGCCAAGAAAATCCTCATCGACTGCGCAACATCGGTGCCGCGCCTCGTCACCGTGCCGACGATGCGGATCGATCCCAGCAATGCGAAGGCGATCTACGAAAAGGGCAGCTGACGCAGGTTTCCGCACTCCAGGCGACCGGAAAGGCGCGGAGCATTTCCACGCCCGCGCAGCCGAGCGCGCCAGCGTGGACCCGGTGCGGCAAGCACTTGTCCAGTTGCGGGCCTTGCAGGTCCGTTCGGCCGAACAACATTGGTAGTCCCGATGGTGCCCGAGGGAGTTAGGGCCCAGACAACAGGCAAAAGGACGACGACAATGGGTGACGGTATTCTTCTCTGGCTTCTGGGTATTCCCATTCCAATCATCATTCTTCTTCTGCTGTTCTTCCATTGATCGGACTCTGACCATGGCAGTCATCACCACGTCTGAGCCCCTGGCGGCCGGGCAGTACGGTAGCGCCGCGACAGCGCCGGAAGCGCCACTATCGGCCGTGTCCTGGCCGGCGGTGTTTGCCGGTGCCTTTATCGCTACCGCCTTCACCATCATGCTGCTCGCTCTGGGGTCGGGCTTTGGGCTCGCCTCGGTCTCGCCTTTCACCGGCAACCCGTCGGCCACCACGTTCACGGTGCTGGCGGCGATTTGGCTCATCATCGTTCAGTGGGTCTCGTCGGCGCTCGGCGGCTACATGACCGGCCGCCTGCGGACCCGCTGGACCGCGGTCCACACCCGCGAGGTTTTCTTTCGCGATACCGCCAACGGTCTGCTGAGCTGGGCCGTCGCCTCCGTGTTCGTTGTGGGCATCGTGGCAAGCGGCGCATCCTCTCTGCTCGGCACCGGCACGCATGCGGCCGCGACCGCTGCCAGCAGCACCGCGCCTTCCGCCTACATGCTCGACACGCTGTTCCGGCCCGCCAATCCCGGCGGCACGCAGGCGACAGCGCAGGACCGCAGCGAAGCGAGCGGCATTCTGGCGCAGGGCGTGACCGGCTCGGTTGACCAGTCGGACCAGACCTACCTCGCGCAGCTGGTGGCGGCGCGAACCGGCGTCACACTCGCCGATGCGCAGGGGCGGGTGACCAACGCCGTGGCGCAGGAGCAGGTAGCGGTGGCGAAGGCCAAGCAGGCGGCCAATGCCGCGCGCAAGGCGGCTTCCGGCTTCGCACTCTACACCTTCGTCTCGATGCTCATCGGCGCCTTCATCGCCGCGGTGTCCGGGGCGATTGGCGGGCGTCTCCGCGACCACGTCTGAGCCTTGATGTGAGGTTCGGGCGCTCCCGTCTGAACCTCACGCTCGGTTGATTTCGTTGACACCTCGTGCCGCTTTCAGCAGCATTCCCCTTTGGGGCGGGGCGGGGGTCGGATGTCGGCAGGGTTGGATGACCGTGTTGCAAACGGATTGACGGCGGCCGAGGTCGCCGCCCGGCTTGGCGAGATGACGCCGCCGCTGACGCCGGACGAGGCGCGGGTCGAGGCAGACCGCTGCTACTACTGCTACGATGCGCCCTGCGTCGAAGCCTGTCCCACCGGCATCGACATCCCCGGCTTCATCCGCAAGATCAGCACCGGCAACCTGCGCGGTTCCGCCGTCACCATACTCGAGAGCAATATTTTCGGCGGCAGCTGCGCTCGCGTCTGCCCGACAGAGGTTCTCTGCGAGGAGGTCTGCGTCCGCCAGGTCCAGCAGGGCAAACCGGTCACCATCGGCTCCCTGCAGCGCCATGCCACCGACTTCCTCATGGCGACGGGTGAGCACCCATTTACCCGCGCGCCGCTCACGGGCCGCCGCGTGGCGGTGGTCGGCGCCGGACCTGCCGGTCTCGCCTGTGCCCATCGGCTGGCGATGCTCGGTCATGAGGTCGTGGTGTTCGAGGCCAAGCCCAAGCCCGGCGGCCTCAATGAATACGGCATCGCCGCCTACAAGGTGGTGGATGATTTCGCCCGCCGCGAGGTCGAGTTCATCCTCGGCATCGGCGGGATCACCATCGAATACGGCACGCCGTTGGGGCCGGACCTCACGCTCGACCAGCTGAGGGGGCGGTTCGACGCGGTCTTTCTGGGCGTTGGCCTCGCAGACCCCAACACGCTCGGCATCCCGGGCGAGGACCTGCCTGATGTCGTCGATGCCCTCGGCTTCATCGAGACGTTGCGCCAGTCGCCTGCCGAGGCCGAGGCCGTCGTCATGGGGCATGTCGTGGTGATCGGCGGCGGCAACACGGCGATCGACGCCGCAACCCAGGCGCGGATGCTTGGCGCCGAGACGGTGACCATCGCCTATCGCCGCGGGCCCGAGCACATGGGTGCGACCAAAGTCGAGCAGGACTGGGCGCAGACGCATGGTGTGACGATCCGGCACTGGCTGACGCCGGTTGCAGTTCGCGGCGGCTTCATCACCTTCGCCAGGACGCAGCTTGAGGGCACCCGTCTGGTTGTCACGAAAGAACGCGTCCGCGCCCCGGCAGACCTCGTGCTGACCGCCATAGGACAGAGTTTATCCGACGGGCCGTTGATTGCCGGTCATGAACTACCCGCCATGGCTCGCGGCCGTATCACGATCGACGACGACTACCGGACCTCGCTGCCGGGGGTCTTCGCCGGCGGCGATTGCGTTGGGGAAGGCGAGGACCTAACGGTTCAGGCGGTTGCCCACGGCCGGGATGCCGCCCACGCCATCGACCGCTACCTGACCTGAACGGAGAACCAGAATGGCCGACCTCTCCGTCACCTTCGCCGGGATCAAATCTCCCAACCCGTTCTGGCTGGCCTCCGCGCCGCCGACCGACAAGGAGTACAACGTCGTCCGCGCGCTCCGCGCCGGTTGGGGCGGCGTGGTGTGGAAGACGCTCGGCGAGGACCCGCCCATCGTCAACGTCTCCAGCCGCTACGGCGCAATTGGCTATGGCGGCAAGCGGGTCATGGGCTTCAGCAACATCGAACTCATCACCGACCGTCCGCTGGCGGTGAACCTCGCCGAGATCAAGTCGGTCAAGCGCGCCTTCCCAGACCGCGCGATCGTGGTGAGCCTCATGGTTCCCTGCGTCGAGGAGGCCTGGAAGGCGATCCTGCCGCTGGTGGAGGACACCGGCGCCGACGGTATCGAGCTGAACTTCGGCTGCCCGCATGGCATGAGCGAGCGCGGTATGGGCTCGGCGGTCGGGCAGGTCCCCGAATACGTCGAGATGGTCACGCGCTGGTGCAAGCAGCACACGCGGATGCCGGTCATCGTGAAGCTCACGCCGAACATCACGGACATTCTGCAGCCTGCGCGCGCCGCCCATCGTGGCGGGGCCGATGCGGTGTCCCTCATCAACACCATCACCTCGATCGTCTCGGTCGATCTCGACCTCATGGCGCCGACGCCTGTGGTGGGCAGCATGGGCACTCATGGCGGCTATTGCGGCCCTGCGGTGAAGCCCATTGCGCTCCGCATGGTCGGCGAGATCGCGCGCCAGAGCGACATGGCGGGCTTGCCCATTTCCGGCATCGGCGGCATTTCCACCTGGAACGATGCGGCCGAGTTCATCGCCATGGGCTCGGGCACCGTTCAGATTTGCACCGCGGCGATGCATCACGGCTTCCGCATCATCGACGACCTCACCGAGGGGCTGTCGAACTGGATGGACAGCAAGGGTTACGCCCGCCTCAAGGACTTCCAGGGCCGCGCGGTGCCGAACTTCGTCCATTGGGAAGATCTCGACATCAACTTCAAGACGCTCGCCCGGATCGACCAGGACCTCTGCATCCAGTGCGGCCTCTGCCACATCGCCTGCGAGGACACCGCCCATCAGGCCATCGCCGCCTTACGCGTGGACGGACAGCGCCGCTACGAGGTCATCGACGAGGAGTGCGTCGGCTGCAACCTCTGCTCGCACGTCTGCCCGGTGGACAACTGCATCACCATGCACCCCGCCGAGACGGGACTGCCGTTCGCGACCTGGAAGGAGCACCCTAACAACCCGCTCCGGGTCGACGCCGACCCGCTGACCACGAAGGTTCTGGCATGAGCCTGCCCAACCTCGCGATCGACCCCGCCCGGCTCTGGGACACGATCATGGATACGGCGAAGATCGGCGGCACGGCCAAGGGTGGCATCAAGCGCCTGACGCTGACCGAACTCGATGCCGAGGTCCGGCGCTGGTTCATCGCGGCCTGCGAGGAGGCCGGCTGCACCGTCACCATCGACGACATGGGCAATATCTTCGCCCGCCGCCCTGGCCGCGACAACAGCCTGCCGCCAATCGCCATCGGCAGCCATCTCGATACGCAGCCGACCGGCGGCAAATATGACGGCATCATCGGCGTGCTCTCAGGGCTCGAACTGCTCCGCACGTTGCGCGACGCCGGCTACGAGACCACCCACCCGATCGAGGTCATCGACTGGACCAACGAGGAAGGCTCGCGGTTTGCGCCTGCCATGCTCTCCTCTGGCGTATTCGGCGGCCAGTTCACCCGCGACTGGGCCTATGCCCGTGAAGATCGCGACGGTGTCCGCTTCGGCGACGCCCTGACGGAGATAGGCTTCGTCGGCGAGGAGCCCTGCGGCCAGCATCCGCTCGCCGCGCATTTCGAGCTTCATATCGAGCAGGGTCCGATTCTGGAGGCCGAGGACCGCGTCATCGGCGTGGTCACCGGCGTTCAGGGGATGCGCTGGTATGAGGTGACGGTGACCGGCAACGACAGCCATGCCGGCTCGACGCCGATGCCGCTGCGGCATGACGCGCTGCTCGCCGCGGCGCGAATGATCGAGGCAGTCCATCAGATTGCCATCAGGAACGCACCAGATGCGGTCGGCACGGTGGGCCTCATCGAGGCGCGGCCCAACAGCCGCAACGTCATCCCGGGCGAGGTTTTCTTCACCGTCGATTTCCGGCACCCGGACGATGCGGTGCTGGCGAGCATGGAGCAGGCGCTGCACGCGGCTCTTTCAGGAATTGCCGAGGCGAGCGCGGTGACCCACGCCGTTAGCTGCATCTGGAACTCGCCCGCCGTGCGGTTCGATGCCGAATGCATCGGCGCGGTGCGTCATGCGGCGGAGCAGGGCGGCTTCCCGCATCGCGACATCATCTCGGGCGCCGGCCACGACTCCGCCTATGTCGCCGCCGTGGCTCCGACCTCGATGATCTTCGTGCCCTGCGCCCGCGGCATCAGCCATAACGAACTGGAAAGCGCCGAGCCCGAACACGTCGCCGCTGGCGCCAATGTCCTGCTACAGGCCGTGCTCGCCATGGATTCCACACTCGTCGAGCGTGCCCGGGCGTGAGCACGGCGACCCTCGCGGACCGGGAGGTCGAGACCCGGCCGGCGGTCCCCGCCATCGCCGTGGCCGCCGAGAAGCTCTCGGTCCAGTTCGGCGAGGGCGACCGCGCCACGCTGGCCCTGTCGGAGGTCGACCTCACCATTCGGCAGGGCGATTTCGTCTCGCTGATCGGGCCGTCAGGCTGCGGCAAGACGACGCTGCTGCGCGCCATCGCCGATCTGGTGCAGCCGTCCTCCGGGCTTCTGCGCGTCAACGGCATGACCCCGGAGGCGGCGCGGCTCGCCCGTGCCTATGGCTACGTCTTCCAGGCACCCGCGCTGCTGCCGTGGCGGACGGTTGCCCAGAACATCATGCTGCCGCTCGAGATCATGGGGTTGCGACCCGAGCGGCGGCGGGCAGAGGCCGCCCATTACATCGAGTTGATGGGCCTGAGGGACTTCGCCCGGAAGTTCCCCTGGCAGCTGTCGGGTGGAATGCAGCAACGGGTGTCCATCGCCCGCGCCCTCAGCTTCAAGCCAAGCCTGCTGCTGATGGACGAGCCGTTCGGCGCGCTCGACGAGATCACCCGCGACGGGCTCAACCTGCACATGCGCGAACTCTGGACGCGGACGGGCCTCACCGGCGTGTTCGTCACCCACTCCATCCCCGAGGCGGTGTTTCTCTCGACGCATATCGTGGTGATGTCCGCCCGGCCCGGACGCATCGTCGAGGTGATCCTGAGCGATCTGCCACGTCAACGCTCGTTGGAGGACCGGGATACGCCGGCTTTCCTGAGCGTCGCCCGCCGCGTGCGCGAGGCTCTTCACCTCGGCTACGGGCATGTCCCCTAGCCGATGTGGTCTCGCATCCTCCCGATCCCGGCCGTCGTCCTGGGCATCCTCATCCTCTGGTACGCGGGCGCGGTCTGGTTGAACGCGCCGCAGGCCGAGGCGCTCATGGACCCCAGCCAGCCCGCCGGCTGGTGGGACATCGCTCAGGCCTGCTGGTCGATGGACAGGCCGGTGCTGCCCGCGCCTGACCAGATCGCCAGCGCCCTGTTCAACAGCGTGTTCGGCTACCCCCTGTCCTCGCCGCGCAACCTGCTGCTCCAGGCGGGATATACCGCCGAGGCAGCCGGCGTGGGCCTTCTCTTCGGCCTCGCCTTCGGGGTAGCCCTCGCCATCGGCATCATCCACGTCCGCACGCTCGACCGCTCGGTCATGCCGTGGGTGATCGCGAGCCAGACCATCCCCATCCTCGCGATCGCGCCGATGCTCGTGGTGGCGCTGGGCGTCATGGGCATCACCGGCCTCACGCCGAAGGCCACCATCGTCGGCTATCTCACCTTCTTCCCCGTCACCGTCGGCATGGTGAAGGGCTTCCGCACGCCCGATCCGCTGCAACTCGACCTCATGCGGACCTACAGCGCCGGACGCGGGACGGTATTCGCCAAGCTGCGCTGGCCGGCCTCCATGGCGTTCCTCTTCCCGAGCCTGAAAGTCGCGGTCGCCCTGGCCGTCACCGGCGCGATCGTCGCCGAGATGCCGACGGGGGCTCAGGTGGGGCTCGGCGCCCGCCTGCTCGCCGGCAGCTACTACGGACAGACCATGATGATGTGGAGCGCGCTCGTCATGGCGAGCCTGCTCGCGGTCTTCGGCCTGCTGCTGGTGTCTCTCGCCGAGCAGGGCGTCACCGCCATCCGCGGTGGCCGGATGTGATGGCGCCTGTCGCCAGGGAGAACCAGCGGGGCGGCTCGCAATGGATCATGGCAGCCGCGGCGTTGCTGTTCTGCACGCTGGCGCGCACGAACGTCGACAGCTTCGGCACCGTGCCCTGGATCATGGCCGCGATCGGGCTGGTGCTCCTGGTGACCGCCATGTCGCTGTTCGCGCGGGGCGACACGCGGGCGGACCGGCTGGCGTCGCCGATCCTGTTCGGCCTCCTGGTGATCTGGCTGTGGGAAATGCTGGCGGTGGGCCTGCATGTCCCCTTCGTCATCCTGCCGCCGCCCTCGGCCATCGCGCGCGCCATCTGGCGGAGTGCGGCGGTTCTGCGGATCGATTTCGAACAGACCTACCTGCACTCGGTGCTGGCGGGCTACGCCATCGGCTGCGGCGCCGGCTTCCTTCTGGCTCTCGGCATCGACCGCTCGCCCTTTCTGCAGCGCGGCCTCACCCCCGTCGGCAACCTCGTCAGCGCCATGCCCATCATCGGCATCGCCCCGATCATGGTCATGTGGTTCGGCTTCGGCTGGCCGTCCAAGGCCGCCGTGGTCGTTCTGATGACGGTCTTTCCAATGCTCGTGAACACGCGGGCGGGGCTTGCCGCGACCGACGCCATGGAGCGCGACCTCATGCGTACCTACGCCGCCGGCTATTGGCAGACCCTGGTCCGGCTGCGTCTGCCGGCTGCCATGCCGATGATCTTCAACGCCTTGAAGCTCAACTCGACACTTGCCCTCATTGGTGCTGTTGTCGCTGAATTCTTCGGCACCCCGATCAGGGGCATGGGTTTCCGGATCTCGACTGAGGCCGCTCGCATGAACCTGGACATCGTCTGGGCGACGATCGCTGTCGCGGCGGTGGCGGGTTCGCTCAGCTTCGCCGTGCTCGTTTCAGTTGAGCGGCGGGTGACCTTCTGGCATCCGTCTCTGCGAAGCCGACGCAGATAGCGGCGGCATCAAACTTGCTCCTGCAATCTCGGTGCTAGCGCACCCAGCGGCTTCCTGTGGAGGGACTGTGATGATGCAACGGTTGAGGCGGCGGCTTGCTACAGCCGCTGTGGCCCTTCTGCTCGCGTTCGCGATGGCGCCGTTCCTGGCGGCGACCGCAGAAAAGGCTCATGCGGCGGATGCCCTCACGCTGCAGCTCAAATGGGTGACGCAGGGCCAGTTTGTCGGCTACTACGTGGCGCTCGCCAAAGGGTTCTACAAAGCCGACGGCCTCGACGTGACGATCAAGCCCGGCGGTCCCGACATCAACCCCGATCAGGTGCTGGCCGGCGGCGGCGCGGATGTCGTCATCGACTGGATGCCCTCTGCGCTGGCGACGCGCGAGAAGGGCGTGCCCATCGTCAACATCGCCCAGGTCTTTCAGCATTCGGGCATGGAGCTGACCTGCCGGCGCGACAGCGGCATCAAGACGCCCGCGGATTTCAAGGCCAAGACCCTCGGCGTCTGGTTCTCGGGGAACGAGTATCCGTTCCTGTCCTGGATGGCGAAGCTCGGCTACACGACCGACGGCCCCAAGCCGGACGTGACGGTGCTGAAACAAGGCTTCAACGTCGATCCGCTACTTCAGAAGCAGGCCGCCTGCATCTCCACGATGTCCTACAACGAATATTGGCAGTTGATCGAGGCAGGCATGAAGCCGTCTCAGCTGATCGTCTTCAAGTATCAGGCCGAGCATGTCGCGACGCTGGAGGATGGGCTTTACGTGCGCCAGTCGTCGCTGAGCAATCCGGCGTCCGTGGACAAGCTCGCGCGTTTCCTGAAAGCCTCTAAAGAGGGCTGGGACTATGCCTCTGCCCATCAGGCCGAGGCCGTGAACATCCTGCTTGCCGCCGACACGGCGGGCGTGCTGACAAAGCAACACCAGACCCGCATGGTGGCGGGCATCGTGCAGCTCATCGGCAACACGCCCTGGGGCTACCTGCAGCCGGCGGATTATCAGCGGACGGTAAACGAGCTTCTGTCGACCAAATCCACGCCTGTCATTTCGAAGGCTCCTGCCGGCGCTTTCAGCTACGTGGTCTGGGACAAGGCGTTCAAGCACTGATAGGACTGGAGCGCGAACGGACCGCTGCCAAAACGGGCTGTTTTCGCTGGACTTCGGCGACGGCCCGATGCTTGCTTGGCTTGGCCGGGCACGGCCTCGACGCAGCCGTAACAATGCGTGCACGTTTGACCTGGGAGATTTGAAATATGATTACGAGACGTTCCGCGGCAGGCCTGATCGCCGGCACCGCGCTGGGGGCGGCGTTCGGCCTGCCGACCATCGCGGAAGCCGATGACAAGACCATCATCATCGGCATCGACCTGCCGATTACGGGAGGCGACGCCGCCGGCGCCAAGCGCATCATGAACGGCGCGTTGCTCGGCATCAGCCAGGCGAACGACGCCAGCGCAATCCCAGGCTATTCGTTGAAGGGTCTGGTCCTCAACGATGCCACGGCGACCGCCGGCCAGTATGACCCGGCGCAGGCCGCGACGAACGCCCGCAAGTTCGTGTCCAATCCGAAGGTCCTCGCAGCTATCGGACCTGAGATGAGCGGCGCCGCCAAGGCAATGACGCCGATCCTCAGCGAGGGCAACCTCACCATCATCACGCCCTCGGCGACCAACCCCGACCTCACCAACCCCGAATTCGCCGCGCAGTACATGCCGGGCGGCAAGCCCGTCTTCTTCCGCACGGTCACGACGGACGCCTTCCAGGGCCCGAACATGGCGAATTTCTACGCCGAGGTTCTCAAGGTGCCGGACGTGTACGTGCTCGACGACAGCGGCGCCTATGGTGTCGGTCTCGCCGATGCCTTCCAGAAGCAGGCCGCGGCCAAGGGCGTAAAGGTACTCGGGCGCGACCGTCTCGACCCTACCGCATCCGACTACAGCTCCGTCATGACCAAGATCAAGTCGCTGAACGCGAGCTCGCTCTACTTCGGCGGCGTTGCCCTGGCGGGCGTCAAGGTCGTCAAGGCGTCCTACGCGACAGTGCCGAACATCAAGAAGGGCGGCGGCGACGGCATCTACTCGCCCGACATCACGACGGGTGCCGGCTTCCCAGCGGCGGAAGGCTGGTACATCACGAATGCCTCCCCGCACACGCTCGCGGACCCCAAGGTCACCGCCTGGATCAACGCCTACGCCTCGGCCTACAACGAGCAGCCCGACGACTACGCCATCACCGCCTATGACGGTGTCCTCGTCATCATCGCCGCGCTGAAGAAGGTGATCGCCGCCGGTCAGACGCCGAACCGCGAGAACGTTCGCACCGCAATCGCCAATTCGACGGTCGATACGCTACAGGGGCCGGTCTCCTTCGACGCCAATGGCGACATCAAGCAACGCGTCGTCAGCGTCTTCCAGATCGTCCACGACCCGGCCTATCCGATCGACGACGTGAACCACCAGTTCAAGTACGTCGGTGTGGCTCCGCAGAGCTGAGTTTTTCGATGAAGCTGGAGCGTTCTGACGCCGGAACGCTCCAGCGGCCATATCTCGCGCGACGGTGCGGCCATCGGTTGCGCGGTGCGGATAACCCGACCGTCATGTGGAACACAGACGCCAAAGCGTCCACGCCACAATTTACCTTCTTCTGATAGAGCCGGGATCAAAACGAAATGAGCCCCTTCGATCTCCTCCTTCAACAGATAATCAATGGGCTCAGCCTCGGCTCGATGTATGCCCTGCTGGCACTCGGCTTCACGATCGTCTACGGCATCCTGGAGCTCATAAACTTCTCCCACTTCAACGTCTTCATGATCGGCTCGTTCGTTGCGATGGGCGTGCTCAGCCTGTTCGGGCTCGACGGGCAATCGGTTCTGTTGCACGGCGCACCGCTCGTGGGCGTCCTGCTGGTGACCCTGATCGTGACTATGACCGCCTGCGGCTTCCTGGGCGTCATCATCGAACGGCTGGCGCTGCGGCCTTTGCGGGGCGTGCAGGGACCGATGGCGATGATCACGACGATCGGCGTCTCCTACGTCTTGTCGAACACCGTCATGCTGACGATGGGCGCGAACACGAAAAACTTCCCGAACCCTATCCCGTCGCTGACCTTCCACTTCGGCACGGCTCAGGTCACGATCTTCCAGGTCATCATCTGGGTGATGTCGGCGGTGCTGATGGGCGGGCTCTACATGTTCGTGCAGCGCAGCAAGCTCGGCAAGGCGATGCGTGCGACGGCGCAGGACCCGGACGCCGCGCTCATGATGGGGGTGAACGTCAACCGCGTCATCATGACGGCCTTCTTCCTGGGCTCGGCGCTAGCCGGCGCCGCCGGGTTCATCTTTGGCCTCTACTACAACTTCACCAATTTCGGCATCGGCTTCACCTCCGGGTTGCGCGCCTTCACCGCGGCCGTGCTCGGCGGCATCGGCAACATCCCGGGCGCCATGATCGGCGGCATCATCATCGGCCTCATCGAGGCGATGGCCGGCCAGTATGTCGGCGCGAAATGGGCCGACGTCATCATCTTCTCTCTGCTGGTCCTGGTGCTGATCGCCCGGCCCGCCGGCCTGCTCGGGCGCCTTGCGCCCACCAAGTCCTGAAGGAGCCGGATCATGGACACGATGGAGACGGCCAGCGCGCCCACCGATGCCAAGCCCGGGCATGAGAACACCAACGCGCTCCATACCGTGGGCGCGCCGCCGCCGCGATGGCACTGGCTCGCAGCGCCGTTCGACCGGCCCCAGGTGCGGGTCGGAACGATCACGCTCGTCGCGGTGCTGGCGCTCGCCTTCCCCTTCATCACCGGCGATCAGGCCAACATCGACGCCGCCGGCAACGCCACCGCCTATGCCTGCCTCGCCCTCGGCCTCAACATCGTCGTCGGCTTCTGCGGCCTGCTCGACCTCGGCTATGCCGCTTTCTTCGCAATCGGGGCCTATGCCTTCGGCATCCTGACCTCCTGGCAGATCACCCCGGCGTGGAGCGGCTTCTGGGCGCCCTTCGCCTACCTCGGCCTCGTCCACAAGGTGGTGCAGGACGGCGCGGCAATCGTCCACTTCACCGTCTCCTTCTGGATCATGCTGCCGCTGTCCGGCGTCATCGCCGCCTTCTTCGGCGTGCTGTTCGGCGCGCCGACGCTGCGGTTGAAGGGCGACTACCTCGCCATCGTGACGCTCGGCTTCGGCGAGATCGTGCCGATCATTGCGCGCAACTGGACCGGCCTCACCAACGGCGCCGCCGGGCTCAACGGCATCGCGAGCCCGACCATCTTCAGCTACCGTTTCGGCATCGACGCGACACCGTACTACTATGTCGGGATCGGGCTGGTCGCCTTCCTCATCTTCGCGAGCACGCGGCTGCGCGACAGCCGCATTGGCCGCGCCTGGATGGCGATCCGCGACGACGAAATCGCGGCGAGCGCGATGGGCATCAACCTGACCCGCTTCAAGCTGCTGGCCTTCGGCATCGGCGCGGGCTTCGCCGGCATGTCCGGCACCTTCTACATAGCGAAGCTGCAGACGGCGACGCCCGACATGTTCGGCTTCCCGGTCTCCGTCATGATCCTGGTCATGGTCGTGCTGGGCGGATTGGGCAGCGTCTGGGGCGTCGTCCTCGGGGCCGTGCTGCTGCAACTGCTTCAGACGTGGTTCCTCGCCGACCTCACGCAGTGGGTCAACGCCTTCGGGGATTCCATCCACAACAGCTACCTGAGTTCCGTCGACCTTACCCAGGCGAGCGAACTCCTGTTCGGCATCATCCTGGTGCTGATGATGCTCTACCGCCGGCAGGGGCTCATTCCGGCCAACCGCCGCCAGCGCGCGCTCAGCTTCGAGCAGCAGCACGCGACGGTGCAGATGCAGAAGCGGGCCAGCGACGTGACGCTGTCGCAGATCGGCGGCGACGGCTACCGGCACGAGGCCGGCGCGGTTCCGATGCTCGAGATAAAGGACGTGACGGTGCGGTTCGGCGGTCTGGTCGCCCTGAACAAGGTCAACATCACCGTGCCGGCGGGCGGCGTGGTCGCCGTCATCGGCCCCAACGGCTCGGGCAAGTCCACGCTGTTCAACACCATCACCGGTCTCACGCAGGCGGCCGAGGGCAGCATCCTGTTCAACGGGCAGGAGATCATCGGCCTGCCGCCGCACGATATCCTCAAGCTCGGCATCGCCCGGACCTTCCAGAACATCCGGCTGTTCGGCACGCTCACCGTCGCCGAGAACATCATGGTCGGACAACATGCGCGGCTGAAGGCCGGGCCGATCTCGGCCATTCTGCGCTCGCCCAAGAAGCTGCCCGAGGAAATCGCGGCCCGCGCCTGGATCCTCGAAATCGCCCGCGTTTTCGGCAACCGGCTGGTGCCGCGCCTCGGCCAGACAGTCGTCGGGCTGTCCTACGCGAACCGTCGCCGGGTCGAGATTTCGCGCGCGCTCGCCTCCAAGCCGCGCCTGCTCCTGCTGGATGAGCCGACGGCGGGCATGAACACGTCGGAGTCGCTGGAACTCGCCGAGCAGATCAAGGGCCTGCACGCGCTGGGGCTGACGATCCTCATCATCGAGCACAAGCTGGACGTGGTGACGCGTATCGCCGACAAGGTCGTCGTGCTCGATCACGGCGACAAGCTGACCGAGGGCCTGCCCGACGAGGTTCGCCGCAACGAGGCGGTGCTCGAAGCCTATCTCGGCCGAGGAGCCGCCGCGCATGCTTGAGTTCCGCAACGTCAACACGTACTACGGCGATCTGCACGTTCTGAAGAACGTCAACTACACCTTGGGCAAGGGCGAGATCATCTGTCTGCTGGGCGGCAACGCCTGCGGCAAGTCGACCACCATGAAGACCATCATGGGCATCGTGCGGCCCACCAGCGGCGAGGTCATCTTCGAGGGCCAGCGCATCGAGAAACTCTCCACCGCCGAGCGCGTGAAGCGGGGCATCGCGCCGGTGCTGGAGGCGCGGCGGCTGTTTCCGCGCATGACGGTTTACGAGAACCTCGAAATGGGCGCCTTCACCCGCAAGCGCGGCCCGGAGTTCGACGAGGATCTGGAGCGGGTTTATTCCTTGTTCCCGCGCGTGAAGGAGCGGCGGGAGCAGCAGGCCGGCACGCTGTCGGGCGGCGAACAACAGATGGTGGCCATCGGGCGGGCGCTGATGGCTCGGCCGAAGCTCATCTGCATGGACGAGCCGTCGATGGGGTTGTCTCCGCTGTTCGTCGAGCAGACGTTCGAGATCATCCAGACGATCAACCGCCAGGGCGTGACGATCTTCATGGTCGAGCAAAATGCCGCCATGGCTTTGTCGATCGCCCATCGCGCCTATGTGCTGCAGACCGGGCAGGTCGTGTTATCCGGTCTCGCCTCAGAGCTGCGCGAGAACGAGCAAATCCGCGAGGCTTATCTGGGCGAGATGCAGGTCGCGGCTGAATGAGCGGAAGTTTTTGCGCGCTTTTCTCAAAAAGCGCCGCTTGCTGTTTATTGTTGCGCGCGGCCGCTCCGCCAATCCCGCGCGCCGCCTAAATCTCGTTACATGACGATCCTCTACATCGACGGTGATGCTTGTCCGGTGCGCGAGGAGGTGTATCGCGTAGCTGACAGGCTCGGCCTTCGCGTTTTTGTCGTCGCCAACGGCTCGCGTCCAATCCGGCCAACCGGACGTCCGAATGTCGAGATGGTCACGGTCGAGGCCGGGGCCGATGTCGCCGACGACTGGATCGCCGACCGGATCGCGGCGGGCGACGTGTGCATCACCTCGGACATTCCTCTCGCCTCCCGCTGCCTCGCGAAGGATGCGCGGGCTTTGTCGCCCAAGGGCCATCATTGGACGGCGGACAACATCGGCAGTGCCCTTGCCGGGCGCGCGGTCGCCGAGCATCTGCGCGCGACGGGCATCAACACGGGCGGGCCGGCTTCGCTCACCAAGGAAGACCGCTCGCGCTTTCTGGCGGCGCTGGACGCTGCGATCCAGGCGGGCCGCCGGGCTCCGCGGCCGAAGCTCATCGTCCCGCCGGGCGGCTTCTAGGACACTAGCTTGGGCCGCGCGCTGACCGCCGGGAAGTTCATCGTCTCATTCATGAGGGCGCGGTCACGTCCGGCCTGCTTGGCGGCATAGAGCGCCTGGTCCGCCCGCTCGATGAGCCTGCCCGCGTCCATCGCAGACGTGGGAGATGACACGGCGAACCCAATGCTGACGGTGACGATGCCGCGTCCCCAGGCCGCATGGGCAATGTTCAGGCCACGCACGGCCTCGAGGAGGTCCGAGGCGACGGCATGGGCGCCGGACGCGTCGGTATCGGGGAGCAGGACGACGAACTCCTCGCCGCCATAGCGGGCAACGAGATCGCTCGGCCGCTGGACCGTGCTCTGCAGCGCCTCGGCGATCCGCTGGAGGCACATGTCACCGGCGGCATGGCCATAAAGGTCGTTGTAATCCTTGAACTTGTCCACATCGATGATGAGGAGCGCCAGCCCCTTCTTCATCCGCGTCGATCGCTTGAGTTCGCCTGCAATGGCCGCATCGAACTGCCTCCGGTTGGCGACGGAGGTCAGGCTGTCGGTCAAAGCGAGCTTCTCGAGGATCTCGGCCATGACGTTGACCGTCGTCGCCAGCCTCCGCATGTCGATCATCCGCATAAGGCCCACGTCGACACGAGAGCCGAGTTCACCCTCCGCCAGCCGGGAAGCGACGTGTGTCACGTGGCGCAGCGGACGCAGCACACGCGCCTCGACCGTCCGGAGCGTGACCAGAACCACGGTCACGATCCAGAGGCTGGCCAGGATGCCGATGATCGCGATGTGGGTGTAGGCGGCGGTCAGGAGGGCAGAGTGGCCATCCTGCTGAAGCACCGTGGCCGCGCCATACTCGCTGCGAAACGTGACAATCAGCAGAGCCATGAAAGGCAGCATGACGGCGATCATTGCCAGCACGGCGCGCACCCGGACGCTGGCCGGGATCAGTGCCAGACTGACGTGCCGATGCGAATGGGAGATGCGATCTAATGGCATGGTATTGGCAGATATCACGCCTCGCACGCCGCGGCATGATATTTTCTGTTCCGCACCAATGACGGAACCGTTTCAGGCGTGCCAGAGCTGCTTGATCCGGTCTCGTAGCAGACATGCTTCAGCCCATCGGTCGGATTGGTCACGGCCATCGGCGCCTGTAATGGCATAGGGCGCGGGCCCAAGCTCGCAGGTGAAGGCCAGTGTGGCGTCGTCTGCCGCCCGCTTGCGCCAACTGCGAAAACCCGCGGCCCACCAGTTCTCGAACTGGCTCAACCACGCCCGATGCTGCGGAAATGACAGCTCAAGCTGAACCTGATGCGACCCCGCAACGCGGCCATGGATAGCCCAGCCGTGATCCAGGATGCGGCCGACCAGCGTGTCGATGTCGTTCCGCACAGGCAAGTTTATTTCCCGTGCGACAACATAATGCGACAGATCAACCGTGAACTGCAGCGCGGGGAAGGCGTCGAGCAACCCCATGGCGAAGAGCAGATCGTTCGTCATGCGGCCACGATGCGTCTCGACATAGACCGGAACGCCGGCCTGCTCCGCCAGCCGCTGCCAGCCATCCAGGATCGGCACGCACTCGGCGACCGTCGTCGGACAGACATCGGCCTGGATCGTGATGTGGTGGCAGCCGAACTCCGTCGCCATCTCGAGTGCGGGCGCAAGTTCGTCGACGCTGCGCGGAAACACCTGCCCCTCGATGCGGAGGCCATGCTCGCGCAACAGCGCCATCAGCGGCGTCACATGGCGGCGGTCATAGAAGTGGTCGGTGACGCCGTCGAAGCCCGCCGCCGCGATGCGCCCGACCTTCTCGGCGAGGGTCAGCTCGCGCTCCTCGAAACGAAGCCGCTCCATGCCCCAGAGGGACTGGAAGACGAGCAGCTTCTGCATCGTCTCAGGCCGCCAGCGGGACGACGGCGAGCACCGACTTCAGCTTGACTGACGGATCGGCGAGGGCGTCGGGCGAGGGTTGGGCGCGCCTGGCGATGAGCATCTCCGCCAGCCGGATCTCGCGGGCGACGTTGCCGATAGGACCAAACGCGCTGGCGCCGACCAGCCGCCCGGCCTTCAGATGAAAATGCAGCGTGGCGCCGCCGAGGTCGCGCGTGACGGTGGCGTCGCCCTCGTCGGGCAGTCCGGCGATCTGCAACGTCTGGCCGTGCTGGTCGGACCAGAACCAGGGGATCGCGTCGAACTCCGCCGTCTCCCCGAGCATGGCGCGCGCGGCGTGGTTGCCCTGGTCCTGGGCATTGCGCCAGGCCTCCAACCTCAGTCGCCTGCCGTCGAACACCGGATGCGGGAAGGCGCAGCAGTCGCCGGCGGCGAAGATGTCGGGGTCGTCGGTCTGCAACCGGCCGTCGACGCGGATGCCGTTCTCGATCGTGAGCCCGGCCCTCCCGGCGAGCCCCGTCTCCGGAATGGCGCCAACGCCCGCGATGATCGCGTCGCAGTCGAGGCGGGTGGCGTCAGCCAGCACAACGCATCCAGCTTCGATCCCCTTGAGCCCGATGCCGGTGATCAGCCGGACGCCGGCAGCCTTATGGGCCTCGGCGACGAGGGCCGCGACCTCGGCGGGCACGGCGCGCCCGAGGATGCGCGGGGCCATCTCGACGACGGTCACCGAGCAGCCGCGATCCAGCGCGCTGGCGGCGATCTCCAACCCGATGAAGCCGCCGCCGATGACCACGAGGCGGATGCCGGGTTTCAAGTACGCCCGCATGGCGAGCGCATCGGAGAAGGTGCGGAGGTAGAGCACCGATGCCGCATCGGCGCCGGGCGTGGTGAGCCTGCGTGGGCGGGCGCCCGTCGCCAGCAACAGGCGGGAGTACGGGATGCGGCTGCCGTCATCGAGCAGCGCCAGATGGCCGGCGCGGTCGATCTCCGTCACCATGACGCCCGAGAGGTGGCGGATGCCGTGCGCGGCGAGCTGCTCCTCGCTCATGATCGTGGCGGCGGTCGGCTCGTCGGCACCGGTCATCGCGGCTTTGGAGAGGGGCGGGCGCTCGTAGGGGAGGTGGCGTTCCTCGCCGATCAGCGTGACCGGGCCAGCGTAATTGTTCTCGCGGAGGGCAGCGGCGGCGCGTGCCCCGGCTTCTCCCGCGCCGATGATGACGATGCCCGCATCCGTGCCCATGTTGCCCTCAACCGAGGTCGACGAAGACGCGTCCGGCCTCGACTTTGACCGGGTAGGTCTTGAGGTTGATGCAGGCGGGCGCGCCCTTGGCCTGGCCCGTCGGGATGTCGAAGCGCCCGTTATGCTTCGGACATTCGACGACGCGGCCCATCACGAGCCCGTTCGAGAGATGCACGGCCTCATGAGTGCAAAGGCCGGCCGTGGCGAAAAACCGGTCATCCTCGAGCCGGTAGATGGCGAGGGTGACCCCGCCGTGGTCGAAGCGGATCAAGTCCTCTTCCTCGATGTCGTCCGGTGCGCAGGCGTCGATCCAGGTGCTCATGGCGGCGTTTCCGAGGCTCGTTTCTTATTGCGTGAGGTTAGGCGGCGTCGGCGAGGCGATCGGCAGGCGGCAGTGTCGCCGAGGCCGGAAGCTCGCGGACCACGTGGTAATCAGGGTCCCGCACCTGGCGCAGGACGGCGGGGATGATCTCCCGGTAGGCCGCGAACAGGCTGGGGTAGGGCGTCGGGCATTCGGCCTTGATGGCCTCATGCAGCGCCGGCAACGCGTGATAGGGCACCATGGGGAACATGTGGTGCTCCACATGGTAGTTCATGTTCCAGTAGAGGAACCGCGACACCGGGTTCATGTAGACCGTGCGGCTGTTGAGACGGTGGTCGAGCACGTCCTCCGAGAGCCCGGCATGCTGCGTCACGCCGAACACGACGCTCAGCCAGCAGCCGTAGAGCGTCGGCAGCCCGATCAGCATCGCCGGCAGCCAGCTATGCAGCGCCACCGAAAGCACCGCGACCGCCGCCAGAAGCGCCAGATAGATGCGCGCCGTGCGGTAGACCTTATGGCGCTCCATCTCGGGGATGAAGGTCGCTTCCTCGGCGTCAAGCTTGCCGCGAGCGTGCAGTGCGAGCTTGCCCAGCGCCGCCCAACTCGTCTTGATGGCGAAAAGATTGAGCAGAAGGCCAAGGATGTTGGGCGGACGCTTTACCGCGATCTCCGGGTCACGACCGACGATGATGGTGTCGGTGTGGTGGCGCGTATGGCTCCAGCGCCAGACCGTCGGCTCGCGCATGATCATGAAGCAGGCGAGGTTGTAGACGGCGTCGTTCATCCAGCGGGTCTTGAAGGCGGTGCCGTGGCCGCACTCGTGCCACCGCGAATCCGACGATGAGCCGTAGAGCACGCCGTAGACGATGAAGCAGGGCACCGCGAGCCAGTGGCCCCAGAACAAGGCGCCCGCGCCACCGAACAGGATAAGCGCGCCGATCCAGATCGCCGTATCGCGGATGGCCGGGCCGTCCTTGCGCTTCATGAGTTCCTTGAGCTGCTTGCGCGGAACAGGCGCCGCATACCATTCGGCGGAAGCGAGACCGCGCTCTGCGGCGCGGCGAGACTCGTCGCCGACAAGACTGTAATCGCGGGGCTGAACCCTATGCGGCGGGGCGATCGTGGCGGCTTGGCTCATGCTCTTTTCTCCCTTGGAGGGATCTATAGCGCGGACGCGATCGTTGTTGATCCGGCGGGTTGGGGGTTTTCCCTCATTCCGTTACTGTGCTCGGGTGGAGCGTCAGAAATCACGCCTGGGACTGGAGGACGTCGCCCGCCGCGCCGGAGTCGGCTTGTCGACGGTTGATCGCGTTCTGAACGAGCGCGGCAGCGTTTCCGCCGCCACCGAGCGCCGCGTCATCGAAGCGGCCCGCTCGCTCGGCCTCCGCCGCGTGCTGCCGGTGCCGCATGCCCGGCAGGTGCGGATCGAGGTCATGCTGGCGCAGTCCGTAACGCCCTTCATGGCGCGTCTGACGCAGGCGATGGGGCAGGTGGCGGCGACGCTCGACCGTTCGATCGTCATCCTGCGCACCGGCATCGACATGCGCGACCCGGCCAATGTCGCGTCCCGCATCGCGGGTTCCGGCGCCGATGGCATCATCGTCTACTGTGAGGAGCATCCGGCCAATGTCGCGGCCATCGCGGCGGCCGAGGGCGCCGGGCGACCGGTGATCTGCGTGGTCACGGATGTGCCGGATTCGCCGCGCGCCGCATATGTCGGCATCGACCACACCAAAGCGGGACGAACGGCGGCATTTTTTGTCGCCCGCATGGCCCGGCCTGCCGGTGTCGCGCTCACGATCTCCACCAGCACCGGCTTTCGCGCGCACAAACAACGGATCGACGGCTTCCGGGAGGCCTTGGCCACCCGTCGCCCGGGCGTGGCGGTGGCGCCGGTGATGACCTCGGGTGACGAGCCCGACCGGGTCTATCATCTGCTGACGCAGGCCCTGCGGCGGACACCGGAGGCAGTCGCCATCTACAACACCGGGGGCGCCAATGCGGCCGTCGCCCATGCGGTCCGGGATGCGGGGCGCGCGGAGAACCTGCTGTTCGTCGGCCATGAATTGACTGACGAGAGCGCCGCCCTGCTAAGAGCCGGGGCTATGACCGTGGCGATCGATCAGGCGCCGGAATTGCAGGCTCGGCGCTCGATCGATCTCATGCTGAGCCGTTTGGGGATCACGCCGGCCGAGGCGATGGAAGGCGAAATCGCCTTCACGCTCCACACCGTCGAAAATTGCTGATCCGTGGCCTAAGCCTCCAATCCGCCAAATGCGTCGTTGTGAACTGGATCGATAAGTGTTTCGCTAACGCGATGGAACCCGCGCGCAAGCAATGTGGATTAGGGCCGCGTGAAGTCCTGCCGTATCGGCCGCGGTTTCCGGTCCTCGTCAATCGCGACAAAGGTGAAGACGGCTTTAGTGACGGGCACCGTCGCCGTCTGGAAGCGCGTGCGCCGTTCCGCCTCGACACTGATCTTCATCGAGGTCCGGCCCATCGAGATCAGATCAGCATAGAAGCTGACCTCGTCGCCGACGTGGACCGGCGCAAGAAATGCCATGGCGTCGACGGCGACCGTGACGCAACGGCCTTCGGCGACGCGCATCGCCATGTTGCCCGCCGCCAGATCCATCTGCGCCATCAGCCAACCGCCGAAGATGTCGCCCGACGGGTTGGTGTCAGCCGGCATGGCGATCACGCGGATCATCGGTTCGCGCAGAGCTTGGCGCGGGGGTTCGCGCGGGGCATCGCACGTCGCCATGCCGGGAACGCCTTAAAGGCTACGCTCGATCCAGGCCTTGAGGACGCTTTTGGGAGCCGCGCCGACCTGTGTCGCGGCCGGCTTGCCGTCCTTGAACAGGATCAGGGTCGGGATGCCGCGCACGGCGTAGTTGTTCGGCGTCTCGGGGTTTTCGTCGATGTTAACCTTCGCGATGGTTAACTTGCCCGCATACTCGGCGGAGATTTCTTCGAGCGCGGGCGAGATCGCGCGGCACGGACCGCACCACTCCGCCCAGAAGTCGACGACGACGGGACCGGTTGCCTTGAGCACATCGGTCTCGAAGCTTTGGTCAGTGACAGCTTTCGTGTTGCCAGCCATGGGAGCCTCATGCTGATGCCGCGCCGCGTGGCGCGGTTATGTTTGCGTTGCAGCGAAGGTGGGGCATCCGAAGCCGTTGAGCAAGCGTAGCCTGATGAGCCCCTGTCGTGTCGAAGGGGCTGATCTCCGTGTCATGCAAGGGAATGCAGGATTGGGCTCCACTACCATTCTCAACGGCTTTGGCATCAGCCTCGGCGACGGCATCATCGGCCTGCAGGCGCTGTTCGCGGCGCGCAGCCTGGGAGCCATTGAAGGGCGCGTGGTGCTCGGCCGGAAGGAGCCCCCGGCCAAGCCTCTGGTGCCGCAAATCTACCGCTTCGCCGCCGACTTCGCCGAAGTCGTGCCATTGCCGGAGGCGCCACTCTCCGGCCGCGTCATCGACATCAGGGACTTCGCCTTCGACCCCTTCTTCAGGCAGGTCGCGATGATCGACTTCTTCCTGACCCGCCTCGGCCTGCAACCCTCGAGCGTGCCCGCCAGCCTGAAACGGATGACGTGGCTCGCGCCGCGAATGGCGCCGCTGCCGCCGCTGCCGATGGCGCCGGGCTACGTGCTGGTCTGCCCCAACGCATCGATCCCGCTGCGGGACATGCCCGACGCGGTGCATGAGGCGCTGGTCGCTCAGCTCTTGGCACGCGGGTGGGGGCCGGTCGTCACTCAGGGAGCGGCACCGGCAGGTGCGTCCACCATGCCCCATTGCGCCACTATCGCCGAACTATGCGCCTTCGTGGCTGGCGCCCGGGCGGTGGTCTCGACCGACACCGCCATGGTCCATCTCGCCGACGCGTTTTCGGTGCCCTGCCTTGCCTTCATGACGACGCACCGGCCCGCGATGCGCGTGCGGGACTATCCGCTTTGCCGGGCGGTACACCTGCCCGTGGCCGGTCTGCCGGACAACACCGAGTTCGTCCGCAGCGAAGCCGATATCGCGGCGGCACAGTCGGCGTGGTTTCCGGAAGGCGAAGACTTCGCCTGGCTCGACTACGCGCTCGATCAGTTCGCCTCGGCGACGCTCCGCGGACGATGAGCGTCCAGCAGGGTATCGGGCAGCGTCGTCACCGTGGCCGTCTCGGTCCAGACCAGGGCGCAGCGGATGGCGCGGGATGGGAAGACCTCCCGCAGCAAGGCGCGATAGGCAGACATCTGGCGCAGATAGAGCACCGGGGTCCGGGCGACATCGGCGGGCGGCTGACGCCCGGTCTTGAAGTCGATTGCGATGACCTCCGTTTCCGACACCGCCAGCCGGTCGATGATGCCGCTGATGACGAGCCCGGCCACCTCGCCGGCCACAGGCGCCTCAGCCCGGCTGCCGGGCGCAAAGGCCGCGGCCAGCGCCGGATGGTCGAGAACGCCGAGGCATTGGTCGACGACGCGCGCGGCCTCCTCGGCGTCGAGGCCGGAGCCCGACCGGCCCAGGCTCCGGCCAAGGAAGGCGCGCGCCGCGCGGGCGCGATCCTCGCGTGGTAACTCCGGCAGATGCTGAAGCAGGTTGTGGATGAGCGTCCCTCTGGAGACATGGGACGTGAAACCCGAACCGGCGGGCGCCCCTCGCCGCACGGGTGAGTCCGCCTGCGGAACCGGGCCGAACGCCGCATCCTGAGGCCGGCTCGGCGCCAGGGGCCGCGGACGCGCGGGCTCCGTGGCCGGGGGTGCTGCCTGCCACGACGGGGCGTGGCCGATCCAGGGTGGCAGCGGCGTCGCGCTCGCTGTCTTGGCTATGGCCTGATTGGCCTGCACCAGCCGCCGTTGCGGATTGGCGAGCACCCGCCGCGTCTCCGGCCATGCCGCACTCGTCTCCCCCGCGAGCCTCTCCTCAACGGGCGTCTCCTCGACGGGCGCGGCCAGCAGGTTGAAGCCGCGTCCGATCAGCTCGTGCCAGCTCGGGGAGGTGCTGCCGGGCCCGCCGCTCTCCCAGCCGCAGACGATGAGCCGGTCCTCGGCCCGGGTCATGGCGACGTAGAGCAGGCGATGGTGCTCCTCCGTGCCGCGCCCCTGCATCAGAGCATGGAATTGCCGGCTCGCCTCGCAATGGGCGTCCTTGCGCGGGCAGAAGATCGGCAGGTCGAGGCCCGTCGTCTCGTCCCTCATCCAGAAGAGTTGGGTGCGATCGGCCGGCGGGCGGTTGGCGCTGTCGGCGAGAATGACGATCGGCGCCTGGAGGCCCTTGGAGGCGTGGACCGTCATGATGCGCACCGCGTCTCCCGCAGCGCCCGGTTCGCGCTTGGCCTCGGCGGTCGAGTGGCGCAGCCAGTGCAGGAAACCCTGCAGCGAGGGCGCGTGGCTGGCGGCATAGGCAAGTGCGGCGCCCAGCAGCTCGTCCACCGGTTCCGCCGCCTCGGCGCCGAGCCGGCGGAACAGCCGCGCCCGGCCGCCGAGCGCGCCCAGCGCCTGGCTGAACAGGGCGTGCGGGCTGGCGTAGTCGACGCGGTTCTGCAGCGCCTCGAAGAAGCTCCAGGCGGCGGTCCATTCAGGCCGTTCGGATGCGCGGGCACGCAGCGCCTCGTACAGATGCCGGGGGCCGCGCTCGGTCGCGAGCGCCATGAGGCTGTCGTCGGAGAGATCGCCCAGGGGGCTGGTCAGCCAGCAGGCGAAGGCGAGGTCGTCCTCGGGCAGCAGCAGGCTGTCGGCAAGGGCCATGAGATCCTGCACCGCCGCCTGGCCCGTGAGTTCCAGCCGGTCGAGCCCGGCGACGGCCACGCCCGCGGCCTTCAGTTCGCGCACCAGGATCGCAGCCAGGGGCGCGCGCTTCTGCAACAGCACCAGAACGTCCCCCGGCGTGACCGGGCGGCCCTGGCTCTCCAGTTGCGTGCCGCCATCGGTGAGCCGCGCGATCCACTGCGCGAGGCTGCGCGCCAGCCGCCCCGGCGCCGATGCCTGCCCGAGATTCGCCTCCGGGATGAGCCAGGGCTGCGGCGGCGGGGTCACCTCCCGCGGCATCAGCGGCCAAAGCTCCACGCGGCCGCCATCCTCGGGCCGCGCCGAGACATGCAGCAGCGGGTCGCCACCGGTTTCCACGACACCGCGCGCGGCCTCCGGATCGGCGAAGACCGCATCGACCAGGGCGAGGACCGGCACGACGGAGCGAAAGGAGACATCGAGCGCGCCATCGTGCCAGCGGCGCTTGCCCTTACGGACACGGTCGGCGAGGCGGCCGCGCCAGTCGTCGAAGGAGCGAAGGTCGGCGCCCTGGAAGCCGTAGATCGACTGCTTGCGGTCGCCGACGGCAAAGACCGTGCGGGCGACGGCATCGGGGGCGCCGCGTGCACCCACGCCGGCGAAGAACTCCTCGGTCATGCTGCCGGCGATGGTCCATTGTTCGGGCGCGGTGTCCTGCACCTCGTCGAGCAGCAAATGGTCGAGGCCGTGGTCGAGCTTGAACAGCACCCACGCCGCACCGGGGTCGTGCAGCAGCTTGTTGGAATGACGGATGAGGTCGCTGTAATCCATCAGCCCCTCCAGCTGCCGGCGCTGGGCCTGACGGCGCAGCACCGGGATGGCGATGCGCAGCAGCGCGGCCGAAAGCGAGGCGAGGCGGTCGGCGGCGAAGGCGTCGGTCAGCGCCAGCACGCGGAACTGCTCCGCCTCGATCGCCGACCAGAGGTCCGGCTCTGCGGTGTCGAGCTTCTTGCCGATAAGGGTGCTGCGCGCGCGGGGCTCGCCCTTGTCGGTCAGCAGCCCCTCGACCCAGAGAGGCCAGGTATGGCGGCGGGCCTCGTCGGGGCGAGCCAGCCAATCGAGCATCGTGAAAGCGCGGGCGGCGGCGGCCGGCGAACCACGCTGGGCGATCACGGCCCAGGCGGCGGCGAGGCCTTCCTGGTCGCCGCCGGCAAGGGCTTCGTCCCATAGTTCCGCCTCGGTGCGCGCCGCGCCGACCGCGCGCCGCTGGGCGGCCACGAGCGCGTCTAGATCGGTCGCGAGCAGGGCGTCCGAGCGATCCCGCGCCTGGTCGATCTGGCCGAGCAGGCGGTCGAGTTCCTCGGTGCCCATCTGCACGGCGAGGGCGTTCACCGCGGCGCTCATCCCATCTGCCGCGTCGTTTTGGATGCGGGAGAGAATGGCCTCCTGCTCCTCCCGCAGGCTGATGATCGCGTCCCGCTCCTCGATGAGGCGAAAGTGCGGGGAGATGCCGGCTTCCAGCGGAAAGCGCCGCAGCAGCGACTGGCAGAAGGCGTGGATGGTGTCGATCCGCATGCCGCCCGGCAGGTCGAGCACGATAGCGAACAGCGAGCGCGCACGTTGCCGGTTGGTCGTGGTCGGCAGCACGGAAAGATCCGCGAGCGCGCGGTCGAGCTCGGTATCGGGGAGGCTGACCCAGCGGCCAAGCCGGTCCTGCAACCGGAGCGCCATCTCGGCGGCGGCGTTGCGCGTGAAGGTGAGGCAGAGGATGCGGCCGGGATCGACGCCCGCGAGCATGAGGCGGAGCAGGCGGTCGGTGAGCAGCTTGGTCTTGCCCGATCCGGCGGAGGCGGCGACGAACGTGGAAACGCCAGGGTCGGACGCGGCCTTCTGATGGCCGCTGGCGCGCACACGGGCGTCATCGGCCGAGGGGGTCGGCGGCAGCGGCAGCGTAGGTTGGAGGCTGGTCAAAATGCGATCACGTTCCGGACTGAAGTGCTCGGTCATAGCATGCGCGGCGGGGGCGGGCACCGACTGCACGCGCGTCCGCGCTCATTGATCCTCGCCGGCGCCCGCCCATTCGGCCATGCGCGCCAGCCGGCCATACCCGGAATCGCGCGCCGCACGGCCAGGATGCGGCCGCGCCAGATATGGCCTCCCAGGATCGTCGAACATCGCGATCAAGTCGCGCAACGACGCCTCGGCCAGCGCCACCAGCGCCGCCAGCTCATCCGGATCGGTCACCGGCGTGCTGACCGCGCCGGGATCGGCGCCGCCACGCAGCCGCCAGTAGCTCATTTCAGCGGTGACGCCCGCGAACTCCGGGCCGAAGCCGCCCGCCAACGCCATCGCCGCCTCCAGCGGCAACTGCGGCGCATGACCTTCGCGCACCCGCTTCGCCTCCGGCACCGAGCCCGTCTTGTAGTCGATGATGCCGAGCCGCCCGTCCCGCCGCCGTTCGATCCGGTCGGCGCGGCCACTGAGCAGGAAATCCCCCGCCGGCCCCGCCAGGGTCCAGGCGCCCTTGATCTCGGCGCCGATCAGCGTCAGCCCCAAATGGGGCCGGCGCCCGCCCTCGACCGTCGCGATCCACTCCGCGATCCGCAACAGCCGCGGCCGCCACCAATTGGCGAGCGCCGGACGCAGCCGCGCCGCGCCCAGGGCCCGCTCCATCGCGACCGCCAGCCGGACCGGCGCATCCGGCCGCCATTCCGCCCCGGCCTCGGCCAGGAACAGATGCATGCCCGCATGCACAAGCTGGCCGTAATCCGCCGCGTCGGTCGCCTGATCGAGCGGATCGAGTTCCCGCAGACGCAGGATGTGGCGGGCGTGGATCGCATAGGGGTCGGCGAGCCATGTCTCGATCTCGGTGATGCTCAGCCGGCGAGGACGCAGCCGCACGGGCGGACGCGGCGCGGGCGGCGACACCGGCTGAGGTGCGCCCGCCGGCTGATCGAGCGCGCGCGCCCAGCCCAGCGCGGGATGCAATGGAAGCGCCCGGCCCATGCCGGACAGCATCGCCTCCAGCCGCTTCAGCCAGCGCGCAGGTACTGCCGGAGCGCCAGCCAAACGCCGTGGCGCGCTGAGAACGACGACAGGCGCCGCGCAGGCCACGCCCACGAAATCATGCGCCGCCTGGCCAATGATCTCCTCCGGCGAGGGCAACCCGGCCTCGGACCGCATCCGGCGGCTGAGCCAGGGGCCCGGGTCGGTCGAAGGTGGCCACACGCCCTCCACCAGGCTGCCGAGCACGATGACCTCGGCGCTCTGCAGGCGCGCCTCGACCAGGCCCCAGATCGAGATGCGCGGATGCAGGGTCGCGCCCGCACCCATGCCGCGCGTGGCCCGCCGGCTGCGCACGACATGGCCCTCGAGCAGAGCGTCGAGCAGACCGGGAAGCACCGCCGGATTGGCATCGGGCAGCGTCTCCAGCGCGGGCAGCGCCTCGGCGATCAGCGTCGCCAGGGCTTCGCCCTCCTCCCCCGACCAGAGGCGGTCCGCGCCGCTGTCTTCGTGCGAAGCCGCGAGCGCCTCGGCCGTCTCGGCAAGGGCCGAGAGGAGCGTCGCCGGGCTCTGGACTTTATAGCCTTCGATGACTCGCACGAGAGGCAGCAGGGCGGCGCCCAGCCGGTCGAGCACGGCCTCGGCCTCCGCCGGAGCCCCGCCTCTCGCCTGGGCAAGCGCGAGCTGCAGACCGGAGAGCCGCGCCGCCGGGCGGGGCCCGCGCAGGCAGGCGAGTTCCAGCGCGCGAGCCGCCGCACGACACGCCGCAGGCGGCAGATTCAGCGCCGCCAGCGGATGCTTGAGCATGGCGAGCAACGGCACCGGCGCCAGCCCATCCGCGACCGCGCGGGCGATAAGGCGGAGGAAGGTGGCCGGCGGCGTCTCCGCCAGCGGCTCGCCGGCGCTGTCATCGGCAATGACACCGAACCGGGCAAGTTCCGCCACCACCCGCGCGGCAAGCGCCCGGTCGGGCGTGACCAGCACGGCGCGCGCCGCCGGCGTCTCGATCGCGTCCCGCAGGATGGCCGCGATAGCCAGCGCCTCCTGCTGCTGGTCGGCCGGCGTCAGGACGGAAATGCCGTCGAGCGCCAGTTCGGTTGAGTTGCGCCAGTCGCTCAGCGCCTCGGCCGGCAGCAGGGCGCGGGCGAGCAGAGCCGCCCGCCCGCCCGCATCCTCGGTATTGTCCCAGGGTCGCACATCCTCGCGCCGGGCGCCGAGGCTGGCCAGCAGGCGCTGCATCCCCGCCTGCGGGTGGCCGTGCTGGAGGTTCTTCCAAACCTTGTCGTCCATGCCGCGGTCCAGCCCCTGGAGGATGACCGCCCCCTGCGGCAGCGCCGCCACCACGCGCGCCATATGCGCGACCGCCGGCCGCCCTGCCGTGATCCCGGCCATCCAGACCGGATGACCCGGCGGCGCCTCCTCCCATGCCTCGGCCTGCGCATGCAGCAGCCGGACCTGCCGCGCGACCGGGTCCATCAGCCCCTGCTCGGTCAGGATCGCCGGCCAGTGCTCCGTCGCGATGGCGAGGAAGGTCAGCGTCTTCTGCCAGTGAGCCGCCAGTTCCTCCGGCACCGTTGCGCGAAGGGCCTCGGCAAGCGGCACCTCGGCACGCTCGGCCTCATCCATCAACGAGGCGAGTTCACGGGCGAGGCGCCACGTCGCGTCCAGCCCGGCCGTCGCCTGGCCCGCTGCGCGCTCCAGCGCCAGGATCAGCCGTGAGAGAGCGGCGAGGCGTTGCGTCTCCGGCATCGCCGGCGGCAGGCGGAGTGCCGCTCCACCGAGCGACAGCGCGGCCTCATCCGCAGCACCGATCGCCGCGATGCGCGGCAGGAGCAGAGGGCGCCCGTCGGTCGCGCGCAGGAAGGCCTCGCCGAGGGCGCGTGCGGCGCGGCGGGTCGGAAGGAGGATAAGCCCCTCCGCCAAGGGAGCTTGGCCATGCTGGCTGAGCCAGCGGGCCGCGAGCGCATCGAGGAAGGGTGCGCCGGCGGGGATCGACCAGAGAGCCGGCCTCACCGGGTGTCGCCCGAGACGCGCTCCCGCAGGTCGGCCTCCGCCCTCGCGAGATCCGGCGGCGTCGAGAGGTGGAACCAGATGCCGTCATGGACGATGGCGCGCAGCCGCCCCGCCGCGATCGCCCGGTCCCAAAGCACGTTCATGCTGAAGGGGGCCGGGGGCGCACCCTCGAACAGGCGCGGGGACAGGACCTGGACCCCGGCGAACACGTAAGGAACCTGCTCGTTCTCATGCGGCCGGCGCGGAACGCCCCATTCGTCGACCGCGAAGTCGCCGGCACCCACGTCGCTGACGACCTGCGCTCCCCGGTGCAGGAGAAGGACCGCATCCGCGCCTTCGATCGCCATGGCACCGGCGAGCCGCGTCAGAGCGAGCGTCGGACCATCGAGCCAGAAGGCGTCGCCGTTGACGACGAAGAACGGCGCCTCTCCGAGCAGGCCCGCGGAGAGCGCCGCCGCAACGGCCCCGCCGGTGTTGAGGAGCATCTCCTCCCGCTGGACGACGATGCGCGGTCCGGTGGGGCGGGCCTTGAGATGGGCTTCAACCTTCTCGGCCTGCCAATGGGTGTTGACCACGACCTGCTCGACGCCCGCCTCGGCCAGCCGGTCGAGCGCATGGTCGAGCAGCGGGCGGCCCTGCAGCGCCAGCATGGGCTTTGCCGTGTCGGCCGTCAGCGGACGCATGCGCGTGCCGAGGCCAGCAGCCAGGATCATGGCGCTGCGCGGCCGGGGTTGGGGTTGGGGTTCGCGTAGCTGGGTCATGCGAGGTCCATCAACTGAGGCAACCGGTCGGGCCAGCCGGACAGCACGGCGCGCCGGGAACCGTCCGGGCGCGGGGTGAAGGTGATCGCGAGGGCATCGTCAGGAGTTTGCAGGCCCAGGCGATCCGGCCATTCGATCAAGGCGATGTCGCGGAAGGCGTCGTCCAGGCCAAGCTCCCGCAGATCAGGACCGGGCTCGACGCGCCATAGATCGTAGTGATGCACGACGCCCCGTGGCGTCTCGTAGCTTTGCACGAGCGTAAAGCTCGGGCTGGGCACCTCGAGCGCCGGGTCACCCACCAGGTCCCGCAGCAGGGCGCGGGCGAAGGCGCTTTTCCCCGCGCCGAGCGGACCGCTCAGCAGCACCGCGTCTCCCGGGCGGAGCAGCTGGCCGACCCGTCGCGCCAAGGCTTCGGTCGCGTCGAGGGACGGCAGCACCAGCTCGAGCGGTTCAGATGAGGCGGCATCCATGACGGGACCATGCCCCAAGGCTGGACGGACCGGAAGGCCGCCGCCTATGACCTCCCTCGTGTTTGTGGCGTTGCACATTTGGGCCAAGGGTGCGGTATGGCTGAGACCATCGAAACCGACGTGGCGATCGTGGGCGCGGGACCTGCCGGGCTCTTCGCCGTCTTCGAATGCGGGATGCTCAAGATGCGTGCGGTGCTCGTCGACGCGCTGGACGCCGTCGGCGGACAATGCACCGCGCTCTACCCCGAGAAACCGATCTACGACATCCCCGCCCATCCGGCGATCGAGGCAGCTGACCTCGTCGCAGGGCTGGAAGCGCAGATCGCGCCGTTCGCCGCGCCGAGGCTGCTGGGCCGCAGGGTAACAGGCCTCGCCGGTAGGGCCGGGAACTTCACGCTCGCGACCGACCGAGGCGACCGCATCACCGCCAGTGCCGTCATACTCGCCGCCGGAGCCGGAGCCTTCGGACCTAACCGGCCGCCGCTGGACGGGCTCGCTGGCTACGAGGCGACGGGCGGCGTGTTATATTATGTGCGCCGCCGGGAGGATTTCCGGGGTAAGCGCGTGGTCATCGCAGGCGGCGGCGACAGCGCGGTGGATTGGGCGCTCGCGCTGAAGGATATTGCGGCCTCCGTCGCCGTCATCCACCGGCGGCCGAAGTTCCGGGCGGCACCGGAAATGGCCGCGCGGCTGGACGAGGCGGCGAGGGGCGGCGCGATCGACCTCGTCATTCCCTATCAGCTGCACGGACTTCAGGGCGAGCAGGGCCGGCTGACAGCGGTGGAAGTCGCGACGCTTCAGGGTGAGGTGAGGGTCCTGCCGGCCGATGTGCTGCTGCCGTTCTTCGGCCTGTCGATGGACCTCGGGCCGATCGCGGACTGGGGGCTGGCGCTGGACCGCCACCATCTGCCGGTGACGCCCGCAACCTGCGAGACCAATATTCCGGGCGTCTTCGCCATCGGCGATGTCGCCACCTACCCGGGGAAGCTCAAACTCATCCTTCAGGGATTTTCAGAGGCGGCGGTGGCGGCCCACGCCATCCACCCCCTCGTCCATCCCGGAACCGCCCTGCACTTCGAGTATTCGACGAACAAGGGCGTCCCGGCTCAGTAACTACCTGCGCTTCGTCAACCTATGACAAGAAGCACGATGATGATGATGACGATGAGGCCAAGGCCGCCGCCGAGCCCGTAGCCGTAGGGGCTGCCGAATCCGCCGCCGACCAGGCCATAGCCGCCGCCGAAAAGCAGCAGTAGTATCAGGATGATAAGAAGAAGACGCATGACAGTGTTCCCGCTAGGTGACTTTCCGGTAACCTAGCTGGGGGTAGTTTTGGTTCTGCCAAGTGGAGCAACGGTCAGTCTAAGCAAGAAACGACCGCATCTTTTCAAGAAAACGCCAACTCGTCGTCAGCCAGGCATTGCCGGTGGGCTGGCGGTGTGCGTTGCCAGAACGGCCTCCGTCTCCGCATCGACCTCCTGCAGGCGAACCTCATACCCCCAGAGTGCCGCCACGTGACGCAATGTTGCCTCCGCATCGCGCTGGGCGAGCAACTGTCCTGGTTTGGTCCGGTGCTGGAGCATTAGCCGGCGATCGCCCGCCAGATCGACATCGACCACCTGAACGTCGGGATCGTGAACGGCGGGATCGTAGCTCGCGGCGAGCGTGCGGCGGATGGCGCGGTAGCCCGCATCGTCGTGGATGGCGTCGACGAGCAGCGTCGACTCGGACGTGTCGTCGAGCAGCCGGAACATGCGGAAACGCCGGATGACCGCGGGCGACAGATACTGCAGGACGAAACTCTCGTCCCGGAAATTGGCCCAGGCGTGGCGGAGCGTGCCGAGCGGATCGCCGTTTCCGGCCGTGTCCGGGAACCAGCGGCGATCTTCCTCGGTCGGGTCGAGGCAAACCCGCTCGATGTCGCTCATCATCGCGTAGCCGAGCGCATAGGGGTTGAAGCCCGGGCCGCCCGCCGGATGATCGAACCCAGGCTGCATGATCACGTTGCTGGTCGAGTGCAGCGTTTCCAGGAAGGCCGCATCGTTGATCTGCCCGGTCTCGTGCAGCCGCGTCATGATCCGCTGGTGAACCCAGGTGGCGCAGCCCTCGTTCATGAGCTTGGCCTGCGGCTGCGGATAGAAATACTGCGCGATGAGCCGGACGATGCGGATGATCTCGCGCTGCCAGGATTGCAGACGCGGCGCCACCTTCTCCATGAAGTAGAGCAGGTTTTCCTCGGGCAGGCCGAGACGCCGGCGGCGCTCCGCGACGGAGTCGGTGGCGCTTTTCGCCTTCCCGGCGGGGACGGTGCGCCAGAGATCGTCGAACATGCTCTCGTCGTAGTCGCGGCGTTCGCGCTCCCGCTTCTGGTCCATCTTGAGGTTGAGCGGCCGCGCCCCGCCATGCTTGTGCACGCCGTGCCGGGAGAGGGCATGCGCCGCGTCCAGCACGCGCTCGACCGCCGCCACGCCGTGCTGGTCCTCGCAGGAGGCGACATACGAGCGGGCGAACTCCAGGTAATCGAGGATCGCCGAGGCTTCCGTCCATTGCCGGAAGAGGTGGTTGTTGCGGAAGAAGTGGTTGTGGCCGAACGCCGCATGCGCGATGACCAGCGCCTGCATCGTCGCCGTGTTCTCCTCCATCAGATAGCTGATGCAGGGGTTGGAGTTGATGACCACCTCATAGGCGAGGCTGGAATAGCCGCGCCGGTAACTGTTCTCGTGCTGCAGGAACCGCTTGCCGTAAGACCAGTGGCGATAGGTCAGCGGCATTCCATGCGCGGTGTAGACGTCGAGCATCTGCTCCGAGGTGATGATCTCGATACGGTTGGGATAGACCTCCAGGCCAAGTTCCTCACAACCGATCCTTTCGATGGCGTCGTAGGTGCGCTGGAGAGTGCGAAAGTCCCAGTCAGTGCCGTCGTAGAGAAGAGGCGACTCCGTCACGCCTGTACCTTTCGCGCAAAAAGCTGGCGGAAGACGGAGAATATGTCGCGGCGATCGGAGACGCGGCTCATCGCGAGCCGCCCATTGCGCTGGGACAGGGGATGATAGCCCCGCCACAGCTCCGTCTCGCCGCGGATCACCGCCATCGTTCCGACCTCGATATAGGCAAAATACTGCACCAGCGGCAGAATGTCGTTTTCCAGCATGCCGACGGACTTGTGCGTGTCGCTGCCCGAATTGTCCCCGTCCGAGGCCTGCGCCGCGTAGATGTTCCAGCTATCCTCGGGATACCGCGCGCGCTGGATGCGCATGAACTCCGCCAGCGCCGTCGAGACGACCGTGCCGCCGGTGCGCGGATCGCTGAAGAACGTCTCCTCGTCGACCTCCTCCGCCGTCTCGGTGTGCCGGATGAAGACCAGATCCACATGCTTGTAGCGGCGTTCGAGAAAGACATGCAGCAGCAGGAAAAACCGTTTGGCCAGATCCTTCATCTGCTCCGACATCGAGCCGGAGACGTCCATGAGGCAGAACATCACCGCGCGCGCCGACGGCTTCGGCACCTGGGTGAACCGGCGGTAGCGGAGATCGACCGGGTCGATCCACGGCACCCGCCTCTGCCGTTGCAGGGCAGTCGCCAACTCGGCCTGAAGCGACAGCAGCCGGTCGGGCTCCTCGCCGCTTTCCTCGAGCGACGCGATCTCGGCTTCCATCGCTTCGAGTTCGGGAGTTTTGGGGCGGCGCAACCCGATCCGCCGCGCCATCGACTGGCGCATGCTCCGCGCCATGTCGATCTGCGAAGGCGAGCCGTCCGTGCTGAGGCCCGTCCGCTGCGGCGCCATCGTCTCGGTCGCGACGATCTGGCTTTTCACCAGATCCGGTAATTCCAGATCCTCGAAGAACAGGTCGAGGAACTCGTCGCGGGTGAGGACGAAGCGGAAGCCGTCCTCACCGCTCTCGCCGCCACCTTGCCCGTCCCCGTTGCCGGAGCCGCCCTTGCTCGCCGGCGGGCGAGAAAGACGGTCGCCCGCCGAAAATTCCTTGTTCCCCGACAGGATGACCTGGCGTTTGCCCTTGGTGAAGACCGTGTGGAAGCTTGGCTCATGCAGACTGTCGGCCGGGATCGTGACGGTCTGGTCGCGCCCGACCTCCCGGATCGTGCCCTGATCGATGGCACTTCGCGTGGCCCGGGCAACCGCCGCCCGCGCGCGCCCTAGGACGCGCTGGCGGTTCTCCAGGTTCTTGCCGTGCGGATTACGCCTGCGGTCGATGATCTCCAAGGATGCGCGCTCAGGCCGACTGCTTCACCCGCATATACCATTCGACCAGTCTGCGGACCTGTCGTTCGGTATAGCCACGGGAGACCATGCGGCTGACGAAGTCATTGTGCTTCCGTTCCGTTTCATTATCCTTCTTGGAGCCGAAGCTGATCACCGGCAGAAGGTCCTCGACCTGGCTGAACATGCGCTTCTCGATCACCTCGCGGATTTTCTCGTAGCTGGTCCAGGACGGGTTGCGTCCACCATTGGCGGCGCGCGTCCGCAGGGCGAACTTCACGACCTCGTTGCGGAAGTCCTTGGGGTTCGCAATGCCGGCCGGCTTTTCGATCTTGGTCAGCTCCGCATTCAGCAGTTCACGATTGAGCATCTGCCCGGTATCGGGATCCTTGAAGTCCTGATCCTCGATCCAGGCATCGGCGTAATCGAGATAACGGTCGAACAGATTCTGACCGTAATCCCCGTAGCTCTCCAGATAAGCTTTCTGGATCTCGTTGCCGATGAATTCGGCGTAACGCGACGCCAACTCGTCCTTGATCGTGGCGAGGTAGGCGGCTTCGGTCTCCGGCGGGAACTGCTCGCGGCGGATCGACTGCTCCAGAACATACATGAGATGGACGGGATCCGCCGCGACCTCTGCCGAGGAGTGGTTGAAGGTCGCCGACAGCACCTTGTAGGCGAAGCGGGTGGAGATGCCGTCCATGCCTTCGTCGACGCCCGCCGAGTCGCGGTACTCCTGCATCGTCTTAACCTTGGGGTCGGTCTCCCGGATGTTTTCCCCGTCGTACACGCGCATCTTGGCGAACGGCTTCGAGTTCGCGTGCGGCTTGAGGCGCGAGAGCACCGCAAACCGGGCCAGCATCTCCAACGTGTGCGGCGCGCAGGGGGCCTCCGCCAGCGCCGAGCCCGAGATCAGCTTGTGGTAGATTTTGCTCTCCTCCGTCACCCGGAGGCAGTACGGAACCTTCACCACGCTGACGCGGTCGAGGAAGGCTTCGTTGGTGCGGTTGTTGCGGAAGGTCTGCCACTCGGCCTCGTTCGAATGGGCGAGGATGATGCCCTGGAACGGGATCGCGCCGATGTTCTCGGTGCCGAGGTAGTTGCCCTCCTGCGTCGCCGTCAGCAGCGGGTGCAGCATCTTGATCGGCGCCTTGAACATCTCGACGAATTCGAGAAGCCCCTGGTTGGCGCGGTTGAGGCCGCCGGAGAAGCCGTAGGCGTCCGGGTCGTTCTGGCTGTAGCTCTCGAGCTTGCGGATATCGACCTTGCCGACGAGTGCCGAGATGTCCTGATTGTTGTCGTCGCCCGGCTCCGTCTTGGCGACCGCGACCTGCTTGCGGCGCGACGGGTAAAGCTTGACCACCCGGAAGCTCTGCAGATCGCCACCTGCCTGCTCCAGCCGCTTGAGCGCCCAGGGACTCGCGATCCCCGTCAGCACGCGGCGGGGAATGCCGTAGCTCTCGAGGAGCGTGTCGGCCATCGTATCGGGATCGAATAGACCCAGCGGGCTCTCGAAGACCGGACTTAGCTCTTTCCCAGCTTTAAGTACGTAGATAGGCTCCTTCTCCATGAGCGCCTTGAGCCGCTCGCCGAGCGAGGATTTGCCGCCGCCGACGGGCCCCAGCAGATAGAGCACCTGCTTCCGCTCCTCCAAGCCCTGCGCCGCGTGACGGAAGAAGCCGACGATGCGCTCGATCGTCTCTTCCATGCCGTGGAAATCGGCGAAGGCGGGGTAAAGGCGGATCGTGCGGTTCAGGAACAGCCGGCCAAGCCGGGGATCGCGCGAGCTATCGACGATCTCCGGTTCGCCGATCGCCCGCAACATGCGTTCCGATGGACTGGCATAGCATTTAGGATCTTCGCGGCAGGCGGAAAGGTAATCGGCAAGGCTCATCTCTACTTCGCGGGTTCGGTCGCGAAGAGTCGAGTGCAGCGAGAAGATGTCGTCCGGTCGATCCATAGCGCGTTCTCCAGCCATCATCGGCACCACAGTTGCTGCCGATGACCCTCTTCCTGAGCAAAGCCCTTCGAGAGGCGACGCGACAACCCGGGCAGCCTAGCGCAATGAACTCGAACTTTTCATCAACAACATTTTGTATCAAGCAGCAATAATGAGAGTTTTTGTCGAAAAGGCGCTTTCTTGAACGGTTCCATGGCGCTTTCCGGCCAGCGAGCGACCTCTCTTGTCATATTGTCACACCATGGGGAATTCGTTCTGGAGGACCCGAATCCGTGACACGTTCGCGCGATCATTCGTCGGGCTGAAGAACGCCTTTCTTCAAGATGACGTTCCCGTAAAGCCGCCGTTCCGCTGTGCTCACCACGGCGAAGCAGGTCCGCACGTGGTCATAGAAGGCGAAGCGCTCCAGCGGCGTGACGCTGAACTTCCCGTCGCTATACTTTTTGACCAGGGCTTCGAACTCCACGCAGACAGGTGCGGGCTCATCCGGGGAATGCACCTGCCGCATGGTGAAGGCGGACTCGTCCACGAAGGCGTCGAGCGGCATCAGCTTGAGGATGGCTTCCGCCATATGGGTGGCGGTTACCCCGGGGGCGCGCACAACGCGCTTGCCCATGGTGACGGCCGGAAAGTTGGCGTCGACGATGGCGATCTCGTCGCCGTGGCCCATCTCGCGCAAGATGGCGAGCAGGTCGGGCGAGAGGATCGGGTCTATATGGCGCAGCATCGGGCGTCTCCTGTGAGGGTTAGAGAGGCGATCAACGGCCTCGGGTGACTTCGGCGGCACGCTCCGGCTCACGGTGAACGAAGGCGGCGCGCGTGGCCAGGAGCGCGAGAACCGCCGTGGGTGCAAGCAGGCCGAGATATCCGGCTCGCACGGCAGCCAGCCCACCCGCGACGCCGCCAAGGCCGAAGAAGCCGACCGTCGTGCCGAACGTCCTCGCGCGGCCAAACAGCTTTCGCTTGTCCTCGGGCGACAGCTGCCGCCCAAATCCGATGACCCAGTGCGTCCATTGGACCGTCGCTTCCGTGATGTTGGTGGTCATGGCCGTGGTCGAGGGCAGCCTCTTCAACGGCAGCCGCATGATGGCGTTCTGCAGGGCCATGCTCATGATGAGAAGGGTGCCGACGCAGCAGCCGGTGAGGTCGTCGGTGAACCGGCACGGCGGCAGGACGCTGCCGGCGAACAGGCAAAGCAGCAGCAGCCCCGCCTCCATCAGGAGGGACCAGACGAGGCTCAGCCGCGAATGTCGGCCAAGCCCGGTGACGATGATCGTGCCGAGGCTGACGCCGGCCATGAACAGCGGCAGCGCGAGGAATTTCATCAGGATGTGAGGGCTGCCCTGGGCCAGCCCGACGGCCATGAACGCCAGGTTGCCAGTGATGTGCGCCGTCAACAGACCGTGCAGCTTGAGGTAGCCGAACGCGTCGGCGAACCCCGCCGTGGCCGCTAAAGAATATGGAAACAGGTGTTCGCTCGTTGCCGCCGCTTCATCGGGCTGGTCAGCATGGTCCTCAGGCATCGGTGCCGATGGTCGCGGCGTCGACGGCCGGCGGCCTGCTGCGCGTCTCCTGATCCCGCACGAGCCAGTAGACGATGCCGAGCGCCAGAATGGCCGCCGCCACTGCGAGCATCTCCAGCACGTTGATCTCTTTCAAGTCGAGCACGATGAACTTCCGCAGCGTCGCCAGCATGCCGATGAGGATGATCGACCGGATGCGCACGATGCTCGTCTGGCTGGCGGTGACGATCAGGAAGGATCGCTTGAACTCCAGGCCGATCAGAACGGTGAAGAACATGCCGAAGAGGCTGGGATAGACATCCCGGTTAGCGGGATCGAGTTGGCCCGCCACGATCAGACCGTAGGTCGTCAGCATGAGGTGATAGGTGGCGAAGCCGATCAGCACCACGATGATGACCGTGAGGATCAACATGACGATGTGCTCGAAGGTCTCGTAAAGCGAGGACCCGATGAACCGGCGCAGGCTTGGGCCCATCTTCCCGAGGCTGAGGTTCACGGGATTAGCTTCCAAGTTGGGTTTCATGGCGGCGCGACCTCCTCAGGGCCCACGACACTCGGGGCCCCGCTCCTCAAGATCGGCTTATCCGCCAGGAGTGTTCAGCGGTCGAGCCAGGCTCGCACCTCGCTCTTCAGGAAAGCATAGTCCTCGGGAATTTTGGCCGGCGCGCCGGCGACATGCCCCCAGATGCTGGGGATCGGCCGGAGCTCTCCGGCTTTCAGATGGCGTAGCTCGTCCGCGTTGTCGGCGACCGGGAAATAAAGGTCGGTTTCGCCCGGCATCAGAAGCACCCGCGCCCGGATCGCGCCGAGCGCCGCAAAAAGGTCGCCGTGGTAGAGGTCGTTGGCGCTGATGTCGCCCGCGTACCAGGTGCGGAGCTGGGCGTAGAGGTCGGCGGCCGCGAGCGTGAAGCCGGGCCCCCAGTGATTGTCGAGGAACTCGTCGAGCGTCGTGGCGCCGGTGCTGCTGAGATGAAGCCCCGCGCGGTACCAGTCCTGGCTCATCGCCCAGCCGGCATAGTTGCGCGTGAAGGCGCGGCGGGCGGCGAGAGGCTCGGCCGAGAAACGGCCTCCCCCGAGATGCTCGGGCGCGGCCTCCAGCACCGCCAGCAAGGAAAGTAGGAAGACCTGATTGTGCGGAGAGGTCTTGGCGCTGCCGCAAACCACGATGGCACGCGCGACGGCCTCGGGTGCCAGCGCCGCCCAGTGGTAGGCCTGCTGTGCACCCATCGAGAAGCCATAGACGGCGGCCACCTGCTCGACGCCGAAAACTTCCCGCAGCAGGCGCCGCTGCGCGAGGACATTGTCGGCGCTGGTCACGAGGCCAGGATAATCGGGCGTGTTCGACGGGCTTGAGGAGAGGCCGTTCCCGAACATGTCCGGGATCAAGATGAACCACCGGTCCGGGTCGAGGAGGCTGTCGGGTCCGATCGCCCACTCCAGCCCCGGATGCTGCGCGCCGTAGCTTGTGGGATACACAACCACGTTGTCGCGCGCTGGCGACAGCGTTCCGTGCGCCTTCCACGACAGCTTCGCGTCGGGAATCCGCTCGCCGGACTGAAGCGCGAGATCGCCGAGGGCGAGTATGCCGCTTTGCGTGGGCCAGCTCATGGGCGCTCCTGTTCTTCCGGTGAATAGTCGCGGGAAGCATCGCCCGAAACTTGGGCGAGGGTCCAGTGCTGGAAGAGCCCGGCGGCTAGGTCGCGCCGCTCAGCGTAGTCATCCAGGTGGCGTAGAGCGCAGGCCATGCCGCCACCTCACTCCCGACGGCACCGAGACCCCAGCCGTGGCCGCCCTGCCGGAAGATGTGCATCTCCGGTCGCGCGCTGACCCGCCGGAGGGCTTGAAACATCAGGATGCTGTTTTCGACGGGCGAAACCGGGTCATCCGATGCCTGTGCGAGAAAAACCGGCGGGCAGCCCGATGTGACTTGCCGCTCGACCGAATAGGCCGCGCAGGCAGCGCTGGATGCGCCCTTTCCGAGGAGACGCCGGAAGGACTGCGTGCCGTTCCAGGGCGGCATCATGGTGAGCACGGGATAGATCAGGGCCGCGAAGCTGGGCAGAGGTGACAGCGCATCTGCCGCATCGACCGGCGCATAGGTGCCGGGAGCGGCACCCACGGCCGTCATTCCCGCCAGATGGCCGCCCGCGGAAAAGCCGAGGAAGCCGAGGCGATCGCCAGAGAAGCCAAGGCGGCCGGCCTCTGCGCGCGCCACCCGGAACGCTCGCTTTCCATCGGCAAAGGGAGCGTCCCGAGGCCAGCCGTCATCCGGAAGACGGTAGATCAGCTCGAAGGCAGTGACGCCCTGGCCGGCCAGCCAGCGGGCAGTCGGGCCGCTCTCGGACCGGCGGTCGATCGTGTGATAGCCGCCGCCACCGGCGACGATCACCGCCGTGCCGTTCGGTTGCGCCGCACGATGAAGAATAAGCCTTGGCGTCCGGACATCCATGACCTGTCCCTGACGCCCTGCATGTTCGGTCGCCGTGGGGCCGGTGCCGCCGTCAGGAGGCGAGGCGGGCCACAATGGGATGTCCTCGGGCGCCGCCTCGGCCCGCGTCATCATCATAGGGCTTGCAAGCAGGCTGGCGACGAGCGGAATTGCATCGCGGCGGAACACGGCCATAGGGATGCTCCCATATCCGGGCAGGCCGGCCTACTCGGCGTGATCCTCGACCGTCACGCTCAGCAGGAAGTCGGCGAAAGCCTCGATGCCATCCGCCACCGTGCCGTCGTTCACGATGGTGAACACCGGGAGCCCCTGCGGGATGGGAATGTCCCGCAGGAGGCGCGCGGTGACCTGTCCGGGCGCCTCCCGCGCGCGCTTGCGCAAGCGGATGGCGCGGACCCAGTCGGACACCGTGATCTCAATCACGAGCGTCGGAAACTGCGCGGCGGCCTCGGCCAGCACGGCCCGGGAAACATTGGCCACGACCACCCGGCCAGCATTCACCTCCTCGGCGATGTCGGCGGGGATCCCATACTGCAGGCCATGAGCCTCCCAGTGGAGCGCGAAGCCGCCGGAGTCGCGGCGGGCTGCGAAAGCCGGCTCATCGGCCACGACCTCGTGGTCCTCCGCCGCCTCCGGACGCGTCACTATCCGGCGGACGAAGCGAAAACGGGGATCATCGATGAGAGCCCTGGCCGCACCTGCCATCAATGTGTCCTTGCCGGAGCCGGATGGCCCGACCACCAGCACCAGAAGGCCGGTCATGCGACTCGGCGGCCTTGGCGCCAGACGGCCAATGGTGCCGTCAGCCCCTCATGACGCCGCGCGCGCAGCAGGTCCGCGCGCAAGCCGACGGCGAGGCGTCCGCGATCGGTAAGCCCCGCAAGCCGGGCCGGACCCGAGGTGACAAGCGCCACAGCGCGCGGCACCGGGAGGCCGGCATCGGCGGCGGCGAAGGCCGCCTCGATCATGGCTGGCGGCACGTAATCCGAAGCGAGGGCATCGACCGCGCCCGCCGCCAGCAGATCGGCCGCCGAGACGTTCCCGGAATGCGAGCCGCCGCGCACGATGTTGGGGGCGCCCGCAATCACAGCCATACCCCGCGCCTTGGCCGCCCGCGCCGCCGCGAGCCGCACCGGGAATTCGCTGATCGTGATGCCGTCGGCATGATTCTCCTCCACCTCTTCCAGCGTCTCGTCGTCATGGCTCGCCAGAACGATGGCGCGCCCGCTTTCACGTGACGAACGGACCATCTCCAGCAGCCGGCGGCGCTGCGGCGTGCGGAGTTCGAGCCGTCTCGCCTGCAGCTCGGCGATCTGGACATCGATCTCGGCCAGTTGCAGCCCGTCTACCCCCTTACGCAGCCGGAAGCGATTCAGATCAGCATATTGGCCAATACCCGGAGTGTGA
The DNA here is from genome assembly GCF_965199065.1 of Acidisoma sp. Classification (NCBI taxonomy): domain Bacteria; kingdom Pseudomonadati; phylum Pseudomonadota; class Alphaproteobacteria; order Acetobacterales; family Acidocellaceae; genus Acidisoma; species Acidisoma sp. The sequence goes on along the minus strand of NZ_CBDAQN010000003.1, from coordinate 788,641 downwards.
TCCATGAGGCTGACCATGCGGGTCAGCGGATGCGGGATAACCGTTTCGACCAGGCCAAGCATGTTCTCTGCGGGCATCTCACACCGCAGATGCAGGAAGTGGTCGGATTTGAAGAGACCCGACGCCGCCAGCACGGTGAGGTCGGCGACCCCCTCGCGGAAGGTCCTCACCCGGTCGTCGATGTCGAAGTTGAGGTTGCCGACGCAGAGCGCGTCGAAAACGGTGGTGACCCCCGCCGCCGCGCACTGGCCGTCATGGGCGAGGAAGGCGGAGCGGGAGGGCCAGCGCGCGCCGGGCCGGGGCTGCACCTGACGCTCGAGATTGTCGGTGTGGAGGTCGACGATGCCGGGCATCAGGATGTCGCCATCGAGATCATCGGCGCCGAGGGCGCTGGTGCGGCCGTCGGCGATGTCGGCGATCAGCCCGTCCCGGATGACGAGCGTGCCGCGTACAATCCGGTCGTCGAGGACGAGATCGGCGTTGGTGAGGATCGTCTCGCTCATGCCGCTAGTCTGATCGGGGTCAGCTGGAACAGCCGGTCGGCTATCGCGTCACGCGTCGGCGCGTCGTGCACGATGCCGAGGATGGCGGTGCCGGCGGCCTTCGCCTCCTGGACCAGAGCCACCACCGCGTCGCGGTTTGCGGCGTCGAGCGATGCGGTCGGCTCGTCGAGCAGCAGGATCGGGTGACCGCCGATGAAGCCGCGCGCGAGGTTGACGCGCTGCTGCTCGCCGCCCGAGAAGGTCGCCGGCGGCAAAGCATGCAGCGGCTCCGGCAGGTTCAGCCGCATCAGCATTTCGCGTGCGCGGGCGAGTGCCTCCTCATGGGACGTGCCGCGGAGGGTCAGCGCTTCGGCGACGATCTCCAGTGTGGACACGCGGGGCACGACGCGGAGGAACTGGCTGACGTAGCCGAGCGTCTCCCGCCGCACTTCCAGCACGAGGCGCGGGTCGGCGTTTGCGAGATCCACCCAGGTGTCGCGGTGCCGGACGAGGATGTGGCCGGTCTCCGCACGGTAATTGCCGTAGAGGCTGCGCATGAGGGTGGACTTGCCGGTGCCCGACGGGCCGGAGAGCACGACGCACTCGCCTGCCGCGATGGCGATGTCAACGTCGCGCAGCACCGGAATGCGAGCGCCGTCCTGCAGGTGCAGAGTAAAGGATTTGGACAGACCCTCGGTCCGCAGCATCGTCGTTGTCATGCCTGCAAAACCGAGCTCACGAGAAGCTGTGTATAGGGATGCTGCGGATCGTCCAAGACCTGGTCGGTGAGCCCGGATTCGACGACCTGACCGTGCCGCATCACGAGTATCCGTCCGGCAAGCAGCCGCGCGACCGCGATGTCGTGGGTCACGAGCACCATGGCGATACCCAGCCGCCCCACCAGCGAGCGGATGAGGTCGAGCAGGCGCGCCTGAACCGAGACATCCAGCCCGCCGGTCGGCTCGTCCATGAAGACGAGGCGCGGGTGGGTGGCGAGCGTGCGGGCGATCTGCAGGCGTTGCAGCATGCCGCCCGAGAAGGTGCGCGGGAGGTCGTCGATCCGGTCGGGGCTGATCTCGACCTGCCGCAACCAATCAATCGCGTTGTCGCGAATCGAGCCGTAGTGCCGTGCGCCCTGTGCCATCAGGCGCTCGCCGACATTGCCCCCCGCCGACACGCCCATACGCAGCGCGTCGCGCGGATTCTGATGGACGAAGCCCCAGTCGGAGCGGTGCAGCGCCCGCAACTGCGGGGCGGGCATGGCATGGACATCGTGCAGGGCGTGCTCGGGATCGCGGTAGAGAACCTGCCCGGCGTCGGGACGGACGCGTCCGGAGAGGACGTTGAGCAGGGTCGTCTTGCCGGAGCCGCTCTCGCCTACGATGGCGAGAACCTCGCCGGGCCAGAGCATGGCGTTCACCCCGTCCAAGGCGTGGATAGAGCCGAAGGAGAGGCGGAGGTCATGAGCCTCGAGCAGGGGCGCGTCGGCCAGGCCTCTCTTGGTCAAGGTGGGGCTCATGCGGCTTCTCCCGCGCGCTCGGCGGTCTCGCGCCGTCCGGCGCAGTAGTCGGTGTCCGAGCAGACGAACATGCGGCCGCCGCGATCGTCGGTGACGACCTCGTCGAGGTAGCTGTCGCGGGCCCCACAGAGCGAGCAGGCGTGGGGAGCGCGCACGAGCCGGAAGGGATGGTCGTCGAAATCGAGCGGCCGCACCGAAGTATAGGGCGGGATCGCGTAGATGCGCTTCTCGCGCCCGGCGCCGAACAGCTGCAGCGCCGGCATCCGGTTCATCTTCGGCGTGTCGAAGGCCGGGATGGGCGAGGGCGACATCAGGTAGCGCCCGTTCACCATCACCGGGTAGTCGTAGCTGATCGCGACATGCCCGAAACGCGCGATGTCCTCGTAGAGCTTCACGTGCATGAGGCCGTATTCAGCAAGCGCGTGCATCTGGCGGGTCTCGGCGCGGCTCGACTCGAGCTTGGAAAGCGGCTCCGGCATCGGCACCTGATAGACGAGGATCTGGTCGGCCCGCAAAGGCGTCTCGGGAATCCGGTGGCGGGTCTGGATGATGGTCGCCTCGGTGGTGCGGGTCGTGGTTTCGATGCCGGCCGTGCGGGCGAAGAAGCGCCGGATGGACACCGCGTTGGTGGTGTCGTCGGCGCCCTGGTCGATGACCTTGAGCACGTCCTCCGGCCCGAGGATCGCCGCCGTCACCTGGATGCCGCCCGTGCCCCAGCCGTAGGGCAACGGCATCTCCCGCCCGCCGAACGGCACCTGATGCCCGGGGATCGCAATCGCCTTGAGGATCGCGCGGCGGATCATCCGCTTCGTCTGTTCGTCCAGATAGGCGAAGTTGTAGCCGCTCATGGCGTCTCTCCTTCAGCTCCGTCGACGGACGTGCCTGCCGTTTCGCGCATGCGCCTAATCGTTTCGAGCTCACTTTGGAAGTCGACGTAGTGGGGCAGCTTGAGGTGCTCGACGAAGCCGGTCGCCTCGATGTTGTCGCTGTGGGACAGCACGAATTCGATGTTCTGCGCCGGGGCGGTCAGGTCCTCGCCAAGCTCCCCCGCGCGCATGGCGCGGTCGACGAGCGCCATGCCCATGGCCTTGCGCTCGCCGTGGCCGAAGCAGAGGCCGTAGCCGCGCGTGAACTGAGCAGGCTCGGTCTTCGAACCGCCGAACTGGTTCACCATCTCGCACTCGGTCAGGGCGATGCGGCCGATCTCGATCGGAAAACCGAGTTCCGGCGGCACGATCTCCACCGCGACGCTGCCGGCGCGGATTTCGCCGACGAAGGGATGCGTGTTGCCGTAGCCGCGCTGAGTGGAATAGCCGAGGGCGAGGAGGAACCCTTCGTCGCCACGCGCGAGCGCCTGCAGGCGCACATCACGCTCCGCCGGGAAGGCGAGGGGCTCGCGCGTCAGATCGCCGGGCGTCACGTCGCTCGGCTCCTCGGCGGCCATGAGCCCTTCCTGATCGAGCAAATCCATCACGCGGGGCATCAAGGATGCATCAACCGCCGGGGGAGAAGGGACGGACGGCGACGGTTCATGGCCTTCGGCGGCCAGCGAGAAGTCGAGCAGGCGGTGGGTGTAGTCATAGGTGGGCCCCAGCACCTGCCCGCCCGGCAGATCCTTGTAGATGGCCGAGATGCGGCGGCGGATGAGCATCGCGGATGTTTCGACCGGAAGCGAGGCTGCGAACCGGGGCAGGGTGGTCCGGTAGGCGCGCACCAGGAAAGCGGCCTCGATGAGATCGCCCTGCGCCTGCTTGACGGCGAGCGCCGCGAGATCCGGGTCGTAGCAGGCGCCCTCCGCCATCACCCGGTCGACCGCCCGGCCAAGTTGCCCGGCGATCTGGGCGGTGCCGATTTCAGGAACCGAGGGATCCCCGCGCCGGTCGCGCGCGAGCCACTCGTGAGCGGCGTCGATCGCACGCTCCCCGCCTTTGACGGCGACATAAGCCATTGTTAGCCCTCTCCGATCCTCACGCTGCGCGGGAGAGCCAGGAAGGCGCCCCCGGCGCAGAGCAAAAGGTCCACGCCGCGCGGGAAAAGCCGGTGATTGCCCTCCCACTGCGTAACAAAATCCGCCGGCAGGCCTTGCGGCGCAATGACGGCCGGCGCTTCGAGCCCCGGGCCATAAAGCGTCAGCCGGGGACCGTCCACCAGCGCCGGCACCTGTACAATGACAGTGGCGGCGTTTTCCGGCGCGGCGTCGGTGCCGGCGAAGACATCCGCAAGCGGCGGCAGCGTGGTCACGCAAACGAAAGCAGCCTCGCCGAGGCTGGGGGCGCGAACGACGCCCGCATGGAAGGCGAGCCAGTCCCAGCTCGGCGACAACGCCTCGTCCAGCCAGAGCGTGACATCGGCATCCACGAGCGTCAGCAGCACGGAGGCGGTCGCCGGGTCGAGCGGCGGTGCGGCGATGCTGTGGGACATCGCGACGATCCGGCCGGGGCGGGACATCGCGCTCAGAACCGAGCGGAAACAGGCTTGCGCCTCGGTCACCGGGTCGGTGAAGCCGGGTTTGTCGAGGGTCATGAGCGCATCGTCGCCAGGGTGAAGAAATCGACGCGCGTCGCTTCCGCCTTGGCATGCAAATCGGCATCGGCGGCGGCCAGCGCGGCGGCGAGCGGCAGGATGACAGCCTGCTCCAAAGCCGGACCTTCCTCGGGATCCTGCAACGCGGCATCGAGGCTGGCCACGAGTTCCGCCTTCCGGGGATCGCGGCCCGCGATATAGGCGTGGCCGATACGGCCGCCCTCGTTGTGGACGGTGCAGCGCGTGACGGTCATCTCGCCGAGATTGAAGGGCGCCCCGCTGCCGCCGGCGCGGCCCTGCACCATGACGAGCCCGGTCTCGGGACCACGCAACCGGCGATGAGCGGGCAATGGACCCTGCGCCGACAATCGCGCCTCGATTGCGGTCCTCTCGGCGCGCGCAAGGATGGCGAGCCATTTCTGGCGGCGATCCTGAAGGCCGCCTGGAAGGGTGGAATGCTCTGGATTGGACATCGTCACCTGATATTCATCTAGATGTCTGGACTGTAGAAGTGATTGGTTTAGTGTCAATTGCATTCGGCACAGGGCCGCTGCACGGACACGAACGGGAGTTACAGAATGAGCGTGAACTTGATAGGCGGTCGAACTTTGCTTCCCGACGACGGCATCGTCTTGGCAGACATCTATACAACTGACACGCTGATCGGGCAGAGCAACAGCGATGGGCGGCAGTTCGACGCATCGGGGCTTATCGTGCTGCCGGGCATCGTCGATCTGCATGGCGATGCGTTCGAGCGGCAGGTGCAGCCTCGCCCTGGCGTCGACTTCCCGATGAACCTGGCGGTGACTGAAACCGAGGCGCAGCTTCTCGCCAACGGCATCACCACCGCCTTCCATGGCGTGACGCTCTCCTGGGAGCCGGGTCTGCGGAGCGCGCGCGCCTTCTCGGCTCTGCTCGCGGCGCTCGCGGCGAACCGCCCGAGCCAGCTTTGCGACATGCGGGTGCATCTGCGCTGGGAGGCGTTCAATCTCGAGGCGCTGGATATGGCGCTCGCCGCGATCGCCGAGGGCGAGGTCCATCTGCTGGCCTTCAACGACCATACTCCCTCCATCCTGAGGAAGATGGCCGATCCGATCACGGGGGCGAAATACAGCGACCGCGCCGGGATGAGCCTGGAGGATTTCCGCACCCTCGCGACCGGTGTCGCTGCCCGCGCCGCCGAGGTGCCGGCGGCAGCCGATCGTATCGCCGCCGCCGCGCGTGCCAAAGGGATCCCGATGGCGAGCCATGACGATGTGAGCCCCGAGAGCCGGGCGACGTTCCGGGCAGAAGGCGCCCGCATCTCCGACTTCCCGATGAACGAGCCGACGGCCCGCGCCGCGACCGAGGCCGGCGACTGGGTGGTGATGGGAAGCCCCAACGTCGTGCGCGGCGGCTCGCATATGGGCTGGGCCTCGGCGGCCAGCATGGTGGAGGCCGGGCTCTGCCAGATCCTCACCAGCGACTATTTCTATCCGGCGTTGCTGCGGGCGGCGTTTATCCTGGGCGAACGCGAGGGTGGGCTGGCGCGCAGCTGGGACCTCATCTCCGCCAACCCGGCGGCGGCGGCGGGCCTCCACGATCGCGGCCGCATCGAACCCGGACGCCGCGCCGATCTGGTGGTGGTGGCGGAGAGCCCGCAGCCGCATGTCGTTGCCACCATCGCGGGCGGGCGGATCGCCTATCTTTCCGCCGAAGGCGCGTCCCGCCTGCATTGATCGGGCGCCCTCAGGCGATCCGCTGCCGGAGCCAGGCGGAAATGCGCTCGGCACCCATGACGATGATGAAGGTGATCACGAGCAGCATGGAGACGGTTCGGTACTGGAAGAGGTTCATGGCGGTCAGAAGCTGGAAGCCGATGCCGCCGGCGCCCACGAAGCCGAGGATGAGGGACGAGCGGATGTTTTCGTCGAGCCGGTAGAGCGTGATGCCGAGCAACGAAGGCAGCACGCTTGGCACCACGGCATGGGTGAAGACGGCGAGGCGGCCGGCGCCCGTCATGGTCAGCGCCTCGACGGGGCCCATGTCCATGTCCTCGATGACCTCCGAGAACAGGCGGCCCATCATGCCAACGCTGTGCACCACGATGGCGAGCGCGCCCGGGAAGGGGCCTAGCCCGACTGCGGTGACGAAGATGAGCGCCCAGACGAGATCGGGCACCACGCGGCAGAGCGCGATGAGCACGCGCGTCGCATAGTAGAAAGGACGGGCGGGCGTCGTGTTCCGGGCGGCGAGGAGGGCCACCGGCAAGGCGAAGATCACCGCGACGCTGGTGCCGAAGAGCCCCATGTCGATGGTTTCGAGCGCCGGCTCCAGCGCGCCGGGCAGCTGGGAGAAGTCGGGTGGCCAGGCGCGATGCAGGATGTCGGCGATGCCTGCCGCGCCGGTGATGAGGTCCTGCGGCCGGGCCTGGACCACCACCGCCGCTTGAATGAAGAGGGCGATGCCGAGGAAGATCAGCACGAAGGAGAGGGCGCCGCGACGCTTCGGCGTGCCGTCGCCGCGCGACCCCGCGCCTGGTGAAGGCGAGGGCGCAGTCTTGATCGCGATCCCGTTCATGCGGCGAGCGCCTCCGGCGTCTTGACGTAGAGGCCGGCGACCTCGGTCTCCTGCACTTCGGCGGGCTTGGTGTCGAAGCGGATGCGGCCATCCTTCATGCCGAGAATACGGTCGGCAAAGCGGCGCGCCAGTTCCGGCTGATGCAGCACGCAGAGCACGCCGAGCCCGTCCTCATGCGCGAGATGCCGGAGCAGGCCCATGAGTTCCTCGGCGGCATCGGGATCGAGGCTCGCCACGGGCTCGTCGGCGAGCAAGGCGAGGGGCCGTTGCGCGAGCGCGCGGGCCACCGAAACGCGCTGCGCCTGACCGCCGGATAGCGTGCCGGCGCGCTGCTCGGCAAAAGCGGTGAGGCCAACCTGGTTGAGGCATGTCATCGCGAAGGGGCGCTCGCTCTCGGGCAGACGGCCGAGGGTGACGGCGAGACCGCGATGGCGGCCCAGCGTGCCGGTGATGACATTGGCGATGACGCTGCGGCGGCGCACGAGGTGGGCGTTCTGGAAGACCATGCCGAGCGCCATGCGGGCATCGGCGAGTTCCCGGCCTGCGAGGCCGCTGATCCGGCGGCCGGCAACCTGGATGTTGCCGGCGGTCGGCGTCAGCATCCCCGCGATGCAGCGGAGCATGGTGGACTTGCCGCAACCATTGGCGCCGAGGATGACGACGAGCTCTCCGGCCGCCAGGCTGAGGCTTGTATCCGTCAAGGCCATGCGCCCCGTGGGGTAGCGCATGGCCAGGTTGGACACTGCGATGAGCGGTTCGCTCATGAACCCATCTTGGAGAGGTTCAGGTGCAGCACCGACACGAGGCTGCGGATGCCGTCGTAGTCGGCGTCCTTCGCCGGAATGTAGCCCTTGCCGTGCAGGCCGATGATCTTGGCTTCATCGGGCGGGATGCTGCTGAGGTCGAGATGCGCGAGCACCTCGGAAAGTTTCGCCTTGAAGGCGGGCGGCAGGTTGCCGCGCACGACGATCGGATCCTGCGGGATCGGCTGGCTGGTCCAGAGGGTGACGAAGTCCTTCGGGTTGTAGATGCCCGCGACCTGCGCCGAGGCGATCTCGGGGCTGTTCATCTCGCCAGCCTGAACCTTGTGGTTCAGCAGAGCTTCGTAGCTGGCGGTGTGACTGCCGGCGTAGATGGCCTTCACGCCGTGATCGGGGTCGATGCCGGCCGATTTCAGCGCGTAGGCGGGAAAGAGATGGCCGGAGGTGGAGGCCGGATCCGAATAGGCGAAGGTATGGCCGGCGACGCCCTTGAGCGTGGTGATGCCCGAGCCGGGCCAGGTCACGATGCTGGCGGTGTAGGTGTCGGGCGTGCCGTCGGCTTTGGCGTAGGTCGCGACCGCCTGAGCGTCGGCGATCTGGTGGGCGAGAACGTAGCTCAGCGGGCCGAACTCGGCGGCATCGATCTTGCCCGCGCGCATAGCCTCGATCGTCGCCGTGTAGCTCGTGCCGATCTCGACATCGACCGGGCAGCCGAGCTTCGCGCTGATCAGATGGCCGATCTTGTGATACAGCGGCACGAAGCCAGCCGAGGCGTCGGAGGGGATGACGCCGTAGTGCAGCGCGCCGTGTGGGCAGTCGTTGGCGGCCAGAGCGGCGCTGCCCGTACCGATAAGGGCCGTGAAGCCGATGAGCGCCTGAATGGCGGCTCCCTTTAAGAGCTTGCGCATTTGAGAGTTCCTTCGCGATTGCCGTGGCGACCTCGCCCGGCGCGTGACGCGAGGGTCTAACGCACACCGCCCCGGTAACTTTTGACATCTAGATGAATTTGGGATGACCAAACCAAGTCGCTTGTCACGCGCGGGCCCGTCGGGGTTAGTCGTCCTTGGGCATCGCCGCTTCGATCCGCCGGTCGGGCAGCAGCCACATCAGGGCGACCAGGCCGTACACCGCCTGGCTGACGCCGGTGTCGACGAAGGCGATGCCGATGCCCAGCAGGTAGAACAGCGGCGCCAGCTTGCCCTTGAGGTCCCGGCCGATGGCCGCCGCGAGCGGGGACCCTTTGCCCTGAGCCGAGATGATGGCGGTCTGCATGATGTACCAGGCGAGCGCGGGCATCAGCAGCGACACGCCGTAGACGGCGGTCGGGGCGGCGGCCTCCGGATGGATGCCCAGCCAGCCCGTCGCGAACGGGATCAGCGACAGCCAGAAGAGCAGGTTGAGATTGGCCCAGAGAATTCCGCCGGTGACGCGCGGAACCAGCTTGAAGAAGTGGTGGTGGTTGTTCCAGTAGATCGCGACATAGATGAAGCTCAGTGCATAGGCGAGCAGCTTCGGACCAACCGGGAGCAGCCCGGCAAGGGACGCGCCCTGCGGGGCCCTGAGGTCGAGAACCATGATGGTAATGATGACGGCGATAACGCCATCGGTGAAGGCCGTGAGCCGCTCGCTTCCCATTGCGGCACTATTGCTCTCCAGAGTGAGAGGCTCAAGCGCCGCGCGCGGCAGCCAGATTTCGACAGTCCGTTCACGGACCCGAAAGTATAAATTAAAGGCTTCTCTGTAATTTGGTTCCGCATTGCCAGGAGCAGAGGATGTCCGAGACCAAGTCTACCGAGGCGGAACGAATAGAGCAGCTTCATCAGCTTGGGTTGCTCGATACGAGCGACGAGACGCGGTTCCGGTGCTGTGTCGTGGAGGCGCTCAAAATCTTCCCGGGCGCCACGATTGCCGCCGTAACGATGGTCGATGTCGACCGGCAATGGTCCAAGAGTATCATCGGGTCAGACGTGAGGGAAAGCCCGCGCAGTTCCTCATTCTGTTCGCATACGATCGAAGGTTCCGGGGTGATGGTCGTCGAGGATGCAAGCGTCGACCCGCGTTTCATCGCGAACCCCTGGGTCACCGGCACGTCCCACCTGCGGTTTTACGCGGGTGTGAAGCTGGTCCACCGGGTCGGCGCGCTGTGCGTGATGTCGGACGTGCCGCGGCGAGCCACAAAGGCTGAGGTCGGAAAGCTGCTGACGCTGGCACGCTTCGTCGATATCCAGCTGCTCGCATTCGGAACATTGCATAACCTCGGGGCTGCTTCAGCCTGAGGGATCCGGTTGAGGGCGACCGCCGGTTATTACGTGCCGATTGGCGGCCGGCGTCTAAGCCTGCGTCTGCGGTTGAAAATCCGGCACGGGAGGATGCCGATCAGGCGTCCGTCTCTTGTCGCGGCGCGTTGCCCGGCAGAGGGCGCGTCTGCCCTTACCGTGCAGCGTGGAACACCGTTGTCAGGCCAACTTCAGCATCGCCCGGTTGCCGGGCGGACGGCTGATCCTCGCCGGGGAGCCGGCCGCTTCAGTGCGAAACTGTTTTGTAAGCTCGACAAGTTCGGCGGTCTCCTGGTCGAGCGCATGGCTTGCCGCAGTGCTCTCCTCGACCATCGCATTGTTCTGCTGGGTGACGCGGTCCATGTGATTGACGGCGGCATTCACTTCGTGAAGGCCGGTGGCCTGCTCCTGCGCCGACTGCGCCATCTCGGTGACGGAGATCGTGATGTCCGAAACCTGCGAGACGATCCGGTCGAGCGACTTGCTGGCCTCGCCGACGAGATCGACGCCGATGCCCACTTCGCCAGTGGATGTCGCGATCAACGTCTTGATCTGCTTGGCTGCTGCCGCCGAGCGCTGGGCAAGCGCCCTCACCTCGCTCGCCACGACCGCAAATCCGCGACCCGAATCCCCGGCGCGCGCCGCCTCGACGCCGGCATTCAATGCCAGCAGATTTGTCTGGAAGGCGATTTCGTCGATCACGCCGATGATCTGGCCGATCTCGCTGGATGACCGCTCGATGTTGCCCATGGCGCCCGTCGCCTTCCTCACGACCTCACCGGTTTGCTGCGCGTCCGTTTTGGTGCGCGCAACGACGAGGCTGACCTTCATCGCGCTCTCGGCGGTTTTGCGAACCGTGGTGGTGAGCTGCTCCAGAGCCGCCGCACTTTCTTCCAGGCTCGCGGCCTGTTGCTCCGTCCGCTTGCTCAGATCATCCGCGCCCTGTGCGATCGCGGTACTGCCGTGGCTGATGGACCCGGTGATGGCGACGATGTTGCGCACCAACGTGGCAAGCTGCTCCATGGCGCCGTTGAAATCGTGCCGGAGCTTCTCGTACGCGTCGGGCAGCATGGTCGTCAGACGGAATGCGAGGTCGCCACTGGAAAGCGCCTCCAACCCCTTGCCGATCGAGCCCACGACCATCGTGGCGGCCGCCGCCTCGGTATCGCGCCGCACCTGTTCGTCTTCGATCGCGCGGCGAGCGCTCGCTTCGCGCTGCTCAAGCTCAAGCGCCCGCGCCCGCAACGCATTGTCCTTGAAGACCTGCACCGCCTTGGCCATGGCGCCGACCTCGTCGGTGCGATCCTGCCCGGTGATCGTCGTCGTCAGGTTGCCCTGCGCCAGCTCCCGCATGCTGTTCGAGAAATTCGTCAGCAGTTTGGAGAGCGACCGGCGGGTGAGGAGGGCAAGCACAAGGAAGATCACGAAGATCGGCAGGAAAATCGACCCGAGCCAGATGGCGCGGCTGATGAGCGCGTCATTGATGTCATTGGTATAGAGGCCGGTGCCGACCACCCAATGCCACTCCGGTATCTCCATCCCGAACGATGCCTTGGGCTGCGGCGTGCCGCCCGGCACCTTGGGGAAGTAATAGAAATGGAGAGCCGGCGCACCGGCCATCGCCACAGCGATGAGGGGCGCGAAGATGGGCGTGCCGAACGGGTCCTTGAGATCAAGCTCGTTCTTGCCGATCAGCGCCTTGTTCGGATGCGTAATCATCACGCCCTTGTCGGTGATGACGAAATAGTAGTTCACTCCGTCGTAACGAATGGCGCTCAAGGCGGCTAACGCTTCATGCTGCGCCGTCGCAACGGGCATGGCGCCGCTCTCGGCCTGCTGCGTGAAGGCTTTGACGATCGTGGCGCCAACCTGCGTCAGGTGCCGCACCTCATCCTGTCGCGCCTGCTGCGCCTGCCCGTAGGCACCGTACAGGGTCAGCGCCATGCCGCAGACGGCGAGGAGCACACCCGACAACGCGATGAACGTGAATTGACGTGAGATGGACATGGCGCCCAGCGCCGTCCAGTGTCGCGCGCGGCCAGGAATTCGATCGGATGCCGTTGCCATATTCAGCCTTCGTCGGTGCAATGTGGAGACGCCATCCGGCCAAAAGCAAAGGCAGCCGCGCAGGCCTTGGACACAAATTGACTTGAACCGCTTTAAATCCGGTTAAGAGAGAGATCGTCAGCGCCTTGTCCGCTCGCCGAGGCAGAACCGAGCCCTCGAACGCTCGACAGCGTCCTGCGCGCTCAGATCGAGAAGCCTGTCCGTCCGGACAAGGGGGACAATCTGCTGTTGGAGCCGTGGCGACGCGTCGCCGGCTACGCTGTGACCAAACGCGGATCGTGTGGTCATACGACCTTCAGCATCGCCCGCTTACCGGACGGGCGGCTGATCGTCCTCGCCGGGGAGCCGGCGGCTTCAGTGCGAAACTGCTGCGTAAGCTCGACAAGCTCGGCGGTCTCCTGGTCGAGTGCGTGGCTCGCGGCCGAGCTTTCCTCGACCATGGCGGCGTTCTGTTGGGTGACGCGGTCCATATGGTTGACGGCAGCGTTCACCTCATGAAGTCCGGTCGCCTGCTCCTGCGCCGACTGCGCCATCTCGGTGACCGATACCGTGATGTCCGAAACCTGCGAGACGATCCGGTCCAGCGCCTTGCCGGCTTCATCAACCAGACCGACGCCTATGCCAACTTCGCCGGTCGATGTCGCGATCAGTGTCTTGATCTGCTTGGCCGCTGCCGCCGAGCGCTGCGCGAGCGCCCTCACCTCACTTGCCACGACCGCAAAACCACGCCCCGCGTCGCCGGCGCGTGCGGCCTCAACTCCGGCATTGAGAGCCAGCAGGTTCGTCTGGAAGGCGATCTCATCGATCACGCCTATGATCTGGCCGATCTCCTGTGACGATCGCTCGATGTTGCCCATGGCTGCCGTCGCCTTCTGCACGATCTCGCCCGAATGCTGCGCGTCCACCTTGGTGCGGGCGACTACGAGGCTGACCTTCATCGCGTTCTCGGCAGTCCTACGAACAGTGGTGGTCAGCTGCTCCAGAGCCGCGGCGCTTTGTTCGAGACTGCCCGCCTGTTGCTCGCTTCGTTTGCTCAAATCTGACGCCCCGCGCGCAATCTCTGTGCTCCCGGAGTTGATCGACGCGGTGATGATGACGATCTTGCGCACAAGATCAGCGACGTGCTCCATGGCGGCGTTGAAATCGACCCTGAGCTTCTCGTAGTCTTCCGGAAGCGCCGTGTTCAGACGGAAGTTAAGGTCGCCATCCGAGAGCGCCTCCAACCCTCTGCCGATCGAGCTGACGACCATCGCCGCCGCGTTCAGCGCCTCGGCACGGTCACGATCGTTACGAGCCCGCGCGGCGTCAGCCAGCTGGCGATCGGCCTCTGCGCGAAGCTCATTCTTTCGCTTCTCGATCAAGGCGTCGCGAAACTTTGCGAAGGCCCTTGCCAAGCCGCCAGCCGGGCCGCTGAGTTCAGCGCCCGGAAGGACATAGGTGTCGTCTCCTCCCGCCAGCCGGGCAAGCGCCGTCGCCGCGCGGGCAACGAGACGCGCATTCCGATCAATCAGCCAAATGACGAGAACCGCAACAAGCGTCAGTAAAACGACAACCGAGTATGCGCCGACCTCGAACGTTTGCGCCGCGCGAACATCTGCGCGCTTGTAGTAGGCCGCATTCGGAACCTCTGCCCAAAGGCTCCACTGCGCTCTGGGGTCGTGGATCGGGAGCGGAAAAACCTCGGAGTAGATCAGGCGCGGATCGGGTTCCGCATGGCGGGCATAGTTCCGCGCGGCCGCGTCGAGCACTTCACGGGGCGACAGCAGAAACTCGTTATAGGTTGGGCTGACCAACGCGAAGCCGCGGATTGGGAGCACAGCGCGGACCGCCTTGAGGCGGATGATCGCCGAGACGGTCCCTTTCAGGCGACCATCCGGTGCGAAGAACGGAACCGAGAAGACCATGCCGGTCCTGTCGCTATCGTTGAGGGTCGAGTTATAGACCGTGTTGTCACAGGTGACGACCTGTCCGCCGGAGATCATCGGAACGTCGACGCCGTGCGTCGACGCCATTGTCGGTGTGTGGACAGCGAACCACGTCATCTGGTGGCGCAGGAGATGGTACTCGTAGATCTCCGCTTCAAAACGTTTTACAATTGTGCCGCCACCCGCATCGTCCGCTATCAGATCGTCAAAGCTGATGATCGGCTTTTCGGGGGCGCTCGTGGCGGGATCGATCAGATCAGCGTTGAGCGAGCGCGGAACGATGTAGACTTCCGAAATTGCCACGCTGCTGGCGAGGTTGTTGTAAAGCTCCTGTATGGTCGATGTTGAGTCCTGAGTAAGTGTCGTGCCCTCGCGGTCGACGCTGCGAACACTCGGCAAACGGCTGATGGTTCGAATATTGTGATAGATATCTTCGAACTGATTTTGCGCGAGATTGGCTGCGGCCAGCGTCGCCGCGTGCGACTCAAGCCGGAAACGATCCTTCGCGGAACCGTAATCGATCGCCGCCTTCTGCCGAACGGCAAACAGGCCCAGCAGACAGATAACAGCAGTAACCAGATAGGCTTGCGTGCTTCGTCTTTTAGCAAAGCGACCGAGTGCCAACGCGAGTCTCCTCTGAGCGGGGTCAACACGTTGACAATGCCGTTCCGGATCACCAGTTCGTTACTATTACGCTGAAGCTGGTTAACGCCGCGTGAAGTCGCTTCGCCAGCGAAAGCGTCGTTCCGGACTGGGAACTGTCGAGGAGAGTCATGCCCATGAGCCTTGAGTCGGTCCGCGCCTTTCTGGCCGCAAACGCTCCCGATATCGCCATCATCGAGTTGGAAAGCAGCACCGCCACGGTCGCGCTCGCCGCCGAAGGGCACGGCGTGCTGCCCGCGCAGATTGCGAAAACCCTCTCGCTGCGGGTCGGTGAGCGCAACCTGCTGGTGGTCACGCGGGGCGACGCTCGGCTCGACAACCGGAAGGCGAAGGCGGCCTTTGGCGGCAAGCCGCGCATGCTGAGCGCCGAGGAAGTGGTGGCCGTCACCGGACACCCGGTCGGCGGGGTTTGTCCGTTCGGATTGGCGACACCGCTCGCCGTCTACTGCGACATCTCGCTGAGAGCGTTCGACGAGGTGGTGCCTGCGGCAGGCTCCACGCATAGCGCGGTGCGGATCGACCCGGTCCGGATGGCCGAACTGGTCGGCGCCGAGTGGGTCGACGTGTGCTAGGAAGCCGCCTGAGCGGCTTACCGGGCGATGCGCGGCCAGGTGTCGGACAGGCGGTAGCCGGTGGGCCAGGGATCGTCCGGGTCCAGCATCTCCTGCCGCGTGCCCGTGACCCAGGCACGCCCAGAGACCGAGGGGATGATCGCGCGGCGGCCGGCGAGCATGGTCGCCTCCTCGATGCGGCAGGCGAACTCGGAGCCGATGATCGAGCGGGCGAGATAGCGGTCGCCCACGGCCATCTCGCCGCGCGCCTCCAGTACCGCCATGCGCGCCGAACAGCCGGTGCCGGTGGGCGAGCGGTCGATCTTGCCGGGCTGGATGACGACGGCATTCGCGCCTGTCAGCACATCTCCCTCGCGACGGACCGGGAGCGCGATCTGGCAGAAGGAGATGTGGTTCCACTCCGCGTTCACGGGGTGGGTGAAGCCCAGCTGCTCGTTCGCCGCCTTGGTGATGCGGATGCCGGCCTGGGCGATGTCGTGCGCCTCGTCGGGCACAATGGCGAACCCTAGCGCCGCGGCGTCCGCGATGACGAAACTGTCGCCGCCATAGGCGGTGTCGACCGTCAAGGTGCCGAGGCCCTCGACCTCAATGTTGGCACCCAGCCGGTCGGCGAAGCTCGGCACGTTGCGGACGGTGATGCGCTCGGCCTTCCCGTTGCGGCAGAGCGCGGTGACCTCCACCGTGCCGCCCGGCGCCTCCAGCACGAGGCGCGTCTCCGGCTCGACCATGGGGATGATGCCGGTGTCGAGCAGCACCGTCGCCACACAGATGGAGTTGGAGCCGGACATCGGCGGCGTGTCCTCGGGCTCCATGATGATGAAGCCCATCTGGGCGCGCGGATCCTTGGGCGGCACCAGCAGGTTGACGTGACGGAAGACGCCGCCGCGCGGCTCGTTGAGCACGAAGCGGCGGAGCGTCTCGTCCTGGGCGATGAACCGCGACTGCGCCCAGAGCGTGTCGCCGGGCGGCGGCGCGACACCGCCGACGATCACGTCGCCGACCTCGCCCTCGGCGTGGCAGCCGACGATGTGGATGATCTTGGTCGTTCGCATCTCAGCCGCCGATGCTCAGGGCCGGCGCGCCGAAACTTTCGATCAAGGGTGTGACGCCGAGGCCGGGCGCATCGGAGGCGGTCATGAAGCCATCGAGGCGGCGCGGCGCACCCGTCGCGATGTCCCGCGTGCCGTAGCTGTTGAAGTCGGTGGCGGAGAAGCAGAACTCAGCCGGGGTCGAGCGAGCGAGGTGGGCGATGGTCGCGGTCACGATGTCGCCGCCCCAGGTGTCCTCGATGGTCATCGGGATGCCGCTCTCGACGCAGAGGTCGCGGATGAGCCGCGCCTTGGTCAGGCCGCCGACCTTGGAGATCTTGAGGTTGATGATGTCCATCGCATCCTCGGCGAGGCCGCGAAGCAGGGCTTCAACGTCGGTGATGACCTCGTCGAGCACGAAAGGCAGCGCCGTGCGGCGGCGCACCGACAGGCACTCCTCGAAGGAGGGGCAGGGCTGCTCGATGTAGACATCGAGGTCGGATACCGCCGCGACCACGCGCGCGGCCTCGGCCCGCGTCCAGCCGGTGTTCGCGTCCGCCACCAGCACGTCGCTGGGGTGGAGGATGTCCCGGCAGGCGATGATGCGGGCGATGTCCTCGTCGGCATTGCCACCGACCTTGAGCTGGAACTTGGTGTAGCCCTCGGCCCGGTAGCCGGCGACGGCGCGCGCCATCTGCTCGGGCGGCTGCTGGGAGATGGCGCGGTAGAGCGCGACCCGATCCTGGGCCGCGCCGCCGAGCAGCGCATGGACGGGCAAGCCGGCGACCTTGCCCAGAATGTCCCAGCAGGCGATGTCGATGGGCGCCTTGACGAAGGCGTGGCCCTTGAGGGCGGCGTCCATGCGGCGGTTCATCTCGCCGAGGTTCGTGGGGTCGAGGCCGATGAGCTTCGGCGCGATCTCGGCAAGGCCCGCACGGACGCCGGCGCCGTAGGCGGGGAGGTAGGCGGAGCCGAGCGGGCAGCACTCGGCATAGCCCGTCACGCCGTCATCGGTTTCCACCGCGACCACGGTCGCATCGAAGACCTCGACGAAGTTCCCGTTGGACCAGCTGTAGCGGCCCTCCTTCAGGGGCAGGTCGACCTGCCAAGCCTTGATGGCGGTGATCTTCATGTCTTGGTCTTTCCTCGTTGGCACTAACCGAGCGGTGGGGCGGGCGGGGACAACGCACTCCCGCGTTGCGCCGCCGTTCGCTAGGTCAAACCTTCCACACAAAGCGCCTTGGGGGGAACCGTCTACGCGCCAGGCCGGATCCCGCTGCTCGCGAAGGCCTGACGGATCGGACCCGGATCATCGAATTCGGTCTCGTAGCTGAACTGAAGCTGCTTCAGCGCCCAAGGCAGCGCGCTGCGGGTGAAGATCTGGGCGATCGGCCTGAACCACCGATGATCGTCGAGCGAGCCTGGCCTGACGATGGTGAAGGCGGCGGCGCTGTCCGCCTCGGTGTAAAGCCAGGTCGCGCAGGCGGCGCAGGTGAACTGCCGGCTCTCCTTGCCGCTGCCGCCGGTCTTGCTCCAGCAGCGAAGCGCATCGCGCCCATCCGTGATGACGTGGCCGCCTCTCGGCACGACCATGCCCAGAGAGAACGCGCTTGCCGAAAGGTGCTGACAGTCGGTGCAGTGGCAAGCCAGCGTGAAAACCGGCGCCTCCGTCACGCGGTAACGCACGCGGCCGCAGCGGCACCCGCCAGGCTGAGGCAGGGGGAAGCCTCGTTCGCGGTTCGTGGCGTGCAGAGCGGCGGCGACGCGAACGGCTTCGGCCATGGCTTGATCCTCATAAGGCTCACGCGACAGCAGATGCCGTCCGGCGGAGGATTTAAAACCGGGCTCGCCGCTTCTTGTCGGGCGTTGCACCGGTTCGTGTGACCGATTGGCGCCGGTTGACAGGGAGCGCGCCCAGCCGCAATGCTGGCTTCACCAAGGGGAGCCCCGGCAAGGGGCTGAGATACCGCTAGGTCATCTTTGGATGACGCGGCGCGGTGACCCTGCCGGCAACAGGCCTCTCGCGAGGCGCTGTCCGGGGAACCTGATCCGGATCATGCCGGCGGAGGGACTGGTACGGAAGAGGTCCCCGCTGCGGTTTTCAGGGGCTCCGCGTTCTTCCGCCCCCATCTCCTGTGCCCGGCGAGGAGATGTGCAATGCCCGATAACCTTTCCGCCCCCATTCCCGTCACCGTCACGACCGGCGCAATCACCGGCTCGCGAAAGTGCTATTCCGCGCCGGACGGCTTTCCCGGTCTGCGGGTGCCCTACCGCGAAATCGCGCTCGATCCGTCGGCCCGGGAAGAGCCAGTGCGGGTCTATGACACCTCCGGCCCATTTACCGATCCCGAGACGACGATCGACCTCGCCGCGGGCTTGCCCTCGGTCCGCGGGGACTGGATCGCGCGGCGCGGCTTCACGACCGTCACCCCGCGCGTGGTCCAGCCCGGGGATAATGGCTTCGTGTCTCCGGCCGGCCTCGTTCAGCCTTGTCCCGCAGAGCGCGCCGTGCTCGCCGGCGTCGATGGCCTGATGGTGACGCAGATTGAGTTCGCCCGCGCCGGCATCATCACCGAGGAGATGCGCTACGTCGCCCATCGCGAGAACCTGGGCCGCGTCAAGGCCGCCGAAGGCGCCGCCGAACGCCGCGCCGATGGCGAGGACTTCGGCGCCAGCATCCCGGACTTCATCACGCCCGAATTCGTGGCGGAGGAGATTGCCGCCGGTCGTGCCATCATTCCGGCCAATATCAATCATCCGGAGCTTGAGCCCGTCATCATCGGGCGCAACTTTCTGGTCAAGGTGAACGCCAACATCGGCAATTCCGCCGTCACCTCCTCGGTCGCGAACGAGGTCGAGAAGCTGGTCTGGGCGACGCGCTGGGGCGCCGACACGGTCATGGACCTGTCAACGGGGCGCAACATCCACAACATCCGCGGCTGGATCCTCCGCAACGCCGCCGTGCCCATCGGCACCGTGCCGATCTACCAGGCGCTCGAGAAGGTCGGCGGCGAGCCCGAGAAGCTGACCTGGGACATCTTCCGCGACACCCTCATCGAGCAGGCGGAGCAGGGCGTCGACTACTTCACCATCCATGCCGGCGTGCGCCTGCAGCATGTGCCGCTGACGGCGCGGCGCGTCACCGGGATCGTCTCTCGGGGCGGCTCGATCATGGCGCGCTGGTGCCTCGCGCATCATCGGGAGAGCTTCCTCTACGAGCACTTCGGCGAAATCTGCGACATCATGCGCCGCTACGACGTGTCCTTCTCGCTGGGCGACGGCCTGCGTCCGGGATCGATCGCCGACGCCAACGACGCGGCCCAGTTCGCGGAGCTGGAGACGCTGGGCGAGCTGACGAGGATCGCCTGGGCGCGCGGTTGCCAGGTCATGATCGAGGGGCCGGGCCATGTGCCGATGCACAAGATCAAGGTGAACGTGGAGAAGCAGCTGCGCGAATGCGGCGAGGCGCCGTTCTACACGCTCGGGCCGCTGACGACCGACATCGCGCCGGGCTACGACCACATCACCTCGGCGATCGGCGCCGCGATGATCGGCTGGTTCGGGACAGCGATGCTCTGCTACGTCACGCCGAAGGAGCATCTCGGCCTGCCGGACCGCGACGACGTGAAGACCGGCGTCATCACCTACCGCATCGCCGCACACGCGGCCGATCTCGCCAAGGGACATCCGGCGGCGCGGCTACGGGACGACGCGATCAGCCGGGCACGGTTCGAGTTCCGCTGGCAGGACCAGTTCAACCTCGCGCTCGACCCCGACACGGCACGCTCCTTCCATGACGAGACGATGCCCAAGGAGGCGCACAAGACCGCGCATTTCTGCTCGATGTGCGGGCCGAAATTCTGCTCGATGCGCATCTCCCACGATCTGCGCGCGGATGCCGCGCGGATTGCAGGAATGGAGGGGAAGAGCGAGGAGTTCCGGGCGAGCGGCCACGTGCTCTACGTGCCGGCGCCCGCGGAATAGCGTAGTCTCATCCGCTTATGGCGGTGAGGTTTGGCGTGACGATGATAATCGAGGCGGTGCCTTTTCAGCCCAGGCGTTTCCGGACGGCGGCCCACCACTACCTCGCCGGCCGGCCGGGCTACGCTCCACGCGCCATCGAGCGCGTCATCCAGCTGTGCGAAGTGACGCGCGAAGATCGGGTGCTCGATCTCGGCTGCGGGCCCGGCCAACTGGCGCGCGCCTTCGCGCCCTTCGTCAGCGAAGTGGTCGGCATCGATCCTGAGCCGGAGATGCTGCGGCTCGCGCGCGGGGGCGGCCCCGAAAATGCGTTGTGGATCGAGGCAAGTTCCTACGACATCGGACCTCACCTCGGCCGCTTCGGTCTGGTCACGATGGGGCGGTCCTTTCACTGGATGGACCGGGTCGACACGCTGCGGAGACTGGATGAGATCGTGGAGCCGGACGGATCGGTGGTTCTGTTCCGGGATAGCCATCCGGACGTGCCCGAGAACGCTTGGCGCAAAGAATACAGCGCCGTGATCGAGCGCTATGCCGAGGACGAGGAACGCCAGCGCCGGCGAGGGCCCGGGTGGATATCCCATACCGCATTGCTGCTGAGGTCCGCGTTTTGCCGGATCGAAGAGATATCGGTGATCGAACGTCGCCGGCTGACCGCGGCGGGTCTGCTGAACCGGGCGTTATCGATGTCCTCCACCTCACGCGGGCGGCTCGGCACGCGGGCGGACGACCTCCTGCGGGAACTGACCGACCTCATCGGGCGGCTGGCTCCCTCAGGGAACCTGGGCGAGGTGGTGGCGACGACCGCGCTGATGGCCCGTCGCCCCGGGTAGATGTCTCCGACCAGAGCCGCCCGCCAAGCCGTCAGGTGCTAGTGGCCTGGAATCATCCACGGCAGGACGTACTGCTGCAGCAACGCCAGGATGCCGACGAGCAGCGTCAGGAAGACGCTGTGCTTGAAGGTTCGCCTGAAGACCGTGCCCTCCTGGCCGACGAGATCGGTCACGGAAACGCCGGTGGCGATGTTCTGCGGCGAGATCATCTTGCCCATGACGCCGCCCGACGAGTTGGTCGCCGCGAACAGCACCGGGTTGAGCCCCAGCTGATTGGCGGCGACGACCTGGAGGTTGCCGAAGAGCGCGTTGCCGGAGGTATCCGAACCCGAGAGAAAAACCGCGATCCAGCCGAGGAAGGCGGAGGCGATGGGAAACAGGATGCCGCCGAGCGAGGCGACCGCCTTGCCGAGCGTGTAGGTCATGCCGCCGTAGTTCATCACGTAGGCGAGGGCGATGATGAAGGCGACGGTGACGATGGCGAAGCGCAGCTGCACGAAGGTGCGGAGGAAACAGCTCAAGAAGTCTCTCAGACTGACGCGGAGGAGGAGCGCCGTGAGCACCGCCGATACGAAGATTGCGGTGCCGGTCGCAAGCGGCTGGAAGTCCCAGACCGCGCCATAGGGCTTGTTGTAGAGCGTGATGAAGACCGCGTTGTTGAGGCCCGGCCAAGGGATTTTATGCTCGGCAATGGCGAAGATCTTGAAGCTCGTCCAGACAATGACGACCGCCGAGACCAGCGCCCAGGGAAGCCAGCCCTGCCAGCCCGAGATCGTCGACAGGCGGCCCTGCGCGGAATCCAGGTGCTTCATCGCAAAGCGCGGATCGGGGACCGGACGCCACACCTGGAGGAACCCGATCGACAGGATGAGCGATACCAACGAGGCGAGGACGTCCGTCAGCCGGTAGTCGATGAAGTTCGCGGTGATGAACTGCGTGATCGCAAAACTCCCGCCGGCGACGAAGAGAAAAGGCGCCAGCGCGCGCAGGGACCGCATGCCGCCAAACACGAACATGACATAAAAAGGCAGGAAAAATGCAAAGAGCGGCAACTGGCGCCCGACCATCTGTGCGAGCGTCACATCGTGCAGATGGGTGACGGTGCCGAGGACCGTGACGGGCACGCCGAGCGCTCCGAAGGCCACCGGCGCGGTGTCGAAGATCAGCGTGTATGTCAGAGCCTCGAGCGGCGCCCAGCCGATCATGATGAGGACGGAGGAGATGATCGCGATCGGCGTTCCGAAGCCGGCGATGCCCTCCAGCAGGGCGCCGAAGCAGAAGCCCAGCACGATGAGCACGACGCGCCGGTCGTCGGGGAGATGCTCCAGGATCCAGTCCCGGAAGGCGTCGAAGCGGCCGGAGACGACAGCGACGTTGTAGATCGTGAGGGCGGCGACGACGATCCACATGATCGGCCAGAGGGCGAAAACGCCGCCGGCGACCGCGGCGTCGATCGCGATGCCCGCGGGCACGTGCCAACCGATGATCGCGACGAGCAGGCCAACCACGAGACCCGCCAGAGCCGCCTGCCAGCCGGGACGGCGCAGCACGCCGAGCAGCACCAGCACGACGATGATCGGCAACGCGCCTATGACGAAAGACAAGCCAAGGCTGCCGCCGATGGGTGTCAGCAACTGGTGGAACATCTGCGGCTCGTCTCCTCGGCTGCCGCATCCGGATCGGCGCGACTCTTCTTGGGGCTCACGGCGTGCGCCTGGAGCGACGATACAGACTGCCGCCCACTCCGCAAGCGCATGCGCAAGGATTGCGTGCGCGGGACGTGGATGTGGGGGATGTAAAACTCCTTCACATGGCTTAAGCGCATTCCATGAGCTGGACCGGACAGAAGCGCGGCTACCACCACGGCAACCTGCGCGAGGCGCTGGTGGAAGCCGCGATCGCGCTGATCGCCGAGAGCGGCCCGGCCGGGTTCACCATCGCGGAGGCAGCGCGCCGGGCCGGGGTCAGCCCCGCCGCCCCCTATCGCCACTTCCGCGATGCCGAGGCGCTGGTGGCGGAAGTAGCCCTGCGCGGCTTCGATGCGCTTAGCCTGCGCCTTGCCCAGGCCTGGCGGGACGGCAAGCCCGAGCCGATCCAGGCGTTCGAGGATATCGGCCGCGCCTACCTCATCTTCGCGCGCACCGAGCCGGCCTTCTACGCCGCGATGTTCGAAGCGAGGATCAATGCGGAGGCACATCCCGGCTTGCTGACCGCCAGCGAGCGCGCCTTCTCCGTGTTGCGCGGCGCCGCCGAGACAATTGCTTCGGCGGCTCCCAAACCGGGGCGTCCCCCCGCCCTGATGGTGGCGCTGCACGTCTGGGCGATGGCGCATGGCATCGCATCGCTCTTTGGACGGGGGGACGCCGGCCGGCGCAAACTGCCGATGTCGCCGGAAGACCTGCTGGAGGCGGGCGTGCTGCTTTATCTCCAGAGCCTGGGCCTGGCAGGAAGCACGCATTCCCCTTGACGAAAATCCGCCGCCCGCCTTAGATGTAAATGTGACTTACATTCACATAGGGAAACCAAGATGTCCGGCGCGGCTAATCAAGGGGCCTACGGTCAGTCAGGAATGGGTCAACCAGGAATAGGCCGGGGGCCATGGGGCGGCCGGCGGTCGCCAGGCGGCCCGGCGTTCGAGGATGGAGAGCGGTTCGGCGGCTCCGGGCCGGGGCAGGATTATTTCGGACTGTGGTCGATCTCGCGACCGCTGCTCATCGCGGCCACGATCACGGGCTTTATCGTCTGGTGGCCGGTGGGCCTGGCGCTGCTTTTCGTGACAATCTGGAACAGGAAGATCGGGCGATACATGTTTGGACGTGAACGAGCGGGGCAAGGCTTCGCGAACTTCGCCGGTTGCGGCAGTTGGGGTGGGCGCCGAGGCGGGTGGGGCTCACGGTCATCGCAGTCCAGCGGCAACCGGGCCTTCGATGAGTATCGGGCCGATACTCTGCGTCGACTGGAAGAGGAACAGGGTGAGTTCGCCCAGTTCCTGGATCGCTTGCGTTTCGCGAAGGACAAGGCGGAATTCGACCAGTTCATGGCCGAGCGCCGGCCACGGCCCTCGCAACCCGAGCCCAACCGCACTCCGGAAGGCTAAGAAACCGGGCCGGATGAAGAAGGTTACCTGACCTTCATCCGGCCAACGGCTCTGTGACAGTTTCGTGTCATGTTCGTGCTTTCCGAAATGGCTGCCCGATGGTAGCCATGACGGACGATGATTAACTACAACCGTCAAGATGATCCGGCCCCCAGCAACGCGAGTATCCGGGGCCCGCACATTTCCCCTCCACAGAAGAAACGGCGATCCCTCGGCAAGCATCGGGCGTTGGTGCCGCGCGCCATGGGCGGCACCTTCCAGATGGCGGATGGAGCCAGTCTTCCTTATCGCGAATGGCTGCCGGCGGGTGAACCCGCGACGGTCGTGCTCGCGCTCCACGGCATCAATGACAGTGCCGACGCATGGGAGGCGCCCTCGTCGCAACTCGTGGATGCCGGGATAGCCTTGATCGCACCCGATCAGCGCGGCTTCGGCGCGGCCGCCGGCCGAGGGCGCTGGCACGGGACCGATGTCATGGTAACCGATGCCTTGACCATGGTGACACAGATGCGCGTCCGGTTTCCATGCGCCCGGCTGTTCCTGGCCGGCGAAAGCATGGGTGCGGCCGTGTTGATGGTGCTGGCCGCTCGGCACGAGGGCCTGGACGTGGATGGCTATATCCTCAGTGCACCTGCCGTTTGGGGAAGGCGAGAGATGGCGGCGGCCTATCGTCTGTCGCTGTGGTGGGCGAACAAGACCGTGCCATGGCTTCGGTTGAGCGCGCATCGCCTCGGCATCAAACCGACTGATAATCACGCGGCCCTCCGGCGGGTGCATCCCGAAGTCCGGCGCCAGTCGGCCAGCATCACGGTATTGAACGGCCTGACGGATCTTATGGATGCGGCCCTCGCAACGGCGGGCCAACGGCGGGCTCCGACGTTGTTCCTCTACGGCGGCAAGGATCAGCTGGTTCCGAAGAGAGCGATGGCTGCCTGCTGGACCCGCGAACGTGCGGCAAACGAGTGCGAACAGTCTTTCGCCTTCTACCCCGATGGCTATCACCTTTTGCAGCGGGATGTGGCTGGCGCGGTCGTCACCCGGGATGTCGTGCATTGGCTTGGCAACCCGGCAAAGCCGCTGCCTTCCGGTGCGGATCATCACGCGGCCCATTGGCTGGACGCCCAGGCCGCGTAGGATCCTCCACAGCGATCGGCGCTGCGTTTTTGGCTCAGGCGTTTTCGAGTTCGAGACGCATCGCCGGTTCCTGCGGCATGACCATCGGCAGAGATAGGATGCCGATGATCCGCTCGTTGATCATGATCAAGCTCTCGACATAGGCGCGGGATGTCGCGTCCCCGGTGTCGGGCGTCATCTGCCGCATATCCTCAGTCACGGTGATGATGTCCGATACGGCGTCGACGAGGAGCCCAGCCACCTTGTCGCCCATTTCTATGACCACAACGACCGATGCAGCGGTTGGATCACGGGTCTGTAGCCCCAGGCGCACAGCGAGGTCGATGATGGCCAGAACGCTGCCCCTGAGATTGATCATGCCCTTGATATAGGACGGAGCATGGGGGAGGGGCGTGGAGGCGATCCATCCACGGATCTCCCGGATCGCCATGATCGTCATGGCGAATTCCTGGTCGCCCACGCGTACGGACAGAAGTTGATTACCCCTGTCCACTGCGGTGCTCGGAGCTCCATAAGTCAATGCCGGCATCAGAAAGCCCCCAATGGCTGATCGCGTGCAAAACGATCAAACTTTATGCATAGATTGAGTTGCCGACACCTTAAAGCAGAGGTGACATCAACCGGAATCCGGATCATGGCGGCTGCACAGGATTGCAGCTTCCAATTGTCGGTTGCTAAAAAAGATCGACATCGCCTGAGTCGCAGTAGGCCGGCATCTGCTCCTCCGAACCCGTCAGACGCTGAGCCAAAGCAGAAAGCTTGACCTCGCTCAAGGCAGAGGACGAGTTGACCAGGCAGGTCTCCGGTATGGAGAGGTTGAGCGAGAAGACGAAGGCCGAGATCGCCGTAAGCCTCTGCGACATCAGGTCGAGCGTCTGCACATTCCTGACGTAGTCG
The DNA here is from genome assembly GCF_965199065.1 of Acidisoma sp. Classification (NCBI taxonomy): domain Bacteria; kingdom Pseudomonadati; phylum Pseudomonadota; class Alphaproteobacteria; order Acetobacterales; family Acidocellaceae; genus Acidisoma; species Acidisoma sp. Next base: position 762,324 of record NZ_CBDAQN010000003.1, on the reverse strand, counting down.
GCGTTCTTGGCGATCTCGTACATCGCTGGGCTGAGCGTGGTCTGTAGCTCGTCCAGTTCTATGCCGAGATCGGAAATTTCCTCGGCAATGGCGTCGAGGATGTTAACGAGTGGTGTCGAGTGATTCATGAATGCGGCTTTCGCTAAAACAGTTCGACTGCACCCGTCTGGGCAGGCGGCTTCGACGCCGAGACCTGGAACTCGGTCTGGAAAACGGTGAGCGTGTCCGGCCGGAGAAGAACCTGCCGTGCGCGCCCCCCGACTGGCCAAAATTGAATGCGGCGGCCCTGGTTGCCGCGTAGGCTTCCACCCACGACCGGAATACCCTCGGCCTTGAGAAAACGCTCGGCGAAGGTAGCGTTCATCTCCCCGATATCGGTCAGGCCGCGGATCATCCGCCCGCCGCCGAACAACTTGGCCTGCAGGCTCTCCCGCCGCGCGCCACGCCGCAACAGGGCGTTGACGAGAAGTTCCATCGCATGAACTCCGTAGCGCGCGGAACTTCCACCCGCATTGGCCTCCGGAACCTGATTGTCTTCTCCCGGCAGCAGGAAATGGTTCATGCCGCCAAGGCGACGGACAGGATCCCACATGCAGGCAGCGATGCAGGATCCAAGGATCGTTGTCAGCATGGCCTTGGGATCGTTCTCGACGTGCTGTTCACCTTGCACGACATGGATGCGAACGGAGCCCGCAGCATCGGCTTCGAGTTGGCTCATGCGCGTTGCATCGAGGTTTGATGGACATTGGCTAGCCGGACCAGCGCCTCGCCGATCCGCTCGAGCGACAACTGCTTCGACACCGCGCCTATCTCGTACGCGACCCTCGGCATGCCATAGACCACGGAACTCTGTTCGTCCTGCCCGATCGTCTCTGCGCCCGCCTGGCGAAGTGCGAGCAGACCTTCAGCGCCGTCACGCCCCATGCCCGTCAGGATCACGCCGATCGAGCGGCTGCCGACAGCACGCAGGACGGACCTGAACATGACGTCGACGGAAGGGCGGTGGCCATTGACCTTCGGACCGTCGCTGAGACGGCAGCGGTAGGTGCCTGCACCGCTCACCTCGAGATGAAAGTCGCCGGGTGCCAGATATATACGCCCGGCCTCCATCGGCGCTCCCTCCGTGGCTTCGGAAACCGATGCCGCACAGAGGTTGTTCAACCGCGAGGCGAAGCTGCGGGTGAACGTCGCCGGCATGTGCTGGCTGATGACCGTCGGCGGGCAGTTCGGCGGGAACTGCGACAAAATGGCGATGAGAGCCTCCACGCCGCCGGTCGACGCGCCGATCGCGATGATCCGGTCATCGGGCATGAACGATGCGTCGGCTCCTCGTCTCACCGTGTCCTGACGGCGGGACCGGCGACGGGAGTTCGCCGCCGCCTTCACCTTTTCGACAAGCGTGTCGAAATCATCCGACGAGCCGCCGGTGGGCTTGGCGATGCAATCGAACGCGCCGATCTCGAGCGCTTTCAAGCTCACATCGGCGCCGCGTTGCGTCAGCGTCGAGATCATGATCACGGGTGTTGGGCGGAGACGCATTATTTTGTCGAGAAACTCAATCCCATCCATGTTCGGCATCTCGATGTCCAGCGTGATGACATCGGGGTTCAGCTTCTTGATGGCCTGCCGGGCGTCGTGCGGATCGGAAGCCTGACCTACGACCTCAATCATGGGATCGGCCCGCAGCCGGGCTGTGATCAGACCCCGCATGGTGGCGGAGTCATCGACAACGAGAACACGAATTGTCATGATGCGGAGGCCCCTCGCGCGATGGAACGATAGGTCGTGACGCCATCGCTGCGCAGCATCTGCTCGGCAGACCCCGATATACGCTCCGAGTGTCCAATGTAGAGTGCAGCACCCGGTTCAAGTAACGGCACGAAGCGGCTCCAGACTTTGGCCTGCGTCTCGGCGTCGAAGTAGATGACGACGTTGCGGCAGAAGATGGCGTGGAAGAGCCCCTGCATCGGCCAGTTCCCGATCAGGTTGAGCTTGCGGAACGTGACGAGTGCACGCAGCTCCTCGTTGGCGCGGACCGAGCCAGACCCCGCGTTGACGAACCACTTGGCACGCAGGGCTGTGGACACAGACTCCATGGCCTGCTCGGGATAAACGGCTTCCTGCCCCTCGCGGAGGATGTTCGGATCGATGTCGCTCGCGAGTATTTTCACATCGTAACGCCCGGCATCAGGCATGAGGGAAAGAATGCTCATTCCGATGGAGTAGGGTTCCTGACCGCTGGAGCAGGCAGCGGACCAGATCCGTACGCGACCGCCCTGCTTGGCTTTCTGCAGAAGCGGCGGCAGAACCGAAGTCTTGAGATGCTCGAAATGATGCGGCTCGCGAAAGAACCGGGTCACGTTGGTCGTCAGCGCGGCGATCATCGCCTGCCGCTCAACCCCACCATCATGGCCCGTAACGAGCTCGCAATACTCCTGGAAACTGTCCAGACCCAGCACGCGCAGCCGCTTGGCGAGGCGCGAATAGACGAGGTGTCCCTTGTTGTCTCCGAGAGCGATCCCGGCTTCATCGTGAATGATTTTGGCAATGGTGTTGAAGTCGGCGGCGCTGAGGTGGAATTCCCCGTCCGTGACTGCGTTCCCCTGCGATCCCATCATGCGGCCGCGGCGTCAGGCGGTAGGACATTATCGAGCGCGATAAGACTGATCATGCGACCTTCCACCGGAATGAGGCCGCGCAGGAAGCTCGTCACTGTTTCCGAAGCGATGTCCGGCGTTGGCTGGATCTTGTCGCTATTGAGGGTCAGAATGTCCGAGACGGCATCGACCAGCAGGCCGATCTGCTTCTGCTTGACCTGCACCACGATGATGACGTTGCGCGCCGTCGGTTCTGTCGCGGGCAGACCGAGCCGCACCGCGAAGTCGATGATGGGCAGCACGGCGCCGCGAAGGTTGATCACGCCACGGATGTAACGGGGCGCCTTGGGAAGCTTCGTCGCGGAAGTCCAGCCGCGGATTTCTCGCACCGACATGATGTTGATGCTGAACTCCTGGCGGCCCACGCGGAACGCGATGAGCTCCCGGATTTCGGAATTGGCGTTGATCACGTCGGTCACGATGCGCTCCGCCTAAAGGGCTTGTAGACTGGATCGGGAAAAGTCCGTCCGCGCCGAGTCCCGCGTCACGGAGACGATGGCGTCGACATCGAGAATGAGCGCCACATGGCCGTCGCCCATCACGGTTGCCGCAGCAATGCCGTAAACCGCCCGATAGTTGGCTTCGATGCTCTTGATGACGACCTGCCTCTGCCCCTGGATTTCATCCACCAGCAGAATGGCGCGGCTGCCGCCCTCGCTTTCCACAAGAAGAGCCACCGATTGCTCGGGCACGCTGCTCCTCTGTCCGAACTCCAGAACCTCGGCGACATCGACGATCGGAACGTAGCCGCCGCGCAAGGCAAGAACGGAGGTGCGACTGTCGAGCGGGTAGATGTCCGCGGTATTGGGCCGCAGCGTTTCCAGCACGGCGCCAAGCGGGATGATGAGCGTCTGCTCGCTTGTTCTGACGACCATCCCATCGAGCACCGCCAAGGTCAGCGGCAGGCTGAGCGTGAAGGTGGAGCCCTGCCCCGGACGCGAGGCGATCGTGATGCGCCCACCCATGGCCTGAACCGAGCGTCGCACAACATCCATGCCGACGCCACGGCCTGAAATGGATGAAACGGTGTCGGCGGTCGAGAAGCCCGGCAGGAAGATCAGATTGTCGATCTCGTCATCGGTGAGCGGCGCATCCGCGCTGACCAGACCACGCTCGATCGCCTTGGCGCGCACCCGCGGACGGTTGATGCCCGCCCCGTCATCGGCCACTTCGATCACGATGCGGCCCGAACGATGAAGCGCCACGAGCCGGACCAGCCCCTCGGCCGGCTTGCCCACCGTGACCCTGTCCGCCGGTGATTCCAGCCCATGGTCGATCGCGTTGCGGATCATATGGGTCAGCGGGTCGGAGATCCGCTCGATGACGGTCTTGTCGACCTCGGTGCCTTCGCCCTCCATGACCAGGCGAACCTGTTTGCCGGTCTGGATCGCGAGTTCCCGCACCAGGCGCGGCATGCGCTGGAAGACCGAGCGGACCGGCTGGGCGCGGATTGCCATGACGCTGTCCTGGATCTCGCGCGTCAACGCCTCGAGCTCCTCCAGGGCCATGGCGACGGCCGAGGTGCGGGCGAGGCCGGCTTCCAGCACGCGCTGGCTCAGCATGGCCTCGGTGATGACCAACTCGCCTACCAGATCGATCATACGATCGACGCGGTCGAGATCGACACGGATGGTGGCGCTGACCGACGATGAATTCTCGGCCTGGGCCGCCATGACATCGACGGGATGAGGGGCGGCTGCAGTCTCGGCCTCCGGGTGCGCCAGCGTCTCCTCCGGCTTGATCCTGACCGGCGGGATTGCGGGCGCGACCTCCTCAGCCACGGGCTCAGGCGCCGGATCGTCGAAAAAGTTGAACTCGGGACGCTCGAAAACAACAAGTTCGCAGTCGTCCTCGACAAATTCGAAGATCTCGCGAACCGCAGCGGCATCCCGGTCGGTCGTCAGCGTAATCGTCCAGGTGAGATAGGCGCCCTCCGGGTCAAGATCGCTGAGGCCGGGCAGCTGGCTGGTATCGATCTCGACTTCCGCTTCACCCAACCTCAACAGCTCGCGGAGAAGCAGCGCCGTTTCGTTGCCCTTAGCGTAGAGAGCCGCGTTCGGCGTCAACCGGACGATCCAGGTGCGCTTCGGCGTTTCCGGAGCGATCGGGGGTGGCGGGGCCGCGGGCGGGGGAGCGGCCGCCGCAGGCTTTGCACCACCGCTCGCGGCGAGGGCGGCGAACTCGGCCACCAGACCCTGCGTGCGGCTCTCAGGAACAGTTTCGCCTTTACGGGCGGCCTTCACCAAATCCATCAGGACATCGGCCGCCCGCAACAGCAGCGCCATAACGTGCGGCTCGGCCTGCATCTTGCCGCTGCGAATGGCGTCGAGACTGGTCTCAAATACGTGCGCGAAACGTACGAGACCATCAAGCGCAAAAATGCCAGCGCCACCCTTGATCGAATGGACGGCGCGGAAGACGGCGTTGACTGTCTCCGCATCCTTGGTCCCGGCCTGCATCTTGAGCAGTCCGGATTCGAGTTCCCCAAGCTGCTCTTCGCATTCCTGGAAGAAGACCTCGCGAATCTCCGCCATCGGGTCCATTGATCTGGCCTCTCCTTAGGACGCGACGCGGCGGATGGCATCCACCAGCTTTACGGGATCGAACGGCTTGACGATCCAGCCCGTTGCGCCGGCGGCCTTGGCGCGGCTTTTCTTCTCCGCATCCGCCTCCGTCGTCAGCACCAGAACAGGCATGCCGCGCTTGTCGACATCGCGCCGCACGGCCTCGATGAAGCCGAACCCATCAAGGCGCGGCATATTGATGTCAGTGACAACCACATCCGGCGTCTCGGTCTTCAGAACCTCCAGGCCGTCGATGCCGTCCTCCGCCTGCAGAACCCGGAAGCCGGCAGCAACCAAGGAATGCTTGAGCATGTCGCGCATAGTGCGGGAGTCATCAACGGTGAGAACGGTGAGGGCCACTGGCGTTATTCCTCTCGATAGTTCAGTGCAAGCGGCGTCAAGCCAAAGGTGCCAAGCACCGCCGTGAGTTCCGACGATACGTCGTCAAGCATGAAATCCTGCCGGTCCTCAGCCCAGGCGGTCCGCGCCGCGATCAAAATCTGCAGACAGAGGCCGCCCAGCCGTTCGACCCGGCTTGCATCGACGCGCAATGCGGTTCCCCGCCGCCCGACAAACTGTTCCCGGAGCGAAGATGCTACCTTGAGATCCAGCACCGACGGAAGCTGATAAGTTTCTATAAGCTTTCTCCACAATACCCGACCTCGACTGCAGATCGGCAAGCAGCCGCTCCGACGCGACGTCACTCTATTCGTCGTGAGGAGAAGTGATTTCATGCTCCGCCTCAGTCATCGCTTTATACTTTGCTTGTTCCTAATTTTTTCTGAAGCGAGGACAGCGGATTCGTCGAGCCTCGCTATGAGGGGCTGGGACCTGGTGCCCGCATCGATCAACGCATCGTCGATCCGTCGTTTGGCCCGGTCATACCGGGAACGATCCAGAGCCATTTGAAGGGTGGCAACACCGCTTGCTGCCGGTCCGGCAGCTTGGCATCAACGGCGTTCCGAATCCGAGGAAAAGCGAACGCGAGGAAGCGTTCCCGCGCGATCGCTATTTGGTGGGAAGCAGCTGCTTGACGACATAGAGAAGCTGGTTCGGCTGAGGCGGCTTGGTGAGCCAGCCGGAGGCGCCAGCAGCACGGGCCTCATCGCGCTTGCGTCCGTCCGAGTCACCGCTGAGAACGATGATAGGGGTGAATTTCGTTGCGGCCGATTTGCGGGCTTCCTTGATGAACTCGATCCCGTCCATCTCCGGCATGTTGAGGTCAGTCAGAATGACCGTTGGCTTGAGGCCGTTGGTAAGCTCGACTATCCCCTCCTTGCCGTTGCCGGCCGTGGTGACCTCATAACCGGCTTTTGCCAGAATTTGGGCGAGGTTCATCACCATTGCTGGCGAATCGTCTAGGATCAGTATCATCGCCATTGGCTTGGTGCCTCTTTACCGCTGTTTCAAAGCCTCAGCGCGGCAGCTGCTGACGCCGTGCTAGTTACATCATTAATTGTGAAAATACTGTGCCGGTGATCCGGAGAATTAAGCAGACTCATTTTTGAGAGTCCATTAATTTTCGCTAACGCAATATAAATTGCGTCGGGGCAACGTTAGGATCTCGTTCATACGATCATGGTAACCGATAGGAGCACGATATTTCCGCTGCGAGATAAGCTTTTGCAGCGGTGAACGTGCCAAACCGTCCTGACAGTTTCTGATGAAGTCAGTCCAGACTTCGCAGCTACGACAGGTCCGCATATGAGGGCGAAGACAGCCATCATATCTTCGCCTTGTCCCAACGCGTGCAGCCGGGAGGCAGTCAACCAACATGGCGTTTCTTACCGACTTAGCCGAAATGACCGACATCGATTTACTGGACTCGGCGCGGACGCCCCAGCTCCGGTCAACCCTGATGGAGGGGCTTTCCGATCCGATCATGCGCAAGATCGCGTACACGCTCTCGCAGCGGATGCGGTGCCCGGTGCAAGTTCTCAGCTGCATCAACGGCGTGATCAGCCATGACTCTGCGCTCTCAGCGCTGCCGGACCTGATGCTGGCCGCTATCATCGAGCTCAAGCCGCTGCACAGCCGCATCATCATCGCGGTCGAGGGCGACCTCGTCGGCGCCGTCGTCGACGCCATGTTCGGAGCGACGAGTTCGGATGACCTTACGCGGCGGGAGCTTTCAACGATGGAGCAACGCATAGGCAAGCAGATGATCGAACTGACCATCGCCGGCCTGTCGGAAGTCCTGAACAGCTTCATGCCTCTGCAATGGACGATCCTGCAGTACGAGATGGCAGTGGGGATGCTGGCCATCGCAGACCATGGAGACTGGATGATCTCGACTACCGGCATCTTCGAGACGTCGCTTGGCATCGGGTCGATCCGCGTCATCGTTCCCTATGCGGCCTTCGAGCCCTTCGAGGCCCGGGTGAACATGCAGACTTGGCTGCTCGGTCAATCCATGGTGGACAACCGGTGGGCCGCAACCATGGAGCAACTTGTCGGAGCGACGCATGTCGATGTGCAGTTCGATGTCATGCGCGGGCACGTGCCGATCGGGTTGGTGGACCGTATGACGATCGGTCAGATCTTGCCGCTGTTCATCCTGCCACAGGCCATCGGCTTCGCAGGCGGCATCGATCTGTTCTACGCCGATTACGGTCAGAGCGATGGCTTCGTCTGCTGCCGCCCGAGCGTATCCACCTCCGGTGAGAGTCTGCTGACAAGATTGCCGCGCGAAACGGAAGCGAAGCCTGCCACCGCCCTCGACAAGCGGCGCTCGGCAAACGCGACAACCGGAGACTTCCGCGCCTCGGTCATCGACCGTGTGCGCGTCGGCCTGACGGTTCGTCTTGGCTGCACCAGCCTGTCGGTTGCCGCTCTGTCGGAACTGCGTATCGGCGAGGTCATCCGTCTCGAACAGACGCTTGAAGAGCCCCTCACGATCACAGTGGGTGGTGACGTGCTGGGCTATGGTCAGGTGGTTTCTCTTCCGGGCCAGCGCTGCGGTATCAAGGTGACAGGTCTTGCCTGAAGCGTCGCGCCGCCGGAAGTGTTGGGGGGGGGGGAGCACGGCCAGTCAGGCTGCTGCGATCAGCCGCCCGTTTCCGGCCACACCAAGGGCGTGAAGTGTCCGAAGCGACGCACTCAACCCCCGGACAAGACCTTGGGCGCGACGGTGGCTCGCTTCGTTGCGCTGGGCGAACCGCCTAAGCGCCGACCGGAAGGTGTCGACCGCCGCCGCTACCACCGCCTGATCCGCGCGGCGTAGCCGGTGCGCCGCATCCTGCAGCCGGACTGCGCCAGCTGCCTCCAACGCCAGTGTGATCCGCCGGAAGGTAGGTTCCGCCATGAACAGCGACATTTCCATGGCCTTGGCCGCATCGGCAATTGCATGGGGAGGCCCGGTTAGCACCAGAGCATCGAGAGCCTCGAGGCTGCGCTCAAGGTCGGCGACCGCCGCCATGCCACCCTCCAGGGCGTCGCTGAACCCAGCGAACTCCTGACGGTCAGCGCCAGTTTCCACATCGATGTCCGTCATCATGAGCGTGTTTCCGTATTGGCGGCGAGGATCGATGCCGCAAGGGTTTCTGGAGACACCTCGTAAGTGCCCGCGCCCATCTGCGCCTTCAGGGATTCGACGGCGCTGTGGTCTACGCCCGAAGCTGTACGCGCAGCCTCAAGAAGATCCGCAGAGATTTGGGCATCGGAGGTCAGCGTGACCTCTTCGCCCGCCGGGACGGCGGCGGCCGTGGATTCCGGAGGCTTGGTGACGGACGACAAGGCCGTGTCGGGCAAGGACCGGCTTTGCAAATAGGAGCTGATAGGGCTCGTCATCGAGGGGTTGCTCCATGTTTCGAAAGGTTAAGAAATTCTTTATCGATCGTTTGCAGCGCCTTGTCGTAGTCGTCAAGCGCGGCGCAGTCGTTCCTGACATTGGCTTTCCACAGGCAGAACCGAAGCCTGTTGTAGATGCTCATCATGGCAGGCCCGAGTGTCGTTCCAGGACTCGTATCCAGGATGCCGGACATGATCGTCAGCAGGCGGTCCGCGCTCAGGATCATATTGGCTTTCAGAAGCGTGTCGCCCGCTTCTATCGCCGCCTTCGCATGCTGCCCGTAGAGCCTCAGGCTCAGCCATCCTGGCCGCAGCCATCCGATGCCGGGCTCGCCGTCGAACAGGCCGGCGCGATATCCGGCGGTGAGATCTACTTCAAACATGACGTTGCTCCCTAGCCGCTACCGGACGATGACGGGTTCGTAATGAGACCGAGGTAGTCCTCGGTGATCGAGGCGTTCTGCGCCGTGGACTCTGCCCTCGCATATTCCGCGACCAGAATTTGGAGAGCCTGGTTGTTGTCCTTCGTGATTCTCGCGACCTCGGACGTGACCGAGGCGATGTCGGCGTTCAGCGCGGAGGTCTGGGCGCCGAGCGCACCGCCGGTCGTGCTGTTGGCGCTGCCCAGCGCACCGTTCGTGATGCCCTTCAGCGTCGCGTAGATGTTGGCGACCAGCTTGTCGACCGCCGCCGGATTTTTGGCGTAGGCGGTGTTGAAGGTGGAGCCGCTGAAGGTAACGGCGCCTGCACTGCTGATCGTCAGCCCGATGCTGTTCGCGCTGACGCCGCTCGCGTACGCGCCGCTCACCGCCGTCAACAACTGGCTCTGCAGGCTGGTGGCGGTGAAGTTGCCGATCAACGGGCCGACCTTGGCCGCGGTGCTGCCGGAGGCGCTGGCCGATTTGACGGCCGGCTGATACTTGATCTCGCTCGTGATCCCGGCGATCGCTGAATTCAATGACGATACCACCGAGGAGAATGCCGCGGTGATCCCGGCGGTCGAGTTGCTGACCTTGATGGTGGTGCCGGTGGGGCTGGAGGCGGCGAGGTTGAACGTCAGCCCGGTGACCGCGCTGCTCAGACTGTTGGTGTTGTGCGTCACCGGAACGCCGTTGATGTCGAGGGCAGCGTTCTGCGCGAGCGAGGTATTGGTGAAAGACCCGCTGGGGAGCGCCGGCGGCGTCGGGATCGAGGCCGACGGCGAATAGGAGAAGCGTGCGAGGCCTCCCGTGCCGGAGACCTTGAAGGCCTGGGAACTTCCGGTCGCGCTGCTCTGCAGAACCAGCCGCCCTCCGCCCTGCGTCTTCACCACACTCGCCTCGACGCCGCCGCCGGCTGCGTTGATGGCCTTGGCGACGCCGCTCGCGGTCAGGCTGCCGGTGCCGACATGCACAGACTCGGTCTTTCCGTTCTGCACGAAGGTCAGGGAACCGGCGCTCGCGCCGACGTTGGCACTGCTGGTCAGGATTCCCGAGTAGATGATCTGCGGCTTCGCCAGGACGACGTCGGTGATGTTGTAGGTGCCGACGGCCGCGCTGTTGGCGACGGTCGCGGTGGCGACGCCGCTGCTGGTGGAGGTCGCCGAGCGGCTGTTGAGGGACGCAAGATCGTCGATGCCCGCGAGTGCGCTCGAAAGCGACGATACCTTGCCTTTGATCGCGCCCCAGGCGGAGATATCGGCCTTGTCCGCGGTCTGCTGATTGGTGAGCACCGTGATCGGCGCGTTCAGCCGGGCCTGATCCTGGGCGAGCTGGCTCTGGATGCCGGCGGAACTCAACGAACTGATCGTGCTCATGATGACACCCAAACAAATTCATTCCGGAGCGACCGGCGGAGGACCGCCGGCCGGCCAGATCTTCAGTTCCGGCCGCCGGCGACGCCGCCGGCCGGGTCTTGGCTTTAGCCGAGCAGCGAGAGGTAGGACTGCTGCAGCGTCGTCGAGTCTTTCAGAGCCGCCACGCCGGCCTGCGCCTGGATCTGCGATTCCGTCAGCGAGTTGCTGACCTGCGGGATGTTCGCATCAGCGACCACGCCCAGTGCCGTGTTCACGTTCTGGCTGGTGGTGTTGAGGTTGTTGATGGTCGCTTCGAGCCGCTGCTGAACGGCGCCGATCTGACCGGCCTGGTTGTTCAGACCCTGCAGAGCGAACTTCACCACGTTGATGGCGGTGTTCGCGCCAGCCGTCGTCGTCACGTTGATGTCGGCGAGTGAGGTGAGCGTGGACGCCTTCGTGAGCCCGACTGCGCTGCCGTTGTTGAGACCGAAGGCAGCGCTGGACTGGAAATGCACGGTGCCCTGGATAAGGCCGATCTGACCCGCGGCGGTGCCGAAGGTCGTGGCCGTCTTCTGGACGGTCGCGCCGGCAGCGAGCGAGCCTGACGCCGCAGCGGCGCCCGAGGCGGTCAGGATGATGTTCTTGCCGTTGGCCTGCGTCAGGGTCAGCGTGCCGGTGGTTGAGTTGGAGCTGCCGGTATACGTGGCCGAGATGCCGGTGATGTTCGTGTCGCCGTTGACCTGAGCCGCCACGGCGGAGAGGGTCGAGGCGTTCACGGTTGTATTGTCGGCCGTGCCGCCGCTGCCGGCGATCTTGAACTTGAAGCCGTTGGTGCCGCCGGTAGCGGTCAACGTGCTGGTGTTGGTCGCCGAGGCGGTCAGGCTGGTGCCGGCCGTCTTGTTGATCGAGCTGGCGACGTTGTAGGCGGAGCCCGACTGGGTGATGGCGACGCTGCCGGTCACGCCGTTCGTGCCGGTGTACTGGACGGTCTTGGCGGAGTATGCGCCGACTGAGCCTGCCGTGAGCTTGGCCGCGCTGGCGCCGCTCGACAGAACGCCGCCTGCCGTGGTTGAGGTGCCGGTGTAGATGCCGCCGGCTGAAGCCTTCGACTGGTTCAGGCCGAGCGAGTTGGCGCTCGTGTTCTCGATGGAAAGGCTGATGGTCTGGCCCTCGTTGGCGCCGACCTGGAACTGTGTGCCCGAGAAGCTGCCGTTCAAGAGGTTGATGTTGTTGAACTGGGTTTGCGTAGAGATCGTCGTGATCTGGCTGGCGAGCTGAGTGACCACGTTCTGCAGCGACTCGGACTCGGATGGGTCGTTCGTGCCGTTGGCGGCCTGAACGGCAATGGAGTTCAGCGACTGCGAGACGCTGATCTGCTGCTGGATGGCTCCGTCGGCGACGCTGAGCAGGCTGTTGCTCTCGTTCGCGTTCGATGTCGCCTGGACCAGCCCGTTCTCCTGCGAGGTGAAGCCCTGGGCCGTGATGTAGCCGGCGGGATTGTCCTGAGGAGAATTGATCGCCAGGCCGCTCGACAGCTCCTGCTCGAGGTTGTTGTTCGTGGTCGAGGTATTGCTGATGGAATTGAGGGCGTCGAGAGCGCCCTGGTTGGTCAGAATGGATCCTACGGCGGACATCTTCAGCTCCTTGGTTGTGGTTGCCGTGGAGGTTTATTCGCAGCGTTGACGGAGACTTTGCCAACGGGAAGCAAATTAGGACCCCAGCTGCACCAGCGCCCCGGACCGGGTGACGACGGCAGGAAAACGTCGTCCGCTCGACGGGTTGGTGACGATGATGGTGTCGCCGAGACGGCCAGGCTGCTCCGCAGTGCCCGTGATCGAGATGTCGACGCCGCCGCTCCTCGCATCCACGGTGATGGATTGCCCCGCTTGCACGACGAGCGGCTCCTCAATGCTGCTCCCGGTCAGGATCGCGCCGAGCGGAAGGGACATCACGGCCGTGGCGCCCACAGCATCCTCAGCCTGATAGAAGACGCTGCGGCCGGCATAGAGCGATATCGGCTCGTCCCGCAGGGCGAGATCACCGCTCTCCAGGGTTTGTCCGGCCGTGATCGGCCGGGACGCAACGACGACCGCCATGTGAGCGTCGACCGTCACGCTCACGTAAAGGATCCAGACTGGAGCGCCGCAATGAGCTGTGGCCTGGAGATACGGCAGGGTCCCGGTAACCGTCACCGTGAGAGGGCTGGTGCAGGCCCGCATGTAACGCGCACCCAGCACCGGCCCGAGGGCAATGGTGGCGTTGGCGGGTGCCGTGGCAGCGACGGCGCGCCGGACGGCATCGGCGACGGGCGCCGGATCCTGCTGGGCCGCCCGCCCAGGCTGCGGGGCCAGAAGGACTGCCACACCCGCCAAAGCGGCAAAGTGCCGGACACCGGGCCGGACACGCCCGGCTTGTCTCATCCGGCCGCTCTCCGTTCCATCCGCCCGTTCATTCGGCCGCTCGTTGAGTGGCCACTTGTTCGGGTGGAAGTTCGGCCCAGGCCGGCGGCCCTTCCTCGATCGAAGGCAGAGCCAGACAGGCTTCGCGGCTCTGCTTGCCACGTTGAAGTGTTCCGGGGAGGTCGCCCAGAGCCTGCTTGATCGCCCGCTGCCAGGCCGCGAGGCGGTTCGGCAGCACGACGGCGGCCAGTGGTTCCGGCACGTCGAGCCGGTCGTCGACCAGCAGGTGGCAACCGACGGCCGCGGCCATCAACGCCTTGTAGTGATCGGCGTCGGTCTGCCGATCCGCCGGCCGCACCAGGATATGCGGTGCGAGGCCTGCGAGTTCGGCCGCCCAGCCCTGCTCCGTCGGAGGCGGCCGGAGCCGCGTGACGGCGCCCTCATAGGCGCCGCCCGGACGCTCGACGATGATCCAGAGCGCGTCCGCCATCGTCTCGTTAATGAGGTCGGGCAGCCAAGCCGGCTCGAAGCCTTCGTCGATCCAGAGAATACGCGGACGGGTGTTGATCCCGCCGCCGATGGTCAACTCCGACCAGACCGGCCGCGACAGCGCCGGCCGCCAGAGCGGCACATAGCTGCCAGGCGGAAGGAGCTTGCGGACCTGGGCCACCAGCGCGGGGGAGGTTCCATAAACCTGCGTGGCTGCGGCGAGAGCGGCTTTCGCTTCAGGCTTGGGCGTATTCGAGACGATGGCGATGTAGGGGTCCATGTGCGGCAAGGCAGCTGTTTCCGGGTTCAGCCTGATCCAGGAGGTCGGCGCACGGCGGCCGATCTCTGCCGCGGTGACGTTTTCCGGCGCCCAGCTGGCTTCGACGACGCCCATGGCGCGCAGCGCCCTGGCGCCATTGATCGCGCCCATGGCGAGTTCCGCCGGTCCGGTGAGCAACAGGCTCCGGGGATCGGCGGGAGCCGCCCGCACCAGCCCGAGCCGTGGCTCGGCCTGAAGGATATCGCCGCGCAGCGACAGGGCCGGGTGATGGAAAGGATCCTGCCAGGAAAGGGCGCGGGCGGCATCGCTGCCCGTCCTGAACAGGCACTCGGCGTCGAGGCGGAGCAGCCCCGCGTTCATCAGGAAGGACACGTCCGGTGTCCACACCACGGCGCCGCCGGCAGCTCGAAGCTGACCGCAGATGTCGATCCAGAGCGCATCGCCCGAGAGGCTGGGAATGATGCAGGCGGCAAGCGCGCCGCGGCGGCCGATGAGCCCAGGAGGCGCCACGGCGCTGACTTCCTGATCGACGACCAGCCACCCGCCCGGCCCCGGATCATCCATGAAGTGGCCAGTCCCCATGCGCGCCTGCGCGCCGATGACGATGGGTCCCTGAACCACGAAACGCGCCTTGTCCTGCGCCGCGGCCACCATGGTGCGGGCTCCGGCCAGCGCCACGCGCGGGTCGGCAAGCCGCTGGCGCAACGCCGCCTGCCAATCCGGCGTCACCGACTTGCCACGCGCGTCGACGATCGCGATGTGCTCGGTCGTGGCCAGCAGGATCGCCGCGCGCAAGGCGTCGCCGGTCTGGATGCCAATCTCGGGAGGGACCGCCAGCACCTTGTTCTGCAGCGTCTCGGCCTTGGCGATGACCTGGCTCAGGTAGGTTGTCAGCTGCGGGGATAAATCGGCGCCTGCCAGGATGATCGGCCCGCTCAGAACGCTCGTGCCCAGCAGGTCGCGGAGCCAGCCGTCGAGTTGCGGCACGTCGGCGCCGTCGCAGAGCAGGATGACAGATGTGCCGGGATCCTCTGTCTCGCGCAGGTGGCGATAGAGGCCGAGATGCTGGCGCGGCTCCACCTTCGCCGGGATGCCGGACCGGTCGAGATGGCCCGCGATGGCTTCGGCCGCACGCTGGATAAAGACGGTCGAGGGAATATTGTCGCGCCGGCTGAGGCTCGTGCGCGTGAACAACGTCTCCGGCAGGCGCGTGATCCGTGCTCCTGCCTCGGCGAGGCGTAGCTGATAATCATATTCCTCGGCGCCCGCCAAGGCCGCGTCGAAGCCGCCAAGCCGGAGCAGCGTCTCCGCGCGATACCAGACCCAGTCGCCGAGGAAGGGCGCCTGGCGCAGGCGCGTCACGTCCCAGGCCGGCTTGTGGCGGATCCAATCGCCGCCGTCGCGCGGCACGACCTCGTCGCAATAGATGAGGTCGGCCAGGCTGCCAGCGGCTTCCAAGGCGAAACGAAGAACCGCGTCCTTCGCCACCCCGTCGCCCGCGTTGAGGATGGCGACGTAATCGGCGCGAGTGGCGGCGAGCGCCACTTCCTCGCAAAGGGCGCGGGTGAGGGCGCCGGATTCGGAGGAGACACGGATCACCGTGTGCTCCGGGATCTCCACCGGATCACTGGTGATGATGCGGATGCTGTCGGGCGCATGCCATTGCTCGCTGAGCGCCTGCAGCGTGTCATTGACCGCATGGGCGCGGTTGGGTGGTGCGGCGATGAGGATGGCCAGGCTGGGAAGCGCGCCCGCAGCCGTGCGCAGAGCCTGCAGCCGGTTGCGGGCGCCACTGTCGAGGCGCTCCGCCGGGCGTCCACCCGCCACGGTATCAGACTCTCCGGGACCGGCCGACTTGATGACGGTGGCGAGCCAGGGCAGCACAGCGCCGCGGCTGAGGCCGAGCTCCTCGACAAAACTGGTCAGCTCCTTGGTGGTGACACCGAGATCGTCCCAGGTGCCGGGCGAGAAGTCCCGGTCCTGGATCACCTGCCACATCGTCTCCACCAGCCTGTGCAGAGGCCTGAGCAGATCCTTGGTAGAAACGGGCGCGCTGCGGTCGAGCTGGGAGGTGAGGAAGGCGCTCGCGTCGCGCAGGCCGTTTGGCACGCGGCGGCTGAGGTCGATGCCAAGTTCCTGCTCGATCCGCCTGATCTCGATGGTGGGCTGGCTGAGCAGGTCCTTGTAGGTCAGCCAGGTGCGGGTCAGCCCGCGGGCGCAGCCCTCGGCCGAGACCAGATAGGAGGCCCAGAGCAGGAGCGCGTGCGCCCGCGAGAGGCCGTTCTTCTTCTGCTGGCTGGCGGCGACCGTCCATGGATCGCGGCAGATGTGGATCACGCGGACCTGCTGGTCGGCCTGACGCGCCGCGCGCTCGTAGATGGGGAAGAGGCGGCACATGTGCGGGTGCTTGACCGCCCAGATCGCCTCCTGGCCGAATCGGCGGCGCAGGATCTCCCCGAGGCGCGAGAGGAAGGGCGCCATGTCGGCGCGTTCCCACCAGCCGTGCTCGAGGTTGCGCACATCCTGCCACTCGACGCGCAGCCGGTTGAACAGTTCGGAATCGAACTCGATGAGCTCCGGAATTTCATAGAATCCGAGAGGGTTATGCTCGTTGGCATCGGCGTCGTTGTGCAAGACGACACCGAGACGCTGGAGCGTCCCCGACAGGGCCGAGGTGCCGCTGCGGTAATAGCCGACGACGAATATGGCGTCCGACAAGGCGACCCCCTTAAAGATACTTGAAAAGGCTTAGGCTCTGTGCAGCGCTGAAAGCTTTCTCGGCGGCCTCGACCGCGCTGATCGTTTCGTCGAGCGTCGTGATCGCCACCGGCTGGTTGACCGCGATGCTGTTCTGCACGGTGGCGGCGAGCGCCGTCTGTTGATTGGCATCGCTCCTGCCGGCATTGCTGATGGCCTGCAGGGTCACGCCGTTCTGAGCCTGAGCGACGAGGAGCGCCTGCTGGTATTGAGCGAGCGTCGAGAGGTCGCCGTTGATCGTCTGCGTTGTAAGCGCATCGCTAGAGGGCGAGCCCGCGCTCGCGCCCAGTGTGACCGCGAGGTTCTGCAGCAGCGCGAAAACGGTCTGCGGCCGGCTCGGGCTGATCGTGAAGCTGTCGCCGGCGGCGGGGACGCCGTTCAGCAGAAAATCCTGGCCAGCCAACTCGATCGTCGTGCCGGTGGCAGCCTCGGGCGGCACGTTGCCCGTTGCTATGGTGTTGCCGCTCTGGCTGGCGGTGTAGGTGAGGTTGCCGACCCCGCTGCTCGCGAAGCTTATCGTGATTGGCGCGTTGCCGGTCTGGAAGGCGGCGGCGGTGGCGGGCGTCAGGACGCCTTCCGACAGCAAGGTTCCGTCCCCGGTGTTGCTGGCACCCGCTGAAACCGTGCTGTAGCCGTCGCCCGCGAGAGCGCTCGTGAACACCTCGCCGTTGGCGACGCTCGAGGATGTCGTATCCGGAGAGACCTGCGACTGGCTCTGCCCGGCATCGCCGAGATACACGACGTTGCCTGCACTGTCGGTCTGGAACGGCGTGAGGTTGGTGCGCGTGCCGCCGAAGAGATAATTGCCGTCCGGAGCCGTCGTGTTGGCGAGCCCCAGCAGCTGCTGCGCGGCCGAGCTGATCTGCGTCGACAGTGTCTGCAACTCCTTCGGGCTGGTCGCACCATTCAGACTTTGCTCGATGATCGACTGGACGTTGTTGTACAGCGTGGAGACGGCGGAGTAGGTGCTGGTGACGCTGTCGAGCTGGGTCGTGATCGAATTCTGCGTTGCGCTGTCGTTGTCGAGGCCGCTGATCTGATCGCTGGCGATCGTCGCGACTTCGAAGGCGGCCGGATTCTGTTCCGGCGTCTGCACCGCGTAGCCGGTGGAGATCTCCTCCTCCAGAGTGTTGATCAGCGAATCCTGTGAGGCGATGCTTGCGGTGAAGTTCGTGTAAAGGGAAGCGCTCATCCTTGGGTGTCCTGCGCGAAATGATAGTCAGTAAGAATAAACGGCTTCGTTTGAAGCCGTCCCGCGCCGTCGCTTTGACGGGCCTCGGTCACGCCGACCGCCAAGGTTTCGGCGGCGTCGGTGGCTGCGCGCGCTCCAGCCGCTGGGCGGTCGTCCGCTCATCCGCACGGACGACCGCCTGCTTTGCCGCCTCCAGAGCGCGCCGGCGTTCCTTTGCCTCCACGAAGCTCTGTTGCGCGATTTCGAGTTGTTGGTTGGCTTGACGCTCCGTCTGCTCAATCTGCTGTTCCGCCCGGGCCGAGGCACCAACGAAATCAGCTGCGCGCTTCGCCGCTCCGGCCTCGAGCACGGAGCCGCTGCGCCAGCTCTGCCGCAGCTTTTCCTGGTAGGAGGCGAGCAAACGGCGCTGTCTGGCGACCTGCTCCAGCGTCCTGGTGTGCCGTACGATTTCGTGCAGCCACTTTGTCTCGCCGATCTCGGCGATGAGGTCGAGCCGTTCGATCATGCGGGTCTTCACGGCGCTATGTCCGCCATCGCCGCTTCCAGCAAGGCGCGGCTCGCACCCAGTGAAACCGCCTCATGCGCACTCTGCCGCACGACCCGGTCCATCGCTGGGGCGCGCCGGATCGCCTCGTCGAGCAATGGATCGCGGCCGGGCGCGTAGGCCCCGAGGTCGATAAGGTCCTGCTTTTCCTGCCGCCGCGCCCAAAGCATACGGAAGCGCGAGGCGAGGCGATGATGCGCGGGGCCAACCAGCCCAGGCATCGGCCGCGACAATGACGCCGAGACATCGATGGGCGGATATTGTGCCGCCTCCGCCAGGCTTCGCGACAGCACGATGTGTCCATCCAGCACCGAACGCGCGGTGTCCGCGACCGGGTCCGCGACATGGTCGTCGCCTTCGACCAGAACCGTATAGATGGCGGTGATGGAGCCCTGACCGTCATGGCCATTGCCGGCACGCTCGACATAGGCCGCAAGAGCGCCGAACACCGAGGGCGGATAGCCCTTGGTGGCTGGCGGCTCACCGACGGCGAGGCCGATCTCGCGCAGCGCCATCGCGACGCGCGTCAGGCTGTCGATCACCAGCAGGACATGATGCCCCTGCTGACGCCAGTATTCGGCGATCGCGGCGGCGCGGTAGGCCCCGTGCAAACGGCCGAGCGCGGTATCGTCGGCGGCCGAGGCCACGACCACGCTACGGTTGCGCGCCGGACCGATATGGTCCTCGACGAATTCACGGATCTCGCGGCCGCGCTCCCCGATCATGCCGACAACGACCATGTCGGCCCGGGCATGTTGCGCCATCATCCCCAACAGCGTGGTCTTGCCGACGCCGCTGCCCGCGAAGAGGCCGATCCGCATGCCGCGCCCCATGGTCGCGAGCGCGTTGATCGCGGACACCCCGACGTCGAAGGGCATGGTGATGCGGGCGCGGTTCATCGGGTTGATCGGCAGCCCGAACAGCGGCCAGGAATGGGTCAGATCGGGCACCGGGCCGCCATCGAGCGGCATGCCCCGCGCGTCGATGACGCGTCCGAGCAGCGCATCGCCCACAAGCGGCGAAGGGGCCCGGCTTTCCACATGCACACGGGCGCCACGCATCACGCCGCGTGTGCCCTGCTCCGGCATGACGAGCAGCGACCCTGCATCGAAGCCGACGACCTCCGCAGCGCGCTGCTCCGAACCTTCGGTTTCAATCAGGCAGCGCGACCCGATCGGCGCCCGGATGCCGCTGGCATGCAGGATCTCGCCGTTGGAGCGCACGATGCGGCCGTAACGGCAGACGGGATCCGAGGACAAAGCCTCTCCGACGCGGACGGCGGCGGCGGCACGCAAACCTTCCACCGTGAGCATGCCGCCTGCCGGCGGTGGCGTGATCATGCCGCCTGCCGGCGGTGGCCGTCCTCCTGGTCGAGCCCCAGTGTCGTCCTGACGGTCGCCAGCCGGCTTTCGATCGTCGCATCCCACTCGACCTTGTCGATCGGGTCCCCGTCCGCGTCGATCAGCTCGACGATGGTGCCGCCGCGCGTGATCTGCGCATCCGGCAGAAGATGGGCGTGCTCGATCATCGTGCAGGGCGCGAGCAGCGCATGATCCTCCGGATGCAACCGGATGACGATGCTCTGATGTGCGGCCCGCGTGCGGGCCGCTTCCGCCACGAGACGATCGACCAGAGGCTTGATGCTCTCGGGGCGCAGCTCGATCTCCAGGCCGACGATGTGCCGCGCCAGAACGAAAGCAAGTTCCGTCACCAGCTCCGCGATTGCCTCCTCCTTCTGTGCGAGGGGCGCGATGAGCTGTTGCCATGCAGCATCCAGTGCCGTGACGGCCAACGCGATGGCCGCTTCTTGGGACGCCTGCGCCGCCTGCGCGATGCGATGCGCCTCGGCCTCGCCACGGGCCCGGCCCTCGGCTTGGGCTTCGGCTCGCAGCCGGTCGACCTCGCGCACAATCCGGGCGTCTGCGTCCGCCTCGACCGCGGCGAGGCTCAACGCAGCGGGTAGTTGCGAAGCGGCAACTACGGCTTCGCTCGCCACCTTCCTGACGACGACGAAGCTCAACGAGGGTCCTCGGCCTTGGGGGCCTGGCGCGGCACGCCCTGCAGCAGCAGTGAAATCCCGAGCTTTATCAAAGGTAGCAGGAAGGCGAGGGCGGCGCGGGCCAGGATCGCGATCGTCAAGGCGCCGAGCACCCAGATGATCGTGGAGGACAGCGTAAATCCAGCCGGCTGGTTGTCCGCCGCCCAGAGAATGGCCGCGGCGACCATCAATGGGCCGGGACGGACCAGCCGCTGCGCATTGCGTTGACCCGACGACATTCTCTGACCATTGCTTGCCATGTGGCGCTCTCGTTTTCCTAGGGGTTCTTGACGTCAGGGGCACGAATAACGATGACGACGCGCCGGTTCTTCGAACGGCCGGCTGCCGTTGAATTTTCGGCGATCGGCGCATACTGGCCGAAACCTTCGGCCGCCAGCCTTCTGCCATCGAGACCCTGTTCCACGAAGAGTTCGGTGACGCTGACGGCTCGCTCGACGGAGAGCGACCAGTTCGACGGAAACTGCGCCGTACGTATCGGCTGATTATCTGTGTGACCATCCAGGTGAATGGTGAAAGGCTCGGGCAGCGTATTCAGGCTTGTAGAAACGTGAGCGAGAAGCTTGGACGCCGCCGGCAGCAGAGTAGCTCGCCCGCTGTTAAATAAGACCGAAGCTTCGAGGCTGATTGTGAGCGTCAGCGGCGTGCTGTCGATCGTCACCTCGTGCTTGCTGATCTGGGTCTGCAGAAGGGCTTCCAGCTGCTCGCGGACCCGTTCCAGAGACATCGCCTCCGCAGCAAGCTGCTGCGACAGCTGATAATTCAACGGTGGCTGAGGCGGCAGCGGAACCGGCGGCGGCGTGGCCGGCGTCGCCGGCGCGGCCGGTTGATGGACCACCTCCTGAACCTTGCGCGGCGACAGGTTGGGTTGGGCCTGCGGCGCCGGCCGCGTATTGAGCTTCGGCAGATGCGGGACCTGCGGCGCCGGATGTTCCAGGGGCTTGGGAACCGGCGAGGGTTGATGGTGCATGATGCCCTGCTCGGAAGAGTGCAACTGGATAACGCTCGGCGATGAACCGCGGAACGCCGCAACCAGGCTGCGCACCTCCTCCTGCATCTTGAATTTGTTCTGCGTCGAAGAGGCGTAGAGGACAACGAACAGAGCCAGAAGCAGCGTCATGAGGTCGGCATAGCTGATCACCCAGCGTTCATGGTTCGGCTTCTTCTTCTCCTCTGGGCCGCCATGTCCCGAGCTCATGCCGCCTGTCCGGCCGCTTCACCGAGCTTGCCTTCACTGCCGGCGTCCGCGGCCTTCGGCTTGCTTTCGGTCAGGAAGCTCTGCAGGTTCTGGCGAATGAGAGTTCCGGATTTTCCTTCTGATAACAACACGAACCCTTGAACGACGATCTGTCGATCGCGGTTGCGGGCGGCCGCCGCGCTGGCGATGCGTGCGCCAAGCGGAAGGAAGACGAGGTTGGCGGCACCGACACCGTAGATGGTTGCGGTGAAGGCAGTGGCGATACCCGGCCCAAGCTCCGCCGGATGATCCAGCCGCTGCATGACGGCGATGAGGCCAAGAACCGCCCCGAGCACGCCGATTGTGGGCGTGTAGCCGCCGGCGGCTTCCCAGACATCGGCGCCGATCATGTCCTGACGGTAGGCGTTGTCGGAGAGAATGCCGAAGATCGAGCGGAGGTCATCCTGGCTCGTGTTGTCGATGATCATCTGCAAGCCTTTCTTCTGAAAGGCATCGGTGGTCGAGCCGAGTACGGACTCCAGGGATAGGGACCCCTGGCTGCGGGCGAGATTTGACCAGTCGGCCACCTGGTTGATGAAGAGGGCAATGTTCGACGGCGGCGGCTTGACAAGCGTGATGATGGCCTTGACCGCCTGCAGCATAGCCTTGGGGCCATACTGGGTAATGATGGATCCAAAGGTTCCCCCGAGGACGATCATGGCCGAACCCGCGCTGAGCAGCGAAGTGATGCTGTCGCCGCCAGTGATCACGCTGAGGATAATGAACCCGATCGAAATCAGGACACCAATTACTGCGGACACTGGACAGTCTCTCCCTTCATGAGCTCGGTTAGGCGCACAGCCATGATATCAAGTGCACGCTTTCGAATTCGCGAAGCATAACCTTCACTGATCGCAAGGATGGCGGCGATTTCACGGTTGTTCATCTCGTCGTAGAAATGCAGCGCCAACACCCGGTATTCGAGCGGCGGCAGGCACTGTAACGCGACGACCAGCAGCTTTTTGTTGTCCGATCGCGTGAGCTGCGTGAATGGATCTTCGGGCGAGTCGCCGCTGATCAAGGCGGCCGTGTCGATCTTGTCTCCGTCGAACGGCGCCTCTCCGCGTTGCAGCGCGCCTTCGCGGCGCAGCCCGTCGATCATGGCGCCACGGATGCGCCGGCTGCAGAAGGCCTGAAAGTCGACGCCGCGCGTGCTGTCGAACCTCTGCAGCGCCTCAAGCATTCCGACGGCCCCGAGTTGCAGCAGTTCATCAACATCGGCCCACGGCATCCGCGACTTCAGCATCAGCGCGGTCCGCTTGATCCAGCTGCCGTAGAGCTTGCGAAGTTCCACATCATCCGGCTTCTTTTCCTTGATCTCAGACATCGTTCTGCCCCGGCGCCGCGTTGTAGACGACCTGCAGGGGCATGCTCTCGGGGATCTCTTCGAGCGCGACGACAGGGATGATGGAACCGATGATCCGCGCCACTGCCCGGCGCAGCCCACCCTGGATGACGAGCACCGGCTTGCGTCCTCGCGCCTTCATTGCACGAACGGCCTGTTCCGCCGCCTGCCGGAGGTGCGTCGCCGTATCGGCCTCGATTTCCTGGCCGATGCCGGACTCGCGCCCCGCGCGCAGGCTCTTGCTCACCAGCTCTTCGAGCCGGTGCTCGAGGACCGCCACGCGCAGCGTCGCGTCATTGCCGATGAACGGGGTCACGAGGTAGCGGCCGACGCGCAGCCTGACTGCCGCCAGCAGACGCTCGACATCCTTGTTCGAGCCGTCGGAGGCATCGACGAGCGCTTCCGCGATGCGCTCGAAGTCGCGGATGGAGACTTCTTCCGCGAGCAGCGCCTGCAGCACCTGGCGGATGATGCCGACCGGGAGGTTGGTCCGAAGATCTTCGGCCAGACGTGGCGTTGTTTCGGCAAGGCGGGTGATCAACCCCTCGACCTGGGACCGCCCGAGCAGTTCCGCTCCGTGCCGCTTGAGGAGCTCCGCGAAATGCGTGGCGACGGCGCTCGGCGCGTCCACCACCGTGTAGCCGCGCTCCTCGGCCAGCGGGATGGCGGTCTGTGCGATCCAGACGGCGGCCTGTCCGAAGGCAGGGTCGCGGACCGGCCGCCCAGCCGTCAGCTTTTCGGTCACCAGCGGGCCTTCCAGAGCGAGCCATTGGCCAGGCCAGACATCCCCCTGGCCCACGACCGCACCACGCAACGTGAAGCGGTAGCCGTGCGCCGAGACCTCGCTGCTGTCCCGGATGTGCACCGGGGGCACCAGGAACCCCATCGTGCGGCCGTAGCGCTGGCGCACCGCTGTCAGCCGGTTGAGCAGCTTTCCTTCTCCTGGCGAAACCATGGGCGTGAGCGCGTAGCCGATGCTCATGCCGACGGGATCGACGCCGGTGACATCGGCGATCGCGTCGGCCTTCGGTTCGGCCGCGGCGCCGGGCTTGCCCTGTCCGTCCGCCTGTCCCACCGGCGCGGCGCTGTCCAGCTGTGGCTCACGTTGCCACAGGCGCCAGGCGCTTATGCCGAGTGCGGCGGTGATGATCAGGAAGGGCAGGTGGGCCATGCCCGGCATCAATCCGATCGCGCCGGTGATGGCGGCGGCGATGGCCAGCGCTTGCGGATAGCGGCTGATCTGGGCCTTGATCTGCTGGCCGAGATTATCGGTGGAGGCGACGCGGGTGACAACCAATCCGGCGGCGATCGAGATGGTCAGCGACGGGATCTGTGCCGCGAGGCCGTCGCCCACTGTCAGCAAGGTATAGGTGCGCGCCGCGTCCGCCAGCGGCAGGCCGGCCTGCAGCGTGCCGATGATAAGGCCACCCAGCATGTTGATGGCAAGAATGATCATGGCCGCCACCACGTCTCCGCGGACGAACTTCGATGCGCCGTCCATGGCGCCGAAAAAATCTGCCTCGCGCCGGAGGCTATCGCGCCTTTTCTCGGCCGCTTGCGGCGTCAACATTCCGGCGTTGATCTCTGCATCGATCGCGAGCTGCCGCCCGGGCAGGCTGTCGAGCATGAACCGGGCGCTGACTTCGGCGACGCGGCTGGCGCCTTTCGTTACGACAACGAAGTTGATTATGATGAGGATGACAAAAACAATGCCGCCGACAACGTAGTTGCCGCCGACCGCGAACTGTCCGAAAGACTCGATGACGCGGCCAGCGGCACCCGGTCCATTCGAGCCGTTGAGCAGGATGGCACGTGCGGTTGCGACGTTGAGCGCGAGGCGCATGAGGGTGGTGGCGAGAAGCACCGACGGGAAGGCCGAGAACTCGGCCGGGGACGCGATATAGAGGCTCGCGCCCAGGATCACGAGACCGGCTGAAATATTCAGCGCGAAGAGGAACGAAATTGCTGCCGGCGGCAGCGGCACGACGAGCATCACCAGAACGAGCACAATGACGATCGGGCCAGAGAGCTCGCCGACGCTCAAGCCTCTCGGGCGTCCGAGTGCGATTGCGTCAGCCATGGATAAGGCTCGGGATCGCAAGGATCAGACGGGCTGTGTAGCGGTCGATGCCGCTCATGAGGAAAGGGCCGGCGACCGTCGTGAGCGCGGCGAGGCCTGCCATCTTGAAGATGAAGGGTATCGCCGCCTCCCGCATCTGCGTCGCGGTCTGCAGTATGCCGATACTCACGCCGATCAGCAGCATCAGCAGCATGATCGGTCCGCAAAGCTGTCCGAAGGCCAGCCAGGCGCCGATGCTGAGGCCGGACGAACTCATGCGCCCTCCTCCGCGGGCTGATCCGATTCTTCGGCGAGGGCGATGACGCGAACGCCGTATCGCTCCTGGGCCACCGAGACGACTTCGCCCGAGGCCAGGCGCTGCCCATTGGCAAAGATGCCGAAGGTCTCGCCGACAACTTTGTCGAGTCCGATCACCTGACCCTTGCGAAGGTTTTTGAGGTCCTTCACCGAGACGGTCGTGCGGCCGAGTTCCACTGTCAGCACGACGGGAAGACGTTCCACGATCTGACGGGTGGAAATCGCCATCGCTTCGCTGGCGACTGCCTGCAGCTGTTCGAGTTCGACGCGTTCGCCCGCGGATGTCTCCGGGGAAGGAGTCTGCGCAGCCGGCATTCAAGGCGTCCTTTCGTGGAATGGCAGCATGGGTCAGGCAACGGCGCGTGCCCCCCGGATTGCTGTTTCGGCGAGCGTGGGGTCGGCCAGCGCTAGTTCGGCCGGTGCGGCCGCCGTGACCCGGCTGGTGGTGCCGGGCTGGGGCTGCGGATTGCCGCCGCTCGCCCCGCCGCCGGCGCCTCCACTGGCGCCGCCGCCAATCTGGACCTGGCCGAGGGTCAGGCCGGACGTGGCCATTGCCTGACGCAGGTCTCCGAGCCCGCTCTGCAAAAGATGCGCGGTCTGCGCGATCGCCGGGACGAACAGCACGTTGACGTTCGAGTTGCCGCCGAGCGCCAGGTGGACCGAAACGGTGCCCAGGCCGGGAGGGTCAAGGCGAAGCACGAGGCTCGACTGGCCGCTACGGCACATGGCGATGATTGAGGCGGCCATCGCGTCCGGTGTCGCGGGCACGGAGGCATGGGGAGTGGCCGTCGTGGCTGCAGACATGATTGGGCCGCCGCCGGCCGAGGTCGCGGCCCCGCTTGCCAGGGCGCCGGCGGTCGCGCCGATCGCGGGCGGGAGCGTGGCCGCGACCACAACGCCCGTAACAGCGGGCGCGCTGGTAGAAGAAGCACTGCCTGGCGTCACTGTTCCGGCTAGAGCGGCTTTGCTCACCACCGGAGTGGAGGTGAGTGAACTGGTCGCACCAGGAAGCGGTGGTGACGCCGTCGCAGCCGGCGTCCGCGGCGGATCGGCCAGGCCTTTTGTCGGCGCGGCTGCGCTCCCGCTCGCGACGGTTTTGGCGGCTCCGGAGGACGCCGTTACGCCTGTCGTCTCTATGCTCAGAGGCACGGCGCTCTGCGGCCCCGTTCCCTGAGGCCCCATGCCCTGAGGCCCCGTGCCCTGAGGCCATGTGCCCTGAGGCCCTGGTCTGAAAGTTCCTGCGCTGGCAGGTGGCGTGGACGCATCTGCAAAAGGTGCGGAAACAGCTGCGATGATTGTCCCTGCGTCTACCGCGACGGCTAGGGTGGCGATGGCTTGTTGGCTGCTCGCGCCGCCCGTCTCGGCCTGCGCTCCGTTAGCCGGGATCAAAGCCGGGGAACCGTTTCCCAGCGCCGGTGGGGCGTCCGTGGTGTTCGCGGGAGTGGGATGGCCGGCCGCATTCCCAGGCGCATGTTCGGGCAATGGAGCGGCGCTTGCCTTAATGATGTGTTCCGGTGCTGGACTTGTGGAAGGCGCAGCCGCATGGACCGTCGCATCGTCGGGCTGCAGGGCCGGCGCCGTTATCGTGCCTGGACGACTTGTCGGCGCCGTCGATGGCAGAGGGGCGACGACAGTGGCGAATGAGTTCTCGGTTGGTGCCTGAGCCGTGCTTCTGTCGTCACGATCGGCACCAGCGCGTGCCCCCGCCTGTCCGGTCGCTGGCGCCTGAGACGACGTGACATCGGCTGCGGCAACGGACGGCGATACTCCGGCTGATCTGGCAGGCGGCGCCGTACCGGGAGGTGAGGGCGCAGAGGCGATCGCTGGCGGCTCGGCTGAGGGCCCCGGTTGCTCCGCGGTTGGAAGCGCGCGCTTGTGCGGTTCCAAGGTCGAAACGGACTGAACAAGCCCAAGCGGGCGGTCCATCCCCGCCGCCGGCGACGGGGATTGAGACGGCGTGCCGAAGGAGGCTGAGCCGCGACTTTCGGCCCAGGCTTCGAAAGGCCGCGCAGCCTGCGTGGTGGCGACAGGATGGCCGCCCCCAACCACACGGGGCTGTGGCTCAATGGCGGCCAGGTTGCCTCGTCTCGCCGCGCCGAGCGTCGGAGGGCGTGCGGCGGCACTGGCGGGAGCGGTTGGCGCGCTGCTGACGCCGGACGTTGTTGCCGGCGCCGGGCTGGTCGCAGCGGTCGATGACAGGTCCGCCGCGGTGTCGGTTAGCGTCGGCGCGGCGGCGCTAACCGTAGCGGTCATCGCGTCGCCGGAGCCGGACATCACTGTGGGCGCGCTCTGTGGCGGGTGGTCTCCGCCGGTCGATGACGTGGCCGCCGGAAACGGGGATGCGCCGGCATTATCGGCAGGCGGTGTCGTCATTGTCCCGCCGTTGCCCCCCGTTGCCGATGAGCCCGCGATTGACTGCGTCAGGAGCCCAGCGGGCGCCGAGATGGCCGCCAGGACCGTTACGGTTGGTGAGGCGGCTGGTTGCTCCAGAGGCGCGTGCTGCGGTTGAACTGCAGGCACCACCATGGCCGCGGCTGCTGGCTGAGGTGCCGGGGTGCCGGCGGCACTGGCTTGCTGCATGCGTGCGGTCATGGTCTTGCGGCCGGTGGCGCCGGTTTTCGCCGAAGGCACGGCGTCCTTGGCAGCCGACTGCCGGTTGGCCGTATGGCTGCGGCCGAGGGGCCCAGGCGCCTGGTCCGCGTCCGATCTTGCGGGCAACGCAGTCTGAGGCACCAAGGCCGTCCGTGGCGCGGCATCGTCTTTTGGAGACAGGTCTGCAGCCGGTAGCGCGATCTTCCCGCTTTGGAAGGCGCCTGTCGCTCCGCGGCTGGATGCTGAGGAGGCATCTTTCGCGGCGACGCCGGACATCGGCTGCTGTGACGGCAAAATGAGTGGGCTTGTAGCGTCATCCGCCTCGGCCGGGGTTTGGATGTCGGCGTTTCCGGAGCCGGCGTCGACGGTAGCGGCTATCGTCCCTGAGACCTCCGCCGCGGCCCCGGTGCCGGCATCGGCAACCGGAGCTTCGTCGCCGGACGCGATGCTTGCGTGTTCCCGCCCGACGATCGGGATAGACTGCGCCGTCGGCGCCGGATTGCCTGTCCGCTGTCCCTGTGGCGCCTCTGCGCCGGACATTGCCTCCGCCCATTCCGCACTTGCAGTCGTAGGCAAACGATGGGCGTGCGCGGTGACGTGGCCGGCGGCAGTCGTGGAGCCCTGTCTGAGAAGCGGGTCCATCAGATAAGCTCTTCAGTCGAGTTGATAACAATACGACCTTCCCCCGCAAGGCGGAGTGCGGCTGCGACAACCTCGTTCTGAGCCGCCAGCGCCTCCGACCTTCGCAAGGGCGGCCCGTTGGTCAGCTCCTCCTTCATCAGATCCACCGTGCGGCTGGACATGTTGGTGAAGAATTTCGTGCGGACCGTCTCGTCCACGAGACGAAGTGCGGCGATGAGCCGGTCGCTCGGAACTTCGCGCAACAGCACCTGAATGGACCGGTCGCTGAGCTTGCTGAGATCAATGAAGGTAAAGAGGTTTTCGCGGATTTTGTCGGCGGTCTCGTTGTCGCGCTCCTCGATCGCGCTCAGCATCCGGTCCGAAAGGCCGGTCTGAAGGAGATTGAGAATGTCGGCCGCGTGACGCGCGCCACCGAGGTTGGCGAGCTGCCGTCCACCGCCTGCATTGCTGGCCATGATTTCGCCGATCATCTCGCGTAGCTCCTTCACCGCACCAGGTGACACCGCGTCGAGCAGGGTGAACCGATACAGGGCACTCGCCGCCAGCGGCTCCGGAAGGTACGAGAGCATCGACGCTCCGGTCTCGTGCGGAACATGCGCAAGCAACAGGGCAATCGTCTGCGGCCGCTCCGTCGACATCTGGATCGCCAACGTTTGCGGGTCGATCTTATGAAAGGGCGACTGCCGGTCCGTCTTGCTCAGCGCATCGATGATAAGGCGTGCCTGCGTCTCACCGAGGGCGGATGTGAGCACCTGCGTGATGAATTTCATCCCGTCTTCGCCGATGTCGGATACGCCGAAATCCTTGGCGAAGCTGGTAATGACATCCTGCCGTAGGTCGTAAGAAAGCTTGGGCAGCGTCGTCATTGCTACAGAAATCTTGGTGATCGCCTGCTCATCCATCTGGCGCAGAATGTCGATTGCGAGCCCCTCGCCCAACTCACGCAGAACGAGGGCAGCGCGCTCTGCGCCACTCAGCGGTCTTTCGGCGGGTGTCATGTTGCGATCACTCAAGTTCGTCCACCCAACTCTGCAAAAGCCTTGCTACACCAGGAATATTCTTTGCTGCCTGCTCACGCAGGGAATGAAATTCTAGCGGCGGCGGCAGCTCAGCCGTGAGGTTGACCGCAGCCGGCCGCGGCGCGGGAACAGCGATGACCCGGCGGGGGATTGCCATCGTGCTGATGCGCCGGCCCATAGGCAGGGCGGCTCCAAAGAGCAGGGCAATGGCCGCCAGAACTTCGAGGATCGCATGGGAAAGCGGACCCAGCGCCTGTTGAATCAAAGTCTGCCCCAGGCCCGGCGGTTGAGCGAAGGGTGCGGCGAGAACGGTAACGGTGACATGCGGGTAGGAAAACGCGCCGGCGATGGCGGCCTTCACCTGGTCGATCGTCATGCCGCGCAAAGCCGCTTTGTCCAAAACCGCCGAGATGGCAATCGCTTTGACCGACCAATCAGGCATGGTCATGTCGCGGTCGCTCTGGTCGGTGAGATACGTCTGGCTGGCGTTGCTGCTGCTGCGCTGCGGCTGTGGTTGCGCCGGTGTGGCGGACGGTGCCGGTGCGGCGCCTGTGCCGCCAGCTCCCGCGCCGGTCGTACCCGGCGCCGGAGCGGGCGGCACCGCCGCCGTGGTCGCGGCCGGCGGCTCGTTCGAGAGCGCGCCCGGTATGCCCATGGCCGAGGACTGAGTGCCCGTCTGCGTGCTCTGGCTGCGGTCCTGATGCGAGATGATCTGATTAGGGCCGTAGCTGATCTGGTGGACCTGCTCATGCGTGAAATCGAGATCGGCGGAGGCACCGACACGAAAATGCCCCATTCCGACGAGCGGGAGCAGCAAAGTTGTCACCCGCGCAACGGCGAGATTCTCGATCGTGCTGATCTCGGCGAACTGAGAACCGATCGTCAGCTGGCTCCCGGTAGGGAAGACCTTCGTTCCGGATGTGGTCGTGACCGTCACTTGCGGCGTCTGCAGTCCCGGCACCGCGCCGGCGACAAGGCTTGCAATTGCAGGGCCGTCAGACATCGCATCGACGTCCTTGGCCGCTATGATGACCGAAGCGGTCGACTTCGGCTGATCAGCGAGAAACGGTGTATCCTGCGGCATGGCCAGAAATACCTGCGCCGAACTGATCCCGGAGAGACTATCGATGGATTGCTCGAGAGACGCCTCTAGCGCCTGATCCGCCATTGTCGTCTGTGCGAGGTCCGACGCCGTCATCGGCGCGTTTTCTACCTTGTCCCAGCCATTCGTAGCGGTCGTGCCGGGAACTTGCGCCGCGCCGAGCTGCAACCGCGCAGCGGCCAACTGCGACTGCGGCACAAGGATTACATCGCCGGCCGCCTGAAGCTGATAGGGAATGCCCAGCTTCTGTAGCTGGGCGATGACGGCCCCACCATCCGCCGGCGACAAACCTTCTTCGAGCGCGACATAAGGCGGAGCCCCCGTCTCCAGATAAAGCGCGACGCCGAGGGAAAGACCGATGACCCCGGCGGCAGCCCACCCCACTGTCGGAACGCGGGCAAGCTGCCCACGCCCTGCGCTCAAATATTTCTGCCAGTCAGGCATCAGAACTGCATGCTCATGACTGATTGGTAAGCAGCAACGACCTCATTGCGGACCGCAACCGTGGCGTTCCAGGCAACCTCGGCCCGGTCGCTGGTAACCAGCGCATGGCCGAGCGTCGCACCCGGGGCGCCGACGGTGTAGCCCGATTCAGCCGCCGACGCCGCGCTTTGCGTATCACTGACGCCGCGCAACGCCGTATCTATGAGGCTGAGGAAGTTACCGGAGCCGGGCGAGGACGCAGCCGAGGCCCCCGCGGTATCGGGGAAGAGGGACTGGACAGACGTTAATGCACTGACCGCCATGTAGGATCACCCATAACGATGTGAGTAGAAGGAACAGATCCCGGCCGCGCTCGCTGCGAATGCCGTGATCTTGGCTGTGTACGCTGGTGTACCTAACGCGACATGAACCGTTCTAATTTGCTCAAGATGCCGATCGCGCCGGCCATCTCCCCATAGCCCGGCAAAGATTAACAAAACGTTTTGAATGAAACTTCATCACAAATCAGTTGCGATGATTGGGGACTTCACCTGTCCACAATGATGATGAATGACAATTAGTGTTTTATAAAGCACACCACTGTTACTAGCAGCTTCAATGAGTTTGGCTGGACGAACGGGTTTGATGGATCTGAAGCGGGGGCAGGGCGAGAATGCAGGTGGGATTTCTTAATTTCTATGGCTCGGTTCTTGATGTGGCGCAGCAGCGGGCGGCACTGATCGCGAACAACATCGCGAATTCGGATACGCCGGGCTTCAAGGCGCAGGACATACCGTTCGATATGGCGATGAGTGCCGAGCTGGCGTCATCTCCGGACGCGGATGCCATAGCGGCGGCGGCGCCCGGTTATCGGGCCGACGATACGGTGGCATTGGACGGCAACGATGTCGCGCCTGACAATGAACGGCTGGAAGCGGCGGAGAATGGTGAACGCATGATCGGAGCCACGACCTTTCTGCACCAGTCGACAGCGGATCTGGTAACAGCCTTGCGGCCGAACCCGAGCGGGAGCTGACATGGCCGATATATTTTCGATCGTTGGCAGTGCACTCGACGCGCAGAACACGCGGATGGGCGTCATCGCCTCCAATCTCGCCAATGCCGATTCCGTCACGCCTCCCGGTGGCACCCCTTATCGAGCGCATGAAGTGGTGTTTCAGCCGACGCCATTGGATGGTCCCAATGGAGAGGACGCGGATAGCGGCCAGATCGCGACAGACAGCTCCAGCCCCGATGCGGCGTCCGCCGCGCCGGATCTCGGCGTTCGCGTCGTCGGGACGGTCCTGAGCAATGCAACGCCCGCCAAAAATTACAATCCCGGCAGCCCTTACGCCGACGCCACTGGCTACGTCACCGGCTCCAATGTTTCGCAAGTGGGGCAGATGGTCGATCTGATCGACGCATCCAACAGCTACGGAGCGGCCGTTGCGGTTCTGCAGCAGGCAGGACGCGTCGATCAACAGATGCTCTCAAGCTTCGAGGTTTCCTGATGACCAACCTTGCCGTTCCAGCTTCAACCGCCTCCGTATCGGCCGCAGCCTCGACGACGGCGGGCACCGGCGCCACGACCTCCGGGACCACGGGTAGCGCGGGATCCGCGGCGGCGCTGACGCAGACCGACTTCATCCAGCTTCTGACAGCTCAGCTGAAATATCAGTCGCCGACAAACCCAGCCGATCCGACGCAGCTTGCCTCCGAATTTGCTCAGATCTCCACGGTCAACGGGATCAATCAGCTCAACACCACGGTGAGCGGCATCGAGACCGGCGGCGCAGCGTCCCAGCTCGCGCAGGCTTCGTCTTTGGTCGGGAAACAGGTGACGGTCGCGGGCAACGACCTGATCCCGAATAGCGCGGGGGTGGCGACCGGCGCCTTCAGCCTCGCCAGCGCCGCCCAGAACGCGACGGTCACCATTCTGTCGCCGTCGGGCATCGTCGCCGGCACGAAGCAACTCGGTCCTCTGGCTGCCGGCCAGAACAGCTTTACCTGGGGCAACGGCACAGCCGGCACACATTACACCTATCAGGTCACTGCGAACGGCACCTCCGGTGCCGCAGTCTCGGTGACGCCTTCCACCGTCTACACCGTCGACGGCGTCAATGTGTCGGACGGCACGCAGACCTTCAGCGTGCAAGGCACATCGACCGCCGTCCCCGTCTCATCCATTCAATCGGTTCTTGGAGGCACCACGTCATGAGCATTAACACGGCAGCTGCGGGTCTGACCGCCGCACAGACTGGACTTAACGCGACATCGAACGATCTCGCTAATGCGAGCACCGACGGTTTCAAGAGCCAGTCGCAGTTGTTCGCGGATGTCTACGCCGCCAACCAATCGGGCGTCCCCGGGATCGGCGTGCAGTCTGCAGGATTAGACTCGAACCTCACCCAAGGCAGTCAGGTCGCCACCGGTAATTCTCTCGATGCCCTGGTTCAGGGCAGCGGCCTTTTCGTCATCAACAACAACGGCGAGCAGCAGTACACCCGGGACGGCGCCTTTCAGCTGAACTCGTCCGGCAACCTGGTGACGACGGCCGGGAACCATGTGCAGGGCTATCCGACGAACAGCACGGGGACCGTCACCGGCGGCCTCGGGCCGATCACGGTCAATACAGGCGCCCTTGCGGCCAAGCCCTCGGCGAGCGTCGGCGTCGTGACCAACCTCAACTCCGGCGATGCGATCATCGCCGCCGCAGCGGCCCCGTCTTACACCACGACTGGCTATGCAACCTCGACGGCGGCCAATTCAGGCGCCTCGAGCGCGGGCAGTCCGGCGGCCGGCACGTTCAACGAAGCGACCTCCGCCGTTGCCTATGATTCCCAGGGGAACGCGAATTCGGTCAATCTCTATTACACGCAGACCGCGGCGAACTCCTGGAATGTCTACGCCCTGCCTGCGACATCGACCGGATCCTCCGTCGGTGTCAGCGCAACCGTGGGCGCGGCACCGTCGGCGCCATCGGCGTCCAACGACGTTTCGGTGTCCAGCCCGAACCCACCCACGGCGGTCGGCCAGGCGGTCACCACCACGACGACGCCACTTCTGCTGACGACGCTCACGTTCAACTCGGCCGGAACTCTGGCATCGAGCAGCAATGCCGACACAACGGCGGGCGCGGGCGTGTATACGGCGCCCATGACCGTCAACTGGGGCAACGGCACCGCAAACTCGACGCTCACCTTCGACTTCAGCGGCTCCACGCTCGGTTCGCAGAACTTCGCAATCGCCGGAACGACGAACGACGGTTACTCTCCCGGGAACTACACAGGGACGACCATCGCCTCGACCGGCGCGGTGACCGCGAATTACAGCAACGGCCAAACTTCGGTCGCCGGTAAGCTCGCAATCGCGAACTTCATCAATCAGGAGGGTCTCCAGTCGATCTCCGGCAATCTCTATGCCCAAAGCACGAGCTCGGGCACGCCGGTCATCGACACGCCGGGCGCGGGGCAGGCGGGCACAATTCTGAGCGGCAATCTTGAACAGTCGAACGTGTCGACCTCGACCGCTCTCGTCGATCTCATCCAGTATCAGCAGGCCTACGAAGCGAACGCGACGACAATCCAGACGGAGCAGACCGACTTCACCAGGCTGTCGCAGATCTAAGCCATGAGCATTGACGCCTTCTACACGACGATGGCCGGTCTGCAGGCCGTGGGCGCTCGGATGGAGGCTTTGTCCTCCAACCTCGCCAACCTGCAGACGCCTGGCTACTCTGCCGTGCAGGCGCTCACGGAGGCCGCGCCCTATGCAGGTGGCGCGGCGCCTGCGGGGGCGGACGTGGTGGCGCTGACGCCCGGCGCCGACACCAAGGCAGGACCGCTGACGCATACCGGGAACCCGATGGACGTCGGCCTGACCGGTAACGCCTGGCTCGAGGTTCAAACCGCGAATGGGCCGGCGCTGACGCGCAATGGCGCCGTGCAGGTTACCTCGGACGGCATTCTTGCCGACAGCGATGGCAACCCCGTGATGAGCGTCGGCGGCAGTCCCATCAGCCTGCCAAAGCTGTCGAGTCTCTCGATCGGCTCGGATGGAACCATCTCCGGCGTGCCGGCGTCTCAACCGGGCGCGCAGTCGCAGACCTATGGCCAGATCAACCTTGTGGCGACCCCGTCTGCTGCGATGACCTCGCTGGGTGGATCGCTATTCGCGCCGGCCGATCCGAACGCGCTCCAGCAGTCGCAGAACGGGTCCGTCAGCCAGGGATACCTGAACGCGAGCAACGTGAACCCGACCAGCGAGATGGTCGAACTGGTCGATGCAAGCAGATCCTACCAGCTTCAGACGGAGTTGATGAAGGCTCAATCCGGCAACGGGCAGCAGCTGAATACTTTTCTGGCGCAAGGATAGGGACGATCGATGGATCACGCACTCGACACGATGGCGACGGGCCTTCAGGCCAGCCAGACGATGATGGACACGATCGCGGACAATCTGGCGAACGTCAACACGACAGGCTTCAAGTCCGAAATGCCGCAGTTCCAGACGCTGCTGTATCAGGATGGCATCCAGCCCGGCGCTCAGTCCACAGGGCAGACGCAGTACCCGTCCGGCCTCGAACTCGGAACGGGCGTCAAGACGGCCGCTATCTCGGATGTGCTGACGCAAGGGTCGCTCACCAACACCGGCAATCCGCTCAACATGGCGATCAACGGCTCGGGCTATTTCCAGGTCGTGCTGCCAAACGGCAACACCGCCTATACCCGTGACGGCAGTTTCCAGCTCAACTCCAACGGGCAGCTCGTGACCTCGAGCGGCTACCAGGTGCTGCCGAACATATCCATCGCGGCCAATGCGACCAGCGTGACGATCGGAACCGATGGGACAGTATCGGTGACGCTGCCTGGGTCGCAGAAGGCCAATCAGGTGGGGCAGGTGCAGCTCGCAAACTTCGTCAACCCTCAGGGCCTTCAGCCGCTGGGCGACAATCTTCTCGAGAACACATCATCCAGCGGTGCGGCCATCAGCGGGGCGCCGCAGACCAACGGGCTAGGCTCGGTGAACCAGAACTATCTGGAATCGTCGAACGTGGATGTCGTGCAGTCCATGGTCAGCATGATTGCGGCGGAACGCGCCTACCAGCTTGGTACGCAGGTTGTGTCTGCGGTGGACAATCAGCTGAACTACCTGGCGCAGGCGGCGCAGGCGTGATCCTGACCGGCAGCATCGCAAGCTGGCGCAGCGTGGGCGGCATCGTCTGCCTGGGCCTTCTCGGTGGCTGCGCGACGAAGGCGCCGGGCTCGCAGGCGCTCGTGCCCGCTTCCGTCTTCCCGATTTCGGTGTCGCGCGGTCCCACCGCCGAAGATGGCTCGGTGTTTCCCTCGGCAAGCTCGGGTTCCATCTACGAACCGAAGCGAGACTGGCGGGCAGGGGATCTCGTCGCGATCGATATCGTTACCAGCACGACCGCAGTCAACAACGATGCGGCCTCGCTCAAGCGCGAAGGCACGATCGCCAACAGCGTGACCAGCTTCTTCGGCGTTCCGCTGAATTTCGGAAGCCTCGCCGGAACACCGTTCTCGCCGACGATCAACACGTCATCAAGCAACGCATACGACGGAACCGGAAGCGAAACCGCCTCGAATAACATCACCGGTGAGGTCGAAGCGGTTGTGACGAGAGTCGATCCCAACGGTACTCTGGCTCTCGAAGGCCGAACGAACGTCAACGTGAACGGTAACGTCAACGCGATTGTCGTGACCGGCTACGCCAGTCCGGATGATATCACGGCCAACGCCACCATAAGTTCCAACAACGTCGCCGACATGAACGTTCAGTATGTCGGCAATGGTCCCATCAACGATGCGCATCGGGTGCCGCTATTACAACAAATCCTCGCCAAAATCTGGCCGTTCTAGCTCTCCTGGGGCTGATCGTCCTCGCGCCGGCCACGCCACGCGCGGCAGAGTCGACGACGATCGGCGGCCTGGTCACTGTGGCAGGAGCGCCGGCGAACCAGCTCTACGGGTACGGGCTGGTCGTCGGCCTGCCTGGAACCGGTGATCAGACAACGGAGGTGCCCTACACGGAGCAGAGCATCCTCAATATGCTGCGCAACATGGGGATCACATTGACCAACGTGTCCTTCATGCAGCCGAACGATGTTGCATCGGTGATGGTGACAGCGGAGGTCCCACCGTTCTCAGCCGCCGGTCAGCGCGTGGATGCGATCGTCTCCGCTGTCGGCAATGCCAGTTCTCTGGCTGGTGGCGTACTGCTGCCGACGCCATTGCGAGGCGGCAACGGGCAGGTTTTCGGTCAGGCCCAAGGCCCCTTGCTGGTCAGCGGTTTTGCCGTGAGCGCGGGCGGGAGTTCGCAGACCACGAACATCCCGACCGTCGGCTCCTTGCCAAGCGGCGTCATCCTCTCGGTCGCCATCCCAGCAAGCTTCTCGCAGGATGGCATGACCCGGCTCATGGTCAACACGCCGAGCTACCAGGGGGCGCAGCAGATCGCCGACGTCATCGACCGGACCTACGGTCCCGCTGCCGCCTCCGCCGTAACGCCGGGCGAGGTCGATCTTCCCGGTGGTGGCACCAACTCGGTCCGCTTCATGGCGGGAGTGCTCTCGCTGCCGATCATCCCCGCCGATCAGGAACCAACGATCGTGGTCGACGCGCAGAGCGGCACGATCGTCATGAATGCGGGAGTCGAGCTTGGGCCGGCCGTCGTGTCGCACGGCAACCTCACCGTCAGCATTCAAACGATCAACGGGGTAAGCCAGCCGGCGCCCTTCAGCAGTGGCGTGACGGCAGGCGTTCAGAACACGGTTGTGAGCGCGAAGCAGGGCAAGGCGGACGTGATCTATCTGCCGCACCGGGCAACTTTGGCAGAGGTCGCGCAGGCCCTCGACGCCGTGGGTGCGACGCCCGCGGATCTGGTGGCGATCGTGCAGGCGCTCAAACTTGCCGGTGCCATCACCGGTGTCGTGAAGGTGATCTGATGACGGTCCAGGCTTTGAATGCCGCAGCCGCTCAGGAGGCACGCCCGAGCGGCGGGAGCGAGGTCCGGAAGATGGAAGGGCTGATGTGGTACAACATGCTCTCCGAAATGAACAAGAATGGGCTCGATGCCGATACTCTCGGGGCCGGCTCGGATGCCTACCAAAGTCTGTTCTCATGGGACATCGCTGAACATGACTTTGGAAAATATGACACCGGGCTCACCTCGGCAACGCTGCGCCAGATCGGCGGCCGCGCGTCATCGCCGCCGGCCTTGGCAGGGGCCGGTCCGTCCCCGGCGGATGCAACCGCGGTGGCGGGCGGGCCTGCCGCGGCGATACCTGCCGGCGCGGCCAGCGGACCAGACGACGCCGCCGGTAGCGAGGCGAGCGGCGCCGCGAGCAGCGCAGTGCTTGTGGCGCATGCGGCCGAGCTTGCGCGATCCATCTGGCCTGCCATTCGGGTCGCAGCGTCCGTTCTCGGCGTGCCGCCCGTAGGTCTTCTCGCGCAAGCGGCGTTGGAGACGGGCTGGGGGAGCGCCGTGCCCGGCAACAACATGTTCGGCATCAAGGCGGCGGCCGGCCAAGCCTCCACGGTCCAGGCCACACACGAAATGATAAATGGGTCATTGGTGCCGCGAACCGCGAGTTTCCGCGATTACAGCACGCCCGCAGCCTGCGTCACGGATTACATCCGGCTCATCCAGTCGAATTTTCAAAATGTTGTCGGCCACGGGTCGGTCACGAGTTTTGCCAATGCGTTGCAGGCGGGCGGTTTCGCCACGGACAGCAACTATGCGTCAAAGATTATCATGATATCGCAGTCTCCGATGATGGAGCAGATGCTTCAGGCGGTCGGCGCGGAGACCGCACCCGCCGACTGATGATGAAGACAAGCTCCTAGCTCTTCCTTCGAATAGCACTTCAGCAGGCAACAGGGTCTTATAGATGAGTGGGTTGGTCGGAGCTGTTAACACTGCCCTAGCGGGCATCGAAGCATTTGTAGACGGCATCAGCACTGTTTCAGAGAACATTGCCAATCAGACCACGCCCGGCTATGCCGAGGAAAATCTCGATCTTACGACCGTGGATGACGGCACCTCGGGTTCGTCCGGCGACGGCGTGCAGGGCCAGGTGACGCGGGTGGCTGACGGGTTTGCCGCCGGCGTGCTGCGCACGGCCAACAGCGCCAGTTCGGCTGCAAGCACAACGTCAGATTCGCTAAGCAACATTTCGGATGCGCTCGGGAATAACGGCGACGTGCAGAGTGCCGCGAACCAGTTCTTTCTCGATGTCGGAACCTTGGCTGCAAATCCGACCAGCGATGCACAGCAGCAGACCGTGATCTCGGATGCCACGTCGGTAACGGGCGCTTTTCGAAGCGCTGCGAGTTCCATCACAGCGGTCCAGACCGGCGCCACGACCGCGCTCGGCGACGAGGTCAGCACAGCCAACAATCTTCTCGGTCAGTTGCAGGCCATCAATCAGGGCCTCGTCGACAGCCCCAACAACGTGAGCCTGCTCGATCAGCAGGAGGCGGCACTGGCGTCCCTATCGAACGTGCTGTCGGTCAATATCGTGCCGATTGGCTCGGATGGCGCGGTTTTGCTGGCCAGTGGCGGCACCGTGCTGCTCGATCAGGCCGGTGCGCAGTCCCTGGTGCTGACAGGCGGCAGCAAGTCCGTGGCGCCGACGGTCACCGTCGGCAAAAGCGGCGTGAAACTGCCCTTGGCCGGGAGCGACGGCGAGATCGGCGGCAACCTTCAGACCTGGCAGTCGGGCGCCGCCGCCTTGCACAGCTTGGATGCGCTCGCGGGTATCTTTGCGTCGCAGACCAACACGGCTCAGGCGCAGGGCCTTACGACCGCGGGTGCGCAAGGGTCCGATCTTTTCTCGGTGCCCGCTCCGACTGCGACGGCTAGCAGCGCCAACACAGGCAGCGCTTCGTTGACCGCCACGATCAGCGATGCCGGTGCGCTACCGACCGATGGCGGCCCATTCCTCTTGAGCTACTCCGGCGCACCGGGCTGGAACGCGGAGGACGAGGCGACCGGCAAAAGCTACAATGTCACCTCCGCCGGCAGCAACGTCTCCTTCGCCGGTCTCAGTGTCGCGGTCGCGGGAACACCGCAGGCGGGCGACAGCTTCGTTGTGGAGCCGGCTCCGGGAGCAGCCACTAGGATTTCGGTCACCACTTCCCTGGGAAGTTCGGTAGCGGCCGCTGACCCCTATGCCGCTACACCAGGCTCGCTGCAGCCTGATGGATCGATCGCAGACACGAATGCAGGCTCTATCGTGGCCGGTACAGCCAGCGTCACCGGCACGCCGGTGGCCGGAGCCACTGTTGTCCCAGCCGGCAGCTACGGGCAGTCACTGCAAGTCGTCTTCACCTCCGGCACGGCCTACAACATAACGACGACAGCCGATCCGACGACGATCATTGCCAGCGGGACTCTATCCGGCAGCGGCGGCGCCGCGACGATCGCCATCGCCTATCCCACAACGGGAAGTGCCAGCGGGACCTATTGGGAACTGCCGATTTCCGGCGCGCCGGCAACGGGAGATACGCTGACGCTCACGGCAGGCGGTAGTGGAAGCGGCAGCAATGCCACGCGGATCCAGGCGTTGTGGACGACGACGGCCTCCACCACCGCCGGCACGCTGCAGGAGGCGGTCGTCGGTCTCGGGACCTCGCTCGGCGCCAATGCGCAGCAGGCAAAGGACCTTGCGACCGGCACATCCTCACAGGTTACAACGGCAACGACCAACCTGCAGACGCTTGCCGGGGTTTCGCTCAATCAACAGGCTGTGCTGCTGACGCAATACCAGCAGGCATTTCAGGCGGCAGCGCAGGTGATCACGAGCGCCAAGGCGATGTTCGAGTCTCTGCTTCAGGCCGTTTAGCGGTGACACCCAGAATGCGCGGTCAAAACGGCGGCTTTCGTCGCACGCTTGTCATGTTCCGATCCGAAGGTCGTAAAGTCTGATGGTCAAAATTCTGCTGATCGTTCTCATCGTTATACTCGCAATCGCCGCCAGTGTTGGTGGCACGCTGGGCGTGACCGAATATCTGCATCATGCCAGCCCGACCGTCGCCTCCGGCCAAGCGCCCAAGCCACCACCGCCCAAGCCCGTCTTCTTCGCGACGCTGGCCGACGTGACGGTGAGCATACCGCCCCAGGCCGGGACCGCGGCCACTTCGTATGTCGATTTTTCCGTGCAGTTCTCCACCCTTGATCAGGCGGCCCTCGTGACGTTCGAGGAACTTCAGCCGATTATCAAGGCCGCGGTCATCACTCTTCTAATGAACGAAACCAGCCAGAGTCTGCAGGATCCGCAGACGCGGGTCGATCTGACAAAGAGCTGTTTGCATATCGCAAATGAAGTGCTGGACCGCAATGCGAGTTACACCCCGGCCAATCCGTTCGCCTCTGCCTACATCACCAATCTTGTCGTGCAGGATTGACGATGAGCCCAGTGGGCGGCATGTCGGAACTTGTCTCGGTCGTCTTTTCGCTGGTCGTCATTCTGGCGTTCCTGCTGACTGCGGCTTACCTCGCGCGCCGGTGGCGGGTCACAGGCCGTATCGGTAGCCAAAGCGGTTCGGCCCCGATTAGGATCGTTGCATCGCAGGCGGTGGGGTGGCAGTCGAGCCTGCAAATCGTGGAAGCTGACGGGCAGCGTTTTCTTATTGCAGCAGGACGCGGCGGAGTTACTTCCATTGGCCGCCTTACGCCGAGCGGCAGCGAGCGCAAATCGGGATCCGGCACGTGAGGAGCCGCCGCCGCACCATCTCGGCCTTCATTGTCACGTTAAGCCTTTGCCTACCTGCGGCCGCCCATGGCCAAGCCGCGGACGGCCTCGCCCTGCTGAGCGCAGCGCCCGCCCATGGCGGCGACGTCTACTCGCTGAACGTGGAAACACTCCTGCTGATCACGGGCCTTGCCTTCCTCCCCGGCATCCTTCTGTTGATGACCGCCTTCACCCGCATCATCATCGTTCTGGCGGTGCTGCGGCAAGCGCTTGGGTTGCAGACGACGCCCCCCAACATGGTGCTGGCGGCGCTGGCCTTGGCATTGACCATGTTCGTCATGCGCGGCGTGATCCAGCAGGAACAGGACAAAGCGATCCAGCCCTATCTCGCCGGGCAGATCAGCTTCCAGAGCGCGGTCGCGGCGGCGGAGCCACCGATCCAGGGCTTCATGCTTGCGCAGACCAGACGGGACGCATTGCATCTTTTCGTCGACCTCAGCGGCAGCCACTACAACTCTCCTCAGGATGTACCGCTGACAGTGCTGGTGCCGGCATTCGCCACCTCGGAACTGGAGACCGCGTTCCAGATCGGTTTCCTCATCTACATCCCCTTTGTCCTTATTGATCTTGCCGTGGCTTCGGTCCTCATGTCCCTCGGCATGATCATGGTGTCGCCGACGCTCATCTCGCTGCCGCTGAAACTGCTGATGTTCGTCTCGATCCATGGGTGGGTTCTGGTACTCGGTTCCGTCGCGAATAGCTTTGTTCATGCGGGAGCGTGACTGCGCATGCCGCTCTATCTGAAGCTGCTCCATGCCGCGCTTGCCACAGAGGTCGAGGCGGTGCTGCCGATCATTATGCTACTACTCATCGTCGGCGTGACGACG
Organism: Acidisoma sp.; assembly: GCF_965199065.1. Classification (NCBI taxonomy): domain Bacteria; kingdom Pseudomonadati; phylum Pseudomonadota; class Alphaproteobacteria; order Acetobacterales; family Acidocellaceae; genus Acidisoma; species Acidisoma sp. The sequence continues at coordinate 719,482 of NZ_CBDAQN010000003.1, read as the reverse complement.
GCTACGCTGCAAGCGATCTTTCAGATGGAAGACACAGCGCTCAACCTGTTGCCGAAGACGGTCGTTATGATTCTCATCGGTATCTTCGGCGGCTTCGGCGCCCTCGACCTGTTTAAATCGCTCATCGTCGCCTGGATCGGCAATGTGGGCTTGCTCGTTCATCAATCGTGGTCGTAACCGACGGCCAGGTGCTGACCTGGCTCGGGCGCTTCGTCTGGCCTTTCCTGCGCATAACCGGGCTCTTTCTGACCGCCCCTTTTTTTGGTTCTGCGCTCATACCCATGCGGGTCAAGGCAATCCTGGCGGCCGTTTTAGCCGGAGCCCTTGCGTTCTGGCTGCCCAATCTGCCGGCTTTCCCGGGTGACCCGATCACTGCGGTCTACCAGGGCATCATCCAGATCGGTTTCGGAGCGGCCATCGGCGCGGTCATGCAGATTGTGGTTGCATCGATCGCAAGCCTCGGCGAAATCGCGGGCCTCGCCATGGGATTGAGCTTCGCCGAACTGCAGTTTCAGGATGTACCGGGCGAGACGCAGGTTCTCTACGACATCATGTCGTGGGCGGCTCTCATGGGCTTCATCGCGGTCGGCGGTCCGATCTGGCTCTTCGCGGCGATCGCCCATTCTTTCCAGGGCGGCACCGCCGGTCTGGGTGCGGCGGCGCTGCCGGCCTTGCTTGCATTCGGCAGCTCCGTCGTCACGACGGCGGTCATGCTGGCAGTTCCCGTGATGGCGATCTCGCTCGCCATCAACGTGACCGTCGGCCTGCTCACGGTGTTCTCGCCCCAGCTGAATTTGTTGACTATCGGCTTTCCTCTCCTGATCCTCGGCGGGTTGTCCATCCTCACCGCCTCGCTGGGCGATCTGCCGGGCAGCATCGAGCATCTGCTCAATACGGCAGTCCGAACCATCGCGATCATGGTGCCGATTGGCTGAAGGTTCGGACGACCACGATAAGAAGCACGCGCCGACCGAGAGGCGGCTGCGCCAGGCTGCCGAGCGCGGCGACGTGGCTCGCTCCACGGATCTGCCGAAAGCCGCTGCCATCGTTCTGGTGACAACCATTGGTCTGAACGCGGCCGCCGATTTCGGCAGTCGTCTGGAGAATATCTGTGCAACGGCACTGACGCTTTCGGGAACCGGTGACATATCTCTGGCCTCTGTCTCGAGCCAAGCTTTCATCATCGAGACGGCACCGCTACTCGTCCTAATCGGGGCACTGTCAGCGCTTGTCGGCGTTCTGTTCGGCGGCTGGACGTTCTCCGTCACCGCCTTGATGCCGGACTTCTCGAAGCTGTCGCCTTCTCATGGGCTGGGCCAGCTCTTTTCCGTATCCGGTTTCACCGACACGCTGAAATCCATGGCCAAGTTCCTCATCATCGGCGGCGTCGGTGAAACCACGATCCGCAACAATTGGTATGCATTTGCCGCTCTCGGCATGCCGGTGCAATCCTCCATCGGCGCGATGACCGCTCTCTGTCTGCATATCCTCGCCAATATCTGCGCCGCCATCATCGGCATCGCGGGGGTCGATATGGGCGTGCAGTTCTGGCTGCATCGTCGGCGACACCGGATGTCCGACCAGGAAATGCGTGACGAAATTAAGGAGGTTGTCGGCAACCCGCAGGTCAGGCAACGCCAGCGTGCCATCGCTAGACGGATGGCGCGGTCACGCCAGATGCGACGGGTTCCGGAAGCCTCCGTCATCATCACCAATCCAACCCACTTTGCGGTTGCCATCCGCTTCCGGCGTGGGGTTGATCCCGCACCAATTCTTTTGGCGAAAGGGGCGGGACTGCTGGCCGCCGAGATCATAACGCAAGCGCGGAGCCATGGCATTCCCATCGTCGAAGCGCCGCCGGTAGCCCGCGCGATCTACCGTTACGTGGAGCCCGATGACCCTATCCCGGTGGCCCTCTACCGAGCCTGCGCTGAAATCCTCGCCTATGTCTGGCGACTACAGCAATGGCGAGCGTCACGTGAGACGCGGCAGAAGCCCCACTTGCCGAAAATTTCTTCTTTTGAGATCGGACATAGAACAAGTGACTGAGAAAATCCCGAATATACTGATGAACACGAGAGAGTTCGAGAGCAACGGATGGCAGCGTTAAGCAAGTCTTACCTGTGACCAAACGTCCTGCAGATTGTCTCTTTTAGCTGGCATGCGTTCAGGGAGCAGATCATGGGAGTAGTACGGAAGTCGTCAACCGGCCAGAGAGGGCGTCCAGCGAAAGCTGCAGTAGTCTCTCCGAACAGACCAGACCCGGAGGTCGTGGGGAAGGAAAGTCTTATTAGCTGCACTGATGACGATGCGCTGCATGAGGAGGGTCAGGAGGTGATCCGCGGCCGCCGCCTGCGGCAGGGCGTGGCACAGTTTCCGATGCAGATTCTGGTCCCGGAGGAGACGCGGGAGGCACTTCGTCAACGGTCGGAGGATACCGGTGCGTCGATTCGTCATATCATCCTGCGATCGCTTGCGGCAGATGGCTTCCCTGTGCCCAGGCTGACGCGCCGACGCAGCTGATGCAGCAGCATAGCTTGGCGGTCGCGGCCTTTCTTGACCGCTTGCGGTCCGAGCCGCAGCACCTGGAGTCCCTGCTGGGGCTTGGATCACTTGCATTGGCGGCCGGGCGGCGCGATGCGGCTCGGACGCTTTTTGCGCGGGCGACGCAGCATCACCCGAAGGATTTGGCTCCCTGCGTGACGCTCGGGAACATGGCATTGGAGGATGGCGAGGCCGGAACGGCCCGCAGCCATTTCGAGGCAGCCCTTGCCACGGATGCGGCGTGCATCGAAGCGGCGCAAGGCATGGCGCGCACGCTGGCGATGTTGGGCGAGCACGCTGAGGCGGAGCGGTTCTGGCGCGCCGGCTTCGTTGGCCATGCCGTGGCTCCTCGGCGGCATCGTGGTACAGGGCTGGCGCAAGAGGTGCTATATCTTGCCTCCGCTCGCGGCGGAAACGTGCGCCTGTGGCCCTGGCTCGACGACCACCGTGCTGCAGTGACGGTCATCTACACCGACTACGCCGATCTCTCCGCTCGCCTGCCGCACCATGACTTCGTCGTCAATGCAATCGGCGATGCTGACGCTGCGCCTCCAGCGCTGGTGAATGCAGAATATCTGGTCTCGACGACCGCTAAACCCGTCATCAACCACCCGGCCCGGGTCAGGCGGACGGGGCGCTGTAATCTTGGCAGTCTCTGCCGGGATATCGACGGTCTGGTGGCGCCGCTTATCCGGAGGATGGAGCGCGCCGCCATTCAACCGGTACAGTCCCGGGAGTTCCCCTTGCTCGTTCGTTCGGCAGGATTTCACACCGGGCGGCATTTCCATCTCGTCGAAACACAGGATGACTTCGCGGGCGCGGTGGAGAGCATGCCGGGCGATGAGCTTTTCCTCATCCAGCCGCTGGATGCGCGCGGGGCGGACGGCAAGGTGCGCAAATATCGTGTCATGTTCGTGCGCGGCCGAATTTATCCGTGGCATTTAGCAATTTCTTCAGATTGGAAGGTGCATTATTTCTCTGCGGACATGGCGGAGCATGAAGCCTACCGTCAGGAAGAAAGTGGCTTTCTCAATGATATGTCAAATGTCCTTGGGAAGCGGGCGATGGCTGCGCTTGAACGCCTCGGACAGCGGATGGGCCTCGACTACGCCGGTGTGGATTTCGCTCTGGCGCCTGATGGGTCTGTTCTGGTCTTCGAGGCCAACGCAGCGATGACCATAAACGATCCTCCACCAGATGCGATGTGGGACTATCGGCGATCAGCGGCCGCGGCGGTTCAGAAGGCAGTGACCCGGATGCTGGCCGGAATAGAGGGAGACGAGCCGTGAAGAGATCAGGCGCCGCGTTTTTAAGTGTCTTTGTCGGTGTGCTAACGGCCCACAATGCATATGCTCTTGAAAGCATGACCTGCGGACAGGCGATTGCGCTGGTAGCAAACCATCCCAGTATCGAATCTACCAGCATTATCAGCTCGGTTGTCGACCAGTGGGAGGCGATGGACCGAAGGACGGCCGCTGGGGGCCATACGCCGATCGCGCAGCAGATGCTCACGTCACCCGAGGCAATCAACGCCCTCAGTGGACAATGTATCGCCAATCCAAGTCAGACTTTGGGCGCGGCCGCCGCGCAGGTGTATCGCGTGGCGCGGGAGCAGCTCGACGGGTTCTAGTAGCCGATGGAGCTGCTTGTCTTGAACCGGCTGATTATCCTCTTCTTTCGTTCTTGCCTTCGATTGCCCCCATGACGTGGCCGGGGTAGACGCGATCAGCGCGGGCGCTCATCGTGCGCCGTCACCGCGTCATAAGCGGCCGGAGCATCGCCATGACTTTACTCGTCACCGGAGCCACCGGCTTCGTCATGAGCGTGTTTGCCCGCCACTGGCTGGAGACCTATCCAACCGAGCATCTCGTGGCGCTGGATCTGGCGCCCATGGACGCTGCCGCCCAGCGATATTTCGCGCCGGTCGCCGACCGGCTGACCACGATCGTGGCCGATGTCACCCAGCCGGAGACGTGGCGGCCTACCCTCGAGGCCCATACCGTCACCTATGTCGTTCATGGTGCGAGTGTGACGCCCATCTCCCGCGGGACAGTGGCGGAAGCAAAGCGGGAGCCGGAATCCGAGGCCCCGGCTCGCATAATCGACGTGAACATCATGGGCACAGTGGCCATGCTGGAGTGGGCTCGCAGCCTGCGGAGCCTCCGTCGCTTCGTCTATGTCAGCTCCGGTTCGGTCTACAAGCATCACGGGCCGGATCGCCCCGGGGAACCGCTGCCCGAAGACGGCTACGTCATGCCCCGTCGCCTCTACGGCATTGCGAAGCTGGCTTCCGAACTGATCGCTGAGCGCTACGGCGATATGTTCGGGTTCTCGGCGGCGTCGGTGCGGCTTTCCTCGGTTTACGGACCGATGGACCGGGAAACCGGCAGCCGGAACTTCCGTCACGTCCCGAACCGGATCGCCCATAAGGCGCTCGGTGGCGACCCGGTGGTGCGGGTCAACACGATGGATGGAGTTGGCGACTACATCCAGGCGGAGGATGTGGCCTCGGGCATCGCAGGGCTGCTTAAGGCGCCGCTGCTGCGCTTCGGCACCTATAATATTGCGGCGGGCGAAACCACGACGGTGGGCGACATCGCATCCTGGGCAGCGGAGCGTGTGCCAGGCTTCAAAGCCGAAGTCGTCCCGGCAGCGCATGCTGACATCGTCCAGGATGCGGCGCTTACCGGCGGAATGTGGGGTGCCTACGATATTTCCCGGATTCTGGCCGATACAGGTTGGAAGCCAAGACCGACGCGCGAAGCGTTTCTCGCCTACATGGATTGGCTAAGCGCAGAGACGGCCAGATAAGGTCGCCGCGGCCGGCGCTTTGCCGTCGCCTGCCGCCATGCACTACTCGATCAATGGGACGGCCCGGCGCCGGGCTCGCCTTCAAGGGCGTGGCTACCCTTGGCGAGCAGCCAGTTTCGGAACAACCGTGCTTGCCGCTTCAGAGGATGATCGCTGGGTGTGATGAGGTGGAACATCCCCGGCGTCGCCAAGCCCGGCATGAACGGCCTTACAAGCCGCCCCTGCTGAAGCAACGGCAAGACCAGCGCAGAGTGACCCAGCGCGACCCCGATGCCCTGCTCTGCCATGACAAGAGTTGTCACTCCCGAGTCGGCCTGCAGCAGCCTGGCCCCGTCGGGCAAGACCGCGCCCGCCACATGGAACCACTCGCTCCAGCCGTGACGGTGCCCGGTGACATGCAGAAGGCGCTGATGCAGCAGGTCGCACGGCTGCCGCAGAGCCTGGCTCAGGCTCGGATGGCAAACCGGGAAGACAGTTCCGCCCACGAGCACGGTTGCGTCGACGCCTCCCATCTGCGTGCTCTCGTACCGAACCTCCATGTCAGCCGTGCTCCAGTCGTTGTCGATGCCGCCGATCGCTACGGAGACCTGGAGCAAGATGTCAGGATAGGCACCGAGGAAGTCCTGCAATCGCGGAGCCAGCCAACAGTCGATGAAGCCTGGGTCGGCGCGTAGACGCACCGAGCCTTCGCGGCCTGCACCGAATAGATCCGAGGTGCCGGCGCGCAGCCGCTCGAGGCTTTCACGAACGACGGGAAGATAGGCTTCGCCGGCATCCGTAAGCCGCACCGCTTTGGAAAGCCGGAGAAACAACGGCTCACCCAGTTCCTGTTCCAGCAGGCGAACATGTTGACTGATAGCCGCTTGTGTAAGCGCCAGTTCCTGAGCCGCTTGAGTAAAGCTCAACAGTCGAGCTGAAGCCTCAAAGCTTCTAATCCAGTTAAGGTTGAGGGAGCGCCTCGGCATCGCCCGACCAAGTGTTGTTTGTTTGTTACGCCCGTCAGGATTTCCAGATGCGTTTCTCAGGCTAAAAAAGGAGCAAGCCGAGCGCCAGGACTTCGCTTCGAAATGCGGAACGGCGTCCGCCACGCGCGCGACACTGCAAGGACCTTCAACTTCTGCGAGGGAGGGATCAAGAACAAGGCGCGCCTGTCTCGCACATTGGCGCCGTCGTAATGTCGCAACTGCTGCAACGCCACGAATTGGTGCCGCGCGAGCGACGTTGTTCCAGCACTGACCAAAAGGACGTAGCAGATGACGAGCAAGCTGCGACCTTCGACGCGCTTAGCGGACGATCGGATCGGTCACGCGCAACCGCCGCGCACAGAATTCCCGACGAGACAGACTGACCTCACGGATTCTTGATATAAGGCCGCGTCGGCCGGTTTGACCTCGCCTGACTGCCCGCCCGCAGACGCAACTAGGTCAGTTCTGGCGTTGATACGTCTAAGCCATGCCGCATAAGCTCGCGAGTTCGTGATACCAGATTTGAGACGCCGCTACCCTAAAGAGGGGCGCCTTAACACGGAGATATCACAGTTCGATCCAACCAATTGTAAAACATCAAATTACGTATAGCTGACAACCGCTGCTTTAGCCTGCCGAACCTGGATGATTGACCCGGTGTCATCTGCATCAGCCGCCGGCTGCTACGCCCAAGGGTGTAGTCAGCATTACCGTTCCGAACATTGAAGGAGCCATTCAGTTGATTTGTGCATCCCATAGGACCGGATAAACGTGCGGTTAACTCCTGAGGTGCCGACCGGCATCTTAAGGACGAGGTAATCAAGATAGCGTGTTTTGCGGAAATAGCCCCAAATGAGGCTTCCGAATGACATACCAAGCGTTGAGGAAGGAGGTTCATTGGAACCGATCTACACCAACAAGCTAGGTGAAACTGAGTACGGGGCAGCATCGAGCTTGCCGTTCAGTCTAGGGATCCGAGTGTTGTGAGTTCTAAAATGGCCCATACCACAGCTACCCTGAGCCCTCCACCGAGACTGACAAACGCGCCTGCCGAAGCGGCCCGCACGTCGGGCGAACTCTGCATTGGCTGGATCGATGTTTCTCAGCTGACGCGAGAGTGTCTGACGAGTTCGGTTGCCAGGCTGCAGCCGCTTTTCGTGATCATTCCGTTCGAGTCGGTCCGGGACTGCGCAAAGCACACGGGTAGAGCGATCGACCTGATCGTGTACCACTCGCATGAGAATGACGCGGACACCGATTGGCTCGAGGACATCGCCGCTCTGCGGGAGGCCTTCACCTCGGTTCAGATCGTCGTCCTCTCTGATGTTTCCGCGATCGAGCCGGCGATTGTCCGCGAGGTTCTTAATCGTGGAGCGTCCGGTTTCGTGATGACCGACAGCACGAGCCTGCAGATGGTCGTCTCCGCAATCAGCCTCGTGGGGTCCGGGGGCACTTTCGTGCCGAGAGACTTTCTCTTCATGGACCGGGAGCCGGCGCCGTCTACGGTCTCGCGTCCTCTGTCGGAGGTTGGGCGTCTGACGCAGCGTGAGATCGCTGTCCTCGCGCTGATGAAGCATGGGAAGCCGAACAAGATCATCGCTCATGAACTCGGCATGAGTGCGAGCACCGTGAAGGTGCATGTCCGGCACATCATGCGGAAGATGGGTGCCGCCAACCGCACTCAGGCGGCGCTCAATGCGGACCGGCTTCTCGGTATAGCCGGTGACACCGGTGACCGGTTGCGCGGGCAAGGGGCGTGACGCGAGGAACAGAAAATCCTCGCACTGTTCTGCCTATTATCGAAGCTTACAAAGTGGGACTGCAGATCGCGATGTGCAGGCATCCGGGAAGCTGTGCTGATCGCGCTGCGTCCACGCGCGTCGAGGCAGCTTTAGGTGGCGCGTCATCCTTCGATCAGTTGAGCCCGCCAAATCGGACTTACGCTCATCCACTTAATCCCCTCAGCCTTCCTCGGTAGTTCTTTGCAAAAAAGGTTTAAGTTCCAAATTTGATTAGTAACCGTGACGAAGTTCGAATTATTTATACTGCAAGCATTCCTACGGAGGCTGGATAGATGGATCAGACGTTTCCCGTTGTTAACCATGACTTTTACCACGCTGACAAATTGGCAAGGAGCCATTCGCGTGAGGAAGCAGGCTTTGCCGTGGAGCGTAGGCCCGAGTCCGGTTCCACAACCGGCTACTCGGAAGATTCGGATCTCGGCGCTCTTCGCATCGCCTGGATCGATAGCTACGCGCTCACCCGGGATTGCATCTTGCGCGCGATCCTGGAGTTGCAGCCGACGTTGAAGGTGTCTCCGTTCATCTCCGTGGCCGAGTTCGTTCGTACGGGTAATGACGGGTTCGACCTCATCATTTTCTATTCTCATGCCTCGTATGACATTTGCCTGCAGGAGATTGCGGCGATCCGCCAGGCGCTCGAGGCCGCACCGCTGATCATGCTGTCGGACCTGGAAGACAGTCATCAGCTAAACACCATCCGCGGGGCACTGCGGGCCGGCGCGAACGGGTTCATCTCGACCCGGAGCACCGGTCTTGCCATGACCCTGTCGGCGATCCGGTTCGTGCAGGCGGGCGGTACGTTTGCACCGCTGGAAATGCTCCTTTCGGATGCGAGCGCACCCCCTGCGGGTCAGCCGGTCGCCGCTTCACCCTATCGGCTGACCACGCGGCAGAAGGCGGTCCTGGCACAACTTCAGCAGGGCAAGGCCAACAAGATCATCGCGCACGAGCTTGGCATGAGCGAGAGCACGGCGAAGGTTCATATCCGCAATATCATGCGAAAGATGGGTGCGACCAACCGGACACAGGCAGCGTTCAACGCGCTGAAGCTCTGTTCGGAGCGTGGTGAAGCCGTAGCCATGTAAGGCCGTGGCCACTCCATGATCCGCTACATATGGAGAGAGGCGGTCGCTGCGTGTCCGACCGCTTCCTTCGCGTAGCCTGAAACACGCCGACGAGCTTGAAGTACATCCTGCCTTTCGCGAGGCAGCAACGTCGGATTTAATAGCTGCCTGCGCTATGTTTCTGCGCTTGGCGCGCGTCTGACGTGTGCGCGCCCCATCCTCTTCCTCGTGTTGTTTGCGTTTATTGTCTCCCCACGAGCCAGTCCGGGGGAGAACGCCAGGCATTGCTGCACGGTTAGCCAAGTCGACAGCCGATCGCAGTAACTCATCTGATCGAGCGGAGGACTATTGATCTAGCTATAGTGTGTATGCGTCCAGCCGTTGGCGTTCTGTACAAAACGTAATAGGCAAGCGGCACATATCAGCGAAGGCAGCCGAATGGTTGGCGTTGTCACAGTCGGAAACGGCTCACTGAGATCCGGGCTGGGACCTGCGAATAGCACCCAGACTCACCCTGGCGGTTCGATCTCGTGAAGGATCGGCGGTCCAATATCGTGAAGGATCAAGCAGTTGCCGATCGGCAAAGTTTTATGGCTCTGGCGCTAGGCCATCCAGCTATACTGCGCCTGAAGGGCGGACGATCCTGATGAGTGACGAGATTCGCGTAGCCTGGATTGATAGCCATCGCCTCATTCGCGAATGCATGAGCGCGGCGCTCGCCGCGACCCATCCGTCCTTGACGCTCGCCGGTTACGAGAGCGTCGAGGAATGCGTCAGTGGAAGCGTCGGTGCCACGGTCGATCTCGTTGTCTATCATGTCCACGATCTCGGCTCTGGATTGGTTGACGAGGTTTCGGCGCTGCAGCAGGCCGTGGACGGCCGGCCGATCGTCCTCCTGTCGGATGCCGAGGATGCCAACCAGATCGCCGCCATCCGGGACGCGCTGAAAAGCGGCGCCAACGGCTATGTGTCGACGCGGACCAGCACGATTTCCATGGCGGTCGCTTCGCTGCTGTTCGTGCAGGCCGGGGGTACCTTTGCTCCACTCGAGCTTTTGCTGAGCGAAGAGGCGGCTGGGTCGGCCGTGCGGGAGCAACTGCCGTCCGACCGGTTGACCGACCGTCAGATGACGGTGCTCGCGCAGGTCAAGCAGGGCAAGGCAAACAAGACGATCGCGCGCGACCTCGGCATGAGCGAGAGCGCTGTCAAAGTGCATATTCGGAGCATCATGCGGAAAATGGGTGCGGCCAACCGCACGCAGGCCGCGTTCGCTTCGATCGAAGGCCTTGGCCACGATGACCCCGCGGTGAAGCAGGCTGCGGATCTTGCCGGTAGGGCGTCTCTGACCTCCGGCGCGCCGGATCAGGAGAGCGACGAACGTGACCCCGGCTAGCCTGAAGCAATCGCTGCGCTCGACCTACTTGCTGGGCAGCGCGCTTCTGACGCGGCAGCTGCTCGCCGGCTCCTCCGGCGCGCGGCGCTTCGACCGGATCGTCATCGTTGCAGCGTTGGCCAAGCACAACGGCATCAGCCGAGGCGCCGTGCTGCAGTGGCAGGCATTGCGGAGCCTCGGGGTCGAGGCGGATCTTGTCGATGCAACACCGGCGCTTCGCAATCCGCTGTTCCGCGTCAAGCACGAGGCTGGCTCGGCCTACATCTTCCATTCAGGTGGGCCGCAGACGGCCAGCCTGATCGGCAGTGTGCTGCCTGCCGCCGCTCGCGCCTACCGTATCGGCTACTGGGCGTGGGAACTGCCCGATCCGCCGCAGGATTGGCGAAACTGCGACCGGACAGTCGACGAGGTCTGGACGCCCAGCCGCTTCTCCCGCGATAGCCTGACGCGGTTGTTGCGGAAGCCGGTCGAGGTCGTGCCGCACTATCTGCCGACCGAGGCTCGCCGTTACCGCGACGTCAACGGCCGGTTCACCGTCCTGGCTATGGCGGACACCCGCTCGAGCCTGGCGCGCAAGAACCCGGCCGGCGCCGTCCGCGCCTTCGCCGAGGCTTTCGGCGAAGGGCCCGCAGCGCGCTTGTTGCTCAAGCTTACCGGCCCGGATGACGCCGTCGCGGCGTTCAAGGCATCGCTCGGTGGTCTCGCGTCGCACGGCAATATCGAGATCATCCGGGACCACCTGGACGATGCGGGGTTGTCAGCGCTCTACGCCCAGGCCGACGTACTCCTGTCGCTGCATCGCGCCGAGGGCTTCGGTCTGCCCATGCTGGAGGCGCTGGCCCGGGGCATTCCCGTGGTGGCGACCGCCTGGTCCGGCAATACGGATTTCACCGGCAATGGCAACGGCGTGGACGTGCCGTACCGGCTTGTCCCGGTTGAGGATCCGGCCGCGATCTACAGCGGCAGCAACTGGGCGGAGCCGGACATCACCGCCGCGGCCGCCGGGTTGCGCCGGCTCGCCGACGACACGGCGTTCTACGACCAACTGGCCGAGCAAGCTTATCGCGGCGTCTCCACCGCGAGCAGGCAATTCCCGCTGACCACGCGGCGGGCCGCTTCGGCGGCCTGAAGGCCGCCTTCAAAACGAAACGTCAGAGCTCGAGTACACGCTCAGGCGCCATACGCTTGCGGATGAGGTCCGCCATCGCGAGCAAATTACCGCGCAGCCGGCCGCGCCGGTCGACATACGGCTCCGGCCGCGGTGCATGCACGATGTTCATCGCCACGTTGCGCCCGATATGTTCCAGCGCGCGCAAGACCGGGTAGCCCGAGCGCTTGCCGGCGAGATAGAGCGGATTGGCGACCTGGGAGTAACCCAGGCGCACGCCGGAATTGCGCCCTTGCTTGACGCCAAGATGAATGCCGAACGCCGCATTAACCTTCACGACATTTCCGAAGGCGGCGAGACGGCGCGACAGGTCGACATCCTCCTGCCAGCCGTAAAGCGGCAGCCGCTCATCGAATAGAAGGCCGTGCTGCCGCATCGTTGTCAGGCGGACCGCCATGTTGCAGCCGTAACCCGAGAATACCGGCGTGATGTCGGCTCTGGCCGGACGCGGAGCGCGGAGGCTCTCTTTCGCCTCCGTGATTGCAAGGCCAGGACCGCCTATACCATCCTGAAGCACCAGACCGGTGGCAACCACGGTTGCGGGGTCGTCGGTCATGTGTTTCTCGATAGCCGCCAAGTAATGCGGATCCGGCAGAAAGTCATCGTCGAAGAACAACATGATGTCTGCGTCCGGCGCCGCCGCGATCAGCGCGTTGCGCTGCGCCGGAAGACCGGGTTTCGCCAGAAGAACTTCGGTCGCGCCGATGTCGGCCGCGCCGGTTACGTCGCCTTCCTTCGTCCCGCACACGAGAACGCGATCCGCCTGCCGGGTTTGCAACGCGAGCGCGCGCAAGGTCTCCCGCAGGATAGGAGCGCGTCCGACGGTCGGGATGCCGATGACGATATTGAGCGTCATGGAAACACTCCTTTTGCCAGAGTCGGAGCCGAAGACTTTGCTGCGGCGAGACTGTATTGCGGGCTTGTTGGCTAGGGTCCGGCCATTGGCAAGTCGATCTAGCCAAATGGGTTAATTCAGGCGGGGCAACCCTTCAACCACAGGTATGAACCAGCCCTGGCCGGCGGAAATGCTAAGACCCGTCATCATCCGCCGTGATCGAACGGGCGGTCAGTTTGAGGTATATCGGCTTATGCGTGATGAACAGTTTCAGCGGCCGCAAGAAGTGACGCGTCCACGGACCGTTGATCTAATGAGCGGCCCTCTCGATCCCACGGCTGCGGTGGAACCCATCGCCGTTCCCATCAGCCGCTTGCTATCTACTCTGCGCCGCCACCTCTGGGTTCTTCTGCTGACCGTCGTCGTCGTTGTCGGAGCGACCGCGTTCGTCCTGCAGGGCATGCCGAAGCAATACACGGCACAGGCGGCTCTCATTATTGAGCCGCAACGAACACAGGTGAGCGACCTGCAGGCGATCTCCTCCGACACCGAGAACGACAGCACCTTGATGCGGACGCAAATCGGCATTCTCAGCTCGCCCGCGCTTGCGCTCGGCGTCGTCGAGGCGCTGCATCTGACGACGCTCCCCGATTTCACGCCCGGCGGTGGTCTCAAGGCGACCATCACCGAGTGGCTGGAGAAGCATCACGTCATTGACGCGCCGGACACGGCTCCGCTGACCGAGGCGGATCGCGCCAACATCGCGGCCGGCATTCTCAGCAACAAGCTGACCTTCTCCAATGATCCGGAGTCTCGTCTGCTCGGCATCGCGGTGAGCACCCGCAGCCCTGTCCTCAGTGCGCGCATCGCCAACGAGGTTGCCCGGCAATACCTCGCCTTCAAGGTGCAGGAGAAGTTCGCGGCAATGCAGCGCGCCCATGATTGGCTTCAGGGGCAGGTCGCATCCCTTGCGGCTCAGGTTAAGACCGATGACGCCGCGGTTGAGGCGTATCGTCTTTCGCATGGCCTCGGCGAGGAACTTCCCGATCAGGCCGGCAATGCCGGCGGCACCGGGCAGGTGCAGACGGTCAACCGTCAGCAGCTGGATGACATCAGCACGCAGCTCATCAGCGTCTCGCGTGATCTCACCGAGAAAGAGGGCGAGCTTGACCAGGCGAAGGTCGCGCTGACTGGCGCCACGTCGACGAACGATCTGCCGGCCGTGCTGGCCTCTCCGATGGTCGCGCAACTGCTTGACGAGGCAACTCAGGCTTCGGGCCGCGCGGCGGAGCTGGCCAACACGGAAGGACCTGGCAATCCGGAGCTGGCATCGGCCCGGGCGCGCGCCGCTGAACTTGAAGCCCGCGCTCGTGGCCAGATGGGGAACGTCGCCCGCAGCCTGCAGGTGGAAGTGGACGCGGAGCGTGTGCAGCAGGCGGCGTTGCAGCACCAGATGCAGCAGCTTCGTGGCGCCGTCAGCGGCGAGAATGCCGCCGAACTCGGGCTCAGCACGCTTGAGACCCAGGCGCGGGCCACCCGCAACATCTACGAGAGCTTCCTCAGCCGGGCGGCGCAGCTCGCCAACGTCGCCGGAATTCAGGAGGCCGACGCCTCGCTCGTTTCCAGCGCTGAAGTCCCGCTTGGGCCGTCCGCTCCTCAGCCGGTGCGCCTGCTTGCCATCGCCGGCGCTCTGTCGGTCGTGTTGGGTGGCGTGTTTGCGGTTCTGCTGGAGCGGCTCCGTGGCGGCTTCAGCATGCCCGAGCAGATCGAGAGCGTGGTCGGGCTGCCGCTCGTTGGCATGTTGCCGCGGGTCAGGCAGACGCGCATCGGGCGCCGCCGCGGTGGCCGCGCCGAGATCGCGATGACCGCTTCGCTCGACCGCCTGCGTGGACAGATGCGCGTCCTCGGGGAGGCGCGGCCGCGGCTCCTGATGGTCACCTCCGCGCTGCCGCAAGAGGGCAAGTCCGTCTTCTCGGTGGAGCTTGCGCGTAATATGGCCGCCGCCGGCTGGCGCGTGCTGCTGCTCGAATGCGACTTCTGCTGCCCTTCGCTGGCCGGGTATCTGGGCGTGCCGTCCGGCCCGGGTCTCTGCGAAATCCTGTCGGGCACGGCGCTCGGCGCCACCGAGAGCCTCATCCGGCGCCCGGTGAGCAACCTCGACGTGATCCTCGCGGGCAAGATGCGGGGCGATAGTCAGGAGATGCTGGCATCCCGGCGGATGAGCGCGCTGCTCGACGATGTGCGTCAGCGCTACGATGTCGTCATCATGGACACGCCGCCTGTCCTGCCGGTCGCGGATGCGCTGGTTCTCGGGCGGCTCGCGGATGCGACCATCGCCGTGGTTCATTGGGAGAAGACGCCGCGGGATGCCGTGATGAACACCGTCCGGTTGCTGCGCAACAGCGGCTCCTCGGTCATGGGCCTGGTCATGACACGGGTCGACATGCGCAAGGCTTCGATGGGTGGCGGTCGCATGTCCTATGCCTTCCGGCATTACGACGGCTACCACGCGGCGCGCGCCTGATCCCTCATGAGTGTCACCGTTCTTGGCCTGATCCTGTTGCCGCTCAGCCTGTTCTGGGCTGGCAACCCCATCCGGCTGCTGCAGCTTGCGATCGTCGCCGCGATCTTCGAAGCGGGAGCCGCCCTGGTTCTGGGCGGCAGCTTCGGGCTGCAGCCGGCGATGGTCCCCGGCCTCCTCTTCGTGATGTATGTGGTCGCGCAATACGCCGTCGGCATGCGCTACCCGGGCGAGGGACGCGTGTTCTGGGCACTGACGCCGCTCTTTGCCCTGCTCGGCTACGCGCTGCTGTCGATCTTCGTGCTGCCGCAGGCTTTCGAGGGCCGCGTGATGGTCTGGCCGCAACGGCCCGACCTCATCGATCCCGGCTACGTGCCGCTGGCCTTCACCTCCGGCAACGTGACCCAGTCCCTCTACCTGGCACTGAACGTCATCGTCGCGACCTGCGCGGCCCTCGTGGTCACCCGCGTGGCGATTCCCTATCGTTCCCTGCTCAAGGCCTACCTGGTGGGTGGCTACCTCGCGGTCGGGCTGGCCTTCTGGCAGTTCGCCTATCGCGTCGCCGGCGTCTGGTTCCCGACCGAGGTGATCCAGTCCAACCCAAGCTGGGCGATCGTCAAGCAGTCGATCGGGCCGGTTCCCCGCATCCAGGGCACCTTCTCGGAACCCGCGGCGCTCGCCTTCTATCTCTCTGGCCTGTTCTTCTGCTGTCTTTGGCTGAACGCCCAGGGCTATCGCATCATGCGGGTGAAGCTCCTGCTCGGCCTCGCCATTCTGGCCATGCTCTGTTCGACTTCGACCACGGGTTTGGCGACACTGGCCGCCGGCATCCCGCTGGTGATGATCTTCGCGGCCCTGCGCGGCGACACCGCCGCCGTCGGACGGCTGATGAGGACGACGGCCGCCATTCTGGTCGCCGGGGCGGTCATCATCGGGCCGATCTTCGTCCTCAAGCCCTCGTTGCAGAATTCGGTGGAGCAGGTCGTCGCGTCGACCATGTCGAAGGGCGACAGCCAGTCATACGAGCAGCGGAGCGGGCTCGATGCCGCAGCGGTCGCGACCGTGGGTCAGACGGACGGCCTCGGCGTCGGCTGGGGCAGCTTCCGCGCTTCCAGCCTGATCCCGAGCTTGCTCGCCAACGCCGGCATCTTCGGCGTCGCCATGGTCGCCTGGCTCGTCTGGCGCATGACGGCGCTCGTCAACTCGGCGGGACGGCGCGCGCCGGGCCACCCTGGGCGCATCGTCGTCGACGGCTTCATCGCGGCCATCTGCGGGCAGCTTGCCGCGGCCTTGCTGTCGTCGCCCACGATCGGCTCGCTCGCCTTCTTTCTCCAGCTGGGCTGCGCCACGGGCGTGGCCGCGCGCATGGCCAGTGAGGCGCGGCCGGCCCAGGCACGGCCGGCCCAGGCGCGGCCGGCTGAAGCGCGGTCGACTCCCATCCACAGCCCTGAAACCCAGAGGGGTCAGCTCGCATGATGACGGGACCAGTCTTCGTCAATGGTCGTTTTCTCTCGCAGCCCGTCACTGGCGTGCAGCGCTTTTCCTCCGAGATCGTCGGCGCCATCGACGCGCTGATGGCGCAGGGCGAGTGGCCGGAGACATCCTTGCTGACCCCCCACCTTGACGGAGAACGGCCGTCCAAGCCGGCCGGTGCCTCCGGACGCCTGAGCGAACGCGCCGTAGGCGACAGGCATGGCCATCTCTGGGAGCAGTTCGATCTGCCTCGGGCAGCGCGCGGCGGCGTTCTGGTGAGCCTCGGCAACACGGCGCCGCTGCTGGCGGGGCGCGGGCAGGTGGTGGTGATCCACGATGCCGGCGTGTTCGACACCCCCGGCTCCTACTCCTGGAAGTTCCGCCTCTGGTACAAGGGCCTGCAGCGCGGGCTGGCGACGGCGGGGGCGCAGATCGCCACCGTCTCCGAATTCTCCCGACAGCGCATCGCCACTTGCCTCGGCATCGATCCTGCCCGTATTTCCGTCATCTACGAAGGGGCCGACCACATCCTGCGCACACCTGCCGACCCGGAGACGCTCGCGCGCCACAACCTGCGCGCCGGAGAATACATGCTCGTCGTCGGCAGTCGCGTGGCGCACAAGAACCTCGCGGCCTTGTCCGAGGTAGCGCAAGCCTTAGAGCGCCGGGGCATGGTCATCGCGATCGCCGGCGGCGGCAACAAGGAGGTGTTCCAGGCGACCGGCGACGTGTCGGCCGCGCGACGACTCGGCCGGACCACGGATGGGGAGTTGCGCGCGCTTTACGAGAACGCCGCGTGCCTGCTGTTTCCGTCCCGCTACGAAGGCTTTGGCCTGCCTCCGGTGGAGGCGATGGCCTGCGGTTGCCCCGTCATCGCCTCCCGCGGCGGCGCGGTGGAGGAGGTCTGCGGAGACAGCGCCCTCTATTTCGATACAGATGTGCCGCAGTCGGTCACGCTGGCCGTCGAGCGCCTGCTGGATGAGCCTGGACTTGCCGAAGACCTGCGGGCACGGGGCGCGCAGCGGGCCGGTTCGTTGAGTTGGGTGGCTTCCGCACGGAAGCTTGGGGATGTCGTGCGGGGGCTATCGTGATGAAGCGGTTACTGATCGGGCTATTCCTTGGGGCAGCCGCAAGCGTGGCGGCCGCCGGTGGTGCCTCTGCGGCTGGCAAGGGCAATCGAGGCGGCTTCTGCGGCGAAGCCATCCAGGCGGCTCAGGAGCGCCACGTGGTGCCCGATGGCTTGCTATTCGCCATCGGTCAGGTCGAGTCTGGCCGCTTGGACCCGGTCACGCATCGCGTGGTGCCATGGCCTTGGACGGTCCAGGCGCAGAACCAGAGCTACTACTTCGACACGAAAGCGCAGGCGGTAGCGTGGGTCCAGGCGGCTGAGGCGCGCAACATCCTCTCCATCGACGTGGGATGCATGCAGATCAATCTGATGTATCACCCGGCCGCGTTCCAGAACCTGGACGAGGCTTTCGACCCCAGCGCGAACGCGGATTACGCGGCCCGCTTCCTGGTGTCGCTCCACGGCGCGACCGGGGACTGGCAGAAGGCGGCAGGCCTCTATCATTCGCAAACGCTAGCCCTTGCCATTCCCTACGCACAGAAGGTCGAGGAGGCGTTGACCGGGAAATTGCCGCCCGCCATGGCGCCGGCCGCTCCGAAACCGACCATGCTGACGATGCTGCAGGCAGCATGGGGCGCCACGCTCGACAACCCGCCGGCCATAAATCCGGCCGCAGCTCCGAGCCTGTCTCCCGAGGTGACACTGAGCGTTTTGGCGCCGCCGCCGCGGCGGTTCAGCCGGTTTCGCCGCTCGCGCATCCGGCAGTCGCCGGTTCTACTGAGTTATGAGCATTGACAGGTCTTGAAAACCGAACAGATTACAGTCGAGTGATCGTTCCTACACACTAGCGGTGGTCGTAATGACAATTCTGCGTACCTTTACCGGCAATCTTCTTTTCGCCCGGAGGCGAAGGTCAGCGGCGATTGCTTTCGCCGCATGTCTTTCGCTCTCGGCCTGCGAGCCTGGCTCAAGCCTGCCTCCTTTGCCCGAGACCGCCGCTACCCCGTATACGCTTGGGCCTGGGGAAACGGTGCGGGTCGTGGTCTTTGGACAGACCCAGCTGACTGGCGAGTTCATCGTCAGCGATCGCGGATTCGTCTCCATACCTTTGCTAGGCGACGTTCCCGCAAACAACGAGACGGCTGATCAGCTTGCTCAAACCATCTCGAGCGAGCTCGTGGACAAGAAGCTGCTTCTCAACCCGAGCGTTTCGGTGGAGGTGGTCAAGTATCGCCCGGTCTTCATCCTCGGCGAAGTACAGAAGCCCGGTCAGTATCCGTATGAGCCAGGGATGACTGCACTCACCCTGGCGGCGATCGCCGGTGGATTCACCTACCGCGCACAAACAGGATATGTGTCCGTTCTGCGCAAGACCGACGGCCACGTCGTCGAAGGGCGTGCGCCGCGCGGCGAGGAAATCCAGCCGGGCGATGTGGTAACGGTCTACGAGCGTTACTTCTGAGGATTTAAAGCCAGCCGGAAACCGCTTGATCGGTTTCCGGCAGGCTGGTTCCGCCGCGCGGCGGAACCAGCCTGTCGTACATGAGTTGATAGCTAGCGGGTTGTCGCGCGCTCCGTGTGCACTGCCGGCTGTTAGGTTACGAGTCGTAGCGCCCGCACACTACACCCGATCTCTCGACCCGATCTGGGCTTACAGGCCGAGATGCAGGCTGAGCAGCAGTATGTTCTGGGTGTAGGCGCCGCTTAGGCCGGTGATGCCTTCGTTGTTGAAGTTACCCTCGTTGCTGCCGGGCGACGCCTGATTGGTGTAATCGTCATTCACCGAAAGCCGGACGTTCTGGTTGAGCAGCCACGTCACGCCACCCCCGACCGTTTCGTTGTTCTGCGAGCTGCCCTGGATGTAGTCCGCATTCTGAAATCCAGCCCGACCTTCGAGCAGGACATTGCGCAGCAGCTCATAGTCGAGGATGAGGTTCACCTGACTGAGCACGAAGCCGCTGTCGCCCGTGGTATCCGTGTCCTGAACGCTGCGGGTTGCACTGCCTGTCACTGTCAGCACGCCGGTCGGTGTGTAGACGACATCGGCTGAGACGATGGGTGCCGTATAGGTGCCGTATTGCGAGGCTGTGAAGTGCGTGCTCTCGACACCGACGAGCAGACTATAGCGCCAGATCGCTTCCGACTGATAATCGAGCCCCGCCAGGAACAGTACGCTGCTCGAGTTATTGCTTACCTGGCCCGGCTGCTGATCGATGTAGTCCGAGCTTGTGCCGCGCGCTACGAACAACAAGCCGGCCGCGCCGGTCAGTTCATATCGTGTGACGACGCCGCCGGCGATGACGTTTCGGTTGAGATTGGTCTGGCTGATCTTGGTTCCACCAGCCGTGATAGGACCGAAACGATAGGCGCTGAGGTCGAGCGTCGGCGTTACTGCGAACCGCCCCAAGTTGAAGCTATAGCTAAGCTCCCCGGTATCCGTCGTATCGAGCGCGGGGATTGAGGATTGCTGAAAACCGATGGTCGTGCCGAGCTGATTGTAGCTGGAATGGGAATAGCTGGCTGTAAGCTCACTGTCGCCGATCGTGTAGCCCCCACCGAGGCCGACGTTCCAATTGGTGTAGCTTTCGCTCGGAAGCGCGAAGAACTGCGTGCGGTCGACGCCGGCGGACGCGTTGAGGCTGTTCCGATCCCAGTCGGAGCCAGCCGAGATGCTGGCCGCGGTGTCGGAGCCCCAACTGCCACCGCCCGAACCGGAGGTGCCGTTGACGTTCGTATTATCGAAAATCGACTGGTCGAGGTCCGGACGAACGGTGAAGGAGCCGAGCTGGACGCCCTGCTCCTGATACCCCGAACGGATACGGGACAGAACCGTCACACCCAAATCCTGATCGTAGCCCGAGATGCCGACCGGGAAATAAGCGTTCGAGGTTGTCTGCGCCTTGGCCGGGCTGGCGTAGGCCAGCACCGCGGCCGTACACAGGAGGGCCCATTTCCAATTGGGACATCCTCCACGCAACCTGCGGTCGAACTGTAGCGACAGAGTCTGTCTCAAAGGCTGATCCGTCCGAGCGCCGGCGTTGCAAATATGGTCCAGGTTCGCCATCCTGAAGTCCGTAAGTATGGGCGGCAGCCCCCCCCGCGAACTTCCCCCGGCGCGAAGATCCCTAAAACGAGGGTCCATGCGAGGCGAAGCCACGGTCACGAGCTACACGAGCAAATGACTGATTTCAATGTGCCTTTTGATTTTGAAGTTGGCAATGCCCTGACCGCGCACGGTATCAGCCGTTTACCCTGGCCCATGAGTGGCGACATCCCGATACTCTCAACCTTCTGCTGCAGCGCCTAAGCCCACGTCAACCCGGAAGTGGCACTGAGCAAGCAGCCCTCAGTGCCAGTCCATCGAGGTCTGAAGATTACCCCCGAGTCATCTAACCCTAGCGGGTAAAGAGGGATTCTAGCAAGAACCGCGGGCGGCCGGTTGCCTGATCGATGGTCAACGGGTGGAAGCTCCGCCACCGAATCAATCCTGATAGGGAGGTCTGCCCACCTAGGCAGGGATGATCGGGCCTTGGCACTTTCCGACATCAGCCGGAGGATCGGTTACGCGCAAAACATGATCCGCAATGATGAAAAGTAGGATCTCTTTTCATCGCCCGACTTAGTTCGGTTGTATTGCGACTGCCTTCCGGACACGGCGAAATTCGCCTCGTTTCTAATCTTCTCGTTCCCGGAGTACTGCCAAGGGCGCTTAGTCATCATCCGTTACGCGCAAAAATTAGCGTTTTCACTCAACCGGGTGCGTCCGAACTGCGACATCTCCGCGGTGGTGCAGCGCAACTAAAAATCTCCCCACGCAGTTGATTGTCGTTGGGAGAGTGCGTTGGCAGTACCGAAGAGTCATGACGTTGCTGAAGCTATGGCGGCGGTTCGGCAGGATGCTCGGTCGAGGCGACAGGATGCCCGGTCAAAGCCGGCCCCGGGCGTGTCGCCCATCACCTGTATGGTTTCCATCCTCGCCGCCGACTTCTTTGCTGTCGGGCTTGCCGCCGCGCTCGTGTTGAGCGGCTTCAATCTCCTGCCCGGAGGAGCGCGGCTGGCCAGCGCCACGAACGGCCTCCACGACGTGGCGATTCTCTTCGGGGCAACGGTGACCTACCTCGCGATCAAGGGTCGCTACACCGATCGCATCCCGTTCTGGGCGGAAGTGCAGCTCATGTTCGGGGCGAGCTTCTGGGCATTTCTTGCCGAGGCCCTGGTCGGCGGCTTGAACCACGACTTCCTGGCTCGCCTGCCGGCCATGCTGACCATGATGCTTTTCCCGATCATGGCAACGATCGGAAACGCCGTCGCCAAGTATCTCCTTGTGCAGGTCGGTGCATGGCGGCTTTCCGTCGTCCTGGTGGGCGGCGGCGAGGGTGCCATCGCGGTCGAGGCTGCCTTGGCCTCCGATCCCGGCCTCGGTTACGCCGTAGTCGGACGGGTCGAGCCGCAGGCTCTGGTGGTCCGGCAGGAGGGTCCGCGCCTCTGGCCGCTGCTCGAGCGCTTTAACGGCGACCGTATTCTTTTGGCGCTCGATGGTGACCGCGCGCTTCAGCGCCAGTTGATCGAGTGCGCCTTGCGGGAGCGCGTTCCCTTCGCAATCGCACCGGAGCCGCATGCATTCCCGGCGTTCGGCTGGCAGGCGACGCGTTTCTTCAGTCATGATGTCGTCATGCTCTCTGCCCGGGACGGGATGTCCCGGCACGCCTCCCAGGTCCTCAAGAGCGTGATCGACGTTGCTGCCGCGGCCGTCCTGCTCCTTTTGTCGAGCCCCGTGTTCCTGCTCGTCGCCCTGATGAACCTCGGCAGCGGTGGGCCGATGTTCTTCGCTCATCGGCGCATTGGCATCGGCGGCAAGCCGTTCTACTGCCTGAAGTTCCGCACGATGGTCATCAACGGCGACCAGATGCTGAAGGAAGCGCTGGAGCGCGATCCGGCCCTCGCCGCGGAATGGCATGCGACGCAGAAGCTGAAAAACGATCCGCGGGTTACGTCCATCGGCAAGTTCCTGCGCAAGACGAGCCTCGACGAGCTGCCTCAGCTGATCAACGTTCTACTGCGGCAGATGAGCCTGGTGGGGCCCCGCCCGATCGTGGAGAGCGAAGTGCGCTTCTACGGAGAGGACATCGCCCACTACTATAATACGCGCCCCGGCGTGACAGGGCTGTGGCAGGTCAGCGGGCGGAGCAACACCTCGTACACCCGCCGCGTCCAGCTCGATGTCTGGTACGTCAACAACTGGACGGTGTGGCTGGACATCGCGGTCCTTCTGAAGACACTCCCGGCTGTGTTGGGACGTACTGGCGCCCATTGAGGGTGGTCCGCCTTAGACGCCTCGGACGCTTGGTCTGTGCGCTGGCCTTCCTTCTCCTGCCGGAGGGAGCCAGCGCCGCGGGCGAGACGAGGCCCGTGTTCACGCGGTCGGTCAGTGCCGCGACGTTCCTGAATTCCCTCGGCGTGAATACCCATGTCGATCAGGGTTACAACTCGACAAGCTATATCGACCCGCTGCGCTACCTCGGCATCCGCGAGGTCCGGGATGGTGAGCGTCACGCCGACGGCGAGGTTGCCATCGCAAAGGCGACCGGGGTCCATTTTGTTATAAACGGCGGCGGTGATCTCGAAGGACTCGTCGCCTCAGCCGCGGTTCTGGCGAAGGCGGGGGCACTCCTGGCGGTCGAAGGGCCCAATGAGCCCAACAACTTTCCCATCACCTACAAGGGCGAGCAGGGCGGAGGCTCGGGACATAGTTGGTACGCCGTCGGAGCTTTCCAGGCGGCCTTGTACTCCAGCATGAAGGCCAGCCCGCTGCTGGCGCCCTATCCCGTTTTCGGAGTGTCGGAGACCGGGGCCGAGACGGATGATGTCGGCCTGCAGTATCGGACGGTGCCTGCGGGTGGCGGCACGGTATTCCCGCCAGGAACCCGGTTTTCCGATGCTGTAAACATCCACAACTACGTCTCCGGAGTTCATGGAGGGTACGGCGACAACCAGGCGTGGAGTGCGGCGGACCCCATCCTGAACGGGCGCTGGGACGGCCTGTATGGTAATTGCGGCCTAACCTGGTTCAGGCATTTCCAGGGATACAAGATCGCACGCCTGGTTAGCGTGCCGAAGGTCACTACCGAAACGGGATGGGATTCCGTTTCCGATCCGGGAGGCGAAACGGTTCAAGGCAAGGTGCTGACCAATACCTACCTGGCTCAGTTCAAGCGCGGCTGGCGCTATACCTTCATCTATGAATTGCGCGACGGAGAGGGCGGGCAAGGCCACCAGGGCCTTTATCATGACGAAACGCCTAAACCGGCGGCGGTCGACATCCATAACCTCACAACGATCCTCGCGGATGACAAGGCGCTTCCTCACCCGGGCGGGCTTAGCTACGCGCTGCAGAACCAGCCGCCGACAGTTCACGACCTCCTGCTGCAAAAGAGCGACGGGGAGTTCGATCTGGTCGTCTGGGACGAGCGGGTGCATGGATCCGACCCCGTGACAATCACGTTCGGCAGCGTTCATCGCACCGTCGCAACCTACGATATCACTGCGGGAACCAACCCCCTCGAAACCCTCCAGGGCGCCAGCCGGGTTCAGCTGTCGCTCTCCGATCACGCGGTCATTATAGCATTGCTGAACTGACGGGCGGTCGGGTCCTTGGCCAATACTTGCTTGGCGCGGCCATTTGTCTCGTTTAAATCATCTAACGCCGAAGTTGCGGCTTCGTCACTTTTAGGTGGCAATTTGAGCACGATTGTGACATGTGTAGCGAGGCGTAACTACGAGCCTTCCTGGATGGATCGGATCTATAGGATGTTTCAGACGTGATGAACGCTCCGCCTCATCCCGCTGACTTCCTTAATGAAGTGCTCATGCCTGCAACCGGGCGGAGCGACGGGGAAGTGGCCCGGCTTCTCGGCATCTCATTGCAGGTCTTCTACACGATCCTGACCCGCGAGAAACCGATCTCGGCGAGCACAGCCGGAATGCTCGGCCGTCTGTTCAAAACCGGCGACGAGTTTTGGCTCAAGATGCAGGCTGACTACGATCGTTTTGTCGGGCCACAGAACCTGGTGGATGCCCGCGCAATTCCGGCCGAGGCTTCCGCTCGGCCCGCATCCCTCGGACAAGGGATGGCCATGCGGCGTCTGGCCAAGTCTTCGCCGGCTAGCGTTCCAGACGCGGTGGAACTTCCGGCGAGCGACTTCCCGCCGCATGACGTGGCCTCATGGGGCCGGCCTGTCGACGGGGACGGGCGCACCAGCATCGGCTGAGCGCCGCCTCCTGGGCTCAGGCCAAGGAAGAGGCGCGCCCCGACCGCGAGTATTGGGTCAACTCGGCGCGCGGTTGGTGCTCCCGGCGGCGACAGGACCTGCAGCGGTATTGAAGCGGGGCTTGATCGCTCTCTCGAAGATCGAGAGGGCGGCGCCGATGGCCTGATGCATATCCAGATAGCGATAGGTCCCGAGCCTGCCCCCGAAGACCACCTTGGTCTCGGCATCCGCCAATGCCTGATATTTCTCATACATATCCTTATCCCCCTCTCGGCCGATCGGGTAATAGGGCTCGTCCTGAGCGCCGGCGAAGCGCGAATACTCCCGGAAGATGACTGTCTTGTCCTCGGCGTATTGCCGCTCCGGGTGCATGTGCCGGAATTCGAGAATGCGCGTGAAGGGCACGGTCTCATCCGCATAGTTGATGACGGGAGCGCCCTGGAAATCCTTCTGGGCAAGAACCTCTCGTTCGAAGTCGACCGTGCGCCATCCCAGCTCGCCAAACCGGTAGTCGAAGTAGCGGTCGATGGGACCGCTGTAGAAGATCAACTTACCCATTGCCTCGATCTCGGCGCGGAGGGTGAAGAAATCCGTGTCCAGCATGACCTGGATGTCGTCGCTGGCCAGCATGCGGTCGAAGATCCGGGCATAGCCATCTGTGGGTAGGCCTTCATGACGATCCTCGAAGTAGCGGGTGTCGAAGGTCAACCGAACGGGCAGCCGGGTTATGATCGTCTCCGGCAGGTCGCGCGGGTCCGTCTGCCACTGCTTGATGGTGTAGCCGCGAATGAAGGCCTCGTAGAGCGGCCGGCCGATCAGCGATATGGCCTTTTCTTCAAGATTGCGGGGGGCGCGGCCCGCCATCTCCGCACGCTGCCCCTCGATCAGGGCCCGGGCTTCGGCAGGCGTCATGTACTTGCCAAAAAACTGGCAGATCGTGAGCAGGTTGATCGGCATCGCGAAAACCTGGTCGCGATGCACCGACAGCACGCGATGCTTGTAGTCGGTGAAGCTCGTAAAACGGTTGATGTAGTTCCACACATCCTTGTTGCCGGTGTGGAAAAGGTGGGCGCCGTACTTGTGGACCTCGATGCCGGTGTCGGGGTCGGGCTCCGAATAGGAGTTGCCGCCGGCATGTGACCGGCGTTCGATGATGACACTGCGGAGACCGAGCTCGGAACTGCAGCGTTCGGCGATGACGGCGCCTGAAAAGCCGGAACCGACGATCACTACGTCGCAGTCGCGGATCAGATCGAGCATAGGCATTCACTCCACGGAACAAGTTGAGGTGACTTCTGTTCAGGCGGGCCTACGAAGCACGGGTCGTCAAAAAAGACGAGTATTTTTCGTCCATCGCCCCGCGCTACGCCGGGCTCCATCGAACCTATCGGAGTTCCGGCGATTCCTTGCATCACGACCTCATTTTACTCGGATAGACGGCGCAGTTTTCCTGGGAGCGGCAACGGCGGCCTTTCGGTGCGCGAGGCTGTCGTCTGGTGCCGTCCCGCGGCAGAGAGAACGGCGCCGGTTTCGCCCGTTCTCTCACCTATTCAGCTGAGAGAACCGCTCCAATGAGGTACTTCTTAGCCGAACTTGACGCTCCTATAGCCTTCGACGGTGCGAATGGCGACCCAGCCGTTCATGGCGAGGCTCCTAGAGCCATTCCACGAGGTAATGATGCCTGATCCGTCTTCCGCGAAAGGGTTCCTCCGGAATCTTGCGTCTACGACCGTCTTCCAGGCGAGCGGCTACATCCTGGCCCTGATCAACGTGCCATACCTCACACGCATGCTCGGCGTGGCGGATTACGGCGTGCTGGCCTTCGTGATCAGCATCAACGCCTACCTTTTCCTGGTCATCGACTGGGGCTTCTCGCTCGGCTCGACCCGTGACATCGCTCAGGCCAATGGCGACATCGCGACGATCCGGCGCATCTTCTGGCAGACTATGGCCGCCAAGGCCCTGCTGTCTCTTGGCGCGACCTTGGTGCTCATCGCGGTCATCGGCCTGCATCGGGTGCCGAGCCCGATCTACCTCCTGCTGCCGGGGATTTTGAACATCGTCGGCGCGGTCTTCAGCGTCGACTGGCTTATGCAGGGCCTCGAGCGGATGGCGCTGTTTACGTTGTACTCGGTTGGCGGACGCGCCCTCGGCGTTGTCCTGACCTTCGTTCTGGTGCATGGACCTGCCGACACCTGGATCGCCTGCGCCTTGCAGGGTGTTGGTTCGATCGCCGGCGGCCTTGCGGGGTTCTTCATAGCCTGCAGGGTCCTCGACATGGGCAAACCGCAGCTGCACATCGGCGCCGCGGCCCGTCAGATCTGGGACTACCGGCACTACTTCCTGTCGCAGAGCAGTTGGATCGCCTACTCCACCGCGGCGCCGCTATTTCTCACCTTCGCCTCAGGTGCCACGGCAGTCGGCCTCTTCGCCGGCGCCGACCGCATCGCCCGCATCGTCATGGCGCTCATCGTGCCGCTCAGCATGGTCATGTATCCGCGGGTCAACGCCCTCATGGCCCGCTCGCGTGAAGCGGCGGCCCGTGTCGCCGGGCCGTTCCTGGCGGTCCAGATCATGTTCGCCCTGCTGCTCACCGTAGTCTTCTTCTTCGGCGCCGTCCCGATCGTCACGCTGGTCCTCGGCCCGCGCTTCAGTGAATCGGCGGAGGTCCTGCGCTGGCTTTCGGCCTTGCCGCTGCTGACCGGCGTGGCGGGGACGCTCTCTCGCCAGTTCCTCATTCCCCTGGGCTGGAATCGCGCGGTTTCCCGGATCACGCTGGTCTGCACGGCGATCTATCTTGTGCTGCTGGCGGTGTTCTGTCGCGCCCTGGGAGCGCCGGGCGCCGCCATCGCCCTTATCCTCACGGAAGCCATCCACTGCGCGGCGTTTTTAATCTTCCTGTACAGGAATGAGCGCGTGTTCACGACCAATGCGTTCCGTGCGGTGACGAAGACGCCTCGGCAGGTTGTGGATGTTTTCGGAAGCCTGGTCGTCAGGCTTCGTTCAAGCTGACGACCCCCAGCCCCTCACCAGAAGCTACGTTCGAGCTGACGACCCCCAGCCGCTCACCAGGGGGTGCGTTCGAGCCGACCACCCCAAGCCGCTCATTAGGTTGTGCGTTCAAGCTGACCACCCCCAGCCGCTCACCAGGGGGTGCGTTCAAGCTGACGACCCCCAGCCGCTTGTCGGGCTGGGTTCAAGCTGACCACCCCCAGCCGCTCGCGCGGCTACGTTGCTAGATAGTAACGCCAAGCAGCCGCCGCGCAGCATCCGAGCGGGTAAGGGAGGCGGTGGCCGGGCTGGGTTTGATCTGGCGGAGTGGCCAAGCGCTCTAAGGCGCGCGCCTTTAACCGGCTGCAGTTTCCTGCAGCCGGCCTGCCTTTGTATGGCTAGCGTCTAGTGATATGGATTGAGCCTGGAAGATGGGGTCGGAGGCGCCCCAGTCGGGGCGCCTCCGCACGGCGCGGCTTCAGCCGAGCGCGATCTCGACGAAGTTGCGGATCTCTGTGCGGAACCGAGACCGCGAGAACCGCAGCGCGTTGATCCGGCAAGCGTCCGGGGTGATCGTCTGACGAATGCGGTCGAAGCGCGACAGCGCGTCCAGCACGGAGTCCACCTCCTGGCGATCGAACAGAACACCGGTCGGAGAGGCGCCTTCAGCATCGATAATGTCCGTGACACCGCCGCGACCGAACGCGATCACAGGCGTGCCGCACGCTTGCGCTTCCACCATCGTAATGCCGAAATCCTCTTCGGCGGCGAACAGCGCCGCGCGCGCGCGCTGCATAAGATCGATAAGCTCGGATTTTGCGACTTTGCCACGGAACTCGATGTTCGGCGCACCACCGGCGGCTGCGCGCACGCGAGCGGCTTCCGGTCCGTCACCGACCACGATCAGCTTGCGGTCCGGCTGCATGCGGAAGCTCTCGACGATGAGGTCCGCGCGCTTGTAGGGCACGAGGCGTCCCGGGAGCAGGTAGAAGTCATCCTTCTTGGAGCCCAGGCCAAAACGGTCGAGATCGACCGGCGGGTGGATGATGGTCGCATCCCGGCCATAGGCCTTCTTGAGACGGCGTCCGATATAGCCGGAGTTGGCGATGAAGTAGTCGACATGCTGGGCGGTTGACACGTCCCATTGCCGAAGCCGCCCGAACAGCCAGCGGATATACAGCGCCTTCAAGCCCCAGTTGAGGCCCGACTGCTTCAGATACTGGTGTTGCAGATCCCAGATATAACGCATCGGCGAATGGACGTAGCTGATGTGGATCTGGTCCGGTCCTGTCACCACGCCCTTCGCAACCGCGTGGTTGCTGGAAATGATAACGTCGTAACCGGACATGTCGAACTGCTCGACCGCCAGCGGCATCAGCCCGAGATAGCTGCGGAACATACGCTTCGCACCGGGCAGACGTTGAATGAACGACGTCTTGACCGGCCGTCCCTGCAAAAACTGCCGATCCTCCGGCTTCAGGAAATCCACGACCGCGAAGATGTCGGCGTCCGGGAAGCAAAGCAGCAGTTGCTCGAGCACACTTTCCGAACCTGCGAAGGTTTCGAGCCAGTCATGAACGATCGCGACCCGCTTCCCACGCAAACGGGACGGCGCATATTCTTGTCTGACGGAGGCGCTCACGGTGGCGAGAGGCCCGGGCACAAGATCAACAGGCTCTGCCTCGACACACGACATTTCGAAATCCTTCATCACCGTACTGGCGATATTTGTGCAACGCGAAATTATGGCAGCACCGTTAAGATGCGATGGTGGCTTTAAGACGTACACCTGTCTCCACGCCGTCGACGTGTCCGAGTGTGCGGGCTAAATCACGCAAGAAGTTTCGCGCTCAAAGCGCCGGAGCCTCAACTGCCAAAAGTGGATAATGGCTCTACTTCGAAAGGATGAAACCTCAAGGCAACTTGCCAAGTCATTGTGCTGCATTGCGAAAGAAGTTGCCGAGAAAGAGGATGCAGCACACCGCGATCCCGTCGGGAATACGGAAATGACCCATGTGTGCAGGATGAAGATGTCGGCTTTGGAAGATTCCGCTGCAGCGATCGCTTTCCGGCAGCCAAAGGCGCCGGCGGTGCGTCCATCCCTCTCATCCCGGGCCTATGGTTTGCTGAAGGGAGGCGTGGTCGCAGCCCAGACCTATTCTAAGCTGAATGACCGCTTCACCTTCGACGATCGCCGGACGGGCGCGCGCACTGTGGTCGCCATGTTGGCAGGCTACAAGGAGGACCTTTGGCCATTGGTCCTTCCGCGGCTCAAGGCGGCACTGCCTGAGGCCGATGTCTGCCTCATCTCCCCTGGGCTGCGCCATCAGGCTCTGTCGGAGCTTTGCGCCAGGGAAGGGTGGAGCTATCTCAGCACGGCGACCAACGATGTTTCGCTGGCGCAGAACGTTTGCTTCCGCCTGCACGACCGGGCCAAGATGATCGTGAAGCTCGACGAGGACATGTTCGTCCTGCCGAACACGATCACGGATCTCCTGGCCGAGTACAGGCGGATCAAGATCGAAGGCACGGTCGATCCAGGACTGGTTGCGCCGATGATCCCGCTCAACGGCTTCTGCTACCGCTATCTCCTCGAGATGCTCGGTCTTCTCGAGGAGTATGAGGCGACGTTCGGCACGGCCCGGATTGCGACGGCGGGGCTTCCTCTGCATAAAAGCCCCGCAGCGGCACGGTGGATCTGGGAGCGCACGGCGCCGCTGGAGGGCCTCGCCGCGCGTCTTCAGGGCATGAAGCGCCGGGAGCTGTTAAGCCCCATTCAGTTCAGCATCGGGATCATCGCCTTCGAGCGCGAGTTCTGGGAGCAGATCGGTTATTTCGCTGTTCCCCGGCACAAGCACGTGGCGAAGATGAGCACGCTCGGCGGTGATGAAGCCTGCCTCTGCGCGGCTGCGATGGTGCATTCGCGTCCGATCGTTGTGACAACGGCAGTCGTCGCCGGCCACTTCTCCTTCGGTCCGCAGTATTCGGCGATGCGCGATCTACTTTGCAGCAATCCGGAGATCTTCGCCTGACGGCCCGTAGCCGCCGGGATGAGCCTCCCGCCAGCGGAATGCGGTCTCGACGACCTCATCCACATCCGTGAAGCGAGGCGCCCAGCCCGTATCGGTGCGCAGCGCCTCGGCGCCGGCAATCAGCATGGGGGCGTCGCCCATCCGGCGCGGCCCCAGCTCGGCCGGCACCGGCCGCCCCGCGATCCGGCCGACGGCCTCCGTGATCTCCTTCACTGAGTAGCCACGGCCCGTGCCGACATTGTAGCGCACGCTGCGATCGTTGAGTTGACCGAGCACCCGGATGTGCGCGTCCGCGAGGTCGGTGACATGCACGTAGTCGCGGATGCAGGTCCCGTCGGGCGTCGCATAGTCAGTGCCGAAGATCGCGAGCGGCGGTCGCCGGCCCAGGACCGCATCGATGGCGAGCGGGATGAGGTGGGTTTCAGGGTCATGATCCTCGCCCAGACGGCCTTGCGGGTCGGCGCCCGCCGCATTGAAGTAGCGCAGGCACGCGCTTCGCAGGCCGTGGATCTCGTTCGCCCAGAACAGCGCGCGTTCGATCATGAACTTGCTCTCGCCGTAGGGTGAGGCCGGATCGACCCGCACCCCCTCGTCGATCGGCATCCGTTCCGGCGTCCCGAACAGGTTGGCGGTGGAGGACAGCACGAAACGCGGCACCTGATGACGCACGCAGGCCTCGATGAGCCGGATGCCGTTCACGCCGTTCTCGAGCAGGTATTTGAACGGGAGCCGCACGCTCTCGCCGACCAGTGAGAGGGCGGCGAAATGGAACACGGCGTCCCAAGGTCCGGCGCCGACGACGCTGTCCATCGCGGCCTGGTCGGCAAGGTCGCCGACGACGAGTTGCGCGCCTGGCAGCACCGCTGCCCGATGGCCGATCGAAAGGTTGTCGAAGACGACGACCTCGGCATCGCGCTCCAGCAGAGCGGCAACGATATGGCTGCCGACGAAGCCGGCGCCGCCTGTCACAAGATAACGTGCTCGAGGCATGGACGCGGTCACCTGTTCGCTATGGGCAGACGTCAGGAGGCGACCTCTACAGTTCCGCGCCTCGGCCAGTCAACGCTTGCGTCGAAAGGCAAGCTCGTCAAAAACTTCCATCAGCTGAGAGGGCAGAGGATATGATCAAGGCCGACCCCTACGACTGGCCCTTCGACGGCGTGATGACCCCGGCGGATACCGCGCTCATCATTATCGACATGCAGACGGACTTCTGCGGCGAGGGTGGCTACGTCGACGCCATGGGCTATGACATCGGGCTCACGCGCGCGCCTATCGCGCCGATTGCCAGCGTTCTCGCGGCAATGCGCTCCGGCGGCTATCACATTTTCCACACGCGGGAAGGCCATCGGCCTGATCTCGCTGATCTCCCGGCCAACAAGCGCTGGCGGTCCCGCCAGATCGGTGCGGGCATCGGCGACCCTGGCCCCTGTGGCCGCATCCTCGTGCGCGGCGAGCCCGGCTGGGAGATAATACCCGAACTGGCGCCCGTTGCGGACGAACCGATCATCGACAAGCCCGGGAAAGGCAGCTTCTACGCCACCGACCTCGAGCTGCTGCTGCGCATCCGTGGAATACGCAATTTAATTCTGACCGGCATTACCACCGACGTCTGCGTCCACACCACGATGCGGGACGCCAACGACCGTGGTTTCGAATGCCTGCTGCTTGAGGACTGCTGCGCCGCGACCGACCGCGCCAATCACGATCATGCCATCAGGATGATCAAGATGCAGGGCGGCGTCTTCGGCTCGGTTTCCAACTCCGGCGCCGTCCTCGCAAGCCTCGCCTAAGCTCGCTGGACGCGGTCCAGCGATACGGCGATGCCCGACGCGTCGAGGAACCTGAGCCATTGGTACTGCGCGGCCGAAAGCTGGTCGTTCTCGGACTTGACCTCGACGAACCGGTAGTCGGTGTCGGTCCATAGGAACAAGTCGGGGAAGCCCCTCGACCGGCCTTTGGTGTCCTGCGCGAACCGGCGCAGCACCGCGCTTAGCCCAGTCGCGGGCAGGCGGTCGATGACGATGCGGATCAGCGCCAGCAGATCTCCATGCCAGGACACGAACGGGTTCGCGATCCCACGCTTCTCGTCATGGTGCTTCGCCATAACCGCGAAGCTCCCAGCCGGGTCATCCAGCAAGGCGAGCCGGCCCTCGATGCGCGCCTTTCGCCGCTCGTAAAATTCCGGAGCATGAAGATCGGCAGGGGCGAATTGCAGCGGCGAGTGGAACGCGCCGACATCCGGATCGTAGATGATGTCCCAAAGCAGCAGACCGAAGATCGCGTTCCAGAGCCAGTTCTCGGAATGCACCCCATTCCACCCGGCCTGGCGGTAGTGCCCAAGTGTCGCGGTTTCAACAGTGAGCCCAGCCTCCTCCAGCATGATGCGAGGGCTGTTCTGCTGATATTGCCGCGCCTCGCTGCGTCGGCTGGTTTTCGCGAGCCGTGCCAGAAGTTGGCGCGCCACATAGGCCTCCTCGCCATCGGCCCCGTCGGCCGCCATCGTCTGGAGCAGCCCGATCGCCTCGTCGCGCTGGCCCTCCTTGAGCAGCAGGCGCGCCCTCCGTTCCCGCGCGGGCGGCGCGGGGCTCGTGGCGTAGACGCTGAGCGCCTCCGCAATCGCGCCGTCACGCTCCAGACGCCGGCCGAGCCGATCCACCAGACGATCGAATGTCGTCACGCCAGCGGCCAGCGCCGAACGGTCGATCGCCTGGGCATGCCACCAATGCCACGTCTCCATAATGGGCTGAGCGTCCCGCAAGGCGCGGAATTCCTCGTAGAGACGGGCCATGCGGTAGGCGTCCAGGGCGGCCTGCCGCGTTTCAAATTGCGCGCGGAGCTTATGCGGCTCCACGATCTCGGTCACGAAGTGACCAAGTTCACGGGTCACAAAGTCGGAGAGGTTGTCGCGCAACTCACCGAAGAACAGAAAGCGGAGGAACGGCCAAGGGTCACGCTCCGGCAGACGCAGCACAGGATTCCGGGAAAGCAGCCCCGCGAGCCACTCGGCGCCGCCCTCCCATGTCTGCAACCATACGAGGAGGTCCGCCTTCCGAGCCGGGCCCGGCCGCCGGTGCCCAGCCAAGCTCGCCCGGAGTTCGGCGAGCGTGAAACAGCCGTACAGCCTTGGACTGAATGCCGCTGACAGGCTCGACTCGCAGGGCACGAGAAGGTCTTGCGCCACAAGGTCCGCGACGGCGGTGTCGAGCGCCGGGATCTCCGGGTAGGAGAGGCGGTCGCGCCGGAAGCAGGGACCTTTGCGGTTCACAAGCCTCGCATAGAGCATCTGCGCCGGCGGCCGGAGCGTCTCGATACGGCTGATATGCGCGTGCTCCGCCGGGTCGAGGAGAAAGCCGTAGCGCTGGCGGACCGCCTCGAGCACCTGCCGGAAATGGTCGAGATAATAGGCGGTGCCGTCAGTCGTTTGCGGAGGTGACGAGATCAGCATGAGGCGCATCGTAATCGCCGCACTTAAAAGAGAAAAGCCAAGCACTTCTTCCTGCAAACTCCTGCAAGCACACGCGCATGATCCTTAGGCCCCGGCCCACTCTCTTCGGCTTGCTCTTCATCCTGCGGGGCCCGATCATCACCGCAACTCCCGGCAGAGGAGACAACCCAACGCCAGCTCGTGTTGCGCTCAATCGCCTTCGCCCATGCGGTGCGGGCGCAATTGCGCGGCGAGGATTTTGCCACGGCGGCCGGGTGGCTGCGCGCTGAGGGCCAAGACGCCGCTGCCGCTGCTGCCGCAGGATTACGTGCTGCTCTGATCCTGCGCGGCGAACCGGCCCATGCCATAGGGGGCGAGAAGCGGGTTGCGCTGCCCGGTCAGCAATTCCTCGGCGGCGAATTGTCCGATGGCTGGCGCAAGCGTAATCCCGGAGTGGGTGACGGCTGCATAGAGGCCCAGTAACCCGGCGGTGCGTCCGACCGCCGGAAAACCATCCCGCGGGATCGACCGGTAGGCGACGGCGTGGGTTCCCGGCGCCAGCGTCGACCCGGTGTCGACCATGCCTTTTACGGCCGCGAACAACTCCGAGGCGCTTTCGTCGACGCGGCCCTCCGCCTGACCGTCCTCAATTTCGCCGACCGCGAGGAACCGCCCCTCCGTTGTCTGCCGCAGTTCCATTGTCGGCGTGATGAGAAGGCCGTTCAGGGTCGGGGGATGCGGCGCCGTCGCCACGACGAGCCCGGGAGAGGTCCGCATCGGCAAGGACACGTCCGCGGTTGCCAGAATACGGGATGAACCGACGCCGCCCGCCACCACGACCTCATCGGCCTGAAGCAGTCCGCTATCGGTATCGACGCCCGTCACTCGGTTCCCGGCGCAGATGAGCGAGCGGACACGCCGGTGCGCTATAACTGTCGCGCCCAGGTGCTGCGCGCCGGCGAGAATTGCTTGCGCGGCGACGAGCGGTTCGACCACGCCTTCCTCAGCAACATGGACTGCCATTTCAGGCGGCGAAACGAGATGCGGTTCGATCGCCGCCGCTTCGGCGCGGGAGACGCTTCGGACGCCATAGCCCCAGGCGCCGTGCTCCGCGGCAAATGCTTCGAGTTCAGCCGGTGGCCGACCCCAGAACAGGCTGCCGGTTCGGGCGAGGCCAACGCCTGGGACTGCGGCCGCAAGCCGATGCCATTCCTGCATGGCATGCCGCCGAAGCCGGAAGTATGGCTCGGGATTCCCGAAGCTCGCATTGATCCAGGCCCAGGAGACCCGGGTCGCGATGCCGCCCGGCTCCTGCGCGTCCAGGACAGTCACCC
This sequence comes from Acidisoma sp., assembly GCF_965199065.1. NCBI lineage: Bacteria > Pseudomonadati > Pseudomonadota > Alphaproteobacteria > Acetobacterales > Acidocellaceae > Acidisoma > Acidisoma sp. The sequence continues at coordinate 683,785 of NZ_CBDAQN010000003.1, read as the reverse complement.
GCGCGCCGGCTTCGGCGAGATGCCAGGCGACGGAAGCGCCGATGATCCCGGCACCGACGACGATGACATGGCGCCGGCTTTTCATGGCGCCGTCAAATTACTGGCGATTCGAGGATGCTGATGGTTCAGACATCTTTCTTGAGCGACGGGCTGGCCTTGAAGCGGACCGTCTTGCCGGCCTTCACCTTGACCGGTTCGCCCGTGCGCGGATTGAGTGCCTTCCGTGCCTTGGTCTTACGAACAGTGAAGGTGCCAAAAGACGGAAGCGTAAATCCGCCTGTCGTCTTCAGCTCATGAACGATCGCGTCGATCAATGACGCAGCGGCACGATTAGCGGCGACGCCCGTGCATTCTAGCGAGTCTTGAAGAACCGAAGCGATAAAGGCTTTACTCATAACTGGATTCCTGAAGCATGGGGGTCTGCCGCCCCTAATGCAGTTCGTTCGCAGTTGCAAGCCCCGCGATCATCTTCATTCTTTCCAGAACTGTCTGCCGTTTAAGCTTTAAATTCTATAAGTCGATTTGTGCCAATGCCTATCAGCATGTTATGCAGCCTTCCCAGAAGAGGCCGGTATCAAGCCGGCTCAAAAGCTCCGCTTCGTCAGGTTGTCCGGTCAATAACGCCCCGACGAGCGCGAAGCAGGCGCCCAGCGAAACAAATCCCTGGCTTTGTCATTATCATGTAAATGTGAAGAGCGAAAATTCAGCCGGGTGCTCATTAGATCGCGGTAGAACGGCTTCATGAGCAGTCGCTCGGCGTTAATCCAGCTCCGATTACACCGATAACCGGATTTTACGGGGAAAACCGGCTCCCTCGCCAAATTGCGACAATCTTTCGCCGTTCGACGCGGCTGCGCCGTTGCTCGCGGCCATTGACAATTGCTCCGGTGGGGACAACATTCGGCCAACAAGAAGAACCGTTGGGAGCGACATCATGAAGGATAGCCGCAGCGCATGCCGAGGCCTGCTGTCGTGAACAGGATCATCAACGATCCGGAGCAGGTGGCAGACGAGGCCATCCGAGGCGTCCTTCTGGCCTACCCCGACATTCTGATGCCGACCGAGCATCCTCGTGTCCTCCGCGCCGCGAAACATCGCGGAGCGGGCAAAGTTGGTATCGTTACGGGCGGCGGTTCCGGCCACGAGCCCGCTTTTCTCGGCTTTGTCGGCGCTGGGCTCTGCGATGCGGTTGCGTGCGGTGAGATCTTTGCGTCGCCCACTGCCAAAAGCTTCCATGAGGCCTTCAAGGCGGCTGATCAAGGCGCGGGCGTCGCCTGTCTCTACGGCAACTATGCCGGGGACAACATGAACGTGAAGATGGCGATGAAGCTTGCGGCAAAGGACGGGCTCACCATCCGCACCGTCGTCGCCAATGACGATGTTGCTTCTGCGCCGCGCACCGAGCGCGAGAAACGCCGCGGAGTCGCAGGCGAAATCATCATGTGGAAGGCCGCGGGCGCCTGCGCCGACGAGGGCGGGACGCTGGACGAGGTGATCGCCGTCGCCCAGAAGGCGATCGACAACACCGGCAGCGTTGGCATCGGTCTCTCCGCCTGCACAATTCCGGCGGCGGGCAAGCCCAACTTCACCATCGCGCCGGGCATGATGGAAGTCGGCATCGGCCACCATGGCGAGCCCGGCGTTGCCGTCATGCCCATCCAGTCTGCCCATGACATGGCGAGCCTCATGATGGAGCGAATTCTAGAAGACACAGGTATCGCCGGCGGCGAGGATGTCGCCGTGCTCATCTCCGGTCTCGGCGCCACGCCGATCATGGAAACATACATACTCTATGGACATGTCGACGCCATCCTGCGCGAGCGCGGCATCACCGCGCGCCATCGCTTCGTCGGCAACTACTTTACGTCGCTCGAAATGATGGGTGCCTCCATCACCGTTACCCGCCTCGATGCAGAACTTGACCGGCTGCTGGCGACGCCTGCGCATTCCCTCGGCCTCACGGTCATTGCGCGATGAGCCGCGATAGCGTCAGCCTCGTCGAGGCCGGACCAATTCTATTCGATCTTGTGGATGTCATCGTGCGCGAGCAAGGCAAGCTCAGCGAAATCGACGGCCAGACCGGTGATGGCGATCACGGCGTCAACATGGGCAAGGGCTTTCGCATGGCGGGCGAACGCCTTCGCGCCATGGGCGACTTTACTCTGCCGCAGGGGCTGGCGACGCTGGGCGACACGCTGTTGAGCGACATCGGTGGGTCGATGGGACCGCTCTACGGCACCTTCTTCACCGATATGGCCGAGGTGCTGGACAACACGGACAGGCTGGATGCGGCGCATTTCTCCGGCATGCTGAAGGCCGGCCTCGCCGCGGTGCAGGGCCTGGGCGAAGCCAAGCCGGGTGATAAGACGCTCGTCGATGTGCTCGTCCCGGCCGGCGAGGCGTTCGATGCATCGCATGGCGGCAGCGAGACGTTTGCGGAGTCGCTTCTGGCGATGAAGACCGCCGCCGAAGCCGGGCTTGAAGCCACACGCGGCATGATTGCCAAAGTTGGCCGTGCGAGCCGGCTTGGTGAGCGGTCTCGGGGGACATTGGACGCGGGTGCCGCCTCCTGCACCATGATCCTGTCGGCGCTCGCTGATGGGCTTGTTCAGCGTTTGAGCGCCTAAGCGGATCGTTCTCGCAAAAAGAACCGACGGAACATTCGAACAATACAAGGGAGTCCCGCTCGATGAGCAGCACGACACTCCGTAACGATCTCCCGGCGACGATGGATGCCGTCGTTGCCTACGCACCGGGTGACTACCGCTTCGAGCAGGTCGAGGTTCCTCGCGCCGGGCCTGACGACATCATCATCGAAGTCGAAGCTGTCGGCATCTGCGCCGGCGACATCAAGTGCTACCAGGGGGCGCCGTCCTTCTGGGGCGACGACAAGGGTCAGCCGAAATACGTCAAGGCGCCGATGATCCCGGGCCACGAATTTCTCGGCCGCGCGGTGGAGGTCGGCGAGAACATCGAGCGCGCCGGCCGCTTCAAGGTCGGCGACCGGCTCATCTCCGAGCAGATCGTGCCATGCGAGAACTGCCGATACTGCGGGCGCGGCGAATACTGGATGTGCGAGAAGCACGACCTCTATGGTTTCCAGAACAACGTGAACGGCGCCATGGCCCGCTACATGCGGTTCCCGAAGACCTCGCGAACCTACCATGTGCCGGAGGGCCTCGCTCTTGACGCTGCGGCGCTCATCGAGCCATTCGCCTGCTCCGTCCACGCCGTCAACCGGGCCAAGATCGAACTCGACGACATCGTGGTGCTGGCGGGCGCCGGCACGCTCGGCCTCGGCATGGTCGGCGCCGCGCGGCTGAAGAACCCGACCAAGCTCATTGTGCTCGACACCAAGCCCGACCGGCTGGCGCTCGCCAAGAAGTTTGGCGCGGATCTGGTGATGAACCCGCTCGAGGAGGATGTCGTCGCCCGCGTGAAGGAGATGACGGAAGGCTACGGTTGCGATGTCTATATCGAGGCGACCGGCCATCCCTCCAGCGTGCGGCAAGGCCTGCAGATGATCCGCAAGCTCGGCCGCTTCGTCGAGTTCAGCGTCTTCGGCGAGGAGGTAACCGCCGATTGGAGCATCATCGGCGACCGCAAGCACCTCGACATCTATGGCGCGCATCTCGGGCCCTACTGTTACCCGTTCACGATCGCTGCCATCGCCGACGGCCGTTTGCCGACGGAGGGTGTCGTCACCCATACGCTGCCTCTGAAGGACTTCCAGAAGGGCTTCGACCTGATGAAGAAGGGCGAGAACTCGATCAAGACGATCCTGATACCATAGGCCGGGGATCGGCCGGGGCGCGGACAGATGGTGCAGACGGCACGACGGCCCTGGCAGCCGCCGCGGCTCGATGAGCTGAAGGATGCGGAGCTCGATATCATCGCCGATATCGCGGGTCTCTATTATGCTGATCAGGTCACGCAGGAGGAGCTGTCCCACAAGTTCGGGATGTCGCGGGCCAAGATCGGCCGTCTGCTCAAACGGGCACGCGAGGAGGGCATCGTCGAGATTACGGTGCGGCCGCATCCGGGAGTGGCTGCCAAGATCGAGCAGGAGTTCATCCGGCGCTTCGGCATCGAACGCCTGATCGTGGCGGTCGATCATCGGGACCAGGAGACCCAGCGTGTTGCCTTGGCAAGCCTCGTTGGAGTCTATCTGAACCGGCAGCTGCAGGATGGCATGATTGTCGCTGTCGGAATGGGGCGAAACATCGGGGCGGTCGCCGATGGTCTCGTGTCGCCGAACCAGCGCGCGGTCACCTTCGTTTCGGCCATCGGCGGTTCGCTGCGGGCGGGCGAATTCATGAACCCGGACCATATCTGCCGCCGCCTCGCCGCCCGCTTCGGGGGCGAAAGCGAGACGCTGTATGCACCGGCGCTCGTCGACAATCCGGAATCGCGCCTGGCGCTGATGCAGAATGAGACTGTGCGGCAAACGCTGGATCGAGCCCGGAGGGCCGACATCGCACTCATCGGTGTGGGTGATCTCAGCGAAGACAGCAACATGGTCCGGATGGGCTGGTTCACGCCCAAGGAAGTCACCGAGGCAAGGCTCTCCGGCACGATTGGCGACATGATGGGGTATGATTTCTTCGACATTCAGGGGCGGCCGAGCAGCCTCGGGATGCAGGGCCGCATCATCGGTCTGACCACCCCGGAACTGCGACGTATCCCTAACGTCATCGCGGTGGCGAGCGAAAACACCAAGGCAGCGGGCATCCTGGGCGCGCTGCGTACGAGCACCATCAACACTCTGGCGACCAGCCTCAGCAACGCCCACACGCTGTTGGGCCTGGACGATGCAACGCGGCTCCAGCGCCCGACCGCTCTCAACTAGCCTATCCAACAGCAAGCGACAGGTCGTCCTTTCATGAGTACATCGGTGGCTACCGACACGCGCAGGCAGGCCAAGCCCAAGCTTCGGGCTGTATGGGCGGCGGTTGCCGTCATCGTGCTTCTCGTGGCGATGGGCTTGAATACAAAGGTTGTCAGCCTCCGCTCGCAGGTCGCGGCCCAGCCCGGCGCCTTCGATCCCGCCGCCTATGGCGAGGCCGAGTTCCCTAAGATCCAGTCGCTGATCGAAAGCCACGCCGTCGATGCCGCAACCTTGGCCGCCGCCATCGCCAAGGACTCCGCGGCCGCGGGAACCAAATATGGCGTTCCTGGCGAGATCGGGCCTGAGTTCTCGGTCAAGTTCACCGGGGTCGCGGGCAAGGCGATGTTCGGCGTCTACACGATCAACGTTCCCGGCGTCTCGCCGGGGGTCACGGTGCGGGTGCAGACGGGGCCGGCGATCAACGGGACCGATGTGCGCGACGCCACCGGCACCATCAACTTCGGCCAGTTCACAAATCAGATCGACTACCAGAATGCCGGTTCCGCACTCAACAACGAGATCAAGAGCCAGGTTCTGGCGAAGGTCGATACCGCCAAGCTGACCGGCAAGACCGTCTCGGTCGTCGGCGCCTTCCAGCTCGTCGTACCGAATAGCTGGCTCATCACCCCGGTCAAGCTGCAGGTGCAATGAGCATGTTGCCAACCGCCCCGGATGCCGTCCTCTCGGCGCGCAACATCACCAAGATCTACGGCAGCACGCACGCGCTGAAGGGCGTCAACTTCGATATCCATCGTGGCAAGGTCACGACGCTTTTCGGCGAGAACGGCGCCGGGAAGTCGACGCTCATGAAAATTCTCTCAGGTGTGGCGACCCCGACCGCCGGCACCATCCTGCTGGACGGAGAGGTGGTGAGCTTCGCCAGCGCCGCCGAGGCGAGGGATCGCGGTATCTCGATCATCCATCAGGAGCTGAGCCTCGCGCCAAACCTCAGCGTCCGCGACAACATCTTCATGGGGCGCGAACTCCGCACCCCGACGGGGATCGACTTTGCCGAGGAAGCCCGTCAGGCCCGCGCGCTGATGACGGATCTCGAGGAGGCGATCGACCCGATGACGCTCGTCGAGGATCTGCGCCTCGGCCAGCAGCAGATCGTCGAAATCGCCCGCGCCCTGTCGGTCAACTCGCGCATTCTCATCATGGACGAGCCGACCTCGGCCCTCAGCGCCTCCGAGGTCGAGGTGCTGTTTCGGGTCATCCGCGACCTCACCAGCCGCGGCGTTTCGATCGTCTATATCTCGCACCATCTCGAAGAGGCGTTGCAGATCACCGACTATGCCGTGGTGCTGCGGGATGGCGCGATGACGGCCAATGCCGAGGCGCGCGATATCGACCTCGAATGGATCGTCCGCAACATGGTGGGCGAGAACTTCGATCTCGGTTCCCCGCCTACCGGCTATGCCTTCGGCGAGGTCGCACTCTCGGTGCGGGATGTGAGTGTCGCCGATGCGTCCGGTGGCGAGAGTTTTGTCGTCGACCGCATGTCGCTCGATGTTCGCGCGGGCGAGATCGTCTGCATCTACGGGTTGATGGGCGCTGGCCGCACCGAGCTTCTGGAATGCGTCGCCGGACGGGTGCCGATGGCGGGCGGCCAGGTTCTGCTCGAAGGCGAGGACGTGTCACGCCTCAGCATCGCGGACCGCATTGCGAAAGGCCTCGCGTTGGTCCCCGAGGATCGGCAGCGGGACGGTCTGGTGCAGACGATGTCGGTCGGCGAAAACCTGTCGCTCGCCAGTATCGGCGCGTTCGCAAGACGATTGCTGCTTTCGCCCGCGCGGGAAAAGAGGATGGTCACGGAGACGATCCGCAGCGTTCACGTGAAGACGGCGGGCGGCGACGCGCCGATCGGCTCGCTGTCGGGCGGCAACCAGCAGAAGGTCGTCATCGGCAAGATGCTGACGACAGGTCCGCGCGTCATCCTGCTCGACGAACCCAGCCGCGGCATCGACATCGGAGCCAAGGGCGAGGTCTTCCGCCTGCTCGCCGAGCGCGCGGCGCGCGGCCTCGCCGTCATTTTTTCGACTTCGGAAGTCGCCGAGTGCCTGAGCATCGCGCATCGCATCATCGTCATGCGCCGCGGCCGGATTTCGGCGCAGTTCGGGTCCAACGTCACCAAAGAGGAAATCATGGCCGCCTCCGGCGAAGCCGTGATCGCCTGATGAGCAAGAAGAGCGGAGTTCCCCCGACCATGGCCGAAACCAGCGGCAATCTGACTGGCTCTCGCCCGGCGGCGCTCAGCGAGGGATTCGAACTGGGCCGGCTGTTGCTGAAGGGCCGCGCGTTTTTCGCGCTCATCGCCATCATCATCGTCTTCTCGATCCTGTCGCCGTATTACTTCTCGCTGAGCAACTTCCTCACGATGTCGTCGCATGTGGCGATCTTCGGGATTCTCGCGATCGGCATGCTGCTCGTCATCCTCAATGGCGGCATCGATCTGTCGGTCGGGTCGACGCTCGGCTTCTCCGGCGTCGTCGCCGGCTTCCTGATGCAAGGCGTCACGCTCAAGGCTTTCGGTGTCGTGCTCTACCCATCCGTCTGGGTGGTCGTGGTGCTCGCGGTCGCGCTCGGCGGATTTGTAGGCCTCGTCAATGGCGTGCTCATCGCGCGCTTCAAGGTGCCGGCCTTCGTCGCGACCCTCGGCGTGATGTATGTCGTGCGCGGTCTGGCGCTGCTCATGACGAACGGCCTCACCTACAACAACCTCGGTGGACAGGCGGATCGTGGGAACACCGGGTTCAACTGGCTCGGCTTCAACCGTCTCTTTGACGTCCCGATCGGTGTCGTTGTCATGATCGTCATCGCGGGCGCCGGGAGCCTCGTGTTGAACCGCACCGCCTTCGGCCGCTGGCTCTACGCGTCCGGCGGTAACGAACGCGCAGCCGAGCTTTCCGGTGTGCCGGTGAAGATGGTGCAGGTTCTGGTCTATGTCTGCTCCGGCATGTGCGCGGCCGCCGCCGGGCTCATCCTGGACAGCCAGCTCACCTCAGCGGGCCCCACCGCCGGCACGTCCTACGAACTGACAGCGATCGCCGCCGTGGTCGTGGGCGGTGCCGCCCTCACCGGTGGCCGCGGCAATATCCGCGGCACGCTGCTCGGCGCCTTCGTCATCGGCTTCCTCTCGGACGGGCTCGTCATCATCGGAATCTCGTCCTACTGGCAGACGGTTTTCACCGGCGGGGTCATCGTGCTCGCGGTGCTGCTCAACGCCGTTCAATATCGCCGCCGCGTCAAGCGCCCTGGCGCTGCCGACGGCCAATCGCCTTCTCAGGTAACGGGGGGCCGCGCGACGATCGCCGAGCCCGCGCGTGAGAGGACTGCCGGGTGACCGGTCTCAAAGACTCATTCAGAGGGAAACGACCTATGTCCAACAAGACGAGACGTCTCTTGCTCGCGGCCTGTGCGATGGCACTTCCGCTGGTTGGCGGCGTCACCACGCGGGCCTCCGCTGCCGGCGGCCTGATCTCGATTATCGTCAATGATCCGGCAAACGCCTACTGGTACACCGAGGGCAAGGTTGCCGCCGCCGAAGCTGAGAAGCTCGGCTACAAGGCGACCGTCGGCGCCTCCAAAGGCGATACGAACACCGAGAGCAACCTCATCGACACCGCGATCACCAACAAGTCCGTGGCGATCATCCTCGACCCCGCCAATGCGAGCGGCTCGATCGGTGCCGTCAAGAAGGCCGTCGCCGCGAACATCCCTGTTTTCCTGGTCAACGCCGAGATCAACCAGCAGGGTCTGGCCAAGGCTCAGCTTGTTTCCAACAACGCGCAGGGCGCGGCGCTCGGCGCCGAGGAATGGGTGAAGGACGTCGGCCAGCAGGGCAACTACGTCGAACTGCTCGGCAACCCGGCCGACAACAACGCGGCCACGCGCTCCAACGGCTACGAGACGGTGCTGAGCCAGTATCCAGGCCTCGTGAAGGTCGGCTCGCAGGTGGCGAACTGGGACCGGACCCAGGGCCACGACAAGATGCAGAGCCTGTTGCAGGCGCACCCGAACATCATCGGCGTCATCAGCGGCAACGACGAGATGGCGCTGGGGGCAATCGCGGCGCTGAAAGAAGCCGGCAAGCTGTCGGGCATCAAGGTCGGTGGTTTCGACGGTTCGCCTGATGCCGTCGCTGCTATCAAAGCCGGCGAGCTGCAGTACACCGTTCTCCAGCCGGTGGCGGTCTTCGCGGCAAAGGCGGTGGACGAGGCGGACTCTTATCTGAAAACCGGCAAGACGGGTGCCGCGAGCGAGAAGCAGCTTTTCGATTGCGTGCTCCTCACCAAGGCTAATGTCGGTGACTACACGGCGCCGTTCACGCTCAAGCAGTAATGACGATCGGGGGGAGTGTCCGAGCGGGCACTTCCTCCTTAGGTTCATATAACGATGACTCATCTTCTTGACGCGCCCGAGGCGTTCGCAGAGCAAGCCCTTCAGGGCTTCTGCGCCATCCATCCGCGGCTGGTGCGCGCCGTCCCCGGGGGTGTTCTGCGCGCCACGGCAACACCCGCGGGCAAGGTCGCCGTCGTCATCGGCGGCGGCAGCGGTCATTACCCGGCCTTTGCCGGCTACGTCGGGCCCGGCTTTGCCGATGCCGCCGTCGCCGGCGATGTCTTCGCCTCGCCATCGACGCGGCTGGTGCACGATGTCGCCGCCCGCGCCCATCGCGGTGGCGGCATTCTCCTGGGTTTCGGCAACTACGCCGGCGACGTGCTGAACTTCGGTGCCGCCGCCGAACGGCTGCGTAGCGAGGGCATCGACGTCCGCGTGCTGCCGGTGACCGATGACATCGCAAGCGCCGCCACCCACGAGATCGCGCGCCGCCGCGGCGTGGCCGGCGACGTGGCTGTATTCAAGATCGCAGGCGCCGCCGCCGAGGCGGGCCTCAGCCTCGACGCCGTCGAGCTTGTCGCGCGGGCTGCGAACGACCGCACGCGGTCCTTTGGCGTGGCTTTCGGCGGCTGCACTTTGCCGGGAGCGGCGGGGCCCCTGTTTGCGGTCCCCGGCGGCCAGATGGGGATTGGCCTGGGCATTCATGGCGAGCCCGGCATCGGCGAGAGCCCCATCGTCCCGGCGTCCGAACTCGCGGCGCTGCTCGTGCGCCGGCTTCTGGAAGAGGCGCCCGAGGGCGCAGGCTCGCGTGTTGCCGTGATCCTCAACGGTTTGGGCAGCACCAAGCAGGAGGAGCTGTTCGTGCTCTGGGGCTCGGTCGCGGCGGAACTGCGAGAGGCTGGCCTTACCGCCGTCGCGCCTCTTGTGGGCGAGTATGTGACCAGCCTCGACATGGAGGGCTGCTCGCTGACCTTCACTTGGCTCGACGACGCGCTGGAAGCCTTCTGGCTTGCGCCTTGTGACACGGCGGCGCTCCGCATCGGTGCGGTAGGTGAGGTCGCGCCTGCCGAAGAGACCGAAGCCGAGCGGGGTTTGGCCGGCCCGTCCAGCCTCCCGCTTTGGCCTGCCGCTTCGCCGCAGTCGCAGGCGAGCGGACGGATCATCGCGGGCGGGTTCGCCCGTCTGGCCGCGGCGTTGAAGGAGGCCGAGGCCGATCTTGGCCGCATCGACGCCCAGGCCGGCGACGGCGACCACGGACAAGGAATGGCGCGAGGCTCGGCGGCCGCGGCGGCGGCGGCGCAGGCGGCCTCCAAGGCGGGCGCGGGTGCGGCTAGCGTTCTCGCGGCAGGGGCAAATGCCTGGGCCGACCGTGCCGGCGGCACTTCCGGGGCAATATGGGGTTTGGGGCTACTCGCCGCCGCCCGGGCCCTGAGCGACACTGCAAGTGTGACTGCCGATCGGGTGAGGCTCGCGGCCGAGCAGGCGTTGGAAAGCGTCATGACCATCGGAGGCGCTAAACCCGGCGACAAGACGCTGGTCGATGCCTTAGCGCCCTTCGTGGCCAGCCTGTCGGCGGAAACCTCGGCGGGCTGCGGCGCTGCCTTGGCTTGGCGCCGGTCGGCCGAAGTGGCTGCGAATGCGGCTGAGGCCACGGCGCAGCTGCGGCCGAGGCTGGGGCGCGCGCGTCCCCTTGGCTGAGCGCAGCATCGGCCATCCGGATGCCGGTGCCGTTTCCTTCGCCCTCTGCGCCCGGGTGCTGTCTAACCTACAAGGAGAGACCCATGACTGAGTCGAAATTCACCATCGTGATCGGTTGCGACGACGCCGGAACCCGGATGAGGGACGTGCTGGCGAGCGATCTACGCCACGACGAACGGGTCGCCGAGGTCATCGACGTTGGTGTGGCCGCAAACGAGACGACGGCTTATCCCCACATCGCGGTAACGGCGGCTCGCATGGTGGCCGAGGGCCGCGCGGATCGGGCCTTGCTGATCTGCGGCACAGGCCTCGGCGTCGCCATCAGCGCCAACAAGGTGCCCGGCATCCGCGCCGTGACGGCCCATGACGTTTATTCGGTCCAGCGCGCCATTCTCAGCAACGATGCCCAGGTGTTGTGCATGGGCGAGCGGGTCATCGGCCTTGAACTGGCTCGTGCATTGGTCAAGGAATGGCTGTCGCACCGGTTCGATCCGAAGTCGTCGTCGGCTGCCAAGGTCGCGGCGATCAGTGCTTATGAGGCGACGCAGCCGCAATAAGCGACCCGACGGCTTCCATGCTGGCGGTGACCCTATGGCGGCTGCGCCTGCCTGGGCTACGCGCGGCAGGCGGCTGTGACGGGCGCCCGGGCGGGACGCTCGACGGCGAGCCGGTCAGGTGATGACCATGCTCTGCATTTGCCAGATGCACCGGGCATACATGTCGTTCTTCAGCCATTCATGATGCTTGGAGAAGTTGTACATGACGAAGAGGGGGCCGTAATGGGCCACCGGCATGTATTGTCCATTCATCTTCGTCGCGAGCAACGGACCGTCCTCCGACATATCGCCTAGCGGTATTTCGACGACGTAGTCGTTGAGGGCGTAGGCGAGGGCCGTCTTTCCGTGGCCCCCCACCCTCTGCAACAGTTTCGTGAACAACACCCCGGTGAAGTCCGCCCGCGGGGTCCAGGGATTGGCCGTCGTAAACCCGTCCTGAGCAACCGCTTCGAGCGTGGCCATATCGAAAGCGACCTTGCTGCCCATGTTGTGGGCCGTGATCTTTCCCGAAATCGTTAGGATGATCGGCCCTTTAGGAACCGGGACAGGGGCGACGCTGTCGGCGAACGCGCTTGGACGCCCGACCGCCATCGCGGCTCCGGCAATGCCGATGCCGGCAATCACCTGACGGCGTCCTAAGCTAGCTACTCCAACCATTCATTCCTCGCTCTGTCTCACTAATGACCGATACCGTTCGGCTCTGGGATGACATGGCCGCGCTGCCGTTCTATACCCCACCCTGACCTAATGGAGTATAAAATTCTGAATGGTTATGACAGAATGCAAGATTTGTGGAGGATCAAGCAGATCTTTCGCAACGGTGTCGTCCGGGAAGCATTGCAATCTTCAGCTCCCGCCTCCCGGGACTTCGTCTGGCGAGCCCGTCGAGTATTTCCGGTGTGAAGATTGCAGTTTCATCTTTACATCCTTTCTGGATACTTGGTCCGCTGAAGAATTGAAGCGAAAGATTTACAATGAAGATTATGTGAAGTTCGATCCCCTCTATCCCAGGATCAGGCCGCAGAACAATGCCCGCTTTCTGAGGGCTGTGCTGGAGCAATCTTTCCTTTCAGGAAAGCGCCCCAAGGTGCTGGACTACGGTGCCGGGAACGGGCTGCTTTCCCGGTTGGTCTCGGGTGATTTCCCAATCGAAAACTACGACGCGCTCAACCCTGACTTCAACATCCTTCCGTGCGGCCCGGTCGACGTGATCTTTAGCGCCGAGGTGGTTGAACACATGCCTTTCCCAAAGGTGTTCGTTGAAGACTGGAGCGCCTGCCTCGCCCCGGCCGGCTGCGTCATATTCTCGACGAAGCTTCAGCCCGACGACATCGATGTCATTCGTGGAGACTGGTGGTATGCCGGGCCACGAAATGGACACGTCAGTCTGTTTTCCCAGAAAAGCCTGCGTAACCTCTGCGCGCTTGCCGGCCTGCGTTTCGAAAGCATTACGGAGGACTGGCATATCGCCTTCAAGGGGCCGCATCCCAGGGTCGAGGTGGAAACTCTACGGGATAACGTCGCACTGCTGCCGACGGGGTTCATCATGGTGTGACCCCTGCGTTGCGGAACCAGGGGCGGCGCAGGTGCGGCTGGCTCCGCAACGCAGGGGTCATGCACTCAACGATTGCCACCGAAAGTAGCAGTCTTCGGGGGTGCGCCTACCATGAGCTGCTCGCTTTAAGGTGCCGTTACCGGTTCCGACTGCATAAATGACCTAGCGGGAGCCGTGAAGAACTCCCTCGGCCGTCTGATTAAGCGTAGAGCGCGGGTCCCGCCGCAGTACAACCCTTGGCTCACCGGGTAGATTGTATAAAACATTGACTGGAGGCGCGCGCCCTGCCTACTCCGAAGGGTGTAGCTGTCGTCACCCTCCTCTGCGGGAGGGTTGGCAAACGTCGAGAGAGGTCGCGCGGCATGGGTGGGGCGGCGGAGTTTTTCCGGACCCGGTTGGAGAAACGGTTCGCACCAGTGTTTGCCTTGCCGTCAGTTACGTCTTGCGCCGGACGGTCGTGCTCCTGTAGGCGGCCCGCAGCCGGCGCACGAACGTCTTAGTTGATGTCGCGGCGAAGCAAGACCACCCGCGAACTCAGGCGCGAAGCCAGACTTCCGCTATTTGCCGTCCTGCTGCTGTTCGCCATCGCCGCGGCTTCTACGTCGTTCCTGACCATTCAGCAGGACACGACGGTCAACCGGCTCGCGAGCTACGACGATGCCTTTGACGCCGGGCAGGGGGCGATCGAGCTCCTGCGCCTGCAGGACGCCGTGGGCGCGTTCGCCCTTAACCGGCCGGACGCCTCGGCAAGTATCGTCGCGCTTCGCTACGAGATCCTCCAGAACCGTCTGGACGTGCTCAACCGGCCGTCCTTCCTCCGCTTCATCTCCGGCCATGTCGAGACGGACGGCGTCGTCCAGGTGCTCACGCAGAACGTCGACGCGATCGGGCCCCTGCTTCCGAAGCTCGGACAGGCCGGCGTCGCGGACCAGATCGGCGACCTGCTCGCCCCGCTCGATGCCGGGATGACGCGGCTGACCGCCGTCACCAGCACGCTCGTCAGCAATCAGATTGAATGGGATCAGGACCGGCTCAGGCGGCTCCATTTCATCTCCTCCGCAGTCAACTTCGGCCTGATCGCGATCGGCGTTCTCCTGATCATCCTGTTGCTCCGCGACAACCGGCTGATGCTGAGAGCCAACGAGAGGCTCACCGCGCTGGCGGATGATCTGCGCCGCACAAGTTCCGCGCTGAGCACGGCCCACGCCGCCGTCGCTGCTGCGAACGAGAGCCTGGCTATGCAGAACGCGACGCTGCGCGGGCGCGACGAGGCCCTGCGGATCCAGAACGCCCGCTTCGATGCTGCCCTGAACAACATGTCGCAGGGTCTGCTGATGGCAGGCGACGACCGGCGGCTGATCGTCTGCAACAAGCGGTTCCGCGAGATGTTCGGGCTGCGGCCGCAGGAGGTCGAGCCAGGAGCCGGGCTGGACGAGCTCCTCCATGTGACGATGGAGCGGCAGGCGCAACCGCTGTTGTTGATCAGCGAAATACATCAGCGCCTGTCCGGCATCTGGTCCGCGGGGGAAGGCGGGCAGTTCTATGCCGAGACCGATCACGCCTCGATCCAGGTCGTCTATGTGCCGATGTCGGAAGGTGGCTGGGTCGTCACCTACGAAGACATCAGCGAACGCCGCAAGGTCGAGGCCAACACGGAGTATCTGGCGCACCACGATGTCCTGACCGGTCTTCCCAACCGGCTCGCCTTCACCTTGCGGCTGAACCATCTTCTCGCCAACCGGGTCAACCGGCGGCGTTTCGCGCTTCTGTTCGTCGATGTCGACGACTTCAAGGACGTGAACGACACGCTCGGACATCTCGCCGGGGACATGCTTCTGGTCACGATCGCGCAGCGTCTGAGAGCGTCGGTGCGGGAGGAGGACCTCGTCGCCCGCCTGGGCGGCGACGAATTCGCCATCCTGCAGATGATGCCGCGGGACCGGACCGATACTCTGGCCCTGGCGCAACGTCTCGTCGATAGCATCGACCAGCCCTATGACCTTGAGGGGCGCCGTATATCCTCGAGCATCAGCCTCGGCATCGCGGTCGAGGACGAGGGGACGACCGACGCCGAGCATCTTTTCCGCAACGCGGACATGGCGCTCTACCGGGCGAAGGCCGCCGGCCGCAACACATGGCAGTTCTTCGAGCCGGAGATGCAGCAGGAGGTGCAGACGCGCAGCACCATCACCGCCGATCTGCGCACGGCGCTCAAGGAGGATCAGTTCGAGATTTTCTACCAGCCGGTTGTCCAGGCGGAGACGGGGGAGCTCGTCCAGTTCGAGGGCTTGCTGCGCTGGAACCACCACAGCCTCGGCAGTGTCGCGCCGGGGCGTTTCATCCCTATCGCGGAGGAAAGCCGGCTGATCGTGCCCATCGGCGAGATGGTCCTGCGGCGGGCCTGCGCCGAAGCGACGCGTTGGCCCTGTCAGGTAAGGCTTGCCGTCAACCTCTCGCCCGTGCAGTTCGCCGGGCGCGGGCTGGTCGGGATCGTCGAGTCTGCCCTGAATGACGCAGGGCTCGATCCATCCAGGCTGGAGCTTGAAATCACGGAAGGGGCTCTGCTCCGCGACAGCGAGCAGGTGTCGGTGGTTCTTCGGCAACTCAGGTCGCTTGGCGTCACCATCGCGCTCGATGATTTCGGAACCGGATACGCATCGCTCAGCTATCTGCGGCAGTTGCCCTTCGACAAGATCAAGATCGACCGGTCGTTCATCATGGGTCTGAACAAGAAGGACGATGCGATGCCGATCATCGAGGCGGTAGTGTCGCTGGCCCGGAACCTCAGCATGACGACGACGGCCGAGGGCGTCGAAACCGAGGAACAGTGGCGGTTGCTGGCCGCGATGGGATGCACCTACGTGCAGGGATATCTGTTCGATCGCCCCCAGTCGGCGGCCAGTGTCCGGCACAAGATCGCGACCGGCGAATACATCGTGCCGAGCCTTCCGGCCTCGGAAGAGCCCGTCGGCCTTGGTATCCGTTAGGCGGCCCAGAACACTCTACTGTGTCCCTGCGCGAGTGGCGCGCCGGTGATGGGCAGGGTTATGGTCCCTGCGGCCGCACGGATCAGGGCAAGGCCGCTACAGGAGACAATCAATGGATTATGTGAAACTAGGCCGGACCGGCCTCGATGTGTCGCGCATCTGTCTCGGCTGCATGAGCTACGGCATCTCGGAGCGCGGCAACCATCTCTGGACGCTGAGCGAGGAGGACAGCCGCCCCTTCATCAGGAAGGCGCTTGAGGGAGGCATCAACTTCTTCGACACCGCCAACGTCTACTCGGACGGCACCAGCGAGGAGATCGTCGGCCGCGCGCTGAAGGACTTCTCGACGCGGGACGAGGTTGTCATCGCCACCAAGGTTCATGGCCGCATGCGGCCGGGGCCGAACGGCGCCGGGCTCTCGCGCCGTGCCATCATGAGCGAGATCGACGCCAGTCTGCGCCGCCTCGGCGTCGAATACGTCGACCTGTACCAGATCCATCGCTGGGACCCGGCAACGCCGATCGAGGAAACAATGGAGGCGCTGCACGACGTGGTGAAGGCCGGGAAGGCGCGCTACATCGGCGCCTCCTCGATGTACGCGTGGCAGTTCGCCCAGGCGCTTGCCGTCGCCGAGCGTCATGGCTGGACGCGCTTCGTCAGCATGCAGAACTACGTCAATCTTCTTTATCGGGAGGAGGAGCGCGAGATGCTGCCGCTTTGCCGGAAGGAGGGGATAGGCGTGATCCCGTGGAGCCCTCTGGCGCGGGGCAGACTTACCCGTGACTGGGATGACCGCAGCGCGCGCTCGGAGACCGACGAGTTCGGCAAGACGCTCTATGCGAAGACCGCCGATGCCGACCGGGCCGTGGTGGAGCGGGTCGCCGCCCTGGCGTCCGAGCGTGGCGTTTCCCGGGCTCAGATCGCGCTCGCCTGGTTGCTCGGCAAGCCGGGCATCACGGCGCCGATCGTCGGCGCCACGAAGCTGAACCAGCTCACCGAGGCCTTGGCGGCGGTCGAGATCAAGCTCTCCCCAGCCGAAGTGGCACAGCTTGAGGAGCCTTACGTCCCGCATGCCGTGGCCGGCTTCTCATAAACCTGAAACCCGTTGACAGCGGGGCGCCGCCGCACCCAAAGTCGTATGTGTACAAACGATCGGATGTCGGCGCGCGATGGGTCTGGAAGGCCAGCACCTGACAGGCGAGGGGCTCAAGGGCGTCGGGCAGGCGCATTCGTCCGCGCGCCTGCTTAGCCTCCGCGTCAACGGCGGGACCCACTCTCTCGACATCGCGCCCGAGACGCCGCTCCTGTTCGTTCTCCGCAACGATCTCGCCCTCAATGGCCCGAAATACGGCTGCGGCCTCGGCGAGTGCGGTGCCTGCACAGTTCTCATCGACGGGGTTGCGGCGCGATCCTGCTGCATCCCCGTCGGCATCGTCGGCGAGCGAGAGATCACGACGCTCGAAGGCCTCGGCACCCCCGAGCGTCCTCACCCGGTGCAGGCCGCCTTCATCGCCGAGCAGGGCGCGCAATGCGGGTACTGCCTCAACGGGATGATCATGACGGTCGCCGCACTGCTGCGGCGTGATCCTCACCCGGCCGAGGCCGCCATCGCCCAGGCGCTCCGCTACAACCTCTGCCGCTGCGGCGCGCATGTCGAGATCATGCGCGCGGCGGTGCGAGCGGCGGCGGCGGCGGCATGAGCGCCACGACCCAGGACTACCTGAGCCGCCCCGACCAGCTGCTGGTCGTCCGCGACATACCCGGCCCCGTGGCCTTGGAAATCTTCGTCATCGTCGGTGCCGATGGCCGCGTCACGGCCTTCAACGGTCATGTCGATCTTGGCACCGGCATCGGCACCGCGCTCGGCCAGATCGTCGCCGAGGAACTCGATGTCCCGTTCGACCGCGTGACGGTGGTGCTGGGCGACACGGGGCGCACCCCCAACCAGGGGCCGACCATCGCCAGCGAGACTATCCAGGTGACAGCCAAGCCATTGCGTCAGGCGGCGGCTACGGCGCGGCAGGCGCTGACCGCTCTCGCGGCCGAGCGCCTCAGCCTGCCCGCGGCCGACCTCCGCATCGAGAACGGCGTGGTGATCGCGCCGCCGCCTGACAACCGCGCGCTCTCCTTCGGCGAACTCGTCGCCGGCGAGCGCCTGATCGTCCGCATCGACCCGGACGCGCCGCTGAAGCCGGCCGAGGGCTACCGGATCGTCGGCCAGCCTGTTCCGCGCGTCGATCTGCCGGCGAAAGCGACCGGCGGCCTCGTCTATGTCCATGACATGCGGGTGCCCGGGATGCTGCACGGACGCGTCGTCCGCCCGCCCTACGCCGGGCTCGATGCTGGGCCTTTTGTCGGCACCAGCCTCGTCGCTGTCGACGAGGCGTCCATCGCCGGCATTCCCGGTGTCGTCGCCACCGTCGTCATCGGCGATTTCATCGGGATAGTCGCCGAGCGGGAGGAGCAGGCGGCGCTCGCCGCAGAGCGGTTGCGGGTTACCTGGAAGCCGACGCCGGCGCTGCCGGACCTCACCGATATCCCGACCGCGCTCCGCGCCAACCCGAGCACGCCGCGCGAGCTTCTGCACCGGGGCGATGTCGATGCCGCCCGTGCGGGCGCGGCAGTGCCGATGGACCGCACCTATATCTGGCCCTACCACCTGCACGGCTCGATCGGGCCGTCGTGCTCGCTCGCGGATTACAGGCCGGAGGGGCTGACGCTCTGGTCCGGCACCCAGAACCCGCACATGCTGCGGGCCGATGTCGCCCGGCTGCTCGGCATGGACGAGGCCGCCATCACCATCATCCGCATGGAGGCCGCCGGCTGCTATGGCCGCAACTGTGCCGACGATGTCGGTGGCGACGCCGCGCTGTTGTCCCGCGCCGTCGGGCGTCCGGTGCGCGTACAACTCACCCGCGAGCAGGAAACCGCCTGGGAGCCGAAGGGCACGGCTCAGCTCATGGAGGTCCGTGGCGGGTTGACCGCGCAGGGCGATGTCGCCGCGTACGACTTCTCCGTGCGTTACCCGTCGAACGGAGCGCCGCTGCTGGCCTCGCTGCTGACGGGCGCCATCCCGCCGGTCCCGATGGTCTTCGAGATGGGCGACCGCACCGCGATCCCGCCCTACAGCTACGACACCATCCGGGTCACCGCGCACGACATGCCGCCCATCGTCCGCGCTTCCTGGCTGCGCGGCGTCTCCTCGATGCCCAATAGTTTCGCCCACGAATCCTGGATCGACGAGGCGGCGGCCGAGGCCCATGTCGATCCCATCGAATACCGGCTGCGCTATCTGCATGACCCGCGCGCCGTCGATCTCGTGCACGCCATGGCCGATCGGGTCGGCTGGGTGCCGCATACCGAACCCGGAAGCCTGGGCGGCGAGGGCGATATCCTGCGAGGCCGCGGCTTCGCCTACGCCGTTTACGTGCACGGCAAGTTCCCCGGCGTTCCCGCCGCCTGGTCGGCCTGGGTCGCCGATGTCGAGGTCAACAAGACCACCGGCGATGTCGCTCTGACGCGCGTCACCGTCGGGCAGGATTCCGGGCTGATGATCAATCCCGCCGGGGTCCAGCACCAGATCCACGGCAACGTCATCCAGTCCGTCAGCCGCGTGCTGAAGGAGCAAGTGACCTTCACCTCGACCGCCGTCGCGACGAAGGAATGGGGCGGCTACCCCATCATCACCTTCCCCGAGGTGCCGCCCATCGACGTGATGATGGTCCCGCGCCAGGACCAGCCGCCGCTGGGTGTGGGCGAGTCCGCCTCCGTGCCGAGTGCCGCCGCCATCGCCAACGCGATCTATGACGCCACCGGCGTGCGCTTCCGTGAGCTGCCGTTCACGCCGGAGCGCGTCCGTGCCGGGCTCCAGGCCGCCGGTATCGCGCCTCCCGCCGAGGCGCCCCCAGTCAAACGCAGGCGCGGCTTCTGGGCTGGTCTCGGCCTCGGCATCGCAGGGATGATGACGCTCGCGGTGACGGCAATGCCCTGGCGGCCGTCGATCAGCGCCGTTTCCCCGCCCGATCCGACGCTCTACTCCGCCGCCACCATCGCGCGGGGCCGGATGCTGGCGGCGCTCGGCGATTGCGCGGTCTGCCATACTGCACCGGGTGGCCAGCCTTACGCCGGCGGGTTGGGTATCGAGACCGATTTCGGCACGGTGTACAGCCGCAACATCACGCCGGACGTGGAGACCGGGATCGGCGCATGGTCCTACGCGGCCTTCGAGCGCGCCATGCGCCATGGCATCAGCCGCAGCGGGCGGCATCTCTACCCGGTCTTCCCCTATACCGACTTCACCCGCACATCGGATGACGACCTGCAGGCGCTCTATGCTTACCTCATGTCTCGTCCCGCCGTTCGCTTCGTGCCGGCAAAGACCGATCTCGCTTTCCCCTTCAACCTCTGGCCGCTCATGGCGAGCTGGAACGTCTTGTTCCACCGCCCCGGCGCCTATCAACCCGATCCGGCCCGCTCGCCCCTGTGGAACCGGGGCGCCTATCTGGTGGAGGGGCTCGGCCATTGCGGCGGCTGCCACACGCCGCGCAACGGTCTCGGCGCCGAATCCGCATCCCGCGCCTTCGCGGGTGGCTGGGCCGAGGGCTGGGAAGCGCCGCCGCTCAACGGCCTCTCGCACGCCCCTATCCCGTGGTCTGAGGCCGAACTCTACACCTATCTCCGCACCGGCTACTCGGCGCTGCACGGTCCGGCGGCCGGTTCGATGGGACCGGTGGTGCGCGAGATGGCGGCGCTGCCCGACGCCGACCTCCGCGCGATGGCGCACTACCTCGCCTCACTGGGTCCGGCCGTGACGCCCGAGACCGAGTCGCGGCTTGCCACCGCAATCACGGCGCGGACGCCGGACGCCATGCTGGCCTCGGCGGGGTCGGGCGCGCGCATCTATCAGGGTGCCTGCGCCGCCTGTCATGAACCGGGGGCTCTGCCGCAATTCGGCGTGCAGCCTAACCTCGCCTTCAACACAAACCTGCAAAGCGCCCACCCGGATAATCTCATCCGCACCATCCTGGGCGGCATTCAGGCCCCGGCGCGGGACGAACTCGGCGCGATGCCCGGCTTCGCGAACTCTCTGAACGACGACCAGATCGCCGACCTCGTGGGCTTCCTTCGCCGCCACTACGCCCCCAACCAGCAGGCTTGGGCCGACCTGCCGCAGACGGTCGCGCGCCTCCGCAACGCAGGGTCAGGCTCATGAACGCGAATGGAACGCCCATGGCTGATCCGACGGCTACCGTCCGTTGCGATGCCTGCCCGGTGATGTGCAACATCCGCCCAGGCCTCACCGGCGCCTGCGACCGCTACGCCAATGCAGACGGCGAACTCGTGCGCGTCGATCCCCTCGTGCTGCTGGAACGGACGATGGCGCAAGGCGGCCCGCTCGTCGCATTCCAGAGCCAGCCGGATTGGGACGGCCAACTCGTGCGCGGCGCAGAGACTTTCGTCACCGCCATCGGCGCGGGCACGACCTACCCGGACTACAAGCCCGCACCCTTCATCGTCTCCACCGAGGTCGATGGCGTCGACATGGTCACCGTCGTGACCGAGGGCGTGTTCAGCTATTGCGGCGTCAAGGTGAAGATCGATACGGACCGGCATCTGGGGCCGGAGCGCGCCCTCGTGCGCGCCCAGGGCGAGCCCGTCGGCCATGTGACGACGGGCGAATACGGCTCGCAGATGCTGTCGCTCGGCGGCGTCGGGCACCTCACCGGCGGCACCAAGAAGGAGGGCCGCGTCACCTGTGAAACGCTGCTCGCACTCTCCAACGCGCAACCGGTCGAACTGGCGATCGATGACGGTGCAACCGTCATCGTGCGGGCGGGCGCCGCGCCGATCGTCAACGGCGTCGCCGAGACGAAGATGCGGGTGGGCTGCGGCTCGGCCACCATCGGCATCTTCGCGCCGCAATGGCTCGGAAAGGTCGATGAGGTCGTGGTGGTCGACGACCACATCACCGGCGTGCTGTCGGAGCATCAGGCCGGCAAGCTGCTCGATATCCCGCCGACCGGCATCCGCATGCGCGGACGGCGCTCGACGCCGGGGCGCTACTTCCAGGTGGCGCATCCCGGCACCGGCTGGGGCGGCACCGACATCTCCGATCCGCTCTCCATCCTCGACCCATTCGACCCGAAACATGCGCGGCCCGGCCTCACCATGCTCATGGTGAGCACCACTGGCGAGCATGCCGGCTATTACGAACTCGATGAGGCCCTGCGCCCGGTAGCGCGGCCGTTGCCAACACTGCTTGCAGACTCCGTCGCGCGCATCTCCGAGAACTGCGAGCCCGCCCTGTGCAGCGTCGTCTTCATCGGCGGCGCCGGCGGCTCGCTCCGCGCGGGCGTCACCGACAATCCCGTGCGCCTCACGCGGTCGGTGTCGCACGGCGTGACGCGGCTGACCTGTGGTGGCGCGCCGGTCTATCTCTGGCCGGGCGGCGGCATCACCTTCATGGTCGATGTGACGCGGCTTCCGGAGAACGCCTTCGGCTACGTGCCGACGCCCGCCCTCGTGGCGCCGATCGAGTTCACCATGCCCCTGGCGCAGTACAAAGCGATGGGCGGCTACATGGATCATGTGCGGCCGGCGGCCTCGCTCGATCCTGCCGCACCGCATCGCCGGTTGGGTGCCGATCCGGATAATCCCTGGCCGCTGACGCCTCTGTCGCCATGAGGGGCGTTCGAGCATCGGCGCAGTTGCTGCCGGGAGCGTCGCCGCGTCTCCATCTACAAGACGGCCCGATCGACATCATCCTCCTCGCCGACGGTGCCGCCGACGCGGTCGACGCTGCGTATCGTGCCGCCAGCGACAGCTTCGCCGCCATCCTCGACGAGCTCTGCGCCGAACTGCCGCTTCTGCGCGCACCGGCAGGGTTCGGCTCGCCGTGGCCAAGCGGCCCTATCGCGCGGCGCATGCGCGCGGCGGTCGAGCCCCTGGCGCGGTTCGGCTTCATCACGCCCATGGCGGCGGTCGCCGGAGCCGTCGCGGAGGAAGTCCTCGCCGCGATGCTCGAAGAGGCGCCGTTGCTGCGAGCCGCCGTTAACAACGGCGGCGACATCGCGCTCCATCTGGCGCCGGGCCAGAGCATCCGCATCGGCATGGTCGCACGGCCCGAACTTGGCGCCGTCGATCTTTTCGGCAGCCTCACCATCAGCCACGGGGACCGGGTGCGCGGCCTGGCCACCAGCGGCCGCCATGGGCGCAGCTTCTCGCTCGGCATCGCCGATGCGGTGACGGTCCTCGCCCCGACTGCGGCCGCCGCCGACGCCGCCGCGACCGTCATCGCCAACGCCGTCGATCTGCCCGGCCACCCCGGCGTTCGCCGCTGCCCGGCGCAGGAGCTCCAGCCCGACAGCGACCTTGGCGAAATGCCCGTCACCCGCGACGTGTCGCCCCTGACCGCTGCCGAGATCGATACCGCCTTGACGAGCGGGTTACGCCGCGCCGAGCAACTCCGCGCCGAGGGGCTGATCGTCGGCGCCGCACTGCATCTTCAGGGCGAGACAAGAACACTGTGGAAGGGAACGAACCCATGCCTGACATCGAACTTCGCAAGCGCCTGCTGACGGTCGAGGAGATCTTCCACGAGGGCGGCCCCGTCGCCTCCGTGCCGCTCCGGCGCGCGGCGGCCATCAGCGTGATCGCCAACCCCTTCGCCGGCCGCTACGTCGAGGACATCGCCTTCTTCATGAAGACCCTGGAGCCGCTCGGCCTGGACATGGCGCAGCGTCTGGTGGCCGCGCTCGGCGGCGACCCCTCGGTGGTGCAGGGCTACGGCAAGGGCGCCATCGTCGGCGCGGCGGGCGAGCTGGAGCATGGCGCGCTCTGGCATGCGCCGGGCGGATACGGCATGCGGGCGGTGCTGGGCGACGCCAAGGCCATCGTCGCTTCGGCCAAGAAGGTCGGCGGACCCGGCACCCGGCTGGACGTGCCGGTGACCCACATCAACGCCTCCTACGTCCGCAGCCATTTCGACGCGATGGAAGTCGGCGTGCCGGATGGGCCGCGCGCCGACGAACTCGCCTTCGTGCTCGTCATGACGACCGGCCCGCGCATCCACGCCCGCATGGGCGGTCTTGCCGCTGCCGACATCCGTGGCGAGGACGGGTTGCGATGAAGCTCCGCAAGCTCGTCACCATCACGGACGAGGTTCTGGTCGAGATGGGCCAGCCGGTCGCGCCGCCCACCCGCCGCGCGGCGGCGATAGCGGTCATCGCCAATCCCTTCGCCGGCCGTTTCGAGGCCGATCTTTCCGTCCTCACCGATATCGGCGCAGCGCTTGGAGAGCTTCTGACGCAGCGTGCGGTGGCGGCGCTGGGCATCGCGCCCGAGGCCGTCGAGAGCTACGGCAAGGCGGCGATCGTCGGCGAGGCGGGCGAGATCGAGCATGCGGCGGCGATCCTGCATCCAAAGCTGGGTGCGCCGATGCGCGCGGTGCTGGGTGGCGGTGCGGCTCTGGTGCCGTCGGCCAAGAAGCGCGGAGGCATGGGCGGGGTCATCGACGTTCCGCTCGGACATCGCAACGCGGCTTATGTCCGCAGCCACTTCGACGCGATGGCGGTCACCATCGCGGATGCGCCGCGTGCGGACGAAATTCTCGTGGCGGTGGTGGTGACCGACAGTGGCCGGCCGCTGGCCCGCGTCGGCGGATTGTCGAAGACGGAGATCGTCGGCCAGGATGGGCTGCGCTAGTGACAAGCTACGTGCTGGACGACCAGATCGGCTTCCTGTTGCGGCAGGTCACCCAGCGCCACACGACGATCTTCTCGCAGCTGATGGGCGACGGGCTGACGCCCATGCAATGGGCGGTGCTCGCCAAGCTGCTCGAGATCGGACGGACGTCGCAGACGGCGCTAGGTCGCGCCGTTTACATGGACGCGGCGACGGTGAAGGGCACGGTCGATCGTCTTGTGGTGCGAGGTCTGGTTCTAAGGCTCCAGGACGCGGAGGACCGGCGCAAGCTGATCGTCGATCTGACGGAGCAGGGGCGGGAGACGACGCTCCGCAATCTTGATGCGGCGGGCGCGATCACCCGTGAGACCTTGGCGCCTCTGGACGACGAGGAGGCCGGGCAGCTTTTCGCGCTGCTGGGAAAGATGCGTTAGTCTCTTGCTGTGCCCTTCAGCACGTCGATGAAGGCGCGGAGAGCCGCTGGCACGTGACGGTTGCCGGGATAATACAGCGCGAGACCCGGAAAAGGCGGACACCAATCCGGCAGCACCCGGACAAGCCGGCTGGAGCGCAAACCCTCTTGCGCGAAGGCTTCCGGGACGTAGGCAATGCCAAGGCCGTCCATCGCCCCCTGCACCATGAGGTCGTTGTCGTCCAGCGTCAGCAGGCCGGGCGGGTCGATCACGAGCTCCTCACCCCGCCTGTTGAACTCCCAACGATAGCGTTTTCCGCTCGGCAATCGTTGGCGGATGCAGCGGTGTTGGTGGAGATCGTCGGGCGTCTTCAACGGTGGGCTGTCCATCAGGTAAGCCGGAGACGCGATCGCAACGAAACGCGCATCGCCACCAAATCGCACAGCCACCATGTCGCGCGGGATCGTCTCGTAAAGCCTTACTCCGGCATCGAACTTCTCCGCCACGATATCGACGAGCCGTCCATCTGATACGAGATCCAGCTCCACACGGGGATGGCGGGCGAGAAACTCAGGCACGACCTGACGAAGCAGGAAATGCGCCGGCCCCTTGCTGGCGTTGATCCGCAACGTGCCGCTCGCCTCGCCCCGCTCTCCGGCGACCTCATCCAAAGCAGCGTTAAGCCCTCTCAAGATTGGCGCAAGCCGCTCCAGAAGCCTTGATCCGGCATCCGTCAGCGAGACGCTGCGGGTCGTTCGATTGAACAAGCGGACGCCCAGGCGCTTTTCGAGTCCGCTGACGGTATGGCTGAGCGTAGAGCGTGAGCACCCGATCGTGTCGGCGGCCTTCTGGAAGCTCAGATGGTGCGCGAGGGCTGCAGAGGCCTCAAGCTCGTTTAGCGTCGGTTTCACCATTGGTGAATAGTTCCACACTAGGCTGGTTGAACTTCAGCTTCTTATAGCACCAATCTCTTTTGCTTATGTGCAGGGAGCACAGCAACAGGACCGTTCCCATGAAAAAGACCTGGTTCATTTCCGGCGCCTCCTCCGGCCTGGGGCGCGAGATGACGCGCCAGCTTCTGGCGCGTGGCGATGTCGTTATCGGAACGGCACGCCGCGAGGGCGCGCTGACGGATCTCAAGCAAGATCACGGCGACAGTCTCCATGTCCTCAAGCTTGAACTTACGGATACCGAAAGCATCCGTGCCGCCATCGACAAAGGATTCAGCCTGGGCACCATCGACGTCGTCGTCAGCAACGCCGGCTATGGACTTGTGGGCGCCGCCGAGGAACTGACGGACACGCAGATCGATCAGCAGATCGCGACCAATCTCGTCGGTTCCATCCAACTTATTCGGGCCGCATTGCCCCATCTGCGGGCACAGGGCGGCGGCCGCATCCTTCAGGTGTCATCGGAGGGCGGTCAGATCGCCTACCCCAACTTCAGCCTCTACCACGCAACGAAATGGGGCATAGAAGGCTTCATCGAAGCCGTCTCACAGGAGGTCGCGTCGTTCGGCATCGATTTCATCATCGCCGAACCGGGGCCTACCGTCACGAACTTCAGGAATGGCTGCGTCGTGGCGGAACCCATGGCCGTCTATGGCGATACGCCTGCGGGCGATGTTCGTCGGGCAATCAGCAGCGGCGCTTTCGTGCTCGCGGGTGATGCCGCACGCACCGCGGCTGCCATGATCGCCGCGGCTGACGAAACGATCCCGGCGCTACGGCTCGCGCTCGGGAGCAGCGCATTCAACTCGATATCGAAAGCCCTGGGGCAGCGGCTCGCCTCTGTCGAGGGCCAGCGTGAGATCGCTTATTCCGCAGATCGGTCCGGCGTATAGCCCGTGCTCAACTCGCCTCCAACAAGCCCCGCCCAGCGAGGTTCCGCATCAACGCGCCGATCCCGAACACCCAAGGCGCGGCTTCCTCGGCATAGGTTACGATATTCACCAGCGTCCCGAGCGGTGCCGCCGCGATCTCCACCCGGTCGCCTGTCTTGTGCGTGAAACCCTGGCCGGGCTGGTCGCGATCCTGAACCGGCGCGAACAACGTGCCCAGAAACAGCACGAACCCGTCCGGATACTGGTGATGCCGCCCAATCGTATGCTGCACCAGCTCCGTCGGGTCGCGGCTGATCTCCCGCATCGAGCTTGACCCCTCAAGCACATAGCCATCGTCCGCGCCGCTGACCTTCAGCGATAGTTCGAGGCCGCGGACATCGTCCAGCGTGAACGACGCATCGAACAGCCGGATGAACGGCCCGATGGTGGAGGAGGCGTTGTTGTCCTTCGCCTTGCCAAGCAACAGCGCGCTGCGCCCCTCGATATCGCGCAGGTTTACGTCGTTGCCGAGCGTCGCGCCGAGGATCTCGCCACGGCTGTTGACCACCACCACCGCTTCCGGCTCTGGATTGTTCCAGACCGACTTGCGCAGGATCCCGATCTCGGCGCCGAGCCCGACGGACGACATGACCGGCGCCTTCGTGAAGACCTCCGCATCCGGGCCTATGCCGACTTCGAGATACTGAGACCAATAGCCGGCCTCCATCAGCACCTCCTTCGCGTGCGCGGCTTCGGGCGAGCCCGGCTTGAGGTCGCGCAACTGCCCACCCACGGCGTTACCGATCTGCTCGCGGATGGCTGCCGCCGCCCGGAAGTCGCCCCGCGCCCGTTCCTCGATCACGCGCTCCACCATGGATCGGGCGAAGGTCACGCCGCAGGCCTTCACCGCCTGCAGATCGCAGGGTGCCAGCAGATGCGGCTGGTCATGCCGCCGCGCCATGCTGTTTTCCAGCACCTCGGCCACGGGCCAGCTCCGCTCAGCCGGAACGGCCTCGAAGAGCCGCCACCGGATCCGCGCCTTCCAGAAGCGCCGAGACCGTTGGGCCCGCGCCCGTCACATCGACCAGCACATCGCCGCGCAGGTGCACGATGCAGGGACCGCCGACAGCGGGGTCGAAGACCCGGCCGATCAATGTCGCGCGCTCCCGATCCTTGGGCAAAAGATTCTGGGGCAGAAGGTCTTCGTAGGTCATGGCGGCTGTCTCCCTGTAGGCCGAGCTTGGGAGGCGTCGCCGCTTCTGGCAAGACCGCAGAAGTTCACTTTACTTTCGGTCTCCGTTGAGTAAAGTCGCAGCAAGGCCGGACCTCAAGATCGGCCAAGGGAGATGTCGTCTCGTGCTGTTCGCGACACGCCTCAACTCGTTTGCATCGCGGCCTGAGCTGTACTGGCCAGCCGGATCGGGCAAACCCGGCACGCGCCAGCTCATGGCGCGTGCCGCCACGGTCGAGGGATTATCCGGCGTCGACCTCAACTATCCCGACCATCTCGGCAGCGGGCCGCCTGGTGAGGTGGCAAAGCAGGCCGCCGATCTCGGCCTCGCCCTCAACGGTTTCGCCATGCGCTACTACGGCGACCCGGCGTACAAAGCGGGCGCCTTCACCAATCCGGACCCTATGGTAAGGCGGCGCGCCATCGACCTCACGAAGCGCGGTCTCGACGCGCTGGCCCAATGCGGCGGAAATCTGATGACCGTCTGGCTCGGGCAGGATGGCTTCGACCATGCCTTCGCCGCCGATTATGGTCAGCTTTGGGCGCTCGAGATCGCTGGGCTCGCCGAGGTCGCGGCCCACAATCCGCAGATTGCCGTCAGCATCGAATACAAGCCCGACGAGCCCCGTGCCCATGCGCTGCTCGCCGATATCGGCACGACCTTGCTCGCCATCCGCGAGATCGGGCTACCCAACATCGGCGTCACGCTCGACTTCGCCCATGTGCTCTATGCGGGCGAACAGCCGGCGTGTTCGGCGGCTCTCGTGGCGCGTCATTGCCGCCTGCTCGGCGTCCATTTGAACGACGGCTACGGCAAGCGCGACGACGGGCTGATGGTCGGCGCCGTCCACACTGTCCAGACCATCGAGCTGCTGCGCCAGATCCGGCGCGACGGCTACGAGGGCGCCATCTATTTCGACACTTTCCCGGACATCAGCGGCCTCGACCCGGTCGCCGAATGTTCGGCCAACATTGCGACCGTCCGCGGCATGCTGACCGTCGTCGACCGTCTCGAGGCCGATAACCGTCTCCCGGAGGTGCTCAACCGGCAGGATGCGGTGGCGGGACAACGCATCATCCAGGAGGCGCTGCTCGGCCCATCGCGCGCCCCTCCTTGAACGGCCATCCGTTGAACCAGATGTCGCTCCGCGATCCGCGGCAGATCGGCCCGGCGATCCGCTCTCGCCTGCCGGAACTGACGGCGTTGGAGACGCGCATCGTCGACCTCATGCTGACCGACCGTCGCTTCAACGCCGAGACTGCCTTGGCCGATGTGGCCCGGGATGCCGCCGTCTCCGAGGCCATGGTGGTGAAACTCGCCAAGAAGCTCGGCTTTGCCGGCTTCCGGGAGATGCGTAGCCAAATCGCCGCCTATAACGAGCTGCCGACCGCCGAACTTCACGAGCAGCTCATGGCGGGCGACGATGCCGCCACAATCCTCAAGAAGGTCTTCCGCACCGCCGTGCAGGCGCTGGAGGAGACGCTCGCCATCCTCGATGTCGGCGCTTTCACCGCTGCCACCGATCTGCTGGCCGGTGCCCGGCAGCGGGATTTTTACGGCCTCGGCGGCTCGGCGCAGATCGCCCGTGATGTGGCGCACAAGTTCCTGCGCGTCGGCGTGCGCGCGGCGGTCTTCGACGACACCCATATGATGCGCATGTCGGCGTCGCTGCTCGCTCCTGGGGACGTGGCCGTCGGCTTCTCGCACTCGGGGGAAACCGAGGCGATCATCCGCGCCATCGCGCTGGCCCGAGCGAATGGCGCCGGCACCATCGTCATCACAAACCACGCGGCCTCCCGCCTCGCGCGTATGGCCGAAGTGGTGCTCGCGTCCACGGCCCAGGGCTCGCCGCTGACGGGGGAGAATGCGGCGGCGCGCATTGCCCAGCTCAACATCCTCGACGCGCTCTTCGTGGCCGTCGCCCAGCGCGATCTGACAACCACCGAGGCCAATCTGCGGCGCACGATGGCATCCGTCTCCCCGTCGCGCGGGCGGCACGCGACATGAGCGGGCACCCGGTGGACGTTGTGGTTTTCGGCAGCCTGCATCTGGACATCATGGTCCAGGCCCCGGGCCGGCCACGGCTTGGCGAGACCATGGTCGGGCAGGGCTGGTCGCTGAAGGAGGGCGGGAAGGGCGGCAACCAGGCGGTGGAGGCCGCGCGCCACGGCGCCCGCACCGGCATGATCGGCGCCGTCGGCGAGGATGACTTCGGCCGCCGGCTCATCGGGCACCTCCAGCAGCAGGGGGTGGACACGCAGGCGGTGCGGGTCGTGCCCGGTGCTTCCTCCGGCGTGAGCGTGGCGCTGGTCGAGCCGCATGGCGACTACGGCGCCGTCATCGTCTCCGGCGTGAATCTGTCGCTCGGAGGCGAAGCGGTGGCGGCGGCGGCAGCGCTCATCGGTGGCGCGCATTGGCTGCTGCTGCAGAATGAGGTGCCGGAGGCGGCCAATGTCGCAGCGGCCGAGGCGGCGCGTTCGGGTGGCGCGCGCGTCATTCTCAATGCCGCGCCGATGCGGGAGCTGCCGCTGGCGTTGCTCACGCGGGTCGACATTCTCGTCGTCAATGCGGTGGAGGCCGAGGCGCTCTGCGGTTCTCCGGTGGAGAGCGCGGCGGGCGCCGCTCATGCGGCTCGCGCGCTGCTTGGCTTGGTGCCCTGCGTGATCGTCACGGCCGGCGGTCATGGTCTGGCTATCGCGGAGCGGGATGGCGCGCATGCCACTGTCCCGGCGCATGATGTTGTGGTTTGTTCCACTCATGGCGCGGGAGACGCCTTCGCCGGTGCCCTCGGCGCCCGTCTGGCCGCCGGAGACCCTTTGCGCGACGCGGCGCGGTATGCGAATGCCGCGGCTGCACTTGTGGTGGCGACGCCGCCCGAGGAGCGCGCCGGGCTGGGGCCGCAGGCGGTCGAACGATTGTTGGCGGAGGTGTGACGACAGAGAAACTTCCGTGCCTGGACAAGATAAAAAGATCGCAACGATCACACAGGGAAGCCAAGTTATGAAGACAATCATCGAAATGCCGATCAGCCGTCGCCGCGCGGCGGGAATTCTGGGTGCCGGCGCTCTCGCCGCCGCCGGCGTGCCGCGCCTCGCGCGTGCGGCTGCCGAGAAGAACATGACCACCGTCGTCAAGATCCAGGGCGTGCCGTGGTTCAACTTCCTCAACGAGGGCCTCGTCGAGGGCGGGCAGAAGTTCGGCATCAACACGTCGATGGTAGGGCCGGTCAACGTCGATCCCGCGCAGCAGGTTCGCCTCGTCGAGGACCAGATCGCCAAGAAGGTCGATGTGCTGGGCCTCGTGCCGCTCGACGTGAAGGTGCTGGCCCCGGTGCTGGCGCGCGCGCAGCAGGCAGGCATCATCGTCATCACCCAGGAAGGCCCCAACCAGGACGGCCGCACCTGGGATGTCGAGCTGCTCGATTCCACCGTCTTCGGCGAGATGCAGATGAAGGCGCTCGCCGGCGACATGGGCGAGAAGGGCGAATACGTCATCTATGTCGGCACGTTGACGACGCCGCTGCACAACAAGTGGGCCGATGCGGCGATTGCCTACCAGCTCAAGAACTATCCGAACATGAAGCTGGCGACGTCGCGTTTCCCGGGCGCCGATGAGATCGACACCTCGGAGCAGGTGACGTCCCAGGTCATCGAGGCCTATCCGAATGTTCGCGGCATTCTGGGCTTCGGCTCCAACGGGCCGATCGGCGCCGGCAACATCATTCGCCAGAAGCACCTGCAGCATAAGATTTCGATCGTCGGCACGATCATCCCGTCGCAGGGCAAGCCGCTGATCGAGGCGGGCGTTATCCGCCAGGGCTTCCTGTGGAGCCCGAAGGATGCCGGCTACGCGATGGTCGCCGTCGCCAGCCTTGTGCTGACGGGCGCCAAGATCGAGACGGGTATCGAGATCCCGGGCATGGGCAAGGCGACGGTGGATGCGCCGAACAAGCTCATCAGCGTCGACCGTATCCTTTCCTTCGACAAATCGAACATCAACCAGATCATTGCCCAGACCGGGCTCTGAAACCGGGCTTTGATGGTGAAACAGCGAGGGCGGATCATGCCGCCCTCGCTCGACATGAGGGCCTGACGCTTGCCCATTTTCATCGAGATGACCGGCATCTCCAAGCATTTCGGCGGCGTTACGGCGCTGGCGGATGTTGATCTGACCATCGACGCCGGCGAGGTGCATTGCCTCGCCGGCGAGAACGGTTCCGGCAAGTCGACGCTGATCAAGATCATCTCGGGCGTGCAGCCGCCCGATTCCGGTGGCGTCATCATGATCGACGGTGTGGAATATCCGCATCTGACGCCGTCCGACAGTACGCGCATCGGTATTCAGGTCATCTACCAGGATTTGTCGCTGTTCCCCGATCTTACGGTCGCCGAGAACATCGCCTTCGCCCAGCATCTGAACGGGCTGCATGGGGTCAATCGCCGTCGCATCCGCGCCACGGCTGTGGCCGCCATCGAGCGCATCGGCGTGTCGCTCGACCCCGAGGCGAAGGTCGGCGACCTCTCCATCGCCCAGCGCCAGCTCGTCGCCATCTGCCGTGCGCTGGCGGCCGAGGCGCGGCTTGTCATCATGGATGAGCCGACGGCCTCGTTGACCCGCACCGAGGTCGACACGCTGCTCGGCATTACCCGCGAACTGAAGCGGCGCGGCATCGCCGTTGTCTTCGTCAGTCATCGCCTCGACGAGGTGCTGGAGATCGCGGAGCGCGTCACGGTGTTGCGCGACGGGCGCAAGCTTGGCACCTGGGACGCGCAGGAGATGACGCCGCGCCGGCTGGGCTCGCTGATGACCGGCCATGAATTCGACTACAAAATCGCGGTGCCGGATCTCTCAGCCGCGCCCGTGGTGCTCTCCGTGCGGAATCTTTCGCGGACGGGAGATTTCGAGGATATCAGCCTCGACCTCCGCCAGGGCGAGATTCTCGGCGTCATCGGGCTGCTGGGTTCGGGCCGCACCGAGCTTGCGTTGTCGCTGTTCGGCATGCGGCCGCCCGACAGCGGCGAAATCCGACTCAACGGCTCGCCGGTTGCCCTGCACTCCAACCGCGCGGCGATCGACCAGGGCATCGCCTACGTGTCCGAGGACCGGCTTTCGCTCGGGCTGGTCTTGGAGCAGCCGATCGCCTCCAACATCGTGCTTTCGATCCTCGAGAAGCTCGCGGGGCCGCTCGGCCTGTTGCGCATGGACCAGAAGCGGAGCGCGGTCGCGGACTGGATCGAGCAACTCGGCATCAAGGTGTCCGACCCCGAGAACCCGGTGCGCACCCTCTCCGGCGGCAACCAGCAGCGCGTGGTGCTCGCCAAGTGGCTGGCGACGCAGCCGCGCGTGCTCATCCTCGACAGCCCGACGGTCGGCGTCGACATCAACGCCAAGGACGGCATCTACGCCATCGTCAAGCGGCTGGCGGCGAGTGGCATGGCGGTGATGATGATCTCGGACGAAATTCCCGAGGTGCTGTATCATTCGCACCGCATCCTGGTGATGCATGGCGGGCGTCTCCGCGGCGAGTTCCAGCCCGCGCAGATCTCCGAAACCGCTCTGCGGGAGGCCATCGATGCCTAAGATGTTCAGCGGTCTTCTGCACAGCCATGAGGGCAAGCTCCTGCTTGTCGTCGTCGCGCTCGTCGTTTTCCTGTCCATGACGACGCGGTCATTCCTCACTGCCCAGAACATGCTTGATCTGCTCACCTCGTACGCCTTCTCGGGCATGTTGGCGGCGGGGCTGCTGGTCGTGCTCATCGCTGGCGGGATCGACATCTCCTTCACCGCCACGGCCTCGGTCGCGCAGTACATCGCGATGACCGTCGCCAACCACTACAACGTCGGCTGGATCGAGGTCATCGCCATCTCGGCCGTCATCGGCATCGCGTGTGGGCTGCTCAACGCGCTGCTCATCGGCACGCTCGGTCTCTCCAGCATCATCGTCACCATCGCAACGCTCAACGTGTTCTTCGGTCTGCTCATGTTCTTCACGCACGGCAACGAGATCTTCCAGTTGCCGGACTGGTTCGTGAACGGAGCGAACTGGGTCGTCTATACGGACGCGCAGCAGAACCCGTACGTGTTCAACCTGCAGATGATCGGGCTCATCGGCGCATTCGTGGTGACCGCCGTTCTGCTCACCCGCACCAATATCGGGCGTCAGATCTATGCGCTCGGCAGCAACGTGGAGGCGGCCAAGCGCGTCGGCATCCGGGTCTTCCGTCTCAACCTGCTCGTCTATGGTTACATGGGGTTCGTCGCCGGCATGGCCTCGCTGATCCAGGCGCAGTATGCGCAGTCGGTCTCGCCCAACGCGCTGGTGGGTCGCGAACTCGATGTGCTGGCCGCCGTCGTGTTGGGCGGCGCGAGCCTCACCGGCGGCGTCGGGACCGTCTTCGGCACCATTCTCGGCGTCATGCTGCTCGCCTTCCTGCAGAACG
Source organism: Acidisoma sp. (assembly GCF_965199065.1). Lineage (NCBI taxonomy): Bacteria > Pseudomonadati > Pseudomonadota > Alphaproteobacteria > Acetobacterales > Acidocellaceae > Acidisoma > Acidisoma sp. The sequence continues at coordinate 649,170 of NZ_CBDAQN010000003.1, read as the reverse complement.
GGCTGCTGCTGCTCGGCGTGCAGTCCTACTGGTCGCAATGCTTCACGGGCGCCGTCATCCTCATCGCGGTGAGTGCGCTCGCGGTCGAGCGGCAGCGTCATCGCGCTTCGGCGCGGAGGGTCATGGCATGAATTCGGAAGCTATTACCCGCGCCCCGCCTCCGGCGCCGGTCAAGACGGGCGTGAGACGCGTCGCGCTGAGCCCGGTGCTGCTGCGGCTCCTGACGTTGCTCGCCGCGTTGCTGGTGCTTTTCGCGTTGCTGCTCGGCGACAGGCTGTTCAACGGAGCAGCCGTCCGCTCGATGGCGTTCCAGTTGCCGGAGCTCGGCGTGCTCTCGCTCGCCATGATGATCCCGCTGCTGTCGGGCGGCCTCGATCTCTCGATCATCGCGACCGCGAACCTCTCGGCCCTCGCCGCCGCCTACGTCTTCACCCATTTCGGCCTGAGCGGCGGCGGCGCGAGCATGTTGGCGTGGCACATCGCGGCGCTGGCGGCGGCCTTCTGCGTCGCGGGCGCAATCGGCCTGCTGAATGGTGTGGTGATCGCCTATCTCGGCGTCTCGCCCATTCTGGCGACGCTCGGCACCATGACGATGGTGAAGGGCATCGCCATCGGCCTCACCCATGGCGGCGTCATCGCCGGGTTCCCGCCCTTCATGGTGTTCATCGGCAACGGCTCGGTGTTCAGCGTGCCGATGGTGGTCATCGTCTTCGTGCTGGTGGCGATCCCGGTGGGGGTGCTGCTGACGCGCACGCCCTTCGGCAATATCGTGGCGATGCTGGGCTCGAACCTGCAGGCGGTGCGGTATTCCGGCATCGACACCCGCCGCGTTCTGGTGAAGGTCTACATGCTGTCGGCAGGTCTGTCGGCAATCGCTGGCCTGCTCATGATGGCGCGGTTCAACTCGGCCAACGCCGCCTATGGCGAGAGCTATCTTCTCATCACGATCCTGGCGGCGGTGCTGGGCGGCATCGACCCTGCCGGCGGCTTCGGCAAGGTCAGCGGCTTGGTGTTGTCGCTGGTCATTCTGCAGCTGGTGTCGACGGCGGCCAACCTGCTCAACATCAGCCAGTTCCTGAGTTTAGCGTTGTGGGGTGCGATTTTGTTGAGCGTGGCCGGCGTCGGCCGCACCTGGGCCTGGCTGAGGCCCTACCTGCCGGCGCGCGCAGGAAGGTAATAGGTGCTTTCGGAACCTTTGCTGAGATCGTGATCTGGCGGCTGCCGCGCAATCAGAGCCATGACCAGCGGCGAGCGGCGATTTCCCGCGCCGTCGCATCGGGAGTCGCCGAGCCGGCTGCCCGGATCGATTTCGACCGGCTGGAGGACGCCTGGAAGCTGATCTCCGACAAGCGCTGGGGGATCATCCAGGCAATGACCGGAGTGGGGCCGCTGTCGATCCGCGAAATCGCGCGCCGTGTCGGGCGCGACGTGCGGGCGGTCCACAATCCAGCTCGACTTTACCTTCGCCGCCCGCCAGCTCGCGTAGGTCGCATCAAGCCGCCAATGCCGGCCGGCGCGTGTGCCAGTCGGTCACCGCCTGGAAGGCATAGCCTGCGCGGCACAGCAGGTCCTCGGCGCAATGGCGGCTCACAAGCTGCATGCTCAGCGGCATCCCTTGCCTGTCGATCCCGTTCGGCAGCGTGATCGTCGGGCTCCCGGAGAAATTGAACGGCGCCGTGAAGCGCAAAATCCGCAGCAGCAGATTCGGGTCCTTTCCATACTCCCCCATCTTGGCGAGGCTCGGCGTCGGCACCGGCATCGTCGGCACCAGGATGAGGTCGACATCCTCGAACACGTCCTTCAGCGCACCGGAAAACGCGAGCCGCTCGTGGTAGATCTCACCGAGTTCCAGACCGCTCACCGCATGCCCCTGCTCGATGAGCGCCGCCAGATCCGGCCCGTATTCGGCGCTCCGCTCCGGATAGGTGCCTCGGTGCGCCAGCGCCGTTTCGACCGAGCAGAACGGGATCCAGCCGCGCACGAGCTTGTCGGTCGGCGGGAAGGCGATCTCCCGGATGCGCGCGCCGAGGCTCACCAGCACCCGCTCGGCTTCGGCAACGGCGGCTACGACCTCCGGGTCGATCTCGTCGCTGATGAAGCGGCGGTCGATGCCGATCGTCACGCCGCGGATCGTGTCGCCGATCCACCCGAGGTAGTTCGGCACCGGGTTCTGCAACGTCGTCGGGTCCGTGGGGTCGGCGCCCGCGATCACCCCCAGCAGGGCCGCGCAGTCGGCAGCGCTCCGCGCCATCGGGCCGACATGGTCGAGCGAGGCGGCGAGCGGGAAGACTCCGTGCCGGCTGACGCGGCCCCATGTCGGCTTGATGCCCGTCAGGCCGCAGGTCGCCGAGGGAAAGCGGATGGAGCCGCCGGTATCCGACCCGAGCGACCCGAAACAAAACCCGGCGGCGGTCGCGACACCCGAGCCGGTCGAGGACGAGCCGACCCAATGCGTCTTGCTCCAGGGGTTGAGCGGGCCGGGGTTGTCGGGATGGTGGCTCGTATAGGCGCCCTCGGTCATGCCGAGCTTGCCGAGGATCACGGCGCCGCCTTGTTCCAGCCGGTCCACCACGGTCGCGTTGTGATCGGGCGTCCAGTCCCTGAAGATCGCGGTGCCGGCGCCAGTCGGGGCAAAACTCGTGTTGCACAGATCCTTCACGGCGATCGGCACGCCATGCAGCGGGCCGCGCCAGATGCCCTGCGCTGTTTCGCGGTCGGCCGCCTCGGCCCGCGCCATGGCCCGCTCCGCCAGCACCGTCGTGTAGCTGCGATAGGTGCTGTCGAGCGCCGCGATCCTGTCGAGCGTCGCCTGCGTCGCGGCTAGGGACGTTACCTCACGCCGGCGGATCCGGTCGGAGATCGACGTAAGCTGCTCGAAGGCAATAGGGTCCGGCATAGGCTTCTCCTGGCAGGCGCTGGCGCTCCATCCTGGATGAGGTCTCATCGCGCCGCAAGAAACCGCCACACGAACCACCGGATGCGTTGGTTCGTCCGCCGCCTCCGTGGAGAGCACTGGCTCTTGCCGCGATACCGGTCGGGGCATCTCCAACAGGCGCGCGGCACCAACTCAACGTCTTCGTCAGCAACCTGCTCAAGCCGTAATCCAGAACACCGGGAGCTGTCGTCCGGGAGCCGCATGCGCGCCACGGTGGCGGGGACATCGCCAGGGTCGTGGTGCGGCTGAAGTAGCCTACACCAGCTCGCGAAACAGCGCGGCGTATTGCGCCGCCGACCGCGCCCAGCCGACTTCCGCCTTCATCGCGTTCCGCTGCATCCTTTCCCAGGCCTCGAGGTCCTCCCAAACCGTCGCCACGCGCTCCAACGCGAGGTCGAGCGACACCCTATCGGCCGCGGGCATCTGGAAGCCGGTCGCAACTTCCGCCGCAAGGGCCGCCTCGTTGGCGTCGATCACAGTGTCGGCCAATCCGCCCACCCGCGTCACCACCGGGAGGCAGCCGTAGCGCATCGCGCAGAGTTGGGTCAGTCCACAGGGCTCGAAGCGGGACGGGATGAGCAGGGCGTCCGTTCCGGCGTAGATCAGGTGGGCGAGGTTCTCGTCATAGCCGAGGACGAGCCCCATCTCGCCCGGCCGCGCCGCGGCCTGGATTGCCTGTTCCAGCTCCGGCTGCCCCGCGCCCAGGATGACGATGCCAGCGCCAAGGCGCCTCAGGGTCGGCAGGCTTGCCGGTAGCAGGTCGAGCCCCTTCTGCGTCGTCAGCCGGCTGACCACGCCGAACAGCAGCGCGTCCGGCTTCAGCCCGAACCGCGCACATAGCGCCGCCTTGTTCGCCTCTCGCTTCTCCAGCGTCTTGCGTGTGAAGGTCTGCGTCAGCGCCGTGTCTTTCCCCGGGTTCCACACGGTCGTGTCGATCCCGTTGAGGATGCCGCGAAGATCCGACCCGCGCGAGCGCAGCAGGCCGTCCATCCCGACGCCCCCCTCCTGCGTGCAGATCTCGCGGGCGTAGGTGGGCGATACCGTCGTCACGCGTTCGGCGAGCCGCACCCCGGCCTTGAGGGTGCCGATTCCACCCCAGAACTCGACACCATCAATGGTGTAGGACGACCAGGGCAGGCCGAGCGCGGGCAGCAGCGCCGCCGGGAAACGGCCGCTGAAGGCGAGGTTATGGATCGTCATCACAAACGGCGCGGCGCGGCCTTCTGTGAAGCGCAGATAGGCGGGCACGAGCCCCGCCTGCCAGTCATGCCCATGCACCACATCGGGCTGCCAGCCGGGGATCAGGCCGCGGACGAGGTCCGCGCCCACCCGCGCCAGCGCCGCGAAGCGCTGGGCGTTGTCGGGCCAGTCCGCGCCGCGATCGTCGAGATACGGGTTGCCGGGGCGCCCATAGAGATGCGGCGCGTCGATGGCGATGATCCGCGCGTCGCCCGCCCGGCCGCTCACCAGCGTCGCCGGGCCGCCGAAAAGGTCGTCGATCGTCCGCACAGGCTCCGCTGAGGTGAGCCCCGCCAGCACCGCCGGATAGCCCGGCAGCAGCGTGGTCACCGTCACATTTTCCTCCGCCAGCGCGCCGGGCAGGGCGCCGGCGACATCGGCAAGCCCCCCGGTCTTGATGAGCGGATAGAACTCGGAGGTGACGGCCAGGACCTGCAGCTTGCTCATCGTTCGAGAGCGTCGATCATCGGCTGGGTGATGAGGCAGATGCCCGACGCCGAGCGCCGGAACCGCCTTGCGTCAAGCTCCGGGTCCTGGCCGACAACCAACCCCTCCGGGATGTTTACTGCGGCGTCGACGATGACATTGGTGAGGTGCACGTTGCGCGCGATGTTGGCGTATGGCAGCACGACGCCGCCGTCGATCGTCGAGAAGGAGTTGGCGCGCACCCCGGTGAACAGGAGCGATCGCCTGACCCGCGAGCCCGACACGATGCAGCCGCCCGAGACGAGTGACGCGACCGCCTCGCCGCGGCGTTCCCCCACGTCATGGACGAACTTCGCCGGCGGCGTCAGTTCGGCGTAGCTCCAGATCGGCCAGCTTGCGTCATAGAGGTCGAGCGGCGGCACCACGTCGGTGAGGTCGATGTTCGCCTGCCAGTAGGCGTCGATCGTGCCGACATCCCGCCAGTAGGTCTCGGACTGCGCATCCGTCCGCACACACGAGGCGTTGAAGCGGTGAGCGTAGGCGCGGCCGTGCTCGACCAGGTACGGAATGATGTCCTTGCCGAAATCCCGGCTCGAGTTTTCGTCCGCCGCGTCCCGCCGCAGCTGCTCGAACAGAAACCGGGTCCTGAAGACATAGATGCCCATGCTCGCGAAGCACATCGCCGGGTTGTCCGGCATGGTCGGCGGGTCCTTCGGCTTTTCGAGGAAGGAAATGATCCGGTCGTCGCCATCGACACCCACAACGCCGAAGGCCGAGGCGTCGGCCTTGGGCACTTCCAGGCAGGCGACCGTCACATCCGCGTTGTTGTCCTCATGCTCCTGCAGCATGGGCTCGTAGTCCATCTTGTAGACGTGATCGCCCGCGAGGATCACAATGTGCTCCGGCGGCCCGTAGCTTTCGATGATGTCGATGTTCTGGAACACGGCGTCGGCGGTGCCGGCATACCATTGTGTCTCGCTCACGCGCTGGCTGGCGGGCAGGATGTCGAAGCTTTCGTTCCGTTCGGGGCGGAGAAAGTCCCAGCCGCGCTGCATGTGGCGGATCAGGCTGTGCGCCTTGTATTGCGTTGCAACGGCGATACGGCGGATGCCGGAATTGAGCGCGTTGGACAGCGCGAAGTCGATGATGCGGGATTTGCAGCCGAAGTAGACGGCAGGTTTGGCCCGCCGGTCCGTCATTTCCATCAGCCGGCTGCCGCGCCCGCCTGCCAGGACGTAGGCCATGGCAGTACGCGATAAAGGCGATACCGGCTTTACCTTCTCGAGCATTTTCTATTCCTCCCCTTACGCCAGCTTAATGTGTGTAAGGGAACAGAAGGCTGCATGCAGCGCAAGCATGGCTCCGGAGGGGTCCGATAGCCCGATCAGCCAGGGGGCTGCTGCGTCAGATGGAGTATCGCGGTGTCATAGCCGAGGCCTCCCACGCGCTCGATCAGCATGGCCTGGACATCGGTTTCCGGCACCGGCGCGCGGGTCAGGATCCACAGGTAGCGCCGCGACCCTTCGCCGACGATGGACCAGCTGTAGTCATCGGCGTGGTCGAGCACCCAGTAGTTGCCGATGAAGAACGGACCGAAGAAGGCGACCTTGAGGCGGGCGTCGCCGGAACCAGGCACCACCCGCGCGCGCGCCTCCGCCCAGCGCAGCCGGCCCGTCGGGCTGCCTCTCCGGCTCGCGTTGACGACCCGGATCAGCCCGTCCGGCCTCAGCGAATACTCCGCCGTCGCGCCCTCGTCGTCGTGCTCGAACCAGGTGTCGTAGCGCGCGAACTCGTACCACTTGCCGAGATAGCGCCCGAGGTCGACGCTTTTGGCCGGCACGGGCGGCGGCAACTTTCGCGACGGCGGGCGGCGGTTCGATCGCCGAATGCTGCTGACGACACCGAGCCCCGCAATGAGCAAGGCGAGCGCGGCCACAGTGAGTTTCGAGGTCCTGCGGGTGGCCGCGGCCCGCGGCGCTGCGGACCCGCCCATCATACGGAAGCTCGCATTTGGCACTCCATCATGCCGGGCCGCAGCGCCTCGCCAGCACCTGCGCGGTATCGCCGTCGATAATGAGGCCGCGAATGAGGCCGCTGCTCAGCACTGCCTGGATGGCGTCGATCTTCTCCAGCCCGCCGCTGAGCAGGACGATGTCGCGGCCTCGGATGGCCTCGATGTCCACGGCGATGGCGCGGCTGTTGATGGCGTGGTCGATGGGGCGGCCATCCCGGGCGAACAGCTTGCCGAGCGTGTCGCAGACCGCGCCGCTATCGCGTGCCGTCTGCAACTCTTCGGCGGTGATCATGTCCTGTGTGCGCAGCGATGAATGCTCGGTCAGTTCACCGATGCTGACGATGTAGAGATCGGCGGTGCGGGCGATGCTGAGCGCGTCGGCGACCGTCCGCTGAGACATCAGCACGTCGCGGTCGGCTTCGGAATCGGCGATGAACGGCACCGGCAGGAAATGGCCTTCGCCGCCGGTCCGCGCGGCGAGAGCCTGCACGACCTCGAACGGGTTGGAGGCGGAGTTCCGCGTCAGCGAGCCCATCAGCGAGACGAACCGCGCCTCCGGGTTACGCACGCCGGAGAGGTGGAGCGCGACCTGCTCGATGGTGCGCCCCCAGCTCACCCCCACCGTGATCGGCCCCTGGGAGAGCTTGCCGCGGAGGAAATTGGCGCCGGCGCTGCCGACGGCGCGGCGGCTGATCATGCCCTGCGCGGTCGCGAGCGAGGGATTGGAGCCGATGTCGTCGAACCCGATCCGCGGCGTCGCCAAGCAAAAATCGAGTCCGTAATAATGCGCGATATCGTGCTCGGTCTGCAGTTCACGGGCGCTGTCGTGCTGGATCGTAATGCTCACCAGACCGCGCTCTCGCGCCTCTGCCAGCAGCCGGTTGACCCGCGTGCGATGCAGACCAAGCCGTGCGGCGGTTTCCTCCTGGTTAAGCCCGGCCATGTAATACAGCCATGCGGTCCGCACGATGAGGGAGTCGTCCGACTCATGAGCCAGATTAACGGTCAGAGGCACTGACTTGGAACTATCGCTTTTCATTCTACCTGCTTTCCTGAACTGGCCGCGAGCGGCGCCGCAATGAGCTTATCTGGCTGAGCTAGGAAGCTGTCCCGGTGCCTCATCCCGCCGCGGCAGCGGGCAAACTTGGTCGCCCCGCGCAGGCGTCCGCATCGTGGCATCGCCGCCACAAATGCGCAACGCGTTAACCCCAGCCTTGGAGTTCAGCCGCAAGCTATCCGGTTTTGGAAGTCCGGGAGCGCCGCAAAACGCCGGACTTCGGCGCTTCGACGCTGCGGCGAACGTCAATGCCGGCGTGACCGGATGCCAAAACCGCCGCGTGATGCTGCCGGCCCCGTTTTCACGGCGGCGAGCGGTTCGGCGGCGGCAAGCAGATCGGCCATCTGGCCGTCCCGCAGACCGATTTCAGCCTGAAGCCGGACGGCTTCGGCCCGGCCCTCCTCGCGGATCGACTTCGCATCCGCCCGCGCCGCCGCCAGATTGCCCCGGAGGACATCGATCTCGGTCCGCTGGCGCCCGAGCTCTCCGGCATCCTTCAGCATTTGCGCCTCGAGGCGGCCGATCGCGTTGTCCCGTTCGCCGATCTGCCGCTCGCGGTCCCGCACGTCCGCCTCCAGCCGGTCCGACTGATCCCGCAGTTCCGCCTCGAGCCGAGCCACCTGATCCCGGGCATCCGCCTCCAGCCGGACGAATTTCTCAGCTGCGGCCGCGTCCAGCCGGCCAGCCTGGCGCCGGACATCGTCGAGCGTTGCCTTCGCCTCGTGCAGCGCCGAGCGGAGGCTGGTGATCGTGGCCTCCTGCGCCGGCAGGCGCTGTTCCGCCTGCGCCTTCTCCGCCAGCAAGGCGTCCCGGTGGCTCAGAACTTCGCTGAGGCTCCGGCGCAGGTCCTCCACGAGTGCGTCGCGCCCTGATGCCTCCCGCCGCAAACGCTGCTCATGCCGCGCGGTCTCGGCCAGCGCGCAATCCAGCGCATGCACGCGTCCGAGGGTCGCAAACCGGTCGCGAAGGACGGCCGCGGCCGGTGACGTTCCGATCGTGCAAAGGCGGCGGAGCGCCGGCGGCGTCTCGCGGCCGACCGCCAGAACCCCGAGCCCGTGGCCATGCAGGAAAGCGAACGATGGGAATTGCCCCTCGAGTTCGGCCCAGAAGCGCGCAACGCCGAAGCCTCGCTCCAGCACGTTGATGTCGTGAAACAGCACGACCGCCCGTGTCGAGAGCTTCGGCAGCCATCCCTCGAAGTCCTGGCGGACGGCGTCGTAGCTGTGAAACCCGTCGATATGCAGCAGGTCGACGGAGCCATCGGCGATCACGTCGCGGGCCTCGCTGAATGTCATCCGCAGCAGTTCGGAGAAGGCGCTGTAGCGGCCGTCGTGAAACTCGCGAAGCTCGGTGTAGACGCGCCCGTCGTAGTGGCCGGCGTGATCGTCTCCCGCCCAGCTGTCGACGGCATAGCAGCGCGCGGCCAGTCTCTCCTGCAGGACGGTCTCGCAGAAGGCGGCATAGGAGACGCCGTTATGGGTGCCGAGTTCGACGATCAGCGCCGGCCGCGTGGCCGCGACGAGCCATTGCGCGAAGGGCACATGGGCATGCCAGGCGCTCGCTATGCCAGATCGCGCCTGGGGGCGGAAAAGCGGCCCAAGGCTGCTATCCGCCAGCAAGGCGAGGGCTATGTCACCGTCTTCATCGTCCGCCTGCTCGGGTTCGCCCGCCGCTACACCCGCGTCCGTCCGCACTCGCGCATCCTCCGTCGCGTTAATGTTCCGACGGTAGATTTATTCTGCTGCCGTAGCAAGTTTGCTCAGGGGCTCGCCGATGCCTCCGTCGGGCCAGGAGGCGGCTGTGAGTTCATGTTCGTCGTAGCGCAGCAGGCTGAGGTAGTGCGTCTCGGCGTCTTCAAGGAAGAAGTCGCGGGAGATCGCGTCCACCAGCCGGCGCACGCCGAATTTCAGCCCGCTGATGGAGGCGCCCGAAAGGCCCATGCTGGGTGTCGCGCCGAAGGTGAAGTTGTGCAGGTTGGCGAGCCCCGGGGCCGTGCCCGGCTCGCGTTCGGTGAAGGCGAAGCTGCGCGCGAGGTAGGGGTAGGAGGCGAGGGTCGCGTTCTCCTCGCCTGGTGGCGGGGTGAAGCGGTCTCCCCACTGGGCAATGAAGGGGGCGAAGGCGCTAAGCTCCGGTCTGCGCGCCGGGTCCAGCACGAAGCCGGCGCCGATGATGACGTAGTCGAAGGCCAACTCGCCTGCAGGCGTGGTGATACGGATCTCGTCGCCCTCCATGCGCGCCCCCGTCCAGGCCGTTCCGGGATGGGCGGAGAATTGCGGGAAGGCCGCGCAGCGCGCGACCGTATCGGGCGGCGGCGGTTGGTTCATCGTGAAGATATGGCGCATGAAGCGCCAGCGCATGAGGTCGGGCAGGTCGGCGAACTGTCCGAGGAAGCCTGCGGATTCCATCCAGCGGTAGGGGTTCACCCGCGGCAGCAGCTTCCTGCGCACGCAGAGCTGGACACGCCCGGCGCCGGCTTCGAGAGCGGTCGCCGCGTTGTCGAAGGCGGAGGCGCCGGCTCCCAGCACGCCGATGCGCTTGCCGGCCAAAGCCTGGAAGTCGATCGTTTCCGAGGTATGGCCCCACCGTTCGCGGGGCAGATTGTTCTCGATGAAGTCCGGAATGTGCCAGCTCCCACTGCCGGCAATGCCGGTCGCGAGCACGATCTTCCGCGCGAGCAGCACCTCGCCGTTATCGAGCGTCGCGGCCAGCAACGTGCCATGGGGCTCGATCGCCACGACGCCGGTCCCGTTCCGCACAGGCAGGTCGAGCACGTGGCGATACCAGTTGAGATAGTCCTGCCAGCGTTCGCGGGGGATTTTGCCGAGCCCCTCCCAAGCGGCCGCGCCGAAGCGCGCCTCGTACCAGGCGCGGGGGGTGAGGCTGCCGATGCCGAGATCAGGTCCGCAGACGTGCTTCGGCGTACGCAGCGTGATCATGCGGGCGAAGGTGGTCCATACGCCCTCCTCGCCGCGCGCGGCGCGATCGACGACCAGGATGTTGGTGATCTTTTCGCGGAGGAGTGCGAAGGCGGTGGCGAGGCCGCCTTGGCCCGCGCCGACGATGAGCACGTCGAGCACCGTCTTTCCATCGTGGAGGCGCGCGGGCACCCAGGGGTGCGCGGGGTAGTCGAGGCAGGCGAGATCGGCATGGACGCGCGTTTCGAGGTCCGTCAGCGTCATGAGCGCACCTTGGGGGAGGGGAGAGACACCGGTCATCGTGGAACGATGCTGCCTTGTGCGCTGCGGTGCAAGCAACAGCTGACGACCGCCGTCGCCTAACGATCCGCCGCGTGTCCGCACACGACCGCCGACGGCAACGGCCTGGACTAGCCGGGCGCGCGCCCAGCCCTAAATCTGGTGCGGAATATCAGGAGCCGTCATGCCGCAAACCAGCGACGATGCCACGCCCGGCCGCCCGATCGAGCATGTCGTGGTGCTCATGCTGGAGAACCGCTCCTTCGACACGATGCTGGGCTGGCTCTACCCGGGCCGCGAGGATTTCGACGGACTGACGGGGAAGGAGGCCAACCCCTGGCACCGTCCCTCCGAGAAAGTCATGGTGCCGGTGTGGTCCGATCCGGGCCTCAGCCGCGCGCGGGCGGCCGGTCCCGATCCCGACCCGGGAGAACTCTTTCATGACATGGAGGAGCAGTTCTTCGGCGCCTCGGGCATGACGCCGGACGGGCAGGGACACGGGCCGCCGACGATGGACGGGTTCGTCGACAACTACATGCGCCAGTCCCGCAGCCCGGACGACGCCACTCCCGATCCGGCGGCGATCATGCAGTGCCACACGCCGACGCAACTGCCGGTGCTCAGCGAGCTTGCCCGTTCCTTTGGCGTCTCGGACCGGTGGTTCGCCTCGGCGCCCTGCCAGACCTGGCCCAACCGGTTTTTCGTCCACACCGGCACCGCGGGCGGTTGGGTCAACAACGATCCGCCGCATTTCCCCTACCGGATGCCGAGCCTGTTCCAACGCATGTCCGAGCGCGATCAGGACTGGGCGGTCTACTTCCACGATCTGCCGAACACCGCGCTGCTCACGGACATCTGGAAGCGCCTGCCGACGCTCAACTTCCGCCTCTACGAGCATGAATTCGAGCAGGACGCCCGAAACGGCATCCTGCCCGCCTACACGTTCATCGAGCCGCGCTACTTCGTCAGCCGTTTCCGGTCCAAGGTTCCGAACGACCAGCACCCGCCGACCAACCTCATCCACGCAGAGCAGCTTATCGCCGACACCTACAACGCGCTGCGCCAGGGGCCGAAGTGGACCAAGACCCTGTTCATCATTGTCTACGACGAGCACGGCGGCACCTTCGACCATGTCCCGCCGCCGGCGGCGACGCCCCCCGGGCCGCCCTACCCCGAGGGCTTCACCTTCAACCGCTTTGGCGCCCGCGTGCCGGCCGTCATCATCTCGCCGCTCATACCGCCGGGGAGCATCATCCGTCCGCCACCTCCGGCGGATCAGGCCGATGTCGAGGGTCAGGCGACCTCACCGGAGGGCACGCCGTTCGACCACACCTCCATCATCAAGACGGTGCAGGAGTTGTTCGATCTAGGGCCGCCGCTGACCGCCCGCGTCGCCGCCGCGCCATCCCTGCTGCCGGCGCTCAGCTCCGACGCTCCGCTGAACATGGGACCGGAGCGCATCGTCTTCGTGCCGGCGCCTCCCACGCCCGACGAGGTGACCCGGCTTCGCAAGACGGACAACGCCGACGGCCTGCAGTTCAGCATGAGCGGCGTGGCGGCGACGGTGCTTGGCACCATCGCGCGCATATCGGCTCATTTCCGCCACGGGGTGCGGCGGACGGGCCATCGGGCTGGCTTCGTCCGCCCCCGTCAGCGCAGACCGTTCAGGACCGGGTTGCCACGATGAACGGAAAGGAGGGATCGACGCTGGTGACGCCTTCCGTCGAGGCGTCCGTCAACACGGACCTCCACTGGCCGCCGGCGGGCGCCTTTGGCAGGCTTGGCCAGTTTCCGGTCGCGAGCTTGGCCGTCGGCACCACGACCAGCAGCGCCGCCTGGCCGTCGCTACGGGTAAAGCCGAGCCAGCCTTGGCCGAGTTGCAGCGGTGTGTAGTCGCCCTTCGTGAATAGCCCGGGCTGCTCGGTCCGCAGCTTGAGCAGCCGGTGGGTGACGCCGAGCTTGGCGGTGCCCTGGTCATCCCTGGTCAGTTCCGGCGCGGGGCTTCCGGCCAACGCGGCTGCCCGCGCTGCGTAGTCCACGGGGCGGCGGTTGTCGGGGTCGACGAGGCTGAAATCCCAGAACTCCGTGCCCTGGTAGATGTCCGGGTTGCCGGGCAGCGTGATCTGCAGGATCGTCTGGGCGATCGCCTCGACGCGGCCGAGGTGATCGAGCCCCGCCACCACTTCTTGCAGCTCGCGGCGGAACTCAGCCGACCCTTCATCCTCGATCAGTGCGCGGGCAAAGTTCTGAACCGCGTTTTCGTAGGGCTCGTTCGGGTTGTCCCAAAACGTCCGGCGTTTTGCCTCGCGCATCGCCTTGTTCAGGTATTCCGCCATCCGCTCCGTCGAGATCGGCCAGGTGCCGGCGAGCGTCTGGTAGATCAGCCACTCGTCGATGATGTCCGGCGCGGCCTCGTTGCCGCCATTCGCGGCCATGCTCTCCCGCAGCGGCGCGTTCATCTCGTGCCATGTCTCGAAGCGCGCGATCCAAGCCTCCGCATCGTGAGAGATGGCGTTGATCCGCGCCCGCGTCTCCGGTCCACGCTTGGTGTCGTGCGTCGCGAGCGGGATGAGGTCCTGCCGGCCCTCGGCCGCGCGCTCCGCGAACACGGCGTGGAACTCCGCGGTGTCGCGCCAGGGGTGGGCGAGGTCGCCGCCGACTTCATTGACCGAGGTCAGCGCGACGCTGCGATAGAACTCTGTGTCCTCCAGCCCCTTGGCCATGGCGGGGCTGCTGAGCTGCTGGAAGCGCCGCATGAACTCCTCGCCGGGCGAACCCGGGGTCGTCTCCGCCAGCCGTGCAACCAGCCGGCGCGCCGCCTCGGCGACCCAGGGATTGTCGCGCGCCGCCACGCGCTCGAGCGTCGTCTCCCACAGAGCGTGGTCCGCCGGGTCGCCAGCCGTGTTGGGCCCGTAGCTGCGATAGACCGGGAAGCGGATGAGCAAGGCGAGCACCGTCTCCCGCAGCGTGCCTGCATTGAACTCCATGTCGGCAGGCGACTCATGACAGAGGGCGAGCGCCAGCTGGGTGAGCTTCTCGACCTCGCCCATGAAGCTGTTTCGCAGCACGAAGGACTTGGCTGTGGCGAGACGGGTCTCGAGATCCGGGTCCAGCACATGCTGATCCGAGAGGTAGCGGTCGAGCGTCTGCCAGCCGTCGTGGTTCACGAAGAGGCCATTGATGTCGTCCAGCCGCTCGTAGCCGGTGGTGCCGGTGATCGGCCAGGGGCGGAGCGGCTCGCCCAGCCCGAGGATTTTCTCCACCACCAGGATGGCGTCCGGTCCCGCCTCCTCCCGAAGCTTGGTGCAATAGCCGGTAGGGTCGGCCAGCCCGTCGACATGGTCGACGCGCAGCCCATCCACCAGGCCTTCCCGCAGCAGGCGCAGCGGCACCGCATGGATGAGATCGAAAACCGCCGGATCTTCGATCCGCACGCCGATGAGGCCCGAGATGTTGAAGAATCGGCGATAGGTGAGGCTGTCGTTCTCGATGCGCCAGTGCCCGACGCGCCAGTGTTGGCGGCGCAGCACGGCGGTCACATCCATCCGCGACAATGCCCCATCAACCAGAGCGCGCTTGCCGGCGTCAATCGCGCTCAGCGCCGAGCGGGCTTCCGCGATCGCCTCCGATCTGACCGGCTGCTTCTCCTCGAACGCCTCCCACCGATGGCTCAGGCCGGCGAGCGAGCCCTCGTCGCGCTCATCCGCCATCTGCAGGGCGGCGGCCACAGTTTCAGGACGCAGCGGCCAGGTGTTGTCGAAGTAGGCGGCGACGAAGCGCCCGGCGGACCAGTCGGCCTTCAGCTTGATCTCGCCGTCGGCGATCGCCTGATGCAGCGTCTTGCCGAGCGCCGCAAGGACGACCGGTCCTTTCGCCCAGTCGATGTCGAACACCTTGCCGGCCGGACCTTGGGGGCCGAACTCCAGCGCCTCCATCCAGAGGGGGTTGGCGCTGTCCACCGCGAGGTGGTTCGGCACGATGTCGAGGATGACCCCGAGGCCGTTCGCCCGGCAAGTCTCGGCAAGCTCCGTGAAGCCTTCCTCACCGCCAAGCTCGGGGTCGATGCGGCTGGGGTCGGTGCCGTCGTAGCCATGGGTCGAGCCGGCCCGCGACATCAGGATCGGCGATGCGTAGAGGTGGCTGATCCCCAGGCGGGCGAGGTAGGGCACCTGCGCGCGGGCGTCGGCGAAGGTGAAGTCGCGGTGGAACTGCAGTCGATAGGTCGCGCGGAGAGGGACGGCCATGGCAGGATCTTTCAGATGACGGGGCGGGTCGCGGCGAGCGGCGAGAGGGAGAAGCGGCTTGAGACGCCTCTTAGTTGGGACCTTGCGCCATTTGGTCCAGAGATGTCCGCGCCTTGGCCGCGCGGTTACTCAGTTCGTGAGGTTGGCGTTTTCCGGTTGAGCGCACTCCGCGCGGGAGGCCGCGCCGTGCGCCTGTCGCCACATCATCGTCACGGGCGGCTCGCCGAAAGGCTCTTTTCATCGCGTGGGAACCTGCGCAAGCTACACGCCCGCGTGAGCCTTGCCGCTTGATCGTGCCCCTCAGTCTATGACAGGACCGGAACCGCCGGACAAAGGCCAGCATTCGCCCGTTGGCGGCCTAGCCGCTGACCTCCCAATTGCTGAACGGCCCGATTGCTGAACGGCCTAATTGCTGTACGGACTAAGTCCGCTGAGGAGAGACCAATGACGCTCGAGGATGAAGGCCCGGCCGCCAGCAACGGACCGGAAGAGGAAAGTCCGGCTCAGGTGCGTTCGCGCGATGTGGCCGCCATGCGGGAGAGCATCGAGCAGAAGCTCTACTATCAGGTCGGCAAGAACCGCATCGCCGCCAACAACCGCGACTGGTACGTGTCCACCGCGCTTGCCGTGCGGGACCGCGTGGTCGACGGCTGGCATCGCAGCACCGACACGACCTATGCCTCCGGCGCCAAGCGGGTCTATTACCTGTCGCTCGAATTCCTCATCGGCCGCCAGCTGCGGGACAATCTCTCGAACCTCGGCCTGTATGAGACCGTCCGTGCGGCGCTCGAGGAACTCGGCGTCGATTTCGACGCCATCCGCGCCATGGAGCCCGATGCCGCCCTCGGCAACGGCGGCCTTGGACGGCTCGCGGCCTGCTACCTCGAGAGCATGTCGAGCCTCAAAATCCCCGCCATCGGCTACGGCATCCGCTACGACCACGGCCTTTTCCGCCAGATCGTGAAGAACGGATTCCAGCAGGAATACCCCGAGGATTGGCTAGAACTTGGCAACCCCTGGCAGTTCGAGCGGCCCGAGATCACCTTCGTGATCGGCTTCGGCGGGGCGGTCGAGATGGTGTCGGAAAACGACTCCCTGGTGGAGCACGTCTGGCACCCGGCCGAACGTGTTTCCGCCATCGCCTATGACATCCCGATCGTCGGCTGGCGGGGCCGCCACGTCAACGCGCTGCGTCTGTGGTCGGCCCGCGCCGTGGACCCCATCCGCCTCGACGCCTTCAACCTCGGCGACCACGTCGGCGCCATCAGCGAGCGGGCGAGGGTCGAGGCCATCTCCCGTGTCCTCTACCCCAGCGACGAGACCCCGGCCGGGCAGGAGCTGCGCCTGCGGCAGGAGTATTTCTTCGCCGCCGCCAGCCTGCAGGACCTCATTCGCCGGCACCTGAAGTCCTTCAAGACGATCGAGAGCCTGCCCGACAAGGCGGCCATCCAGCTCAACGACACGCACCCGTCGATCGCGGTGATCGAGCTCATGCGCATCCTCGTCGATGTTCATAAGGTCGGCTGGGAGGAGGCGTGGTCCATCACCCGCAGGACGTTCTGCTACACCAACCACACCCTGCTGCCCGAGGCGCTGGAGACCTGGCCGGTGCCGCTGATGGAGCGGCTGCTGCCGCGCCACATGCAGATCATCTACCTGCTCAACCTCATGTTCCTCGACGAGGTGAAGCACAAATACCCCGACGACGTGAGCTTGATGACGAGCCTCTCTCTCGTGGACGAGACCCATGGCCGCCGCGTCCGCATGGGCAACATCGCCTTCCTGGGCTCGCACAGCATCAACGGCGTGTCGGCGCTCCACACCGACCTCATGCGGCGCACCGTGTTCCGCGACTTCAATGCCATGTTCCCCGACCGCATCAACAACAAGACCAACGGCATCACCTTCCGCCGCTGGCTCTACCAGTCCAATCCCGGGCTCACGGCTCTGCTGGTGGAGACGGTCGGTCCCGAAATTCTCGACGATGCGAACCAGTTCGCAAAGCTCGCGAGCTTCGCCGATGACGCGGCCTTCCAGGACCGGTTCGCCGCCGTCAAGCAGGAGAACAAGCAGGCGCTCGCGCGTCTGGTCCGGGAGCGTCTCGGCGTCCGGCTCGATCCGCAGGCCATGTTCGATGTGCAGATCAAGCGCATCCACGAGTACAAGCGCCAGCTGCTGAATATCCTGGAGACCATCGCGCTCTACAACGCGATCCGCGCCCAGCCGATGCGGGACTGGATTCCACGCGTGAAGATTTTCGCCGGCAAGGCGGCGCCGAGCTACCGCCGCGCCAAGCTCATCATCAAGCTCGCCCACGACGTGTCGCGGGTCATCAACAGCGACCCGACCCTGCGCGACGCGCTCAAGGTCGTGTTCCTGCCCAACTACAACGTCAGTCTGGCGGAGGTGGTGATCCCCGCCGCCGACCTGTCCGAGCAAATCTCGACCGCGGGCATGGAAGCCTCGGGCACCGGCAACATGAAGTTCGCCCTCAACGGGGCGCTGACCATCGGCACCCTGGACGGCGCCAACGTCGAGATGCTTGAACGGGTGGGTTCGGACAATATCTTCATCTTCGGGATGACGACGGAAGAGGTGGAGGCCCGGCGGCGGCAGACGATCGACAGTTCGGACGTGATCGAGCGGTCGAGCGTGCTGCAGGAGGTGCTGACGGCGGTGGAAAACGGGAACTTCAGCCCGGACGATCCAGGCCGCTACCGCGATCTCATCGAAGCCATCCGCTATCACGACTACTTCATGGTCGCGGCCGATTTCGACGCCTACTACCAGCGCCAGCGGGAGGTCGCGTCGACATGGCGGCGCGGCGCCGATTGGCGTCGTTCGGCTGTCCTCAACACGGCCGGCATGGGTTTCTTCTCCTCGGATCGGTCGATCCGTGAATACGCCTCCGAGCTTTGGAATGTGCCGACATGGCCGAACCGGTGACCGACTAAGTGGCGACGATCGAACGGGGGCTGAGGCGCGTACTCGACTGGCGGGTTCCGGGCTCCGATCTCAGCGCGATTATCGGTGCGCGCCACGGCGATCCCTTCAGCGTGCTTGGCCTGCACATGACGGATGCGGGCCTCGCCGTGCGCGCTTTCGTGCCGCATGCCGAGACGCTCGATGTGGTCACGACGGAGGGCGAACTCCTCGGCGCGCTGACCCGCAAGCACAGCCACGGCTTCTTCGAGGGCCTGGTCACGGGTTTGTCGCTCGGGGAACTCTACAAGCTGCGGGCACGGAATGCTGGCGGCACCTGGGAGTTTTACGACCCCTACGCCTTCGGGCCGGTGCTCGGGCCGGTCGACGACTACCTCTTCGCAGAGGGCACCCATCAGCGCGTTCATGAGCGTCTCGGGGCCCATATCATCACCCATGCCGGCGTGCCTGGCGTCCACTTCGCCGTGTGGGCTCCGAACGCCCGGCGCGTCGCCGTCGTCGGCGACTTCAACGGCTGGGATGGCCGCCGCCACCAGATGCGCCGCCGCCTCGGCGTAGGCATCTGGGAAATTTTCGCCCCCGAGGTGCCGGAGGGTGCCGCCTATAAATACGAGATCGTCGGACCGCAGGGCGAACTTCTGCCGCTGAAGGCCGATCCGGTCGGGTTCTCGGCCGAGTTGCGGCCCTCCACCGCCTCGCTCACAGCGCGCATCGATACCTTTGTCTGGAACGATACGGCGCATCTTGAGCGGCGTGCCGAGGGCGATCCGCGCCGCAAGCCGATGGCGATCTACGAGGTGCATCTCGGCTCCTGGCAGCGCGGCGACGGCAACCGGTTCCTGACCTATGACGAGCTGGCCGACCGGCTCATTCCCTATGCGGAATGGATGGGCTTCACCCATCTGCAGCTGATGCCGATCAGCGAGCATCCGCTCGACATCTCCTGGGGCTACCAGCCCATCGGCATGTTCGCGCCGACGAAGCGCTTCGGCGATCCGTCGGCCTTCGCCCGTTTCATCGACCGCGCCCACGGCGCCGGGTTGAGCGTGTTGCTCGATTGGGTGCCGGCGCATTTCCCGGTCGATGCGCATGGGCTGGCCCGCTTCGACGGCACCCACCTCTACGAGCACGAGGACCCGCGCCGCGGCTTCCATCCCGACTGGAACACGGCGATCTACAACTTCAGCCGGCGCGAGGTGTCCGCGACCCTCGTCTCCAACGCGATGTACTGGTTCGACGTTTTCCATGTCGACGGGCTGCGTGTCGACGCCGTCGCCTCGATGCTCTACCTCGACTACTCGCGGAAGCCGGACGAATGGATCCCCAACGAGGACGGCTCGAACGACAACCGGGAGGCGGTCGCCTTCCTGCGCCGCGTCAACGAGTTATCTTACGCGACGCATCCGGGCACGACGATGATCGCCGAGGAATCAACCGCCTGGAAGGGCGTCTCGGCGCCGACCTATGCCGGCGGGCTCGGCTTCGGCTTCAAGTGGAACATGGGCTGGATGCACGACACCCTGGACTACATGGCCGAGGACCCGGTGCATCGGCAGTGGCACCACGACCGCATGACCTTCGGCATGGTGTATGCCTACACCGAGAACTTCGTGCTGCCGCTCTCACACGACGAGGTCGTGCACGGCAAAAAGTCCATCCTCGGCCGCATGCCGGGAGACGACTGGCAGCGTTTCGCGAACCTTCGCGCCTATTACGGCTTCATGTGGGGGCAGCCCGGCAAGAAGCTCCTGTTCATGGGACAGGAGTTCGCCCAGGAGCATGAATGGAAATCCGACTACAGTCTCGACTGGCATCTGGCCGATCAGGGCGGCTTCCACTCCGGCGTGCAGTCTCTGGTCCGCGACCTCAACCACTTGTACCGCGATCATCTCGCACTGCATCGCAGGGACTGCGAGCCCGAGGGGTTCCAGTGGATCGTGAACGAGGACCGGGCTCAGTCGGTGTTCGCCTGGCTGCGCTGGGGCGGCGAAGCGGCAATCCCGCCCGTTGCCGTGGTTTCTCATTTCACCCCGGTGCTGCGCGAGGGTTACCGCATCGGCTTGCCTTTCGCCGGGCGGTGGCGCGAGATCCTGAACACCGATGCGGGCGTCTACGGCGGCGGCGGGCAGGGTAACCGCGGCGTGATCTGGGCCGAACCCATTCCATGCCACGGTTTTCCGGCCTCCGCCGTCATCACCGTGCCGCCCTTGGCGACGCTTTTTGCCGAATATGATCCAGCTTAAAGCCACAGAGGATTCCCGGTCCTTTTCTGCGGGAAAGGACGACTTTCGTTCCGTGGTCATCATGTCAGAATCGAGGGACCGGTGAAGCCGATAGCCGTTCTCTCGGTCGTCTCGGAGATTTATCCGCTTATCAAGACCGGCGGCTTGGCCGACGTCGCGGGTTCGCTTCCGGCTTTCCTCAAGCCCGAGGGCATCGCGATCACCACGCTCGTCCCGGGCTATCCGCGGCTTCTCGCGAAGCTTGGCAAGGCGGAGGCGATCCACAGCTTCCCGGATCTCTTCGGCGGCCCGGCGCGGCTGTTGCGGGCGGAGGTTCGCGGGCTCGACCTGTTGGTGATCGACGCGCCGCATCTCTATGACCGTCCCGGCACGCCGTATCTCACGCCCGAGGGCGAGAACTGGCCCGACAATCCCATCCGGTTCGCGGCCCTCAGCGCTGTCGGCGCGGCCCTCGGGCTCGGCGAGGTGGCGGCCTACTGTCCCGATGTCGTCCACGCCCATGACTGGCAGGCCGGGCTGACGCCTGCTTACTTGCATTACCGCAGTGCCGGCCGCCCGCGCGCCGCGACGGTGATGACGATCCACAACCTCGCCTTCCAGGGCCAGTACGGTCCCGAGCTTCTCCCGGTCCTCGGACTGCCGCCGGAATCCATGGGTTTCGATGGCGTCGAGTATTACGGCGGCATCGGGTTCCTCAAGGCGGGCCTCCAGTTCGCCGATCGCATCACGACCGTTTCCCCGAAATACGCCGAGGAAATCTGCACGCTCGAAGGCGGCATGGGCCTTGGCGGCCTGTTGCGGGAACGTATCGGCGACCTGCAGGGGATCCTGAACGGCATCGACGAAAGCGTCTGGGATCCGTCCGAGGACGAATTGATTGCCGCGAAGTTCGATCGGCTGCATATCAAGCCGCGCCGTATCAACAAGCTCAGGCTGCAACGCCGGGTCGGTCTGCGAGAGGATACGGATGTGTTGCTGCTCGGCGTCGTCAGCCGGCTGACCTGGCAGAAGGGCATCGACATCCTGCTGGATGCCTTGCCCCTCGTCCTCGGCACCGGCGCGCAGGTGGCGATCATCGGCCAGGGCGACCGCGCCATGGAGCGGTCGGTCCGCGATGCCGTCGCGGCCTATCCGGGCCGGGTCGGCTGCGTCATCGGCTACGACGAGGAACTCGGCCATCTGATGCAGGCGGGCGCGGACGCGCTGCTGCTGCCTTCGCGCTTCGAGCCCTGCGGCCTCACCCAGCTCTACGCCCTCCGCTACGGCTGCGTGCCCGTCGTCGCGCGGGTCGGCGGCCTCTCCGACACGGTCATCGACGCCAACGAGATGGCGCGCGCCGAGGGTATCGGCACCGGCATCCAGTTTCATCCGCCGACCGTCGAGATGCTGGAAGCGGCGGTCCTCCGCGTGGCCGCCCTGTGGCGGAAGCCAGCCCTCTGGCGTCGCATCCAGCGCAACGGCATGCGCACGGACGTGTCCTGGCGGCGCTCCGCCCGCCTCTACGCCGAGCTTTATCGGGAGCTTACCGAAGGCCCATCTACCGCCGCGACGCCTCTCGCGCTGCGCGCATGAGCCGGAGACGCGTCACCAGCGGCAGGCCCGAGCCCCTCGGCGTGACGCTCGATGCCGACGGCATCAACATCGGCGTGTTCTCCGCCCATGCGACGGCGATCGAGCTCTGCCTGTTCGACGAGGCGGGCAACGTCGAAACCGACCGTATCCTGCTGCCCGCGCGCAGTTCCGACGTGTTCCACGGCCACATCGGCGGCATCGCGGCCGGCACCCGCTACGGTTTGCGCGCCTACGGACCTTGGGCGCCGAGGGAAGGCCATCGCTTCAACCCGTCCAAGCTGCTCATCGACCCCTACGCCACCGCACTCGACCGGCCTTTCGTGTTGCACTCCTCGATGTTCGACTGGCCGCCCGGGACGGAGATGTTCGCGGCCCCTAATCAGGCCGACAGCGCGCCCTTCATGCCGAAGGCGATCGTCGAGCCGCCGGGGGCGCTCCAGCCTGAGTCCGATGTTCGTCTGCCTCCGGTGCCGGAAGCGGGGCAGGTCATCTACGAGATGCATGTGCGCGGCTTCTCCAAGCTGCGGGCGGACATCCCGGAGCCCCTGCGCGGCACCTACGCGGCGCTGACCGAGCCTCCGTTGCTCGACTACCTGCGCGGCCTCGGCGTCGGCGCGGTGGAGTTCATGCCGTCCTCGGCCTGGCTCGACGAGCGTCATCTGCCGCCGCTCGGCCTCACCAACTACTGGGGCTACAACCCCGTCGCCTACATGGCGCCCGATCCGCGGCTGGCCCCCGGCGGTTTCGCCGAGATCCGCGCCGCCACGGATGCGCTGCGGGCCTCGGGCATCGGCGCGATCCTCGACGTGGTCTACAACCACACGGGCGAGGGGGACATGATGGGCCCCACCGTCTCGTTCCGCGGGCTCGATCATCGCAGCTACTACAGGCTCGACCCGCAAAATCCGGCAGTAATGGTCAACGTCACCGGCTGCGGCAACACGCTGGCCGTCGATCATCCCATGGTGCTCCGGCTGGTGATGGACTCGTTGCGTCTATGGGCGCGGCGGGCGGGCCTCTCCGGCTTCCGGTTCGACCTCGCCGCGACCATCGCGCGGAACCCGTCCGAGTATGACGTGCGGGCGCCGTTCCTTCAGGCTGTGGCGCAGGACCCGGAGCTGCGCGATCTCTCGATGATCGCCGAGCCGTGGGACATCGGCATGGGCGGCTATCAGCTGGGCCGGTTCCCGCCGCCCTGGACCGAGTGGAACGACCGCTACCGGGACACCATGCGGCGCTTCTGGCGCGGCGACGGCGGCATCATCGGGGAGGTGGCGACCCGCTTCGCCGGCTCCTCCGATCTCTTCGGCGGGACACCGGGCGCGGTGACCCGCAGCGTCAACTTCATCACCGCGCATGACGGTTTCACCCTCGCCGACCTCGTCTCCTATTCCGTGAAACACAACGCGGCGAACGGCGAGAACAACCACGACGGCACGACCGACAACATCTCCTGGAACCACTACATCGAGGGGCCGAGCGATGACCCGGCCATCGTCGCCGCGCGTCAGGGGGAAGTGCGCGCCATGCTCGCCACCCTGATGTTGTCGCGCGGGGTGCCGATGCTGGCGGCGGGCGATGAGCTGGGCCGCAGCCAGGGTGGCAACAACAATGCCTACGCCCAGGATACGCCCGTCTCCTGGATGGACTGGGCAGCCGTGGACCATGACCTCGCGGCATTCGCCAGCCGCCTCATCCTTGCCCGGCGAGCCTGCCCGGCGCTGGCCGATCTTTCCCACCTCACCGGCCAGCCGGTGGACGGCTCCCTGCGTCCCGACGTGGTGTGGCGCCGGCCAGATGGCCGCGCGATGGAATGGGGCGACTGGAACAGCGCCGAGAACCGCACGCTGATCGCCGATCTCTATCGTTCGCCGGCTGAGGGCGCCGCCGCCGGTAGCCGCGCGCTCGTCGTGCTCCATGCCGGTTGGGCGGGCTTCCGGCTGACCCTGCCGGAGACCCGCCCGGGACAGACCTGGCGGCGGGTGATCGACAGCGCCGCGCCCGCCGCCGAGCCTGCCGTGACGCAGGGTGTCGTCGATGTCGCGCCGCGCAGCGCGATGCTGTTCGTGGGCGAGTTCGCGCTTGCGGTGCCGGCGGTCATTCCCGAGGGCGGCGTCGCTATTTCGGGCACCGACGCCTCGGCCCGGCTGGCGCGGCTGGCAGAGGCTGCCGGGCTCGGCCATGACTGGTGGGACATCTCCGGCGTCAATCACGTCGTCCCCGACGACAGCAAGCGCGCTTTGCTGCGCGCCATGCGGCTCCCGGCCGATACATCGGCCGACATCGATGCCAGCCTGTACAGCCTCAGTCTCACCGGCGTCTTTGCGGCCCTGCCGCCGAGCCTCGTGGTGACCGAAGGAAACCTCATCGGCCTGCCCATCGGCCCCGATCTGAATCTTATCGGCCGCGCGATCGCGCTCGACGTGTTCCGGCAGGATGGCAGCCGCGATCGCCTCGTGGTCACGCCGCAAACCGGCGCGCTCGGTATCGCGACGGCGCCGGACGGACGCACCGCCACCATCCGCACGGTCACGCTCCCCGCGCAGCCTCCCGGGCGGCATCGCATCGTCTGCCAGGACGGACCGACGCCGGTGACGTGTCTGCTGACGGTCGCGCCCGCGCGCTGCTACCTGCCGCCGGGGCTGGGTCATGGCGGCCGCAGGTTCGGCCTGGCCGCGCATCTCTATACCCTGCGCCGGGCCGGGGATCAGGGCATCGGCGACTTCTCGACGCTCGCCGCGATCAGCGCGCTCACGGCGGACGAGGGCGGCGCCATCATCGGCCTCAACCCGCTGCACGCGCTTTTCCCCGAGAACCGCGAGCACGCCAGCCCTTACTCGCCCTCCGACCGTCGCTTCCTCGACCCGATCTACGTCGATGTCGCAAATATTCCTTTCCTCGCCGACCGGCCCGAGGTCCGGGCCGCCCTGGCGGCCGAGGCGCCGGCCTTCGCCGACCTGCGGCGGATGAGCGCCGTCGACTACCCTGCCGTCTGGGCGTCCAAGCGTCGCGTGCTGGCGGCGGCGGCGGCGGCAATGTCCGCTCTGCCCGCTGGCCATCCGGCCGTCGTCGCCTTCGGGCAATTCGTGGCAGAGGGTGGCGACAGCCTGCAGCGCTTCGCGACGTTCGAGGCGATCAGCGCTGCTTACCCAAAAGGCTCCTGGCGCGATTGGCCCGAGATTTTCCGCGCGCCTGACAGTGCGCCGGTGCGGGATTTTGCGGCCGGAAACGCAGCCGCCGTGCGCCTCTCGGGTTTCATGCAATGGGTCGCCGATCATCAACTCGCCGAGGCCGATGCCAGCGCGCGGTCCGCTGGCCTCAGCCTCGGCTTCTACCGCGATCTCGCGGTCGGCACGGCGCCCGTCGGTGCCGAGGCCTGGTCGGAGCAGGACCTGCTGATGACCGGCGTTTCCATTGGCGCGCCGCCCGATCCATTCTCGATGGAGGGGCAGAAATGGGGCCTGCCGCCGCCCAACCCGGTTGCCATGATCGCCGAGGGCTTCGCCGGTTTCGGCGCCCTGTTGCGCGCCAACATGCGCCATGCCGGGGCGCTGCGGATCGACCACGTGCTCGGCCTCAACCGCCTGTTCCTCATCCCCGACGGCGCCCGCGCGACCGAGGGCGCCTATCTCGCCTATCCGCGATCGGACCTGCTCGGCATCACCGCGCTCGAAAGCCAGGCGGCGGAGTGCCTTGTGGTCGGTGAGGACCTTGGCACCGTCCCCGACGGCGTGCGCGCCGCGATGGAGGCGCATGGCCTGCTCTCCTACCGCGTGCTGTGGTTCGAGCGTGACGGCGAAGCCTTTCGTCCGCCGTCCGCCTATCCGGGCCTTGCCGCCGCCTGCGTCTCGACCCACGACCTGCCGACCCTCGCCGGCTGGTGGATCGGGGCGGATATCGATGAGCGGTTGGTGCTTGGCCTGTCGGATGCGGCCGAGGCGGCGGCGGGCCATGCGGCGCGGCGGCGGGAAAAGGACGGCATGCTGGCCGCCCTCGCGGGTCAGGGGCTGATCGCCTCCGTGACGGCCTACGATCCGGAGGCGCCGCTCGCTCCGGCGCTCGCCGGTGCCATCCACGCCTTCATCAGCGCGACGCCGTGCCTGCTGGACCTCGTGCAGGCGGACGACCTCGCAGCCGAGACGGTGGCGGTCAATCTGCCCGGCACCGACGCCGAGCGCGCGAACTGGCGCCGCCGTATCGGCATCGAGGCTTCGGCTCTATGGGGCACCCCAATCGGAACCGCCGTTCTCGAAGCCGTAGGTGAGCGTTCACGCACGGTTTCGTGAACGGACAGATACAAATCGGCCAATTACCTTTCAGTTTCCTAATTTTCCTTCATTATCCGGGCTGTCCGCCTTGTCTTGGACAAGCCCTCGCGCTGAAAGACATCTGATGACGAAACGCATTTCTTCAGCGCGGTCGCCTCTACGCCGCCGTGTCGCCTGGCTTGGCGGTGCCGTGGCGCTGGGAACTGCCTGGGCGGCGCCCGGTGCTCAAGCGCAAACGGCCGCTCTGCCGCCGCCGGATGACGGCAGCATCTACACGATCCGTCTCGAAAACGATGTGACCGGCGATACCGACGAATACTACACGAGCGGCGAGCAGGTCGGCTGGACCGGGCCTACCGGCGAGGTTCCGGATTTCATCGCCAATGCCGGTCACGCGATCCTCGGCGCGGGCGACCAGCGCCTCAGCATCGACATCAGTCAGTCGATCTACACGCCGTCCAACACGCAGATCAATCCGCCCGATCCAAACGATCGTCCCTATGCCGCCACCTTGCTTCTCACCGGCCAGCTCATCCAGGACACCGACCTTTACCGGACACGCGTCGGTGTTCAGGCGGGTGTGCTCGGTCCGGATGCCGGAGGCGAGATCGTGCAGAACAGCTTCCATTCCGTCATCGGCAATACAAGCAACAAGGGCTGGGACGACCAGCTCGATAACCGGCCCGAGCTCAACTTCTTCGTCGACCGGACCTACCGGCTGCCGCTCGTCAATCTGGTCAACCTGCCATTCCTGAACACGGCGCCGGTCGGCATCGACGTGCTGCCGGACGTTACCGGCTTCGTCGGCACCGAGCAGATCTATGCTCAGGCGGGGGCCATTTTGCGCCTTGGCCAAGGGCTTCAGGATGATTTCGGCGCCGGCAAAATCATGCCCGGCACGAGCGGCGGCGACGCCTACAACCCTGATTCCGGGTTTGCCTGGTACGCGTTCACCGGGGTGGATGGGCAGGCCGTCGCCTACAACACGCTGCTCGCCGGCAATTCCTTTTCCAACAGCGGCCCGAGCGTCGGCACGAAGCACATCGTGGGCGAGTTCGAGGCGGGTCTCGCGATCATCTGGCACGGCGTCCGGATAACCGCCACGCAGACCTGGCAGAGCCACGAGTTCACCAGCCAGCAGGGTGGCTGGTTCGACTACGGGTCGGTCGCGGTCTCCGCCCGCTTCTAACTGTTACGCGGCAGGTTCCTGCGCGCGAGCGCAAACCTCCCGCATCACGGCGTTGAACATGGCGTCCGTCAGCCGGCCGGTATTCGTGTTGTAGCGCGACACGTGATAGCTGTCGCAGAGCAGCAGCCCATCCGGCAGTTCGTGGATCGCGCCGTGGCGGAAACGCACGTGGCTCTGCGGGATGCCGCAGGCCTTCAGCACCGCGGCATGGGCCAGCACGCCGAGCGCCAGCGCGACCCGCAGGTTGGGCATCCGCTGCAGTTCCTTTGTCAGGAAGCGGTTGCACGTCTTGGTTTCGGCCGGCGTCGGCAGGTTGGCCGGCGGCACGCAGCGCACCGCGTTGACGATGCGGCATCCGGTGAGGACGAGGCCGTCATCCGGACGCGCCTCATACGTCCCCTGCGCGAGGCCGAACTCGATCAGCGTCTTGTAAAGCAGAAGCCCCGCATGGTCGCCGGTGAACGGCCGCCCGGTCCGATTCGCGCCGCGCACGCCCGGCGCCATGCCGATAACGACGACCGGCGCGTCGATGGGGCCAAAGCTCGGCACCGGCGCGTTGAACCAATCGGGGTTCGCGGCCCGGTTGGCGTGCCGATACTCCACCAGCCGCGGACAAAGCGGGCAGTCGGGGGTGGGCGTGGCGGGGTCGACCGCCGCTGCGGTCAGGCTCTCGGTGCTCATCGCGTTCTGCATACCCATGCGTATCTTCCTGCTCGTCGCCTCGCCGGCATGGGCACGCGGGATGGGGAGCGCCCTTTTCAGCCTTGCGCCCGCGCCGAGGCCAGGGCAGGGAGCGCCCATGATCCTCATCGCCTTCGGCGCCAACCTGCCCGGACCCGACGGCTCTCCGCCGCAGGAGACCTGCCTGCGCGCAATCCCCGCCATCGCCGCCATCCCGGGGCTCGCCCTCGCTTCGGTGTCGCCCCTCTATATATCGGCGCCGGTGCCGATATCTGACCAGCCGCCCTACATCAATGGCGTCCTCCGTGCCGAAGGCGTGATCGACCCCGCGGAGCTGCTCGCCCGGCTGCTGGAGATCGAGAGCCAATTCGGCCGCCGGCGCACCGGCCTCAACGCCGCCCGCAGCCTCGATCTCGACATCATCGCGATGGGGCCCGTGGGGGATCTGGTTCGCGCCGCGCCCGATCCTGTCCTGCCGCATCCGAGGGCGCACGAGCGCGCCTTCGTCCTGATACCTCTTGCCGATATCGCGCCCGAGTGGCGCCACCCGATACTTGGTCGGACGGCGGCGGAGCTGGCGGCGGCACTCCCGCCTCAGCCGATCGAGCGGGCGGACCGGCCGGCCCGCTGACCGGGCGTGGTCCGCGAGCCAGCCATGCCGCCTCGCGGAAATCCTTGCGTCACCGGGTGGGAGCGGCTAGCTACCGCGTTCACTCATCTTTCACGGGGAGATTGAGCGGATGGCGCGTGTCACCGTTGAAGATTGTATTGTCCAAGTACCGAACCGCTTTGAACTGGTGCTGCTCGCAGCCCAGCGGGCCCGGAACATCGCTCGCGGCGAGGAGCTCACGCTCGATCGGGACAACGACAAGAATGCCGTCGTAGCACTGCGCGAGGTCGCCGAGGAAAGGGTCGATCTCGACCGGCTGGAGGCCGATCTGGTGCGCTCGCTCTCCCGCGCGCCCGAGCCGGAGCCGGCCGACGAGGAGGTCATGGACCTCATCCCGACCGACCAGAACATCTTCGGGTTGCAGGATGTTTCGGCGGACGAGGAGACAGCCGCCATGTCGGGCCGGGACGATCCGTCGCTGACCGATCTGGAAGCGGCGATCGAAGCCGAACTCGGCGGTCGCGGCCGGCGCTAAGCCGCCATGGTGACTGGACGACGGGAACACGCCGTCCATCGCCTGTCCGGCCCTGCCCGCGCGCCCGATGGGGCGGCGTCCCGTCAAAGCCTGGCCGAAGTGCTTGGCGCTCTTCCGTTCGCCGATCGCGAGCGGGAGCTGACGCGCCGGGTCACATCCTATGACCCGCGCGCCGACACCACCCTGATCGACGCCGCCTACGTGCTCGCCTCGGACGCCCACGCCCGGCAGCTGCGCGACAACGGCGACCCCTACATCACCCATCCGCTGGCGGTCGCCGAGATCCTCGCCGGCTACAGGCTCGACATCGGCAGCATCGTCACCGGTCTGCTGCACGACACGATCGAGGATACCGGAACCAAGCTTCCCGAGATCGAGCGGCGCTTCGGTCAGGACGTTGCCGGGCTGGTCGATGGCGTGACCAAGCTCACCCGGCTCGAATTGCAGTCGGACCGCACCAAGCAGGCCGAAAACTTCCGCAAGCTCGTTCTCGCCCTCAGCCGCGACATCCGCGTGCTCCTCGTCAAGCTCGCGGACCGGCTGCACAACATGCGGACGCTTCATTTCGTCGAGAATGAGGATCGCCGGCAGCGCATCGCGCGCGAGACGATGGAGATCTACGCGCCGCTTGCAGGCCGTATCGGCATGGACGCGATCAAGAGCGAGCTGCAGAGCCTGTCCTTCGCGCAGTTGGAGCCGGAGGCGTTCGACAGCATCCAGGCGCGGCTGAACTTCCTGCGCGGCCAGGGCGCCGACATCATCGAGGAGGTGCGGCAGGAACTCATCCGCGTCTGCCGCGCCGCCGGGCTGGACGGTATCGAGGTCACCGGGCGCGAGAAGTCGCCCTACTCGATCTGGGAGAAGATCCAGCACCGGAACATCGCCTACGAGCAGCTGTCGGACATCATGGCCTTCCGCGTGCTCGTGCCGACGCGCGACGACTGCTACATGGCGCTCGGCGCGATCCATTCGGCGTTCCCGGTCATCGCCGGCCGCTTCAAGGACTACATTTCGACGCCGAAGGCCAACGGCTACCAGAGCATCCATACCGGCGTCACGCTGCGGGAGCCGCGCAACCAGAAGATCGAGGTCCAGATCCGGACCTTCGCGATGCACGACGTGGCCGAGAACGGCGTCGCCGCGCACTGGTTGTACAAGGATCGCGAATCCTCGGTCGCCTCCGACCTGCAGCGGTTCCGGTGGGTGCAGGACCTGCTGGAAATTCTCGAGAACAGTCAGGCGCCGGACGAGTTCCTCGAGAACACCAAGCTCGAACTCTACCGCGACCAGGTCTTCTGCTTCACGCCGAAGGGCGAGCTCATCCAGCTGCCGCGCGGGGCGACCTCGGTCGATTTCGCCTATGCCGTGCACAGCCAGGTCGGCGACACCTGCGTCGGCGCCAAGATCAATGGCCGGCTGATGCCGCTGCGCTACGAGCTGGAGAACGGCGACCAGGTCGAGATCATGACGGCGCGTGGCGGCACGCCGTCTCCGCAATGGGAACGCTTCGTCGTCACCGGCAAGGCGCGGGCGCGCATTCGCCGCTTCGTCGCCCAGCAGCAGCGGACGATCAATCGCGAGCAAGGCCGCGCGGTTCTCGCCAAGGCCTTTCGCCAGGAAGGACTGGATGGCTCCGAGCGCGCTTTGGAGCCGGCTCTCAAGGCGCTGAAGTGCCTCACGATCGACGATCTGTATGTCGCCGTGGCGAGCGGCCACATCGGACCGAAGGACGTGGTTCACGCGGCCTATCCGGAGATGCGCGAGACGGCGCGTGCTCCGCGCCTGCTGCCCGGCATGGGGTTGCCGCCGCGTCCGGCGGGCGCGCGTCCGGGTTCCAAGGCCGACGGCAGCCCGGCGGGCGCACCGATCCGCGGCATCATCTCGGGCATGGTGGTGAGCTATGCGGGATGCTGCCATCCGCTGCCCGGCGACCCTATCGTGGGCATCGTCGCGACCGGCCGGGGCGTCACCATCCACACCCGGGACTGCGCGCAGCTGCAGAGCTTCGCCGCGACGCCCGAACGGTTCCTCGACGTGGAGTGGGACGACACGCTGCCGCCGCAGGCCCGCGGTGGCCAAGCCTATTCCGGCCGGATCAGCATCATCGCCACCAACGAGCGCGACCTGTTGCCCAACATCTCCAACGCCGTGACCAAACATGATGGCTCGGTCCTCAACCTGCGCGTCGGCAGCCGGCAGCAGGATTTCTGCGAGATCCTGCTCGACGTGGAGGTGCGCGACCTGCGCCACCTCTCGACCGTGATGGCGGGCCTCAGGGCGACGTCGGGCATTACCCAGGTAGAGCGGGCGAAGGGCTGATGATCATCGGCATCGGGTCGGACCTCTGTGACATCCGGCGGGTGGAGCGCGCCATCGACCGCTTCGGCGACCGCTTTCTGGAGCGGGTCTTCACCGAAACCGAACGCGCCAAGGCGATGCGGCGCATGGAGAAGCTGCGGGCGCCGACCTTCGCCAAGCGGTTCGCGGCCAAGGAGGCTTGCGCCAAGGCACTCGGCACAGGGTTCAGCGGCGGCGTGTTCATGTCCGATCTTGGCGTGGTGAACAGGCCCTCGGGCCAGCCGACGTTCCTGTTGACGGGCGGCGCCGCCGCACGCCTCGCGGCGCTGACGCCGCCGGGCATGGTCGCCGATGTCGCGCTCACGATGACCGACGAATACCCCTACGCCTTCGCCCAGGTCATCATCTCCGCCGTATCAGGCTAACGGGCGAGGGCTCGCAGGTAGTCGTGTGCCGCGTCCCAGTCCGCGGCCCCCGCCGATAGGCCGATATAGCCGTCGGGGCGGACAATCAGCAGCCGGTCTGGGCCGGGCGGGATGCGCGGCTCCAACTCGAGCAGCGACGGGTAAGCCGCCGCGCATGCCAGCGCCTTCGCGCCCTCCGCGAACAGGACGAAGCGCGGTTCGCTCCCGCTGCCGGGCGGGACGCCACTGTAATGCTCGGGCGGCATCCGCTCACCCGGCGCGAAACCATACTGGGCATGGCGTCCTCCGGCCGAGAGCGGACTGTCGCCGTAGGCGATCCCCGTTTCAGCCATCTGCGTCGCCATCCGGTCGCGGACCGTATGCAGGCCCATCACGAACCGCATCGCGAGGTTCCGTACAGCCTGGGCCGCAGGGTTGGAGAGCGTCGCCATGTCGGTCAGCCGGGTGGCATTTCGCAGCACCATGTCGCCGACCGCGCTGCGCTCCGGGCTGTAGCTGTCGAGCAAGCTTGGAGCCGCCGCGCCCTTCTTCACCAGGGCAAGCTTCCAGGCCAGGTTGATGGCATCCTGCATGCCGGTGTTCATGCCCTGACCGCCGGCCGGGCTATGGATATGCGCGGCGTCCCCCGCCAGAAACACCGACTTGTGGGCATAGGCGGCCACCTTCCGCTCCTGCACCCGGAAGGTCGAAAGCCATTCAGGGTCCGTCACCTGGAACCCGCCCGCGGTCCTCTCGTCGGCGAGGACCTGGACCCCGTCGAGCGTCGGGTCCGGGCGAGGGTGGTCGGGGTCGGTCTTGCCGACGGTCGCCACGATGCGCGAGCGCCCGCCCGGCATCGGAAACACCACGAACAGCCCGTCCCGGTGCAGAAAGACCGTCACCTCATCCGCGGGCGGCGCGCCTTCGCCCTCCAGCCGGACATCCGCCAGGAACCAGTCGTCGCCCTGCGGCTTGCCGTCGAAGTTCACCCCGAGAAGGTGGCGTATCGTGCTGTGCGCGCCGTCGCAGCCCACCAGCCAGCGGGCCTCGACCGTCTCCTGCCGGCCGTCAGCATGACGCAGCGTCGCCTCGACATGGTCAGGCTGATTGTCGAAGGCGGTCAGTTCGACCTCGCGCTCGACACCGACACCGAAGGTGCCGAGGTGACCCGTCATCAGCCGCTCGGTATCCCTTTGCGGGACCATGAGCCCGAAATTGTAGGTGCTTGGGATGCTGTCGAGCCGCGCCGACGCCAGAACGATCCGGCCGTGATGCATCGAGACGCCGTGCGAGCGGATGCCGGCGGCTAGAAACGCCTCGGTGCAGCCCATCCGGTCGAAAAGTTCGAGCGTGCGGCTCCAGACCACCAGCGCCTTGGAGGTCGTGCTCGCGTGCGGCGCCTTGTCGATGAGGCGGACGCCGAGGCCATAGCGGGCGGCTTCCGCCGCCATCGTGAGACCCACCGGCCCCGCGCCGATCACAATAACGTCTATCATTGCGACCTCCCTGGATGCGCGGCCCGGATGAGCTTCGCTCAGGCCGACGGAGGTACGCAACAGCTTATCAGGTAATCAGGCCTCCACAGTTAGGGCCTCCACCCTGTCCCGACCTTCGCGCTTGGCGGCGTAGAGGGCGTCGTCCGACTCCCGGATCAGCTCATCGGACCGCATGCCCGGCTTGGCGAGGCCCACGCCGATGCTCACGCTGACGATCGAGGTCGTCGGGCTTGCCGCATGGTCGAGACTGAGGGCACGGATGCCCGCAAGCACGCGCTGGGCGATATGCCGCGCGCCGTCCAGGCTCGTCGACGGCAGGATCACGGCGAACTCTTCGCCGCCATAACGCGCGGCGGTGTCGCGCGGGCGGCGGATCGCGCCGACGATCGCCTGCGCCACCTGATGCAGGCATTCGTCCCCTGCCAGATGGCCGTAGCGGTCGTTGAACAGCTTGAAGTGGTCGATGTCGATGAGCAGCAGGGCGGTGGCTTCATTCCGCCGCGCCGCGTCCCGCAGCGTGAGATGGAGCTGCCGGTTGAAGTGGCGCCGGTTGAACAGCTCCGTGGTCGCGTCGATCGCGGCCTGTTCAGCCAGCCTCTCGTTCAGGCGGAGGACACGGGCGTAAAGCAGTGTGACCTCGCGCAGAAAGACGATGAGCACCGTGACGGCGGTGACGACGGAGATCGCGCGGGCGATGTACCAGCCGATTGAAAACCGGATGCCGGCCTTCAGGGTCAGGGCCGCGTCGAGCGTCGAGGCGAGCACCGCGAGGGCGATGCCGAGGTCGAGCACGGTTCGCCCGCGGGTCACCCGAAGCACGACGACGAGGGCGGCGAGGTTCAGCGCGATGACGACGTGCCCGGCGATCGAGTGCGTGAGACCGCCATAGCTGACGCCGCTGACGAGGACGGGAAGGTCCGCGTGGAACCAGGCGACGAGGACAACCAGGATTGCCGCCAGGCCCAGCACCAGTGCCGCCATTGCGACACAATGCGCGGTCCTCGGCCTCGCAAGGCCGGTGGCGCCCTGTCTCTGCCGCCAGCTCACGGCCATGGCCGCCATGACCATGGCCGGGAAGCCGCTATGCCAGAAAATCCAAATCCATACGGAGCCCTGTGGACCCGCGCGGAACAGCCCGGACAGGGAAAGCGCGCCCGGCAGAACAATCAACTGCCCGCACGCCATGGCGCTGCTGAACAGGTAGGCGCCGGCGACCCAGAGGAGGTCGAAGCGGCGCGACAGAGGCGTATGAACGAACAGCAGGTAGGCCGTTATCAGCTCGGTCACGATCACCGAGGTGATGTAGCTCGGGATGAAGGCAGGCAGCGGCGTCATCAAAGCGTCGGCGTGGATGTAGGTGATCGCGAAGATCACGCACAAAGCGGCAGCGAAGCCGAGAAACGTCAGGCGGTGCCGTAGCGCAACCACTTCGGTCCCGAAGCCCTCGCGCAGCCTGTCGCGAATGTCGCGGCCAGTGATGAAATCGGGCGGCGCCGAACGCCTGATGCCGACACTAGCCTGTGCTACTGAGCTATTATCCATGCGCCATCATCTATATGATCTATTGGTCACCCAAAAGGCTTACAGCAGTAAATGGGCTTTGGATGCGATAATCATATGGACAGGCATCATTTAGGGCAGATTTCGCCGCCCTGATTGCGGTTGCGAGATCCTGCTGTCGCGGGGCCTGCGGCGCTGCGGAGACGAGAGCCGCGTGCAGCGCCTCGAACGCCGGGCGTGCCCCGCCAAGGGCGCCTTGGTGATGGCGCAGATTTGGGTCGATCAGTGCGGCGATCGGCGGTACCAGTCCCGGCGCCCGTGCCCGCGGTAGTCCCAGCACCTCGCGGAGGTGGCCCGCGATGGCGTCGGGCCTCGTGAACCAGTCGTCGTAGTCGATGACCGCCGCCAGTTCGTCGCCAACCTGCCCGAGGACAGTGATCGTGTTCGCCGCCCACATCGCCTCCGCGCTGTCGCGCCGCAAGCGGTTCCGCCGCATGAGGGAGGCGGCAACGGCGGCGGGTGCCCGAGCCGCCAGGATGAACACGGGGTCGAGCGAAAGTTCCGCAATGATCTCCCGCCACAATGGCAGGAAGCAGAGGGTGCGCGGGTCTTTGAAGCCCCACAGCCCGTCGGCCTCGGTGATCTCCCGCTTCACGATCGCCATCAGCCGCCGCTTCGCCATGTGCGTGTCGCCGCTGGCAAGCCAGCCTTCGGGGAGGGCACGCCGCCCGTTCGGCCCGTGCCACGTCCGGTCGAACCCATCGAGCAAGGCCTCATGGATGTGGACGATCTCAGCCTGTTCCCAGTAACCATGAACGTTGTCTCGGCGCCCGCGATTGAGCAGGGTGACGCCGAGCGGCAAGCCTTCCGCGGCAAGCAGCCGCGCGAGCATGGAGGTGCCGCTTCGATGCATGCCCATGATCAGGACGATGCGACCGCGGCTTGTTGTCATCGGTAGGTTAGCCGGATCATCGGGCCAGATTGCTACGATTCCGGAACGAATGCAAGATATCTCATGAGGAGCTCGGCCGATGACGCAAAGTCCGATTACCGCGATCGACAGCCCGCGGTCGCGCCGGGGCGCCGACGTGCTTCTGGAGATTCTGCGCAGCGAGGGGGTCGAATACATCTTCGGCAATCCGGGCACGACGGAGTTGCCGCTGATGGACGCGTTGATCGGCGAGCGGGACATCCAGTACATCTGGGCGCTGCAGGAGGCGAGCGCCGTCGCCATGGCAGACGGCTACGCGCAGGCGGCGCGGCGGCCGGGCTTCCTCAACCTGCATACGGCGGGAGGCCTCGGCCACGGCATGGGCAATCTCCTCAACGCCCAGGCATCGCAGACGCCGCTGGTGGTGACCGCTGGCCAGCAGGACAGCCGCCACACCATCACCGATCCGCTGCTGTTCGGTGACCTCATCCAGATTGCGCGCCCGGCGGTGAAGTGGGCGCAGGAGGTGGCGCACGCCGACCAACTGCCGATCCTCGTCCGCCGCGCCTTCCATGATGCGAACGCAGCGCCGGCCGGGCCGGTGTTCCTCTCGCTGCCGATGGATGTGATGGAGGAGATGAGCACCGTTGCCATCGCCGACCCCTCGAGGATCGACCGGCGGACGGTTGCGGGTTCGCTCGACGAGTTGGCCACGCGGCTGGCCGCGATCGAGCCGGGGCGGCTGCTCATCATCGCCGGCGACGAGGTCTATGGCGCGGAAGCGGCGGCAGAGGTTGCGCGCGTCGCCGAGATGCTCGGCGCGCCGGTCTATGGGTCGTCCTGGCCGTCCAGATTGCCGTTCCCGACCGCGCACCCGCTCTGGGCGGGCAACATGCCGAACAAGGGCCGCGAGATTTACGACAAGCTGACGCAGTACGACGCGATCTTCGCGCTGGGCGGCAAGTCGCTCATCACCATCCTTTACTCGGCGGGTCCGATCATTCCCGCAAGTTGCGCGGTCTACCAGATGTCGACGGATGTGCGCGATCTCGGCCGCACCTACTCGACGCAGCTTTCGGTGGTGGGAGACATCCAGGCGTCGCTCCGCGCGCTGATGCCGTTCCTGGCAGCGGCCACCGCCCCGCGCGCCGACGCGTACGCGGCGCTGCTCTCCCAGGCGGCGCTGGACCGGACGCGCAACCGGGCGGAGCGCGAGGCGCGGGCCGAGCGGGAATGGCCGGCTCCCGTGATCACGCCCTTCGTCGCCGCGCGGGAAGCGGCGCGCGCGATCGGACCCGATATCCACATCGTGGACGAGGCGATCGCGACGGCATTGCACCTGCGTGGGTTCCTCAACAGCCAGTCCGCGACGCAATATTCCTTCCTCCGAGGCGGCGCGCTCGGTTGGGGAATGGGGGCGGCGGTGGGCTGTTCGCTGGGACTGGGGCGGCAGCCGGTGGTGTCGCTGGTCGGTGACGGCGCCGCGCTCTACTCCCCGCAGGCGATGTGGACCGCGGCGCATGAGAAGCTTCCGGTGACGTTCGTCGTCATGAACAACCGCGAATACAACGTGCTGAAGAATTTCATGAAGGGGCAGGCGAACTACCTGTCGACGCGGAGCAACCGCTACATCGCGATGGACATCGCGGAGCCCGCGATCGATTACGTGCTGATGGCGCAGTCGATGGGGTTGCCGGCGCGACGGGTGGAGCGCGCGGGCGATGTGGCGGCCGCGATCGAAGCGGGCATCGCCTCGGGGCAGGCCAATCTGGTCGAGGTCATCATCGGCGTGGAATGAGGCGCACATCCGGGTGGCCGGGGCAGGAAACGCGGACGACTGCCAAGGCTACCGAGGAAAATCGACCATCCGGCGCAGGTTCTCGTCCCACAGGGCGAATGACGGCGCCCGGAAAGCATCGCGCAGGCTGAGGGTGTGCGCCATGCCGGTGACCTCGGGACAACCGTCCTGGCAAGCCTGCAAACGGTAGTTCGGGATGCCTGGGCGCAGGTGGTGAATATGATGCAGCCCGATGTTGCCGCTGAACCACTGGAGAACAGCCGGGAGCTTCAAATGGGATGCTCCGTGCAGCGACGCCTCGCTGCTACTCCAATCCTCGCCGGATGACCATAATGCGTCCTCGAACCGGTGCTGAACCGAAAACAGCCAGATGCCTATGATGGCGGCGAGGCACAGGGGTGGCGCGTTCACGAGCAGAACAGCCTTGATGCCGAAAAGATAAATGAGCAGACCTGCGACCGCGACGAGCGCCAAATCCAGAGTAGCGACGCTCAACCGCTCGCGGCGACAAATCGCGGGCGTATCGAACGGGATGCGATATAGAAGAATGAAAACCACGGGCGGCAACAAGAAATGCATCAGCGCCGGATGATGCGTGGCGCGATACAGCCATCGCCGGACACGTCCAAGATCGGCGTATTCGGAAACCGTCAGACAGTCGGAGAAGAAGTCGGCAGGAACGCCGCGCGTATCGAGGTTGTTCCAGCTTCCGTGGTGCCGCGCATGAAGCCGTCTCCAATATGCGAAGGGCGTCAAAGTGACCAGGCTGCACGCCAGACCCACCAAGCCGTTTATCCGCTTCGATGGAAACAGGGAACCGTGGCCGCAATCGTGCTGCAGCATGAAAATCCGCACGATCAGCCCGCTGACCGGCAGTGCAAGGACCAGCGTCAGCCACACGGAAATACGCAGACTCTCATACGATGCGGTCAGAGCCGCGATGTAGAGCAGGAACGTGGATGCGGTCTGCCACGAGGCCTGTCCCCATAGAGGCGCCTGATAGGTCCTCAGGCTCCCCAGTTGAGACGGCTCCGGCATCGAGCGATGCGAAGATGTCGGCGTCAAGCAGTTCGCTCCAGCGGTGATCCGTCCTGAGCCAGGCCGCATAAATCATTTCGCAGCGCTGGCGCTTATGCACCGCTTCCGGATCAATCACCACCTCGTAATAATACGTAGAAGACGCTCATTCGCTATCATTGACGGTAGTCGGCGAGCTACGGCATGAGCCGAGTCACGGCGCTTGCACCAGTCTGGCATCCCCGGAGACAGTGGCGGAGACCGTCACCGCATCCGCCTGCGCGCTCGGCGGCGGGGCCGCGGTCGCCGCCATCGTCATCATGCGTGATTGCCCGAGGGGGCGCACTGGCGGCCCCGCGTCTTCGCCGACCGTGACGCTTTGGAAGCCTTGCAGAGTGAGGTGGAGCAGGCGGGCCACCGTCGTCGCACGCCGGGTCAGCAGATCAACGGCGTGACCCATCGCCTGCTCGTAGCTTTTCTCGGTGGTGGCGGGCGAAAGCTGCCAGCCGAGGTCACCGACCGCCAGCCCCTCCTGTTGCAACGTGCCGACGAGCGTCAGCAAGATCCCGCCGTCCGTGGAGCGCAAACCGACGCCTTGGCTCGCATGCCAGACATCCTTGGGGTCCGTCTCATGCCAGACGGAATACTGCGCGGTGCTGGCGGTGACGGCCGAAGGGCCTTTCGCGGCGCCGAGGGCCGTTTGCACCATCTTGTTCACCTGTGCTTGCGCGGCGCCAGCCGTCTGCGCGTCCGCATTCGCGGTAAGTTGCGCCACCAACTCATCCGGCATGGCGGAGACGGAGGCAGTCACGGTGAGGTGCAGGATGGTGCCGGCGTGCGCCGCCGGAACCGCTGCAAACGCCAGCAGCGCGATCACGGCGGCACGTCTCATGACGCCGCTTTCCCTCAGCTCTTGAGGGCTTTGTTCGCCGGGTCGAAGGGACTGTCCGCGATCACCACCGCACGGTGCCGCTCGCCAAGGATCGTCACCTCCAGCGGCTGGCCGATGACCGCCAGATCCGGCCGCACCATGGCAAGTGCGAGGGACTTGCCCGTGCGCCAGCCGAACCCGCCTGAGGTTGTCCG
Source organism: Acidisoma sp. (assembly GCF_965199065.1). Classification (NCBI taxonomy): domain Bacteria; kingdom Pseudomonadati; phylum Pseudomonadota; class Alphaproteobacteria; order Acetobacterales; family Acidocellaceae; genus Acidisoma; species Acidisoma sp. The sequence goes on along the minus strand of NZ_CBDAQN010000003.1, from coordinate 609,490 downwards.
CCCAACGAGGTCGTTGGCGATATAGATCGGCTCCGATCCCCTCGCGTCTGCGTCTGTCACGTCCTGTACCTCGAGCGTCACGAAGGCATTCGCGAGGCCATCGTCGCGCCAGGTCAGCGCCGCGTCGCGGCCGAGGAACTCGCCCTTCTTCAACGAGATGAAGCGGTCGAGGCCAGACTCGTACGCGCAATACTCGATCGACATCTCGCGCGGGATGATCTTGTAGGATTTCTCCAGCCGCAGGCTGTCCATCGCCTTGATGCCGAAGGGCTTGAGGTCGAATTCGGCTCCGGCCTCGAACAGCAGGTCGAACAGGTAGTTCTGCATCTCGATCGGGTGGTGCAACTCCCAGCCCAACTCGCCGACGTAGTTCACGCGCATGGCGAGCGCCGTTGCGGCACCGACCGAAAGCATCTTGCCGGTGAGCCAGGGGAAGCTGGCGTTGGAGAGATCCGTCTCGGTGAGCTTCGCCAGCAGGTCCCGCGACCGCGGTCCCGCCAGCACGAAGACGCCGTATTGCGTCGTCACCGTCTCGAAGGTGACGCTGCCGTCAGTCGGCAGCAGCTTCATGAGGTAGTCGCGGTCGTGCCGTTCCAGCGCGCCCGCAGAGACGAGGTAGAAGCGGTTCGGCCCCATGCCGAAGACGGTGAACTCCGACCGCACGCCGCCGCGCTTGGTCAGAAGGTAGGACAGCGACACCCGCCCGGGCTTCGGCGTCTTGTTCGTCAGGATGCTATCGAGCCATGCGGCGGCCCCCGGCCCCGAGACCTCGAACTTCGCGAAGGCGCTCATGTCGAGCAGGCCGACCTTCTCGTGCACATGGCGGCATTCCGCCCCGACATGCGGGAAGGCGTTGGAGCGGCGGAAGCTCCACTTCTCGCGGATGACACCCTTCGCGTCCGGCTCCGCATGGTTCTCATTGAGCAGAACATCGGTTTTGGCGAGGTCGGCCTCGGTCAGCGCATAGTCAGCGGGCGCGAACCAGCCCGGACGCTCCCAGCCATAGACGGTGCCGAACACGGCACCTTTGGCGGCCATGCGGTCGTAGCAGGGCGAGCGCTTGAGCCCGCGCGCGGCGCCGCGTTCTTCCTCCGGGTAGTGGACGGAGAAGACCTTGGCATAGGCTTCCTCGGTCTTCTGCCGCAGGTAGCCGCGCCCGGCATAGGGGCCGAAGCGGCGCGGATCGACGCCCATCATGTCGACGGACGGCTCGCCCTCGACGATCCATTCGGCGAGCTGCCACCCCGCGCCCCCGGCGGCGGTGATGCCGAAGCTATGGCCCTCATTGAGCCAGAAATTCTTGAGGTTCCACGCTGGCCCGACGATGGGGCTGCCATCGGGCGTATAGGCGATGGCCCCGTTATAGACCTTCTTGACGCCGACTTCGCCAAACGCGGGGACGCGCTCGATGGCGGTCTCGATATAGGGCGCCAGACGGTCGAGATCTTCCTGGAACAGCTCGTATTCGGACTGGGGCGAGGGACCGTCGACATAGCAACAGGGCGCGCCGACCTCGTAAGGTCCGAGCAGCAGCCCACCCGCTTCCTCGCGCATATACCAGGAGCTGTCGGCTTCGCGCAGCACACCCATCTCGGGCAGGCCGCGGGCGCGCCGCTCCATGATGAGCGGGTGCTGTTCCGTCACGATATACTGGTGCTCGACCGGGATCACGGGAATGTCGAGGCCGACCATCTCGCCGGTCTTGCGCGCGAAGTTGCCTGTGGCGGACACAACGTGTTCGCAGGTGATCTCGCCGCGGTCGGTGGTGACGAGCCATTCGCCGTTGGGTTTCTGGCTGATCGCGGTGACGGTGGTGTTGCGGTATATCTCGGCGCCTCGGTTGCGCGCGCCACGCGCCATCGCCTGGGTGAGGTCGGCGGGCTGGATGTAGCCGTCCTCGCGGTGCTGGATGGCGCCGATGATGCCGTGCGTTTCCATCAGCGGCCAGATTTCCTTCACCTCGATGGGCGTCAGGAACTCGACCGAGACGCCGATGGTGCGCGCGATGCCGGCGTAATACTTGTATTCGTCCATCCGGTCCTGTGTGCGGGCGAGCCGGATGTTGGAGACGTTGCTGAGCCCGGCATTGAGCCCGGTTTCCTCTTCCAGCGACTTGTAGAGGTTGACCGAGTATTTGTGCAGCTGGCCGACCGAGTAGCTCAGGTTGAACAGCGGCAGCAGGCCCGCGGCGTGCCAGGTGGAGCCGGAAGTCAGCTCGCGCCGTTCGATGAGGACGACGTCGCTCCAACCCTTCTTCGCGAGGTGGTAGAGCGTGCCGACGCCAACCGCGCCTCCGCCGATGACGACAACGCGCGCCTGGGTCTTCATGAGGCTACCTTCGGGCTGGTGGTATCAGCGCCGCAGGATAGGGAGTGGGCACGGCCGCGCAACAGAAGCTTTTCGCCGGGGAATTTGAAGGTTTGCGCCGCTGTCGAGAACGTGTCGGTCAAGCTGATGGAAATCGAGCCGGACGTGCGGTAGCCCCAAAGAACAGTTCAAAGGAAAAGACATGCTCGCATCGTTCCTGATGGGCCTGGTCGGCGGTCAGCGCTCGATGACGCCGCTGGCGACGGTCTCGGTCGCGTCGTCGCTGGGCGGCCTTTCCACCGATAGTGGTGCGCCGCGGATCATCGCCCATCCACTTGTCGCCTGGGCCACATTGGGCCTCGCGGCCGCCGAACTGGCGGGGGACAAGATGAAGACGGCGCCCGATCGCATCATCCCCATCGGGCTCGCCGCGCGCTTCGTCACCTCGGCCATCGCAGGTGCGGCACTTGCGCCATCGTCACGGCGCTGGCTTGGCGCGGCGGTCGGGGGCACGACGGCGGTCGCGGCCTCCTATTTCGGCTGGTGCACCCGGAAAGCGTTCATGCCGCGCTACGGTCAGACTCCAACCGGCCTGGTCGAGGATGCCATCGTCATCATCGGCGCCATCGCCATCATGAGAGCCGGTGGCACGCGCTCGGGCCAGCGCGTTGCCAGGTCATAGGCGTGGCCGATCTGCAGGCAGCTCAACTCACCCTGCGGACGGCCGATGATCTGCATTCCCATCGGCAGGCCAGCTGACCCGAACCCCACCGGCACGTTCAGCGCAGGCAGCTGCGCCATGGTGGCGGGGATCACCACCTCCATCCAGCGATGGTAGGTGTCCATCGCTCGCCCCGCGATCGTCCGGGGCCAATGCAGCTCTGCCGGAAAGGGAAAGACCTGCGCCGTCGGCAGCACGAGATGGTCGTAGCGCTCGAACAACCCCAGCATGTGCAGATACCATCGCGTCCGCACGGCCAGGGCCGCCGATATCGCCGAGCCGGAAATGTCCAGCCCGCGCGCGATCTCCCACTGCGCCTCGGGCTTGAGCAGATCCCGCCGCGCCGGATCGGCATAGGCCTCACCGAGATTGGCGGCGACACCCCAGCTGCGTAGCGTCGTCCAGGCCTCCCACAGCTCGCCCATCGGAAACCCGATAGCGACCGGCTCGATGGTGGCGCCCAGCAGCTCGAAGACATCGAGGGCGCTTTCGCAGAGCGGCAGGATGCCGGGCTCCACGGCCAGATAGCCGCCGAGGTCGCCGAGCCAGCCGATGCGCCGGCCCGCGACCGGCGCGTCCAGCGGCGCGGTTATGCTCGCCGCCGTCTGCCGGATCGAGAGCGGCGCGCGCGGATCGGGCCCCGCCTGCACCGAGAGCAGCAGTGCGAGGTCCTCGACGCTTCGTGCCATGGGTCCGGCCACGGTGAGGGAGGCGGCGAAGACATCCGCCGCCTCCGCCGGCACACGGCCAAAGCTCGGGCGGAAACCGAAGACATTGTTGAAGGCCGCCGGGTTACGCAAGCTGCCGGCATGATCCGAGCCGTCGGCGAGCGGCACCATTCGGGTTGCGAGCGCCACTGCCGCGCCACCGCTGCTGCCGCCTGCCGTGCGGCTCTGGTCGTAGGCGTTCAGCGTGGTGCCGAAGACCGTATTGTAGGTATGGGAACCGAAACCGAACTCCGGCACGTTCGTCTTGCCGATGAAGATCGCGCCCGCCGCTCGCAGCCGGCTGACCATGATGGAGTCTGCGCTCGCGATCTGATTGCGGAGCAGCGGCGAGCCCATGGTTGTCGGCAGGCCGGCGACCGCCTCCACATCCTTGACTGCGAAGGGCAGGCCGTGCAGCGGCCCGCGGGGCTCGCCCTGGTCATACTCTTCTGCCTGGGCGAGCAGGGTGGGGCGCTCGACCCGCGATACGATGGCGTTCACCGCCGGATTGATCGCGTCGATGCGATCAAGAAACCCCGTCATTACGTCAACGCAAGAGAGCTTCCTGCTTGCGATCAGTCTTGCGAGGTCAACAGCCGGAAGCAGTGTCAGATCGGTCAAGGCGCGGTTCCATAGACGAAAGTTTCTCGGTTCTTTTTTCCAGAAAAGAACTCGCGCCCTTTTTTGGAAATGGTTCCTACACCAGTCGCGCCTGGCGCACGCAGGCGCCGATGAAGCCGCGAAACAGCGGGTGAGGCTCGAACGGCTTCGACTTCAGCTCCGGATGATACTGAACGCCGATGAACCACGGATGGTCGGGGTATTCGATGATCTCCGGCAGAATGCCGTCCGGCGACAAACCCGAGAAGCGCAACCCGGTCCGCTCCAGCGCCTCCCGGTAATGGATGTTGACCTCGTAGCGGTGGCGGTGGCGCTCCTCGATGGATGGCGCGCCGCCGTATACCTCGCGGACAAGGGACCCGGCGGTGAGGCTCGCCGGATAGGCGCCGAGCCGCATCGTGCCGCCGAGATCGCCGCCGGCTTCCCGGCGCACCAGTTCGTTGCCCTGCGCCCACTCCGTGAGCAGGCCGACGACCGGCGTCTCGCAGGGGCCGAACTCGGTCGAGGAGGCCAGCGGCAGCCCGGCGAGGTTCCGCGCCGCCTCGATCACCGCCATCTGCATGCCGAAGCAGATGCCGAAGAAGGGCAGGCGGCGCTCGCGGGCGAAACGGACGGCTTCGATCTTGCCCTCGCTGCCACGCTCGCCGAAGCCGCCGGGGACCAGAATGCCATCCACATTCTCGAGCCTCTGCACCGTATCCGGTTGCTCGAAGACCTGGGCATCCACCCATTCCAGCCGCACCCGTACGCGGTGGCTGATGCCGCCATGGGCCAGCGCCTCGGCCAGCGACTTATAGCTGTCGAGCAGGTTGGTGTATTTGCCGACCACTGCGACCCGCACCTCGCCCTCGGGCTGGCGGATGGCGGACATGATCCGGTCCCAGCGCCGCATGTCGGGTTCGGGCTCGGTCGGCAGCCCGAAATGGCGCAGCACCTCGCGGTCCATGCCCTCGGCGTGGTAGCGCGCGGGCACCGCATAGATGCTGTCCACGTCGAGCGCGGGAATGACTGCCTCGGGGCGGACGTTGCAGAACAGCGCGATCTTGCGGCGCTCGTTCTCGGGGATGGGGCGGTCGCAGCGGCAGAGCAGCATCTGCGGCTGGATGCCGACGTTGAGCAGCTCCTTGACCGAATGCTGGGTCGGCTTGGTCTTCAACTCGCCGGCCGAAGCGATGTAGGGCACCAGAGTGAGGTGCACGAACATCGAGCGGGCAGGCGTCAGTTCGTTGCCAAGCTGACGGATGGCCTCGAGGAACGGCAGGCTCTCGATGTCGCCGACCGTGCCGCCGATCTCGATGAGGACAAAGTCGAGCCCCTCGGTCTGGTTGAGCACCATGTCCTTGATGGCGTCGGTGATGTGCGGAATGACCTGGACGGTGCCGCCGAGATAGTCGCCGCGGCGCTCGCGGGCGATGACCTCGGAGTAGATGCGCCCGGTGGTCGCGTTGTCGGCCTTCGTCGCATGGACGCCGGTGAAGCGCTCGTAGTGGCCGAGGTCGAGGTCGGTTTCGGCGCCGTCGTCGGTCACGAAGACCTCGCCGTGCTGATAGGGGCTCATCGTCCCCGGATCGACATTGAGGTAGGGATCGAGCTTGCGGAGTCGCACGGAGTAGCCGCGGGCCTGGAGCAGCGCGCCCAGCGCGGCGGCGGCGATTCCTTTGCCCAGAGAGGACACCACGCCGCCCGTCACGAAGATGAATCGCGTCATGGGCGTTCCTCATACAGGGTCATGCCCGTCCGGGGGAACCCCGAACAGGTGATTTGGCTGGTCGGCAAAGGGTTCAAGGCGTGGCGGGGACGGCGGGCTTGGCCGGCGCTGCAGGACCTGCGGGCGCGGGTGCGTGAGCGCCCAGTGGCGTCGTCGTTGCGGGCGCGGTCGTGGAAAGCGGCGGCGCGTCGAAGATGGCGCCGGCGCTGGTCGTTGTGTTCCGCGTCATCAGCGCGAGGAGAAGCGACAGCGCGAGGAACACGGTGGCCAGAATGGCGGTGGTGCGGGTGAGGAGGTTGGCGGTTCCGCGCCCGGTCATGAAGCTGCCCATGCCTTGTCCGCCGCCGATGCCGAGGCCGCCGCCTTCGCTGCGCTGGATCAGGACGACGCCGATCAGTGCCAGCGTGACGAGGACATGGATGACGAGCAGGACGGTGAACATGCGCAGCCTTTATGCAGGGCCGGAGTGAGGATGGCCCGCGCGCCTTCTACCGAAGGCGCGCCCGGATGCAAAGCGCAGCAGGCCTGCGCTCAGTCGTCCCGGTGAACGCGCTCCATCCGCTCGTGGCGCTCCTGCGCCTCGATGGAAAGGGTCGCAATCGGCCGCGCCTCCAGCCGCCGCAACCCGATGGGCTCGCCGGTGTCCTCGCAAAAGCCGTAGGTGCCGTTCTCGACGCGTTGCAGCGCCTGATCGATCTTGGAGATCAGCTTGCGCGCCCGGTCCCGCGTGCGTAGCTCCAGCGCGCGGTCGGTCTCGACGCTCGCCCGGTCGGTGATGTCGGCTTCCATGATGCCGCCCTCCGAGAGGCTGAGCAGGGTGCCATTCGCCTCCCTCAGCAATTCATCCTGCCAGCGGAGGAGTTTGCGGCGGAAATACTCCACCTGGAGAGGGTTCATGAACTCTTCGTCCTCGCTCGGACGGTAGTCTTGAGGCAGCGTAATCATCATGCGGCAAGGCTCTCCGCTAACTCGCTCTGACCCCGGATGGGCGCCAGTCGGTGGCGCCGGTCGGGGCGATCGGCCCGGCTTATAGCGTCACGTCCGGAAGACGCCAAGCGGATTGCAACAAGTTCAAATGGCTGCAACGAACGGTCATATTGACAGCCGGATCAACACCGCTACTGGAACGTTTTCGTCAAGAACGCCGCAACCTCATCCCGCGTCGGCATCGCATCCATGCCGCCCGGCGCGGTCGCGGTGATCGCCCCGGCGGCGCAGGCAAAACGGCCGATCTCCGCCAGGTTGTTGGCCGAGAGGTTCATGTCCCCGTCGGGCAGACCCGTGTCGAGCAGGCCGGTGAGGAACGCCGCCATGAAGCTGTCTCCGCAGCCCGTGGTGTCGACGACCTTCACCGCGACGCCCGGTACGCTCACATTCGCCGAGCGCGTGAGGATGGCGGCGCCTTCAGCCCCCCGCGTGACGGCAACCACCTTCAGCTCCTCGTGCCAGATTGCGTCCAGCGCCGCCGTGGTGTCGGCGATGCCCGTGATGATCCGAAGCTCGTCCTCGCCGATCTTGAGGATATTGGCGACCGCCACCACCTCGCGGGCCGCCGCGATCATCGCCTCCCGGCTGCCCCAGAGAAGCGGCCGCAGATTGGGATCGACCGAGATCAGGATGCCTGCCGCCTGGGCCACGGCCATGGCATGCCGCTGCGCGCTTGCCGACACCGGGCTCGCCAGCACGAGGCTGTTGACGTGCAGGATGCGCGCGCCCCGGATGAGATCGGCGCGCACTTCGTCCGGCGCGTAGTTCACGTCGGCGCAGTCCTGCCGGTAGAACAGGAAGTCGCGGTCGCCGTGGGCGTCGAGGGTCACCACGGCGACGCCGGTCAGGTGCTCGGGCGACACCACGATGGCCTCCACGGATGCGCCCGAGGCGGCGATAGTGGCAGTGAGCAGGCGCCCGAAAGCGTCATCGCCGACTTTGCTGAGCATGGCGACGGAGCGCCCGAGCTTGGCGAGCCCGACGGCGGCGTTGCCCGGCGCTCCACCCGGTTTGGCGGCGAAGTTCAGCGCGCCGGGCGGGGCCGGCAGCGGCACCATGTCGATGAGCAGCTCGCCCAGCGAGACGACATCATAGGCCATGCGGTTCCATCCCCTTCGCGTATTGCCGCGTTATTGTCATGAACCGGGGATGGCGGCCAAGGGCATCCTCAGTAGCCCCGTGCCCGATCCACCTCGTGCAGCAGCGGCAGGCCGGCACGGTCGCGGCGGATGTTCTCGGCGATCGCGGGCACTGCCGTCCGCGGCTGGGTCAGCGCGGCGATATGCGGCACCACCGTGATCCGATCATGCGCCCAGAAGGGATGCCCGGCCGGAAGCGGCTCGACGGCGAACACATCGAGCGTCGCGCCCGCGATCTGGCCCAGGTCCAGCGCCGCCAGCAGATCCGCCTCCACGAGGTGCCCGCCGCGCCCGACATTGATGACGTAGCCGCCGCGCGGCATGGCTGCGAAGGCCTCGGCATTCAAAATGCCGGCCGTCTCCGGCGTGAGCGGCAGGAGGCAGACGACGATCTCGGTGCGGGCGAAGAAGCGCGGCAACGCCTCGGGTCCCACAAAGCCCGTCAGGCCTGCGACCATCGGGCGGGGCGTGCGCGACCAGACCGCCACGTCGAAGCCCAGGCGGGCGAGAACCTCCGCGCAGTGCGCGCCCAACTGGCCATAGCCGAGGATGCCGACCTTGCGGTCCTGCGCCACGGGTGGCCGCCTAGCCTCCCAAAGCCGTGCCCGCTGGTTTGCCGCCACCTGCGGCATCTCGCGATGGTAGTGCAGCACCTGCATCAGCACGAACTCGGCCATGCCTGCGCCCAGGGATGGATCGACCATGCGGATCAGCGGCGTGTCGCGGGGTATCTCGGGGTTTGCCAGCAGGCTCTCCACCCCTGCGCCGAGCGAGAAGATGACCCTCAGGCGCGTCAGGCGGGGGAACAGGCCGGCAGGCGGATGCCAGACGAAGGCGTAGTCGACTTCCGCCGCATCGCCGATCTCCGGCCACAGACGGATCTCGATCTCCGGCAGGAGGCGGGCAAACTCCGGAACCCAGATGTCGGAGGGCACGGTCGGGCAGGCAAACAGAAGGATGGGCCTGTCACCCCGCATCGGCGATCACCTCCCTTTAGCGAAAGCCAGCGCCAGGACGGCAAGGCGTTGCGGGCGAGGGCGGCCCCAGACGCCGCGCCAGAGCAGCGGCCGCGCACTGGCAGGATCGCCGCGCCGAAGCATCTCGCGGCCGAGCGTCCAGGCCAGTTCAAGCTCCGACTGGCGCAGCAGCCGGGCAAACAGCGGTCGGCCCAGCCGATGCGCGATGGCCGCGTTTGCCGCGACCGCCGCCAAGGCGGGACGGTAAGCCTCCATGCGCGTCGCAGCGCCATGCATGAGGCTGCCGGTCCGGCGGCGGACGAACAACAGGGGCGGCCCGTCCACAGCCAGAAACGGCCCCTGCAGCGCCAGCCGCAGCCAGAACTCCCAGTCCTCGGCAAAGGTGAGATTTTCGCAGAAGGGTCCCGCTGCCGCCCAAGCTGCGGTTCGGATGAGAACATGGCCGCCGTTGACGAAGAGATTGCCCAGCATGAGCGACGTGAGCAGGTCGCGCGTAATAGGCGCCGACCGCCGGTCCGGACGGCCGGGCGCCGCGGGGGTTGCCCCGGCCGCCACAAACGCGAAGGGTCCATGCGCCGCCACGGCCTCGGCATCCTGGACGAGCGCGGCCGTCAACCGCTCCAGCGCATCCGGCGCGAGCCAGTCGTCCCCATCCAGAAACAGCAGCGCATCAGCGCCAAAATCGTCGCGGGCGCCTCGGTTGCGGGCGCACGACACCCCACGCCCATCCTCGCCGATCAGCTGCAGGCGGTCGTCTTGGAATTCCGCGACAATGTCGCGTGTACCGTCCACTGAGCCGTCATCGACAACCGTCAGCGTCAGGTCCGCGTGTCCCTGCGACAGCACGGACTGGACGGCGTCGCCGATGAACGGCGCGACATCCCGGGCCGCGACAACAACCGCGACCCTCATTCAGATGTTGTTGGCTAGGCGGCGACCGAGTGGGTGATGCCGTGCTCGTTGAGCAGCGTCGACAACTCACCGGTCTGATACATCTCCGTCACGATATCGCACCCACCGACGAACTCGCCTTTGACATAAAGCTGTGGAACGGTCGGCCAGTTGGAAAACTTCTTGATCCCGTCGCGCAGCTCCATGTCCTCGAGAACATTTGCCGTCTTGAAGGGCACGTTCATGTGGCTGAGGATCTGCACCACGCGAGCGGAAAAGCCACACTGAGGGAACATGGCCGTCCCCTTCATGTAGAGCATCACCGGGTTCTCGGTGATATCCTTGGTGATACGCTCGGCGACGAGGTCTTGAGCCATGATTATCTCCTTATTCGGGCGCCGAAGTCTGCAGGGCGAGTGCATGAAGCTCCCCGCCCATACGTCCCTGTAACGCCGCGTAGATCATTTGATGTTGTTTCAGCCGGGACAAGCCGCGAAACTGTTCACTCACCACTGTAGCAGCATAGTGATCGCCGTCACCGGCCAAATCCTCGACCGTCACCCGCGCGTCAGGAATGGCGGCACGGATTAGGCTTTCGATCGCGCCGGCGGACATCGCCATGCCGTCTCTCTCCCAATTCCCAACGTCAGCCCATCCAGCTGGCGAAGAAGCGCTCATGCGCTTCCCGTAGCTCGTTCAGGGATATTGAAACTATCCCCGGGCATGTCAATTCATTCCCTCCGCTACGTCCGAGAAGCCGCGCGGGCACGCCCGCCGTCCGCGCCGCCGCCAGCAACCCGCTGGCGTCCGCCGCCGCGATCACGTAGCGGGACTGGTCCTCGCCGAACCAGAAGCCGGTGGCCGAAACGCCGTCCGGCGGCTCCTCGAGCGCACAGCCGACGTTCCCCGCCAGCGCCATCTCCGCCAGCGCCACGAGCAGCCCGCCATCGGACACGTCGTGGCAGGCGTGGATGCCGCCTTCCGCGATCTGGTGGCGGACAAAGTCGCCGTGGCGTCGCTCGGCGACAAGGTTGACCGGCGGGGGCGCGCCCTCCTCGCGGCCGGCGATCTCGCGCAGCCAGAGGGACTGGCCCAGCCAGCCCGTGGTCTCGCCGATCAGCACGAGGTCGAGCCGCGGGGCGAGGGCGATGCCGCGCGCGAGCCGCGCATCCTCGATCACGCCGAGACCGCCGATCGCCGGAGTGGGGAGGATCCCACGGCCTTCGGTCTCGTTGTAGAGGCTGACGTTGCCGGAGACGACGGGGAAGTCGAGCGCGTTGCAGGCCGCGGCCATGCCTTGGATCGCGGCGGCGAACTGGCCCATGATCTCGGGCTTCTCGGGGTTGCCGAAGTTCATGTTGTCGGTGATGGCGAGCGGCCGGGCGCCGGTCGCGGTGATGTTGCGCCACGCCTCTGCGACCGCCTGGCAGGCGCCCATCTTCGGGTCCGCCTGGCAGTAGCGCGGCGTGCAATCCGTGGTGAGCGCCAGCGCCCGCTGGGAGCCGTCGATCTTGACGATGGCGGCGTCCGCGGCACCGGGCCGCTTGACGGTCTGGCCGCCGACGACGGCGTCATACTGGTTCCAGATCCAGGCGCGCGAGCAGAGGTCGGGGCTCGCGATCAGCTGCAACAGCGCGCGGTCGACCGGCATCGGGCTCTCGATGGCCGCATGGTCCAGCGGTTCGGGGGGCACCGGCCACTGGACGGGGCGGCGATAGAGCGGCGCCTCGTCCGACAGCGGCTGGAGGGCGATGTCCGCCTCCAGCACGCCCTGGTGGCGGATGACGATGCGGCCGGTATCGGTAATCCGTCCGATGACGGCGAAGTCGAGGTCCCACTTGTCGAAGATGGCGCGGGCGAGGTCCTCGGCGCCGGGACGCAGCACCATGAGCATCCGCTCCTGGCTCTCCGACAGCATCATCTCGTAGGCGGTCATGCCCGTTTCGCGCTGGGGCACGGCGTCGAGGTCGAGTTCGATGCCGACATTGCCCTTGCCCGCCATCTCTACCGCCGAGCTGGTGAGGCCGGCGGCGCCCATGTCCTGGATGCCGACGATCGCGTCGGTGGCCATCAGTTCGAGACAGGCCTCGATGAGCAGCTTCTCGGTGAAGGGATCGCCGACCTGCACGGTCGGGCGCTTCTCCTCGGAGTTCGCGTCGAACTCGGCGCTCGCCATGGTCGCGCCGTGGATGCCGTCGCGCCCGGTCTTGGAGCCGACATAGACGACGGGGTTGCCGATGCCCGCCGCGGCTGAGAGGAAAATGCGGTCTTTCTGAGCGATCCCGACCGTCATCGCATTGACCAGCGGGTTGCCGTCATAGGCCGCGTGGAAGTTCACCTCGCCGCCGACCGTCGGCACGCCGACACAGTTGCCGTAGCCGCCGATGCCGCGCACCACGCCATCGACCACACGCTTGGTGCGCGGGTTCTCGGGGCGGCCGAAGCGCAGCGCGTTGAGGTTCGCGATCGGTCGCGCACCCATCGTGAACACGTCACGCAGGATGCCGCCGACGCCGGTGGCGGCGCCCTGGTAGGGCTCGATGAAGCTCGGGTGGTTGTGGCTCTCCATCTTGAAGATGGCGGTGAGCCCGTCGCCGATATCGACGACGCCGGCATTCTCGCCCGGGCCATGCACTACCCAGTCGGCCTTGGTAGGAAGCTCCTTCAGCCAGACCCGGGAGGATTTGTAGGAGCAGTGCTCCGACCACATGACGCTGAAGATGCCGAGTTCGGTGAGGCTCGGCACGCGGCCCATGATGGCGAGGACGCGCCCATACTCCTCGGCGTTGAGCCCAAATTCGCGGGCGAGTTTCTCGTCGACGGAACGGCCACTCATGCTGCCAGCGCCTCGACCAGCCCCTGGAACATCGGCGCGCCGTCCTCGCCGCCCATCAGCGCGTCCACGTAGTCTTCGGGGTGGGGCATGAGCCCCATGATACGGCGATCGGCCGAGGTGATGCCCGCGATGGAGCGCGCGCTGCCGTTGGGGTTGGCGTCCGGCCCGATCTCGCCGCCGGCACGGCAGTAGCGGAAGGCGACGTGGCCTTCGCCTTCCAGCCGGTCGAGCGTGTCCGCGTCCGCCACGTAGTTGCCGTCGCCATGCGCGAGCACCACCCGGATCACCTGGCCCTCGGCGTAATTGCGGGTGAAGACGGTGTCGGTTCGCTCGACACGGAGATGATGGTCCTGGGCGAGAAACCGCAACCCCGCGTTGCGGAGCAGCGCGCCCGGGAGGAGCCCGGCCTCGGTGAGGATCTGAAAGCCGTTGCAGACGCCGAGCACGTAGCCGCCTCCAGCCGCGAAATCCTGGACTGCGCGCATGACGGGGGACTGGGCGGCCATGGCGCCGCAGCGCAGGTAATCGCCGTGGCTGAAGCCGCCGGGCAGCACGACGAGGTCGAGCGGCGGCAGTGTCGCGTCCTTGTGCCAGATCATGACCGGCGCCTGGCCGCCGCTGGCGCGGGTGAGCGCGATCGCCATGTCGCGTTCCCGGTTGGTGCCGGGAAAGATAACGATGCCGGCCCGCATACTCATGTCAGAGGACTCATGTCAGTGCACACACAGGGTAGAGCGCCACGCAAGCAGTAGCGTTCACGTCGGTGGATAGCACCTGTTCATCGGCAAGGCACCCCTCGGGGGCGACGACGGTGCGATGCGGTGGCGCCGTGGAGCCCGGCTTCAGCGGCATGACGGCCGCCGAACCGCGCTAGGTCAGCGAATGAGCCAGCGGAAGGGCGGCCGCGTCGCTTGCGACAGACATTCGCAAATCAGCCCCAGGACGGCAGGACGCCCGCAGGAAGGTCGTCGCACGCTCGGCATCCACCGGCTTCAGGAAAAAGTAGCCCTGACCCCGCGTGCAGTTCCACTGGCTCAGCATCTCGGCCTGCTCGGCGGTCTCGATACCCTCGCCGGTGACATCGAGGTTGAGCGACTGCGCGAGCGACAGGATCGCCTGCACGATCGCGCTGTCCTCGCGGACGCTGCCGATGCCCTTCACGAAGGACTGGTCTATCTTGAGGACATCCAACGGCAGGCGCTTCAGATAGGCGAGGGACGAGTAGCCGGTGCCGAAATCGTCCACCGCGAGTTTTACCCCGATCTTTTTCAGCTTGCCCATCATCGCGATGGTCCACTCGACATCGTCCATGATCACGCCCTCGGTGATCTCCAGTTTGAGGCAACTGGGCGGCAACCCGGTCCGGCGCAGCACCTCTGCCACTTCGAGATCGAGGTTGAGCTGCTGAAACTCCCGCGGCGAAATATTGACGCTGATGGCGATCGGCGGATCGATCGGCAGGGTCTTCGCCCATTCGGCCGCCTGACGACAGGCATTTTCGAGCACCCAGCGGCCGAGCGGTATGATCAGGCCCATCTCCTCCGCGACCGGGATGAATTCGCCGGGCGACACCAGCCCGCGCACGGGATGCTGCCAGCGGACCAGCGCCTCGGCCTCCACGATCCGGCCCGAAGCCATGTCGACGATGGGCTGGTAGTGGAGGCGGAACTCATCGCGCTCCAGCGCGTGGCGCAGATCCTCTCCGAGATCCAGCCGTGCGAGGCTGTCGCGGTGCATGCTCGGGTCGAACACGACGAGCTGGCCCTTGCCGCTGGCCTTCGCGCGATACATGGCGACGTCCGCGTTGCGCAGCATAGACTCCGCAGTGTCACGGTCGGGGTAGCCCAAGGCCAGGCCTATGCTGGCAGTGACCACCACGTCCCGCCCGTCAAGTGGGAATGGGCAGAGGAACTGCCTGGCGATGTGTTCCGCCACGTCGGCGGCATCCGCCTCGCTGACCAGCTTGTCGATCAGCACCACGAATTCGTCTCCGCCAAGGCGGGCCACCGTATCCTCGGCACGCCCGCAGGCCAGCAGCCTCGCAGCCGCCTTGATCAGCAGATCGTCGCCTACGGTGTGACCGAGGCTGTCGTTGATGAGCTTGAAGTTGTCGAGGTCGATGAACAACAGGGCGATCGCGCGCCGGTGCCGCGTGGCACGGACCAGCGCCTGTTCGAGGCGGTCATGCAGCAAAAGGCGGTTGGGCAGGCCGGTCAGCGCATCGAAGAAGGCGCGCTGCGTCATCTGCGTTTCGAAAGCCTTGCGGGCCTCGATGTCGCGGGCCGTCATGACGATGCCTGCGACCGCCGGTTCCTGCATGAGGTTGGTCAGGATGAGTTCCACCTGACGCCAGGACCCATCCTGGAGGAGCGCCCGGCCCTCCATGTTGCCGGCCGCGCCCTCGCTCAGCGTTATCAGGTGCCACAACTCCTCGAACACGGTCCGGTCGTCCGGGTGGATCAGGTCCGCGACCGGCAGGCCGAGGAGACGATCGTCGGCGTAACCCCAGAGCTGAGCGGCGGTCGTGCCCCAGTAGGTAATGATCCCTTCGGCGCTGCTGACGAAAACCACGTCCAACGAGTTCTGCATCAGCGCGGACGAACGCCGCTCACTCCGCGCCAGGGCGGCGGCTTCGCGAGCCGCACCTTGCCGGTCGCGTCGTCCCTTGGCCCATATCAACAGCAGCACGGCGGAGACCAGCGTCACGTCGATGCCGAGCACCAGGGGTGTCGCGATCAGGACGTCCCGCTGGATTTGCCGCTCGCGGTCGTCGAAGACAGCCTCCCGGTCTAGCGCGGCCAGCGTCGCCATCCAGATGCCAGCCTTGAGCCGGTCCAGCAGAAGGGCGCCTGGAACAGGCCCGATACCGCCCGCCGGTGGAATGCTGGGCGCCAGGGCGCCCGCAACTTCCGCCCGATATTGCTCCTCGATGACCTCCAACGCCTTGATGGCGCGGGCCGGGGCAGGTTCGGCCAGCGCGCGAGCCAGCTCGAGGTCGACTGCCACCTCCTGCGCTTGCCGGAGGGTCCGCAGGCGGAGAGCGGGACTGGGCGCCACTGTGAATGAGAGCCGCAACAACTCCTGCTGGACGGCAGAGTAGCGGGCTTCCTCCAGCAGATCCGGAAGCCCGGCTGCCTCTGCGGCCAAAACTCCCGCCTGATACCCGGAGATCGCCGCCCAGAGCGCGAACATCGATGGCCCGAGCAGAGCAGCCCCGAGAATGATCGGCACCAGACGATTATATTTCAGAGCCCCGCGTGCCGTGTGGACGCCGGCCCCGACTAGACGCTGAACGCCGTCGAGTGAACTCTGCAGAGGATGTGACACGCTGACACCGATTCCGATTACGCATCCTTTAACCGGAAGTGTCTTAATTCGATCTTACGAACCTCAGAAAACGGTCTTGCCGCCGGGGTTCGTCCGTTGGAGCGCGCTACACCACCTCGACGCGGAAACTCTCGATGACTGTGTTGGCGAGCAACTTGGACGCCATTGCCTCGGCGCTCGCGCGTGCCCGGGCCGCGTCCGTCTCGGCGAGATCAAGCTCGATGACCTTGCCGGCGCGAACCTCACCCACGCCCGCGAAACCGAGCGTTTCCAGCGCGTGGCCGATGGCGCGGCCCTGCGGATCGAGCACGCCCGGCTTCAGCATGACGGTGACGATCGCCTTCATTGCATGATCTCCGGCCCCTTGAGGTCTCGCATCCCGGCCTCGGGCAGGATGCCGAGCCGCTTGGCCACCTCCTGATAGGCCTCCTCGACCTTGCCGAGGTCGCGGCGGAAGCGGTCCTTGTCCATCTTCTCGTTAGTCTTCGTGTCCCACAGGCGGCAGTTGTCCGGGCTGATCTCGTCGGCCAACACAATCCGCATCTCCTCGTTCTCCCAGAGCCGGCCGAACTCCAGCTTGAAGTCGACGAGGGTGATGCCGACGCCGAGGAACAGGCCGGTCAGGAAGTCGTTGATCCGGAGGGTGAGGGAGACGATGTCGTCCATGTCCGCGGGCGCCGCCCAGCCGAAGGCGGTGATGTGCTCCTCGGCCACCATCGGGTCGTTCAGCCCGTCGTTTTTGTAATAATACTCGATGATCGAGCGTGGCAGGCGGGTGCCCTCCGGGATGCCGAGCCGCGTCGAGATGCTGCCGGCGGCGACATTGCGGACCACGACTTCCAGCGGGATGATCTCGACCTCGCGGATGAGCTGCTCGCGCATGTTCAGACGCCGGACGAAATGGGTGGGGACGCCGATCTCGCCGAGGCGGAGCATCAGGAACTCGCTGATGCGGTTGTTGAGCACGCCTTTGCCGGTGATGACGCCCTTCTTCTGGGCGTTGAAGGCGGTGGCATCGTCCTTGAAGTACTGCACGAGGGTGCCGGGTTCCGGCCCTTCGAAGAGGATCTTCGCTTTTCCCTCATAGAGCTGTCTGCGGCGGGCCATGGCGCGATCCTTGGGTATCTCTGCGGGCACGAGGCCACGCGGCAACTCGCCAGGGAGGCGCCAGGAGGCTTACGTGTTGCGGTGCGCTATAGCAGCGGCGACCGGTTGTAGGTAGGGCGGATCGTCAGCGGTCAGCTACCCCGGCGCATTCGTGGGCTGCGCGACGGAGCCTGAACGGCCTTGGCCGGGCTGCCCTACCACGATCAGGCGGCGGCGATGATCCTCAGGAAGTCGTCGGCGACAAGGCTGGCGCCGCCCACCAGCGCGCCGCCGACCTCGGGCACCGCAAGTATCTCCGCCGCGTTCCCCGGCTTCACCGAGCCGCCATACAATATCCGTGTGCCTGCGCCCTCCGGCTGGAGCCGCACCAGCTCGGCCCGGATGAAGGCGTGCATTCCCCTGATGTCCGCGACAGTCGGCACCTTCCCCGTGCCGATGGCCCAGATCGGCTCGTAGGCGACGACGCCCGCGAACTCCGCGCCCAGGCTGCCCGCCAACTGCCCGCCAACCACCGCTTCCTGCTGACCCGCCGCGCGCTGCGCACCGGTCTCGCCCACGCAGACGATCGGGATGAGCCCGGCCGCGACCGCGGCCTTGACCTTCGCGGCGACCATGGCGTCAGTTTCGCCCTGGTCGGCCCGGCGCTCCGAATGGCCAAGGATGACGTAGCGAGCCCCGAGGTCTCGCAGCATGGTCGCCGAAATCTCTCCGGTGTGGGGGCCGAGGGGCGCCGGATAGAAGTTCTGGCCGCCGACGGCCACGCCGCTGCCCTCCAGGATGGCGGCAACAGCCGCGATCTGCGTGAAGGGCGGGCAGACGAGCACCTCCGCGGAAAGATCGCCGAGCCCGGCCCTGATCCCGCGGGCGAGGGCGGCGGAGTCCTCCGTCAGCCCGTGCATCTTCCAGTTGCCGGCGATCAGTGGGCGCATCATCCCTCCCATGTGGCTCTGAAGCAGCCCGCAGTTAGCTGCCTCGCCTTAATCGGATAGGCGGCAACTGGCAAACGGCCAACGGTCTGCTAAGTGTGCGCCCCTTCATTGATCAGGTTGTACTCGCCCGATGCTCGCTCTGCTCCGAAGCTCGCTCAACACCTGGCCCGTCCGCATCTTCTTCATT
This sequence comes from Acidisoma sp., assembly GCF_965199065.1. Classification (NCBI taxonomy): domain Bacteria; kingdom Pseudomonadati; phylum Pseudomonadota; class Alphaproteobacteria; order Acetobacterales; family Acidocellaceae; genus Acidisoma; species Acidisoma sp. Next base: position 591,046 of record NZ_CBDAQN010000003.1, on the reverse strand, counting down.
CTGCTGATCGCGGCATTTGGGCTCTGGGGCATCGGCAACGTCCTGCCCGACATCCTGGGGAGCGACAATTCCGCCGCCCGCGTTGGCGGGGTCGCCATCAGCCCGCAGGACGTGCAGACCGCGTTCCGTCAGCAGATGCAGCAGGCGGCGCAGCAGCTCGGCAGCCCGGACCAGATCACGCCCCAGATGCGGCTGATGCTCGCCGAGCAGTCCGCGGCCCGCCTGGTGGCGCAGACGGCAACCGACCAGATGGCCAACCGCATGGACCTGGCCGCGCCCGATGCCGATGTCCGCCGCGAGGTCTTCGCCATGGACGCCTTCCAGAACCAGAACCACCAGTTCAGCCGCACCCAGTTCGACCAGCTGCTGCAGGCGAACGGCCTCAGCGAGACCGAGTTCCTGCACCTCATGCAGGCGCAGATCATCCGCAACCAGCTGCTGGATTCGGTCCGCGCCGCCGCCACCGCGCCCGCCGTGATGGTGAAGACGGTCTATGCATTCGAGAACCAGACCCGCATCGCCGACCTGGTGCAGCTGCCCTTCGCGGCCGCCGCGGCGCCAAGCCCGCCCGCCGACGCCGTGCTGCACCGCTGGTACAGCAACCACCCCACGGAGTTCAGCGCCCCCGAATATCGCCGCATCACCCTGGTGATCCTCAGCCCCGACGTTCTGGCGCGGGATATGCCCGTCCCCGAGGCCGATATCCGCGCGGCCTATGACCGCATGGTCGCCAACTCGCCGGCGCTGCCGGAGAAGCGCACGGTCGAGGTGGTGGTGGCGCAGGACCAGGCCGCGGCCCAGGCCCTCGCTCGCCAATGGACGGGCGGCGCCGATTGGGGCGCCATCCAGAAAGCCGCGACGGCTGCGGGCGCGACGGCGCTGCTGCTGCCGAACATCACCGCCTCCGAACTGCCGAGCGCCGCCTTGGCCCAGGCCGCCTTCAAGGCGCCCGCCAATACGGTGACCGGGCCGATCGCCAACGGCGCGGGTGGTTGGGCCGTGCTGGACGTGACCGCCGTCACGCCCGGCGGCGCGGCGCAGACCTTTGCCCAGGCAGCGCCCGCGCTGCGCCAGCAAATCGCGCGGCAACGCGCGATCGCCCTCGTCAACCAGCGCGTCGATGCGCTGCAGGACGCGCTGGCCGGACGGACGCCCCTGGAACGTCTGCCGGGCAACCTCGGGCTGGCGGCTCTGGAAGGCTCGATCGACAGCAACGGCCTCACCGAGCAGGGCCAGCCGGCGCCCATTCCCGGCACGCCGGCGCTGCATCAGGCGGTCGTCGCCCAGGCCTTCAAGCAGGCCGTCGGACAGCCGGCAGCACTCATCAATGGTCCCGACAACAGCTACTTCGCGCTGACCGTGGACGGCATCACCCCCGCCACGACCAAGGCCTATGCCGACGTGCAGCCGCAGGTGCTCGCCTCCTGGACGGCGGCGCAGATGCAGCGGACACAGGAGATGACGGCGACCAACATGCTGCAGGCGCTGAAGGGCGGCCGCACGCTGCAAGGGGTCGCCGAGCCGCTCGGCCTGCAGGTGACGACAACGCCGCCGCTGACCCGTAGCGGTCAGGCGCCCGCCGGGGTGCCGGCGAACCTCATCGCTCCGCTGTTCAGCCTCAAGCAGGGAGAGAGCACGATGATCGAGACGCCGAATGGCTTCGTCGTCGCTCAGCTCGCGCAGATCCAGACACCGAACCCGGATGCCGATCCCGTCGGCTATCAGCAGCTGAAGGCGTCGCTGAGCGGCAACCTGGCGGACGACATGCAGGCGGTGTTCGCCGGGGTGGTGACGGCGCGGGCCAATCCGCGCATCAATCAGGCCGTCATCCAGCAGATCGCCCAACCCTGATCTTGAACCACTGAAGGACAACCGACCGATGATCGCCGACGGACCCGACAGCCGCTTCCGCGCCGCTTACGAGGCAGGACAGGGCGCGCTGGTCTGGCGCGACAGCCCGGCCGACCTCGAAACGCCGGTCGGCGCCTTCCTCAAGGTGGCGCACGGCCAGCCCTTCTCGTTCCTGCTGGAAAGCATCGAGGGCGGGGCGTCACGCGGACGCTACTCGATCATCGGCATGGCGCCAGACCTCATCTGGCGCTGCGAGCGCGGCCGCGCCGCCATCAACGCCGATGCCCTGACCACGCCCGATGCCTTTGTCCCGGAAGAGGCGTTGCCGCTGGACAGCCTGCGCGCGCTGCTCGCCCGCAACCGGCTCGACCTGCCGCCGGGCCTGCCGCCGATGGCCGGTGGCCTCGTCGGCTACCTCGGCTACGACATGGTGCGGCTGATGGAGCGGCTGCCCGAGAAGAACACGGACGCGCTCGGCGTGCCCGAGGCGATCCTCATCCGCCCGACCGTCTTCGTGATCTTCGACAACGTGCGCGACATGCTGACGCTCGCGGCGCCTGCCTATCCCACCGAGGGGATCTCGGCCGAGGCCGCGCACGAGAGCGCAGTCGCGCGGCTGGATGCGGTGGAGAGCGCCATGATGCAGCCGCTGCCCCTGCCAGCGGCGGCGATCGAGCCGATCAGCCTCGGCGAGCCGCAGTCGAACATGCCGAAAGGCTACTTCCTGGAGATGGTCGAGCGGATGAAGGAGTACATCGCCGCGGGCGACGCCTTCCAGGTGGTGCCGAGCCAGCGCTTCTCGGTGCCGTTCCCGCTGCCGCCCTTCGCACTCTATCGCGCGCTGCGGCGGATCAACCCCGCGCCCTTCCTGTTCTTCCTCGACTTCGGCGGCTTCGCGGTCGTCGGCAGCAGCCCGGAAATCCTCGTTCGCCTGCGCGACGGACTGGTGACGATCCGTCCCCTGGCCGGCACCCGGCCACGCAACGCCGACCCCGCCGAGGATGCGAGGCTGGAAGCGGAACTGCTCGCCGACCCCAAGGAACGGGCGGAGCATCTCATGCTGCTCGATCTCGGGCGCAACGACGTCGGACGCGTCTCGGAACTGGGGAGCGTGAAGGTGCTGGAGAGTTTCGCCATCGAGCGGTTCAGCCACGTCATGCACATCTCGTCGACCGTGCAGGGCAAGTTGCGCCCGGGGCTGACGGCGCTGGACGCGCTGGCGGCGGGATTTCCGGCGGGCACGCTCTCCGGCGCGCCGAAGGTGCGGGCGATGCAGATCATCGAGGAGCTGGAGCCGACGCGGCGCGGCATCTATGGCGGCTGCATCGGATATTTCGCGCCGGATGGCACGATGGACACCTGCATCGGGCTGCGGACCGCCGTAGTGAAGGACGGCGTGATGCATGTGCAGGCGGGTGGGGGCGTGGTCGCCGACAGCGTGCCGGAGCTGGAATACGAGGAGAGCCGGCACAAGGCGCGCGCCCTGTTCCGCGCGGCGGAGGAGGCGGTGCGGTTTGCCGCCGCGCCCAAACGCAACCGGCTGAGCTAAACCGCTCGGAACGCGAAGGCACCTTTGCCCGGATCTTGCATTCGCTGAGGGCGGACCGCCGCAACGCCGCGGGGGTCCGTGCCTGATCGTCAGAATGCCGGTTTACTTGGCCGGAACGAAGGCGATAATCCGGCTCTGCCCGGACATTATTGGGAACCAGGCGGCGCCGACCCCCGCCCGACACGGAAAGAGAGCTCCATGCTTATCAGGATCGGCTACGAAATTTCCTTCCAGGTGCCGCAGCCGACGCCGATGGTCCTGATGCTGAACACGCGCCCGGAGCGGGCAGCCGATCTGCTGGCGCCGGATTACATCCACTCCAACCCTTCGCTGCCCATCCACCAGTACTACGACCTCTTCGGCAACCTGTGCAGCCGCGTGATGGTGCCGCCGGGCGAGACGACCTTCCACGCCAACACGGTCATCCGCGATCCCGGAGTGCTGGACGATTACAATCCCGACGCCATTCAGCATGCGGTCGAGGACCTGCCGCCCGACACGCTCGTCTATCTCCTCGGCAGCCGATACTGCGAGACCGAGAAGCTGCTCGACTTCGCATGGTCGCAATTCGGGCACCTGCCGGATGGCTGGGCAAAGGTCGCGGCGATCGTCGAGTGGACGCACAACCATATCACCTTCAACTACCAGGCGGCGCGGAGCACGCGGACCGCGTACGAGGGCTGGCAGGAGGGCACCGGCGTCTGCCGCGACTTCGCGCATCTGGCGCTCACGCTGTGCCGCTGCATGAACATTCCGGCGCGCTACTGCACCGGCTATCTCGGCGATATCGGCGTCCCGCCCGATACCGCGCCGATGGACTTCAGCGGCTGGTTCCAGGCGTTCCTCGGCGGCCGCTGGTACACGTTCGACGCGCGGCACAACAAGCGCCGCATCGGCCGCATTCTCATCGCGATCGGCCGCGACGCGGCGGACGTCGCCATCTCGACGATCTTCGGGCCGAGCATTCTCAAGACCTTTATCGTCATCACGCAGGAGGAGCAGGGCTGACGCCCTCTCACTGATGCAACGCGAGGACACGGGAGAGGAGGGGCGGATACCGCTTCGCGAAACGGTCCCGGAACGGTAATAGAACCAATGGTCGCTGATCTCTACCGGGGCAAACTGGCTGAAGACGGCAAGATGGCCGGGCTGCGAGCCCGTCCGCCGCTCTCCGTGGGCTTCATCCTGGCGGACAACTTCACCCTCTCGGCGTTTTCGCTCTTCATCGACTTCCTGCGCCTCGCCGCCGACGAGGGCGACCGCAGCCGCCGCATCCTCTGCCGCTGGACCATCATGTCCAGCCGTCAGATCGCGGTGCGGGCCAGCTGCGGCGTCAACATCACGCGGGACAGCGGCTTCCTCGACCCGAAGAACTTCGACTACATCGTGGTCGTCGGCGGCCTGCTTCACGCCGGGCCGCAGATCGACGACGAGACGAACGCCTACCTCGCCGCCGCCGCGCGCGACGGCGTGACGCTCGTCGGCCTCTGCACCGGCGGTTTCATCCTATGCCGCGCCGGGCTCATGAAGGGCCGGCGCGTCTGCGTGAGCTGGTATTGCTACCAGGATTTTCTGTCCGAGTTCCCCGACCACCGCGTCATCGCGGACCGCATGTTCTTCGTCGACGGGAACCGCATCACCTGCTCGGGGGGCGCCGGGACAGCCGATCTCGCGAGCTTCCTCATCGAACGGCATCTTGGCCGCGCCATTGCCCAGAAGGCGCGGCACATCCTGCTGCTGGACCGGGTGCGGTCGGGCAGCGAGGCGCAGCCGCACCCTCCCGCCGCCGACGAGGTCATCGGCGACGAACGCGTCCGCCGCGCGCTGCTGCTCATGGAGCAGCATGTCGCCGACCCGCTGCCGATCGCCACGCTGGCCGCGCGGCTCTCCATTTCGCCGCGCCAGCTCGAGCGCCTGTTCCAGAGCGTGATGGGGGTGCGTCCGGCGCAGCATTACCGGCTGCTGCGGCTGCGCTACGCGCGCTGGCTGCTCGACCATACGGACCTTTCGATCACCGAGATCGCGCTCGATGCCGGGTTCGCCGACTGCGCGCATTTCTCGCGCAAGTTCAAGGCGCTGCACGGCTTTACGCCGACGGATGCGCGGGCGCGCGAACGAGCCGTGGTGGCGGACCACATGCCCGGGCTGCCGACCATTCCCCCGCCGGACGCCCATCTGGCAGCGATGCGGATATTCGAGTAGCGCGCGGGAGCCGGATTCAGGCAAAGCCGGTGTCGCATCCGTGCCACGTCCGGCGGACGCCGCCGCAGAGGATGCGGCCACGCGGCAGAAGGAGATCGAGGCCATGACAACCTTGGGACGAACCGGCCTGAGTGAGGGAACGGTCGCCGCGCTGCGTTCGCTGATCGCGCGGCGCCAGCCGGGCTACAGCCTTGAGGCTCCTTTCTATACCAGCGAAGAGGTCTTCGCGGCGGATATGGAGATCATCTTCGGCCGCCACTGGATCTATGCCTGCGTCGAACCCGAAGTGCCGGAGCCCGGCGACTACGTCACCGTCTCACTCGGCCGCCACTCCGTCGTCATCCTGCGCGACGACGACATGGGCCTGCGCGCCTACCACAATGTCTGCCGCCATCGCGGAGCAAAACTCGTGCACGAGGAGAGCGGCGCGGTCGGCAACATCGTCTGCCGCTACCACCAGTGGACCTACAACCTTGAAGGCCGCCTCATCTACGCCGAGCATATGGGCGCCGATTTCGACACCAGCTGCTTCGGGCTGAAGCCGGTCCATGTCCGCTCCATCGCCGGGCTCGTCTTCATCTGCCTCGCGGCCGATGCGCCCGCCGATATCGACGCGATGGACGCCGCAATGACGCCCTATCTCGCGCCGCACGACCTGCGGAACTGCAAGATCGCCGCCTCCAACGACCTCATCGAGCGGGGCAACTGGAAGCTCACGATGGAGAACAACCGGGAGTGTTATCATTGCTCCGGCAACCACCCGGAGCTGACCATCCCGCTGTTCGCCTACGGCTTCGGCTTCGCACCCGGCCAGATGGACGAGGTCGAACTGCAACAGGCGGCGCGCTACGAGGACCTCGTGGTGCAGTCCACGGCGCGCTGGGAGAGTTGCGGCATCCCCTCGTCCGAGCTCGACCACCTCGACGACCGCATCACCGGCTTCCGTACGCAGCGCCTGCCGATCGACCAATCGGGCGAAAGCCAGACTCTCGATACGCGCGTGGCGTCTAAGCGGCTGCTCGGGCAGCTCACCGACAGCAAGCTCGGCGGCCTCTCCTTCTGGACGCAGCCCAACTCCTGGCACCATTTCATGAGCGACCACATCGTGACCTTCACGGCGATCCCGATCGATGCCGAGTCAACATTGGTGCGGACCAAGTGGCTGGTTCACAAGGATGCGCGCGAGGGGATCGACTACGATGTCGAGAACCTCACCGGCGTCTGGAACGCCACCAATGCCCAGGACGCGGCCCTGGTGGAGATGGCGCAGGCGGGGGCCCGCACCCCGGCCTACGAGCCGGGACCCTATTCGCCCTACACCGAGATGCTGGTCGAGAAGTTCGCCAAATGGTACCTCGGGCGCCTGTCGGCTGGTTTAACCTGATGTCGGCCTCCCCTACGGCGGACGAAGCGCGCATCCTCTCGGCCCGGCGGCTGGGAGTGGCGACGGAACTCGATGACCGCCTGCCGGAGTGGAACGCCGAGGAGGACGATGTGCTCGTCTGCCGCGCCGTGCGCCAGGAAACGCATGACGTGAAGACCTTCGTGTTTTCCGGGCGGGCGCCGCGGCGCCACAGCTACAAGCCGGGGCAATTCATCACGCTCGACCTCGTCATCAACGGACAGGCGATCAACCGCTGCTACACGCTGTCCTCGTCACCGACGCGGCCGCATCTCATCGCGGTCACGACGAAACGATTCGCGGGCGGGATCGTCAGCCCCTGGATGCATGAGACCATCAAGCCGGGCGTCGAGATCCGGGCGATGGGGCCGATGGGCGAGTTCAACTGCGTTGATCACGCATCGCCGAATGGCAAATATCTGCTTCTGTCCGCCGGGAGCGGCATCACGCCGCTGATGTCGATGGCGCGAAGCTTTCATGATCTCGCGCTGGAGACGGACGTGCTGTTCCTGCACAGCGCGCGGAGCCCGGCGGACATCATCTTCCGTGACGAGCAGGCGCTCATGGCGCGCTCGACCGGCTTCCGCTCGGTGCCGATCTGCGAGGGTGACAGCCCGACCGAGAGCTGGACCGGCCTGCGTGGGCGGCTCAGCCTGCCGATGCTGGAACTCGCGGCGCCCGACTTCCGGGAGCGGGAGGTCTTCGCCTGCGGTCCGGCGCCATACATGGCCGGCGTGCGGGCGATGCTGGCAAGCGCCGGTTTCGATATGTCCCGCTATCACGAGGAGAGTTTCAAGTTCGAGGATCTGGCGCCGGTGGATGCGGCGGTGTCGCCGCCCGCGAATACCGATGTCGTGCCAACCTACAAGGTCGAATTCACCCGCAGCCGCCGAACGATCGAGGTTTCGGCCGACACGCATGTGCTGGCGGCGGCGCGGGCGGCGGGGATGCGGCTGCCCTCGTCCTGCACGCGCGGATTATGCGGCACCTGCAAGAGCAAGCTGGTGTCCGGCGAAGTCTCGATGCAGCACCAGGGCGGCATCCGGCAGCGGGAGATCGACCAGGGCATGGTCCTCATCTGCTGCGCCAAGCCGTTGAGCGATCTGGTCATCGACCGATAGGCGAAGCGCCCGGCCTAGATCTCGATCATGGAGCGGACGCGCGCGACCATGGTTTCGACCGAGAAAGGCTTCGTCAGAACGGTCATGCCCGGCTCCAGATGGCCGCGGCCGATCACCGCATTTTCAGCGTAGCCGGTGATGAAGAGCACCTTCAGGCCCGGACGAGAGACGCGTCCCGCATCGGCCATCTGCCGGCCGTTCATCCCGCCGGGCAGGCCCACATCGGTGATGAGAAGGTCGATCGGCACGTCCGACTCCAGGACCGCAAGCCCCGCCGCACTGTCGGCGGCCTCGATCGCCCGGCAGCCGAGGTCGTCCAGGATATCGGTCAACAGCATGCGCACTGTCGGCTCGTCGTCGACCACGAGGACCGTCCTGCCTTGCTCCCCCCGCGCAACGACCGAGGCCGGCGACTGATCCTCGTCTTCGGCGACGGGGCCGTCGTGACGCGGAAGGTAGATGCTCACGGTCGTGCCGCGCCCAAGCTCCGAGTAGATCCGCACCTCGCCGCCCGACTGCCGCACGAAGCCGTAGATCATCGACAGGCCCAGGCCGGTGCCCTCGCCGATGGGCTTGGTCGTGAAAAACGGCTCGAACACGCGCGCGACGAGCGACGGCTTCATGCCGACGCCCGTATCGGTCACGCTGAGCGACACGTATTGGCCCTCCGGCAAGTCGTGCTGGCGCGCCGCCTGGGCGTCCACGATCCGGTTGGCGGTTTCGATGGTGATGCGTCCGCCATCCGGCATGGCGTCGCGCGCGTTGATGCAGAGGTTGAGGAGCGCGTTTTCCAGCTGCGGCGGATCCACCAGCCCCGGCCACAGTCCGGGAGCGCCGACCACCTCGATCAGCACGCCCGGACCCACCGCACGCTGGATCAGCTCCTGCATGCTCGCCACCAGGCGGTTTACGTCGGTGGTCTTGGGATCGAGCGTCTGGCGGCGCGAAAAGGCGAGCAGCCGATGGGTGAGCGCGGCCGCGCGGCGGGCGGCGCCCTTCGCCGTGGCGAGGTAGCGGTCGACATCCGCGAAGCGCCCCTGGGCGATGCGGGATTCCATCATCTCGAGCGAGCCCGAGATGCCCGCCAGGAGGTTGTTGAAGTCGTGCGCGAGACCGCCGGTGAGCTGCCCGACCGCCTCCATCTTCTGGGCCTGCCGGAACTGCTCCTCCAGCAGCCGTTGCTTGGTCATGTCGACGCCCACGCCCGTGCGGCGAACGGGAGTGCCGCCCTCGAAATAGGTGTGGCCGCGCGACAGGACCCAGCGGACGGAGCCATCGGCATGCCGGATGCGATACTCGAGTTCCAGATCGCCCGGTTCGGTAAGGCCCCGGCTCATCGTCGTTCTCAGGGGCAGGATGTCGTCGGGGTGCAGGTGCTGCAGGAACTCGGCCGAGCTGTAGCCTGCGCTCCCGCGGCCCGGTTCCAGCGCATAAAGGGCAGCGATGTTGTCGTCGCAGACGAACCGGTCCGCCGCGACATCGTAGGTCCAGACACCGACGCCGCCGACGGCCCCCAGAGCCAGCCGCGCGAAGTCCATGGTGTCGCGCAGCTCCCGGGTCCGCTGCTCCACCCGATGCTCGAGCGTCTCGTTCAGCTCGCGCAGAGCGTCCGCCGTGGCGCGCGACCGTTCGCGCGCGGCGATCAGTTCGCGTTCGTAGGATCGACGGTCCGTCGCATCGACGACCAGCACGCGCAGTCCGGCCACCGCGCCCTCATCGTTCCGGATCGGCCGCCAGTCGATGAGCACCGGAACCTTAGCCCCGTCCGAGCGGGCAAAATCCATGGTGATCTGCCTGACCACGCCTTCGCGGCGCAGTCTCAAGGCGCAGTGGGTTTCGTAGAAGATGCGCGCGCCCTCGGTGAGCAGCGCCTGCAGACGCACCCCGACAACCTCCTCGCGCCCGCGGCCAAGCCAATCCAGGAAAGTCGTGTTGACGCGCGTGATCGTCCCGGAAAGCGTCGTGGTCAGGTAGCCGCAGGGCGCGCGGTCATAGAGTTCGTCGAGCGTCTCCTCGGGCAGGGCCGCTCCGTCAGCTTCGTCCACCGGCCTCATCGGGAGGAGCGCTGCCAATGGCGCGACCGGACCATCAGAAGGCCAGGAAGCGCTTGATGGCCGCGATCGTTTCCGCAGGCGCGCTCATGTGTGGGCAGTGGCCGCTCGCCTCCATGACGACAAGCTCGCCGCGGGGAAGGTTGTCACGCATGTAGTCGCCGACCTGCAACGGCGCGATCATGTCCGATTGCGTCTGCAGGATCAGCGTCGGCACATCGAGGTGCGGCAGATCGGCGCGAAGATCGGAGAGAAAGGTGACCCGCGCGAACGCCTTGGCGATTTCCGGGTCCGTCCGGCAGAAGCTGTCGGCGAGCGCCTCGCCGAGTTCGGGACGCTCGCCGTTCCCCATCATCTGGGGCGCGGTCGCTCTCGACCAAGCGAGGAAGTTGCTCTCGAGCACCAGCAGGAGATCGTCGATGTCGGCCCGCGAGAAGCCCCCGACATAGTCCCCGTCATCGATGTAGCGCGGCGAGGGGCACAGCATGACCATGCGGCCAATCGACACGGGTGACTTTACGGCCGCCAGCATCCCGATCATCGCCCCGACCGAGTGGCCGACGAAGACGGTGTCCCTGAGCGCGAGCGTGTCGGCGAGTTCCACCACGTCCTCGGCGTAGCCGTCGAGGCTGGCGTATTTGGCGGCGTCATAGGCCGAGCTGTCCGAAAGACCGGACCCTACATGGTCGAAAAGAACCACGCGGGCCTCATTCTCGAACGCCGGTGCGACATCGGCCCAGGCAGTCTGGTCGCAACCGAACCCGTGGGAGAAAATGATCGTAGGGTCGCCGTGGCCTGACACCCGCACGTTGTTTCTCAGCAGGGGGTCTGAACCTGGGGCTCCGGACATACTCATCTATCTATACGGCGCGCAGCCGGTTTGATAGCGCCCTTAACGAGCCAGGATCGCGGGCGATTTTGGCCTTGTCAGCAATGGGCCGACCCGGGGGCGCACGATCCGCCCCCGGTGTTCTCTCATTCCTTCGGGAAGTCCGTCGCCAGACCGACCTCGCGCCAGGCTTCGACCTCGGCCAGCCGCTCGCGCAGCTTGTTCTCGACCGCGTTCACGCCGAAGCCGCCCAGGACCAGATGACGCGGCGGATTGGCCTCCTCCGTCACCCGGATCATCGCCTCGCCCGCCCGCACCGGGTCACCTGCCTGCGTGCCGCTGATTGCCGCCGTCGACGCCATCCGGGCGGCCGCCGTGTCGGCGTAGTCCGCGATCTTGCTCTTGGTCTGCTTGAGGGACCGGCCCGCCCAATCGGTGCGGAACGGACCCGGCTCGATGCAGGTCACCTTGATGCCGAGCGGGCGGCCTTCGGCTGCGAGCGCGTCCGAGAAGCCCTCCACCGCGTGCTTGCTGGCGGCGTAGTAGCCCGAGCCCGGAAAGCCGATGAAGCCGGCGACGGACGTGATGTTGAGCACGTGTCCCCGGCGCCGAGCCCGCATGCCCGGCAGCACCGCGCGCGTCAGCGCGAACAGCCCGAACACGTTGGCGTCGAACTGAGCCCGGATCTCGGCGTCGTCGCCCTCCTCGATCGAGGATTGGTAGCCGTAGCCCGCGTTGTTCACCAGCACGTCGATGCGGCCGAAGCGCGCCTCGGCCGCCTCCACCGCCGCCGTCACCTGGGCGCTGTCGGTCACGTCCAGGCTGAGGGCGAGCGCGTGGTCCTCGGCGCCTTTCGCGAGATCGGCGACCCGCAAGCTGTCCCGCGCCGTCACGACCGTCGGCCAGCCCCGCGCGAGCGTCAGCTTCGCGAGTTCCAGCCCGAAGCCGGTGGAGCAGCCGGTGATGAACCAGACGGGGGAATTTTCGGATGCCATGGATTGTCCTTTCTGGCCTGTCTCAATGCTCAGACCAATACCGTCAGCCGGGGTACGGGACCGCGTGACAAAAGCGTGTGCCCACTGCGTCTGATCGGCGCGTCTGCTCGCAAGCGGTGCCCGCCGGGACGGCCCGCGCACAGGTTGGACCGCAACGCCGGGTCTGGCTATCCAGGCGCATGCTCACCACCGTGCTGGTCGTCCTGCCCATCTTCGCCCTCATCTTCCTGGGCTTCGGCTGCCGCCGTGGCGGAGTTCTCGGCCCGCATGCCACGACGGAGCTCAACCGCTTCGTCGTCTATCTGGCGCTGCCCGCGCTGCTGTTCGACATCATGGCCCACGCCCGCTGGGTGACGCTCGACCAGCCGGCCTTCGCCGCCGTCTTCACCCTCAGCACCTTCATCGTCTTCGCACTCACCGTGCTGCTGCGGTTGCGCGGCGAGCGGCACCTTGCCGATGTCAGCATCGACGGCCTGAACGCGGGCTACGGCAACACCGGCTTCATCGGCTTTCCGCTCAGCCTCATCGTGTTCGGACGGGGCATGCTGGGGCTCACCACCGTCGCCGCGATCATCACCGTCTGCCTGCTCTTCGCCGTCGCGATCGTGCTCATCGAGGTCGGGCTCCAGACAGAGGCGAGGCCGGCCCATCTGCTGCTCAAGGTGGGGCGCTCCCTCATCCGCAATCCACTGCTGGTGGCGCCGGTGCTGGGTGCCGCCTGGGCCACGACGGGCCTGCCTATCCCCGCGAGCGCCGAGACCTTCTTCCGGCTGCTCGGCGATGCGGCCTCGCCCTGCGCGCTGGTGGCGCTCGGTCTTTTCCTCGGCGAGCGGCGGGCTGCGGTGCCGTCGGAGGCGAGCGTCTTGGGGAGCCTGCTGCTGGTCGGGCTGAAGCTCATCCTGCAGCCGGTCCTCGCCTGGGTGCTGGCGACGCAGATCTTCCGGCTGGCGCCGTCGCTCACGCACCTCGTCGTGGTGCTGGCGGCGCTGCCGACCGGCACCGGCCCGTTCATGCTCGCGGAGTTCTATGGGCGGGAGGCGACGACCACCGCGCGTTCGATCCTGCTCTCGACGATCGGCTCGCTGCTGACGGTGTCGGCCTATCTCGCCTGGGTCGGGTAGCGCGGCGGTGACCTGAATACTGCCGATTTTAGCGGACACGGCTTGCCGGTGAGGCATAGATTGAGGCTGCGGCCTCAGGCGGACGAAAACAAAAAAGACGAGGCCGAAGCAGGGAGGGCCGCGTCATGCCCAAAGGCTTTGTCATCGTCCTGTGCCTGATGCTGGGCGCGTCCAGCCCGGCGTTCGCGCAGGCGAGCCCCGTCTCCGTAGGGCCATTGGGGACGCCGATCACGCCAAGCGATCTCGGTGGGTGGAGCGCCTCCACGCCGATCAGCGCCGCCGAAGCCGCGCGGGATGCGCGAGAGCAGGGCTTCGGCAAGGTCGCCGGGCTGCGGAAGGACGACTACGGCAACTGGATAGCCCACAGCCGGAAGGGCGCCCTCATCATCTTCCCGGACGGCAGCGCCTTTCCGCTTTGACGACTGCGCGGAACGTCGTCGCGAGAGTGCGGCGTTCGACGCCCGCTGCCGTGGCCGCCGATCCCTTTGCCCGGAAAGATCCTTGCGCCTCCAAAATATGGCGGTGGAGGAAATGTTCGCGGCGGGATTCGAACCCACGGCCCCAGGATTCAATCCCACTTCGGCTTTCGCCGCCGCCGGCCGGGCAAAACCTGGCGGGCGTTCGTGGTCTGGACTGTCCCTTCGCCATAGACCTCGGCCGAGGCCCTTAGGCGCCACCCATCCAGTCTCTACACCTTCCCGGCTTTCGGCCGGGCTTGGCTCGGGATTGGCACAGGCGCCAGATTGCGCCCAAGCTTTCCCCGACTTTGAGCAGATCCGCCGCGCCGTTTCCCTGCGCGACGCCCAGTTCTACCAACAAGGAATCCTGTGCTCTATCCTGCTGAGCTACGCGAACACACCGCTGGTCTCTTACCGAACCGAACTCTCACGGGCAAGCACCGCCCGCACTCAGCACCTGAAGGAACCTGCCCATGTGCCTGAAATGCGACTTCACGATCCACGCGGCGCAGCACCATTTCGGATGGGACAACAGCTTCACGCCCGTGCTCCGCACCGAGCCCGGCCGTTCCATCGCCTTCGAATGCAACGACGCCTCGGCCGGCCAACTCACCGCCGCCAGCACCACCGCCGACGTGGCGACGCTCGATTTCAGCCTCATCAACCCGGTCACCGGACCTGTGTTCGTCGAGGGCGCCGAACCGGGCGATATCCTGAAGGTTTCGATCCACGGTTTCACGCCCTCGGGTTTCGGCTGGACCGCCAACATCCCGGGCTTCGGCCTTCTCGCCGAGCAGTTCACCGACCCCGCGCTCAAACTCTGGACCTATGACGCCCGCACGCTCGACCCGGCGCTGTTCTCGGATATCGCCCGGGTGCCGCTGAAGCCGTTCGCGGGCACCATCGGCGTGGCGCTGGCGACGCCCGGCCTCCACTCCATCGTTCCGCCCCGGCGTGTCGGCGGCAACATGGACATACGCGACCTCGCCGCCGGCACCGTGCTCTACCTGCCGGTGGAGGTGCCCGGCGCGCTGTTCTCGATCGGGGACACGCACGCGGCCCAAGGCGACGGCGAGGTCTGCGGGACGGCCATCGAGAGCCCGATGAACCTGACGCTCACGCTCGACCTCATCAAGCAGACGCCGCTGGAGACGCCGCGCTTCACGACGCCTGGGCCGGTGACCCGGCATCTCGACGGGGCAGGCTACGAGGTGACGACCGGTATCGGCCCCGACCTCATGGAGGGCGCCAAGGCTGCCGTTTCGCGGATGATCGACCTGCTATGCGCCGAGCATGGCTTATCGGCGACCGACGCCTACATGCTCTGTTCCGTGGCTGGCGATTTGCGGATCAGCTGCATCGTGGACAAGCCGAACTGGCTGATGTCCTTCTACTTTCCACGCATCGTCTTCGACTGAAGACGATTGGTCCGTTTGCCGAACGGACCGTTTCCTTCAGGCGCTGACCATGGCCTTGGTGAGCCCGCGCAGCGCCGCCAGCGCCTCCCGCGGTTCCGTCCGTTCGTAGGAGACCGGCGACACATGAGCCATGCGGATGACGCCGTCCCGGTCGATGAGAAATTCCGAGGCGCGGGGCAGCATCCAGTCCTCGGCGTTGTTCTCCTCCGGGATGTTGCAGCCGAGCTTGCCGAAGACCTGACGCGTCATCGGGCGCGCCTGCCCGAGCACGCCGTAGTCGGTCGCCACGCGGTTGCCGCAGTCGACGAGGATCGGGAAGCTGACGCAGTTGCTTTCCTGGACCACGGCGGCGCGGCTCGCCTTCTGCGGCGACAGCGCCAGGATGTCGCCTCCGGCCTCGCGAATATCCGTTGCGATATCTTCATAGGCGCGCAGCGTCAGCGTGCAGTAGGGGCACCAACCGCCACGGAAAAAAAGAAGCAGGACAGGGCCACGCATCAGATGTTCGGCCAGACGGTGCTTGGCGCCCACCGCATCCGTCAACGCGAAACCGGGCGCGCGATCGCCGACCGCCAACGGATGGGCAGAGGCCGCGTCGGCGCGATATTCGGCTTCCGCCTGCACCAGCGCTCGCGCGGTTTCCTCATCGGCACGATCGAGCACCGACGTCTTGAAAGCGCGAAGCTGGGCGTTCAACGATTTCATGGCAGCACCCGAAAATTCCCGATCCAATGCGTTTATCGCAGGGCAGAGGTCGAATTGTCCACGTCTCGAATCATAAATGGTTCATGCTTTCATTATTGGTAATACGGTTTGACCGGATATCATTCATGCAGTCGGATATGATTTATGGATTTGCTGGCTGGCTTCCGGTGTTTTGTGCGGGTGGCAGAAACTGGATCGTTTTCCGCGGTCGCGCGGGAGGTTGGGTCGACGCAGCCGGCGGTGTCCCGGCAGATAGCGGCCCTTGAAGCGCATTTCGAAGTCAGGCTGATCCAGCGCACGACGCGCAGCCTTACCTTTACGCAGGATGGCATGGATCTTTTGGCTCATGCCCGCCGCGTGCTGGATACGGTGGATGAGACCGAGGAGATCCTCGGGAAGCGTAGAGCCTCGCCTTCCGGCACCGTCCGTATCGCTTCGTCGACATCGATGGCGCGTCTGCAGATCATTCCGCGTATCCCCCGGCTGTTGCAGCGCTACCCGCAGCTGGAGGTCGAGGTCAGCATTTCGGAACAGGCGCAGGATCTGGTGGCGGAGAACATCGACCTCGCCATCCGTGCCGGTGCGATCGCGGATAGCTCGCTGGTTGCCCGCCATCTCGGCTCCACGGGCCGTGGCGTTCTCGCCGCCACCGAATATCTCGAGAAGCATGGAGAGCCGCAGAACCCGCAGGAACTGATGGCCCACTCCTGCCTCGTCTACACGGGCGCATTCGGTCGCAACACCGCCCACCAATGGGAGTTCGACGGACCGGACGGCAACACGACGGTCGAGGTGCGGGGCCGCTTCCGCTGCGACAGCATCGAGGGGATCAGCGACGGGATACGCGCCGGCCTCGGGGTAAGCCGGTTGCCGACCTGGATGTTCAACGACGACATCGCCCAGGGCCGGGTGCGCGCCATCCTGAAGGATTGGCAGCCCCCTCGCGTGCCCATCCACGCCGTCTACCCTTCGCGGCGCCACCTGGCGCCCCGCGTTCGCGCCGTGATCGACTATTTCGTCAATGAATTCCGGCTCGATCCTGTCGTTTCGGACTACGCCGCCATCTGAACCAACATGTTACGGTCGAGCGAAAGGAAAGCTGCGGCGGACCGCCGCGCGTGCTATAAGGCAGTTTCGTGTCGAGCGGCTGGCGAGGACGGGGAGGGGCCCGAAGCGGCATAACAGCATGAACATGCTTGCTTTTTCACGCGCGCCGCTGCCGATCGAGATCGTCTACGATCTCGTTTGTCCCTGGTGCTTCATCGGCACCCGCCGCCTCATTCGTGCGCTGCGCCGCCGCCCTGAACTGGGGATGAACCTGCAATGGCGCCCCTTCCTGCTCAACCCGGACATGCCGCGCGCAGGCATGGCGCGGACCGACTACGTGGTCCGGAAATTCGGCGCCGAGGACCGGGCGCGGCGGCTCTTTTCGTCCATCTCGGACATCGGCCGCGGGGAAGGCATTCTGTTCCGCTTCGACCGGATCAGGCGGACGCCGAGCAGCGTTGACGCGCACCGTCTGGTTCGGTTCGCGGCCAGCCTTGGCCGGGCCGAGGTTGTGGCGGATGCGATCTTCAC
Organism: Acidisoma sp.; assembly: GCF_965199065.1. NCBI lineage: Bacteria > Pseudomonadati > Pseudomonadota > Alphaproteobacteria > Acetobacterales > Acidocellaceae > Acidisoma > Acidisoma sp. Next base: position 573,766 of record NZ_CBDAQN010000003.1, on the reverse strand, counting down.
CGCCTATTTCACCGACGGCCTCGATATCGGCAGCCTCGACGTGCTGGTGACGATCGGGCGGCAATGCGGCCTGGAGCCATCGGCCACGCGCCCCTACCTGTTGAGCGACGAGGCGGTGGAACACGTCCATGGCGATAACTTGCGCGCGCACCGGCTCGGCATCAACGGCGCGCCCTGCTTCATCGTCGGTCGCCGTCACGCGATTGCAGGCGCTCAGGAGCCCGAGGTGCTGGAGTGCCTGCTGAACGTGGCGGCGCTCGACCTCGCCGATGGCTGAGCTTCCTCGCTAGCGCGACTTTTCCTTCAGCGGCTTATGGGCATGGTCGAGAAGGCGGGAAAAGAAGCCCGGAGGCTTGGCGGGCTCGGCGGGTTTCTTGGCGACGGTCGCCTGCTGGCGCTCACGCTCCTTCGAAGCGAGCCATTTGTCGAGGCTCATGCCGGCCTTGGCCGCGCGCTTCTCCTCATAGGCACGTTGTGACGCAGTCATCTTCCGGTCCATGGGGGCACTCCTCGTGTCGCCGCTCATCTGGCATTCACGGGGTGCCGTGTCGAGAGACAGACAGATCGGGAACCGCCAAATGATGGAACCACGCGTAAAGGCCCAGCTTTGGGTGCAGATGGCGTTGCGCCTGGGCGACCGCGACGGCCGGCCCGGGATGGTGCTGCGCCGAGGCGACGCCGACGCGGGCGGCGTTCTGGTGGTTCTGCGCGACCGCGATGGCGGCGTCTCCGTGCTTTCCCAGACGCGCGGGGAGGGCGGGGAACTCGCCTGGCTGCGGTCCACCGGTGTCGAGCCGGTCGACCAGGCGAAGGCCGACGCCTATGTGGCGCGGCAGCTGAAGTTCGACCCGGATCTTTGGGTCATCGAGTTCGAGGCGCCGGACATGCTGCCCCCTTTCGAGGGCAAGATCGTCTAGCGTGAGATCACGCCCGATGACCTGCGCCGAGCCCTCGATCGTGCCGGCTCAGCTGTGCGTGATCAACGTGCCGCCGTGCCCGTCGGCGATCATCCCGAAGCTCGACTGGCTATACGTGCCGGAGAATGTCAGCGAGAGGGCGGCGCCCCCGCTCTCATGCACCGTGAGCGTATGACCGCTATACGCGAGGCTTTTTGCAACGACCTTCGACAGGTCGATCGTGTCGCCCTTGATGAAGTCGTAGATCGTGCTGTGGAACGATGCCGGCGCTCCAAGAACAAGACGGCCCGTGGCGGCCTCGAATTTCGTCTCCTGTCCGGAACTCGCGCTGCCGCTCAGGCTCAGCGTCGAGCCCGCACCGATCTCCAACGTGCCCGCGCCCGTTATGCCGCCGATAAAGTTCAGCGTGCCGCCGCTGGCCTGGACCGTCGCCGCGTTGATGATGCCGAAGGCCTCTGCGGTGCCGTGCCCGCTCAACGACTGCCCCGCAGCCAGGGTGAGCGTCCCGGCAGCATCGAACGTCCCACCGTCGAGGTGGATCGTGCCGCGACCAAGGTCAGCGGAGCCACGTGTCGTCACGTGCCCACCATCGGCGACCGTGAGCGACCCGGTGCCCGCGCCACCGATGATGAACTCGCCGGTGTTCGTCAGCGTCGAGCCGGCGCCCGTGATCGTCGCCGCGCCCGAGCCTCCCGACTGCTCTCCGAGCACAAAGCCCACCGCACTGTCGGAACTGCCGGTCTCGAGCCTGGCTCCGGCCGCCACCTGCACCGTTCCGGTGCCGTAATTCCCGACGGTGAATTCAGTCGTCGCGGTCCAGTCCGATCGGGCGCCGTCGATGCTGACCGATCCGGTCTGGAAGTTGCCCACGGTCACAGCCTGACCGGAAGCGCCCGAGGAGCGGATTTCGCCGCCTGACTTGATGGTGATCGATCCGATGCCATCGTCACCCACGATGAGAGACGCCACGCCGGTATTCAGGACCGATCCTTGACCGGAAACCGTAATGCTCCCGGTGGAAGAGCCTTCCGTGCCCACGACATCCACGCTGTTGCTGTCTTGCAGCACCCGAGCACCCGAGGTGACTTCGAGTGATCCTGAATCATGGGTGTACAAACCGCCCCGGTCGACCTGAGACTCGCCCAGAGTAAGACCGCCGCGGATCTCCAGCGTTGATCCGGCGCCCTTGACCGACACGCTGTTGGTGCCAAAGACACCCGGCGCGCCGATTTGCAGCGAGCCAACTTGCGCGAAACCTCCCCGGGCGATCGTGAGCGAGCTTGTGCCGGGTTCACCGCCGATGCTCGTGTTGCCGGTGGTCAGCCGCGACCCCACGCCGCTGACCAGAACGGAGGCGCTTTCGCCCGTTGCGCTTTCAATGGTGAGGCCGACCGATGAGACGTCCGCCCCGTTCAGGAGCGCAAGCCTGCCTTGCTCAACCTGGATTTGCCCTGCCGCCATGAGCGCGGACAGCGGTCCGGTCACGCTCAGTGTTCCCTGACCTCCAGCCGTGCCGCCGAGGATCACGTCCCCCACATCAGTCTGTAGCTGGGCTCCATCACGGATCGTCATCACGCCGCTGCCCGCGCCACCGATGATGGCATCGCCCTGTGCCAACTCAACCTGTGTCCCGAACCCGTTCAGGTCGAAGGTTGCCTGGTCACCGCTCGATCCCGCGACAGCCAACGCGGCGGTCCCCGCGCCAGCGGCAGGCGAGATGAGCATATCGCTGCCGCCGCTCATGCTGACGGTTGATTTGCCGACTTGTTCAACGCCGCCGGCGACGCCGTAGACGGTGCCACGGGTGAATGCCACGCGGCCCTCAAGCTCGAGTGTCGTGGCTGCGACATCCTGGCCCGTTGCCGTCAAGGTGCCGTCGCTCCCATCGAGAACGAGCGCGCCGACATCGGCCGTTCCGGTAATTCGTCCCGCTGTGGAGACGAGGGCTGTATCGGTCGGTCCGGGTGGTCCCGGAGTTGTCGGGCTGGTTTCATCGATCCAGTTGGGTGAAGATCCGAAACTCCCCGATCCATCAGCATTTATGAATTCGTAGGTATTGCTCATGGATGCGACTCCGAGGATCGGTATTTCCGAAAGGAGTAAGGTGCAATTTCTCGCCTACGACAATGACGGTCACACAGCTTATGCCGATCAATCTCATGGCCATCCGCCTAAGTGATGCGCCGCAAGCGTGAGGCTTACATCCGCAAGTGGAGTCCGCAACAACAGGAGGGCGCTTCTTTTGTGCGGATGGCGGGCGCGGTTCAGGGCCAGCGCGCTTCCGGCGGCAGGCTCATCAGGATCGCCTCGATGTTGCCGCCCGTCTTCAGCCCGAACAGCGTACCGCGATCGTGCAGCAGGTTGAACTCCACGTAGCGGCCCCGCCGCACCAGTTGATGGTCGCGATCCGCCTCGGTCCAGGGCGCACGCATCCGGCGCCGAACGATAGCCGCGTAGGACTCCAGAAACGCCGTCCCGACATCGCGCGTGAACGCGAAATCCGCCTCCACGTCGCCGGTGCTGTGCTGGTCGTAGAAGATGCCGCCGAGCCCGCGCGGTTCGTTCCGGTGCGGCAGGTAGAAGTAGTCGTCGCACCATTTCTTGAAGCGGGCGTAGAAGTCCGACCCATGGGCATCGCAGGCGCCGCGCAGCGCCGCATGGAAGCTCGCCGCATCCTCGAGCGATTCCGGCGCCTCCATCCGCATCGGGGTGAGGTCGGCGCCGCCTGCGAACCAGCCGTGGCGCGTGATCAGCATGCGCGTGTTCATGTGGACGGCGGGCACGAGCGGGCTCTGCAGATGCGCGACGAGGCTGATGCCGGAGGCCCAGAAGCGCGGGTCCTCCGCCGCCCCCGGCACCATCGCGCGGAACTCCGGGCTGAACTCGCCCCAGACGGTCGAGACGTTCACCCCCACCTTCTCGAACACGCGGCCGTGCATCACGCTCATCACGCCACCACCGCCTTCCACACCCTCGGGCGTCGGGCGTGTCCAGCTCCGTCGCTCGAACCGGCCGGCCGGCCTGTCCGCGAGCGGCCCCGTCTGCTCAGCCTCGATCATCTCGAAGGTGCCGCAGATACGATCGCGCAACGTCTCGAACCACGCCTGGGCGCGCGGCCGCAGGAGGACGTGATTGTCGGACATAAACATATCCTTATGTCTATAGCGGTTTCTTGAGGGTCTTCGCCCGCTCTCCGGCTTGTTGCCAGGGATCGGCGGCGGCTTCTAGTATCACGCGTCTCCAGAGGAGTTGCCTCGTGCCTGAAACTTCGTCCGAGCCTGACATCACGATCGAGCCTCTCCTCGGCATCATCGGCGGCTCCGGCCTCTATGACATCCAGGATCTCGAGGAGAAGGAGTGGCGGCGGGTCGAAACGCCCTGGGGCGCGCCGTCCGACGAGCTGTTGTTCGGCCGGCTGCACGGCCTGCGCTGCGTCTTCCTGCCGCGCCACGGCCGCGGCCATGTGGTGTCCCCGACCGACCTCAACTACCGCGCCAACATCGACGCCATGAAGCGCGTGGGCGTGACAGACCTCATCTCGCTGTCCGCCGTCGGCAGCCTGAAGGAGGAGCTTCCGCCCGGTCATTTCGTGATCGTCGACCAGTTCATCGACCGGACCTTCGCCCGCCAGAAGAGCTTCTTCGGCGCCGGCTGCGTGGCGCACGTCTCCGTCGCCAACCCCGTCTGCACGCGCCTGGGCGCCGCGCTCGAGGAAGCCGCGCGCGCTCTCGGCCTGCCGGTGACGCGCGGCGGCACCTATCTCACCATGGAGGGGCCGCAGTTCTCGACCTATGCCGAGAGCGTCCTCTACCAGTCCTGGGGCTGCAGCGTGATCGGCATGACCAACATGCCCGAGGCCAAACTCGCCCGCGAGGCGGAGCTTTGCTACGCGACCGTTGCCATGGTGACGGACTACGATTGCTGGCGCGAGGGCCATGACGCGGTGACCGTCGACCAGGTGGTGAAGACGCTCTTCGCCAATGCCGATCATGCGCGGGATCTCGTTCGTGCGATCCTTCCCGTTGTCGGTCAGCCGCGCGGGCTATGTTCCTCGGGTTGCGACCGCGCGCTCACGCACAGCCTGATCACGGCGGTCTCGCACCGAGATCCAGCGGTGGTGGCGAAGCTGGATGCGGTGGCGGGACGCGTGCTCCACGCTGCCTGAAAAGAAGTTTTTGCTTCTTTTCGTAAAAAGAAGCGCTTGCTAACCCATGCACCTGACCACGACGATTCTGATCCTACTCTTCGTCACCGCCATGACAAACCTGGCGGTCACGGTGGTGCGAGTGCCGTTGCCCTTGCTCCAGATCGCGGTCGGCGCATTGTGCGATTTCGCCGGCTTCCACGTGTCGTTCGACCCCTCTCTCTTCCTGCTGCTCTTCATTCCGCCGCTGCTCTTCGCCGACGCCTATCGCATCCCCAAGCGTGAACTCGGTGAGGTCGGTGTTCCAGTCATCGCGCTTGCCGTCGGGCTGGTGTTGTTCACGACCGTCGGTGTCGGTTTTTTCGTCCATTGGCTGCTGCCGTTCGTGCCGCTGGCGGCGGCCTTCGCCCTGGCAGCGGTGCTGTCGCCCACCGATGCGGTCGCCCTCAGCGGCATCATGAGCGGCCGCAGCATGCCGCGCCGGTTCATGCACATCCTCCAGGGCGAGGCCCTGCTGAACGACGCCTCGGGCCTCGTCTCCTTCAACGTCGCGGTCAGCGCCGTCATGGTCGGGAGCTTTTCCCTGTCCCAGGCGGCATTGAGCTTCGTCATCGTCGCGGCCGGCGGGCTCGCGGTGGGCGGAGCCTATGGCTGGGGGTTCTTCCAGCTCGACCGCTACGTCCTCGCCCGGCGCTCCGAGGAAGCCTCCATCTACATCCTGCTTATTCTGCTGCTGCCCTTCGCCTCCTACCTGACGGCGCAGGCGCTCGATCTCTCCGGCATCCTCGCGGCTGTCGCGACCGGCGTGACGCTGAACCTGATGGACCCCTTCGGCGGGACGCATGGGGCAATCCGGCGGCGCACCTTCGCTATCTGGAGCACGCTCGAGTTCGCCTTCAACGGCCTCATCTTCCTGCTGCTGGGCCTCCAACTACCTGCCATTCTGGCCCAGGGGGTGCGGATCACGGTTCATGCCGGGCACTCGCCCTGGGATCTTCTCCTGCTCACGGGCACCGTCCTGCTCGTTCTGGTGGTGCTGCGCTTCATCTGGGTCGTGCTGGCCACGACCGTCCGGTCGGGTGTCAGCCGCGCCCGAGGCAGACATGTTCCCATTCCCGGCTTTCTCGCCATCTGCGCGACCTCCGTCGCAGGCGTGCGCGGGGCGGTGACGCTCGCCGGCATTCTGTCGCTGCCTCTGCTGCTCCCCAACGGAAAGGGGTTCCCGAACCGCCCCCTGCTCATCTCGACCGCGGCCGGCGTCATCATCCTGTCGATGCTGCTCGCGGTGCTGACCTTGCCGTGGCTCATCGGGCGAATGCCGCTGCCCGACGCCAATCGGGTCGATGACGAAATCGAAAGAGCCCGGCGGCAGATGGCGGAGGGCGCCATCCGCGAGATCGAGGCGCGGCTTCCCGCGGCTCTCGACCGGCGTCAGGGAGCGGCGCGGGCGGCCTATGAAGAGGCCGCGCGCCGGGTGCTTGCGGATTATCGCCTCAAGCTTCAGGGCCGGGACGACGATGACGAACACCAGGAGCAGGCGCAGGAGGATCAGCGGGCGGAAATCGCGCTGCGTCTGCGCGGCGTGCGGGCGGAGCGGGCCGAGATGCGCTCGCTGCGCCGGCGCCACGCGATCAACGACGAGGCGGTGCAGCTTCTCATCGAGGAACTGGACCTGGAGGAGGAGACGCTCAGCCACATCGCCCGCACATTGCCCCAGAAGCAGGTGATGTAGGCGGCGCCGGGGACAGGCTGCTCCGGCGGCATGGGACCGTTGCGCCAAGGCGCGCTTGTGGCGCGCGGCCGATCCGGGCACGGTCCGCCTCGTATGGCGACACATGGCATCATTCCGAGCGTCACCGCGCTCCTTGGGCGACTTACGACCGCGGCCCCCTGAGGGTCGTGCCCGCTCCGGCGCCTATCGCGCCTCGCCTCAAGTGTCTCGACGAGTTCGCCCAGAATGATCCGCCACAGCCAGTTCTCGCTCCCCCTCGGGCTTCGACTTCGGTGCGGTCGCGCCCGCTGACGGCCCGCGCGCGACCGTAGCCTTCCAGGCCGACTTCCCCATTCGCACGCCACTCGAGAAAGAAACGAGCGCCCCATGATGCTGAGCGCCCCCGCCGGTAAATACCGGCCCTTCGCAACCATCGACCTGCCGGACCGGCAATGGCCCAGCCGCCAGATCACCCATCCGCCACGATGGTGCTCCGTCGATCTTCGCGACGGCAACCAATCCCTCATCGATCCCATGGACGGAGAGCGAAAGAGCCGCTTCTTCGATCTGCTGGTGAAAAGCGGCTTCAAGGAAATCGAGGTCGCATTCCCCTCCGCCTCCCAAACCGACTTCGATTTCGTCCGCGGCCTCATCGAGGGCGGGGTTATTCCCGAGGACGTCGCCATCCAGGTGCTGACGCAGTCCCGCGAGGAACTCATCCGCCGCACCATCGACAGCCTGAACGGCGCCAACCGCGCCATCGTTCACCTCTACAACGCGACCTCCGAGCTGTTTCGCCGCCTCGTCTTCAACCAGGACCGCGCCGGCACGATCGCGCTGGCAGTGTCTGGCACCAAGCTCATCAAGCAACTCACCGACGAGCGGCCCGGCACGATCTGGACCTATGAGTATTCACCCGAGACCTTCAGCTTCACCGAACTCGACTTCGCGCTCGAGGTCTGCGAGGCGGTGATGGATGTCTGGCAGCCGACGCCCGAGCGCCCGATCATCCTCAATCTGCCGGCGACGGTCGAGGTTGCAAGCCCGAATGTCTACGCCGACCAGATCGAGTGGTTCTGCCGGCACATGACGCGGCGAGATTGCGCAGTCATCTCCGTGCATCCGCACAACGATCGCGGCACCGGCATTGCCGCGGCCGAGCTCGCGCTGATGGCGGGCGCGGACCGCGTCGAGGGCTGCCTGTTCGGCAACGGCGAGCGCACCGGCAACGTCGACATCGTGACCATGGCGCTCAATCTCTATACGCAAGGCGTCAATCCCGGTCTCGACTTTTCGGATATCCGGAAAGTGGTTCAGACTGTCGAGCACTGCAACCAGATCGCCGTGCATCCGCGCCACCCCTACGCCGGCGAGTTGGTCTTCACCGCGTTCTCGGGCTCGCATCAGGATGCGATCAAGAAGGGCTTCGCCGCCCGGGCGGCGCAGAACGACGGTGTCTGGGAAGTGCCCTACCTGCCCATCGACCCGCAGGACATCGGCTGCACCTACGAGGCGGTGATCCGCGTCAACAGCCAGTCGGGCAAGGGTGGCGTTGCCTGGCTGCTGGAGCAGGATCAGGGGCTTCGCCTGCCGCGCCGGCTCCAGATCGCCTTCAGCCGGGTTGTGCAGGAAATCGCGGACCGTACCGGGCGCGAGTTGACCACCGCCGATATTGTCGCCGCCTTCCGCCGGACCTACGGGCTCGAGGGCACGCCTCACTTTACGTTGCTCGACTACACGGTATCTGGCGCGGATCGCGCCGGCACCGCGCGTGTGTTCAACGGGCGGGTCGAGGTCGATGGGCACAGCCGCACCATCACCGGCCAGGGCAACGGCCCGTTGTCGAGCTTCGTCGACGCCCTCAGGCAGGGCTGCGGAGTGGCGCTCGACATCGTCAACTATGACGAGCACGCCGTCGGCCGCGGGTCGGGCACCCATGCGGCGGCCTATGTGGAATGCGTGCTGCCCGACGGGCAGTCCGTGTTCGGCGTGGGGATCGACGTGGACAGCGGCGAGGCCTCCATGCGGGCGGTGCTGAGTGCCGCCAACAACGCGGTTGCCATTCAGGGAGCGATGGCATGAGCGGGATCGATCAGGCACACGTGGTCGAGGCGCAGTTCGGACCCCGCGCCGAGGCGTATCTGCAGAGCGCGGTGCATTCGCAAGGAGCCGACCTCGAAGCCTTCGCAAGCCTGCTGGCGGATAGTGCCGGCGCACGGCTGCTCGACCTCGGCTGCGGCGGCGGTCACATGGCCTTCACCGCCGCCCCGCACGTGGCGGAGGTCGTCGCCTATGATCTGTCATCCGAGATGCTCGCCGTGGTCGCCCGCTCGGCGGCCGAGCGTGGGTTCGGGAACATCGTGACCGAGCAGGGCAGCGCCGAAGTCCTGCCCTTCGTCGACGGCAGCTTCGACTGGGTCGCATCCCGCTTCAGCGCTCACCACTGGAGCGACTGGCGAGCGGGCCTCAGGGAGGCGTTCAGGGTGCTCAGGCCCGGCGGCCGTGGCGTCTTCATCGACGTGATCTCTCCGGGCACGCCGGCGCTCGACACGTACCTTCAGGCAGTCGAAGTGCTGCGGGACACGTCGCATGTGCGCGACTATGCCCGGGCCGAATGGGAGGCGGCCTTGGCGGATGCCGGATTTGTGACAGGAGCGTCGCGGATGCATCGGTTGCGGATGGAGTTCGCAAGCTGGACGCTCCGGATGCGGACGCCGGTTGAACTGGCGACGGCGATCCGCTGGTTGCAGGCGAGCATGGCGAAGCCGGTGCGGCGGCATTTCGCCATTGAGGAGGACGGTAGCTTCATGATCGACGTGGCCACATTCGAGGTCGCGCGTCCTCTGTGAGGCGAGTGGGCTAGCCCGCATCGTGTGGCGTCTCCACCGAATGGTGGGGCGCCATCACCCGTTTAGGCCCTTCAGCCGCCCCGCCTGGGTAGTGAATTCCCCTGGATTGTTCTCGCGGGGCGGATTACTTACTAGTTTAAGTCAGACCAGCGGAATTACAGACCTGATCTCCTACGACTCAAGGCGAACAGCCTAATTCGGCTTCTTATTGTGAGAGATGGAAGATGGTGGAAAAGCGTGACTTTGTTCCGCAATCAGACACAGAAGGTGCGTCTGATGTCCTCGGGATGAGGATCGGGATAAAGCGCGCTGGCAACACCGTCCAGATCAGCTTGCAATGCGAGGGTGATTATCAGGCTATCGAGCTTTACGATCGTCTTGTTGATGCTGCACAGAAGGGCAAGGTAACGATCGATCTCAAAGCGAAATAGTGTCGTCGCTGGACGTTCGACTTGCGTTGTAAACTCTTCGGCTGGAATCTGACCGCGCCTCAAGCCCCGTCCGACCTCACCCAATCATCTTTTCCACACGGCATTCGTTTCATGGAATGCTGGTTCTTCTCTTGCCGCGGAAGCCGTCGGCCCGATGCGATTGAAGCAGCCGTCGCCGCGGGCCAAGGCGGCACCGGCCTCACCCTGATGGCGTCGAGATGCTTCATCCCGGCCCGTGCTGCCGAGAGCCCGGCCGACGTCGGCCACTACATCGAGGGATCCACATCTGCCGGCGGCGGCAAGAGCCGGTGGAGCCATCGGGGCCGCATGTCCGGCGGAGGCGGGAGCTGCGCCTGCGGCGGCGGCACGACTTCGAGGAGCCGGTCGGGGAAGTCGTCGCGCAAGCGCTGGACCGGAGCGGCCTCGGGCTGTGGCGCTTCGTGCGGCGCGAAGACGGCCCCGGGTTCAGCCTCGGGCAACGGCGTTGGGTGCGAACGCGGCACGAACGTCGCTGCGAAGGTCACGAACCCCGGATGTGCTGCCATCCACTCCAGAGGCGGCGGGTTCCCCTTCGGAACAAAGACGAACGGGACTTTGAGGAAGCTCGGGTAGGGAAACTCGTTGTCGCCGAAATTCCACATGATCCGCACCCGGTGAGTTAGTCTTACTAACACGGTCAGATCGAGTCCGCAATCAATTCTCTCGTCCAGATAGCGACATGCCGCCGCCGGTACGGCTCGGACGGCTCCCGCCGTAATACATCGCCCTCGGGAGGCGCTCTGGCGGCAACATCCAATCTAATTCAACACTCTTCGGGTAATCTCAGGCGTTATCGGATCATCTTCGGACAGAACGTTCAGGCACTTAACCGCGATCCGGTTAAGGGTGCATATTGCATTGCAACATAAGGGTTTTTCGCCGCTCGACTTGTCGAGATTGGCCGGAGTGGCTAGGTGTCCCCCAGTGTTTCCGATCACGCGGCCACCGCCGAGACACGGAGTTTGGAATGGCCCTCGCAGCGGCTTCCCGCAAACGGACCAAAACCCCCGAGGTATCAATGGGTAAGGACGACCTTCTGCGCGCCTATCACGACATGCTGCTGATCCGGCGCTTCGAAGAGAAAGCCGGGCAGCTCTACGGCATGGGGCTGATCGGCGGCTTCTGCCATCTCTATATTGGACAGGAGGCCGTCGTGGTGGGCGTGCAATCCGCCCTCAAGCCCGGCGACGAGGTTATTACCAGCTACCGTGACCATGGCCACATGCTTGCGACGGGCATGGAGCCCCGCGGGGTCATGGCCGAACTCACCGGCCGCGCCACGGGTTACTCGCATGGCAAGGGCGGCTCCATGCACATGTTCAGCAAGGCGAAGGGGTTCTACGGCGGCCACGGCATCGTCGGCGCGCAGGTGTCGATCGGCGCGGGCCTCGGCTTCGCCAACTGGTATCGCGGCAACGACAACGTCTCCGTGACCTATTTCGGCGAGGGCGCCTCCAACCAGGGGCAGGTGTTCGAAAGCTTCAACCTTGCTGCCTTGATGAAGCTGCCGGTCGTCTTCGTCATTGAAAACAACCGCTACGGCATGGGTACCAGCGTCGAGCGGGCATCGGCCTCCAAGGATCTTTCCAAGAACGGCGCGCCTTGGGGCATCCCCGGGCTGCAGGTGGACGGCATGAGCGTGATCGCGGTGAAGGAAGCCGCCGAGCAGGCCATTGCCCATTGCCGCGCCGGCAAGGGGCCCTTCCTGCTTGAGATGAAGACCTACCGCTATCGTGGCCACTCGATGTCCGATCCTGCCAAGTACCGGACGCGGGAGGAGGTGCAGAAGATGCGGAGCGAGCGCGACTGCATCGAGAGCGTTCATCACCTGCTAACCGAGCAGGGTGTGGATGAGGCCGAGATCAAGAAGATCGATGACGAGGTGAAGGCCGTGGTGCAGGAGGCTGCCGACTTCGCGCAGTCGAGCCCCGAGCCGGAGCCGGGCGAATTGTGGACCGATATCCTGGTGGAGGCCTGAGCGCTATGGCGACCCAAATCCTGATGCCGGCCCTCAGCCCGACCATGACGGAGGGTAAGCTCGCCCGCTGGCTGAAGAAGGTCGGCGAGGAGATCAAGGCCGGCGACGTCATCGCCGAGATCGAGACCGACAAGGCGACGATGGAAGTCGAGGCGGTGGATGAGGGCAAGCTCTCCTCCATCCTCGTCGAGGAAGGCACCGAGGGCGTCGCCGTGAACACCCCGATCGCCGAGATTGGCGGCGGCGAGGGAGCGGCTGCCACTCCCCAGAAAGCCGAGAGCGCGCCGCCGGCGGCCGAGGCGCCTCCTAAAAGTGCACCGCAGGCGGTGGCGCCATTGCCGATCGCGGCGTCGGCCGCCACGCCCGAGCCCGATCGCGATTGGGGTCCGACGAAGGCCATCACCGTGCGCGAGGCGCTGCGGGATGCGATGGCGATGGAAATGCGAGCCGACGCCGATGTGTTTCTGATGGGTGAGGAAGTCGCCCAGTATCAGGGCGCCTACAAGATCAGCCAGGGACTGCTGGACGAGTTCGGGCCGCGCCGGGTGATCGACACGCCCATCACCGAACATGGTTTCACCGGCATGGCGGTGGGCGCCGCGATGACCGGCCTCAAGCCTATCGTCGAGTTCATGACCTTCAACTTCGCCATGCAGGCGATCGACCAGATCATCAACTCGGCGGCCAAGACGCTCTATATGTCCGGCGGCCAGATGGGCGCGCCGATCACCTTCCGCGGCCCTAACGGCGCCGCCTCCCGCGTCGCGGCGCAGCACAGCCAGTGCTACGCCTCCTGGTACGCGCACTGCCCGGGGCTGAAGGTGGTGGCGCCGTGGTCCTCCGCGGACGCCAAGGGTCTCCTGCGCGCCGCCATCCGTGACCCGAACCCGGTCATCGTGCTGGAAAACGAGATCCTCTACGGTCACAGCTTCGAGTGCCCGACGGCCGACGACTTCATCCTCCCCATTGGCAAGGCCAAGGTCGAGCGGACCGGCGAGCATGTGACCATCGTCGCTTTCAGCATCATGGTCGGCGTCGCCATGCAGGCGGCCGAGGCGCTCGCCGAGCAGGGCATCAGTGCCGAGGTCATCAACCTGCGTTCGCTGCGCCCGCTGGATACGGCCACGATCGTGGAGAGCGTGAAGAAGACCAGCCGTCTGGTGACGGTGGAGGAGGGCTGGCCCTTCGCCGGCATCGGCGCCGAGATCGCCATGCAGATCATGGAGCACGCCTTCGATTACCTGGATGCGCCGCCGGTGCGCGTGCATGGGCTGGACGTGCCGCTGCCCTACGCCGCCAACCTGGAGAAGCTTGCGCTGCCGCAGGTCGCCTGGGTCGTGGATGCCGTTCGCAAGATCGTCTGAGGGAGCACGCCGATGCCCATCAATATCCTGATGCCCGCGCTGAGCCCGACGATGACCGAGGGCACGCTGGCGCGCTGGCTGAAGAAGCAGGGCGAGTCCGTGAAAGCGGGCGATGTCATTGCCGAAATCGAAACCGACAAGGCGACGATGGAGGTCGAGGCGGTCGACGAGGGCGTGCTCGGCCGTATCCTTGTCGCCGACGGCACCGAGGGAGTGAAGGTCAACGCGCCCATCGCGATCCTGGTGCAGGAAGGCGAAGCCGTGCCGGACAGCGCGTCGCCGGCTCCAGCTGCCGCCGCGTCCGAGGCGGCGAAGGTCGCCGAGCAGGACGCCCAGGCTCCAAAGGCCAGCACAGCGTCGACGGGCGCTTCTCCCGCTCCTGGCGCCAACGGCCACGACAAGGGCGAACGTCTCTTCGCGTCGCCGCTGGCCAAGCGGGTGGCGAAGGAGATCGGCGTTGACCTCAAAGCCATCAACGGCTCCGGCCCGAACGGACGCATCGTTCGCGCCGATGTCGAGGCCGCCAAAGCCGCACCCGCCGCGGCGCCCGCCGCGGCCGCTCCGGCACCGGCGCCGGTTGAGGCGCCCGCCGCCAAGCCCGCGCCGGCGCCTGCACCGACGAAGGCCGCATCCATCACCGCGCCGCACAGCCTCGTGCCGCATACCTCCATGCGCCGCGTCATCGCCAAGCGGCTCACCGAGAGCAAGCAGAGCGTCCCGCACTTCTATCTCACGATGGATATCGAGCTGGACGCGTTGCTCAAGCTGCGTGGCGAACTGAACGCCCGCTCGGCCAAGGATGGCGCCGGCTCCTTCAAGCTCTCGGTCAATGACATGGTCATCAAGGCGGCGGCGATCGCGCTCCGCCGCGTGCCCAAGGTCAATGCGAGCTTCACCGAGGAGGGCGTCGCCTTCTACGACGACGTGGACGTTTCCGTGGCCGTCGCGATCCCGGACGGGCTCATCACGCCGATCATCCGGCGGGCTGACCAGAAAGGCTTGGCCACCATCAGCAACGAGATGAAGGACCTCGGCCTGCGCGCCCGCGCCGGCAAGCTCAAGCCCGAGGAGTTCCAGGGCGGCGGCTTCTCGGTATCCAACCTTGGGATGTTCGGCGTTAAGGATTTCCAGGCCATCATCAATCCGCCCCAGGCCGCGATCCTGGCGGTCGGCGCTGGCGAACAGCGCCCGGTCGTGAAAGATGGCGCGCTCGCGGTCGCGACGGTGATGAGCGCGACGCTCAGCGTCGATCATCGGGTAGTGGATGGAGCGCTGGGGGCGGAATGGCTACAGGCATTCAAGGCTATCATTCAGGAACCGCTCAACCTGATGCTCTGACGCAGGCTGGATGGCTGGCATGACGGACAGTGGCGCGGTTCTCCGCGTGGCGACGGTCGAGGATGTTCCAACTCTGCTCGGCTTCATCCGCGCGCTGGCGGCATACGAGCGGCTGGAGGACGAGGTTCTGGCGACAGACGCCGACCTCAGCCTCTCCCTGTTTGGAACGCCGGCCAGGGCGGAGGCGCTGCTCGCCGAGATCGATGGAACGGCCGTGGGTTTCGCCGTCTGGTTCTACAACTTCAGCACGTTCCGTGGCCGGCCCGGGCTGTTCCTCGAAGATATTTTTGTGCAGCCCGCCCATCGCGGGGCAGGCATCGGGCGGGCGATCTTCCGTTTTCTCGCCGAGCGCGCCATAGCGCAGGGATGCGCGCGCATGGATTGGGACGTGCTCAACTGGAACGGCACGGCCATTCGCTTCTATCGCTCCCTTGGCGCCCGGCCGCTCGATGGCTGGACACGCCAGAGGCTGACCGGGCGCGCCCTTGAAGCCCTAGCCCGTTCCTAGACAATAAGGAAAACCTGCATGGCCGAGCAATCATTCGATCTCGTGGTCGTCGGTGGCGGCCCGGGCGGCTATGTCGCCGCGATCCGCGCCTCCCAGCTCGGCATGAAAACCGCCGTCGTCGAGCGCGAGCATCTCGGCGGCATCTGCCTGAACTGGGGCTGCATCCCGACCAAGGCCCTGCTGCGCAGTTCGGAAATCTCGCACCTGCTGCATCACCTCGACGAGTTCGGCTTCAAGGCGGACAACATTAGCTTCGACCTGGAGAAGGTGGTGAAACGGTCGCGTGGTGTCGCCAAGCAACTGGTCACCGGGGTCGGCTATCTGCTCAAGAAGAACAAGGTCACGGTGTTCGACGGGCGGGCGAAACTCACTGGGAAGGGCACCCTCGCGGTCGAGAAGGACGGCAAGCCTGTCGCGACGCTCAAGGCGCCGCACATCATCCTGGCGACCGGCGCCCGCCCGCGCGAGCTGCCCGGCATCGAGGCCGACGGCAAGCTAATCTGGAACTACAAGCACGCGATGGTTCCGACCATGATGCCGAAGAGCCTGCTGGTGATCGGCTCGGGCGCCATCGGCATCGAGTTTGCGAGCTTCTACCTCAACATGGGCGCGAAGGTGACCGTGATCGAGGTGATGGACCGCGTCCTGCCCGTGGAGGACGAGGAAATCGGCGCCTTCGCACGTAAGGCCTTCGAGAAGCAGGGCATGGTCATCCACACCAGCGCCGCCGTGAAGGGCGTGAAGAAGGGCACGGATAACGTGACCGTCACCGTCGAGGCCGGCGGGAAAGCGCAGGAGATCACCGTGGACCGCGTCATCTCGGCGGTCGGCATCGTCGGCAACGTCGAGAACCTCGGCCTCGAGGAGGCGGGCGTGAAGGTGGAACGTACCCACGTCGTGGTCGACGGCTTCGGCCGCACCGGGGTCGAAGGCATCTACGCAATCGGAGACCTCGCTGGCGCGCCGTGGCTCGCGCACAAGGCGAGCCATGAGGGCGTCATCTGCGTCGAGGCGATCGCTGGCAAGCATCCGCATCCGCTGGATATCGCCAACATTCCCGGTTGCACCTACTGCCGCCCGCAGGTGGCCTCCGTCGGCATGACCGAAGCCAAGGCGAAAGCGACGGGCCGCGCGATCAAGGTCGGGCACTTCCCGTTCATCGGCAATGGCAAGGCCATCGCGATGGGCGAGCCCGAGGGCATGATCAAGACGATCTTCGACGCCAAGACTGGGGAGCTACTGGGCGCGCATATGGTAGGCGCCGAGGTGACCGAGATGATCCAGGGCTACGTGATCGCGCGGACGCTGGAGACAACGGAGGAAGAGCTGATGCACACGGTGTTTCCGCATCCCACCGTCAGCGAGACCATGCATGAGGCGGTGCTTGACGCGTACGGGCAGGCAATCCACTTTTAGTTCTGAACCGGCCGAAAGTTTTCTGGTTCTTTCGCAAATAAGAACCAGACGAGGCGCTTCCTTTTGTAATCCTGGCCGGGGCTACTAGCTCGGCGCCCTGGCTAGGAGCGAAGAAGCAAAACTTCCTTCAGATGAGGCGACCATGGCGACGCGTGTGCTCATCGATCATCGCCACCCGGAGAAGGCGCACCGGCCGGACAACCCGGTGGCGCGCAAGCCCGATTGGATCCGTGTGAAGGCGCCGAACCACCCGACCTATCACGAGACCCGCAATCTGATGCGGGAGAACAAGCTCGTGACCGTGTGCGAGGAAGCGGCCTGCCCGAACATCGGCGAGTGCTGGTCGCAGCGCCATGCGACGATGATGATAATGGGCGACACCTGCACCCGCGCCTGCGCCTTCTGCAATGTCCGCACCGGAATGCCCGGGGGGCTCGACGCTGGCGAGCCCGCGCGGGTCGCGGATGCGGTGGCGAAGCTGGGTTTGCGCCATGTCGTCATCACGTCGGTCGATCGGGACGATCTGGCGGATGGCGGTGCGCGGCATTTCGCGCGCGTGATCGGCGCCATCCGCACGGCGGCGCCCGGTACGACCATCGAGGTGCTGACGCCGGACTTCCTGCGCAAACCGGGAGCGGTGGAAATCGTGGCCGAGGCCGCCCCGGATGTCTTCAACCATAATCTGGAGACGGTGCCGCGCCTCTACCCGACGATCCGGCCGGGAGCGCGCTACTTCCAGTCGCTGCGGCTGCTGGATCAGGTGAAGATGCTGAACCCGGCGATCTTCACGAAGTCGGGGCTGATGGTGGGGCTGGGAGAGGCGCGGCCGGAGATCGGCCAGGTGATGGACGATCTGCGGATAGCGGATGTTGATTTCCTGACCCTTGGCCAATATCTGCAGCCGACGCCGAAGCACGCCGCCGTCGCGGGCTTCGTGACGCCGGACGAGTTCGCGGACTACGCTTCAACAGCACGGGCAAAGGGCTTTCTGATGGTTTCCGCAACGCCTTTGACCCGGAGCTCCTATCACGCGGACGCCGATTTCGAGGCGTTGAGAGCGGCACGGGCGGCATTGCTCGCGGTGTCGGCAGAGCGGGTTGTTTCCGTCTGATGCCGCGGTATGCGGAGCAGAAGCGGGTTCCCTATAGACCCGAGCAGATGTTCGATCTGGTCGCGGACGTGGGGAAGTATCCGCAGTTTCTCCCTTGGTGCGTCGGCGCGCGCATCCGGACGCATACGGAGGAGGAACTGGTGGCCGACCTCACCATCGGCTTCGGGCCATTCCGGGAAAGCTTTACCAGCCGGGTCACGCTCGAGCACTCGCACACGATCGTGGTCCATTACGAGAACGGGCCGTTCAAATACCTCAACAACCGCTGGCGGTTCCAGCCCGACCCGGGCGGTTGCGTGATCGATTTCTTTGTTGATTTCGAGTTCAGGAGCAAGGTGTTGCAGATGGCGATCGGTTCGGTGTTCGCCGAGGCGGTGCGCCGGATGGTCTATGCCTTCCTGAAGCGGGCGCGCGACGTTTATGGCCCACCAGCCGCGACGATGGGCGTGGTGCCGGTCGCCGCCAAGGGCTGAGAGGCGCGTTAGCCGGACGTTCAGAAATCGGGCACTAATCTGAGGGAGAACCTGGACGGATCTCCTATGCGCCTGATGACTGTTTTGACCGGTATCATGATCTGCACGACGGCCCCATTGGCCTGGGCCGGGGGGCCTGTCGGCCACTATGCCGTCGATGGCACAAGCGTGGGCAGCGGCCCCTATACGGGCACGGTCGAGGTTACGCCGACCGGCGACACCTACCGCGTCGTCTGGAAGATCGGCAGCGAGACGTTTATCGGCACTGGCATCGGGAACGATTCGTTCATGGCCGTGTCCTACGCGTCCGGCAGCACCACCGGCCTGGCTCTTTATTCGTCAGAGAACGGCGACTGGTCCGGCATCTGGGCCTATGGCGGCGGCACCACCATCAGCACCGAGAACTGGACCCGCCGATAGGCTGCGCGGGATCAGCCCATGACGTAGGGCGGATACGCCGGCTCCCATACGGTCGCGTCGACCCGGGCCGCGATGCCGGCCTCGGTCGCTGTGGGGATCAGTCCCTCGGCAGCAGGCCGTTGAGGCCGAACAGGGTGCGTTCGTCCTCGGCGAAGCTGTTGCACTTGTTGAGGATCGGCTCGTCGATCAGCTGGGACCCTCGCAGGGAGACATGCTTGGGCGCAGCGCTCATGGTCGGCTTCTCCGGCCGGTGACGACAAGTTTCAGCGAATGATCTCGAAGTGCATCGAGGCCGTGATCCTGGCGGTGTTTGACTTGGCGTCAGGCGGGAAGGGAGGCAGATCGGCGTCCCGGAACAGCCCGAGCCAAGCCTGATCGAGGAGCGCATAGCCGGTGGGCGAGACCATTTCGAGGCCGGACACGTGCCCGGCCCGGTCGACCGAGAAGCGGATGACGACAGTGCCCTGCTGGTTCAAATCGCCGGCCATTTCCGGATAGTATTTGTGCTCGTTGACCCACTGCTCGAGTTCCGCAATCCAGTTCGTGCCGACATCGCCCTGCACGGAAAGGTCGGAACCGGAACCGGGTTGCTGCGACTGGGGCAGCGTGAGGTTCATGCCATGCGTGAAGCCGCTGCTGGGGCTGCCGCCGCCGCTGAAGGATAGGCCGTTCATCACCATCGCGCCGCCGAGCGCGCGGCTCTGAGACCTTGAGGTGCGGTGCGCCAGCCGCGGCGGTGCGGGCGGCAGGGGTGGCGGTGGAGGCGGTAGCGGCACCGGCGCCAGTTCGGGCATCGGCGGCAGATTGAGGTTCATCTCGGCCTCCGAATCATCGACCGGCGGCACAGGAGGCGTGGGGACGGGTACCGGAACAGGTGGCACCGGAACAGGTGGCACCGGAACGGGTGGCGTCGCCACCGGTGGCGCGGCCGGCGGCGGCGGCGGCAGGTTGATCTTCGGCAGCGGCGGCGCTGGCGGCTTGGGCGGCACAGACTTGGGCGGCACAGGCTTGGGCGGCACAGGTTTGGGCGTCGGCGGCGGCTTGGGTTGTGCAGGCTTGGGCGCCACAGGTTTCGGGAGAGGCTTCACCACCGCCGGCGGTGGCCTCGGTGCGGGAGGCGTCACCGGCCTGGGCGGGGTCGGCAGTGGCGGTGTCGGCAGCGGCGGCGTTGGCAGCGGCGGCGTTGGCAACGGCGGTGTCGGCAGTGGCGGTGTCGGCAGTGGGGGCGCCGGAGGTGCAGGCGGTGTCGCCTCAGCGACCCGCGGCTGCGTAGGCGCCCTCGGTCCTGGCCTGCCTGCCTGCTGCGCCTTCTGCGGCGGTCCTTTCTTCCCGGCCGGCGAGGCGGCGGTTTTGGCGCCGGGCTGGAACACCACCTCGACGCTCGGCGGCGCGGCCGCCTCCTGCGGCGGCGGCTTGTTGGGGAAAACGATGATCATGGCCGCGATCAGCGCGACATGCACCGCCGCCGAGAATGCCGCGGCCCATGCCAGCCGGTTGCGGTCCAGCACGACGCGACGGCGAGGCACGAGCGGGATGCGGCGGCCTTGCGTGCCGCCAAGGGTCGGCATCCGCCGTGGGCTTATCATGCTGTCCGACGCGAGCCTTCAGAGACCGGAGGGCTCCGCATAGCATGGTCTCGATCAAGGATTAAACGGCCCTGCCATCGTGAAGCTCGTTTGCGCTTGGCAGTTGCAATGCGTAACCCAGGCTTGGAGAGTGCCTCCGGAACAGGAGGACACCGCCATGTATGCGAGCGCCGTCGGCGGAACCCGCTACAGCTTCCCGGACCTTCGCACGCTCATGGCGCGCGCCACCCCGCATCGCTCGGGCGACGTGCTCGCGGGCGTCGCCGCCGCCACCATGGCGGAGCGCGTGGCCGCGCAGATGGCGCTCGCCGATCTGCCGCTGCAGACTTTCCTCAACGAAGCCATCGTGCCGTATGAGGCCGACGAGATCACCCGGCTCATCATCGACACGCACGACGCGCGCGCCTTTGCCCCGGTGGCGGCCCTGACCGTCGGTGGTCTGCGGGACTGGCTGCTGTCGGACGAGGCGGATGGAGCGGCGCTTGCCGCGCTCTCGCCCGGACTCACACCGGAGATGGCGGCGGCGGTCGCCAAAATCTGCCGCATCCAGGATCTCATCCTGATCGCCGCCAAGCGCCGCGTGACGACCCGGTTCCGGGATACGATCGGCCTGCCCGGGCGGCTCGCCTCCCGCCTGCAACCGAACCACCCGACCGACGACCCGAAGGGTATCCTCGCCAGCATCGTCGATGGCCTGCTGCTCGGCTGCGGCGATGCGGTGATCGGGATCAACCCGGCCTCCGACAGTCCGCAGCGGGTGCATGACCTGCTCTGCATGCTCGACGATCTGCGCCAGCGGCTGGAGGTGCCGACGCAAAGCTGCGTGCTGACCCATGTAACGACGGCAATCGGCCTCATGGCAGGCGGCACGCCGGTCGATCTCGTCTTCCAGTCCATTGGCGGCACGGAAGCCACGAATACGAGCTTCGGCTTCGGCCTCTCGACGTTGAAGGAGGCGCATGAGGCGGCGCTGAGCCTGAAGCGCGGCACCGTCGGCGCCGACGTGATGTATTTCGAGACCGGGCAGGGCAGCGCGCTCTCCGCCGACGCGCATCATGGCTGCGACCAGCAGACGATCGAGGCGCGGGCCTATGCGGTCGCACGGCAGTTCTCGCCGCTGCTGGTCAACACCGTCGTCGGCTTCATCGGACCGGAATACCTCTATAACGGGCGCGAAATCATCCGGGCGGGGCTGGAGGACCACTTCTGCGCCAAGCTGCTCGGCGTGCCGATGGGCTGCGACGTCTGCTACACGAACCATGCGGAGGCGGATCAGGACGACATGGACGTGCTGATGACCGCGCTGGCGGCGGCGGGGCTCACCTTCATCATGGGCGTGCCGGGGGCGGATGACGTGATGCTCGGCTACCAGAGCACCTCGTTCCACGATGTGCTCGCCCTGCGGCAGATGATGGGGCTGAAACCCGCGCCGGAATTCGAGGCCTGGCTCGACCGCGTCGGCCTGACCGACGAGGCCGGGCGGGTTCGGCCGCTCGCCATGCCTGAGCGCTTCCAGCGGCTGCTGGCGGCCTGATATGGCGATGCCGGATCGTTTCGCCGGGCTTCGCCCCTATACCGTGGCCCGTATCGGGCTCGGCCGCAGCGGGCCGGGGATCGCGACCGCCGACCATCTCGCCTTCCGCGCCGCCCATGCGCTCGCTCGGGACGCGGTGCATGCGAGCCTCGACCTCGATGCGATGGAGGCCGCTCTGGCGCCGCTCGGGCTTCCGGTGCTGCGCGTCGAGAGCCGGGCCTCCGATCAGTCGAGCTACCTGACGCGACCGGATCTCGGCCGCCGCCTCGCCGACCCGTCCGTGGCGTTGCTGCGGGAGCGCGCGCCGGGGGAGGAGATCGCAATCCTGGTCGCAGGCGGCCTTTCGGCGCGGGCGACGGCGAGCCACGCCGCACCTCTGCTCGCGCTGCTGGTGGCCGAACTTCAAAGGTCGGGACGCCGGGCGGGGCCGATCTGCATCGCCCCGCGCGGGCGGGTGGCGCTCGGTGACGAGGTGGGGGCGCTGCTCGGCGCGCGGCTGATGCTCGTGCTGATCGGCGAGCGGCCGGGGCTGAGTTCGCCGGACAGCCTTGGCGCCTATGTTACGATGCGTCCGGCAGTCGGGCGGACGGATGCGGACCGCAACTGCGTCTCCAACATCCGGCCCGAGGGGATGGCGCTGCCGGAGGCCGCCCGGCGCATCACCTGGCTGATAGATCAGGCGATGACGCGGAACATCAGCGGCGTGACCCTCAAGGATGACAGCGACAGGGTGCTGGTGGCAGGGCCGGCAGAGGCGAAGGCGCTCCCGTCATCCATCGATAGCTAGGCGGAGGCGCCCATTCCGGCATCCGGCGTCCAGGCCCGGAACCAGGCGGCGAAGTCCTCCGCCGGCAAGGGCTGCCCGAAGAAATAGCCCTGGGCCTCGTCACAGCCCGCCTCAGCCACAAGATCGAGCGCCTCCTGCGTCTCCACACCCTCCGCCACGACGCGGTAGCCGAGATCGTGGCATAGCGCGACCGTCGCTCGGACGACCGCGAGGTTGCCGGCCTCGTTGGCCAGGCCCCGGATGAAAGACTGATCGATCTTCACCGTCTGAGCCGGCAGCCGCTGCAGGTAGGACAGCCCGCTGTATCCCGTGCCGAAGTCGTCGATCGCGAGCCGCACCCCGCTGCCCGCTATCGTGTTCAGCATCGACAGCACGAGATTGGCCTCGCCGATGAGGGCGCTCTCGGTCATTTCCAGTTCGAGCGCCGCAGGGTCGAGGTGGTGCTCGGCGAGCCCGGCCGCCAGACGTTCGGCAAAATCCTGCTCGAGCAGGTTCATGGCCGAAACATTGACGGCGAGATCGAGCCCCAGACCCACGGCGCGCCATGCCGCCAGCTGCCGCATCGCCATTTCCAGCACGCGCGCGGTGACGGGGCGGATCATCGCACTCTGTTCGACGAACGGCATGAACTCCGCCGGGGAGACGCCGCCAAGCGTCGCACTTCGCCAGCGCAGCAAGGCCTCCGCCCCGCAGCACGCGCCGGAGCCGAGGTCGATCCTCGGCTGATAGGCGAGGCTGAGTTCCTCCGGGTGGTCGAGCGCGTAATCGAAGGCGGCCAGGATGGCGAAGCGGCGCCGGTGAACGGCGTCGTGGGCGGGCGAGTAGATCGCCACCCGGCTGTCGGTCAGCCGCGCATCCTGCGCCGCGTTGTGAGCCATGCGAAGCACATCCAGCGGGTTATCCTCGCCGAGGATGAAGGGAGCGATCCCGAGCGCGGTCGTCGCGACAAAACGCGACTTCGCAAGGGCGCGCGCCTCCTGAAGCTGGATGGTGACGAAGTCCCGGTAGGCTTCCTCGGTCATTCCTGCGGGTGCCAGACAGGCGAACTGCGTGCCGGTGACGTGATAGGCGGTCTGCCCCGGGCCGATCATGTTGCGAAATCGCCTCGCTGCATCGAGCACGAGCGCATCGAGGTATCCCGTGCCCATCACCCGGACGGAGCTGATGAGCTGCTCGGGGCTGGCAAGATCGATCATCGCCGCCAGCCGCCGCTGCTTTGGCGTCTCGCGTGCCAAAGCCTCCAGATCCGCGACGAACTGCGCGCGGTTGGGTAGGCCGCTGCTCGCGTCGATGCGCCCGATGCCGGGATGCATCGCAACCTGAACCATCAGCATCGCGGCGA
Source organism: Acidisoma sp. (assembly GCF_965199065.1). Taxonomy (NCBI): domain Bacteria; kingdom Pseudomonadati; phylum Pseudomonadota; class Alphaproteobacteria; order Acetobacterales; family Acidocellaceae; genus Acidisoma; species Acidisoma sp. Next base: position 549,818 of record NZ_CBDAQN010000003.1, on the reverse strand, counting down.
GATCGGTGAGGCCCTCGGCTTCCGCCGCGGAGACCACGCGCGGCGCCCGGTCGAACACGCAGAGCGCGCCGATGCTTTGGCCGTCCGCGGTGACGAGTGGCGCCGCCGCGTAGAAGCGGAGGCCGGCTGCGGCGAGTTCGCCCTGCGCATAGCCGCTGTTCGCCAGATCGGAGATAGAGGTGAAACCCCGGCCCGTCGCGTCTGCCGCCAGCGGTAGCGCGCGTTGGGGAATGCTCTCCAGGCTCAATCCGATGACCGACCGGAAGCTGTAACGGTCCCGGTCGATCATCGCGATGGCGGCATGGGGAACATCGAACAGCTTGCAGGCTGTGCGGGTGACGCGGTCAAATCCATTCTGCAACGAGTCCCGCGGCTCCAGCTGAGGCCGCGGGCGGTGGCGAGCTTCTTGAGTCGGGCGGGGCATCGATACTCCGGGCGGCGTCAACACCAGGCAGCAGATACACCCCGACCGTCGCATCGAGCTGTCGATCTTTAGGACAAGCGAAATCCTCGTCGGGTAGTGGCCGAACGATCAGAGAACGCTCAATGCCCTGGCTGTAAAGATATCCGCCAATATTGCGCGCCCGCTTTCTCGTGTCAGCCGGCACCAGTGGGTGAGGGAGTGGTCATCCCTCACCACGGCCAAAAGGCTGATGACGACCCGATCTCCCACGTCGATATTACCGCGATAGATGATGTCGCGACGCCGGGTGACAACGGCCAGATCGGTAATGCGGAAGAAAGACCATTCGGCGCGATCGACGAACGCCTGGAACATCGCGCAGTACAAGTATCCGGCCCCGTTGAAGTCCTGGGCGGGACAGGCGTCGATTATGAACTCCGCCTGGGCATGCCCCGCACTGCGCTCGAAACCGAAATGCGCCTGCCAGCGCTCGGCGCGCAAGGCCGAGGCCTCGGCGGCGAAGCCTGTCAACGGGGCACGGCGGATGAGCGGCGGCAGGCCGAGAGGCGTGGCCGCGGCGGCCGAGCGGTTCACGCCCGCCGTCATCCGCTTGACGAACGTCGAGATGACTTCGACCTCGGCCACCGGACGGCCCTTCACCGAGAGGCGATGGACCGAGCGGAACTGCGTGTTGGAGAGGCGGGTGAGGTCGCTCGCCACGTCGAGCACCGCGTTCGCCCGCGCGGCGCCTAGGTCGCCGTGCCGCAGGGAAACGGCGTTGAACGCGGCATGGACGGCCGCGCCGTGCGCATCCTCGAACTCGGGCAGCGACAGGCCGAGCGCGTAGGCCAGCAACGTCCAGTGCCGGTGACCGATATCCTTGAGCAACCAGGTTTCGGAGAGGCCGTCCCGGCAAAGCTGCGGCATGCCCAAGACGATCGAGCGCGCCATGCCGTCATAGGGCGAACCGACAGTGGCGAGCGACGGCAGCGGCCACGCCTCAAGCGCGTCCGGTGTCATCAGCCGGCTGCCCTGAGCCGGTGGGAGGCAAGGCCGAGATGCTCCCCGATACGCTCGGCGAGAAAGCCTGCATCCCGGCCGACGCCCACGAAGCGGCCTGACCCCCAGGTATGAAGCCAGGGCAGGCCTAGAACATAGGCGCCAGCCATGCCGGTGACGCCGCGACGATGCACGGGATAGCCGGCGCCGTTGAAGATGGGCAGTTCGACCCATGACCAGTCGGGGCGGAACCCGGTGGACCAGACGATGCTGGTGATGCCGGCAGCGACGGGATCGAGCGCAGCCGGGGCCACGTCAGGCACCCAGACCGGCTGGTAAGGCTCGCCGGCGGGCGCCTCGATGCCGTGCTCGGCGATATGCTTGTCGATGAACGCGCAAATGCCGTTGTAAACGGCGTCGGCTCCATCGAGGTTTTTTGCCAGGTCGTCCTGAAAGCGGAGGATGCCGTCCTCCACGGTCTCCAGGCGGCCGTAGAGCCGCATCCCCTCCAGCGCGAAGCGGCGCAGATCGATGTCCCGCCCGCCATCGCGGCCTGTGAGGTAGTGGTTGGCGCGGCGGCGCACGGCGTCACCCGCCGGATGCTTCTCCACCGGCAGATCATACTGGCCGAGATCGGCGAGCCAGTCGACGGCGTCTCGCCCGCGATAGACGCGCGGGCAACGCGGCGCGGTGCCGACGACGAGATGCACGGCGCGTCCGGCGAGATGCAGATCCTCGGCGATCTGGCAGCCGGATTGTCCGCTCCCGACAACGAGCACCTCGCCTTCAGGAAGTTGAGACGGGTTGCGGTAGGCGGACGAGTGAAGCTGATGAATGCCGGGCGCGATGCGTTCGGCAATGCGGGGGATCTGCGGCACATGGTAGCCGGAGACGGCGAGCACGACGGCGTCCGCTGTAAATTCGCCCTCGGAGGTCTGCACGGCAAAGTTGTCCGTCGCGGTCTTCGCGACCCGCCTGACGACGACGCCCTCGCGCACCGGCGCCTCGATCAGCCGGGCATAGTCTTCGACATAACGAACGATTTCATCCTTGAGCATAAAGCCGTTGGGGTCGTTGCCGGGATACGGGTAGCCTGGCAGCTGGCACTGCCAGTTGGGGGTGACGAGGCAAAAGCTGTCCCAGCGCTGGGTCGCCCATGCATGGGCAATGCGGTTCTTCTCGAAGATCACATGCGCGATGCCCTGTGCCTTGAGGCAATAGCTCATCGAGAGGCCAGCCTGGCCGCCGCCGACGATGATGACGGGAACGTGGTTGGAGCCGGGTGAGGATGACATGACGCTCATTCTCTGAAAGCAAGGACGTGGACAACAGGATCGGGCGTGCCGGCAAAACTTGTCGCGCGGGCTTCGAGACGCGCGAGTTGCGCCATCGCCCGAGAGCAGGGGAAGCCGTACTTCGCCTCCACGCGCTCGCTGGCAATCCCGAGCGCCGTGCGGCAGCGGGCGACGAATTCGGGCAGCGGGTATGCGACGCCGACCGCGAGATGTTCGCGCACCACAAGGGACGGCGAGTAGCAGGCTTCCGTGGCGTCGTCCGGCCAGCGGATGTCGAAGATCATTTCAGGCATGGGCCTGCTCCAGCATGTTTGCGTAAGCGTCCAGATGACGGGTCGCGACCTCGGCCCAGGAATGAGACGCGGCTCGGATCAGGCCGCGCGCGGCAAGCAGAGCCCGCCGCCCTGGCTGCATCGCGGCTTTTATGCCGGCTGCAATCGATGATGCGTCGTGCGGATCGCACCAGACGACATCGTCCTCCTCGAGATAATCGGTGAACGGCTGCATGAGGGAGGTGAGAACCGGCACACCCGTTGCCATGGCCTCCAGCACCACAAGGCCGAAGCCCTCCTTCACCGACGGGAAGAGCAGCAGCGTCGCCGCCCGGTAGAGCGCCGGCATGAGCCGTTGCGGCAACGGACCGGTGACGATGACCGCATCCTCCGGAAGCCCGCTCGCGGCCAGCGTTTGGGTGAAGGCCGCCTGGTAACTGCCGTGGTCGAGCAGCGAGGCGCCGCCGGCGACGACGAGCCGTGCCTGGGGGTGATCCCGGCGGGCGATGGCGAAGGCTTCGAGAATGCGGACGGTGTTCTTGCGGCTCTCGACGCCGCCGACGGAGAGGAAGACCGGGACATCGCCTGAGAGCGCAAGGTGCGCGCGCAACTCCGCATCCGCCGCGTCCGTCCGGCTGGAGAAACGGCCGAGGTCGACGCCGTTGCCGACAACGGGGGCGTGGCGGCCCAACTCCATCGCGAGCCAGTCCCGCCAGAGCGGGCTCACCACGAACAACTGGTCGGCGGCGGTGATGGCCGTGCGCTGCATGGCCGCGAGACCAGGATCGGCGAAGCTGTCGACGTGATGGACGGTGCGGGCGAAGCCGGGGATGCGGCGGGAGCGCTTCAGCGCGGCCAGCGCATTGCCGGAAATGCCGTCCTGCGCGTGCCAGACATCGAAGCCTGCCGTCCCGGCGGCTTCGAAGTGGCGCAGGTAGTCGGCGACCCGGATCTCCACCATCTGCCGCGTGTCGGACCCGGCGGGCGAGGCGGGCACTTGAACCGTGCCGCAGATCGTCTCGCGGAAAAAACCTTCACCGGAGACATCAGGTGCGTGCACAACCGCGTGATGACCGAGGCGCGCGAGGGCGTCGCCCAGCTCCAGCGCATGAACGACCCCACCACGCGGATTGGTGGAGTGGGCAAGGATGGCAACCCGCAAGCACCGGCTCATGCGGCACAGCCGATCAGGGGTTGCCGGGCGAAATCCCAAACCGTCTCCCGCGCGCTGCCATCGAGGATCTCGACGACCGAGCCCGCAGTGACCGCACCCACATCCGCCGCCGCGATGCCGCGCGCCGTGAAGCGGCCGACCACGTCATCGACATGGAACGGAGGCACGGCGAGGATGTAGCCGAAGCTAGGGAAACTGAGCAGCCAGCGGTCCAAAGGCACGCCCTCGGGGCGCGGCACGCCAGCGAGGTCGATCGACAGCCCGACGCGCGAGCACTCCGCGAGCATCATCGCCGTGCCGACCAGCCCGGCCTGGCTGATATCCTTGCCGGCCTTCGAAAGACCGGCCTCGGCGATGAGCGGCAGCAACTCGATGTCGCCGCGCAACCGGTGCGCGGGGGCGTCGGTCGCGGCCTCCCAGTTCGGGAAGGGCTCGCGGTAGCGGCCGCGCAGATCGATCGCGGCCACCAGACGGTCGCCGGGGGCGGCATCGAACGAGGTCAGCAGCCGCTGCGCGCGGCCGAGGATGGCGACGGAAAGCTGCTGCGTGTCCGTCCGCAGATTGGTGTGGCCACCGACGATGGGCACGCCGAAAGCCGCAGAGGCGTCGCGCAACCCGTCGAGGATCGGGTCGCAGGCGTCTCCGGGAGCCCAGAGGGCATCGACGACGGCGACCGGCCGCCCGCCCATCGCGGCGACATCGGAGATGTTCACCATCACTCCGCACCAGCCGGCGAACCAGGGGTCCGCCGCCACGAAGGCGCTGATGAACCCCTCGATCGCCAGCAGCAGAAATCCGTCGCCGTCGGGGATCGCCGCGCAGTCGTCCCCCACTGCGATCGCCGAGGCGCCCGACAGGCCGAGGCGCGCGGCGGCGGTCGCGATATCCGCCTTGGCCGCGAAGGACCGGCTGGACCGGAGCGTCTCCGCGATCGTGGCGAGGGCGGCCGACCCCAGCATCAGGCAGCGCGCTTGAGGAAGGAGGAGAAGCCCGTCTCGGCATCGAGGATCGGCGGATAGTGGCCGAGGTCGGCGCGCATATGGTGGTGCGGCCGGCCGTGCAGATCGACGATGCCGAGCGTCTGCCAATGCAGGCGCTGGAACAGCAGCGCGTTGCGGCTCTGCACATAGGCGTAGAACTCGGAGGCTCCCCGGGCATGGGCGGAGCCGACGGCGAGCTTGATGAGCGCCGCGCCGAGCGCACCGACCCGCCGGTAGTCATGGGCGACGGCAAGGCGCGACCCCCACCAGATGCCGGGCTCCGGCTGATGAATACGCACCGTGCCAACGACCGCATCGGCAACGATGCCGAGCGAGGAGAGCGCCACGATCGGGATTGCCACGTCATCGATCGCGTCCCGGTCGTCAGCCTCGAAGATACCCTGCTCGGCGCAGAAGACGGCGCGGCGCAATGCCGCGGCGCCGTGCCGCTCCCACGCCTCGGTCGCGAACTTGACCCGGTATTCGGGGGAGAGAAACGGCGGGAAGGGCTCGAACATCACGCGACCAGCCTCCGCTCGTAGGTGGAGAGCGCCGAACACGCGCCGCACTTGCCGCAGCCGGCTTTGCTGTCGCCTGCACGGAGGCCAGCGCCGACGAGCATCTCGGCGAGCGGACCGAGCACACTGTGCATGAAAGCGGCAGTCGGCGCGGGGTGGTTTTCCAGCGGCGTGCCGGAGATCGGCACGAAGGGCACCACGAAGGGGTAGACGCCGAGGGCGACCAGATCGCGGCTCATGGCGAGGATCGCTTCAGCCGTGTCACCAAGTCCGGCCAGTACATAGGTGGAAACCTGGCCACGGCCGAACACCGCGACGGCGGCCTCGAACGCGCTCATGTAGCGGCTCAGCGGCACTTGCGCCTTGCCCGGCATGATCCGCGCCCGGACCTCCGGCGTCACCGCCTCCAGATGCATGCCGAGCGTGTCGACACCGGCTTCGCGCATGCGGGTGAACCACGCGTCGTCGTCGGGCGGCTCGCATTGGCCTTGGATTGGCAGGTCAACCGCCGCCTTTATGGCCTCGGCACTCTCGGCGAGAATGGCGGCGCCGCGATCCTTGCCCGGAGGCGTACCGGTGGTCATCACCATATGGCGGACGCCGTCCAGCTCCACCGCCGCTTTTGCAACTTCGGCGAGCTGAGCAGGCGTTTTCCGCTCCGTCGTGCGCCCGCCAGCGAGCGATTGGCCGATGGCGCAGAACTGGCACGTCTTGGTGCGGTTGACGTAGCGCACGCAGGTTTGCAGCACCGTGGTCGCCAGAACATCACGCCCGTGCAGCACGGCGAGCTTCGAGTAGGGAATGCCGTCCGCCGTGCTGAGGTCGTAGAAGCGCGGGCGGCGGGGAAACTGCACCTCGCCCAGCACCGTGTCGCCGTGGCGGACGCGGCTGCGGCCGGCGCTGTCGGGCGCCTCGACCAGATACGGGCTGCCGTGAGCCGGCGCCGTATGAACGGGCACCATCACCGTCATGCCGTCGAGCGTCAGCGCCTTGTGGTCGGACGGTCCCGCACCACCGCGACGGCTATCGGCGCCGGCGTTCGGGTCGACCAGCCGGGCGCCGAACGTCTGCAGCTCGTTGATGAGCTGCTCAGTCGGCAGCATAGGCGACGGAGGCTTGCGTCATCATCGGAACTCCCGAGGGCTGGAAGGGGAAAGGGCATGGCGTCCGCCGTCGTGCGCATCGGCGCCGTTGCCCGGTTGTCGAGATTGAGGCTGAGCAGTCTCCGGCCGGGCGTAGTGGCCCACGCTATCCATCATCCGCTTGCGCTTGGTGATGAGCGCCAAGTCGAGATCGGCCACGAGCATGCCTTCGCCCTGGGTCAAGGCGGCACCAGATGATTGCCCTCCGGACCCACGATCGCGGTCATGCAGCCGCCTGTGAGCGCGCGGCGTAGCTTCTCGTCCGGGCTGATCCTGGCCATCTGCGCGTCCGTCAGCCAGCCAGTGGCGTTGACGACAAAACAACCGCTCTCCAGCGCATGGTGGCGGATGGTCACCTCGATCTGATCGGCGAAGATCTGCCCGACCATGGAGCCGGGGAACTGGCCGACGTGGATTTCCTCGTGCTGCGCCATCAAGGCGTAGCGGGCGAGTGGGTTGTAGTGCTCCCAGCAGGCGAGCGCGCCGACGCGGCCGACGGCGGTTTGCACCACGGTGAGGCCCGAGCCGTCGCCCTGGCCCCAGATCATGCGCTCATGGAAGGTCGGCGTGATCTTGCGGCGCTTGAGCAGGATGGTGCCGTCGGCGTCGAAGATGATCTGCGCGTTGTAGAGCGAACCATGGTCGCGCTCGTTGACACCCAGCACGACGACGATGCCGTGCTGGCGTGCGGCCTCGGCGACCGCATCCGTGACCGGACCTGGCACCGTCACCGCATGCTCGTAGAGGCGGAGATGCTCGGCGCCGGTGACGACAGGCGGATGGACGAAGGAGAAGTATGGGTAGTAGGGCACGATGGTCTCGGGAAACACGGCGAGACGCGCGCCACGGCCCGCGGCCTCGGCAATGGCGCCGAGCACGCGTGTGACCGTGTTCGCCGGGATTTCGATGTCCGGCGAAAGCTGCACGGCGGCGACGCGGATCGTGCTCGGCTGGGCCATGGCTCTTCTCCTTGTCAGCGCATCCGCCCGTTCAGAGCGTCCAGGTGTGGAGCATGAAAGCGTTGTCCCGGCGGTTGATGAGGATGAGATCGAGCACGTCGAGCGGGCTGATCGGGCGGATGCCGGGGAGCAGCGCGCCCTCGCCATGGCCGTACAGCATCTGCAGCGCGAACCGGCAGCAATAGACCTTGCCGCCCTCGGCCATGAATTTGGTAAGCTGGGCGCTGAAGTTTTGCGCGCCGGGAAAGGCCTCGTCGCCAAGCTTGGGGAAGCCGCGCTGAACGCCGAGGGTGACACCCGGGCCATACAGCAGGATCGCGGTCTCGAAGCCTTTGCGTTGCAGGCGCAAGGCCTGGAGAATGTTGACGAGGCCGATCGAGCCTTCGAAGGCCACGGTGTGGAAGGTGACGAGCGCCTTTTCACCCGGCTCGGCCTTCACATCCTCAAAAACCTTCTCTTCGTAGTCGACGAGGAAGTCGCCTTTCTGATGGGCGGGGGCGGTGACAGTAGCCATGGTGTTTTCCCTCTCTGACGGTCTGGCGACGGCCGACGGCCGCCTGACGGAGACACAGCAAGCTGCATGCCAAACCGACTGGAAGATTGATTGGCGATTGATAGGGCTCAGATCCTGTCAATCGTGACGTCAATTCAGATTGTGTCCGGCGTCACTTAAGCGTTGAGATAATGCCGACAAAGTTGGCAATGATTGCACGTAATTTAGGCAAATCACGCCTCGAAGCGTCAACGCGACAATGCCTGTCTCTCTGGGGTGGCACAAGAAAAAGCCTCGGCCAGCAACGCTTCGTCGCGTGGTCGTGAGGATGCACGCTCGGCCGTCATCGAATTGGAGCTTCAAACCGCCCTTGGCAGGTCCTGCGTGCAACAATATACAGTCAATCGGATTGCATCCCGCCATCCCTCAACCTGCTGGGATACAGCATGACCGACTGGAATCCTGATCTCTCGCGCTCGGACCGGCCGCGATATCTCGCCATCGCCGATCTGCTGGCGGCGGATATCGAGCGAGGGCATCTGACGGAGGGTGACAGGTTGCCCCCACAACGACGCCTCGCCTCGCGCCTCGGTATCGACTTCACAACGGTCGCGCGTGGCTACGTGGAGGCGCAGAAGCGCGGGCTGGTGCATTCGCGTGTCGGCCAAGGCACCTTCGTGCGGGCCGCCCCTAGAACCGGGCGGGGATTGCGGGAAACGCCAATCTACGGCGTTGACCTGTCCATGAACCTGCCGCCGGAGCCGAATGACCCGGCGCTGATCGAGCGCATGCAGGCTGGCCTTTCCGAGGTAGCGCGCGATCTTGTGCCGCTGCTGCGCTACCAGGGCTTCGGCGGATCGCAGCTTGACAAGGTCGCGGCATCCATATGGCTGGGCCGCCGCGGCCTCATTCCGGTGCAGGAGCGGATTTTCATTGCGCCCGGCGCTCACCCAGCCTTGCTTGGAATTTTCGGCGCTCTGGCGAAGGCGGGCGACACGATCCTGTCGGAGGCGATCACTTACCCCGGCATACGCTCCATCGCGGCGCAGCTCGGCCTCAACCTGGTTGGGCTGCCGATGGATGAGCAAGGCATCCACCCGGACGCATTGACTGATGCTTGCAAGCGCCTCAACCCGCGTGCGCTCTACCTCAACCCGACGCTGCAGAACCCGACGACGCTGACGATCCCGGTGGGCCGCCGCACGGATATTGCCGAAGTGGCCCGGCGGCTAAGGCTGCCGATCGTAGAGGATGACGCCTACGGTTTCATTCCGCCGCACGCGCCTGCACCGTTTGCGGCGATCGCGCCGGATATCACGTGGCACGTCGCGGGACTGGCAAAGTGCATCGGCGCCGGGCTGCGCGCAGCCTATGTCGTAGCGCCGAATGCGAAGGCGGGTTGGCCTTTCGCCGCAGCGGTTCGCGCCGCCACCGTCATGGCGTCGCCGCTCACGGTTGCCTTGGCCACACGCTGGATCGAGGATGGGACCGCCGACGCCATCCTGCATTTCATCCGCGGGGAGATGGGGGCGCGGCAACGCCTTGCGGCCGAGGTTCTGCCCATAGGCAGCTACACCGCCGATCCGCTGAGCTTCAACCTGTGGGTGGCGCTGCCGCCGGCCTGGACACGCTCGGCCTTCGTCGGCCACATGCGCTCGACCGGGATCGGCGTGGTGGCGAGCGACGCCTTCACCACGGATGGCAACCCGCCCGAGGCGGTACGCGTCTGTCTGGGCGGTCCCGCCGACCGAGCTTTGGTGCGTGGTGCGCTGGAATATATGGCGCACGCGCTGGACGGATCGCCTGAGATGGCGCTGACGTTTCTGTAGAGCACGCACCTTGCTAAGTGGGAGACAGCTTGGCAGAACGCGACCGCCAGGAGATGGCGGTCGCGCTCTGCTAGACATGCACTAGAAATGTGCAGTTAGGCTCGCGATACCTATGTGCTCCACCAGGCTGCCTGTCGGCTTGAAGAGCGCCGAAACATCATACTGTTCGCCGACCACGGCGGCAGTGAGATTTTGCGTTATCTGGTAGGCAACGCGGGCGTTGTAGGACACGTAATCCATCATGTAGATCGGCTGGTAACCCTCGTTGCCACGCGTGTAGTCGGTGAAGCGGGATTGCCACCTGCCCTGCGCATCCAGTTCCCACCGGCCATGGTTGTAGCCGGCACCAAGAACAACGGAGTGTTGCGGCGTGCCATTGTCGTAGCGGGTCGTGGGGCTTGGCGGATACTCACTCGAAATGTCGTCGGAGATCAAGGCGAAGCTGTAGCTCGCGTTCCAGCGAAACCCGCCGTCTGTCGCGCCGCTCAAACCGATTTCGGTGCCGACCTCATTGCTCGACCCGACATTGGCCGCAGTACTGCCTATGATGCCGCCGCCAACCGGAACGAACGGCGTGTCGCCGAAGGACGCGAGTAAGTTCGTGTTGCGCTGAAAGAACACCGCGGTGTTAAGGGCGCTGTTGAACGTCGGGAGCGCGCGGTCATAGGCCGCTTCTGTGTTCCAGACCGAGGTCGGCACGAGCGTCGGCGAGCCGAGCAGATAGATGCCACCGATGTTCACTGATGTGGCATAGTCCTGCAACGAGGGAACCTGTAATCCCCGCGCGGCGGTCAGGCGTATCGTGTCGACATCCGAAAGCTTGATAACCAGACCGGAATTGAAGCTCGGTTGCGTGATCGTGGCGTTGTTGTAAGCCGCGAGCGTCCGCCCCGGGATCGGCAGTAGCGCTCCTCCATAGCTCAGCACCAGGTGATCGAGCCGCACCGCGTTGGTGAGGTCCAGACTTGGTGCGATCTGCCAGTCCCACATCCCGTCGACAGAGTAGACGTTGTACGCGATGCTGCCTCCGACGTTGGCGCTGCCGCTGGCACGATTGTTCCGGAACTCCAACCCGATCCGTACAGTATTCGCGGCATTTAGTTTGACCAAGTCGTCGATCTTGGCAACCATCGTATTGTTCTGAAAGCTGGTGGCGCCCCCGAATTTGTCGTCGGCCGTGTTGGCGTAGACATCGGCATCCACGGTGCCGATCTTGGTGTTCGAGGCTGCCCCAAGACGCAAGTAACTCGTTCGCTCGGCAATACTTGCCAGTTCTGAGCCGAACACGTCGCTCGGCGCGTGGGCGGCGCTATGCCCGGCGGACAGCCGTAGCAGGGTGTCCGGATTGACCTGCCAATGACCATCGATGTTGACCGTGCCGGTGACCGGACGCGGTTCCCCCGTGATGGCAGACTCGCCAGAGAACTCCTGTTCTGTAAAACCGCCGGCCGAGACGCGCAGGCCCGCTGTGGTTCCAACATGGGCAGTTCCAACCGCGCTGAGCATGCCGAACGATTGCGTGCCGCCCTCAATCTCAGCGGTATTGACCTTGTCGAGAAGCGGATCGAAAGTGACAATATTGATGACGCCGCTGGCGGCGTTGAACCCGAATAGGGCGGAGTTTGGACCTTTGACGATCTCGATCTGCCGGATCTCCAGGAGCTGGACCGGCAAGTCATTCCAGGACACGCGGCCGTAGTCGTCAGAGTAGACCTGCCGCCCATCGACCATGACCAGCAGCCGTGGGTTGAGCGGAGCGTCGTACCCCCGAATGCTCACCTCCACGTCACCATTTCCATAGTGCCGCACGTCGATGCCCGGAACATACTGCAGGACATCCGGGACACTGGTGGCGCCGGATCGGCGGATATCGTCTTGCGTGATGATCGTCAGGTCACCCGGTACCTCGGAGGCAAGCTGCGGCTTGCCAGTCACTGAAGTTGTGATCGGCTGGCCGAACATCTGCTCCAAAGTGGAGTAGTCCACGCTTTGAGCATATGCAGCGGCAGGCAGCAGCGCACCGAGCGCGGTGCTTGCTAGCAACAGCCTGCCGAGAAGAACGCGATACGTCATAACATGCCCTCTATGGGTTGCTGGCTCGGCTTGCTGCTAGATCTCATGGATCAGCATTCGGAACGCTGGGGAGAAGACGACGCCGGCAGCCGACGCTGCGTCGTGATTGACTGTGATCTGAAGCTTCGGATCAGATTGCACTGTCATGATGCACTGCCCGCCCTGAACCGTCGCGAGGCTTGCGGTTATGCAGGGGATATGGTGGGCTTTGGCTGCCGTTATTCCGGCGTTGCCGTCGACACCTGCTGCCACGATAATGCCAATATAGCCTGTCCCGTCTCCCAGTGATGCAGCATCAACCGCTTTCGCCTGCATGCTCCCGCCCTTCGAACTCACGCCATCCCCAAAAGACGCAACGATTGCGTCGGCGTCAGCCTTGGACGCGGCACTTGAACCTGAGTAGATCACTGCGATGTTCCCACCCGGTGACGGCGGGTCGAGAAACCCCAGGACCACGCCGACGATCCGCACATCCTTGGTGGACAAAGAAGCGGCGGAGGCGGCGGATGGCTGCAGCAGGAGCGCACTGGATAGTGCCAAACCGACAAGGGACGCTTGGCGGAGCACGGGAAAGGCTGACAGCATACCTTGTCTCACTATCGTTATATCTTTTAACGGCGCTAGAAACACGCTGATGAACCGTTCTTACGGGTCCAGTGGTGAAGGACCCGTAAACCCAGGAAACCGCCGAATATTGCTTTGGAAAGGACGTTACATTCTGAGGCCAAAATAAGATCCCCAGAAGACCTTCAAACGATCTCGGCCCCGCCTGTGGAAGTTTGCCGCACGCCGGGTGCTGCCAACCAGGGATCATTGATGATGTGAAAGCAGCACGTAATGCGCCGCCCGCAGAGCATTAAGAAGTCTGCAATACTTAGGAATGTAATTTGCCCGCGATGAGCCGGATCGCGAGACTGCTCTAATGTTCCGGACAGAGCCGTCGCGATCGTCCAGCCAGACGACCTCACCCGCCACGAGATCGTCTCATACCAGACCGTCCGGAGCGCCAGCAGGCGCTTCGCTGAGAGCGAAACAGGAAATGTTGATGATCAAGTCGATCTGGAGCCTCTCAGACTGGCCTTTTCGGCTTAAATTGATCTCAGGACCGGCTTTGGCCTTAGTTGCGTTGACACTCCTGGCCTGGTTCGGCATCTTCGGGTTGACCCAGCAGTCTCGGATCGTGGCGCACGTCGCCGACAGTCAGGCAGCGACGCGGATGCTGACGCAGGCAAGTCAGGGCATCCAGGAGATCAACGGCCGCCTGTATCGTGTGTTGTCGCAGCAGGCCGCTCATACGAGCGGATTGAATGCATCAGCCGATCTGGAAGCGCTTAAGATCAGCGTTGACGCTGTCAGCAAAATCCTTACAGGCTACAGAACTGAGTATGCCGGGCCTGAAAAAGCCGTGATGATCAACGGACTGATCGCGGATGTCCAGAAGTACAAGGGCGCGCTCGATTTCGAGGAGCAGATGCTCGACGTAGACTTTTCCTCCGCGGTGTCCTTTCTGGGTCCTTTCGATCATAACTATGAATCTCTCAAGACACGGTTGTCTCAGCTGGAGATTGACACGGCGCAGAGTGCTGCTGTTCAGGTCGCTCAAGCGTCGAAGGCGGCAGCCGAGGGCAGGCGCCTTTTCATAGGGCTGACACTGGCAGTTTTTCTGTTGGTGATGGCCATAACGTTGTTGATTGCAGAAGTGACGGTCCGTTCGATCAAGAGGATTGCGTCGGCGACGCTGGATCTGGCGCAGGGCAGGACGGATGTCGCGGTGGAGCGATTGCAGCGGCGCGACGAGCTTGGCGCGATCGTGCGGTCCCTCGATGTGTTCAAGAACAATCAGGAGCGGCTCGGCGCGGCCCAAGCCGAGCAGGTGCGTACAGAGCAGAATGCCAGCAAAGAGCGGGCGATCGCCGCGTCGGCTCAAGCTGAAGCGCAGCGCAAGGCGCAGGCGGTGGTAACCGGGTTGGCGGGGGGATTGAGCAAGCTTGCGGCGGGTGACCTCACCGGGCGGTTGCTCGCAGCTTTCAGTGAAGAATACGAACAGCTTCGCGCCGACTTTAACGCCGCCGCCGAAAGCCTCGAAGAGGCAATGTGCATGATCTCCCTCTCGACGGGCACTCTTTACGCCAGCGCCGACGGGATCGCCGCCGCGTCGAGCGACATCTCACGTCGCTCGGAAGCGCAGGCGGCCACGTTGGAGCAAACAGCAGCCGCGCTGACGCAAATCACCGTCGCCGTGAAGAACAGTGCATCCGGTGCGCGAGAAGCGGCAAACCTGGTGACGGAGACACGTGCTGGGGCGGAGGTCTCTCGCGAGGTGGTCGACCAGGCAGTCGTTGCGATGCAGCGGATCGAGAATTTCTCCACCCAGATCGGGAATATCGTTGGCATCATCGAGTCGCTCGCGTTCCAGACCAATCTTCTGGCGCTCAACGCGGGGGTTGAGGCTGCGCGCGCGGGTGACGCTGGCCGGGGCTTTGCCGTTGTGGCGCAGGAGGTGCGCAGTCTTGCGCAACGTTCCTCGGAAGCCGCGAAGGAGATCAAGGGTTTGATTTCCTCCTCATCCGAAGCAGTGAGCGGGGGCGTGAGCCTCGTCGGACGGACCGGCGAGGGGTTCATGGGAATCATCAACCGGGTGACCGCAATCGACACCTTGGTAAGGCAGATTTCGTCGTCGGCGGGAGAACAGGCGGCCGGTATATCCGCAGTGAGTGATGCGACGACGCAAATGGATCAGGCCTTGCAGCAGAATGCGTCTCTGGTGCATGAGGCGGCTGCCTCCGCCCATGCCCTAAAAAGTGAGGTTGGAAAACTCAACGCCCAGGTCGGTCGGTTTAAGATTAACGACCGGACCTCACCTTCGACAGTAGTCACTCGAAAGCTCCCGCAGCGCCCAGCCGCGGCCAGTCCGCGCACGCCAACTAAGACGTCGCCGGTCAATTCCCAAAAGGGCAATCTGGCCGTCGCAGCCCATTCCGAAGAGTTGGAGGAATTTTAGCCTCCGGTCGTTCCAAACGGCGATTTCCTAGTCGCTCTCGCAGAGTTCGTCACCCGGTGTTTTCTGCCCATGGCCAAATTGCGCGTGCACCCGAGGATGGGCTCATGAAGCCATATGTCGCGCTGGTGCTGTGACGTGACAGGCGGCGGCATGGCCGCGAGCGGTCTCCGCAAGTGGCGGCGTCACCTCGGCACATCTGGCGATGGCCAAAGGGCAGCGCCAGCGGAAGCGGCAGCCTGCACCGGGGTCGACCACACGCGGCGGCTCGCCCGTATCGGCGGCGGTTATGGTGATCGGCGCCCGCGGATCCGGTACCGCCGACAGCAGAAGCCGAGTATAAGGATGCACCGGGTGGTGCAGAACCTCCTCTGCAGGACCGCTTTCCGCCACACGTCCCGCATACATCACCATCACCCGGTGCGAAACATAGCGGGCGCTTGCGATGTCATGGGTGATGTAGAGGAATGAAATACCTTCTTCCTCGCACAGCCGCGCCATCAGATTAAGAACCCCGATGCGGATGGAGACATCGAGCATGGAAACCGGCTCGTCGGCGAGTACGAGCTTCGGGTTGTAGGACAGCGCCTGCGCGAACCCCACCCGCTGGCGCTGTCCGCCGCTCATCTCATGCGGATATTTCGCAAGCACCTGCCGGGCAGGTGAGAGCCCTACGGCATCCAACGCCTGGCACGCGGCCGCCTCGCGGTGGGATGGCGAGAGCTTCGGCCGGTGCAATGCCAGCCCCCGGTCCAGCGCGTAGCCGATGGTATGGACCGGGTTGAGCGAACTGAAGGGATCCTGGAACACCATCGGCACCTGTCCGCGATAATCCAGCAGATCGGCGCGTGAGCGCACATCCCGCAAGGACCGGCCACGGAACAGAATGTCGCCGCTTGTCGGCTCATAAACCTTGGCCAGCAGCCGGGCGATGGTGCTTTTGCCACTGCCGCTCTCGCCCACAACGGCCAGGATCTCGCGCGGCCTGATGATGAGGTCGAGGTCGTCCACGGCATGCAGCCTGGCGCGCCCGAAGATGCCGCCGATGCGGAAGTGCCGGGCAAGGGCTCGGGTTTCGATGAGGGGCGCGGTCACGTCAGCCATGCGGCGTCTCGTAGAGCAGGCAACGCACATCAGCTTCGGCGGCAGGGTAGAGGGCAGGCTCAACCTCAGCGCAACGCGGCATCACATCCGGACAACGTGGGCGGAAGCGGCACCCGCTCGGGAGGTCGGCAAGATCCGGAGGCGCCCCGGGAATGCCCTCCAGATGCACCTTCGGCCCATGCACGGAAGGGAAGGAGTCTAAAAGCCCGCGCGTGTAGGGGTGCTGGGGGTTGGCGAACAAAGGCCGCGTTGGCCCGATCTCGACGATGCGGCCGGCGTACATCACTGCCAGACGGTCGGAGAAGTGACCGACCAACGACATGTCGTGCGTCACGAAGATCACCGCGAAGCCGAGGCGACGCTGCAACTCCTTCACCTGCACCATCAGCGAGCGCTGGGCAACCACATCGAGCGCCGATGTCGGCTCATCCATCACGATGAGATCAGGCGACAGCAGAAGCGCCATCGCGATCATCACCCGTTGACGCATGCCGCCCGAGAGCTGGTGCGGATAGCTCTTGAGATGCACGGCATCGATGCCGACGAGCGCCAGCACCTCGCGCGCCCGGGCACGGATCTGCGTGGTGTCGCCAATGCCATGTGCCCGCATCGCGTCATCGTATTGGGCGGCGACCGTCATCACAGGGTTGAGCGCGTTCATGGCGCTCTGCATGACGACAGAGTAGTCGCGCCAACGCAGCGTGCGGAGCGCCTCACCCGTCAGCCCAACCATGTCGCGGCCCTTGAACGTCACGCGGCCGGCGACGAGCTGAGCAGGAGGGCTCAACAACTGGGCGATCGCGAAGAGCAGAGTCGACTTTCCGCAGCCGGACTCGCCGACAATGCCGAGGAATTCACCACGTGAAAGCTCGAGGCTGACCTGGTCGACGGCGCGCGCTGGCTTACCCGATGTGCCGTATTCGACGGTGATGTCGGAGACGTTGAGGATAACATCCGTCATGATGGCGGCGTCAGGAACTGCGTCGGGCACGGCGCTTCCTGGCCGGCCGAAGCACGGGGTTGCTGATTTCATCGAAGGCGTAATTGAGGAGTGCGAAGGCGCCCCCGAGCGCGGCGATGCCGAGGCCCGGCGCAATCGCCCACAGCGGGACACCGGCCTGCAACGCTTCGTTGTTCTGCGCCCAGTAGAGCATTGTGCCCCAGCTATCGACGTTGACGTTGCCAAGCCCCAGGAACTGTAGCCCCGCCGCCGTCAGGATCGCATAGACCGAGGCGCCGAGAAAATTCGCGACCAGCAGCGACGTCATGTTGGGCAGGATTTCGGAGACGATGATCCGCCAAGTCCGTTCGCCACGAAGGCGCGCGGCTGTGAGGAACTCGCGGTGCCGCAGGGAGAGGACTTGAGCGCGCAATTGCCTCGCGCCGTAGGACCAGCCGGTCAGCACCAGCACGGTGATGATCATGGCGTTGCCGCCCGTCTTGGAATAGGCGGCGATGACGACAACGAGGGGGAAGGCGGGGATGACAAGGAAAACGTCTGTCACCAGCGAGAGCAGGCCATCCGCCGTGCCGCCGAGGTATCCGGCGGCGACACCGACGAGCGCCGAGATCACCGTGGAGAGCAGGCCGGCAACGACTGCGATGATGAGTGAAGCGCGCGCGCCCCAGATGAACTGGGCGAAGATGTCCTGCCCATAGGAGGTCGTGCCGAGCCAGTTGGCGCCGGTCGGTCCCTGACCGGGTTGAAATACTTCGGCGTTGGGATCGCCCGGCGCGATGAGGCCGGGAAAGAGCGCCATGAACACACAGAGCGCGAGCAGAATTGCGCCCGCCATCGCCTTGCGGTTTGTGAGGATCGCGCGGCCGAGCGTGCGGAACGCGCGCAGGCCGGGCAGACTGCGGCGGGGGGCGGTGGTGGTGATGCTCACCGTCCGCTCCGCGTCCGCGGGTCGAGCAGCACGGTGACGCCGTCAACCGCGAGGATGGCGAGCAGCACTGCCACCGTGATGAAGAGAAAGAGCGTCTGCATGAGAGGATAGTCTTCGTTGAGGACAGCTTGCAGCATCATGTAGCCGACACCGGGATAGGAGAAGACGTACTCTACGAGGATGGCGCCGCTGACGACAAAGCCGAGAGACATGCCGAAGCCGCTCAGGTTGGGGAGGATGGCGTTGCGGCCGGCATAATCGAACATGATGCGCGCTGCCGAAAGGCCCTTCGCGCGCGCCATACGCACGTAGTCCTCGTTCAGCGTCATGATCATGTTGTTGCGCATGGTCAGAATCCAGCCGCCGATGGAGGTGAGGATGATCGTGAACGCGGGCAGGACAGCGTGCTGGAGCACATCCCAGGCGAATGCCCAGGTGAAGGTGATGGCGCTACCGGTCGTGTAGCCGAAGCCGATCGGCAGCCAGTTCAACGTGATGCCGAAGACGAGGATGAAGACCAGCGCAATCCAAAAATAGGGGAAGGCCGAGAGCACGATGAAGATGGGCGGCAAGATGCTGTCGAACCAGCCGCCGCGCCCCCAGGCCCCGATCATGCCGATCAGCGTGCCGAGGATGAAGGCGATGATGGTGGTCACGCCCACCAGGCCGAGCGTCCAGGGCAGGGCCTGGAACACGACCTGGCTGACGCTGTCGGGGAAGAAGGTGAGCGAGCGGCCGAACTGCCCGGTAAAGCTGTCGCGCAGATACCCGAAGTACTGGGAGACAAGGCCCTCGTTGGCGTTGACGCCGAAAGCGATTTCCATGGCGTGCAAGGCCCCGCCGCTCAACCGTCCGTGGAAGCGAGCGATCATGGATGTGGCGGGGCTTCCCGGCATGAGACGCGGCAGGAAGAAGTTGACCGTCATCGCCGCCCAGAGCGTCACAACGAAGAAACCCAGGCGGCGAAGGATGTAGCGCATGTCTCAAGCCTTAGTGGAAACGCACAGAGAAGCGCCGTTCTTCATGAGAACCGAGAAAACTTCATTCAGGGGCGTGTCACTTCTCGTGCAGGTGGAGAACGATGATCGCCCAATCCGGGAACGTGTAGCCGGCCAGAGGCTGCGCATAGGGGTCTTTCGGCGTCGGCCAGCCGACGAACTGCTTCGTCGAATACTGATCCCAATCAACCTGCTCCGTCACTGGGATCAGCGGCACGTCATCGAGCAGAATCTTCTGCAGCTTCGACATGATCGCCATTTGCTGCGCGGTGCTCGTCGAGGTCGCGTAGCTCTCGATCAGGGCGTCGGTATCCTTGTTGATGTAGCGCTCCCAGTTCGTCGAGGCTGACTGGCCAATGGCAGCAGAGGCGGGGCTGTAGAGCCACTGGCGAAATTCGTAATAAGGCGTCGGGCCGCCAGCCTCATAGCCATAGGCGAGGTCGAACTGCCCGTTATCCAGCTTTGCGTTGTAGTCGTTGCCGGCGAGGTTCGCGACGTTCAGCTTGATGCCGACGGCCTGGAACTCCTGAGCCACAACCTGCAAGGCCGCCACCCAGTCGGTGTAGGCGCTCTGGTTGATGATTGTGAAGGACAGCGGCTTGCCGTCGGGCGTGGTGAAGATGCCGTCGGCGCCCTTCTTGTAGCCGGCCTGTTGGAGGATCGCCATCGCCTTGGCCGGATCGTACTTGTAGCCCGCTGCTGTCAGGGCGGGTTTGTCGAGCCAAGGCGCGAAGGTGGGGGTGACAATCCCCGCCTGATTGGCGGGCGGCTCATAGCCATACTCGCCAATCATCGCGACCCGCGCGTTGTTGACGGCGAAGGCCATGGCTTTGCGTACCGCCACGTCCTTCAGGATGGGATTGGTCTGGTTGATGAAGATCGCGACGTTGACGGTCGGCGGAAACCAATAGTGGTTAAACTTGCTTTTCGACAGATACTCAGCCTTCATATTGGGGATGAACTGACCACCCCATTGCGCCTGACCGGTGGAGAGGATTTCGTTCGCCGGCGGATTAGTGGTGAAGGCGGGATACTCCATTCCGGCGATCTTGGGCAGCCCCGGCTGCCAGTAGTTCGGGTTGCGCGCGTAGCTCACATCCTGCGGTGTGCAACGCGAGATCGTAAACGGCCCGGTGCCGACAGGTTTTGCGTCCTGATACGTCGTCGGGTCCTTGGCCGTCGACCAGACATGCTCCGCAACAATGCCGACCTGATCGGCAATATAATAGAAGTACGGGACCGCCGCAGTCTTGAAGGTAAAGATGACCTTGTCATCGCCTTGCGCGGTCACGCTCGACAGCACCGCCCAGACCGTGTTGAGGTCAAGCGCCGGATACTTCTTGAGCATGTTGAACGTGAAAGCGACGTCGGCGGCGCTGAAGGGCGTCCCGTCCGTCCACTTCACGCCGTGGCGCAGTGTGAAGGTGATGACCTTGTTGTCGTCGCTCCAGGCGTAGGAGGTCGCGAGCCACGGCGTCGTCTTCGCATCCTGCAGCGTGTTCACGAACATCAGCGTTTCGTAAACCGGCCCCACGGAGAGAAAGTCCGAGTTCGGGTTGAAGGGGCTGAATCCGCAGGTCCAGAGAAACTGCGCATCCGAGATTGTGAGGGTGCCACCAGCGTCCGCTGCCTGCGCGGCTTTCGGCGTCCCGCCCAGTGCGCCGCCGATCCCGAGGCCGGCCATCAGCCCGACCATACAGAAACGAGTGATCCAATTACGCTTCGCCATGGTATCCTCCAGAGGTCACGCGTTGCCGCAAATCATCATGTCATGTAGACGCCGCCGGTCACGTTCACGGCCTGACCGGTCATGAAACGGGCAGCGTCCGATAGTAGAAACACAACGAGCCCGGCAATATCCTCGGGCTCCTCGATGCGGCCGAGCGGCGTCAGCGACACATACTCGTCGAGCACAGCCTGTGGCGTCATGCCGCGCAGTTCGGCTTCCCAAATCACTTCGCGGGACTGCATGCCGGTGCGCACGAAGCCGGGGCAGACCGCGTTGACGCGGATACCGTGCCGGGCCATCTCGCGCGCCAGGGCCTGAGTCCAGCCCACTACCGCGAATTTGCTCGCCGAATAATGCGCGAGCAACGGCGCGCCGACCTTGGCCGCCAGCGAGGCCGTGTTGCAGATGGCGCCCTGGATGCCGCGTTCCAGAAAATGCCGGCACGCGACCTGGTCCGTGAGGAACACGCCCCGCGCATTCACGTCGAAGTTGAAGTCCCAGTCGGCATCCGTCAGATCGAGCGCGGGCCTCATGTTGGAGACGCCGGCGTTTGCGACAACGCGGTCGATCTGACCGAAGGCCGCGACCGCCTCCGCAAATCCGGCCTCGACACTGGCCCGCTTCGTCACGTCCATGGTGATCGCGATGGCGTCACGAGAAAGGCTCGCAGCGGTGGCCGCGGCGGCGGCGGGATCGATATCGGCGATCGCCACGCGAACATCATGCGCGTTCAATGCGGTAGCGATAGCACGCCCGATCCCCGTCGCGCCGCCGGTGACGAGCGCAGTCTTGCCAACGAGGTCGCCGCCGATCCTCCCGTTCACTTCCTCGCCCACCCTCGAACCATGACCTTACGGAACCATAACAGCGGCAAGAGAGCAGTCAAACAATTTCGCACACTTTGATGAGCGACTATGTTCGATTGTGTTGTATGACGGCCGAGGGGCGCGTTATAGTCGGCCAATGAACGATAAGGCAGAGTTTGCGCGTTCACTCGGGGATGGGGCGGACAACCTGGTTCCGGCAGCGCCCGCGGGGGCGCGCCGTGCTGCGCTGCAACGGCTGATCGCGGAGCGCGGGTTCATAGCGGTCGGCGATGTCGCGCGGGAGATCGGTATCTCGGAAATGACGGTGCGGCGCGACCTCGAAGTGCTGGAGCGCGACGGCGTGATCCAACGGTCGCACGGCGGCGCGGTGCCGGCACCACCGGCGGCTAACGCAACCGAACCCTCCTACGCCGCCCGACGTGACCTCAACCGCGAGGCGAAGCAGCGCATCGCTCTGACGGCGGCCGGGCTCGTGATGCCGGATCAAGCGATCGGGCTCGATGTGGGGTCGACGGTTGCCTGTCTCGCCGTCGAACTGGCAGGTCGCTCCACGATAGAGATCGTGACCAACAGCCTCCAGACGGTTCTGGCGATGCCGCAACCGGTCATGCCGGAGGTATTTCTGCTGGGCGGACGGTTGCGCCCGCGCGAGGGTTCGCTCTGTGGCGGCATCACCCGTCATCAGCTCTCCGGACACTGGATGGACCGCGTGTTCATCGGCGTCGCCGGCATCGACGAGAACGGCCTCTATGACTACTCGCCCGAGGAGGCCGAGATCAAGATCGCCTTCATTCAGCAAGCGAATACCGTCACCGTGCTCTGTGATGCCAGCAAGTTCGGGCGGCGGTCTTTCGTGCGTATCTGCGGCTTCGACGCGATCGGGAGCATTGTCACCGACGCGCCCGCGCCGCCGGACATAAAGGCCGCCGCTGCTGCGGCCCGAGTGCAGATCATCGTCGCCGAGGCTCGTCCCGAAACCAGGGACGTTTAGGCGCCTTACAACCGAGGAACAGCAATGTTTGATTTCTTTGACGGCAAGAAGAAGGTCGTCATCGGCATGGTCCATATCGGTGCCCTGCCGGGGACGCCGCTTTATGACGAGAAGGGTGGCATGAACACCCTTATCCAGAAGGCGGCGATGGATCTGGAGGCGCTGCAGGATGGCGGCGTCGATGCAGTCATGTTCGGCAACGAGAACGACCGGCCGTATTCTCTGAGGGCACCCGTGGGCTCAGTCGCGGCGATGAGCGCGGTTGTCTCCTTCCTCACCAACCGCATCCAGTTGCCGTTCGGCGTGAATTATCTGTGGGATCCTGTGGCAAGCGTCGCCATCGCCGCCGCCACGGGCGCCAAGTTCGTGCGCGAGATTTTCACCGGCGTCTATGCATCGGACATGGGGCTATGGGTGCCGGATTGCGATGGGGCGCTCAAGGCGCGGCGCGACCTTGGCGTACGCAACCTCAAACTGCTTTTCAACATCAACGCGGAGTTCGCGGCGCCCCTGGATACCCGGCCGCTGGGCCTGCGCGCCCGCAGCGCAGTCTTCTCATCGCTTGCCGACGCGATCCTGGTTTCCGGGCCCATCACCGGGCAACCGACCGAACAGTCGGCGCTGACCGAGGTCGCCGAAGCGGTCAAGGACGTACCCGTGTTCGCCAATACCGGCGTCAACCTCGACAACGTCGCCGACGTGTTGAGCGTTGCCGATGGCTGCATCGTCGGCACCCATTTCAAGGTCGGCGGCAATACCTGGAACGCGGTCGACCCCGCGCGGGTTCGGGCGTTCATGGAGAAGGTCGCAACCCTGCGCTGAGGGGGACAGATCATGCCCGCGGTTGTCGGCATCGATATCGGCACGACCTCGACCATCGGCATCCTCATCGACCTGCCGGACCGCATCGTCGCCGTTGTCTCGCGCCCCGTGGAACTCGTCTCTCTCCATCCCGGCTGGGCGGAGGAGGACCCGTTGCAGTGGTGGCGCAACACCTGCGCCATCACGCGCGAGCTGCTGGAGATGGCGCCGGAGCTGGCCGGCTCGCTTTCGGGCATCGGCGTTGCAGGCATGGTGCCGGCGGTCGTGCTGCTTGACGGCGAAGGTCAGTTGCTCCGCCGCAGCATTCAGCAGAGCGACGGGCGTTGCATGAGGGAGGTTGAGGAACTTACGCGTGAGGTGGATGGCGCGTCATTTTTGCGCCGGACCGGCAATGGCATCAATCAGCAGATCGTCGCCGCGAAGTTGCGCTGGATCGAGCGCCACGAACCGGAGGTCTTCGATCGTATCGGCACCGTCTTCGGGTCCTACGACTTCATCAACTGGAAGCTGACCGGCCAACGGGCGATCGAGCACAACTGGGCGCTGGAGGCGGGGTTCGTCGACCTCGCCGATGGACACGTGGCGCCTGACCTCGTGGCGCTCGCCGGCATCCCGCTCCCGGCGCTGCCTCGCCTCGCCGAGAGCCACGCCATCATCGGGCACGTGACGGCGGCAGCGGCGGCGGAGAGCGGCCTGCCGGAGGGGCTGCCGGTGGTGGCAGGTGCTGCCGATCATGTGGCCTCGGCCTATGCCGCCGGTGTCGTCGCGGAAGGCGACGTGCTGCTGAAATTCGGTGGTGCGGGCGACATCCTGATCGCGGCGGAGACGGCGCAACCGGATGCCCGGCTGTTCATGGATCACCACGTGATCCCGGGGCTCTTCATGCCGAACGGTTGTATGGCCGCGACGGGCGCCATGTTGAACTGGCTCGTCAAAGGCTTTGCAGCAGGTGCCGTCATCGGCGAGACCAACCCGCATGCCGCGCTCGACATTCTGGCGACGGGCGTTCCGGCGGGAAGTGACGGCGTGTTCGTGCTGCCTTATCTTCTTGGCGAGAAAAGCCCAATCCATGATCCGCTCGCGCGTGGCACGGTGACGGGCCTCAGCCTCAACCATGGCGTTCCGCATCTATGGCGTGCGGCGCTCGAGGGCGTGGGCTACGCTTTCCTGCATCATATCGAGGTGTTCCGGGAACTCGGCTATCCGGTGCGCCGGCTACTCGCATCGGACGGCGGGTCAGGCAGCGTCGTCTGGATGCAGATCGTGGCGGACATCATCGGACTGCCGGTGCAGCGGTTGGAGGGACACCCAGGGTCGTGCCTCGGCGCGGCCTGGGTTGCGGCCATCGGCACCGGGGCCAGCACGGATTGGGCCGGTGCGCGCGCACTGGTCCGCTACGGCGAGACGCTAGAGCCCAACGCGGCCAATGCGGCCGTGTACGCGCAAGGCTACATGCGGTTCCGGGAGCTCTATCGTTGCCTCGCCCCCTGGTTCATGGAGACGGGTCAACCATCGGCGGGAGCGGTTCCGAACGGTGCCCCGGTGCCGGCATAGACGGAGAGGACGCGAGCCTGAACGTTGTCAAGCGCGACCATGGCATGACCCATGCCGGAGTCGATATAAATGCTGTCGCCGGTTTTCATCACGAGTGGAACATAAAGATCCGTATGCAGCGCAACGCTGCCCGAGAGTACATACATCCACTCCTCGCCCTCATGACGGCTGAGCGGACCCCACTCCTCGACGTTTTGCACGTCGACCGTGGTGATCATCGGCACCATCCGCTTCCGCCGGAGTTCGGTCGCGAACAGCTCGTAGCTGCGGTTTATGGAGGGAATGCGCAGCGCCGTGCCTGCGGCGTTGACGGCACGCCGGCCGGTCGACAACGCAGGCGCACGCCGCGCGCCAGTCAGCTCGTCAAGGGTCAGAGACAACGAGCCCATGATCTTCATTGCTGTCTCGAAGGAAATGCCGGTCTGATTGTTCTCGATCTTGGAGAGCACCGGCACGCTCACTCCCGTCTCCTCGCTCAGGGTCTTCAGCGTCCAGCCTCGGCTCTGCCGGAGCTCGGCCAGAGTGCGGCCGATGTTCTGGCTCATTTCCCCTGCCGCCATGAACGGCAACCTCCAGTTCTCTGTCTGCGTTGATCCCCGTGTTTCTGAGGAGAAACATAGCCCGGTGGAAACTACAATGACAAGCGAGTGCGTCGAGCCGTAACGGCACAGACCATTGCTGCCTCATAAAGCATCAGTCCAATGCGATATTCCCTTGCGATGCAGGGGCGCGGTGGTGAAACAGGCTGCCTCCGCCTTGATCATTCTGCACAAAAACTATCGGAAATAATTTTTCTTGACAGAAAATTTTTTGCGAGCGGGAATTACCTCCAAGCGTCGAAACATCACCTCTTCACATCATGAGGATCAAGCAATGAGCCGTCATCCTGGCCAGCCCCTTCCTATGGCGCTTTCCCGTCGACGCCTCTTGCAGAGTTCGGCGCTCGGCCTCGCGGCGACCGCCCTGGCTGGCGCCGGTTTTTCGGTGGCGGCCCGCGCGGATGAGACGCCGAAGCGCGGCGGCATCCTCACGATGGCGCGGACCGGCGACGTGGTGTCCTTCGAGCCCGTCGTCCCCTCTGACAACATGTCGATCTGGGCGAAGCTGCTGGTCTTCCAGTTGCTGATCCGCACCAACCCGACCGGCGACGGCGTCGTGCCTGACCTCGCCACGAGCTGGGACATCTCGGACGACAAGCGCACCTATACCTTCCACATCAATCCGAAGGCGACCTTTTCGGATGGCACGCCGGTGACGTCCGAGGATGTCGAGTTTTCCTTCGGCCGTACGATCTACGACAAGGATTCCCCCTGGGGCTCGATGTTTCCGAAGCTCAGCATGGAAACGCCGGACGTGCACACGATCGTCTTCAATCTGCATCAGGACTGGGCGCCGTTCATGGCCGTGGCCTCGCTGCATGGCGCGGCCATCGTGCCGAAGGCCTACTTCAACAAGGTCGGTCTGGATGTATTCGGCAACAAGCCGATCGGCTCCGGCCCATTCATGATGACCGATTGGAAGAAGGGCGACAGCATCACCTTTGCCCGCAACCCGCACTTCTGGGACCCGTCGCGCCCGTATCTGGACGGCATCGTGCTCTCGATCGTCGCCGACGACAACGTGCGCATGCTGAAGGTGCAGTCCGGCGAGATCGACATCGGCACGCAAGTGCCCTTCAACCAGGTCAACAAGCTCAAGACCGCGCCGGGCCTCGACATCCAGATGGTGCCGTATGACCGCATCGACTGGATTCAGTTCAACGAGAAGCTGCCGGTCTTCCAGGACGTGAAGATCCGCCAGGCGATGAACTACGCCGTGGACAAGGAGGCGATCATCAAGGCCGTGCTGTTCGGCTACGGCGAGGTTCCGACCTCTTTCCTGCCCAAGATGTTCATGACGGACACGACGGACAAGCCATATCCGTACGACCTCGCGAAAGCGAAGCAGCTGATGTCGGAGAGTTCGATGCCGAACGGCTTCAGCGCAAAATGCACGACCTACAGCGGCGACACGATCTTCGCTCAGGTTGCCGAAATCGTGCAGCAGATGCTGCTGCCGCTGGGCATCAAAATGGAGATCGTGCCGGAGGAGATGAATACGCAGCTGGCGCAGGTGAGTGCGGCGCAATACGAGATGGCGCAAGGCTACATGACCAGCGACATTTTCGATCCATCCGAATTGGTGGCTTTCGCCGGCGCGGGCGATGAAGGCAGCGATTCCGTCTGGACCTACTACAGCAACCCCAAGGTCAATGCGCTGGCGAAGCAGGCGCTGGGCGAGCTGGATGAGGCCAAGCGCCGCGCGACATATTTGGATATGCAGCGCATCATCTTCTCGGACGCCCCGTATCTTTGGCTCTATTGGACGCCGGCCATCACCGCCATCCGCGACAACGTCCACGGCTTCATGGTCCTGCCGACGGGTAACTATTGGCTCGAGGATGTCTGGAAGAGCTGAGACCGGCTCTTGCTGAACTACATCATCCGTCGCCTGCTGCTGATGATCCCGGTCGCCTTCGGGATCACGCTCGCGGTGTTTCTCCTCGTGCGCCTGATCCCAGGCGATCCTGCGCGCGCTATCCTCGGCATCCACGCGACGCCCGCGCTGATGGCCGCCGTTCGCGCGCGCCTGGGGCTCAATCGCGGCATCGGCGTGCAGTATCTGATCTACCTCAAGCACCTCGTACAGGGCGACTTCGGCATCTCCTACTATTATGGCCAGCCGGTGTCGCAACTCGTCTTCGGCCGCATGGTGCCGACGCTGGTGCTGCTGCTCTACAGCACGATCATTCGTTGGTGATTGCCATCCCCGCCGGCCTGATCGCAGGCACGCGGCAAGGGCGTGGCGCGGATCATGCGTTGCGCGTCATCGCGACGGCGGGCCTCGGGCTGCCGAGCTACTGGACGGGGTTCATCCTCATCCTCATCTTTGCCGTCACCTTCCATATCTTTCCCATCGCGGGTTACGGGAACACCTGGGGCGCGCGGCTCTACAACCTGTTCCTGCCCGCGCTCACCTGCGCGCTCAATGTGGCGCCGCTCGTCATGCGGGCGCTCCGGACGAGCCTCGGCGAGGCGCTCGGCGCCGGCTTCATCGACACCGCCCGCGCCAAGGGCCTGCCCGGCTACGTCGTGCTTCTCAGCCACGCGCTGCGCGTCGCCATCCTGCCGGCGCTCAACGTGCTCGGCCTCAACATTGGGTTTCTGGTGGGCAACACTGTGCTCGTGGAGAACGTCTTCGCCGTTCCTGGCCTCGGTCAGCTCATGATCAACTCCATCGGCACACGCGACTACCCGACCATTCAGATGGTGACGCTGATGTTCGGCGTCGTTGTCGTGCTCATCTATCTCTTGACCGACCTGGGCCAGATCATGCTCGATCCGCGCGTGCGGCGGAGTGAACTCGGTTGAAACGGTGGCCGCGCAACCTCAAGCTCGGCGTCGGACTCATGATCGCCTGGGTGCTCATCGCCGTCTTCGGCCCGATGCTGCTGCCGGGCGACCCGACAACGATGGACCTGATGAACTCGCTGCATCCGCCGAGCCTCGCCTTTCCCTTCGGCACCGACAACCTCGGTCGCGGCGTATTCACCCGCATCGTCTACGGCAGCCGCATCGATCTGCAGATCGCGCTGTTCTGCGTCGTGCCGGCCTTCATCATCGGCACCATGGTCGGCATGTCGGCAGGCTACTTCGGCGGCACCACGGATGTGGTGTCGATGCGGCTCGTCGATGTCGCCGTGGCGTTTCCGTTCTTCGTCGCTGTCATCGCAATCGTCGCCGTGCTCGGCCCTGGCCTCAAGAACATGTATATCGCCGTCGCGGCGGTCGGCTGGGTGAGCTACGCCCGCATCACCCGCGCCGAAATCCTCGTGGTGAAACAGACGG
Organism: Acidisoma sp.; assembly: GCF_965199065.1. Lineage (NCBI taxonomy): Bacteria > Pseudomonadati > Pseudomonadota > Alphaproteobacteria > Acetobacterales > Acidocellaceae > Acidisoma > Acidisoma sp. Next base: position 520,882 of record NZ_CBDAQN010000003.1, on the reverse strand, counting down.
ATTACGTGCAGGCGGCGCGTCTTCTCGGCTTCGGCGATGGACGCATTCTCGCCCGCCACATTCTGCCCAATGTCATCGTGCAGGCGCTGGTCTACGCAACCTCGGACGCCGTGCTCGACATCTTCCTCGGCAGTTCGCTCGGCTGGCTCGGCCTCGGCGCGCAACCGCCGTTGCCGGAATGGGGCCTCATCATCGCCGACGGCTATAGCTTCGTGAGCCAGGCGCCGTGGATCAGCGGCTTTCCCGGCCTCGCCATCGTGCTGCTCGCGGTCTCGCTGAGCCTGCTCGGCGACGGGCTTGCGGATGCGCTGCGGCCCGAGCTGGGGCGCGCGTAGATGGCGGAGCTTCTCACCGTCGAGCGCCTCGGCATCGGCATCCCGAAAGGGGAGGGCACCGTCGCGCTCGTCGAGGATGTGTCGTTCACCGTCCGCGCGGGCGAGGCTTACGGCATCGTCGGCGAATCCGGGTGCGGGAAGAGCACGACGATCCGCGCCATCATCCGGCTGCTCGCGGGCCGTGCGCGGATCACTCAAGGCGCGATCCGCTTCGAGGGCGAGGATCTCGCAACCGCCGACGAGGCGCGGCTGCGCCCGCTGCGCGGAGCCGGCATCGGCATGATCTTCCAGGATCCGCTGACGGCGCTCAACCCGGTGATGACGGTGGGCCGGCAGATCGCCGAGGGCCTGCGCTACCATGGTGCAATTGCTCCCTCCGACCGGCGCGCCCGGATGCTGGAGGTCATGCGGCTGGTCGGGCTGCCCGACCCCGCGCGCATCGCGGCGTCCTTTCCGCATGAGCTGTCGGGTGGCCAGAGGCAGCGCGCGGCGATCGCCATCGCGCTCGTGTGCTCGCCGCGCCTGCTGCTCGCGGATGAGCCGACGACGGCGCTCGACGTGACCATCCAGGCGCAGATCCTCAAGCTGCTCAGCGGGCTACGGACGCGGCTGGGCATGGCGCTGATTTTGGTGACGCACGACCTCGGGGTGGTGGCGCAGACCTGCGACCGCGTGGCGGTCATGTATTCCGGACGCATCGTGGAGGAGGCGCCGATCGCCCGCATCTTCGCGGCTCCTCGGCACCCGTACACGGTGGCGCTGCTCAACTCGATCCCGCGCGGCACGCGGGCGAACCATCCGCTGCACCCGATCGCGGGGATGCCGCCGGACCCCGCGCAACGGCCCTCGGGGTGCAGCTTCGCGCCGCGTTGCCCGCACAAGCAGCCAGACTGCGAACGCGCCTTCCCCGGTTGGACCATCTCGGCGGGCGGCGGCGGTTTTGCCTGCTACCACCCCGCTGCCGTCGGCGCGCATGCCGATGTCTGAGCAACCGCTTCTCGCCGTCGAGGGGCTGAACAAGTATTTCATTCTGCGGCGGTCGCTCATCGCAGGGTCATGGGCCGCCCGCACCGGCGCGTGCAGGCCGCGAAGAGCGTGAGCTTCGCCATCGCTCGTGGCGAGAGCTTCGGCCTCGTCGGCGAGTCCGGCTGCGGCAAGACAACGCTGGGACGCCTCGTGCTGGGCCTGCTCGCCGCCGATGACGGCGCCATCCGGTTCGAGGGGCAGGACATCGCGAAGGCCGAGCCCGGCGCCCGTCGCGCACTCCGTCGGCAGATGCAGATGGTGTTCCAGGACCCGTATTCCTCGCTCAACCCGCGCATCCGCATCGGGTCGGCGATCGGCGAGCCCATCCGCCTGCACGGCATCGTGCCGCCGGGAGAGGTGCAGTCCGAGGTCGCGCGGCTGCTGGAGCGGGTCGGTCTGCCGGCCTCGGCCGCGACGCGCTACCCGTCGGAGCTCTCGGGCGGCCAGCGCCAGCGGGTAGGGATCGCGCGGGCGCTCTCGGTGCGGCCCAAGCTGCTCGTGGCCGATGAGGCGGTCTCGGGGCTCGATGTCTCGGTGCGGGCGCAGGTGCTCAACCTGCTGTCGGACCTCCGTCGCGATCTGGGTCTGACGCTGATGTTCATCTCCCACGACCTCGGCGTGATCGAGTACCTGTGTGAGACTGTCGGCGTGATGTATCTCGGCACCATGGTGGAATACGGCCCTACCGCCAGCGTCTTCGCCCGCCCGGCGCATCCCTACACGCGCGCTCTGCTCGCCTCCATTCCGCGCGCCGACCCTTCGGCGGCGGCGGACATGAGACGCCGCTCGCGGGCGAGCCGCCGAGCCCCGTCGATCCGCCGTCCGGCTGTCCCTTCCGCACAAGGTGCCCGTCGGCTCAGGCGGTGTGCGAGACGCCGCCGCCAAGGGTCGCACTCTTGGGGGGCCGCTGGGCCGCCTGCCACTTCGCGACGGAGTTCGTGAATGCCCAGTAGCGAGGACACCGATGTCGTCGTCCTCGGCGGCGGCATCGTCGGCGTCTCTATCGCCGTCCATCTGCAGATGCGCGGGCGGCAGACGGTGCTGCTGGACCGGCAGGGGCCGGGCGAGGCGACCTCCTTCGGCAATGCCGGCCTCATCCAGCGCGAGGCGGTCTATCCGCACCTCTTCCCGCGCAACCTCGGCGACCTGCTGCGCTACGCCGGCAACCGCACGCCGGACTCCTACTACCACACACGCATGCTGCCTCGGCTCATGCGGCCCTTCCTCGGCTACTGGTATCACTCCGCCCCTGAGCGCTACGCCGCCATCTCCCGCAAGTATGCGCGGCTCATCGAGCATTGCGTCGATGATCACATGGCGCTGGCCGATGCCGCCGATGCGCGGGACCTGCTGCGGCCCGGCGGCTGGACCATGGCGCATGAAACGCCGGCGTCGCTCGCCGCCGCCGTGACGCTTGCGGAGAGTGGCCGGCGAGAGTTCGGCGTGGAGTATCGCGCGCTCGACGCGGCCGCGCTGGCCCGGGAGGAGCCGCATCTGCGCGAGGGGCTCGCCGGCGGGCTGCAATGGACGCAGCCGGTCGCGGTGATCGACCCGCATGCGCTGACGGTTGCCTACACGGCGCTGTTCGAGCGTCTCGGCGGGCGGGTGCGGATCGGCGATGCACGGAGCCTCGCCCGCGCCGGATCGGGATGGCAGGTGGCGGGCGAGGGTGGCCAGGTCACGGCAAGGGAGGCCGTGGTGGCGCTGGGCGCGTGGTCCCCGGTGGTGACGAAGCCGCTCGGCTACGACCCGCCGATTTTCGTCAAGCGCGGCTACCACATGCACTACAAGCCGGATGGGAATGCAGGGCTCAACCACGCGGTCTTCGACGTTGCGAACGGCTACATGCTGGCGCCGATGCGGCGCGGCGTCCGGCTGACCACTGGCGCGGAATTCGCTCATCGGGACGCGCGGCCGACGCCGGTGCAGCTTGGGCGCGTCGAGCCTTCGGCGCGGCGGCTGATGCCGGGCCTGGGCACGCGGCTGGACCCCGCGCCCTGGGTCGGCGCGCGGCCCTGCACGCCGGACATGCTGCCGATCATCGGGCGCGCGCCGGGACAGCCAAACCTCTGGTATGGGTTCGGTCATGGCCACCAGGGGCTGACGCTGGGCCCGACCACCGGCCGCTTGCTGGCGGCGATGATGACCGGCGACGTGCCTTTCACCGATCCGGCCGATTACCGCCCGGATCGATTTTGACGCAGCACAAGAGGGACCGACGATGACCGAAACCGATCTCGCCTATCTCGAACTGACCGAGGTCGCTGGCCTGATCCAGGCGGGCGAATTGTCCTCGGTCGCGGTCACGCAAGCGATGCTCGACCGGATCGAGGCGCTCGACGTGACCCTCGGCAGCTACGCGCTGGTGCTGCCGGAACTCGCACTGGCGCAGGCCGCGCGCGCGGATGCGGAAATCGCAGCCGGCACCCTTCGCGGCCCGCTTCATGGCGTGCCATTGGCGGTGAAGGACCTCTGCTGGATGGAGGGCGTGCCGACCGCCGCCGGCATGACGCTCTACGCCGACTTCAGGCCGGACGAGGATGCAACCGTCGTGACCCGCCTGCAGGAGGCCGGCGCCGTCATCCTCGGCAAGCTGCAGCTCACCGAGAGCGCCTACGCCGATCATCACCCGTCGGTCACGCCACCCAAGAACCCCTGGAGCGCGGAGCACTGGCCCGGCGCGTCCTCCAGCGGCTCGGGTGTCGCGACAGCGGCGGGGCTCTGCTACGGCTCGCTCGGCTCCGACACCGGCGGCTCGATCCGCTTTCCCTCGGCGGCCCAGGGCCTGACGGGCCTGAAGCCGAGCTGGGGCCGTGTCAGCCGTTATGGCGTCTTCGAACTGGCGGCGAGCTTGGACCACGTCGGCCCGATGACGCGCAGCGTCCGCGATGCGGCGGCGATGCTCGGCGCGATCGCGGGCGCCGACCCGAAGGACCCGACGGCGCTGCAGACGCCGGTGCCCGATTACCTCGCGGCGCTCGAGGGCGGCGTGGCGGGCTTGCGTATCGGCACCGATCCGGCCTGGATGGGCGGGTCTGCCGATGCCGAGACGCAGGCGGCGGTGGCGGCGGCGCTGGAAGTCATGCGCGGCCTCGGCGCCGAGATCGTGGAGGTGACATTCCCCGACATCCGGCAGGCGGTGAAGGATTGGTTTCCGCTCTGCGGGGTCGAGACGGCGGTCGCTCATGCCCGCACCTTCCCCTCGCAGCGCGACGCCTACGGGCCGGCGCTCGCCGGCATCATCGAATTGGGCCGCTCGGTCTCGGGGCTCGACCTGCAGCGCATCCTCCTGCGGCGGGAGGACCTGCGTGGCCGGGTCAATGCGCTGATGACCGGGATCGACCTGCTGCTGATCCCGGCGATGGGCTTTGCCGCGCCGAGCCTTGCGAAGATGGGAACGCTCGGCACGGACGATGCTCTGATGAACAGCCTGCTCGGCTTCACCTGCCCCTTCGACATGACGGGCCATCCGTCGCTGACGCTGCCCGGCGGCTTCACGCCTGCCAGGTTGCCGGTGGCCTTCCAGATGATCGGCGCGCATGGTGCGGAGGCTCTGCTATGCCAGGCGGGCCATGCCTTTCAGCAGGCGACCGACTGGCACAAGCACCACCCGGCTTTGGGCTGAGGAAAACGATCCATGTGCGACACCATCGTGGCCCAGCCCGAGGCAACCGCCGACGGTGTCATGCTCCTCGCCAAGAATGCGGATACCGAGGTCAACGAGGCGCAGCAGATCCTGAGTTTCCCCGCGCGTGACTATGGCGCCGGCACGGCGTTGCGAGTGACCCATCTGACCATCCCCCAGGCGCGGCACACGCACGAGATCATTCTCGAGCGGTCCTTCTGGGCCTGGGGCGGTGAGATCGGCTGCAACGAGCATGGCGTCGCCATCGGCAACGAGGCCGCCTTCAGCAACCAGACTGAGGCGAAAGATGGCGTCATCGTCCTCGATCTTCTGCGTCTGGGGCTCGAGCGGGGCGCGACCGCGCGCGAGGCGGTCGAGATCATCGGCGCGCATGTCGTGGAATACGGGCAGGGCGGCAACGTCCAGATGATGGGCAACTACCAGTTCGACGGCGGGCTGCTGATCGCCGACCGGCGCGAGGCTTGGATCATCAACTGTGCCGGCCGGCACTGGGCGGCGCGCCGCGCGCGGAGCACGGAGGCGATCTCCAACCGCTATCAGATCGGCGCCGACTGGGAGCTGTCCTCGCTGCCATCCGGTGGTGAGCGCGCCGACTTCCGGGCGATGTTCGCCGACCCGGTGCGCGAATACGAGGCTGGCGCGAATGAGCGCGAGAGCTGCGCCGCCGGGCTGCTCGCCGCGCGCCACGGCCAGATCACCATGCACGACATGGCGGCCGTGCTGCGCGATGTCGGTGACGAGTCAACCTACGACGTGACCGCCGACAAGCGGTCGGTTCGGGTCTGCATGCATGCAGGGCCGACACCGTTGCGCTTCTGGCACGCGACGGGCGCGATGATCACCGAGACGCGGCCCGATAGCGTCGTTGTCTGGATGACGGGGACCTCCGCCACCGATCTCTCGATCTTCAAGCCTCTGTTTCTTGGAGTTCCGCTCCCGGATGCCGGGCTGCAACCGACGGGCATCGATACCGAAGGCACGCTTTGGTGGCGTCACGAACGGCTGCATCGCCGCGCGATGGCGCACTACCGCGAGGTGAAGCCCGAAATCCGCGCCGAGTTCGACGCTCTGGAGCGGCAGTTCCATGCGGCGTCCATCTCCGCGCGCACCGCCTCGCCGCGGGTAAAGGCCGCGTTGGTCCGCTGGTGCTGGCATGCGGCGTCGCTCGCCACGGAGCGGTGGATCGAGAAGCTTTCCGCGCGCAGTTACGGCTTCAGCCACACCGGCTATGCCGCGATGTGGCAACGCTTCAACGCCGAGGCCTCGCTGTCGCTGTGAAGATCTTCATCTCGGTCGACATCGAGGGCGTGGCCGGCGTCGTCCTGCCGGCGCATGGTCAGCCCGGCAACCTGGAATACGAGGATGCGCGCCGGCTGATGACGGAGGAGGCGAACGCCGCCATCGCGGGCGCCTTTGACGGCGGCGCCGTCGAAGTGCTGGTGAACGACAGCCATGGGCCGATGATCAATCTTCTGCCGGACCTGCTCGACCCCCGGGCGGAACTCATCCGGGGCCAGATCAAGCCGGGAAGCATGTTCTCAGGGCTGGATGACACCTATGCCGGCGCCATGTGCGTCGGCTACCACGCGGCGGCGGGGGATCATGGCGTGCTCGCGCATACCTACAGCACGCGTGACTTCACCGGTGTCCGCCTGAACGGCGTGGCGGCCTCCGAGGCAATGTTCTTCGGCGCCTATGCTGGCGCCATGGGCGTGCCTGTCATCCTCATATCCGGCGACGACGTGACGGCGCGGACCTGCGGCAGCCTTTTCGCGGGCGCCGAGGTGGTGCAGGTGAAGACAGCACTGGGGCAGCGGGCGGCACGTGCGGTGTCTCCGCACGAAGCCCGCAAGCGCATCCGCGAGGCCGCGGAGCGCGCCGTGCGTGCGGCGGGCACCATGAAGCCCTTTCGCGTTATCGAACCTTGTGATGTCGCATTCGATCTCACCAGCGCCACCCGAGCGGACATCTGTGCGACTATCCCTGCGGCCATTCGCTACGCACCGCTGACGGTCGGTTTCAAGACGGAAACGGTTGCCGACGCGATCCGCTGGATGGCCGTCTGCGCGATGCTCGGCAGCCACGTGACGTGACGAAGTCTGGACATCCAGCATGAAGATTTACATCTCCTCCGATATCGAGGGCGTTGCCGGGGTGGTATTGCCGGCGCATGGCGCGCCCGGCAATGTCGAATACGAGCATGCGCGCCGGCTGATGACGGAGGAGGTGAACGCCGCCATCGAGGGCGCCTTCGCCGGCGGCGCGGTCGAGGTTCTGGTGAACGACAGCCACGGGCCGATGACGAACCTCCTGCCCGATCTGCTCGATCCGCGCGCCGAACTCATTCGCGGCAATATCAAGCCGGGCGCCATGTTCGCGGGGCTCGACGACAGCTATTCGGGGGTCATGTGCCTCGGCTATCATGCGGCGGCAGCGGAGCATGGCGTGCTCGCCCATACCACGAGCTCCTCGGCCTTCGCGGCGATCCGGCTGAACGGCATGGCGGCGTCGGAGGCGATGTTCTACGGCGCCTATGCGGGCGCCATGGGCGTGCCGGTCATTCTGCTCTCCGGGGACGACGTGACGGCGCGCACCTGCGGCGGGCTGTTCCCTGGGGCTGAGTTCGTGCAGGTGAAAACGGCACTGGGTCAGCAGGCGGCGCGAGCCCTGTCTCCGCATACGGCCCGCAAGCTGATCCGCGAGGCCGCCGAGCGGGCGGTGCGGTCGGCGGGAACGGTGAAGCCCTATCGGCTGTCGGAGCCATGCGACGTGGTCTTCGATCTTACGAGCGTCACGCTCGCCGATATCTGCGCGACGATTCCGGCGTCGATCCGCTATGCCCCGCTCACGGTGGGGTTCAAGGCCAATACCATTCTCGACGCGATCCGCTGGATGCGCGTGTGCTCGATGCTCGCGAGCCATCTGCGTTAGGCGCCGCGCATCGCGACCCTGTGATAAGGGACGAGGGTAGTGGTGCCAGAAACTTGGCGTAGGCTCAGGAAAAGGCTCGGAAGGTGAGCCGTCATCCTGGGGAGGCGTGCGTGGGCTTGAGACAGCACCTGATGAAAGCGGCCGCGGCCTTTCTGGCGCTTTCGGCCATGGCCTCTCAAAGTTGGGCCGCCGGTCAAGCCTCTGGGCAGGGCGATTTGGTCGTGCAGACCGATGGCGGGGCCGTGCGGGGCGCGGTCGCTCTTGGCGTAGAGAACTTTCTCGACATTCCCTATGCGGCACCGCCCGTCGGCGCATTGCGCTGGCAACCGCCTCAACCCCCTGAGGCCTGGAAAGGGATCAGGTCGGCAGCCACCTACGGGCACTACTGCACCCAGCCGAAGAGTTTCGACTCCCCGGCGGGCGCGGCACTCAACGAGGATTGCCTGGACATCAACGTCCAGCGCCCGATCGGCACCCGCGCCGACGCCAATCTTCCCGTCTACGTCTACATCCATGGCGGCGGCTTCGTGACCGGCAGCGGCGTGAAGGATGGGCAGGACAAGATCGTCCGCCTGAATGGCATCGTCGGTGTCACCATGAGCTATCGCCTCGGCGCGATGGGCTTCCTTGCTCTCCCGTCGCTCGCAACGGCCTCCGGCGAGACCGGCGATTACGGCCTTCTGGACCAGCAGGCGGCGTTGCGCTGGGTGCAGCGGAACATCGCGCGCTTCGGCGGGGACCCCCGCAAGGTGACGATAGGGGGCGAGTCTGCAGGCGGATGGTCCGTCTGCACGCATCTGGTGGCTCCGGGATCGCGGGAGCTTTTCTCACAGGCCATCATCGAGAGCGGCGCGTGCGTCAGCGTTCCGCTTGCAAAAGCTGAGGCTGAGGGTGCGGCTTTTGCGGCGAAGCTCGGCTGCGGTGCGGCTTCGGGCCAAGCCGCCTGCCTGCGTGCGAAGCCGGTCGCGGCTATTCTTGCCGCTCAGGCGCCGGTCTATTTTCCCAAGCGCGACACGCCGTTCCTGCCGATCGACACCTGGCATGCGATTCAGACCGGCAATTTCGCGCATGTGCCGGTGATCGTCGGTTCAAACCGGGATGAGGGCCGCTCCTTCACCCATGCCGATGTCGGCTGGAGTAAAGCGCAGTATGAAGCCTTCGTGCGCGCGTCTTTCGGCGCGCAGGCAGGTTCGGTGCTGAAGCTTTATCCCTATCCGGCTGGGGACCATGATCCGGCTGCCGTCGCGTATCAGGTCGCGGCGATCAACACCGATGACGGAACGCTCGTCGGGCAGGGCGTTGTCAATGCCGAGATCGGCGGCTGCGGCAACCTCGCGCTGACCGAAGCCCTCGCACGCTACGTCCCGGTCTACGCCTACGAGTTCGAGCATCGGGCGGGTCCGGGATGGTTCGCGACCCCGGGTTACCAATGGGGCGCCGGTCATGCGGCGGAGCTCACATATCTCTATCCACAGCATGACGGCGGCAAAGGCTACGCCGGCTTCACGCCGGCCGAGGTTGCATTGTCAGATGAGATGGTGCGCTACTGGGGCGATTTCGTGAAGCGGGCAGACCCCAACGGCGCGGGGCAGCCGAACTGGCCCGCGTATTCGCAAGGGCAGTTCCTCTCGCTCGATGTCGGCGGCAAGACAGCCGCTACAGCCAACGCGGCTTTCGTGAGCGAGCACCATTGCACGTTCTGGAACCGCCTGACCGGGACCACCATCAAGTAGTCAACTAGACCCCGACGGACGGCGTCGCCGCCAGATTGACCTCGAGCAAAAAGGTGTCGGTCTCGAAGACAGCGCTATGCCAGTCGTCCGTTGCCAAGTGGATGACCACACCCGGTGCGAGCAATACACGCCCTGATTCGCGCTCCAGCACTCCGCCGCCCGCGACGACGTAGAGGAACTGTTCGAACGGGTGGCTGTGGCGCGCCGCCACAAGTCCCGCGGGCGCCCGGACCTGGCGCAGCGTGGCACCGGTCCCTGCGAGTTCGGGCAACGCGGCTGCCACCGACGCGTCCGTCGGCCAGGCCAGATTATCAGGCAAGCTCATGATGCGATTCCTCTTCGCGGGAGTTGCCGCCGGGGCAGCGTAGCCCCGGCGGCACTGCCTCAGACCACCGTCAGCTTTACGTCGACGTTATTGCGCGTGGCGTTCGAGTAGGGGCAGACCTCGTGCGCCTTGTGCACCAGTGCCTCGGCCTCCTCCTTCGGCACGCCCGGAAGCGAGACCGCCAGCGCGACCTCGATGCCGAAACCGCCCTCCGACCGCGGGCCGATGCCGACCGTCGCCTTGACCGTCGCGTCGTTCGGCACCTTCGCCGTGCCGCCCTGGGAGGCGACGAACTTCATCGCGCCGATGAAGCAGGCCGAATAGCCGGCCGCAAAAAGCTGCTCGGGGTTGCTGCCGTCGCCGCCGCCGCCGCCAAGTTCCTTCGGCGTCGATAGCTTAACGTCCAGCGGGCCGTGCTCGACGGTAGCGCGCCCATCACGGCCACCGGTCGCGGTGGCGCTGGTCGTGTAGAGAACCTGTGTTGGCATTGTCTGTTTCTTTCGTGTCTGGCGGAACCCTGGCATGGGTCGGCGAACTATGAGGCGCACGGGCTCCCCTGTCACTCAGGCCTGCCCGGATCCTTGACTGCCCGGCCAGCCCAGCGCGCCTCCCTTTACGAAGCTGTGATCGTCCCCATCAGCCGAACAGACTGGTGCGCTCGACGCGGCCGACCAAATGCGCTACCGCTGACCGATCGGTCAGCGGCGGGCTATCCCGTCCTCCGCAGCCGGGCGTTGCAGTACAGGACCCAGAATGGCCGATCCGAACCCTGACGAGCCCCGCCGGACGGCGACGCGCCTCGTCGTCATGATGCCACCGGCCACCCAGGATCTCGCGCAGTCATGAGCGAGCACACCGAGACCCCGCTGCCCAACGGATCGGCCGCAGGCCACACGATCGTCAACAGCGGTGGAACGCAGATCGTGCCGAGCCAGGGGCATACCGGCAGCACGACGGTGAACGCCGGCGGCACGCAGATCATCTCCGCGCGGGAGGGTGACGGAGAACAGAAGGACAAGCAGGCCGAGAAGCCGAAGCAGGAAGACGGCAACAAGGGCGGCAACGCCAATGATGGCGGCGGCGGCGGCAAGGGCGGCGGCGGGCAGGGCGGCGGCCACAAGATCCGCAATCGCCTCATCTTCCTCCTCGTTCTGTTGGTCGTCGCGATTGGCGCCTTCATCTACTGGTGGACGGGCCGGAACTTCGTCGACACCGACGACGCCTACACCGATGGGCGTGCCGTCTCCATCGCCCCGCGCGTCTCAGGCCAGGTTGTGGCGCTCGACGTGAACGACAACGAGCCCCTCAAGAAGGGGCAGGTGATCATCCAGCTCGATCCGCGGGACTATCAGGCCGCGGTCGACAAGGCCGCGGGAACACTGCTGCAGGAGCAGGGGCAGCTGGAACAGGCCGAGATCAATCTGGCCAAGGCCAAGACGACCTTCCCGGCCAACCTGCTAGAGGCGCAGGGCAACCTGGAGCAGGCGCAGGCCAACCTGCTCAATGCTCAGCAGACCTATAGCCGGCAGCACAGGGTAGCGCTCGCGGCGACAACTCAGCAGCAGATCGATCAGGCGAATGCAGGCGTCGGCCAAGCGGAGGGCCAGCTCAAGCAGGCGCAAGGGCAGCTGCAGGTCGCCCAGCTCGTGCAGGAAAATATCGATCAGGCCGCCGCGCAGGTGAAGCAGCTGCAGGGCCAGGTCAAGAACGGTCAGGCGCAGCTTGACCAGGCGAAGCTCAACCTCTCCTATACGACCGTCCGCGCGCCCCAGGACGGCTGGGTGACGATGCGCAATGTCGAGGTCGGCTATTACCTCTCCGCCGGCCAGTCGATCATGGACCTCGTCGTGCCCGAGGTCTGGGTGACGGCCAACTTCAAGGAAACCCAGCTCTCCCGCATGCGGCCGGGCCAGACCGTGACCATCGCGGTCGACGCCTATCCGAGCCTGCACCTCAAGGGGCATGTCGGCAGCATCCAGATGGGGTCGGGCAGCCGCTTCAGCGCCTTCCCGGCGGAGAACGCCACCGGCAACTTCGTCAAGATCGTTCAGCGCGTGCCGGTGAAGATCATCATCGACAGCGGGCTGAAACCCGGCTTGCCGCTGCCGCTCGGCCTCTCGGTCGAGCCCACGGTCGATCTGGTTCAAACCACGTCGAACCCGAACAATGGCGGGTTCGAGAACGAGGCGCCGACGCAGCCATGAGCGCCAGCGCCACCGCGGCGGATACCAGGGCCGACGCCGACTGGAGGCCCAAGACGAACCCCTGGCTGGTGGCCATCGTGGTCACCATCGCGGCGTTCATGGAGATCCTGGACACCACCATCGTCAACGTCGCGCTGCCCCACATCGCGGGCTCGGTGTCGGCGAGCTATGACGACGCCACCTGGACGCTGACCTCCTACCTCGTGGCCAATGGCATCGTGTTGCCGATTTCCGGCTTCATCGGCCGCGTCATCGGACGCAAGCGCTACTTCATGCTCTGCATCGCGGGCTTCGTCGTCTTCTCCTTTCTCTGCGGCACGGCGACATCGCTCGGCCAGATCGTCATCTATCGCCTCTTCCAGGGCTTTTGCGGCGGCGGCCTGCAGCCCAATCAGCAGGCGATCATCCTCGACACCTTCGAGCCCAAGAAGCGAGGCTCGGCTTTCGCCGTGGTCGCGATCGCGGTCATCTTCGCGCCCGCCATCGGGCCGACGGTCGGCGGCATCCTGACCGACAGCTATTCCTGGCGCTGGATTTTCTGGATCAATATCCCCATCGGCATCCTTGCCCTCTTTGCGGTGGCCGCCCTCGTCGAGGACCCGCCTTGGGTGAAGCGGCAGAAGGCGCGCATGATCGATGCCGACTGGATCGGCATCGGTCTCATCGCCATCGGCATCGGCTGCCTGCAGATTTTCATGGACCGCGGCGAGGACGAGGACTGGTTCGGCTCGGGGTTCATCACGATGATGTTCGCCTTCGCCATGGTCGGCATCTCAGGGGCGGTCGTCTGGCTCACCACGGTCGACAAGCCAGTCGTCAACCTGAAGGTTTTCCTCGACCGCAACTTCGCGCTCGGTTCGCTCATGATCGGGGGTGTTGGCGCGGTGCTCTACTCGGGCGCGGTGCTCGTCCCGCAGCTCGCGCAATCGGAGCTTGGCTACACCGCTACCTGGGCCGGGCTCGTCCTGTCCCCCGGCGCGCTCGCGATCGTCGTGCTGATCCCCTTCGTGACCAAGGTGCTGATGCCCAACGTGCAGACGCGCTTCATCATCGCGTTTGGCTTCATCCTGATCGGCTGTTCATATTTCTATTCCAGCCTGATCGTGGTCCCGACCGTCAGTTTCTCGACGCTCGTCTATACCCGCATCTTCCAGGTGCTGGGCCTCGCCTTCCTCTTCGCGCCGGTCAGCACAATCGCCTACACGACGCTGCCACGCGCCCTCAACAACGATGCAAGCTCGCTTTTCGTGATGCTGCGCAACGTGATGGGTTCGATCGGCATCTCCCTGGCGACGGCCGGCGTCACCCAGCGCTCGCAGACCCATCTGTCTTATCTTCAGCCCTTCATGACGCCGCTCTACGAGCCCTACGTGCAGCTTGAGCAGCGGATCCGGGGCACGATGACGAGCCTCGGCTACAGCGCGGCGCAGATATCGAGGATGCTGCCGGGGGAGATCTACCAGATGTTCCAGGGGCAGGCCGCCCTGCTCGCCTACCGCGATCTGTTCGTCTATTGCGGCATCGCCGCCTTCGCCGTCATTCCGCTGACCTTCCTGTTCTCGCCGAGCAAGGCCGGCGGCGGTGGAAAAGGCGGCGGCCATTGACCATGCCGGTTGGAGAGCACAAACCTCCAACCGCAATCAGCGGATGATCCGGCTATGAGCGACGATGTGAACTCTCCCGCCACCCGCGCCCGCTCGCTTGCCGAGCGTCTGCGCGCGGAGGGGCACGATACCCAGGCCGATCATATCGAGGCGACGCTCGGCCAGCATGACGCGGCTGCGGATGACGGCTCCGGGCACGGCTTTCTGCACGCTCTGCGCGATGCCTGCCAGACGGTGCTGACGGCGATCGAGGCCATCGATCCGTCCTCCGGCACCGCAATCGAGGAACTTCGCCTCGAGGTCGACAAGCGGCTCATGCCGCATGGGGTTCCGGACGCCGAGCCCGAGGAACCGATCCGTTAACGCGCCGCGGCGCTTGCTTCGCTGCGGGTGGCGCCGACGCGGGCCGCGAGAGCCGCGGCCATGAATTCGTCGAGATCGCCGTCGAGCACCGCCGCCGGGTTCCCCTTCTCGACGTTGGTCCGCAGGTCCTTGACCAGCTGGTAAGGCGCGAGGACGTAGCTGCGGATCTGGTGACCCCAGCCGATATCGGTTTTGGAGGAGGCCGCATCGGCCGCCGCCTCCTCCTGCTTCTGCAGCTCCCGCTCGTAGAGCCGAGCCTTCAGCATGGCCATCGCCGTGGCGCGGTTGCGATGCTGGCTGCGATCGGTCTGGCAGGCGACGATGATCCCTGACGGGACATGGGTGATGCGGATGGCGCTTTCGGTCTTGTTGACGTGCTGACCGCCCGCGCCCGAGGCCCGGTACGTGTCGACCTTGAGGTCAGCCGGATTGATCTCGATTTCGATCGTGTCGTCGACCACCGGATAGACGTAGACGCTGGCAAAACTGGTCTGCCTGCGCGCGGCGCTGTCGAAGGGGCTGATGCGGACCAGCCGATGGACCCCGGCCTCGGTCTTCAGCCAGCCGTAGGCGCTCGGTCCGGACACCATGAGCGTCGCCGACTTGATGCCGGCCTGCTCGCCCTCGGACGTATCCATGATCTCGATCTTGTAGCCGTGCTTCTCGGCCCAGCGCATGTACATGCGCTCCAGCATCTCGGCCCAGTCCTGGGCCTCGGTGCCGCCGGCGCCGGCGTTGATTTCCATGTAGCAGTCGTTGCCGTCGGCCTCGCCCGAAAGAAGGCTCTCGATCTCGCGAAGCTTCACCTCATCCGCCAGGCGCTTGAGGGTCGCGATGGAGTCGGACACCATGCCGGCATCGCTTTCCGCCTCGGCCATCTCGACGATGTCGATCGTATCGGCAACCTCTGCCTCGATACGGCGCACGGCGTCGATGTTGGTAGCGAGGCGGGTACGCTCGCGCATCATCGTCTGCGCAGCGCCGGCGTCATTCCACAGGGCGGGGTCTTCGGCTCGCTGGTTCAGCTCGTCGAGGCGGGTCGTCGCGACATCCCAGTCAAAGATGCCTCCTCAGCAGTGCGACGGACTGCCTGATCTGTTCAGCGAGAGCTTCGGTTTCAGCGGACATCGCGGGCTAATACAGGCCGCCTACCGCGTTGTCGAGCCCACCGGAGCCCGAGCCGGAGCTGGAGGCGGAGCCCGTCGGCGCCGGGGTGGAGGCGTTGCCGTCGCCTGCCGTGACGCCCCCCGCGCTGGCCGCGGCGGCGTCTTCGGCGTCAGTGCCCGCGGGCGCGCTACTAGCGCTCGCAACATTCGTCTTGAAGGCTTCGGGCACGCCGCCGGTGTTGCGGATCACGATGCCGGGCGGCTGCGCGAATGGAACCTGGGGCTCGTTCTTCAGCGCAGCCGTCATCACCCGGTTCCAGATCGGCCCCGCGACCGTCGCGCCCTGCTCGTTATCGCCAAGGCTCTGCGGGTTGTCGAAGCCGACCCAGGTGGAGGTCAGCCGCGTGGGCGTGAAGCCGGTGAACCAGGCGTCCTGGAAATCTTCCGTGGTCCCGGTCTTGCCGGCCGGCGTCCAGCCCTGAAGCCCGAGGTCGGCGACGCGCCCGGTGCCGCGTGTCATCACGCCCTGCATCATGGTGACGAGCTGGAACGCGCTCTGCTGGTCGGCAAGCTGGCTGCCGGCATAGGCGAGGACGGGAGGCTGATCCGGAGCCGGGTTGGCGCAGTTGCCGCATCCGACCTCCGGTGCGCGATAGAGGACGTTGCCGGCTGAATCCTCGACGCGGTCGATGAAGCTCGGCGTGACCTGCCGGCCCATCTGGCTGAAGCCGGCATAGGCGCTGGCCAGACGCAGCATCGTCGTGTCGATCGCACCGAGCACCGCCGGGTAGATAAGGGGCATCTTGTCGACGACCCCGAAATCCACGGCCGTCTTGGCGATGGGAGCGAGACCGATGCGCGCCGCGAGATGCAGCGTCGCCAGGTTGATCGACTGTTCCAGAGCCTCGTGCAGAGGGATCGGCCCCAGGAAGTTCGCCTCGTAGTTGCCCGGGCGATATTGCGAGCCATCGGACATGTTGACGACAAAGGGCGCGTCCAGCACCGTCGCGTCGGGCGGGATGTTCTGCTCCATCGCCGTCAGATAGACGAACGGCTTGAAGCCGCTGCCGGGCTGGCGCTCGGCCTGGGTCACCCGGTTGAACTGGCTGAGCCCGTAGCTCCAGCCGCCGGACATGGCGAGCACACGGCCCGTCAACGGGTCCATGGTCATCACCGCGCCCTGCACCTGCGGAATTTGCCGCAAGGAGACATCGCCGTTTGCGGAGGCGTTCGGTTCGACCATCACCACGTCGCCGGCCGTCACGACATCATCCATCCGACGCGGGGAAGAGCCGAGATCGGCGCCGAAATTCTTGGCGTGCCGCGCCCATCGCACAGTCGACAGGCTGAGCGTGCCGGTCTCGGTCGCGCCGATCGGTCCGCCGCGCCGGCTGGGCCCAAGCCAGCCGACATTGGCGGTCGTCGGCGTCGTGCTCAGCACCACCGCGAGGGCCCAGTTGGAAAGCATCCCCGGTGGCGGCGTAAGCGCACCGAGGGCCGTCTGCCAGCTGCCGGTTGAGAGATCGATATGAGTGACGGGTCCGCGCCAGCCATCGTGGCCGCGATCGTAGTCCATCAGACCTTGCCGCAGGGACGTATCGGCCGCCGCCTGCAGACCGGGATCGAGGCTGGTGAAGACGACGAGGCCGCCATCCGTCGTCCGCTTTTCGCCGAACAGCTGCACCAGCTGTTGCCGCACGGCATCCGCAAAGTAGCCGGCGCCGGGCACCGTGGCAGGGCGAGGGCTCGCCCGCGTCAGCAGCGGCTCGGCCTTGGCGGTCGTCGCCTGCGCCGCCGTGATGGCGCCGTCATCGGCCATGCGGTCGATGACCCAGTTCCGTCGCGCCAGGGCCGCCTGCGGCTCGCGATAAGGGTCGTAGTTGTTCGGCGCCTTGGGCAGCGAGGCGAGCATCGCATCCTGGGCGATCGTCAGCGTGTCGAGCGGCTTGTCGAAATACGCGGAGGCGGCGGACGCCACACCGTAGGACTGCTCGCCGAGATAGATTTCGTTGAGGTAGATCTCGAGCACGCGCTGCTTCGTCATCGCGCGGTCGATGCGGATGGCGAGGACCGCTTCCTTGATCTTGCGGACCAGGTTGATCTGGTTCTGCAGCAGGATGTTCTTCGCCACCTGTTGGGTGATGGTCGAGGCGCCGATCGGGCGGCGGCCGTTGCCGAAATGGGCGAGGTCGGTCAGCCCGGCACGGACGATGGCGAGCGGATCGATGCCCGGCTCATGCCAGTAGTTCTGATCCTCGGCCGAGACGAAGGCCTGCGCGACCAGCGGCGGGATATCCTCGAACGGCGTGTAGATGCGGCGCTCGGTCGCGAGCTCCGAGATGAGCTGCATGTTCGACGCATAGACGCGGCTCATGACCGGCGGCTGGTAGGTGCGGAGCACGTCGATGCTCGGCAAGTCGGAGGTGTAGTAACGGAACGCGCCATAGGCCCCGAGGCCGCCGGCCACCACCACCACGGCGGCGAGGCCGAACAGCCCGGTGATGGCGCGCGCGGCAATGACCCCGGCGCCGTTGCGCCGACGGGCGGCACGGCGCTCCCGGCGGCTCGGCTTGCGGTTCTGGGGGTTCCGCGGCGGCGGGTTGCCGCCACCGCCACCGCGTCCACGATCGCCGGCAGAGGGCCGCGCCATCGGGTCGCTGGCTCTCAAAGGCCCAGGCATTGGTCGCTGTTCCTTGTCATTCACAAAGATCGGTCATCCACACGGGGCGCGCCAGATGGCCGCGAATACAGGCGGATTTAGGGCGCCTCGTCTGTTCCGCTAGTGTGCTGGACTATCCCGCCATCCGGGCAGACTGTCGCGCAACATACCAAGCATCGACAGCATTGGCCATCGACTGGGTTATTCTGGCGCGGTGCGCCTGTTGCCGCAGTTCGGTTTCGTCCTTGTAGTTGGACATGAAGCCCATCTCGACCAGCACGCTGGGGATCTCGGTGGATTGAAGAACCGCGAAGGCGGCGTGGCGAGCGGGGCGGGGCAGCATCTCGGTCGCCGCGCCCAGGTTCTCGACCATATCCTGCTGAAGCTGGGCGGAATCGACGCGCGTTTCCCGCCCGACGAGGCTCGCGAGGATACGGGCGACCTCCGGCGAAACGCCGGTGAAGCCGGGACCGCCGAAGCGGTCGGCATTGTTCTCGCTGATGGCGAGCGCCGCCGTCTGCCGGTCGGAGGCGGTGGAGGCCAGCGTGTAGACGCTGGCGCCGCGAACATCGTGGTCCGTCACGGAATCGGCGTGCATGGAGACGAAGAGGTCGGCGCCATGATGCTGGGCGATGGCGACCCGGTCCTCGAGCGGGATGAAGCGGTCGGTCGCACGGGTCATGGCGACGCGGTAGCGGCCGCTGGCCTCGAGCCGCTGCCGGAGATCATGGGCTGCGGCGAGCGACACATGCTTCTCATAGGTGCCGGCAACCCCGATGGCGCCAGGATCCTTGCCCCCGTGCCCGGGATCGAGCATGACCAGCGGAGCCGCATGGCCGCCGGCGGTTCCGCTGCCGTGCAGGTCGAGCGGCCGCCGGTGATGGTGCCTTGTCCGCTGCCCAGGCGATTGCCGGACGCAGCCAGTTCGGCAGCAGGACAGTGGCGCTGACGCCCAGGCCGAGCAGCAACCGGCGCTCGGTCATTCGCTTGTTGAGCTCGTCGCTCATGTCCAGTGGTCCGGTTCCTGACAGTCGGTCGACACAGCAGCGTCTTGACACGAGAGCTTCGAGTAATCCTGTTCGCGATTGATTTGCAAGTAAATTTGGGGTGGTCGAAGAGGCCTCGCCGAGGCGACGATTGGCAGTCGCAGGCTGGAATCGGGCCGGTAACTGCCAATCGGTGGGTCTTGCGCCCGGCGCTATTGCATGTCCGGGGCGATTAGGTCATTTTCCTGTTCGAGACCTGAAGTGGGATGAGCCGGGTTATGTCGGCCCCAACTTCATGTATCCGACGCATTCGTCTTGCCGGGTTGCGACCCGGCCATCCCCGAGATCTTGCCCCGGCGACAACGCCGGCCGGACGGGTGGGGGCGAGCGCGAGGCGCTACTCTGTTTAACTGCCGCACTGCCTGCAACCGGGCGTGCCCTCCATCCCGATAGGAACCTGTTCGAGCCCCATGATCGTTGTCTCCCCAAAAGCGAACCAGTCGCTGGCGAGAATTCGGTCATCCCGCTTGTCGAACACGGGACCATCGCTTCCCCCACTTCAAATCCGCCGCCAGATGGCGGCCGCGCTCCCTCAGGGAGTGCGCCGGAGTCCCCTTCCACATGACCAAGCGCATGCTGATCGACGCGACACACGCGGAGGAAACCCGTGTCGTCGTTCTTGATGGTACTCGTCTAGAAGATTTTGATGTCGAGACCTCGACCAAGAAACAGATCAAAGGCAACATCTACCTTGCCAAGGTCATCCGGGTAGAGCCGAGCCTGCAAGCCGCCTTCGTCGAGTACGGCGGCAACCGGCACGGCTTCCTCGCCTTCAGCGAAATCCACCCGGACTATTACCAAATCCCCGTCGCCGACCGGCAGCGGCTTCTAGAGGCCGAAGCAGCCGAAGCGCGCGCCGAGGCCGAAGCCGAAGACGCCGAGGATGCGGCGCAGGAGCAGGCGACGAGCGGCGCCGGAAACGCCCCCCGGCACCCGGTGATCTCCGAGGTCGACGCGGCCGAGCCGGCCTTCGAGGCTGCCGTGGAAGCCACGGGGGATGAGGCGGCGACGTCGGCGTCGCCGACCTCGGCCGACGAGGTCCCGGAGCCCGCGGCGGCGGACGAGGGTTCTGAGCCCGTCAAGCCGGCGGCCGATCAGGCTTCGGCTGACGCGGAAGCCCCCCACCACCCGATCACCTCCGAAGTCGACGCATTCGAGCCTGCCTTCGAGGCGGCCGAGGCGGCGGCACAGGATGACGCCGGGCCGCAGCCCGAGAACGATGAGCGCCCGCATCCGCGTGCCCAGGCGATCGAGATGGTGCGGGAGATCGTGATCGGCAGCGAGCCGCCGCCAGCGGATGAGACGACGCCCGAGGACGCTCCGGCCGAGGAGCTTCCAACGTCGGAAAGCCGTTTCGTCGCAGTGCCCGTCATGCCCGAAGAGGACACGGGTGACGACCGGGGCGAAGACCGGAGCGAAGAGGGCGCGCCGGAAACCTTCGGGGGCACCGACCCCACCGAGGAGAACGGCGTGCGCCGGCAGCCGCCGCGCTATGCCCGCAACTACAAGATTCAGGAGGTCATCCATCGCCGCCAGATCATGCTGATCCAGGTGGTGAAGGAGGAGCGCGGCACGAAAGGTGCGGCGCTGACCACGTATCTATCACTTGCCGGCCGCTATTGCGTGCTCATGCCGAATTCGCCGCGCGGTGGCGGCGTATCGCGCAAGATCACGTCGGTCTCCGACCGCAAGCGGCTGCGCGAGGTGATCAAGGAAGTCGACATGCCGGCCGGCATGGGGCTGATCGTCCGCACCGCCGGGGCCAACCGTCCGAAGCCCGAGATCCGCCGAGACTGCGAGTATCTTCTTCGCCTGTGGGACGACATCCGCGAGCACACGCTGAAGTCGGTGGCGCCGGCGCTGATCTACGAGGAGGCGAGCCTCATCAAGCGCGCGATCCGGGACGGCTACACGCGCGACATCGAGGAAGTGCTGGTGGACGGCGAAGCGGCCTGGAAGGCCGCGCGCGACTTCATGCGCATGCTGACCCCGCAGCACGCCTCCAAGGTCCAGCTCTGGCGCGGCAGCGACATGTCGCTGTTCGCCAAGCAGGGCGTGGAAGCCCAGCTCGACGCCATGCTGAGCCCGACGGTTCAGCTCAAGTCCGGCGGCTACCTGGTGATGAACCAGACCGAGGCGCTGGTCGCGATCGACGTGAACTCGGGCCGCTCGACGCGCGAGCGGAACATTGAGGAGACGGCGCTCCGCACCAATCTGGAGGCGGCGGACGAGGCGGCGCGACAGCTGCGCCTGCGTGATCTCGCCGGCCTCATCGTGATCGATTTCATCGACATGGAGAGCCGCAAGCACAACGCGATGGTGGAGCGCCGCCTGAAGGACGCTCTCCGGAACGACCGGGCGCGGATCCAGGTCGGGTCGATCAGCCACTTCGGGCTGATGGAGATGAGCCGTCAGCGGCTGCGGCCATCCCTCGCGGAGACCGCCTTCATCACCTGCCCGCATTGCCTGGGCACTGGCACCGTCCGCAGCGTCGAAAGCTCGGCCATTCACGTGCTGCGCGCGATCGAGGACGAGGGCGCGCGCCGCCGCTCGGCCGAAATTCATGTGCATGTCGCCGGTGCGGTGGCGATGTACATCCTGAACCAGAAGCGCGAACGCCTGATGACGATCGAGCGGACGCACGGCATGCAGGTGATCCTGCTGGCCGACGACAAGCTCGTGCCGCCCCAGATCAGGCTGGATAAAATTCGCCCCTACGTCGCGGCGGAGGCTCCGGCTCAGAACGGGGCTCATACCGGCGCGCCGATCGCCATGGATTATGCGACGCGCGAGGAGCCCGAGGACGACGACAGCTTCGTGCCGGAGGCGCGGGTCCAGCAGGCGCGTATCGCTGCGCCCATCGCCGAGGAAGTCGTCGCCGCGACCTCGACCGTTCCCGCGGCAGTTGCCGCTTCTCCCGCGGCCGACGAGTCGGGCGAGCGGAAACGCCGTCGCCGTCGCCGTCGCCGCGGTGGCAGGCGTGAGGAGAATGGCGATTCGCTCTTCCAGGCGGCCACGGATGGTGCGGCCGATAGTGAAAGCGAAGGCGACGAGTTCGAGCCGTGGAACGGCGAGGGTGAGCCGGATGGTGCGGCAGAGACCATGATGGGTGCGCCCGATCCCACGCCGGCGCCGGGCGAGCCAGCCGTTCCCCCGATGCCGCCTTCGCCGCAGCCACCGGTACCAGGACCCGGACCCGAGTTTCCGGAAGAGCCCGGGCGCGGCCCCGAATTGCCGCCGCCGAACGGGCCCGAGCCAGAACTGCCGGGCGAACCCGATGCCCCGGGGCCTGACATCATGCCGCCACCGGAGCCGTCGCCCGAGATGCCTGCGCCGGTCGCATTGGGCGACGGCGAGGGGCGCGGGCGCAGCCGTCGTGGCCGGCGTGGTGGTCGCGGCCGGTCCGGACGTGTCGCCGAAGGCGATCTCGGGCTGGAGGTTCCGGTCGTGCCGGCTTATCGCGGGCCGACGCCGGCTGATCCCTACGCCGGCACGATCGACGCCCTGTTCGCGGTGATGGATGCGGACGCGGATGTGGAACCGGTGCCGCCGGCGCAGGTGCCGCCGGAAGCGCCGCCGGTCGTGACGGCGCCTGTCGCGGCGCCGGCCGTTACCGTTCCGGAGCCCGAGGAGCCGGTGATCGAGCCGGTCGCCGCGCCGGAAGATGTGGTGCAGGCGGCAGATGCCGAGCCAGAGGCGCCAGCAGCTATGCCGGCCAAACCGGTGCGTGCGCCTCGTGCGCGGAAACCGAAGGCGACCGCCAAGGCAGCCGATCCGGTTGAGGTTGCAGCATCTGCCGGTGAAACGCTGCCGGCCGAAGCTGAGCAGGCCGAAGCGCCTGCTGCGGAGGCTAAACCTGCTCGTCGTCGCTCGAGCAGCCGGACCAAGGCGCTGCCGGCTGAGGCGCTGCCGGCTGAGGCGCTGCCGGCTGAGGCGCTGCCGGTTGAGGCAGGTGCAGGTGAGGTGCCGGACGCTCCGCCGCTGCCAGCGCCGGAGCCTGCGCCAGCTTCCACAGATGCTGAGCAGGCGGCGTCATCCGCCATCAAGCCGCTCGTAATCGGGGTCGATGCCCCGGCGGCTTCGAAGCGCCAGGGTTGGTGGAAGCGCTGATCCGCCATAGACGTGGAGACGAGGCCGGGGGCATTGCCTCCGGCCTTGCCACGATCACTTGGCGTGCAGCACCGACAGCCACTAACGGATGACAGGCGCCGAGCGAGGTGTGCCTACTTATTAATCAAGGTTCCGAACTTGCTCGATGAAGAGGCATGATTGTGCCCGGAAGCCCAATAATCTGCCTTTTAAACCCGGATTTATTGTGGACGGCTCTCAGGAGAGCTTCCATTATCCAGTCACGGACGAGGTTGATCCTCGTTTCGCCGTGTGACTGGCGTTTCCTCCCTAAACTTGGCCCGCGGCGCCCTCGGCGCGCGGGCCTTTTCTTTAGCCATGCGAATTAGCCGTGTCACGCGTTATTATTGGCTCGTCCAATAGTAATTTGTTAATAACCACGACATTTGTATTTGCGAATCCTTGAGCTTATAGCGAAGAGCTGGTTGTGACGCGGTTCGACCAGCGTGACGCTGTCCTATCCGATCTGACTGCGGTTCGTGGCTTGCTCGCGCTTTGGGTCTTCGCCTACCACGCAAATCTGCACCTGCAATTCGCGGGCTTCGGCAGCCTGATCGGCCGGGGCTATCTCGGTGTCGACGGGTTCTTCATCCTGTCCGGCCTGGTTCTGGCGCACCGGCATCCAAATCCATCTCAAACTTTTGCCGCCTATGGTGGATTCTGGTGGCGGCGCCTCGTCCGCCTCTACCCGACCGCGGTCGCCATGCTGTTGCTCCTCGCAGCCGGGCTTATGGTGGCGCGCTTCGGAGGCGTGCGTCCGCACGATGCCTACCGCGCCGACGGGCACGAGTTCACGCTCCAGCTCCTGATGCTCAATGGCTGGGGCTTCAGTCATGGCTGGACCTGGAACTACCCATCCTGGTCGATCAGCACCGAATGGGCCGGCTACCTGCTGTTCCCGCTTCTGGCGGTGATCGTTTCCCGCTGCGACGGCCCTGCCGTGGCTTTGGGCTCGGTCGCCATGGGAGTCGCCCTTCTGCTGCTGTCCAGCCTCTCCGCACCCGGCTTGAACCTCACCTATCAGGGCGCCCTGCTACGGTTCTTCCCCGAATTCTTCGGCGGGATACTCCTTGCCCGTCAACTCCGTCTGGGTCTGCCTTGGCCGCTTTGGCTTATGGCGGCCATAGGCATCGGAGTGCTGTCTCTCGGCATATGGCTGCGGGCGATGACGACGGCCGGCGACGCCGTGACCACGATCGGGTTGTGGCTCATCATTGGAACGCTGGCTGCCGGCCAGCAGCGGGTGTTCGGCCGCCTGCCTGCGCTGCTGACGCTCGGGGCGATCTCCTACCCGTTCTACATGGCGTACGCGCCGGTGGAGCTGATCTTCTCCCGCGCATGGGGGCACTGGCATCTGGACCCGACGCGTTGGCCATATCTGTGGCTTATGCCCATGTTCGCGTGCGTCCTCGCGCTGAGCTGGGTCACGGCACGGCTGGTGGAGCGCCCTGCGCTTCGCTATCTGGCGGGGCATCATCAGGACCGGTAGGGTCCGGCCCGCAGAAGCAGAAGAGTGCCACCCCGATGCGTCTATCCCAGAGCCTCATCCCGACCCTCAAGGAAGTGCCCGCCGAGGCGCAGATCGCCTCGCACCGGCTCATGCTGCGGGCGGGCCTAGTACGGCAGACGGCGGCGGGCATCTATGCTTGGCTGCCGGCGGGGCTCCGCGTGCTGAACAATATCGCCGACATCGTGCGGGAGGAGCAGGACGCCGCGGGCGCTCAGGAAGTGCTGATGCCGACCATCCAGCCGGCGACGCTGTGGCAGGAGAGCGGCCGCTACGAGGATTACGGGCGCGAAATGCTGCGCATCCGGGACCGGCATGAGCGCGACCTGCTGTACGGACCGACCAACGAGGAGATGATCACCGATCTCTACCGGCAGTCGATCCGCAGCTACAAGGAGTTGCCGCAGATCGCCTACCACATCCAGTGGAAGTTCCGGGACGAGGTTCGGCCGCGTTTCGGCGTCATGCGCGGGCGCGAGTTCCTCATGAAGGACGCCTACAGCTTCGACATGGACTACGAGAGTGCTGTCGTGAGCTATCGCCGCATGATGCTGGCCTATATGCGCACCTTCCAGCGCCTGGGCGTGAAGGCGATCCCGATGGTGGCCGACACCGGCCCCATCGGCGGCGAACTCAGCCACGAGTTCATCATCCTGGCACCGACCGGGGAGAGCCAGGTCTTCTACGATGCCGCCTTCGAGGAACTGGATTACAGCGCCGCCAACTTCGACATTGCCAGTCGCGACGACCTCGGTCGTTTCTTCGAGACGATGACCAACAACTACGCGGCGACGGAAGACAAGCACGACTTGGAGGCCTGGGAGCAGGTCGGCGCGGATCGCCGCCGCGAGGGGCGGGGGATCGAGGTCGGCCATATCTTCTACTTCGGCACAAAGTATAGCGCCGCGATGAACTTCGCCGTCACCGGAGCGGACGGCCAGAAGGCCAACCCTGAAATGGGCAGCTACGGCATCGGCGTGAGCCGCATGGTCGGTGCGCTCATCGAGGCGAGCCATGACGAGACCGGGATCATCTGGCCGGACAGCGTGGCGCCGTTCAAGGCGGGCATTTTGAACCTCAAGCAGGGCGATGCCACCACCGATGCCATGTGCGAAACGATCTACGCGAGGCTTCGCAAGGTGGCGCTCTACGACGACCGCACCGAACGCGCGGGCGTGAAGTTCGCCGACGCCGACCTCATGGGGCATCCCTGGCAGATCATCGTCGGTCCGCGCGGAGCGGCGGCGGGCAGGGTAGAGCTCAAGCGCCGTGCGACGGGCGAGCGCGAGGAACTCACCATCGAGGATGCGCTGGCGCGCGTCGGCGCTTGAAGCGCATCTGATGTTCGGTCCCTTTGAACGTGCCGTGGCGGGGCGCTACCTGCGCGCCCGCAAAGGCGAACGTTTCGTCTCCGTCATTGCCATATTCTCGCTGGTCGGCATCGCCCTCGGGGTCGCCACCCTCATCATCGTGATGAGCGTCATGAACGGCTTCCGGCAGGATCTGCTCTCGCGCATCCTCGGCCTCAACGGCGATCTCGGCGTCTTTGGCGCGGGCGGCACCCAGATCGCCGAGTACGACGCCATGGCTGGAACCATCCGCGGCATCCCGGGCGTGATCCAGGCGTCGCCGGTGTTCCAGGGCGAGGTGTTGCTGACCGGCAGCCAGGGTGGCGCGATCGGCGGTGTGGTGCGCGGCATCAGCCAGACGGACCTCGAGGCGCAGCGGTCGGTCTCGTCGCACATGCTGATGGGATCGATCAACGCGATGGCGGGCGACAACGCCGTCATCGTCGGCTCGGGTCTCGCGCAGTCGCTGGGGCTGACGGTCGGCTCCAACATCACCTTCGTGTCGCCGCAGGGCAACGCGACCGCCATAGGCACCATTCCGCGCATCCGCGCCTACAAGGTCGTCGGCATCTTCAACGTCGGCATGCAGGAGTATGACGCGACCTTCGCCTTCATGCCGATGCAGGCGGCGCAGACCTTCTTCTCGGCGCCCGGGCGGGCGACGCAGATCGAGGTGACGGTGCAGAACCCGGATCAGGTCGACGCCGTCAGCCGCCGCATCCGCGAGGCGCTACCGGGCGCGCCGATCGCGGTCATCGACTGGCAGCACTCCAACGACAGCTTCTTCGAGGCGGTGACGGTGGAGCGGAACGTGATGTTCCTCATCCTCACGCTCATCATCGTGGTGGCGGCGTTCAACGTCATTTCGTCGCTCATCATGATGGTGAAGGACAAGACGCGGGACATCGCGGTGCTGCGGACGCTGGGGGCGGGACGCGGCGCGATCATGCGCATCTTCCTGATGGCGGGCGCGTCCATCGGGGTGTCGGGCACGCTGATCGGGTTCGTTCTCGGCGTGGTCTTCTGCGCCAACATCGAGCGGATCCGCGAATTGCTGGAGCACATCACCGGCACGACGCTGTTCGACCCGACGGTCTACTTTCTCGAGGAACTGCCGGCGGTGCTGGATTGGAGCGAGGTGACGGCGGTCCTCGTCATGGCGCTTGCGCTATCTCTGCTGGCGACGCTCTACCCCTCCTGGCGGGCGGCGCGTACCGATCCGGTGGAAGCGTTGCGTCATGAGTGACCCGCTGGTGATGGAGGCGGTGCGGCGCAGCTACCGCACCGATGCCGGGACGCTGGACGTGCTGACATCGGTCGATCTGGCGCTGAAGGCGGGCGAGATCGTGGCGCTGGTGGCGCCCTCGGGCTCCGGCAAATCCACCTTATTGCATCTTGCCGGGCTGCTCGACCGGCCTGATGCCGGGCGGGTGCTGATGGATGGGCGCGACGCAGGCACCTTGCCGGACGGCGCGCGGACGGCGATCCGGCGGGACCGGATCGGCTTCGTCTACCAGTTCCACCACTTGCTGGCGGAGTTCACGGCGCTCGAGAACATCGTCCTGCCGCAGATGATCGCGGGCGTCGCACGCAAGCGCGCGGAGGTTCGTGCCGGCGAGTTGCTGACGGCCTTCGGCCTCGGCCACCGGCTTAAGCATCTGCCCGGCAAACTCTCGGGCGGCGAGCAGCAGCGCGTGGCGATTGCGCGCGCTCTGGCGAATGGCCCGAGCCTGCTGCTGGCGGACGAACCCACCGGCAATCTGGACACGGCGACGGCCGATATCGTCTTCAACGAGTTGCTGTCGGCGGTACGGGGCCAGGGCGTGGCGGCCTTGATCGCGACGCATAATCCGGATCTGGCGGCGCGTATGGATCGCCGGGTCACGCTGCGCGAAGGACGGGTGATGGAGATGGCCTGAGGCGGCAATCGCTGCGTCAGGCCGTGACGGACCGTCGTAAAACGGCTCGATGAACGGCCCGGACGCGGTGCTCACGTTGCCGGAGACCGGGATCAGCATCCCGATGTCCGAGCTTTACGCGGAGCTTGTCTTCTCCGATGCGGACGGCGAGGCGTGACCTGCTACAACTTCAACACGTCGCCTTCACGCGTTCTTAAGCTGGTCAGGCCCAGAGACTGATCTCCGAACCCGATGCCTCTATCGTCGACGTTCCGTAGATCGTGTCGAGTGTGCCGCCGGTCGCGTTCGTGATGACCGTGGTTTCGACACCATCGGCCGTGGTCGTTCGCGTCTCTGTATTGCCCGGCGGCAAGACAGCCGTCACATTTTTGCTGATGACGGCGTAAGGCGGTGTCGCTGCGGGGCTGACAGGCCCGGCCACGACGGAGGCGATTGGGTCAAGGCTCACGCGAGTACTCCCTGTTGGAGGCACGGATGAGGCGGTTGAAACAGAGGCGTCGGCGCGGCGCTCCTCAATGAGGGCCACCACCTATTCGTAAATCGGCTCCGGAGTTTTCCAGGACAAGCGCACGGCCTCGCGCCTGCCTCCACGAAAGGCCACGGCGGATTTCTCGACTCGGCTGCTTCGCCTATAGTCTCCTTCATGCAAGCTGAAGTTTTCGTTCACCTCCACGCTCACTCCGCTTATTCTTTGAGTGAGGGTGCCATCAAGGCCGACAAGCTTGCGGCCCTCGCGGCGGCGGACGGGATGCCCGCGGTGGCGCTCACCGACACCAGCAACCTCTTCGGTGCGCTGGAGTTCAGCCAGGCCGCCATCGCAAAGGGCGTGCAGCCGATCCTCGGCTGCCAGATCGCCATCGGGCGGCGCGATCAGCCCCGGCTGGCCCCCGAACCCGTCGTCCTCCTCGCCCAGACGGAGGTCGGCTACGCCAATCTCCAACGGCTCTCCTCGATCACCTACCTCGAGACCGACCCCGGATTGCGCCCGCAGATCGCCCTCGACCGTCTCGGTCAGCACGCCGAGGGGCTGTTCCTGCTGACGGGCGGAACGCTCGGCCCCATCAACCGCCTGCTCGCCGAGGGCCAGCGTGTGGAGGCCGCCCAACTGCTGGCCCGCTTCGCCGAGATGTTCCCCGACCGGCTGGCGGTCGAACTGCATCGCCACGGCCTCGCGATCGAGCAGGCGATCGAACCCGGCCTGGTGGCGCTGGCCGATGAGATCGGACTGCCGCTGGTCGCCGCCAATGACTGCTACTTCGCCACCGCCGGCATGCATGAGGCCCATGACGCGCTGCTCTGCATCGCCGAAGGCCGCGTGCTCTCCGAGGCGGATCGCCGCCGGGTGACGCCGGAACACTGGTTCAAGCCCGCCGCCGCCATGCGCGCGCTTTTCGCCGACATGCCCGAGGCCTGCGACAACACGCTCGCCATCGCCCGCCGTTGTGCGGTCATGGCGGAAACGCGCAAGCCGCTGCTGCCCGTCTGCCCCAAGGTCCGCGAGGGCGCCTCCGAGGAGGAGACCGTGTGCCAGATGGCGGCCGAAGGGCTCGACCGGCACCTTGCCCTCATGCAGGCCGATGCCGAGACGGCGCGCGTCTACCGCGACCGGCTCGACTACGAACTCGGCGTCATCGCGCGCATGGGCTTCGCCGGCTACTTCATGATCGTCGCCGACTTCATCCAGTGGGCGAAGGCGCGCGATATTCCTGTCGGTCCGGGCCGCGGTTCGGGCGCGGGCTCGGTCGTCGCGTGGTCGCTCAGCATCACCGCCCTCGACCCCCTGCGGTTCGGATTGCTGTTCGAGCGCTTTCTCAACCCAGAACGCGTGTCGATGCCCGACTTCGACATCGACTTCTGCCAGGACCGCCGCGACGAGGTCATCGCCTATGTGCGCGGCGAATACGGCGCCGACCGCGTGGCGCAGATCATCACCTTCGGAAAGCTGCAGGCCCGCGCGGCGGTGCGCGATGTCGGCCGTGTGCTTGGGCTGCCGTTCGGGCAGGTCAACCGCGTCGCCGAACTCATCCCCAACAATCCGGCGAAACCGGTGACGCTGGCCGAGGCCATCGCCGGCGAGCCGCGCCTGCAGCAGATGCGCGAGGATGACGAGGCGGTGCGCCGGCTGATGGAGATCGCGCTGCAGCTGGAGGGCCTTTACCGCCACGCCAGCACCCATGCGGCGGGCGTCGTCATCGGTGACCGGCCTCTGCACGAGCTTGTGCCGCTCTACAAGGATCCGCGCTCGGACTTTCTCGTGACGCAGTATTCGATGAAATACGTCGAGCAGGCGGGTCTGGTGAAGTTCGACTTCCTTGGCCTCACAACGCTGACGATCCTGCGCCGGGCGACGACGTTCCTGACCAAGCTCGGGATCACCGTCGATATCGACCGGCTGCCGCTGGATGACGGGCCAACCTACGAGATGCTGCAGCGAGGCGATGCGGGCGGGGTGTTCCAGTTCGAAAGCCAGGGCATGCGGGACGTGCTGCGCCAGATGCGCCCCGATCGCTTCGAAGATCTGATTGCCGGCGTGGCGCTGTACCGGCCGGGACCGATGGCGAACATCCCGGCCTATTGCCAGCGCAAGCATGGCGAAAAATGGGAAGCGCCGCACCCGGATATCGAGGACATCCTCGGCGAGACCTACGGCATCATGGTCTATCAGGAACAGGTGATGCAGATCGCCCAGCGCCTGGGCGGCTACAGCCTCGGCGCCGCCGATCTTCTGCGCCGCGCCATGGGGAAGAAGATCCGCTCGGAGATGGAGGCGCAACGGAAGATCTTCACCGACGGCGCCGTGGCGCAGGGCATCGACGCCGCCAAGGCCGGCGACATCTTCGACCTGATGGCGAAATTCGCTGATTATGGCTTCAACAAATCGCACGCGGCGGCTTACGCGCTGGTCGCCTATCAGACGGCGTGGATGAAGGCCAACCATCCGGTGCCC
This sequence comes from Acidisoma sp., assembly GCF_965199065.1. NCBI lineage: Bacteria > Pseudomonadati > Pseudomonadota > Alphaproteobacteria > Acetobacterales > Acidocellaceae > Acidisoma > Acidisoma sp. The sequence goes on along the minus strand of NZ_CBDAQN010000003.1, from coordinate 490,054 downwards.
TTTATCGCCGCCTGCATGAGCCTCGCCATCAGCAATACCGACAAGCTCGCGGCCTTCCGGCAGGAGGCGAACCGCATGGGCATCGCCGTGCTGCCGCCCGACATCAACCGCTCGGCCGCCGACTTCACCGTCGAGCGCCAGCCCGATGGCAGCCTCGCCATCCGCTACGCGCTCGCTGCGGTCAAGCGCGTCGGGCAGGCGGCGATGGAGGCGGTGGCGGACGCGCGGGGCGACCGGCATTTCGCCGATCTTGCCGATTTCGCCGAGCGCATCGACCCGAAGCTGCTCAACAAGATGCAGCTGGAGAACCTCATCAAGGCCGGAGCCTTCGACGAGCTCGATGCGAACCGCGCGCGGCTGTTCACGGGTTGCGAGATGCTGCTCAAGCGCGCGCAGGCGACGGCGGAGGATCGCGGCAGCGGCCAGATCGGGCTGTTCGGCGGGCTTGGGGCGAAGCCTGAGCCGCTGCGCCTCCCTGAGATGATGGACTGGCCGATGCTGGACCGGCTGGGCTTTGAGGCGGAGGCGATCGGCTTCCACCTCACCAGCCATCCGCTCGACAGTTTCGGCTCGACCTTGAAGCGCCTCGGCGTGATGTCGAGCACGCGGCTGGAGGCGGCGGCGTCCAACGGGACGGGGCGGGTGAAGGTGGCGGGCATCATGATCGGGAGCCCGAAGATCCGCCCGACGCGCACCGGCGGGCGCATGGCGTGGATCCGGCTCTCGGACAGCGGCGGCAGTTTCGAGGTCACCTTGTTCAGCGAGGTGCTCGCGCGTTCCGGTGAGTTGCTGCGGGAGGGCACGGCTTTGCTGGTGACGGTCGATCTGCGGCTGGAGGGTGACGCGCTGCGTATCACGGCGCAGGATGTGGCGCCATTGGACAAGGCGGCGGCGGGGGCCGGTGTTGGGTTGCGCGTCTGGCTGACCGAGACGGCGGCGGTGGCTCACATCCGGATGTTGCTGACGCAAGAGGGGCAGGGGCGGGGCGAGGTCATTCTGTGTCCGAGGTTGGACGCGCATCGCGAGGCGGAGATCAAGCTGCCGGGCCGCTTCAACGTGTCGCCGAAGCTGGCGGCGGCGTTGAAGGTGATGCCGGGGATTTCGAGCGTCGAGGAGATCTAGGGGGTGTTTTTGAGCTAACTCAAGGTCCTATCTGTTCAATGGCAGCGAGCCGGCGGCCAGGAGGTCTCTAGGGGAGCAACCAGCTTAGGCAACTCTGCTTCTTAGAGCGTCCAACGCTTGCACCAGCGACGCGTGATCGTAATCACAAGCCTCGGGAGTTGTTTAGACTAGACGAGGAAATTTCTCTGCGCCTAATCACGGTCGGCATTAGAAATATGCTGTCAGGGGAACATTCGAGTGTGATGCTGCGGCCTGGACGCGTCAAAAAGAAATTTGTCCAGCAGCTTGAGCTGGATTTTCCAGTTGAGGCAGCTGATGTTTCGACGATCATTTTTGGAATGTTCGGGATCTCCATCCTTGTTGTGACTTACGCGGCAATCGCTCTCTTAGGCGGAATTACGGTTTACGAAGCTTCGAGCAAGCTAGCTCACTCAGGGCTAAGGCCGGCAGTGCAGATGCTCTTAGTTGGGTCTGTTATGACTGGGGTTCCAGGTTGGCTAGGGATATGGTTGGCCAACGGGGTGATGCTGCAGAAAAAATTGCCGACTGCTACAGTTGTGCTAGTCGGAGCCTTTATTGCCTATCCACACTCCCCTCATCTGACTGAAAGCCACTCGCCGCACACTGCATCGGCATCAGTTGTCCTATCAATAGTGATTTGCACCTTCTTGGTCGCTTTAATAACTGCATTTTATATGTCGCGCGGGAAGCGCCGTAAACTATGACATTAACTGCCTGGTGTAACTTAATCCTTAAAGCCGTGACTGTATGGTTCGATTGCCTGATGCACCCGGTTCAGATGCTGAACGATGTCAATCACTCCGGTGGAAAAAGCAAGCTGTCTCAAAAGGCCTTAAAGGTGTGGCTTTTTTCCACGCTAGTCGGGACCATCGTGGCGTGGCCAGTTCGGAGGCTCTATGGCATTAACTGGGATGACGTTGGCTACTACGTCCCAGATCTGCTAATTAATGACCTCTCGGTTCTGAGCGGGGCGGCGACGCTGCATCTGTTCTTGAAATTGCACAAGCAACAAAGCGACTTTTGGGGGACCGCATCTACTTATATGGTCGCAGCAGCAGCTTACACGCCGCTAGTCAATTTGATGAATCTCCCGAATTTCCTCAGAAGACTAGAGTTTGAAAAACTTCAGCTAGATGAACATGTATCGGGAATAACGGCTGTCCAAAATATCTTCACACCAAATCTAGCGCACGCCACTAATTGGACTGGACCAGTTGCCGACGCGACAAACAACATTTCACTAGCTATTAGCACTTTTTACGTAGTGGTTTTCGCAGAATTCCTCTTCATGAAGGATGGGAGGACCAGATTGGGAGTGTATTCTGCTCTGGCGTGCTCGGTCATATCATCACTTGTCATATGGACTCTCCTGCTATCTCCTCTCCAATATATCAACGAATATTCCTCGATCCATCCATAGAAGATTGTGCAGTCACAGGGGCGTGCTCTTCAACTACCTAGTTGCCGGTAGCCATCGAAGTATCAGCTTGAGTGCATCCCACCGTTACCGCTTCAATGGTGCCAGGCTGCGCTGGTGTAGAAGAACCGTCCAAGCCTGGCCGTGACGATGATACAACCATGTAAGCTGTGCTCGCTGCATCTCACCCGCCGCGACCGGAGCCGCGCGTAGCCCCGGTTCAACACGGGAAGCTCCCACGGGCCTGCGCTATAAAAGCGCGTTCGTGTCCTGTTTTCCATGAAGGACCCGCACCACGACGAGCAGATCCGGTTGCAGCAGGTAGTGAATTCGGGAAGCCTCGAAACGCTTCTCCGACCAGGAGCGCAGACCGACCAGCTGCGGATCGGACGTGTGTCGTGGCGATCCAATATCCGGGTTTTCGATGAGAAAGGTCAGGCTCACCACGACGCTGGCGCTGAACCGGTGCGCGATCTCGGATAGTCCCTGCTCGGCGTAGTACTCGATCTGATGCAGAATGTCGTGCTCGGCGGCTTCCTGGACGAATAGTCTCACGAACGCTTGCGGTCTTTGTATTTGTCCACGAGCTCTGCCGTCTTCGCTTCGATCCCTTTCAGGAATTTGGCATCGAGAGGCAGGCGCTTCGAAGCCAATCCTTCCACCAACAAAGCCTCCAGGCGGGCCTCCTCTTCCCTAGCCTGGGCTTCGCGGAGCAAGCTCCGAAAGTATTCGCTGACGTTGCCATAGCCCTTGGTCGCGAGCTGAGCGTCGATGAACGCTTTTAGCGAGTCCGGCAGGGAGATAGTCAAAGTGGTCATCGTGGCCTCCGTCCAATCCGCCCATAATAGCAGTGATAAGAACAATTGTTAATGGATAAGAGATCGAGCCGCCAAAACGGATGGCTGGCGACTGGTCGGATACGAACCGGAAGCAGCGTTTGCGTCTTTGCCGCCAGCCGTGAAACATCAGGCTGAACCGCCGGGTCGTTTCAACATGTCTCAAACGCATTCCGGGATGGCCTTCGCGAAGAACTCGGTCACGCGCTGCACACGGGCCGGGACGAATCTGCGTCTCGGCCAGACAAGGCTGATGTCTCTCACGCCTCTTACAAAATCATCGAGCACCGTCATGACATCGCCCTGTGAGAGCTCACCGGCCAGCGAGACCTTGGTGAAAAAGCCGATGCCGAGGCCAGCCAGCACGCCTGCGCGGATCGTCTCCACGCTGTTGGACGACAGCGTTCCGCGAACGGCCACGCTCATCGCACCCTGCGGCCCGACAAAGGGCCAGTTCGTCGAATCCTCAAGCCCGCCATAAATCATGCAGTTATGATGGACGAGGTCAGCCGGGGTTTGCGGGATGCCGTGCTCATCGAAGTAGCGGCGAGCCCCCACGCACACCAGCGGTGTGGACGCCACGCGTTTCGCGACGGCGTCAGGTTCGTGGACAGAACCTAACCGGATCGCGAGATCGATCCTGTCCTCCACCATGTCTCGCACGAAGTCCGAAAGAACGAGATCGACCTCGAGCCCGGGATACTGTGACAACAGCCGAGGGATCAGCGGCAGGATATGCAGGCGCCCGAAGGTCGCTGGCACGCTGATCCGGACAAGACCTGACACGCTCAACGCGCTGTTCGTCAGTTCGTTGTCGGCGTAGGCCAGCTCCTCGACGAGCGGTTTTGTGCGATCAAGGTATCGCTGCCCCTGATCCGTCAACGTCACGCTGCGTGTGCTGCGGTGGAACAGTGCCACGCCGAGGCGCTTCTCGAGGCTCGCGATGGCCTTGCTGATCGCGGGTTGGGGTTCGCCGCTTCGCCGGGACGCCGCCGAGAACCCTCCGGCTTCGGCGACGGCGATGAAGGCGTTCAGTTCCTGAAGCCGGTCCACACTATTCTCCGTTGGCATTAATCCTATGGAACTCTGGCCCATTATCCCACGCAGTAGAATGCGTATTATTCCAGCCACCGAACAGGAGCCACACCATGAACATCGATCTCAAGGGCCACAGGGCCATCGTCACAGGGTCTACCGCCGGCATCGGCCGTGCGATCGCGGAGGGGCTTGCGCGAGCCGGCGCCGCTGTCGTCATCAATGGCCGTGGGGAGGCGCGGGTCTCTGCCGCATTGGCGGAGATGCGCGAGCTTTTCCCGGAGGCCGACATCACCGGCTTCGCCGCGGATCTGGCGACCGAAGCGGGCTCCAAGGCATTCACGGACAAGGCCGGCGATGCCGATATTCTTGTCAATAACGTCGGGACCGGCGCCTTCAGATCGTTTCTAGACGTGACGGACGACGAGTGGCGGAGTTTGTTCGAACTCAACGTGATGACCGGCGTCAGAATGACACGGCATTACCTACCGGCGATGACGAAGCGTGGCTGGGGCCGCGTCGTGTTCATCAGCAGCGAGGCGGCGCTCGCGATCCCGAAGGACATGGTCGATTATGCCATGACGAAGACCGCGCAACTCGCGATTGCCAGGGGCGTTGCGGAGTCTGTCGCGGGAACCGGGGTGACGGTTAATTCGGTCTTGCCAGGACCGACACGTTCGGAGATCCTGTCCAACTGGATGAAGTCGCAAGCGGAGGCCGAAGGCATCACTCAGGAGCAGGCGGAGCAGAATTTCCTGAAGACCGCGCGGCCAACCTCGCTTCTGCAACGCTTCACGACCACCGATGAGGTCGCAAACATGGTCGTCTATGTCTGCTCCGAGCAGGCATCCGGCACCACCGGCGCGGCGCTGCGCGTGGATGGCGGCGTCCTGCGGCAAATCGTGTAGCGCCACTGTCGGCATCTCGCGCGGCTGAGGGTTCGGGTGCCGTTCCGGCCGATTGCCGCGCCGAGCCAAAGCACGACGAACAGATGCCGGCGTGACGTGTGGCCAGAATAACCGAAGGCCCTCCGCCATAGATCGCCGTGAACTCCACGGCGAGCCATAACCGGAGGGCCCACTAGCGGCAGGCTCGGTTCACGCGCTCACGCTCATCGGCGGCGCGTCAAACCTTCAGGCGTTAGAGGATGCGGAGGCGTCCGATGATGTAGCCGATCGCGAGGATCGCGAGGCCCGCCATCAGCGGCTGCTCGCGGATGAGTTCGGCGGCGTCACCCATGGCGCCCTCGGCCTGGCCGCGGGCCTGGTTGTACTTGCCTTTCGCCTGCGTCTGCGCGTCGCCTACGAAGTCGCCGACCGTGTCCTGAATGCGGCCGGCAGCCTCACGGGCGGCCCCTGTGAACTGGTTCTGGCTCATTGTCTGGCTCCTGTTGTGAACGTCACTCTCAGGTGGGGTCGGCGCCTCCGACGACAAGACAAGCCTCCTTCAGGCGGCGGCGCGGCCGGTGGCCTTGCGCAGGACCGCGAGCGCCCGTGCCCGGCCCTCATCCAGGTCGATCAGCGGCGCCGGATACGTCTGGCCGATGGTGATGCCGGCGCTCTCCAAAGCGGAGCGCGGAGCCGCCCAGGGATCATGGATGTAGCGGGTGTCGAGAGACGCCAGTTCCGGCACCCAGCGGCGAACGTAGTCGCCGGCCGGGTCAAACTTCTTGCCCTGCAGCACGGGGTTGAAGATCCGGAAGAACGGGGAAGGGTCGGCGCCGCATCCTGCCACCCACTGCCAGTTCACGCTGTTGTTTGCCAGGTCGCCGTCGACCAGCGTGTCCCAGAACCAGGCCTCGCCCTCGGCCCAGGACACCAGCAGATGCTTGATCAGGAACGAGGCGGTGATCATCCGCACGCGGTTGTGCATCCAGCCGATGGACCATAGCTGCCGCATCCCGGCATCGACGATCGGCACGCCGGTCATGCCCTTCTGCCAGGCCCGCAGCCCCGCGGCATCCTGACGCCACGGGAAGCTCTGGAACTCCGGGCGAAGGGGCTCATCGGGCAAGGTCGGGTGATGCCACAGAACGTGGCTGGTAAATTCCCGCCAGATAAGTTCGCGGCGGAAGGCGGTCACGCCGGCGCCGGGCTTTGCCTTCTCCAGAGCCGCCCAAACCTGCCAGGGCGAGACCTCTCCCCAGTGCAGGTGTGGCGAGAGCGAGGAACTGCCCTCCTTCGCCACCTCATTGCGTCCGATGTCGTAGTGCTCGGCGGCCTCGGCCACGAAACGGGCGAGCACATCGGCGGCGCCCGCCTCGCCGGGGTTCCAACGGCCAGAGAACTCGCTGTCCCAGCCGATGGTCGGCAGCAGCTTCCAATCGGCGAGCGCGTCGGACTTCGGCAGAGACGCCTTTGGCAGGTGCTTCGGTGCAGGCGCAGGCGGCGAGGGATGAACGGCGCGCCCGAATGCGTTGGCAAACGGCGTGAAGACGCTGAACGGCTTGCCAGCCTGCGTTGTGATGGCATCGGGGTCGTGCATCAGCGCGGTCGGGTGCCGGTGGAAGGTGCAGGTGCCATCCTTCAGGGCCGTGGCTACGGCGTCGTCGGCTGTCTTCTCCCAAGGCTCAGGCATGATGCCGGTGTGGATGGCGGATGCGCCGACCTCCCGCGCCAGAGCGAGGACGGTGGCCGCGCTGTTGCCTCGGCGGAGCACGAGGCCGCTGCCGGCGCGTCGCAAGCCGGAGGCCAAGCTTCCAAGGCTATGATGTAGCCACCAGCGGTGGGCGCCCCCGGCTTTCCAGGCGCCTGCCTCGTCATCGTCCAGGACGAAGACCGGGATGACGGGGCTTGTGCTTTCAACCGCGGCTGCGAGAGCCGCCTGGTCGGCAATGCGGAGATCGCGGCGGAACCATACGATGACGGGAACGTTGCTCATGAAGTTTGTGGTGCTTCTGCAAAGGAAGAAACATGGTTGAAGCTTCCTTCTGAAAAAGGAGCAAAGGGACAGTGAGGTGTTAGGTCTCTTTGTCCTGCCCATCTTCGTGATGCATCGACCCGCAGGACCGGCCGTTTCCGTGGCGGATCACGCTTCGATCACAAAAGTTTCACAAGGCGGCATCTTGGAGGCGTCAGAAGCGTACGGGCAACTTTGGCGAAAGGACGATCGCGCCCTCGATGAGCGCGACCGACCGGTAGCTTCTTACGGCGCGCCGGCGCCGCCGCTGGGGCCGTTCTGGTCACCAGCGCCAGCGGCGCCCGGCTCCTGCGCGCCAGAACCACCGCTGACCTTGTGCGCCGACGCGAAGTGCGGAGGCTTGTTCTGCGCGCAACCCGCCACTGTCAGCGACAATGCAATCAAGCCGAAACGAAACAGGTTCGGGACACTCATAGCAAGCTCCATTTGTGAGGTTGAACGCGTTATTGCAGCGGTTAATGGACCTGTCCACTAGGCGGCCGGACGCGTCAGGAGCCGAGAAAAGCCGTCTTGAAATGCCATTCTGCGGTCAGTGTGCGGTGAACCCGCCATCGACCGGCAGTGCCACGCCCAGCACGAGGCTCGCGCCGGGGCTGCAGAGCCACAACACGCAAGCCGCAACTTCCTCAGAGCGGCCCATCCGTCCGATGGGCTGGTCTTCCAAGAACCGCTGCATCGCCTCGGGGTCGATGCCGGCCCCCATGGGCGTGTCGATGCAACCCGGGCAGACGGCGTTGATCCTTATCCCCTGCGCCGCGTACTCCATGGCCGCGCTTTTGGTGAGGCCGATCACGCCATGCTTGCTGGCATGGTAGGCGGCGCGGCCCGCAAGACCGACCAAGCCGCCCAGCGACGAGCAGTTGACGATCGCGCCGCTGCGCTGTTTCCGCATCTGCAGCAGTTCGTGCTTCATGCAGGCCCAGACGCCACGCAGGTTAACGGCGTTGACCTGGTCGAACGCCGCGGCCGTTTCATCCGTGACATCGCCCATCGGGCCGAGGATGCCGGCGTTGTTGTAGGCCATGTCGAGCCGTCCGAACGCGGCGACGGCGCGTGCGACCATGTTGGCAGCCCGCGCCTCGTCGGAAACATCGGTGGCAATGGCGATCGTGCTGTGCCCCTCCGACTGCAGCTTCTCGGCCGCTGCATCCAATGCGGCGCCCGGCAGATCGGCCAGCGCCACCGAAGCACCCGCCTCGGCAAAGGCTCGGGCAGTGGAAAAGCCCATACCGGAGGCCGCGCCGGTGACAAGTGCCACCTGGCCTTGGAAGTCATAGGTCGGGTTCATGTCTTGCCTCTCATATCTGTGGTGTTACAGGCCGGTCATCGCCTCGACCTCGTGCGGGTAGCGGTCGCCCTGGATCGCGATGCGGGCCGCGGAAGCCTCGATGTCCCGCACCTCGGCGGTGGTGAGTTCCAGGCTTGCCGCGCCGATATTCTCGTCGAGCCGGCCGGGCTTGGTGGTGCCCGGGATGGGGACGATCCACGGGCGCTGGGCGAGCAGCCAGGCCAGGGCAACCTGCGCCGGCGTAGCGCGCTTTGCGCTCCCGATGTCCCGCAGCAGGTCGACGAGCGGCTGGTTCGCGCGGCGCGCCTCCACGGTGAAGCGGGGCAAAGTGCTACGGTTGTCGTTGCTGTCGAAGGTCGTGGCGGGGTCGATGCTCCCGGTGAGGAACCCCCGCCCGAGCGGGCTGTACGGCACGAAGCCGATGCCGAGTTCCTCACAGACCGTCAGCACCTCCGCTTCCGGGCGCCGCCACCATAGCGAATACTCGCTCTGGACGGCCGTGACGGGCTGAACCGCATGGGCGCGTCGCAGCGTCGGCGCTCCCGGTTCCGACAGGCCGAAATGCCGGACCTTCCCGGCGACGACGAGATCGCGCACCGCGCCCGCCACCTCCTCGATCGGCACGGCCGGATCGACCCTGTGCTGGTAGAGCAGGTCGATCGTCTCGACGCGGAGCCGCCGCAGCTGGTCCTCGGCGACCTGCCGGATGCGGTCGGGACGGCTGTCGACGCCACCTTGGCCGCCAAGGCCGAGGTCGAAGCCGAACTTCGTGGCAATGACTACCTGCCCGCGGAACGGCTCCAGTGCCTCGCCGACGAGGCTCTCGTTGGTGAACGGGCCATAGACCTCCGCCGTGTCGAAGAACGTGACGCCGCGCTCGACCGCCGATTGGATCAGCGCGATCATCTCGCGCCTGTCGGGGACGACGCCGCGGTGATGGTTCATGCCCATGCACCCGAGGCCAATGGCCGAGACGGTGGGCCCTCTGCTTCCAAGCTTGCGCTGTTGCATGATGTCGCTCCAGAGATTTCTGAGCGACATCTAGGCGGGTCGATTAGGCGCGATTAGTGCGGCAAACCCGCATGAACCTAGAAGGCTTGCTTATCACTGTCCTGGACCGGCGTGACGGGCCGTCAGCGGTGGCCTGTAGTGCAGTGCCTCGACCAGCAGGGCGAAGGCGGGCGTCGGTTGGCGCCGGCTCGGGTAATAGAGGTGATAGCCCGGATAGGGTGGGCACCAGTCGGCGAGCACGCGGATGAGCCGCCCATCCGCGAGATGATCCTGCACCGTCTGCTCGGGCAGGTACGCCAGCCCCAGGCCGGACAGTGCCGCATCCAGCATCATGGCGCTGCCGTTGGAGACGAGCTGCCCCTCGACCCTCACCCGCAACTCGCGCGTGCCCTTCGCGAACTCCCAGGCATAGAGGCCGCCATGGGTCGGCAGCCGCAGGTTGATGCAGTTATGGGCGGTCAGATCAGGGGGCGCCTTCGGTTTCGGCCGGCTGGCGAAATACGATTGCGAACCAACGACCGCCGAGCGCAGGTCCGGGCCGATGCGGACGGCGACCATGTCTTTCGCCACCATCTCGCCGGTTCGTATGCCGGCGTCGAAACGTTCGGCCACGAGGTCTGTCAGCCCATAGTCGATGACGATCTCGACGTTGATGTCGGGATATTGCGGAAGCAGCGTCTCGAGCGCCGGCAGTAGTGCGGAACGTGCTGCGTGATCGTGAGCGGTGATCCGTATCGTGCCGGATGGCTTTTCACGAAGCGCGCTCAGTGCGGCCAGCTCCGCCTCGATCTCTTCGATCCGCTGTGCAACCCCCTGCAGCAGGCGCTCGCCGGCTTCGGTGGCAGAGACGCTGCGTGTCGTCCGTGTCAGCAGGCGAAGCCCGAGCCGGCCTTCGAGGCCACGAACCGTCTGGCTCAGCGCGGATTGGGACACTCCGAGGCGGGCTGCGGCCCGAGTGAAGCTGCGCGCCCGGGCGACGGCGATGAAGGCAGCGATGTCATCGAGGGTCGCGCGGGGCATTGAGAAGATCAGCTTCTAGGTTCCTGCCGAGCCTAGCGGCTAATCGCACATCGCTGCAGGGTCTAAATCATGCCGCAGCCTCTGCCAGCGGCAGGTCCCCTTTTCGTCCTGCGGGCCTACCCGCCCGCTAGAACAGAGACATCTGCGCTTCGGCCATCGCAGCCGGAGCGCTCGGCACGAGGAACTGCGTCACGTCCATCTCGGTATGGCGCGTGTTCAATCCCAGTTGACGCGCCGCCCGCTCGAAACGCTGCGACAGCAGATCAGCGTAAGGGCCGGTGCCGACGAAGCGCTGCCCGAACGTCGCATCGTTGAGCGCCCCTCCGCGCATCTGCCGGATCAGGCTCAGGACGTGGTTGGCCCGCTGCGGCATGTGTTCGCGGAGCCAGGCTTCGAACATCTCGCGCAATTCCAGCGGCAGGCGCAGCAGCACATAGCCGGCACGCTCCGCGCCGGCTTCCGCGGCAGCCTTGAGGATCGCCTCCAGCTCGGCGTCGTTGAGGCCCGGGATCATCGGGGCGGCCAACACGCCCACGGCCACTCCCGCCGCCTGCAGCGCGGAAACCGCCCGCAGCCGCAGAGCCGGCGCCGAGGCCCGCGGCTCCATCACCCGCGCAAGCGCCGGATCGAGCGTCGTCACCGACAGATACACGTGGAGGAGCCTGAGCTTCGCAAGCTCTCCCAGGATGTCGAGGTCGCGCACGATGCTCGCAGACTTGGTCACGATGCTCACCGGGTGGCGGAAGCGCAGCAGCACCTCGAGCACTTGCCGTGTAAGCTTGAGCCGTCGCTCCACCGGCTGGTAGGGGTCGGTGTTGGAGCCCAGCGTGATCGGCTTGGGCTTGTAGGACGGCCGCCGCAACTCACGCTCCAGCAGGCTCGCGACCTCCGGTTTGAACAACAGCTTCGTCTCAAAATCGAGGCCTGGGGAGTAGCCGAGGTAGGCGTGCGTCGGCCGGGCGAAGCAATAGACGCAGCCGTGCTCGCATCCCCTATATGGGTTGATCGACCGGTCGAAACCCACATCCGGGCTCGTGTTGCGCGCGATCGCGGTCCGGCTGTGATCGCGGATGAGCACCGTCTCCAGCGGAGGCAGCGACGCGAAGCCGTCCTCGAGCGAGCCCCAGCCGTCATCGCACGGCACTGTCGCCTGCGTCTCGAACCGGACCGACGGGTTGGTCGTCGCTCCGCGACCCGTACGGGCCAGAGAAGGCGTCGGATCAGCGCCCTCCTCGACCGCGTTGCGCTCGATCGTGTCGCCCTCCGCGATGTCCGCGGCAGCAGGACGGGGAGCGCGCGCGGACGGCTTGACGCTGGCGATCCGCACCTGACGGAACACCATGCGCGGCTTCGCGGGCACAGATGCGGCTTCGATCGGCTTCATGGCGATCTCCTTCGATCGCGAGACCATCGCAACATGAGCCTTCAACGTCAAGAACAAACCAAGAACACAAGCGGGCCGCTGCAATTATTACTCAGCGTGTCGGCTGCAGGCGGCGGAGGTGGCGGGGCTGTTCAATCACCCTCAGGGGTGATTTAAGCTCGACTAACGAACCTGTGATCGAAGCATGAAGTGTCACACAAGTGACGTTGTTCGGTCTTCGATCCGGCTGTATCGCCCAAATCGTCGGGCAGTTCCGCCTTGATCCTGCCCTCGCCCGCATGGCCTCTTTCACGATCTCGTATCAGGAGCATCCTCGATGCCGTCTCATATCCCTCTTCTCGGTCGCCGCGACTATGCGAAGCTTGGGGCGAAGCTCGGTCTGGGCGCCGTCGCCGGTGCGGCTCTGGCCTCCGTCCCCGGCATCCGTCCGGCCCGCGCCGCGGATGACATGGATGCGCTCGTCGCCGCCGCCAAGAAGGAAGGCAAGCTCAACGTCATCACCCTGCCGCGGGACTGGGCCAATTACGGCGCCATCATGGACGGCTTCACCGCGAAGTACGGCATCACCATCGACGACGCGAACCCCGACGGCTCCTCGGCCGACGAACTCCAGGCCGTCAAGAGCCTGAAAGGTCAGGATCGCGCGCCCGACGCGCTCGACATCGGGCCGTCCTTCGCCTCAATCGGCGTCAAGAGGCACCTCTTCACGCCGTACAAGGTCGCCACCTGGGACACGATCCCGGACGGCATGAAAGACGCCGACGGCCTCTGGGTCGCCGACTATTTCGGCATCGTCTCCATTGCCACCAACACCAACGTCGTGAAGAACGCGCCCACGACCTGGGCCGATCTGAAGAAGCCCGAGTACAAGGGCATGATCGCGCTGAACGGCAGCCCGCTCGGCGCCGGCGCCGCCTTCGCCGCGGTGTTCGCGGCCTCCCTCGGCAACGGCGGTTCCTATGACGATATCGCGCCGGGCGTCGCCTACTTCGGCGAGCTCGCAAAGATCGGCAACCTCAGCCCCGCCGCGGCCACCGGTCCGGCGCTGCTCGTCAGCGGCCAGGCGCCGATCGTCATCAACTGGGACTACCTGACGCTCGGCTACCGCGACATGGCCGTCGGCAAGGCGAACATCAGCGTCGTCGTGCCCGAGGGTTCGACGCCGTACGGCAGCTTCTACTGCCAGGCAATCCCGGCCGATGCCGCCCATCCGAACGCCGCCAAGCTGTGGCAGGAATGGCTGTATTCGGATGAGGGCCAGCTGCTCTACCTCGCCGGCTACGCCCATCCGGCGCGCTACGCCGACCTCGCCAAGCGGAACCTGATCCCGGCCAGCCTCTCGGCCAAGCTGCCGCCCGCCGGCCCCTACGCCGACGTGAAGTTCGCCACCCAGGCCCAGGTCGCCAAGGCCCAGAAGACCCTCGCCGAGCTGTGGCCCCGGATGGTGAAGATCTGACCACAGGCGTCCGCCAACTTTAACTGATTGAGGTTCCCCGTGAGCCAGTCTGGCGAGACCGTCAAACCTCAACCAGACGTAACAGCGAGACCGAGCGGGGGGCCGAGCGTCCCCCGAGCCGTCGCTTCCGCCGGTAGCGGCGGTGTCAGCGCTCTCGTCGGGCGCACGATCCCCTGGCTCTTCGTCGGCCTGTTTCTGCTTTTCGTGCTCGCCTTCCTGATCGCGCCGACGGTCGTGCTCGTCGTGCAGACCTTCATCGGCGACAACGGCTTCACCCTGTCCTACCTGGCAGGTCTCTGGGACTATCAGTATCGCATCGCCTTCGAGAACTCGATCATCCTCGGCGTCGCCTCGGCGTTCGTGGGCCTCGTCGGCGGCACGTTCCTTGCCTACTCAACCTTGCAGCCCGGCGCGCCGCCGATCCTGCGGTCGATCGTGACCAGCTTCTCCGCGGTGGCGACGAACTTCGCGGGCGTCCCGCTGGCCTTCGCCTTCATCAGCACCCTAGGCAGCCTCGGGTTGGTGACGCTCGGGCTGAAGCACATCGGCATCAACATCTATGCGATGGGCTTCTCGCTCTATTCCTTGACCGGTCTTACCGTCACCTTCGCCTATTTCCAGATCCCGCTGATGCTCATCATCATCACGCCGGCCATCGAGGGGTTGCGTGCGCAATGGCGCGAGGCATCCGATGGATTGGGCGCCACCAGCTTCCAGTATTGGCGGTTGATCGGGCTACCGATCTTGTTCCCGTCGCTCCTCGGCGGCTTCCTGCTGCTGTTCGGCAGCGCCTTCTCGGCTTTCGCGACGCCCTACGCGCTGACGGACGGCAACATCGCGCTTGTCACCATCGACATCAGCAACGTGCTCTCGGGCAACGTCATGTCCGACCCGCAGGTGGGTGCGGCGCTCTCGACCGGCATGATTCTCGTGATGGCCGTCGTCCTGATCATCTACAGTCTCACCGCGCGCTATGCCGCGCGGTGGCGGCGCTAAAGGCGGGAGCAAAATCATGAGCGCCGTTGTCACCGCCGAATCCCAGGCCGTCAAAGAGGCCGTCCAGGCGCCGCGTCCTCGCAAGCCGTACGGCGCGCGGACGAGGCTCAGCCTCTTCAACTGGATCATTCTCAGCCTCGGCGGCATTTTCTTTTTCGTGCCGCTGATCGTCACGGCGCTGTTCAGCCTCTGGCAGGGCGGCAACAGCTATGGCTTCTCCGCCTACAGCGCGATGCTTCATACGGCCGGTTTCTGGAACAGCCTGTTCCTGTCGTTGCGTTTGGCGGTCGAGACGATCCTGCTCAGCTTCATCCTGATGGTGCCGGCGATGATCTTCGTGCACCTCAAGGCGCCGAAACTGAAGCCGCTGTTCGAGTTCATCTCGAACCTGCCCTTCGTCATTCCGGCCATCGCGCTGATCGACGGCCTGACGACGCTCTACACAGGGCCGACCTGGTTGATCAGCACGCCGAACTACCTCGTCATTCCGTATTTCTTCCTGGCGCTGCCCTACGCCTACCGGTCGCTCGACGTTGGCCTCTCCACGCTCGATGTGCGCACGCTGACGGAAGCCTGCCAGTCGCTCGGCGCCGGATGGGGACAGATCATTTTCATGGTGCTGCTGCCCAATCTGAGGACGGCGCTCGTCGGCGCCATCCTGCTCATCCTCACGACTGTGATCGGCGAGTTCACCTTCGCGAGCGTGCTGCTCTTCCACACCTTTGCCGTGTTCATCAACGACACCGGGCAGAATGCGGTCACCGAGGCGTCGGCGCTCACGATCTTCGCCTTTCTGCTGGTATGGCTCTTCATGCTTGGCGTCATCTTAACCGGCCGCAAAAGCGCGGCCACCGTCGGAGGGGCGCATTGATGGACAGCACCGCGCACATCGCGATGTCGGGGGTCACGCTCTCCGGCATCCGCAAGACCTATGGTGTCCGCACCGTGCTCCAGCAGATCAACATGGAACTGGCGCAGGGCGAGTTGCTTTGTCTCCTTGGCCCCTCGGGCTGCGGCAAGACGACGCTGTTGCGCATCCTCGCGGGATTCGAGGTGCCGGATAGCGGGCAGGTTCTGCTCAACGGCCAGGATGTGACGCATCTGCCGCCGAACAAGCGCCGCATGGGCATGGTATTCCAGGCCTACAGCCTGTTCCCCAACATGACGGCGCTGCAGAACGTCCGCTTCGGGCCTCGTGTCCGCGGTCTTGGCGATGCCAAGGCCCAGGCGGTGGAGGCGGAGCGGCTGCTCGCGATGGTCGGGCTCGCCGCGCATGTGAACAAGTTCCCGCATCAGATGTCGGGCGGCCAGCAGCAACGCGTGGCGCTGGCGCGTGCCCTCGCGGTCAAGCCGGACATCCTGTTGCTCGACGAGCCGCTGTCGGCGCTCGACGCCAAGGTGCGCACGCAGTTGCGCTCCGAGATCAGGCGTATTCAGCAGGAGACCGGCATCACCACGGTCTTCGTGACGCATGACCAGGAGGAGGCGCTGTCGATCTCCGACCGCGTCGCGGTGATGAGCGAGGGCCATGTTCTGCAGATGGCGCCGCCGCACGAGATCTACGGTGCGCCGGCGGATGGCTTCGTCGCCCGCTTCATCGGAGCCGGCGGCGTGCTGGCGGGGCAGGCCGACGCGCAAGGCATCCGCATGGGGAACATCTTTCTGCCCGCGCATGCCGCAGCTCGTTTTGCTGCGGGCACGGAGGTCGATCTGTTCCTCCGGCCCGAACATGTCACGCTGACGGGCGCTGATATGGCGGCACCGGCGGGCGCGGTTTCGGCCGTGGTGCAGGAGATGACGTTCTTCGGATCGCTGACGCGGATCAAGCTCGGCCTGTCTCAGGCGCTCACCGGCGAGATCTGGGCGGATGTTCAGAGCGAGGCCGCCGGCCGGTTCACGATCGGCATGCCCGTCTGGGCGTCGTGGAGCCCAGAGTCGCCACGAATACTGGCGCGATAGCGACAGTTCCGCCGCTCACCTGAAAAGCGGCCGGCGCATAAGCGGGCGTCTGATGGGATGGCCGGCGCCTTCGCCGGGCGCGGCAAGTTCGACCATGATGGGGCGATGGTCCGAGGTTCCGCGGTCCAGCACATCGGCCTTCAGGCAGACGAGGCCGCGGATGAGGCAGCGGTCCAGCCGCAACGGCACGAGGTCGCTCATCCGGTGGGTGGCGTGGCGCGGCCCGACATCCCGAAACCCCGGCACCAATGGCGGCCCGACGAGATTGTAGTCGCCGAGCACTGCGGCGTGCAGCGGCAGGTGGCCGACGACGCTCCGCAACTGCCGGCGATTGAGCAGCTGGCCTTGCGAGAGATGGACGTTGGCCGCGCTGAACGGGCCGAAATCGACGATCTGGCAGATGCGATGGACGACGGCACCCGACGGCAGCGGGAAGATGCCGGGCGGCTTCGCCGTCGGCTGCCGGGTCCAAACCGCGAGGCCGTGGCGTCGGCCGGGCAGGGGCGTCTGAGAATAGAAGCCGCCGGCCAGCCGCGGCAGTGCGTCGAACGCGGTTGTCACCTCCTGCATGAGGAGTGCATCCGGGTGGTGCTGCTCGATCAGCCGGGCCACGTCGGCCAGGGCGGCACCGTCGCGGTGAAGCAGGTTCCAGCTGATAATCTTCATCCGGCGAGAATAACCGCCTATGCTGAGAGGTCTATGCCTTGGTCCGGGCCTTCGCGCTCATTGCCTGCTGATTTGGCGGCAGCCCGCGAACCTGCTTAGATACCATGCGACGATGCGTCCGGTTCCGGAGATGACGCCAGCCGTCGCGGGAGGCCGCCTTGATCCGCTCGACCCATAACTATCTCGCCGTCGTGCCGCGCGCGGAGACGGACGAGCTCGACGACCCCATCTGGCAGCGGCTCCGCCGCGAGGCCGAGGAGGCCTACGATAAGGCGCCGGCGCTCGCCACGCTCTTCTTCGACAGCATCATAAATCAGCCCTCGTTCGAGGCTGCCGTCTGCCACCGGGTATCCTCGCGGCTGAAGAACGATGTCGTCGCCCTGCCGCTGATCGTGCAGGCCTTCCACCGCGCGCTTTCCTCCGACCCCGCGATCGGCTGTGCATTCAAGGCCGACCTCGCCGCCGTGCAGGAGAGGGACCCAGCCTGCGACCGCTTCATCGAGCCCTTCCTCTACTTCAAGGGTTTTCACGCCATCCAGTCGCAGCGCGTCACCCACTGGCTGTGGAACAATGGCGAGCGCGACTTCGCACTCTATCTGCAGAGCCGCGCATCGGAGGTGTTCCAGACCGATATCCATCCGGCGGCGCGCTTCGGTCAGGGCATTTTCCTCGACCACGCCACCGGGCTTGTCGTGGGCGAGACCGCGGTCGTCGAGGACGACGTTTCGCTGCTCCAGGACGTGACGCTTGGGGGCACCGGCAAGGAGGCTGGGGACCGGCACCCGAAGGTCCGCCGCGGCGTGATGATCGGCGCGGGCGCCAAGGTTCTCGGCAATATCGAGATTGGCGAGAACGCGCGGATCGCGGCCGGCTCGGTGGTGCTGCGTTCGGTCCCGGCCAACGGTCTCGTTGCCGGCGTTCCGGCCAAGCTCGTGCGGATCGCGTCTCCCGGCGCGCCGGCGCGCGGAATGGAGGAGGTGCTGGCGAGCCTCGCGTACGATGCTTTCGACTGGACGATCTGACATGAGAATCGCACCGGACATCACGACCCTCGTCGGCAATACGCCGCTGGTTTCCATCCGCACTCTGGCGCCGGATGCGCCGGGCCGGATCGTCGCCAAGCTGGAGTATTTCAACCCTGGCCACAGCGTGAAGGACCGGATCGGCGTCGCCATGATCGACGCCGCCGAGAAGGCGGGGCTCGTCGGGCCAGAGTCCATCATCGTCGAGCCGACGAGCGGCAATACCGGCATCGCCCTCGCCATGGTCTGCGCCGCGCGGGGCTATCGCTGCATCCTGACGATGCCCGAGACGATGAGCCGCGAGCGCCGCATCCTCCTGCGCGCTTACGGGGCGGAGCTGGTGCTCACGCCGGGGCCGGAAGGCATGGGCGGCGCCATTGCGCGGGCCGAGCAGATCGCGTCGACAGGTCCGCACTACTTCATGCCGCAGCAGTTCAAGAACCCGGCAAACCCTGAAATCCACCGCACCACCACCGCCGAGGAAATCTGGCGCGACACCGACGGCGCGGTTGACTATCTGGTGGCCGGCATCGGCACCGGAGGCACCATTACCGGCGTCAGCGAGGTGCTGAGGGATCGCAAGCCGTCCTTCAGGGCGATCGCCGTGGAGCCGGATGCTTCCCCAATCCTCTCGGGCGGCAAAAAGGGGCCGCATCCCCTGCAGGGCATCGGCGCCGGTTTCGTGCCGGATGTGCTCGACACGGGGGTTTATGACGAGGTGGTGCGCGTCACCAACCAGGATGCGTTCGACATCGCGCGGCGGGTTGCGAGGCAGGAGGGCCTGCTGGTGGGCATCTCCTCCGGCGCGGCGCTATGGGCGGCGGTTCAGATCGCGAACAGGCCCGAGAGTGCCGGCAAGCTCATCGTGACCATCATCCCCTCCTACGGCGAGCGCTATCTCAGTACGCCCCTCTACGCCGACCTCATCGACTGACCGGCGATCCGCCGGATGTCCAAGGCGCTCGGCGCTTTCGAGTTTAGAACCGTTCCGGCCATAGCGGTCGAATGGTCGGGCGCCCAGCGCCTGGGCGATATTCTGGCACCGCGCTTCCCGGCCCGCCGGGCGTTCCTGGTGACGGATGCGGGCGTGCGGCGCGCCGGCCTGCTCGATGCCGTGCTAGCAAGTCTCGCCGCGCACGGTTTCAGCGTGACGATCTTCGACGGTGTCGTCGCCGATCCGCCGGAGGCCGTGCTTCATTGCGGCGTCGCGGAGGCTCGCGCGGCAACGACCGACATCGTCATCGGCCTCGGCGGCGGCTCGTCGCTCGATGTCGCCAAGCTCTGCGCCGTCCTCATCGGCTCGGAGCAGCCGCTCGCGGAGATGTACGGCATCGGCTGCGTCGAGGGCAGCCGTCTGCCGCTGGTGCTCATTCCAACGACTGCCGGCACCGGGTCCGAGGTGACGAACATCGCCATCATCACGACCGGCCAGACCACCAAGATGGGGGTCGTCTCGCCCCAGCTCTACGCCGACTTCGCGCTCCTGGACGCGGAGCTCACCGTTGGTTTGCCGGCCACCCACACGGCGGCCACCGGCATCGATGCGATGGTCCATGCGATCGAAGCCTACACGAGCAAGCTCAGGAAGAACCCAATCTCGGATGCTTTGGCGCGAGAGGCTTTGCGCCTGCTGGGCGGCAACCTCATCACTGCCTGCCGGGATGGTGCGAACCGGCCAGCGCGGGAGGCGATGCTGCTCGGTGCGGCGCTCGCCGGCCAGGCTTTCGCCAACGCGCCGGTGGCGGCCGTTCATGCCTTGGCCTATCCGCTCGGCGGCCACTACCACGTGCCGCACGGGCTTTCGAACGCGCTCATGCTAGGCCCCGTGCTGCGCTTCAACATGGGCGTGGCCGCGCCGCTTTACGCCGAACTCGCCGATGTCCTCGTCGGGCCGACGCCAGACCGGGAGGTGTCCGCCCGGTCACAGGATTTCGTGGCCGAGATGGAGCGCCTCATGACTGAAAGCGGCGCTCCGCGCAGGCTGCGGGATGTCGGCGTGACCGACAACTCCCTCGCCTTGCTCGCCGGCGACGCCATGAAGCAGTCACGGCTGCTGGTGAACAACCCAGTGGAGGTGACGGAGGCCGATGCGCTCGCCCTCTATCGTGAGGCATACTGAACCCACTCGCGTTCATGATGATAACGCAACTTAGAGCCGCCGCGGGCCGGGCTGCCTTGACGGTTTCGGGAGGCCCCCACTAGTCTCCGTGCCGGCTCAATAAAAGCAATCTCAGGGAGCGAAAAGCCACCATGTCCGCATTCCGGAAACACCTCGCGGCCACGCTGTCCGCCGCATGTCTGGCGCTGACGCCGCTCCTCGCCCATGCCGCCGACTACACCGTCGGGTTGAGTGTCGCGACCCTCGCCAATCCATTCTTCCAGGGCATGACGAGAGGCGTAAAAGACGGCATCGCTCAATATCCCGACCTGCGCCTCATCAATACCAGCGCGAACGGGGACGCCAACACGCAGACCAACCAGGTCACGGACCTCATCAACCAGCACGTCGCGGCCCTGATCCTCAACCCGATCAACGCGGATGCGATCGTGCCGATCGTCAAGGAAGCCAACAAGAAGGGCATTCCGGTCTTCACGCTGGATCGCGGCGCCGCCTGCGGGTCCTGCCAGGTCAACTTCCTTGAGACCAACAACGTGCAGCTCGGGAAGGAAGGCGCGGATTTCATCGCGGGTCAGCTCAAGCAGCGCTACGGCACCATCAAGGGCAATGTCGTCGACCTCGAAGGGCTGCTCGGCACCACCGCCGGCGATGAACGCGAGCAAGGCTTCTCGACGGAGTTCGCGGCTCTGCAGAAGGACAATCCGGGACTGAAACTGATCGCGCGTCAGGCGGCGGATTTCGATGCCGACAAAGGCTTCAACATCACGACGCAGCTGCTCGCAGCCGATAGCCAGATCGACGCGATCTTCAACGGCAACGACGACAATGCCGTCGGCGCCATCCGCGCCATCCGGCAGGCCGATCGCTTCTACCCCATCGGCAACCCCAAGCACATCATCATCATCGGCATCGACGGCACCGAGCAGGGCCTCAGCGCCATCCGCAAGGGTCAGATGGATGCCACGCTCTCACAGAACCCGCTGACGATGGCAAAGCAATCCGTCGCCTATGTCGAGGACTATCTGCACGGTGAGAAGTCGAAGATCCCCGCCCATCAATACTGGCCGCATATGCTGCTGACGAAGGCGAACATCGATAGCCCCGCGGCCAAGGCCTACGGCCTCTGGGGCGATGAGGTGAGCCAGTGAGATCAGGCATCTAGCGCGATGGCGCGTCTGCTGGAGATGCAAGGCATCTCCAAGCACTTTCCCGGTGTCAAGGCACTTTCCGATGTCAGCATCTTCCTTGATCGCGGGGAGGTGCTCGGCATTGTCGGCGAAAACGGCGCCGGCAAGTCGACGCTGATGAAGATCGTCGCGGGCGTCTACACGCCGGATGCCGGCGAACTTCGTCTCGGTGGCGATGCCTTCACGCCCCGTCAGCCGCGTGACAGCCTCGATGCCGGCATCATCGTCATCCATCAGGAACTCAGCCTCGTGCCCGATCGCTCGGTGGCCGAGAACATCTTCCTCGGCCATCTTCCGCATGACTGGCTGGGCGGCGTGCGGCGCAAGGCGCTCAACCGTCGCGCGAAGGAGCTTCTCGCCCGCGTCGGCCTCGACATCTCGCCGCAGACGCGGGTCCGCAATCTTGGCATTGCCCAGCAGCAATTGGTCGAAATCGCGCGGGCGCTGTCGCGGGAGGCGCGCGTCATCGTCATGGACGAGCCGACCGCGACGCTCACCACATCCGAACAGCAGATTTTGTTCGCGACCATCCGCGCCTTACGGGCTGCGGATGTGGGGCTGGTCTTCATAAGCCATCATCTCGAAGAGGTTTTCGAGATTTGCGATCGCGTCGTGGTCTTGCGGGACGGCGCGGCCGTCGACATGCGCCCGACCAGCGAGTGGACCGAGGCGTCGCTGATCCAGGCGATGGTCAACCGGCCGATCGACGCCCTGTTTCCAGCACGCCATGCGACGGTCGGCGACGTGCTGCTGGAGGTCGAGGGCCTGTCCTCGCCTGGCCGGTTCGAGGAGGTGTCGTTCCAGCTAAGCGCCGGCGAGGTTCTCGGCATTGGCGGCCTCATCGGCGCTGGCCGGACGGAGGTGTTGAAGGCGATCTACGGCGCCTTGCCCATCAGCCGCGGCCGTATTCGCGTGCAGTCCCGCGAGGTCACCCTCCGCTCGCCGCGAGATGCGATCGCTGCGGGCGTCGCCCTCGTGCCGGAGGACCGCAAGGGCGAGGGGCTGGTGATGGCCTTCCCGGTCCGCTCCAACATCGCCATGTCGACGCTGACACGGGTGTCCTGGCTCCGCACCATCCTCGCGCAGGGCCGCATCGACCGTCTGGCGGACGAGGCTGTCCGCGAGCTTCGCATCCGCACGCCGAGCATCCGCCAGCGCGTGCAGTTACTGTCGGGCGGCAACCAGCAGAAGGTGGTTCTGGGCCGGGCGCTGACGACCAAGCCGCGCGTGTTCCTGCTCGACGAGCCGACGCGGGGGATCGACGTGGGCGCCAAGGTCGAGGTCTATCGTCTCATCAATGCGCTCGCCGAACAGGGCGCGGCGATCCTCGTCGTCTCGTCGGACATGATCGAGTTGCTCGGCCTGTGCGACCGCATTCTCGTCATGCGCACGGGACGTATCGCAGGGGCCGTGCCCCGCCACGAGTTCAGCCAGGAGCGCGTCATGCATTTCGCGGCTCTGGGCTAGCCCAACAATCAAGGCTTTCAATGGCAACTTCCGAAACGCCCGCGCCCAAGAACCACCGGTTCGGGTTCACCTCCCTGGTGAGCGCGGTGAACGAACTCACCATCGTCGTGGGCTTTGTCGCCATTTCGGTTTTTCTGGCGGTCACGACGCCGACCTTTCTCACCTCCGCCAACATCCTCTCGATCCTGCTGGCCAGTTCGCTGATCGGCATCGTCGCGGTCGGCGAGACCTTCGTCATCGTGACGGGCGGCATCGACCTGTCCGTCGGCTCCGTTGTCGCCTTCACCGGCGTCATGGCGGGTCTGGCGCTGAACGCGCATCTTCCTGTGCCGGTCGCAGTGCTCATCGGCATCGGCATCGGCGCGTTGTCGGGCGCGTTCATCGCCTTCGCGGTCACGATGCTGAACATGAGTCCATTCATCGTCAGCCTCGCCGTGCTGGCCATGGCGAGAGGCCTCGCCTTCATCGTCACCAACGGCAATACGATCTTCTCGTTCCCTGACGCGTTCGACAACATCGGCGGCGGCAATCTGGGGCCCTTTCCGGTCGCGGCGCTCATTACTCTGGCTGTGTTCCTGGTGGCAGGTCTGGTGCTGCAGCGGACAGTATTCGGCGCGGAGGTCTATGCCGTTGGCGGCAATCGCGATGCGGCGCGTCTCGCCGGCATTCCGGTCACGCGGACGCTCGCCTGCGTCTACATCATCAGCGGGGCGCTTGCGGGCCTCGGTGGCGTCATCCTCGCCGGGCGCCTCGACAGCGCTCAGCCGATTGCGGCCACTGGGCTTGAACTCAATGCCATCGCGGCCGTGGTCATCGGCGGCGCGTCGCTCTTCGGCGGCAAGGGCAGCATTCTCGGCACTCTGCTTGGGGTTTTGATCATCGGCCTCATCAATAACGGACTGACGCTCAAGAATGTGCAGCCCTTCTGGGTGCAGTTCATCCAGGGCGCGGTCATCTTCGGCGCCGTGCTGATCGACAGCCTCAACCAGAAACGCCGCCGGACCTAGGGCTCGACCAGGGCGATTGCACCGCTCCGGGGCACCCGATAGGGTATTGCGTCGAGGTCTTGAAGGGCAGCCCGTGGATCAAACACGTCCCTCGTCCGGTTCGGTCGAGGCTGAACCCTACCCATTTCCGCTCGCGGTTGCGGCCACTGCGCTCGTCGTCATCGACATGCAGCGCGACTTTCTCGAGCCGGGAGGGTTCGGAGATGCGCTGGGCAACGACGTTTCGCTGCTTCGCGCGACGATCGATCCCCTGGCAGCGGTGATTGCGGCGGCGCGGGCGGCGGGCATGGTCGTCGTCCACACCAGGGAAGGGCATCGCGCGGACCTTTCGGACCTCTCACCGGCAAAGCACCGGCGCGGCAACTTCGCGCTGAAGATCGGTGATAGCGGACCCATGGGACGCATCCTGGTGCGCGGGGAGGAGGGGCACGACATCATCCCCGAGCTTGCGCCCATTGCCGGCGAACCGGTGATCGACAAGCCCGGCAAGGGCGCCTTCTATGCGACCGACCTTGAGGCCATTCTACGTAGCCGCGGGATCGCCCGTCTTGTCGTCTGCGGCGTGACGACTGAGGTGTGCGTCCATACGACCGTGCGCGAGGCCAACGATCGCGGCTTCGACTGCCTGGTGCTGTCGGACTGCACCGGTTCCTACTTTCCGCATTTCCATGAGGCCGCTCTTGCGATGATCAAGGCGCAGGGCGGCATTTTCGGTTGGGTTGCGTCATCATCTGCGCTGCTCGCGGCCTTGTCCGGCGCGTAAAGCGCACGCGGCCTCCCTGTCTGCGCCGTCGGCAAACAGGGTTCCAGGGCTTCGTCAGGAAGCGGGCCTTAGAAGACCTTGTGGTCGATGCCGAGAAGGACAATCGTTGTGCCGTCTCCAAGCGTGATTGTGTCGGAGCCGCCCGTCACTTGCTCGGTCAGTGGCGTGGTATAGCCGGAGAAGAGCATGTTGTCCTGAGCGTTGAAGCCCAAGATGTACTCGCTGCCGCCGGCATGGCCATTGACGAAGCCGAAGACATCGGGGCCAGACCCGGCTGTGATAATCGAGGAGCCGCCGCCGCCGATGACCGTGTCTGCGCCGCCGCCGAGCAACGCGACCAGCGTTCCGCCGCCGTTCGGGTTGGTGTCGATCTCGAAGTTGCCTGTCGTGGTCGTGGCGTTCACGATGGTGACGGCGGGGTTAGGCGGACTGCCCGTGCCTCCTATGATGTGATCGCCCGTGGAGGCGCCCGTGAGGTTGATGAACGTCCCGCCGGAGCCGCCGATGAGCGTGTTGCTGCCGCCGGTCCCCGCATTCAGCGTCTCCATGCCGGACCCGGCCGTAATCGAATCGTTGCTTGAAGTGCCTCCCGTAAAGGTAAGGCTGCCGTAGCCGCCCACGACTGTCGTGGACCCGCTGCCGGCGTTCACGGTTGAGGCGCCGTTGCCTCCAATGACCGTGGAGGGCCCGGATCCCTCGTTAAGAACGGAGGAATTGCCGAGCAGCGACATGTAGGGCGCACTACCGCCAGCCGACACCGTATCGTTCAATCCGTTGAATGAGATCAGGCTTGCGCCCGAGACGGTCGTTTGTATGTTATCGGCAGTCACCGCGGCGACACTCGGATAGACCGTGGATCCACCGACACTAAATGCCCCAAGGCCAAAAATGGATGTGACGGTCGTTCCGGCGTTGAAATCGTTGGAGAAGGTCGTCTGTCCGGGCCCGCTGGTGAAGTTGCTCGCAATGGTGCTGCCGTTAACTGTGGTTATGCCGCTTACCATAGGCCGCTTAATCCTCTGTTCGGTTCAGGAGCATATCGATCACTCCGCATATTTCGTTTACAACACATAACGAAATGTAGTCCACGAGTTTATGTTTCGGTAAACACATTATTTCGTAAGTGTGTTTTCTGGGTCTCGCGGTGGCCCGGGACTGCCGCCCTGGCCCGCCTGCAGGCGTTTGGCGGGCGGAAGCTCCGGGTTGTGCGGCCCTGGCGGTGACAAAGGTGTGCAATCTTGCACCTTGACCTGACCGCCCAGGAGAACAAAGTGCCAACCTGATGGGGAGTGGGCTATGCAGACGGTTCTGGAGAAACTGGCCATCCTGGCGGACGCGGCCAAATATGACGCCTCGTGCGCCTCATCCGGCGCCGAGAAACGCAATTCCCTCGCGTCTCGCGCCATCGGGTCGACCGAGGGCATGGGTATCTGCCACGCCTACGCGCCCGACGGCCGCTGCATTTCGCTGCTCAAGGTTCTGCTGACGAACTACTGCCAGTTCGATTGCCACTATTGCGTCAACCGCGTCTCCTCGAACGTCCCCCGGGCGCGGTTCTCGGTGCAGGAGGTCGTCGACCTCACGCTCGGCTTCTACAAGCGGAACTACATAGAGGGCCTTTTCCTTTCATCGGGGATCATCAGGTCGCCGGATTATACGATGGAGCAGGTGGTGCGCGTCGCCGAGTGCCTCCGCCACGACCACGCCTTCGGCGGCTATATCCACCTCAAGACCATCCCGGATGCCGACCCTGCCTTGCTCGATCGCGCCGGGGCGGTCGCCGACCGGCTCTCGATCAATGTCGAACTGCCGCAGGAGGCGAGTCTTGCCCGGCTCGCGCCGCAGAAGAACCCGGCACGTATCCGGCGTGCCATGGGGGGCATCCGCCTCAAGATCGAGGAGGCAAAGGAGGCTCGCCGGGAATCTCGCAAGGCGCCGCGGTTTTCTACCGGGCAGAGCACGCAGATGATCATCGGCGCGGACAGCGCTGACGATCTTGCCATTCTCGGCACCGCGCGCACGCTCTACGGCAATTACAAGCTGTCGCGCGTCTATTACTCTGCCTTCAGCCCCATCCCCGATGCGAGTAAGATTCTGCCGCTAACCCGGCCGCCGCTGATGCGGGAGCATCGGCTTTACCAGGCGGACTGGCTGCTCCGCTTCTATGGCTTCGAGGTCGAGGAGATCGCGGACGGCAGCAGCGGCGGCATGCTCGACCTTGGCATCGACCCGAAGCTTGCCTGGGCATTGCAGCATCGGGGCCAGTTTCCGGTGGATGTGAACACCGCGGCGCGGGAGGTTCTGCTGCGCGTTCCGGGGTTCGGAACGAAGTCGGTGAAGCAGATGCTGTCGTCCCGCCGTTGGCGGCGGCTGCGGCTCGAGGATATCGCCCGCCTCTGCCGGGGTGTGAAGACCTCGATGCCCTTTATCGTGACTGAGGATTGGCGTCCCGCCGGTGGTCTCGACCGGCTCGATTTGCGGGACCGTCTGGCGCCTCCAGCCGTTCAAGGCGAGCTGTTCGCGTGAATCGTGTTCGCCTCGCGCACCAGACGGATTTCACCGGATGGCGCGATGCAGCCCGGCAGGCGCTTCTGGCCCGGGTTTCCCCCGACATGCTCGATTGGCGTGTCGAGGGGGAGGACGCACCCGATCTGTTTCTGGCAGAAGGCGTAGAGGCGGCCCCTGTCGCACCGGGCGCCGCCGTAATGCAGCCTAGCGGGCCGCGGGTGCCGCGCGCCTTCATCAGTCTCGCCGAGACCGTCATCCTGCATCGCGACCCTGGCCGGTTCGCGCTTCTCTATCGTCTGCTCTGGGGAATGCAGCGCCAGCCGAAGCTGCTGGAGGATGCAAGCCATCCGGATGTGCATCTCGCCGAGCAGGTGGCGAAGGCCATCCGCCGGGACATCCACAAGATGCACGCCTTCGTCCGCTTCCGGGAGGTCGAGACCCCCGACGGCGCGGCCCACTTCATTGCCTGGTTCGAACCCGACAACTTCATTGTCGAGGCCGCCGCGCCATTTTTCGTCCGTCGCTTCACCGGCATGCTCTGGACGATCCTTACCCCGGACCGCACAGCGTCCTGGGATGGCGAGCACCTGACCTTTGCCGCCGGCGCCAGACAGGAGCAGGCGCCGACGAGCGATCGGCTCGAGGTTCTATGGCGCGCCTACTATGCCAATATCTTCAACCCTGCGCGTCTGAAGCTCGCGGCGATGACCCGCGAGATGCCGAAGCGCTACTGGAAGAACCTGCCGGAGGCGGAGCTGATCGGCCCGCTGACAGCGCAGGCCGCCGCGCGAGAGGATGCCATGGTCAAAGCCAGCCCTACCGAGCCACCTCTGTTCGCGGCGGTCGAGGCGCGACGGCGTCCGGACGCGCCTGTTCCGGCCGATACGGGCGAGCGCCCGCAGACGCTCGGCGAGGCACGGACGGCCGCGGCGGCCTGCCGGCGCTGCCCGCTCTGGGAGAACGCGACCCAGACGGTGTTCGGGGAAGGGCCGGAGGGCGCGCGGCTCATGTTGGTCGGTGAGCAGCCCGGGGACCGCGAAGACCTGGCGGGGAAGCCATTCGTCGGCCCGGCGGGCGCGATGCTCGACCGCGCGCTTGCGGAGGCGGGAGTTCCTCGGGCCGAGGTGTACGTCACCAATGCCGTCAAGCACTTCAAGTTCGAGCCTCGGGGGAAGTTCCGGCTGCACAAGACGCCTGAGACGCCGGAGATCACGGCCTGCCGCTGGTGGCTGGACACGGAGCGGGCCCTGGTGCGGCCTCGATTGACGGTCGCACTCGGCGCTTCGGCGGCACAGGCGCTGCTGGGCAGGCGCGTCACCATCGGGCGGGAGCGGGGGCGTCCGGAGGAATTGCCGCAGGGCGGAGCGTTATGGATCACGGTCCACCCGTCATATCTTCTCCGGCTGCCGGATGAGGCGGCCAAGACCCGAGAGTATGGGAAGTTCGTGGCAGATCTCGCCGGCGCCTGGGATTGGCTAGGCGCCGCCGGCTAGGCGCCGCCGGCTAGGCGCCTAGGCGCCTGGGGTAGGCGCGGCCGGTCAGGCGCCTCGGGGTAGGGCGGCCCCGGCCAGAAACGCGCTGCGGACCGCCTCGATCAGCCGGCTCGGCTTATAGGGTTTGACCAGGGTGAGAACACGCCCGCCAGGCAGCCCGGCGCGATCCAGCGCATCCGGCCGCCCTGTCGTGTAGATGATCGGCATGCGCGGGAAGCGCTCACGCACGATCCGTGCGAGGCAGATGCCATCGGTCTGGCCGGGCATATGAATATCCGTCACAAGGACGTCAAAGCTGGTTTCAAGAGCGCCGAGTAGCTGAAGGGCCTCGTCCCCGGTTTCGGCGGCAATCACGGAGAACCCTGCATCCTCCAACTCCTCGCCCATGATCGTGCGTATGAGCCACTCATCCTCGACGAGAAGGATGCACATCAGCCAGACACCATTGCGCGTTCGCAATCAAAAGTTGTTAGATCGTCGATTGATACGACCATTTTTACTCGTGGATGGTTTGTAACCCCATGGCAAGTCCAGTTGTGCTCCGGGCGGGGAAAATTCCGTTCAGGGCAAGCAAAGTTGATCGGTCGCAGTCTGATCCGCCCGCGGAACCGCATTCCGGCGAGCCTCAAACCGCTACTCAACGTTGGCTTGACTATGTGGCCAAGCACCGCAAGGTGCGTCCGCGGATCGCCCGACAGCGAAAACGTTCCAGTTACTTAAGGATCGGGTAAGACCACTGAATCCTGGACGGCAGAGGTATCGCCTGCCGCTCGCCTCACCATTTCGCCCAGGCTGCCTGCCGCCGGATAGAGCGGTATCAGGAAGCTCTGCAGCAGGTGGTAGATATCCGGCTTGCCCTTGAAGAAGCGCGGTCGGGGCGTGAGGCTGTCGTCGAGTTCCGGATGCCAGCCGCCCTGCGCCACATCGGCCATATGCGTGGTCATCCAGTTGAGCACGCGCCGGTACCACGCCTCGTAGAACGGGTCGCCGCTTCTCGCGCCCAGGAAAGCAGCGGCGGCAATGGCCTCGCAGCAGGGCCACCAGAGCCGGTCGCGGATGAGCGGAGCGTTTGCGTAGTCGAGCGTGTAATAGAAGCCGCCGGCTGTGTGGTCCCAGCCGTCGGTGACGGCTTGCCGGAACAGCCCTGAAGCGGCTTCGGAAAGCCAGGCCAGCCTCTCCGAACCCAGCACGTGCAACTGCGACAGCAACCGCGACCATTCGAGCGCATGGCCCGGCGTGGTGCCGAACGGGCGGAACATGTCGGAGCCGCGATAGTCGAGGTCCGGTTCCCACGCCGCGTTGAAATGCTCCATCACGTGCCAGCCATGGGCGCGCGCCACACGCCCGATGACGAGGCTCGCGATGCTTTCCGCGCGGTCGAGGTAGGTTCGGTCGCCGGTGGCCTCGTACGCCGCCATCAAGGCTTCGGTCAGATGCATATTGGCATTCTGGCCGCGATAGCCGCTGATCGGGCTCCAATCCTCGGCGAATTCCTCGGCGCTCGCACCGTGCTCGCTCTCCCAGAAACGCCGTTCCAACACCTCGCTCACATCCCCGAGGAGGCGGTCGGCCTCGGGGAAGCCCGCCATTTTGGCGGAAGCCGCCGCCAGCAGTACAAAGGCATGACCATAGGCCTGCTTGGAGGGCTCGCCTCCGGTGCCGGCCTGCCAACGGTAGCCGCCGTGGGCAGGGTCGCGGTGCAGCGTCCATAGCGAATTCAGACCGTGACGGACGATTGTCTCCGCCCCCGGAAGCCCCAGCATATGGGCGATGGCGAAACAATGGACGACGCGGGTGGTGGTGACGAGCTCGCGCACCGAGGTGTCCCGGCGAGGCTGGCCGGCGCTGTCGAGGTCGAAGAAACCACCCGCCGGATCGATCGAGGTGAACTGGAACTGGCGCCACAGGGCTTCGGCCCGGTTCTCCAGCCATCGACGATGGAAGGGGCGCGTTGTCCAGGGTGTGCCGAGGCCCTCCTCCGGCAAGACGGTGGCGTCGTTGCCCGCGTTGGCGGTCGGGTTCGTGGCTGGCGCCATTTCCGCTTCTCCCTCTTTGTCTCGCTCGGTTTCCCACGCTCCAGTCGCAGACCCGGCGGCGCCAGGCAAGGCACCTCCCCGCGCCGAGGCCACCGCTTGCCGTTCACGCCAAGGCGTGGCCTCTCCAACCCATGCCGCCCGTGAGGACCCTCCAATGCAACGAGTCGCTCTGTTCATCTCCAGCCGCAGCCACCTGCTGATCGGCATTCTCGCCGGCATCATCGCGTCGCTTGTGATCCCGGTGCGGGCTCTGCTCGTGCTTCCCGGCAGCCAGGCGCACATCATTATGAGCTGGGATGTGGGCGCGGCCGTGTTCCTCGTGCTTTGGGCGGCCACCATGATCCGCACCCCGATCTGGGACATGCCGAAGCGGGCGATGGCCCAGCAGGATGGCGAGTGGACCGTGTTCGCGCTGACGCTCGCCGGCATCGTCGCCAGCATCGTCGCCATCGTCATCGAATTTCGCGACATCGCCAATTTGAAGCACGAGGCCCGCGCCGTTCATCTCGGTTTGGTCATCGCGACATTGCTGGTCTCATGGCTGACCATGCAGCTGGTCTTCGCCTTGCGCTATGCCCACGAATACTACTCGGTGTCGGACGGTAGCGGCAGCATGGATGGAGGGCTCGACTTCCCGAAGGAACCGGAGCCCGACTACTTCGACTTCTTTTACTTCGGCATGGTGTTAGGGATGACCTTCCAGGTGTCCGACGTGAACATCACGTCCCGGAAGATCCGCCGCCTCGCTACATTGCACGGCTTCATCGGCTTTGTCTTCAACACGGTCATCCTGGCCCTGACGGTCAATATCGCCGCCGGGCTGCTCTGACGCTGCTTCGGAAATGGCTTTCGGAAGCCCCGATGAGGCTATTTCAGGGCAAACCGTGACACCCTTGTAACGCTTTGGCCTCCCCATCTTGACGCAGGCGGCAAGTCGCTCATTTCTCAACAAACTGAAGATCATCCCGGTCTCGGTGGAAGCAAAGCGGCCCAGGCCGTCTAAGAGGAGACACTAGCATGATGTTGAGGCTTCGGTCAGCGCGCGGTATCGTCATGGCGATTGCTTTGGCGGCCGCGTCATTCGGTGGCATCGCCTCCGCGCAGGCGCAGTACTACTATCACGGGCACCACTATCATCACCGGCATTGGGTCCATGATCACGCTCACCCGCATGGCTACTACGGCTACAACTGAGCAGTAGTCCGCGGCCACCGCGACCAAGCGGTGGCCGCCCGTCTGCTACCGTGACGCTTCTGGCGGTTGCACAATGACGGGCGGGGTGGGAGATAGCGCCGATGACGCTCCCGACAACCGCTCCCGCTGCTCCACCCGCCACACGCGCGCAGACCGTTGCTTTCGGTGTTCTGGCTCTTGGCTTCCTGTTGCTGGGCCTCCTTACCCTCAAGAACTTTCTCGACGCGCTCGCCTGGGCCGGCATCTTTGCCATTGCCCTATGGCCGCTTTACGAAAAGGCCGTCGCCCGCTTCCCGCCGGGCCGGCACAACATCCTCATGCCGAGCGTCTTCACCCTCGGCGTTGCCTTTCTGTTCATCCTGCCGCTCGGCGTTGTCGGCGTTCAGCTCGCAAGCCAGGCCGACAAGGCCCAGGACTGGCTGCAGGATGTGCGGGCCAACGGCATCGCGGAGCCAGCGGCGCTCGAACACCTGCCGTTTGGCCAGGCCCAGCTCGACCACTGGTGGCAGCAGAATCTCGGCACGCCTGCCAATGCACAGAAACTCGTGCAGCAGGCCACGCGCGGCCATGTCGCGCATGTCGGGCAGCTGGTCGGCGAGCAGGTGATCCGGCGGCTGACGGACTTCGTCTTCACCCTTCTCACGTTGTTCTTCCTGTTCAAGGAGGGGCACAGCCTCACCCGGCAGACGCGGCGGGTTGCCACTCGCGCCTTCGGGCTTGGTGGCGAGCGGATCGGGCGGCAGATCATCGCCTCGGTGCATGGCACGGTGAACGGCCTCGTGCTGGTGGGGCTGGGCGAGGGCGTGCTCCTCGGCATCGTATACGCGGTGGCCGGGGTGCCTCAGGCAACCGTGCTCGGCCTGCTGACGGCGGTCGCCGCCATGGTGCCCTTCGCGGGTTCGATCATGTTCTCGATCGCGGCTTTGCTGCTGCTGGCGCAGGGTTCGATCATCTGGGCGATCATCGTCTTCGTGACCGGCATGATCGTGATGTTCGTAGCCGACCATTTCATCCGTCCGGTGCTGATCGGGGGCGCCACCCGGCTGCCGTTCCTCTGGGTGTTGCTGGGCATCCTCGGCGGCGTCGAGGTCTGGGGGCTGCTGGGTCTGTTCATCGGCCCCGCAATCATGGCGGCGCTCATTCTGCTATGGCGGGAATGGGCGGGCGAGGGCCCGGTCTGATCTGGCCCACGCGACGAAGCTCGGCCTGGTCGGCGAACCGGATTTCGCACAAGTGGTTCAACGCAGCGCGAGACCCTACGCGCTTAGCCTCTCTGGCCGGCTCTGAGACCCGGCATATGCTGTTTTCAACCAATGTTTTCCGAGCCTCTTGTGAGAAGTTCGACAATGGATCGCGACGTGCGACCAGATCGAGAATTCGTCCAGCACATGGATCCGGTTGAGATATTCACGCCAGCCATCACCGGCTTCCGCCATATCCGCGACGAAGGCCCGGCTGAGCAGGCCCGGTCCGGTTAACATCCAGACCTTGTCTCGGTCGCCGCGATTGATCGCGTTCACGGCGGCGACAAGTGCCCGCCGCAGAATCGGATGACCAGCTTTCGCAGCCATCAAGTTGTT
The DNA here is from genome assembly GCF_965199065.1 of Acidisoma sp. Lineage (NCBI taxonomy): Bacteria > Pseudomonadati > Pseudomonadota > Alphaproteobacteria > Acetobacterales > Acidocellaceae > Acidisoma > Acidisoma sp. The sequence goes on along the minus strand of NZ_CBDAQN010000003.1, from coordinate 456,548 downwards.
GCATAAATGTCCGGTGTTTTCCTGCCAGAAGAAGGCTTCTGCCTCGTCGGGAATAATCTCGGACAAGGGTCGGATGCAGCGGTCATCCATATCAACCCAGACCCCGCCGTCATGGTCGAGGAACGCAAGCCGGAACAGGTCGGCTTTAGTCGTGGCGTCCGTGCAGTGGAGGTAGGCCTTGACGACGGCTGCTGGAAAATGGGCCGCCAGATAATCCCGTGCACTCTCTTCATTGAACAGCATGTGGCGGTAACCTGGGTTTCCGTCACGCCAGGTCTTGCTGAGGTCCGACAGGTCAGGGGGCGGGATGATGGCATCCCAGAATTGGCCGATGATCCTGGGGATGTTCGTTGTCTGCTTGACAGCCGGACCCGCTCCGACCGGCGCATTGAAAAAGCCTTCCTCGCGCAAGGCTACAAGAATCATGGCAGCAGTAGGGATGTGATCAGGCCGCTTTTTCGCAAGCGAAAGCAGCGCTGAAATGCGGTGGATGGGATCGAGGGCCTTGAGTGCCATGAGTTCGGTCAACGCGCGGCGGTCGATCAGAAGATCGTTCAACATCTGCCCTTCGTGCGACTGCGAAGCGTTTGTTGTGGTTCCACGGATCTGCCGAGCCGGTTTATCGAGGGCTGTTATCAGCACGTGGCAAGCCACTGCCTTGTCGATATCGAGCGTCTTGACGTGCTGCGAGAACAGAGTGTTGAGAACGCCCCTGTCATTGGGCAGCAGACGCAGCGCCTGCTCCAAAAGCATGATCCCCTGTTTCTCGTCATAGATGCGCAACGCGAGACGTGCCTTCGCAGCCAGATGTCTCACCTCCTCGTGGCAGGTCTGCACCGGTGCCTGATCAAGGCATTTCAGCACGACATCGATTGATGAGAGTTTGAACTCCAGGTCGAAGCAGTCTGCCCAACGACCGAAATGCGCGGGGTAGGCATTGTGCGCCTGCCGAGCCTCTGCGAGCGCCTGATGAAGCTCGCCCGTTTCCCGCAGGATACGGATACGCGCACCCCAGACGTCCGCGGTGCGGCTGAAACGAGATTCCGTAGCCTGATAAAGACGGTGCGCTTCCTCTGTCTCACCAAGGTCATAGAGAAGCTGCATTACACGAAGGTGATGCCCGGCGTGATCTGGGGCGAGCGCCTGAACACGCTGGAAATGGCCTAGTGCAGTTTCTCTGTCTTCCAGCGCGTTAGCCTGTTCTCCGGCTTCGGTTAAAACGGCAACATCGTCGGGTCTGCGCGTGAGAGCGGTTTCAAGCGTTCTCCGAGCGGCTGCGCCGTTACCGGTTGCGCGGTAATGCCGCGAGAGCATGGTCAAGATGCCGACATCCGCCGGCTGGAGCACTGCCAACTCCTGTAGCACCGATAGGCATTCCTGCTCCTCCCCGGCGGCCTTGAAGGTGTCGACATGGCAGCGTAGGGCAGCGACCTTATGCTCCGGTCCTATGGCGCCCAGTTGATCCGCAGCGGCATGGGCCGCCGCGAAGTCGCGCCGATCAACCTCGATCTGCACCATACGCCGAAGAGCGTCGGGTTTTCGCGGTTCCTGAGCCCGCGCGGCGGCAGCGTAACGGAGCGCCGCGGCGTGATCCCGACATGACAGCTCAAGATCGCTCAGCACTAGAAGAAGCGTGTAGGTGGCAGGGCGGTCGAGAAGAACGGCACGGGCTTCGTCCAGCCTGCGGAGCTGCCTTAACTCCCGTGCGAGATCAGCGGCGCAGGCTTCCGAATGGGCATGTGGCGGAAGATCAACCCCGGTCCGCAACGCCTCTATCGCGGCCTCCCTCTCTCCGGCTGCACTATGTATCTGTGCTTTGAAATGCCAGGCCAGAGCCTGGTGCTGCTTGTCGATGCCGGCAAAGCGGTCGACCAGGGCGAAGGCAGTGGCAAAAGCCCCTTGGCGGCGATGGAGGCTGATTAGCTTCTGGAGCGGTAGATCGGCTTTGGCGTCAAGCTCATGCGCGGCCTCATAGCAGGCAAGTGCAAGCTGATAGTGCCCCTGCCTCTCATCCAACTCCCCCAACTTAATCTGCAGGAGGAGAGTCTTGGGGCTCGCGGCCAGGAGATCTCGCGCATCCCCCAGTTTTCCCAGATGCCACAAGGCTTCGCTGCAGGCGATGGTGCCTGCCTCATCGGTCGGCCCGGCCGCAATTGCCGCGCCGATGGATCGAAGAGCACCTTCCTGGTCGCCTTCCAGGCTGGCGCAATAGCAAAGGCCAATGAGCGCATGAAGGTGTTGTGGCGCACTCTGAAGGATGCGCTTGAAATTGTCCCGGCTGCTTTCAAGCTTGCCTTGGGCTTGAAGCGACTGCAGCCGGTTCAGCATCCGAAAACGCTTCTTCTAAATGCGGCAAGAGAGTTGATGGCGCTCCGACCGATCCACTTCGGAAGACTGCGCCAAGCGTAGCAACGAGGAAGGTCGCTGGCGCAATAGTCTTGCCGGTCGACAGTCGGCGATCAGGCGACCTGCTGTGAAGCCTCCCCAAATAGCATTTCACCGCGCTCCACGACGCGTTTCTGAATCTCGATCGGCACCTGCCGATACGACTGAGCGCGGGGGAACTGCATCTCCCTGATGGGGCTTTCACCGTAGAGCGCCTCATGTTCGTGCCAGTTGTCGAACGCCATGCGGTGAATGTTGTCGACAAAGCTCTCGGCAGGCAGGCCCTCGGCAAGGATCAGCGCGTGCTCGATGAGTTCCACATGGTAGTAGGTGAAGACTTCAGGAACGTTCCGCTCCCGTATGATCGACACGCCATTCACCAGAGCCGCTGCTTGCACCAGGATATCGTCAACCAGCACCGCGTGCTCGGGTGAGACAAGCAGATCGCGTTCGGGCTGGTTATCGCCCAGGGCGCCTGCCCGTATACGGATCGGTAGCACCCGCAGCGGGTCGGCGAAACGGGTCGAGACGGTGTTGCGCCCGATCCACCGGATAGACATCGTAGCTCCAGCGAAGGTCACGACATCGTCGCCGATGGCGAGTTTCTCCACGGGTACGTCTCCGGACGGTGTGCGGATCAACGTCCCGGGAAAATAGCAGACTGCGAGCACAAGGCTCCCGTCGGATGCGGCATTCAGCTTGTAACCGCCGGCAACCGCGTTGGCTATGTCAAGGGCGTAGGTGTGACCGCCGGCCGAAACGGTCACGATGTCCCCTGCCACGGTATATTTATCGCCCGCGGCGGAGGTCAGAAAGCCGAAATCGAAACTATCTCCGCCAACGAAGCCGCTGATGAGCGTCGTTGGCACCGAGTGACTATCCACGATGTCGATAATGCTGCCGGTTTTGGCCAGATCGATGCCGGAAGTGGCGACGGCTCCCCCCGCCAGTTCCAGAGTGCCCCCTGAAACGAGAGTGTGAGCAGTGACGCCGCCCGACACGAACTCTACGCCGCCTGTCGCGATGGTGGTGCTGACGGCCGAGCCTCCGGCCACGACGGTTTCCGTGCCACCTGAGTCGACAAAAGTCTTTGTCGACTCAGCTCCCGAATTAATTGTTTCAATACCGCCCATTTTGACGGTCGTATTGGCAGCGGTGCCCCCTGAGAAAACCCGCTGGCTGCCGCCGGCCGACACGATCGTCTTGGTTGCGTCCCCGCCCTTGAGGACGTACTCGATAGCGCCTCCGCCAACCGTCAGTCCCGTGGCTTCCGCCTTGGTATCGGACGTGAATCCAGAAAGAGGGTCGTAGAGCGCGATACCGGTCGACATCACGACGGAGCCGGCTTGGACCGCTGGGGGGTCCAGTATGCCACCTGGCAGTACGACCACGAACCCGCCGCTGAGAACCTCCGTATCGCGTGCGACTGCTCCTGCGGAAACCACCTCGCCCGCCCCGGCACGTACTTCCGTCTCAATGGATGAGGCGCCGGAATTTAGGAACTGGGCGCCTGAGTCATCAGTTTTGGATACAACCCCACCAGCGCCGACAACTTGCTCCGCGCCCGAATTGCTTAACGTGGTCGCGGTCGCAGTGCCACCGGACAACACCGCCTCTTCGCCATCGTAGAAGATAGTAGCGCTGGTGTCATGTCCGTAGACGGAGATGGTTCCGCCTGGGATGCGATAGGCTGCAGAGAGATCGATCCCGGAGCCTCCCGAAAGGATGACGATCGAGCTGCTGCCGACCACGTCTTTTCCCGAGAGGGTGTAGCCGCTTGACACAGTCGTGGTTGTAGCTGTCACAAAAACGATCCTTATCGGTTAACAACATCAGGGGGATTAGTACCCAAGGGATTACGATCCCTCGATACAATGCAACGCGTTCCAGGCTTCGTTTTGAACGTTATCTCGTGAAAGCATCAGCATTGGTCTACATCATCGCGAGATAGCAAGGCTATTCGTTACGCTAAGTTCTTGCGTAAACCCTAATCTCATGGTTACGGTATGAGCACAATGTCTAATTTTGGTTGCAGTGGTCTGATGGAGGTCTAACGTAACGAGGAGTGGCATCTTGGAACTGCTCGGGCTTGCAGAATGGAGAGAAGGAAAGGCAGCGACAGCTTGCCGGCCAAGTAAGGTCGGTAGAGTTCCAGGTGAATGCCAATCGATCGAGGACGCCGGCTTCTGGACGATCAGAAGCGACGCGGTCGTTGCATTAACGGAGCAGAAGAACTTCAGCACCGCGACACTCGCCCACGCCGTGGCACTGGTTGACCAGCAACGCGGCAACTGGGTCCTCAACCGGGTCATCAATGACCGCGGGCAGTTCAACGGCGCGTTGACCATGCTGGATCTTCATCTTTCCAGTGGCGGGGCAGGCTTCGCGCTGACGGACCTTCGGAAGGAAGTAAAGAGATACGGGTTTGGGAGCCCCAACCGGGTAACGGCGTTAGCGGGTGTCCTACTCTCCGGCCATTTCCTCACGCCTATCCCCGCGGCAGACTTGCGCTTGCGGAAGCTTGCGCCGACCGGACCGTTCATTACGTTTTATCGAGAGCGTGTCCGTTCGCAGCTTCAGGCGCAGACGCTGGTTAGTCCCGAGATGCGGCCAGTCATCGGAGCCCTTGCGGAGCCGTCCTTCCTGGCCAACTTCCTTCACGGACATCTGACGCTTTATCGCTCGGGAATGAAGGAGACGAGGAACGACCCGGGCCTCAGCGCACTTGCCGAGCGTGCCAATGCCCTGGTGATGCTGTACGCCATCTACGTGGCCGAAGCGCATGGGACATCGGCGGCGACCTCGGCACTCGCTCGAGACTTCGCGGTCGCCCGGAGCCACGTGGTATCGGTCATGAAAGAGGCGGAGGGTTACGGGCTGATCGTGCTTGACGGGTCGACCCGTTCATTCCGCCCAACCGCATTGCTGCGCCGTGCCCTTGATCTGGTGTTTGCCACCACTTTTCTGGTGCATGCGAAGGCCAATGAATTCGCACTCAAGCGGCAGATCCTGTTCTATCCGCGTTAGATGACCTTCATGGAAAGGCATCTGGATTCGGGCGCTCAAGCCACGTGATAGGGCGAGCAGATGAACACGGCGAACGGCTTGGCGCAGTGTGTTCTTGCGACGGCTCTTTTCGTGGGCACTTCGCAAGCCGATGGCAGCGGAATCTTCTACCGGGAAGCGGGGCCTTAGAACGCTCCGGGGGTCATGCTCACGCCAGACAACAAGGGTCGGCGGCTGCTATTTTTTACGCAGGATCTTCTGTTTAGCGCGTCATTCTGCCGCGTGCTTCTCCGCTAGCTGATCTTCAGAGGATGCAGCCTCTTGCCTTCTCAGCAGGCTCCATCGGCGTTGGCCCTGCCGCACGCTGCGGCACAAGCAGGCGCAGCTTTGGCGATTGGCGATACCGACAAGCTCTCCATTCCATGCACAAAAGGCATGGAGTCTTCCCGCCGGGAGTGACTATAGAGCTTGCGTGGCTGCGCCCTGAGGGATGCGACACTTTGGTGAGAGGCAAGTGCGGGTGCGGTGCGGCGATCGCGTCCGACCGGCGGCCCGACTGAGGCTCCCGCCTCTGGTCGGATGGTCGGCTTAAATCTTGCCGGATGTTGTTCCATGTCAGCGCAAGTTTCAGGTCGGATTCACCACAGGCCAGGGGCCACCGCGCAGCGCCGGCGTTCGCCGTTATGGGGCGTCATATGTGCCGGCCGATCAGGCCGGACTTGCGCCCGCGGTGCAGGGTGGAAGAAGCGCTTGGCGCTGTAAGGTACCTAGTCTTCAGAAAGGGCGAGAACTTCGTGATGGACGCCACCGTGCTGCGGGCGCTCGTGCCTGTTATTCTATTGTTGGCACTTGGTGTCGCCGCCGCGATCTTGAGCCGGTCGATGCGGCTCAGCCCGATCGTCGGCTATTTGCTGCTCGGAATCCTGTTGCGGGCGAGCGGCGCCTCGGCTCTCGTTGACACTCATACTGTCGGCGTGCTCGCAGAACTTGGTGTGGTGTTCCTTCTGTTTGACATCGGGCTGCACTTTTCTCTGACCCATGTGCGCCGGCAGGTTCAAGACATCTTCGGCTTCGGACCACTGCAAATTCTGTTTGGTGCGGTGCCGCTTGGCCTGCTGGCCCTAGCAACGGGACTGACGCCCGGCCCCTCGGTCCTTGTCGGCTCTGTTCTCGCCCTAAGTTCGACTGCCGTCGTCGCGCCTCTCATCGCGGAGCGGCACCAGCAGAATTGCCCGGTCGGACTGACGGCGACGGCGATCCTCGTGTTTCAGGACGTAGCCGCGATCTTCCTCCTCATTATCGCGGGCTCCTTGAGCGGGGGCGCCGTGTTGCCTGTGGCTGCGGGCGCGCTGGCGAAAGCCGCCATCGCTTTCGCGGTGGCCGTGTTGCTGGCGCGCTTCGCGATAAAGCCGCTGTTCAGGCAAATTGCCCTTAGCGGGCAGGAGGAAGTGTTCACGGCGACGGCTCTTCTCATTGCGCTGGCCGCGGGATGGGCGACAGGGCGCATTGGCCTGTCTTTGACGCTCGGTGCATTCCTCGGAGGCATGTCGATCGCGGAGACCCCCTATCGGCCGGTCATCCAGGCGGAGATCAAGCCTTTCAGAGGACTGCTGCTCGGTTTCTTCTTTATTGCGGTCGGCTTGTCCCTGGATGTCGGCGCATTGATAAGACAATGGCCGGGCATAATCGGCGTTGCCGCGGCGATGGTCTTGGTTAAGATTCTGACCAACGCATCCGCCAGTCTCGTATTTCGCTGGTCGGTGCCGGGCTCGCTGCAGCTCGGCTTTCTCCTCGCCCAACGCTCGGAGTTTGCGTTCGTCATCCTGAGCCTGCCGGCGGTGCGCGCGCTGGTGGGTCCGACCAAAGTCTCCGTTCTGGTCGCTGCCGTCGCCCTCAGCCTCGCGGTCACGCCCAATCTGGCGGAGGTGGGAAGACAGGTCGCGGGGAGACTGCGGCGCCAGGCGGCCAAAGAGGATGATCCCGAGATTCTGCTCCAGGGCACCGCTGCGCCGGTTCTGATCGTGGGTATGGGCCACGCCGGACGCACCCTCGCTGACGGGCTGCACGCCTTCGACATCGGCTACAGTGCCGTTGAGCGCGACCCGCGGCGCCTCAGCGAGGCAATCGCCGACGGTTACGCTGCGGTCTTGGGCGATATGGCCGACCCACGGATTTGGAATTTGGTCGCGGCGCCTGGCCGCAGGATAAATGCGTTCACCGCCGTGACGCTCGACATGGCACGCGATCTCATGCCGTTGGGGCTTAGGCTTTACCCGGACCTGCTGCGTTTCACGGTGGCTACCGACGCGGCTGAAGCGGAGCAGTTCGAAGAGCTTGGCATGCGGGCCGTGATTGACGCTGGCGGCCCGCCGGGGCTGGCGTTCGCTGCCGCGGTGCTCGGCGAACTCGGCATTCCGGAAGCCGCGTTGCAAGACTGGGCGCACCGCCAGCGCCACCGCGTGATGCGCGGATCAGGAGAACCCATTGTGGCCGCGTGAGCTCCAACGGCGGATACGCATGCGCATCTGGTGCGCCTGGCGAGGCGTCGGCTTATGCTCGACGCCTCCGTAGCGTTCGGCGCCATAGGCGGGGGCTCGACCTGCGCCGCCGCCTTTGTTCTTTTTCTGGGAAGCGTGCGGGAAGCCGCCATAGCCAACTGGTTGATTGGCCTCTTTGCCGTCGCGCTCGCCTGCACCGTGGCATCGCTGCTGACACTCCTGGGCGATAGCCTGCTTGCCTGGCATAGCTTGCGCCGCGAGTGGCCGTTGCCGCCGACGGCGCAACAGTGACCAACAAAAGCACCGTGTCCAGGCCAATTTGCCGCCGCGCGGCAGAGATGCTTCTGCGAGAAGCCACGCCTTTGGAGGTTCGAAACCATGCGTCACCATCATTAGACTGATCGGAGCGGCGATCCGGTTATGCGTCGCCGGCGCTGATCGGCGTTCTGGGATACCATCTTCATTGGAAGGGCATCCTGCTCTTCCTGCTTTGGCGCGCTCCTATCGTGCCGGAGCACCATTGCAGGCTCATAATGCCGCCCTGCGCCATTCGCGCCATTCCACCGAACAAGTGTGGGTCCCGCTTGAAAGGGCATGCACGATCATTGAGGGATTTGTAGCGGACGTTATGCCCGTATGCACTTGCGTGAAGCATCGCACTTCGCCGTCGCCCTGGAGCGACTCCGCGGGCACATCAAGGCCACGAGCAGTCTTTGGTTCTGACCAGAGAACGTGTTGAAACACGCCAGAGAACCTAATTCGATGCCTAAAAGGCATTGGCCTCGGAGCACCTCTACCTTCTATCCACCGAAGCGACGGGAGCGAAGCTGTTGTCCCCAAGGCGCTTGTCGACCCGCACCGAAACCTATTGCGTCGCATAGATAACGTGTCCAGGAAAAAAGGTAGTGTGATGTCTTTGACCAAAGCTCTTATTATTACCATCGGATTTGCGGTATGCGGCGGCCCTGCATTCGCTCAGGCGCCACAGACCTGCACACAGCAAGATATAAAGTTGAAGTATACGGAGATCGGACAGCTCGTCAGAGCGGAAATGGCGGGTGATCTCTCCTTTGCGTCGCAGATGATGGACCAGATGCACGCGATCCAGGACCAGATGACCTCGGGTGAGATCAACTCTTTCCAATTCTGTCGCGAGTACGACGCTCTGATCCAAGAAATGAAATATCACAGCGGTCACTAGGACTTGAATCAGGTGGCGTCAGGTTGTCGCAAAACTCTGTCTCCTCTACCAATGTCGAACGGGTGGTTGCTGACACGTTGCTGACGGTTCACCGCTTTCCTCATCGGTCCAGACGTTAGCAGAGGTTCGAGCGCTGATTGATACTGCTTCCAATAATTTGGGATAGTGATGGGTTCGTTGTTGCGACGTAGCCGCTGAACAGTCTTGCAAGACTGTTCATTCTTGCGCTGTTTGGAAGGGGAGGAGGACGAGGGTTCCCTTCCGGATCCGCGTTTGAACGATCGTTGATCGGCAGGCTGACGATGTCGTGGATATGGAGCCCACGCGTTCGGTAGAACGTGGAGTTCTGTTGCAACTTATGCCGCAAGTGGTTCTGTAACGTCTTTGGACGCCGCTGTTTTTAATCATCATGTTGAAACTTGGTCACATGAAGTTTCTGACTGTGAGCGTCGGAGGGTTCCGTTAGCGAGATGACAATGACGCATTCCGTCGGTTCTCATCACGTCTCAAGGTAAGAAAAATGGCCGATAATCCGATCCACACGTTTTTTCAATTCTTGACGGGAGGAATTCCGGATCAGGTCCACCTCGGGGGACTCCGCTGGTTCACGGTCGCGCTCTACTGGGCGATCCTGCTCGGCAGTGTCGCTATTTTCTCGATTAACTGGCGACGCGACCCACGTCAGCGCACTGTCACTCACGTCAGCATCTACGGTATGCGCGTGCTGATCGCGGGTATGTGGTATCTGGGCACGCTGTGGAAACTGCCTCTCCCGGTCTCGGCAGGCTTCCACTACTGGCTTGGCGCCAGTGTCAAATACAGCTCGTTCACCTGGCATGCCGCCATCATGCAAATTTTTCTCAATCACATCGCGTTGATTCAACCCGTAGTCTATCTGCTTGAGGTGTTCTTTACCGCCTCCCTGATGCTGGGCTTCATGGTCCGTCTATCGGGAACGCTTGCCGCGCTGTTTACGCTGAATCTGCTGATCGGTCTGTACAACGACCCGACCGAGTGGCCGTGGACCTATGTTGGTATCATCTGCGCGCACGGGATGTTCGCGGCGACCCAGGCCGGCCGAAGCTTCGGCATCGACAACCTGCTCGCCAAGCGGCTCGTCACGGGTATCCGCTATGACGGACCTGTGGCCCGTGCTCTCGCTCTCGCGTCCTGACACGTGAGCGGCCTTGGCCCATCAAGGCGACCGAACGGGGGGCAGGCCGCGATCGGAGTCCATCCCCTGATCTCTCATCACGAGGTCCGGCGTGCGGCAAGGCCGACATGGTCAGCGGCGGAGGAAAAATGCAACGGCGGCATAGGGATCGTCACTTGCGCTCGCTCGCTCGGAGTGACCTTCTCGAGCGATACCGCAGCGCCCACTCCGCCCTTGCGATGCCAACGAAGTTGGCGAAGCCTGGCGCGTCATCCTGAAGGCGAACCCCAGCCGGCCCGCCTTATCCCAAGCCGACAGGCGCTGCCGACGCTCGATCGCATCCGATTTTCCTCCGCCGCCGGCCTAACGCGTGGCGTTTACGTGCTCGTCGATCTGGGCGGAAAAAGCCCGAAGGTCATCCTGATCGGAACTGGGAGTGAGGTCTCGCTTTGCATCGCCGCCGCCGAGCGGCTCGCGGCCGAAGGCATCGCCGTCCGCGTGGTCAGCATGCCGCCCTGGAAGCTCTTCAAGCAGCAGGATGCGGGCTACCGGGCGGAGGTGCTGCCAAACTCCATCACGGCTCGCGTCGCCGTTGAGCAGGCTTCTGCGATGGGCTGGGAACGCTATGTCGGCCGCCGAGGCGCGATCGTCGCGATGCACACCTTCGGTGCCTCCGCGCCCCTGGAAGGCCTCCTGACCAAGTTCGGGTCTACGCCCGGGCATGTCGTCGCCCTGGCCCGCGAGCAGGTCGCGAGGCAGGGCTGAGACTTTGGCCGAACACCTTCGCGGCGTTCAGGGACTGTGCGGTCCTTTGCCCGGCTGCGTCTCCTCCACATGATCGGCTATGACCACAACCTCGCCCGGGCAAGCTTGATGAAGGAGGTTGCCGCGGCGGATTTCGGCCGACCACCGACTGTTTCTATAACAACATCTTGCTTGAGATCAGGCTCGTTAAGAGGTCGCGCCACGAGATCGTGCGGAACGATCCAGGACGACAACCCAAGGCTCAAGCCAAAACCACTTCGAACCAGCTGGAGTGATGTCTCCCAATTGTCTGCTCGATGAGGAGTAGCGGGGCGTCGTCCTAGGGTTCGCGCCAAGCGCGTCAGGAGCACCTCGGGCAGAGCGTCTGCGTCAAAAGCTCCGAGCATGGTCGCATCCACCAGATCGGTGGCGCGAATTTCACCGACAGCGCCGATGACGTGACCATGAGGGAGGAACAAAGAAGTCGCAGCGGAAAAGAGGCGCCATTGGTTGAAACGCGCGGGGGGACTATCGCATTGCAGACCAATAAGAACGTCCAGTTCGCCCTGTAACATGCGGTCTCGAAGAGCGGGCTCCTTGTCAACGGTGACACTGAATTCAACCGTTTTCACCGTGCGAACAACCTCTGCGAGGATTGGACTGATCAGGGGCAGGGCAAGCCATGGGCTGAACCCGAGGTGAAGTGGCGCACTCTCATGCGAACGGAACTGTCGCGCTTCGGCCTTTGCAGTATCAGCAGCTGCCATAATTTGTTCGAGCAACGGCAGCATCGCCTGCCCAAATTTGGTGAGCTGCGTAAGAGAGCGTTCTCTGAGCAGGAGGTCACCGCCAAGCTCAAGTTCCAGCCGACGTATGGACCGGGAGAAAGCAGGTTGCGTGATGCGGCACTCCTCCGCTGCCCTCGTAAAGTTCAGCAGTCGTGCAACGGCCAGAAACTGGCTAATCTGCTGGAGATCCATAGCGCAGAATCCTTGGAGCCCGCCATATACTCTGCGGTGGCGGAAGCGTGGATTGGAGGCTCATATGGCGGTCGATACACTCGGCCATCTGCTCGCTCGGCATGTGACCGCCGCCGCGGTCGAAGGGATAAAGCTCGAAGTCCTCAAGCGGCCCGATGTCAAAGCGAGGCTTCGTGCTTCTGCCGGAGGCTATGGGTTGTCGAGAGATCCTTTGCCTGCGCCAACCATTGCCTCAGGCTAGCCAAGGATTACGAGCCCTACACCGTGACCCTTGCCGAATTTCCCGAATAACCTGCGAAACCGGTCGTGTGCTCATCGACAACACGGATTGATCTTTTCGGCTCTCCGCGATGCTGAGCATATGGCTGACCGGAAGCGCTTGCCGAGACGAAGTAGGACGAGTTTGTCTTGGAAAGGGCGCTTCCCAAACAGGAATCGATCTTCGTCCCGAATTTGATCGTCGCTTCGAACTCTGCCTAACGCTCGCGCGTGCCCCGTGCGCTTTGTACGGCCTTGACCGCCGGGCTGATGACGACCTCGCTGCCGGGATTTATCGCAACACCTTCACCATGGACGCGGCTCATCAGAGCCGTGCCTCGGCGACGGCCAGAGTGTCGATATACTGGCGGAAGCGGGTGATCTTGCCGTCTCTGACAGTCCACACATGGGCGTAGCGGGCTTCGGCAGTCTTGCCCGTCCTGCCGTGAACGCCGGTGAAATCGCCCAAGGACACCACCGTGTCGCCCTCGGTGATGAACTCGGTCGGAACGAGCGCGAAGCGCGACCATTCCGCGACCAGCGGCTTGAAAAGGCCTTCGGCGACGCGCTCGGGTCCGCGACCGTCAACCTTGTAATGCCACATCGTGATCCATTCGATGTCGGGCGCCATCAGGCCTAACGCGCCGGGAGCGTCTCCGGTGGAAAGCTTCTCATAGAAGCTGCGGACGATGTCGGTGGGCGTGTTCATGGTCGGTCTCTTTCAGGGGTGGCGACGGCCGCGCGATGGTCCGGGTATGGAGGGAGGAGCCGGGCGCCTGCGACGCCCGGACGCCGGCATCAGCCGACGTGCTTGGCGAGAAACGCGCGCATCGCGGACCCGATCTCCCGTGCGTGGGTTTCGAGGGCGAAGTGGCCGCTATCGACGAACCGGACCTCTGCCGAGGGGACATCCCGTTTGAACGCCTCCGCGCCCGGCGGGATGAAGAACGGATCGTTCTTGCCCCACACTGCCAGAACAGGGGGCTGATGCTGGCGCAGATAGGCCTGGATCGCGTCGTAGAGCGCGACATTCGATTGGTAGTCGAGCAGCAGGTCGAGCTGGATCTCCGCATTGCCCGGCCGCGCCAGATAGAAGTCGTCCAGGTTGCGGCCGTCGGGAGACACCAGGCTGGGATCGGCAACGCCATGCGTGTATTGAAACAAGGTCGTCTGCGGCGCCAGGAAGCCGCGCAGGGCGTCGCGATTGGCCTGCGTCGGCTCCTTCCAGTAGGCCTGAACCGGCGCGAAGGCATCCGACACGCCTTCGAGATATGTGTTGCCATTCTGGGTGACGATGGCGCTGATCCGCTCGGGATGCTTTACCGCCAGGCGGAAGCCGACTGGGGCACCATAATCAAAGACATAGACGGCAAACCTGGCCAAGCCGAGGACTTCGGTGAAACGGTCGATGACGTTGGCGATGTTCTCGAAGGTATAGTCGAAGGCGTCGCGAGCCGGCTGCTCGGTCATGCCGAAGCCAGGAAGGTCGGGCGCCACGACATGGTAGCGTTCTGCCAGTTCCGGTATCAGATCTCGGAACATGTGGCTCGCGCTCGGGAAGCCGTGGAGCAACAATATCGTCGGGGCATCGGGATTGCCGGCCGAGCGGTAAAATATCTTTAGGCCATCCACGTCGATAGTTTTGAAACGAGTGGTCATGTTCTAATTTCCTGGATCTCGCGGCATCCGCCGCCGCGAACTGTGATTGTCTTTTCACTCTTCCCGGCCGTGCCGGGCAGCGTCTATGTTTGGGAAGCGACCTTCCATGGGGCGGAAGGCGCTGACGCATGGCCGGTCGGCCCTTCGCACCAGAGCAAGTAGACGGCGATCATGCTCCTAGGACTTCCATGACGTGAAAACCGTAGTTGACCGACTTGAAGCACGCTCGCTGGTGCTGGCCGCCCCCTCGCACGCGTTCGACGTTAAGCTCAATCCGCTCGACCTTGTTCACGGGGCGCGAGGCCAGCGGCCGCTCCAGGATATGAGAGTGAACCCGGGCGTCAGTGGTCATTATCCTCGAGAGGACCCGCGTCGCGTCGCGGTGCGCGGTCCAAACGCGGGGGCGGTGCGATGAGCCTGGACGAGCCTGGTGAAGCAGGGAAACCGGGCGCCGCGCCCGCCGGCGCTGGGGCGATGCCGCGCCAGGATCGGCGCTTCTCGCGGGTGACACGCCTGTATCATCTCGCGGAGGCCGACAACCTCGACTCGATCCTCGAGCATGGCCTGCTCAGCACCGAGAGGTTGCTGGAACGGGCTGGACTGCCGGTCGCGGAGCGCGCCGAAGCGATGCGTCGTCACCGCCCCGTTCATGTGCGCTTGCCGACTGGAACCCTGATCCGGGATCAGGCTCCTATGCCCCCGTCCGCTCTGGCGTCGGCGCTGGACGACGGCATGGAGCCCGGAGACTGGTACGCGCTGTTGAATAGTCACGTGTTCCTCTGGCCCGACCGAGCGCGCCTGGAGCGGCAGCGCAAGGCCTGCGGGATCCGCCTCCAGTTCATGCTGACGTTCGACGCCACGGCACTCCTCGCCCGGTTTGGCGAGCATGCCTTCGTGTCGCCGATCAACAGCGGCAATGCGCGCCGCAAGCCCGCTCGACGCGGACGCAAAACTCTGCTCGCCTACCAAAGCTGGGACCGGGCCGGGTGGCCGACCGGGCAACGAAGCCGGCCGCCCGCGGAGTTCCTGTTCAGTTGCGCGGTGCCAGCCGCCGCGCCCTATTTGCTGGGTGTCGAGGAGATCTGAGACACGCGGCGTATCCTCCATTCAGGCGGGCAGCGACCATCCAGGTGTTGGAAGGGTCGCTCTCATATTGCGGGGCTGTCCCATCAGACACCAGGTGGGCAATCTGACTCTGGTCTGTATGGCCGCGGCCGGCGGAGGATTTTCCCTCCCTCGATGAGCGGCGCCAAGGCAAGGGACATTCTCCATGACGACACCGACTGATGTTGTTCTTGCACTCTATGCCAGACTCACCGCAGGAGATGCGCGCGGCGCTCTGGCTTTGATGACCGACGATATCGAGTGGATTCCGATGATGGACTACACCGTCGACGGCCGGGGGCCGCAGAAGGTGCTGGAAGGGATGCTCATTCCCGCGATGACCGAATGGGAAACCTTCACCCTGACACCGAGCGAGTTTGTCGCTGAGGGACACAAGGTTGTCTCCATCGGCCGCTTCCGCAGCCCGCATCGGACCACGGGCAAATCAGCGGACGTCAATTACGCTCATGTCTGGGAGGTGCGAGACGGGAAGATCTCTAAGTTCCGCCAATACATCGACACCGCTGCAATCGAGGCTGTGCGCCACAACTGACGCCTTGAACATCGACATGCAGATGCGGGCCGCGTATCCCCGGTTTCGCATTCCCGTGGTGCCCACTTCGGAGGCGTGCCGATGGACGGTCCAAAGTCGGAGGTTCGATCGGAGATGCCCTGCGGGCCGGCGCCCGGATCGCGGGGAGTCTTGTAAGGGTGGCAACGACGCCAGGATAAGAAGTGGGAGGTTCGATGGATATCAGGACGTGTCGGGGAAGCGCGGTCACAGCGTTTGTCTTTGACGCCCACGGAACTCTGTTCGATACAAACTTAGTCCGAGATGGACTCGAACTGGCATTCCGAGGTCAAGGTGACTGTCTCACCCGGATTTGGCGCCACAAGCAGCTCGGATACGGGCAAACAAGCCGTGCCGTCAGCCTGGATGCCGGGCCATGAAGTCCAGGATCAGGCGCGCGATTTCGTCCGTCTTCTCATCGAGGGCAAAATGACCGGC
The DNA here is from genome assembly GCF_965199065.1 of Acidisoma sp. Taxonomy (NCBI): domain Bacteria; kingdom Pseudomonadati; phylum Pseudomonadota; class Alphaproteobacteria; order Acetobacterales; family Acidocellaceae; genus Acidisoma; species Acidisoma sp. The sequence continues at coordinate 440,551 of NZ_CBDAQN010000003.1, read as the reverse complement.
GTCGAGCAGATAGATCTCGGCGTTGGGGAGATCACTCTTGTATGCCGACGCGCCTGCGGCGATGAACGAGGGATCGTTGCGGCCCCAGACCACAAGGGTGCGCGGTTTGTGCGCACGCAGCCAAGCCTGCCATTTGGGATAGGAAGCAACATTGGTCCGATAGTCGTATAGCAGGTCCGACTGGATTACCCTCTGCCCCGGTTGTGAAAGGTGGGCGAACTCATCGGTCCAGGTGTCCGGATTGTAGCGATCAGGATGCGTTGTGCCGGCAATATGACGCTGTTCAGTCGCGTTGAATGACATGAAGGCATCGACGACCTCCGGATGCGCCTTTGGATCAGCCCAATATTCGGCAATCCTGTGCCATTTAGGGCCGAGGCCGGCCCTGTAGATGTTGCCGTTCTGGATGATGAGGGCGTGCAACCGCTCAGGGTGCGCGAGAATGATTCGAAACCCTACCGGCGCACCGTAATCATGGAGATAAAGAGTATAATCCTTGATCTTCAGACTCGACAGAAGATCGTCGATCGTCGTTGCGAGATGATCGAAGGTATAGCTGTAAGCCGACGGCGGTGGTGAGTCGCTCTGACCGAAGCCCGGATAGTCCGGTGCGATCAGATGGTAGCGGGTGGCGAGCAGGGGAATGAGCGTTTCGAACTCGCGGGAGGAGGACGGGAAACCATGCAGCAGCACGATTGTCGGCGCGTCCTTCGGGCCCGCCTCCCGATAGAAAATTCCCAACCCGTCCACATCGACGCGGTGATATGTGGTCGTAGCGTCAGTCGAAGGGAGAGACGCGGCCTGCGCCGTGCCTGCGAACAGGATAGCTGCGAGGATATATCGCAAGAGTTGGACCATTCGAACGGTTCTCATTGTCTGAAGTGCTATTGCGTCATCAAATCCGACTCAAGCGAGATGAGGCTCGCCCGGCGCCTCTTGCTGATCATCCATCAGATGGAGTACGTCGCCCGGCGCAAGCCGACCGCCTCGAATGATTTCCGCATAGACTCCGCAGTCATTGTGGCCGCGATAGTCGAGTATGGACCGCGGAATGTTGAGGTCACGCACCCCGCGTTCGACATCGACGCTGGTGGCCGGACAACGCCGCGTACGCCGCACGACTCTGAGCAGCGCCTCGCCGGAGCGAAGCGTTCTGCCGACCCAATCCAGTTCAGACCATGCCGGGCAGCCATCGAAATAGACGTTGGCTCGAAATCGCCGCGGATCCAGTTTCTGGTCGATATGATCCCCGAGATCACGAACCGTCGCGAGGTTTATGAGCGATATGCTCCGCATCAGCGCTGCCGAGTGGACGCTGATGTCGGTGAACTGATGCCCGTCGGCCCGGACCACCTCGGCCTCACCGCGTAACGGCTGACCAAGGAACTCCGTAAGGAAATCGGCCAAGGCTTTGCACCCGTCGGCGTTCCTCAAAGCAAATGTGTGCCGGGCATCATCTGTCCTGATCTCGAGATGGTGGGTATCGGTGTCGAACAGGCTCTTCAGCAGCGCTAGGCGTTCAAAGCGCGCAAGCATCAGGAAATGCGTCTTAGGCATCGGAACGGGCTTGGTCCTGTCGAAGACGAACGAGCCATCGGTGACGGCATAGAGACGGTCAAAGGCGAAGCCCTTGCCGGCCTCGACATCGACGGAGGAAAGCTTCTCTGGGGACAGACCCTTGAGAGGGTAACGGAAAAGGCTATCGATCTTCATCACGATCACCTGCAGGCACGGGTTTTCCACTTTTGGTCATCGAGGCTTGATGAGTCTAGCGTCGAACCTCATTCCGATTATTTGCTGCGCCTGCATGTGTGCAAGCCACATAACGTTCTCACACAACCTAGCGCAGTTCATTCGGGATGCCGAGACATGAAGTTCAGGATAATGCTGGCGATCTCGTCGGTCTTCTCGTCCAGGGCGAAATGGCCCGCATCCAGCAAATGGATCTCAGCATCCGGTAAGTCACGCTTGAACGCTTTGGCCCCGGGTGCAGTGAAGGACGGATCATTCGCGCCCCAGACCACCAGGGTCGGCGGCTTATGGTCGCGCAGCCATGCCTGCCACTTCGGATAGCAAGCCACGTTGGTTCGGTAGTCGTAGAGCAGGTCCGTCTGGATCTCACGCTGCCCGGGTTTCGACAGATGGGCATATTCGTCTGTCCAGGAATCTGGATTGTAGCGGTCGGGATGCGATGTGCCGGCGGTATGACGTTGTTCTGTCGCCTCGAAGGACAGGAATGCATTGACGACCTCGGGATGGGCCTCCGGGTCGGCCCAATATTCGGCGATCTTGGCCCACTTGGCGCCCAAGCCATCCTCGTAGATGTTGCCATTCTGGACGATAAGAGCGTGAAGCGGTTTCGGGTGAGCCAGGATCATGCGGAAACCAATTGGCGCGCCGTAGTCGTTGAGATAGAGCGTGTAGTGGTTGATATTCAGCGCGGCCAAAAGATTGCCAACCGTCTGGGCAAGATGATCGAACGTGTAAGTGTAGGTTGATGGTGGCGGCGCGTCACTCTGACCGAAGCCGGGATAATCCGGCGCGATCAGATGATAGCGTGTCGCGAGCAAGGGAATGAGTGTGTCGAACTGGCGCGACGACGCCGGGAAGCCGTGCAGCAGTACGATTGTCGGCGCGTTCGGCGGGCCAGCTTCGCGATAGAAGATTTCTACGCCGTCCACCTGTACGCGGTGATAGGTGGTCGTCCTCGACATGGATTCCACGGGTGCGGCTTCCGCAGAGCTAAGAGCGGAAGAAGCCGCCATGACAGTCGTGTCTTTCAAAGACGTCTGCTCCTGAGGCAATGGTTCAAACGCGGCCATGCGTCTGGGCGAGGTGCAGGGCGGCCTCGTTGGCGCATTCAAGATCGCCGGCCCGGTCCTGGGTCAGCACCGTCGGCTGGAAGCGCAGCTCGTCGCTCTTTGATACGCCGGCCTGATCCAGCTACGCGCGCAAATAGGGATTGGTAGTCCAAAACGAACGGCGGCGGCCGAAAGTTCGGAGCATAGGCGCCGGACATCCCGACCAGTGTTGCCAGCCCCGGTATCAGGCCGCGGAACATCTGGCGGCTGGTCGGCAGACCTCGAAGCAGCAAACTCGGTGTGATCGCTGGCTTCATCTCGACCCTTTACTTCGGCGGCCTGGTAGTAGGTTCGCGTGGTCATCAAGACTGCTCCCGAGGCGTGATGGACGCCTCAGCCGCTGAGCCATGGGTTTTAGTCGTTACTATCCTCTTTTAGGGGCTTCCCATGATTACGGGGCAGCCGCTAGATTTGGGAGGCAACCTCTCAATTCATGGAAGGCCCTTTGGACCGTCTTGACGCCATGTCGGTACTGATCGCCGCTGTTGAGAGCGGTAGCCTGTCGAAAGCGAGCCGCAATCTCCGGCTGCCGTTGGCGACGGTCAGCCGTAAGGTGGCCGACCTGGAGGCGCATCTTAACTCCACCTTGCTGATACGGTCGGGAAAGGGACTGGAACTGACACCGGCGGGGCGCTCCTACGTCACCGCTGTGAAAGCCATCCTGGAGCAGTTGACCGAGGCGGAACGCGCCGCCGCCGGCGAATATACCGAGCCCAGGGGAGACCTGGCGGTCACGGCGCCGATCATGTTTGGCCGGATGCACGTGCTGCCTGTGGTGGCGCGCTTTCTTTCCGCTTTTCCCGACGTGGCGGTGGCATTGGTGTTGACCGACCGGATCACGCACTTCTTGGATGACCAAGTTGATGTCGCGCTCCGCATCGGTGTGTTACCGGATAGCAGCCTGATCGCCACAGGCTTGGGGTCGATCCGGCGGCTGGTTTGCGCAAGCCCCGGCTATCTGGCGACGAACGGCGTCCCCACGACCCCCGACGACTTGGCGCGGCACAGTGTGATCTCCTTTGGAGGCGTCTCCTCGCCCACCACCTGGACCTTCGAGTCCAAAGGGGTTGCGGTTACCGGGTCGTTTCGATCCCGGCTCAGCGTCAATACGATCGACGCGGCAATCGATGCCGGACTGTGCGGAATGGGTCTCATCCGGGTGAACTCGTATCAGGTCGTGGACCACGTGCGCAGCGGGCAGCTGGCGGTCGTTCTCGAGGACTTCGCGCCCGCGTCGCGACCTGTGCATCTCGTCTACGACAAGCAAAACCGGCTCCCGCTGAAGCTGCGCGCGTTCGTCGATTTCGTGGTCCCCCACCTGCGCGAACGATTGGCGCAGGCAGCACTCTAGAGCGGCTCGGGCGCTGCCACCGAGCATCTTAGCTCCCCCAGCGCCGCCGCCGTTTATCCGTGAGTCGCTCGTTAAGCACGTCTAGCGGCGTGCCCTTTTGGCTTTGGCTATCGCAGATCGCGCTTCCTTCGGAAGGTCGTTTGGAATTGCGGCGGCATGGGTCGTGCGCCGACGGTGGGTGACCGGTTGGCCCTCGATAGCCTTCTTCGTGTCGGCGATCAGCTGGTAGGCATAGGCGCGGTCGATACCCTGATGATGAGTGCTGCCGATGTTGAGTGGCTTGCCCTCCGATTCGCTTATTGCATTAACAATATCCCGGACGAAGGCTTCGGAGCTGTACAGTTCCATCGGCATGGAAATTTCCTTTTGAGATTAAAGCGCCAAGAGAGTTACAATAGCTTCCAGAAGATAATTGCCAGGACGATTAGCGTGCCGGCAATGAGGAGAGTTCCCTTCGCATCGTTTCGACGCTGATCGGGTACGCGGGGGTTGAGCCACCACAGGAAGCCATTGTTGGTCCAGGGCACCAGCCAGTTTAGCAGCACGATACTCGCAACATTGCCGATGAGCAGAGCAAAGGAGAAAGGAATGCCTAGCCGCTCTTGCAACAGCGGAACCTGCACAAAGGTGCCGAACAAGAACACCACCGGAAACAGCATGAGCAGAACGATCATGTTCTGCTTCCAGACGGCGGGAGCTTTCGTCCCTTCCTTAGGGATCGGAAACCACTGGTCAAATCCCGTGCGGGCTACGCGGTAGTGGAATTCCTCCGTCAGGTCAGCCGCCTCTGCCAAAATTCGCGCACGAATGGGTGAATCGAGCCAAGCTTGAAGGTTTTCCTGCGTGTCGAAGCGCAGAATGGTCAGCCAGTCCGCCTGCACACCCGCGATCGGCGGCTCGAAACGATAACCTTGCAACCCTTTGGCTGCGGCCTGCGTCACGGCAACCTTCTGCTCCCACCTCCGATAGGCCTCTTCGCAACCTGGCTTCACCCGTGTCGAGATGATTGCGGAGACGGGGCTTGGGGCGGGAAGGTTGGACATGCCGCGAACGACGTGGACATCGGCGCGACCGGTCAACAGAGGCTGGACCAAGGTCAGCCGCTCCAGCCGCTTTGACGAGCGCAACCATCCGATCGCGGAATCCGAATCTGCGAAACGCTGCAGGATTACCCAATCATCCTGAGCAGGAGGGCTTGGCGGAAGCATCGTCTGCTTGAGGAAGCCCGGGAAAGTGGCGATGATCTGGCTGGTTTCGGTCTGCCAAGCTTCGAAGGCGACCGTGCTGTCCGAACGGACGCTGGTTTGAGTCACAATCGTGACGGCGGTGTCCCCTTGGGTCTCAGAAATGGTCATGGCACCTTGCTAATCGATTCGGGACAATGCTCAGTTGAATATACTCCGGGAGTTCAGTCTACCCCTAAGGATGATCCGACAGGCGTAGATCGGTATTCCCCCCAACTTTCAGATCTGCTCGATCTCGCCCACTGAAGCGTCGAGGTGTCGCGACGGCTAGCCGTGGGCTGGCCGTAGGCGCGCACCATCGTGCTCGTTGCGCACCCCCGTAGGACGCACCGCCGCGCCCCCAGCCGGGGGATTGCCGCTGGCCGCGCTGGAAGTTGATCTTGCAAGCGGTGAGGCTCTTCGCGCTGCGGTGAGCCGCGCTGGCGACCGGCTGCTGCGGCACCCGAAATGCAGACGTGACCACGAGCGACTGAAACATCGAACAGAGACGGAATCTTAACATATGCGCAGCATCGTAAAATCCCTTCGCCGCCGTACACGGCCGTTCATGGCGATCGCGGCGCTTTCCATGGCCGGTGGCGTTGTCACCGCACACCACGCCTTTGCCCAGAACGCCTTCGCGGTGATGGCCTCCAACGCCGACCTCAGCGACTGGCTTGGTCTTGTGGAATCAGCCGGCCTCGGGGGCGCCGCCGGCAACAACGAGTATACGGTGTTCGCCCTGACGAACGATGGCTTCGACCAACTCAACGCGCTCCTCCGGGGTAAGCTCACTCAGGCGGGCTCCAACCGGCCGGTCGATCCGCAGCTTCTGCAGGAGGTGGTACGGACGCATGTCATCCTCGGCCTGCACCCAGCATCGGAATTCGCCGGAAAGACCGTGACGCTGACCACAGCCGCCGGCGACCCGATCACGGTCGACGGCACCGACCCGACCTCGCTCAAGCTCACGATGCGCTATGCAACAGCACATGAGGTCGCGCCGCCGATCGTTGCGGACAACGCGATCATCATCCCGATCGTCGACGACAACGCGCATTTTTGAAGCTCATGCCGTGATGCGCGCCTGCACACGCATCACGGCCTCCAGCCGGTCAGACAAGTCGCAGCGCAATCAATTCGTTGCGGCAGCACCGCAGATTGCCGATGGCATTGAGGCTGCGATCCTCTAGCCGCCGCCGTACTTCCTCCCTCGCAAGCCGCGGCTTCCGGTCGAGGTGACGACAAACTTTATGGCGCGCTCTCCGCTCGATACCCGAGGATGCGTCGCGCTCGTCATCCCCTCAGCTTGGTCCAGATGAAAACAAGTAGCAGCAGGCCAACCATGGAGAGGCCAAGGACGGCACGCAGCCGCAGCCCGAAGTTGAGCGATATCCGGGTGGCGCAGCGAAGATCGTCGCCCGACATCACAATGATCGTTAGCAGGACGAGGCCGCTGAGCCATGTTGCGTCGGACCGCCACGGCAAGCTTGTGAAGACGCCGGAGACCAGCGAAAGCGCGGTGGTTGTCGCCGCGGCAGCGCTCAGGCGGTTTGCCGCCCATTGCAGCGCTCGGTCTTCGGCCGTTGCCGCGTCGGCAATGTCGGCCGACTGATGCCACCAGATCGCTGACAGAAAGCCGAAGAGAACGGAGAGCAGCAGGCCGAGATCGACGAAAGATTGTCGTGCGCCGGGGGCCGCGAGGCCAGAGCGCGCGCCCAATGCCGCGACTGCCAGGATCGCCAGGGCCAGCAGCAACCCGGTAGGTGGATGAAGGCCGGCTCCGCGCCGCTGGACGACGTCCAGCCGACGCACGGCGGCTGCCCCGCGGGAAGCGGCCGGATCTGCGTCGTTGCTCATCGCCCTGCCGCGGCCGGGCCGCCCGCCACGGACCCAGAGGTGAAGGCGCTGCCCGAGGTTAGCATCCCCGTTGCAAAGGCAAGCGCAGCCGCGTTGATCAGAAGCTGTGAATGCGCGCGTGCGAGGGCGCTTCTTGCCGAGGTCAGCGCCGACTGTGCATTCTGCGCATCGGTGAAGGTCCCCACGCCTTGGCTATAGGCACCACTGGCCGCGGCGGCCGCGGTCTCGGCAGCCGACTGCAAGGCAACCGCCGCCTGATACTGGCTGAGGCCCGTCTCCACCTGATCATCGGCCAGCGCGACCTGCCGTAGCGCCTGCTCGCGATCCTGGGCCAGCGCATCCGCCGCCGCCGCGTTCTGAGATTGCGCGAGAAAGAGGCGGTTGCGCAGTAGCCCACCCTGGTAGAGCGGCCAGTCGAAATTCAGGAAAATGCCGGCCTGCGGCTGCTCCACATCCTCGTAAGGTGCGTCATCAACGCTGATCCGGCCGATGTTGCCCTGGACGTTCGCGCTGATCGCAATCTTTGGATAGAACTCCGACCTGGCCTCGGCGATTGCTGCCTCGCTTGCACGCAGGCGCCCGAGATCGGCAAGCAGATCCGGTCGCCGCGCGAGAGCTTGACGCATCATCGCGTCAACTGTGTTGCTGGCGCCAGAAAAGATAGTTGCAGCACTGCCGGCAATCCGCAGATGCGTCGTCGGCGGCAGGTCCATCTCCGTCAGCAGCGCATAGGTTGAGTCATGCTGTGCCGCGGTCGCCGCCGCAAGGTCGTAGCGCGCCTGGGCGGTATTGCGCCGGGCGAGCGCCACGTCGACGCTGGTGCCGAGGCCCTGAGCCGCCATCGCTTCCGCCGACTTCTGTAGAAGTTCCGCGCTCGCCAGCGTCTCCCGCGCGGCAGCGCGCTCCGCATTCGCCCCGTCGAGCGTGAAATAGGCTCGGGCAACGCCGAAGATGAGCGCCTGATGCGCCGCGGTGAATTGCGCGTTCGCCGCGAAGGAGAGTGCGCGGGCGCCCTGCACCGTGGACGCGCGGGTGCCGAAATCGAACAGCAGGTAGCGCACCGCGAGTTCGGGGAGAAACTCCTCCCCGTTCGCGGTGATGTAGCCTTGCTGCACCAGATCGGGCGGGAAGGGCGACGCGATGTGCTCATAGCCCGCGAGCGCGGTCGCGGTCAGTGCCGGCAGATAGGCGGCTCGCGCCATGCCGACCCGGATCGCCGCCTGCCGCGCCTGCTCCCAGGCGAGCCGCGTCGTCTGGTCGCGCCGCTCGGCGATGTCGATGAGCTCCGCCAACCCGTATGCATGGGCGGGATCGACCTCGGCCGCAGTCTCGACGGGCGGTGAGAGACCGGTGCTGACCGGTGCCGCGAAGTTCGCAGACGGCGCCGCCGTGCCTGTCTCGGCGACGGGCTGCCAAGGTGTGTCCGGCGTCGCGGGAGCGAGATTGCGCGTGTCGTTGCAGCTGGCCAGGAGCAGGGCGACGAGGCTCGGTAGAAGAAGACCCAACAGCGAAAGGCGGGGCACGTCATCCATCCCCAGCGACCTCCGGCGGCACCGCCTGCAGGCCGACCAGGTCGAGTATTGCCACGATGTCCTGACGCAGCAGTCGGTACCAGGCGTCGCGGGCCGCGAGGTGAGACAAGACCGCATCCGAGGTCCCGTCAGCGGTGTGAAGTTCCGGCGTCGCGGGCAGACTGGCGGCGACGGCGAGCGATCCATTCCCGCTCTCGACCCAGGCTGCACAGCGCTGGAGCCACGCGGCCAACGCAGCGTGGTGGGCCGCGATGACAGCCCGTGGCGTTACAGGCACTGCCTGCCAAACCGGATCGGCGGTCATGTCCAGAATAACGGAGAGCGGGACGATCAACCCCTGCACCCGTGCGAGCAGTGTTGCATCGACCCGCCGCCGGCCGTCGGCAGACTGAGCGCTGAGCACCTCCAGCCGATCGTTGACGACAAGCGCACGCGCCTGGCCGATCGCTTTGGCGACGCCCTGCTCAGCCGCGCCGCGCGCTGTGGCGGGCGCGTTCGCGTCGATGGAGAGGAGCGCCGCGAAGTGGCCAAGCGCGGTCGCCAGCCCGTGCCGCACGAGGGGCGCGATGCGTACCGGCCAGATCGTGGTGAAGACGACGTAGACGGTGATGTTGCCGATGAGGATGCCGACGATCCGGTCGCGCGCCGTCTCCATGTCGAGCGTCGGCCCGTAGCCCTGGAGGACAACGAGATAGAAAGCGAGCGCCGTTTGCCAGCCGGCGTAGGAGATGCGCGGGCTACCTGTCGCGATCCAGGCGGCGAGGAGCGTCACCACCAGGACCACGGCCAGCAGTTCGCCAAGATCCGTCATCAGCGGCATCAGCAGGAGGATGGTGCCAAGTCCGAGCGCGGCGCCGATGAGGCAGCCGGTGATGCGCAGCAACGCCTTGTGCAGCGTGTCGCCGACGGTATCGAGCGAGACGAAGAAGCAGGTGATGATGCAGGTGTGGATGCCCGGCCAGTCCGTCAGATTCTCGCCGAGGTAGCAGAGCATCACCGCGAGCGTGACCTTGAAGGCGAAGCGCCGGTGAGCAGGGCTGGTGAAGGCGTCCGGCACCAGTAGCCGACGCGGCGCCTTCGGGGCTTTGGCCTGCGCGGCCGAAGCCGGGGACGCGGCGCTGTCCATGGCTGCGAGGCATTCCGACAGTGCCCGCTTCAAGGGACCCGCGACAGCCGAGGGCGGCGGCGCGACGGTGAGCGGCGTGACCGGAGCGGCATGGCCGCTCCTCAGGAGTTCCGCCGCGCGTGCGCAGGCCGCGGCCGCCGGCTGCAACTGCGCGCGCGGCGCTTCCTGCTCGGGAAGCCTTCCCCAGGCCAGCAGCACGCGGCCTAGCCGGTCAAGCGCCGCAACCAATGCGCCTGCCCCCGGCAAAGGCGGCGCGCGATGCAGAACGCTTGCCAGATGCTGGAGTTTCAGAAGCCCGGCCGTGCCTTCGCGGGCAAAAGCCGCAAGCCGCGCGCCCGCGCCCGCCTTACCGCGGCAGAAGTCTTCGGCGGCAGCCATGCGGTCGAGCAGTTCGGCGCGCAGCACTTGACCCGGGTCGCGGCCGAACAGGATGTTGGCGAGGATCACGAGCCCAATCGGAATCGCGACGATGACCCCGAGCCAGAGCAGGAAATGGACCAGCGCCTCCTCGGGCGGGATGAAGGCGAGCTCGGGCAGGCCCGGCTTCGTCGTGTCGCCAACAGTCACTGGTGCAAGCGAGAGCTGCAGCACGTCGTCCCCCAGCGTCAGGCCATAGGCGAGGATGAAGCCCGCGGCGAAGACGATCGGGCCAAGGCTCGAAGCCCGGGCGAGGAACATGGCGAGAAAGGTGAAGAGCGCGATGAGGGGGATGCGCAGGGCGGGTTCGGCCAGGCTGAGCATGAAAACGATGATCGTGACGCCGATGGCGGCGAGGACGGCCATGCCGGCGAAAGCCGCCGAGAGGATGGTGGAGCTCGCCTCCTCATGTGAGACGAACAGCACGACGTAGGCGGCGAGGGCCGCCTCCGGCAGCCTGAAGACTTCCGAAATACTGATCGAGATCAGCACCAGCACGGTGATCCTGAGCGTGTTGCCGAGCCGACCGGGAGACGGCGCCATCTCCTGGAGCAGCCGGGCGAGCGTGCCCGGTGGGTTGTCTTCGTCCACAGCCAGCGCGGCGCTCACGGCCCGGCCACCCGCCGGCTGACTACGATCGAGGCCGAGGCGCCCAGCCGTAGAAGCGCCGCGGGCGGCGAGGTCAGCCGGATGCGGACGGGAAAGCGCTGTGCGATCCGGACCCAGTTGAGGCTCCGCGGCACGTCCGGCAGCCCGCCGAATGTCGCGCCCTCGTCCGGTTCGACGCCCCAGCCCAGGCTGTCGACGGTGCCGTGTATCGGTTGATCCGGCGCCATCAGCACGTAGACGAGCGCTGGCGCACCTGGCCGGATGGCGGGCAGATCCGTCTCGCGGAAATTGCCGACGGCATACCATTGCTCGGTGTCGATGATGGTGAAGAGCGGCACGCCCACTGTCGCGAACTCACCCGCCGCGATGTCGAGCGTGGTGATGCGGCCGTCGCAGGGCGCCCGCACGGTGGTAAGCCGTAGGTCGCGCTCGGCGAGCGCGAGCGCCGCTTGGCTCGCGACAAGCGCCTCCTCATCCGGCTTGACGCTGCTGATGCCCTGGTGCGCCTCCACAGCCTGCTGCCGCGCCTGGTCAAGCGATACCTGCGCCGTCCTCTGCGCCGTCCGCGCTTGGTCAACCTGCTGCGCCGTCACGAAGCCGCGCCCGAGCAGGGGTTCCAGCCGGTGCAGCGTGCTGGTGGCGAGCGCAAGCTGCGCCTGCGCCGAGCTGATGCCCGTGCTGGCGACGCCCGCCTTGGAGGTTTGCGACGCAACCTGGTTCGCCGTCACGCCGATCGTCGCCTGTAGGGCGCGGACATTGGCAGCCGCCTGCGTGACGCGCAGCCGGTACGGCTCCTGATCGATGCTGAACAGCACCTGGCCCCGGCGGACAAGCTGATTGTCCTGCACGTCAAGCTCAACGATGCGTCCGCTCACGTCGGGGGCCATGTGGACGAGGTCGGCCTGGAGGTAGGCGTCATTCGTGCGCGGGCTCGCCTGCATGCGCGCGGCCGCCGCGAAGCCGAGCCAGATGAGACCGGCGAAGGCCGCCAGGCTGACGAGGATCCCGAGGATGTGGCGCACCGACCGATGACTTTCAGTGCCCAAACCAGATCAGCCAGATGAGCAGGGTCATAGCGATCGCGACTGCGATGAAAGTGAGTGCCGGCAGCGGCACGAAGGCTGCGAGCCCGACGGCGCCGAGGACGAGCCGGAGGATGACGGCGGCAGCGATGCCGATCACCGCGCAGAGCATCCAGGCGGGAAAGAACGACCCGAGTATATCCTGGGCGGGTGCCGTGCTGCAGGCGGAGAGCCCCCCGACAAGCGCCAGGTCTGCGACCATCGCCGAGGCTATCCGGGCTGGAGCGGCCTTCGGACGGGCCGCCCGTCTGGCCAAGCTGCCGCAGTCATCGAGGGAGTGGGCTGCCTCCCGCGGCGCAAGATCGTGAAGCCGCACGAGAACTGCACCGAGAACAACAAGCCGGGACAAGGCTGCACCGCAGAAGGTTGATAACGAGCCCACGCAAGAGCGAGAGCGCACCAGAGCGCGAAGAGAACGTTGTTGTATCAAAATCGGCGTGGAGTGCCGGACGGCAGGCTTCGTCATCGGGTGAAGTCTTGCAAATCAAAGCAGCTTTCAATAAAGCCATAGGCGGAATGATACGGTCCCAGCGTGACCGTGATGTTCGGAGACGGGGCTCAGGCTCGAGGGTCCACGCCGGGCAATGGCGCGCGCGCCCGGCCTCAGGCTGATTTCAGCATCGGGCGGGTCTCGGCCCAATCCCCCAGGTGGGGGGGTGACGGTCACGATCGAGGGGATTTAGTCGCTTCCGCTCCAGCTGTCGTGTCACCCACCGCCAGACGCATCGTCCGGGCAAGCGCCTCACGCCGCGGATCGCTGTCTTCGAAGGTATCCAGCAAGGCTAGGCGCGCATGCAGGCTCATCTCCGCTCGCGCCTCTCCTTCGGCCTCATTGCAGAGCGCCCGATGGACAGCCGCAGCCGTCGCATGCAAGCGCCATGTCGCAAGCGGCGTCTCCGAGCCGGGCGCCACAGCCTCCGCTTGTTCGATGGATGCCAGCGCGTCGATGGGCGCCTGTTGCAAAAGTTGCGAGCGTGCAAGTGCGACGAAGGCAAGCCGTCTGAACGTCGGCTCCCGCGACTGCTGTGCTGCCTCTACGAAACGATCGGCCTGCGTTCGCGAGCGTTGTGCGTCGCCCTGGTGCAGAAAGAGGTCCACCATGGCGTGGTCCAGCAACAGCTGCCAGTACCAGTCTAGTTGATGGCGGCTGCGCGCCATGGCGTCCTGGACGGCTGCGTAATGCATTAGAGCCTGGCGCTCGTGACCGAGGCCCATCTCCGCCATCCCCGAGAGAATTCGATGTAGCCTTCCCTCCCGCGTCACGAGCCTGGGAGGCTCGTGCATGTAGTCCGTGTCGGAGGCCCTCTCAGCCGTCTCGCAGTCCTGCAGCGCCGCCTGGAAGTCGCCCAGCGTTATGCGGAGCCACGCCCTGAAGAGCAGCAAGGTTCGGCTGCCGTAGCCATTGCCGTTATCGCGCAGCAGCGCGATGGAGGCATCGAGTTCTTCCGCGCATCGGGCGAACTGGCCGGAGAAGAGGAGTGCCCAGGGCGAGATCAGGCGCGCGATCAGCAGCAGAGCGGGAACGTTCGTCTCAGACCGGGTGATCATGTTGGCGATGACGATCCCGATGTTGTCCTGAACCGTCGCATGCGCCTGCTGGTAGCGGCCGGACAGCACCTGCAGCTGGCTCGCCTGGATGCCGGCCCATGCGGCGATCAGTGCATCGGGACCCGCCTGCAGACGCTCGAGCGCCGTCTCACAATGCGCGGCACGTTCGTCCGACCAGCCCATAACCATGATGAACCCGAGATAGCAGCTTAAGACGGTTCGCGCGCGGGGCTGCCCGGCCGTCTGCCTCGCGCTCCTGCGCAAGGCATCCTCAAAAAGGGCGACGCTCGCTTGCGCGTCGGTCCAGCCGATTGCCTGGGCCAGCCCGATCAGCGCGCGCACTTCGACATCCACGAGGTTTCCCGCCTGCGCCATCGTTGCGAGATCGCGATAAGCCTGTGCCGCCCGCTCGTCACGCATCGAAGCATAGAGCGCAGCGCGGCCTTCCAGGAACTCCATCTCGGCCGCCATCCGCTCGTTCTGCGGCAGGTTGCGGGCAAACGTGCAGCCCAGGTCGAAGATCACCAGGGCGTCGCGGTAGGCCGACCGACGCTTAGCCGTCTGCAGCCCTTCGCGCAGACAATCGAGCGCCCGCACCCACTCTCCTGCGCCGGCGAGATGCTGCGCCAGACGAAAGGCGACCTGCCCTCTCAGTGGCACAGGGTAGAGCGTTTCCAGATCATCCGCGATGGCGAGGTGGAGCTTTCGCCGCCGCAACGGGCCCTGGCGCGCGTAGAACTCGTCGCGGTAGAGCGAATGTTTGAACGCGTAGGTCGCTGTCTCGGTCCCGTCGGGCAAGGTGAGGGGCGTCCGTCTCTCGACGAAGCGCTCTTCCTGGACGAGGGACTCGCTGACATCCTCGAAGGCGACCACGTCCATCTCGCTCGCGCGCGCGGTCATCATCGCGTTGAAGTCGACGCCTGCCACACTCGCCGCTTCCAGCGCGCGCCGCTGCGACGGGTCGAGCTGCATCGCCCGCGCCCAGATTACCTGGGCGAGGCTGGACGGAATTTCCAACCGGATGTCATCGATCGGAACGCTTAGGCTCCAGCCTTCGGCGCTGTGGGTGATCAGCTTCCGCTCGGCAAGATTGTCCAGGATCGTGAAAAGGAAAAGTGGATTGCCGCCCGACTGGTTAACGAGAGCCCTCGCCAACTGCAATGCGCCGACATCGCTCTCCCTTGCGCCAAGGATCTCGGCCACGATGTCCCGGCCAATGGGCGCCAGAACGAGCTCACGACAGAGACCCTGAAGCAGAAGCTCATGGTGCAGACGGCGCACCGGGTGATCCTGACTTGCGGCATCAGCAGGACGGTAGGTGGCGATGACAAGGAAGCGCCCATTGCTGCGCCGCCGGGCGAGAGCTGACAGCACGTCGATCGTCGAATGGTCCGACCAGTGCGCATCCTCCACCATCAGAACTATTGGTCGGCGCTTGGAGATGTTCTCGACCAAGTCGGCAAATTCACGAACCATACGGCTCGCGGTTGAAGTGACGCCGACCGGCGGTGGCACGGCCCTTCCTGCGGCTGAAGGCACGCCCGGCAGTTGGGCGGCCCATGTCGGGGCAATGGTCAAAAGCGCTTCCAGGACGACCTCGCCGTCGACGCCGCGCAGCAGTCGGTTCAGAGCCTCGAGAAGCGGGTAGTGAGGTTCGATCCCGCCGTAGCCTTCAATGCACCGGCCAATCGCGACCAGAACCCCGGGGCGCGCCGCGACCGTGTTGGCAAACAGGTCAAGCAGGGCAGACTTCCCGATGCCCGCTTCGCCGGGCATGAAGACGAGCTGGGGCGTGCGGGCGGTTGCCAACTCAAGCAGGTGGCGGAGGTCGGCGAGCGGCTGTTCGCGACCGTAAATGACGCGGCCTCCATCGCCAGCGCCACGGGCGGCTGCATCTGCCTCGCCACGGCGTGGCGCCGCGATGAACTTGTAGCCGCGGCTGCGGATCGTCCGGATGTAGCGTGGATCGCGCGCCGTGTCGCCAAGCGCCGTCCGGATGGCGAGGATGTGGCCCTTGATGACCTCCGGTTGCACATGCACCTCGGGCCAGAGCGCGTCCAGCAGCTCCTCATGGGAAACGATGCGGCTGCGGTGCTCGGCGAGGTAGCGCAGGACCGAGAAGGCCTTCGGTGTTAGTGGGACCGGGTGATCGGGCTCTCCGGGCGTCGACCGCCATACGCATTGATTAGGCGTGTCGATCCTGAACGGCGGGAACTCGATCATCGATCCTCAGTATTCAGCTTTCTGGCTCAGATGAGGCCGAGATGCTCAGCCTTCTGGACCGCTTCAGTCCGCGATTGCGCGCTCAGCTTAACAAAGATGTGCTTGGCATGCGACTTGACCGTTTCCGGCGAGATCGTCAGCTGTCTCGCTACTCCCTTGGTTGATTCGCCACGCCTGTACAAGCGAAGAATCGTGCATTCCCGGGGGCTGAGGCACCCGCTCGATTTCAGGGACTTCACCAGGCGGCGCTCGCCATCAACTGACCGCCAGCCGCTAAGGATGCTTTCGACATAAAGTCTCAGGTGCTGCCGATCCTCCTCTCCTTCACCAGATTGGTCGAGAAAGCGAGCTAGCAGCCGTCCGATAACAGGGCCTCCATCAATGAAGGATTGGTAGAGGCCGGCGCTGGCTCCCAGATCGAGGCATCGTGCGAGTGTTTCCGAAGCTTCGGCTGTCTCTCCGGTGGCCTCCAGCGCCTCCGCCACGCGAATCGCGAGCCGGAGGGCAAGATAAAGGTCGCCCCCGGCAGCAGCTTCATGGTGCAGCAGCCTCAGGTTTAGAACAATGCCGGCCGATGGTGCGGTGGCGAGGGCGATGCGGGCGCCTGCCAGATGAAGGTGCATATGCACCGCTGGCCGTGCCGGACGGCTGACCGTGTCAGGCGCCAGCCAAGCGACTGTGCGCGCGAGACAGTCCTGGGCTTCGTCGATACGTCCGCAATGCACCAGAACCTCGACGCACTCCTGCACGCATGCGGCGACGAGCCGTTCCCAGCCCCGGCTCCGGCCCAGCGCTTCCCCCTCTCGCAAGATCAGCAGGGCGTAATCCGTGTGCAGGCGGTGGGCCTCCACCTTGGCCAGCAGAATGAACAGGCGGATGGCTGCTTCGGCCGGGCCGGTTGCCTTGAGCACCGACAGGGCTTTGCGGCATGTATCCTCGGCCTCCGGCAAATCACCGCGCTCATAGTGAAGCTGAGCCTGCAGAACCACCGGAAACAAATCCGTCGCAGCGATCCGACGGCGGCGCGCCCGCCTCGTCAAGCTCAGCGCCTGCGATGCCAGGATGCCGGCGACGCCAAGCCGCAGCCGTTGCAACTCGGAGGCGGCCTCGATGCTGCGATCCAGCACAAGAAGATCCGCTCCGCGCGGGCCCGCAACTTCGGTTGCGTGCGCTTTCATTGCGTAGAATGGTCCGAGATGCCCAAGCTTCCAATGGGCCAGCCGGCACAGGATGACGGCGATAGAAGGCCCCGGCGCGGCACCGCGCCCAGGCAACGCGCGTTGAGCGAAGGCAAGAGAAGTTGCAAAATCATCAGTCCATGCCGCAGCCGCCGCGCGGATGATCGTGATCCTAGTCCTAAGCTCCGCCGACAGCGGCGCCTCGACCCCGCTCAGGTCGAGCTCCGCAAGCCTGACGAGGGCGATCGCACCCTCAACATCCAAAGCAAGAAGACGGCCCCAGGCACAGGCAATCCTTCGCCTTATGCTCCTTGCATGGCCGAGGGCGGGACGGCTTTGGGTCACGGCGAGCACCTTGGCCAGCGACACCGTTCTGACGATTGACCTGTCGCCGCACGTCCAGTCTGGAACCGCGCGGTCGGTGCCCGTCTCGGCTGACCGGGAGGCCACGGCTGTGGCACGGCCTGTTATCATGTGGTACGCACTCCCGAGGCGAGATACCGAAGCGCCGCCGTCGGCGGTCGATCACAAGGGCAACCTACGGCAAGCTGCGATCGTGTTCGTGAGGATTGGGTTCTGGTTTGGTATAGTTTTAGTGCTCCTTGTATAATCGCACGATCGCCGACGCCGTTTCGCGGCTAATCAGATTGCTCGTCTCACGCGGGTGACTTCCCCTAACAGGGTGATTGCGATGCCTTGTTCACGACGTAGGGTTGTTGACTGAGCACGCGGCACGTCCTGTAGTCAGCGGCAACCAGCACGAGGACAATGCGACCGCATCACGCGTCGCCGAATAAAGACAACAGCGGCCCCGGCGCGGGCGTCGAAGAGGTGCTCGCGCGTGACCTGACAGGGCTCACCGCGTGGGTGGTCGCCAGCTTTGTCTCTCGCAACCCGATCGCTGCGCAGGATCTTCCTCAGCTCATCAAAGGCGTATTCGCGGCGCTCGCGGAGCTGGAGCCTGATCGCACCGGCCGGCCTTCAAAGCCGAACCCCGCCGTTCCGATCGACCAGTCCGTGACGCACGACTACATCGTGTGTCTTGAGGACGGGCAGCATCTGAAAACTCTGAAGCGGTATCTTTGGCGCAAATACGCACTGTCGCCCGAGCAGTATCGATCGCGTTGGCAGCTGCCGGATGATTACCCGCTCATCGCCCCCGCTTACACGGCTTTACGTTCCCGGCTCGCCCGGCGCAGATGAGCAAGGGGCGTGAAACCGAGTTTTGAGTGCGATCAGGCGGCGACGTTCAGCTGACCGGCGCGGAGGCGCCCATCGATCACGGCGATGCGCGCCTGGAGGACGCGATGGACGCTTAAACGACGGAACCGGAAATGAAGTGACTGCGGTTCAGCCTTTGACGGCTCCGGCGCTCAGCCCAGCGACGAGATAGCGTTGCAGAAGCACGAAGAAAAAACAGGCCGGGATCAGGCCGAGCATCGAGGCCGCCATCATCTGCCCCCAGTCGACATCGAACTTGCCGATAAAGGTCAAGAGACCGACCGCAAAAGTCTTCTCGTTGTCGTCGTCGATCAGCATGAGCGCGAAGAGCAGTTCGCTCCAGGCGGCGGTGAAGACGAAGCCGACGGTGGCCGCCATCCCCGGCAGGGTCAGTGGCAGAATGACGCGCGTCAGGGCTTGCAGCCGGGTGCCTCCATCGATGAGCGCAGCTTCCTCCAGCTCCCGGGGGACCCCATCGCAGAAGGACTGCATGAGAAAGGTGGCGAAAGGAATGTTGAAGGCAACGTAGATGATCACGAGGCCCGTCAGGCTGTTTGTGAGGTGGAGGCTGCCCATGATGCGGTAGATCGGCGGGATGACCATCACGAGCGGAAAGGTCTGGGTGAGGAGCAGCATGAAGGCAACCACCTGCTTGCCGCGAAAGCGGAAGCGCGAGAAGGCATAGCCGGCGGCGGAGGCGATGATGGTCACGGCGAGGGAGGTCGACGCCGAGACCAGCGTGCTGTTGAGGAAGTAGCGGGGGAAGTCGGTGCTTTCTAGCACGCCGAAATAGTTTTGGAGCGTCGCGCGGGCGGGCCAGCCAGTGACCCCCTGTGAATACAGCAGGTCCGTCGGCGTCACCGAAATCTTCAATGTCCAGTAGATCGGGAAAAGCGCGAACACGACGAAGGCGAGCACTGCCGCGTAGAGGCCGATGTCGCTGAGCAGGCGGCGGCGTTTCAAGCGGCTTATCCTTGCGGCAGCAAGCGGCGGCGCATGCCGATCAACACCAGCGCGTAGACAATCAACAGCACCAGAAGCAGCACGGCGACGGCGGAGGCATAGCCCTTGTCCATCGCGCGGAAAGCGCTGACGTAGACGTAGGTGGCGATCGTGTTCGTCGATCCGGCTGGGCCGCCGCCAGTCATGACGAAGATGAGGTCGGCGAAGGTCGCGATCCAGATTGTTCGCAGCATGATGGTGATCGCGATGGTGGGCGCCAGAAACGGGATGGTCAGGCGGGTAAACCTCTGCCACACGCCTGCGCCATCCAGCGCCGCAGCCTCGTAGAGGTCAGTCGGGATGGATTTGAGAGCCGCCAGCAGCGTGATGGCGAAGAACGGCACGCCAAACCACACATTGGCGATGATCGGTCCCCACATCGCCGTGCTGGGGTTGGCCAGGATGTCGCGGGGCTGGGCCTGAAGCCCGATCGCCGCCATCCAAAACGGCAGAGGACCGATCACCGGGTTGAAGAGCCAAGCCCAGGTGAGGCCGGCGAGAAAGCTCGGCACCGCCCAGGGCAGAAAGACGATGGCCTGCACGATCTGCCGGCCGCGGAAGTCCCGGTTTAGAATGAGGGCGAGGCAGAGCCCGAGCCCGAACTGGAAGAACAGGCTGCCGGCGGTCCACCACACCGTGTTGAACAAGGCTTGGCCGAGGGCCGGGTCGTGCAGCATCGTGCGATACTGATCGAGCCCGACATACTCCGAGCGGAAGGCGGTGAAGCGACGGAAGGAGTAGCCGATGCCGACGATCAGCGGCACGAGCAGGACGACGATGAGGATGACGAGAGCAGGGCTTATGTAGAGCCACGGCTCCACCATCCGAGCGACGGACCGGCCCGTCGGGCGGCGGGAGACGCCGCCACGTTCTGCGAGCGAGACGGACATCGTGGCTCAGTCCGCGTTTTTATTGGCCTTGTAGGCCTTCAGCTGCGCCACGAGATAGGCGGCCCACTGATCGGCCACGTCTTTCGCCGTGCGTTGTCCCAGCAAGACCTGCTGGAAGGTCTTGATCGAGATATTGTCATAGAGATCGCCGAAGCCTTCGAGGTAGGTCGGTGGCGTCACCAGATCATACTTCGCCGGATCGTTCAGCTCGGTGAACCAGCCCTTGAACTTGTCAGTCTGGAAATAGGCGTTCTGCTCCGCGTTCTTGTAGATCGGCAGCGTGCCGACGACCTTCGACCAGGAGAGGTTGTTTGCCGGCGAGACCATGAACGAAAGCAGGCTCCATGCTTCGTCCTTGTGCTCGGAGTTGGCAAAGATCGCCCACCCGCCATAGCCGAGCGTCGGGAAGGCCTTACCACTCGGCCCCACGGGAATGGGCGCCACGGCAAAGGCGCTCGGGTCCATCTTGCCGGCAATGCCGATGAGGGCATCGGGATCCTGGTCGAGCATCGCGCAGGTGCCGGAATCAAAGCCCGCGACGATTTCGTTGAAGCCCCAGTTGACGCTGTCGGGGGGCGCCGAACCATCCTTGTACATCGTCTCCAGCAGCTGCAGGCCCTGGATCGCGCCCGGGTCGCTGAGCGTCGAGCTGCCGTCCGCCTTAAAGTAACCGGGCTTGCCGTCCATGGTGTTCATGAACATGGTGATGCCGGAAAAGCCGCCGGGGCCGCCGCGCAGGCAGTAGCCATATTTACCGGGGAGGGCGGAGATCTTCTTGCTGTCTGCGACGAACTCATCCAGCGTCGCTGGTGGCGCCGTCAACCCTGCTTTCGCGAACAGCGTCCGGTTCCAGAACAGACCGCGCACATAGAAGCCGTAGGGAATTTCATACAAGGTGCCGCGCACGGCGGACCCGAATTGCAGCGCGCGGTCGCTCAGATTGGCGAGATCCGGCGTCTTCCTGAGGTAGCTGCCGAGATCGGCCAACTGCGCGTTATTCGCGTAGAGGCCGAGCCAGCGATCCGGCATCTCCACGACGTCCGGCGTGTCGCCGGCCTGGACCATGTTGAGGAACTTCTCGAAAGCCTCACCCCAGGGCAGCGAGGTGAGCTGCACCTTGATGCCGGGATGGCTCGCCTCGAAGGTTGCGAACTCCTGCTGCAGCAGCGCAGTGCGGGCCGGGCTCGGGATCACCTCGACGACCTTGAGCGTCGTATCTGCCCAGACAGGCGGCGTTGCCATGCCAAGGAGCAGCGCGGCTGCGGCCGTCTTGAGCAGCCATCCGGAAATGATGTTTTTTGTTCTGGCCATTCGATCCTCCTCTTTTTTGTTCAGCGGCGGGCTTTGGTGAGGGCTTGTTCGAGATCGGCCCAGAGGATGGCGGGATCCTCCAGTCCGATATGCAACCGGATGAGGCGCGCACTGACGCCGAAGTAGGCCAGCGCGTTGTAGTCGGGTGTCTGCCGCAGCGTCGCCAGGGCCGGCACGACGAGGCTCTCATGGCCGCCCCAACTGACGCCGATGCGAAAGACCTTGAGCGCATCGACGAAGGTCGGCACGTCAATCGTCTCGTTGACCTCGAAGGAGAAGAGGCCGGTCGAGCCGAGGAGCGTCGCCGTGCCGGCATGGTTCGAGAAGCCGGGATGGAAGATGCGGACGATATCGGCGTGATCGCGCAGACGCTCGGCGATGGTCAGCGCGCTCGCCTCATGCCGCGGCAGGCGGAACGGCAGCGTGCGCAACCCGCGCAGGAGCAGCCAGGCCTCAAACGGCGCGAGTTTCGCGCCGAACATCGAAAAGGTGTTCTGGTTGATTTGGCCCACGAGTTCGGCGCTGCCGGCAACCACGCCCGCCACTGTGTCCGAGTGCCCGCCGATATATTTGGAGGCCGAATGCAGCGACAGGTCGATGCCATGCGCGAGAGGCTGCTGAAACAGCGGTGTCGCCCAAGAGTTGTCGATGATCGTAATCACCCCCTCGGCGCGGGCGAGTGCTGCGAGGCGCGGCAGATCCTGCAGCTCGAACACCATAGAGCTTGGGCTCTCGAGATAGAGGACCCGCGCGCCAGGCAACCGCGCGGCCACAGCCTCCACCTCGGTTGCATCGACATACTCGACCGTAATGCCGAAGCGCGGGAGCAGCCTTTGGAAGAGCCGGAAGGTGTCGCCGTAGATATGCCGCGTCGAGAGGATGCGGTCGCCGCGCTGCAGGAAGGCAAGCAAGGTTGCGCTGATCGCGCCCATGCCGGAGGAGAAGGCGCGTGCCTCTGCCGCACCTTCCAAACCGGCTATGCGTTTTTCAAATTCCATGACCGTCGGGTTGTCCCCACGGCTGTAGACGGGGCGGCGTGTGCGGCCGCTGAAGGCATCCTCCATCTCGCCATAGCTGCGAAAGGTGAACAGCGACGTCTGGTAGATCGGCGGCACGACAGGGTCGAAGGGCAGGTTGCCGTCATGCGCCAGATAGGTCGCGGCGCGCTCCAGAACCGCCGCGCGATCGAGCTTCGGGATGTCAGACATTGGCTTCTCCCTTGGTCGCACCGCGCAGGAGGTCGCCGCGAACGGTCTCGAGTAGTTTCAGGGTTTCCTGCCGTGCTTCACCGGCGTCGCCACGCGCGATCGCCTCCACCACCGTGCGGTGGAACGGGAAACTCGCATGGCCAAAATCGGTGATGCCAAGCGGCTGCTCCCAGAATCGGTGCATGAGGTCGCGCATGGCGTCGAGCATCTGCGTGATCAACGGATTGGAAGCCGTCTCGATGATCGACCGGTGAAAGGCCCAGTCCGCTTCGGCCGAGATGGTGACGTCCCCGAAGAACACAGGCTCCATCGCCTCAAGACGAGCGCGGATGACGGCGATCTGCGCTGCGGAGGCGCGTTCGGCACAGATGGCGGCGGCCTCCGCCTCCAGGGCGCGGCGCACTTCCAGCATGTGCAGCAGGCTCGGCAGATCCGACCCGTCCAGGGTCAGCGGCAGATGCAGGCTGTCGGGCGAGATGGAGCGGAGCAGATAGGTCCCGGAGCCCTTCCGCATGCTGACGATGCCGAGGCTTTCCCAGCGCTTCAGCGCCTCGCGGATGGTGCCGCGACTGACGGCGAGTTTCTCGGCGAGCATGCGCTCCGTCGGCAGGCGCTCGCCTGGCTGGAGGCTGACCGAGGCGGTAAACGCGGCAAGCGCCTTCAGAACGGCCTGGTCGCGAGTTTGCGTCTCGATCGGGCCCATGCTGGACAACTACGTTTCCATCTTTAATTGGTCCGACAACCCGACCAAAGCAGAATTGTGGTGGAGACGTCAATGGGAGGTGGCGCATCTTTTGAGGCAGCCGGAAGGGCCGTTCGATGACGGGTTGTCGGGCAGAAGGTTGAGTAGAGCCTGACGCTAGCCGAGGACCAGGAAGCTCGGGCGCCGGCGCGATAGCCGGACCCGGAAGCGCCATACGCTGTTCGGCGCCTTTACCGTTGGCGCGCCTCGGATCCGCATGTGCCCATGCAGATGTCCGGCGACATCCGGGAGGGCAGCGGTGAGCGGATGAGCATTAAGTTCGGCATCCCCACCTGGATATCGCCTCTGCGGATGCTTGAAGAAATGGGTGTTGCCGCGGCACAGGTCGCCGACATCGTCCTTGCCAGATGCAAGGCAACGGTCGGAGCAAAGTCACATTGGCGGGCCAGCCTCCGAACCAGAGAAGCTCTATCTGCCAAAGCTTATGTTTTTAAAATCGGACGCTTGTTTCGTGATTGCCGATTCAGCTGGGAGTCGCTCCAACGAGCTTGCTCCGTAGAAGCCATGGCAAACGTCCGCGCGCCGCAGCACATATTCGGCATCCGCCGGCATGGCGATCGGCCCGCCATGGCAAAGCACGATGCTATCGTTGCGCACGCACCGCGCGGCAGCCGCGATCACGTTGATCTCCTCGACGCACTGGTCGAGGGACTTTCCGGTTTTGGCGCCAATTACGCCGCCCGTAGTCACGCCCATATGCGCCACGATGATGTCCGCCCCGGCCTTGACCATTGCGGCGGCCTCGTCCGCATTGAAGACGTACGGCGTGGTGAGTAGGTCAAGCGCATGCGCTGCGGCGATCATATCAACCTCAAGGCCGAAGCCCATTCCGGTTTCTTCAAAGCTCACGCGCATCGAGCCGTCAAACAAACCGACGGTAGGGAAATTCTGGACGCCTGAGAAGCCCATCTGCTTCAGCTCAGCGAGGAATTGCGGCATTAGGATGAATGGGTCGGTGCCGTTCACACCAGCGAGGACGGGGGTGTTTCGCACCACGGGCAGAACCTCGACCGCCATTTCCCGCACAATCTCGTTGGCGTTGCCGTATGCCAGCAAGCCGGCGGCCGAGCCACGCCCAGCCATGCGGTATCGACCCGAGTTATAGATGACAATGAGATCGATTCCGCCGGCTTCTTCACACTTGGCCGAAAGTCCCGTTCCGGCCCCGCCGCCGACGATGGGGATACGCTGGTCGATCATGACGCGGAGCTTCTGGAGGATCGATGCGCGAGCAATGGCAGGCATGGTCAGTCTATCCTGATTACGGGTTCGGAAAGGGCTCGGTTATGAGTGCGTGGAAGGACGCGCAGCCATAGAATGCGATTGGGCGGTGTTGCAGCGCAACGAGAAGCCAGGCTTTTGGCCTTCTGGCAGGCTTCATGCCTTTCCACGATCTGTGACATTGCCTGACAGCCCCCCCGTATTTGAAGCACAAAAAGACCGTTGATCTTAATTTGAGACGTGCGTATCATAATGACATGACTGTCTCACGCAGGCAAGTAACAGCTGTCGCTGCCGAAGCGCGAGGCGCCCGCGCCCGGACCATGCGGCTCATGCTTGAGACGGCAATCGAGCTGATGCAGAGCGGTGAGAATCCGTCGGTCAGTGATGTCGCAGAAGCAGCGGGCGTTTCCCGCGCCACGTCGTACCGTTATTTCCCCAGTCAGGCTGCCTTGGTCGATGCTGTCGTCGATGCGGCTCTCGGGCCGATCCTGGACTGGCAGCCCAAAACCGTTCAGGCCGATGAACTCGTGGCCGATCTGATGCGCCTGTCGCTGCGCCGTATCGGCGAGTTCGAAGCGACCTTCCGCGCCGCACTGCGGCTGTCGCTCGACCACTGGGCGAAGAGCAAGGCGGGCACGCTGGGCGCCGAGGCCGTCATCAGCCGCGGCCATCGCGTGAGCCTGCTGCAACAGGCGGTGGCGCCGCTGCGGCACAAGGCGGCCGAGCAGGACCTGGACCGCTTGACCAAGGGGCTATCGCTCGTGTTCGGCATCGAAGCCTTTGTCGTTCTCAAAGACATCTGGGGGATGAAGCAAGAAGACGTCGAGGAGATCATCAACTGGGTGGCGCAAGTCCTGATCTCCGCCGTCGCAGACAAGGCTGGCACAACACTGACATCCGCCTAGGCGGATGCCGTCTATGGGAGCAAAGCCGCCGGACGGTGAATGATGCGGCTTGCTGACGCACTTGGGGCTGACCCCCGGGATGAGCGGCAGGTTGATACGGGAGAGGACTTGCCACTATCCGTCCACGGGCGGTTGAAGGCATCGGGAGGAGAACGAATGCACGATCGGCCGATAACGGCTCTGAACGCCCGCACTGCGGCGAGCGACCTTAGCTGCGAGCAAAGCGCCTGCGCGGATCGGCCCGCGGGCCAGCCGAGGCGCGCTTGAGCGGCGCCTCCCTCCTCGCCGGGCCGGGCGACGGGCGCGCGCTGGAGGCTGTTGGCCTCGCCAAATCCTTCGGGCCGGTGCAGGTTTTGCACGACCTGTCGCTCGACGTCCGGGCGGGCGAGGTGCATGCGATCATCGGCGAGAACGGCGCCGGCAAGTCGACGCTGATGAAGCTCTTCGCGGGCCACCTGCAGCCTTCCGCGGGCGAGATCAGAATGGACGGCAAGCGGGTGAGCCTGCCGAACCCCGTCGTTGCGGAGTCACTGGGGATTGCACTCGTCCACCAGGAAATCCTGCTGGCGCCGGACCTCACGGTCGCGCAAAATCTCTATCTCGGCCGGGAGCTCCGCCGTGGCGTGATGATGAACGACCGCGTGATGCGCGCGCGGGCGCGGGCGGCTATGGCGGATCTCGGCGCCGACATCGACCCCGACGCGGTGGTGCGCCGGCTGTCGATCGCGCAGCGGCAGCTGGTGCAGATCGGGCGTGTGCTGCTGGTGCCGCATCGCGTGGTGATCTTCGACGAGCCGACCGCATCGCTGACGCCGTTCGAGACCGACGCGCTGCTGCGGATCGTGCAGAGCATTCGCGATAAAGGGGCGGCCGTCCTCTACATCTCGCACCGGCTGCCCGAGGTGAAGACGATTTCCGACCGCATCAGCGTGCTGCGGGACGGGCGGCTGGTCGCGACGCAGCCGGCGCACGAGATGGAGCCCGTGGACATGGCGCGCCGCATGGTCGGGCGCGACATCGCGAAGCTCTATCCCGACCGCGTCCACAACAGCGCCGAAACCGTGGTGCTCGAGGTGCGGGACTTCACCGTGCCGAACTACGCGCGGGGGGCGAGCTTCACGCTGAGGCGCGGCGAGATTCTGGGCTTCGCGGGTCTGGTGGGCGCGGGACGCACCGAGCTGATGGAGGGCGTGGTCGGGTTGCGGCCGGGCCGGGGCCACGTTCGCCTGAACGGGGAGGTGGTGCATTTCCCGACGGTGAGCGACAGCCTGAAGGCCGGCATCGTCTATCTGAGCGAGGACCGCAAAGGAAAGGGCCTCCTCCTCGATCGCAATCTGCAGGTCAACCTCACCCTCGCCTCGCTGTCGCGCTTCATGCGCGGGGTCGGCATCAACCAGGCGGCGGAAGCCGCCGCTCTCAACAAGGCGATCGGCGATTTCGAGATCCGCACGGGCCGCAAGGACATTCTGGCGGGGCAGCTCTCCGGCGGCAATCAGCAGAAGCTGTTGCTGGCGAAGATGATGATGCTCGACCCGAAGATCGTCATCATCGACGAGCCGACGCGCGGCATCGACATCGGCGCGAAGCAGCAGATCTACAACTTCGTCGCCGGGCTCGCGCGCGAGGGCCGGTCCATCATCGTCGTCTCCTCCGAGATGCCCGAGCTGATCGGGCTATGCGACCGCATCCTGGTGATGCGCGCTGGCCAAATCGTGGGCGAGGTGACGGGCGAGCGCATGACTGAAACAGACATCGTGGTCCTGGCAACCGGCGCGGACGGAAAATCGGCCGCCAGAATGACCTCGCGGGGAGAGGCTGCATGAGTGGGGAAAGCGTTGCACAGGATGCGGGCGGCCGCGGGCGCATCCGCCGGCCGGCGAGCCTCGATCTGAGGGCGGTCGCGCCCTTCGTCGCGCTCGCCTTGCTGCTCGTCCTCGGCGCGGTGTCGAGCGACCGCTTCCTGACCTTGGGCAATATGCTGAATGTCGCGACGCAGAGCGCCTTCATCGCCATCATCGCGGTGGGCGCGACCTTCGTCATCACCGCCGGCGGGCTCGACCTCTCGGTGGGCTCGATGGTCGCATTCGTCGCGAGCCTCATGATCCTTTTTCTCAACACCGGCCTCATCGCGAGCCCGGCGCTGTTCCTTCTCGTCGCGGTCGCGATGGCGATGGCGATGGGGGCTGCCTGCGGCTTCGGCAACGGCATCATCATCACCAAGGGCGGCATCGAGCCCTTCATCGCGACGCTCGGCACCATGGGCATCTTCCGCGGGCTGACGACCTGGCTTTCGCAGGGCGGCGCGATCTCGCTGAATTCGATGGACATGCAGAACATCCTGCGCCCGGTCTATTTCGGCAACGTGGCCGGCGTGCCCGTTCCAGTCATCATGATCTTCGTCGTGGCCGGCATCGGCGCCTTCCTGCTCAACCGCACCGGCTACGGGCGGCACGTGGCGGCCGTTGGCTCGAACGAGGACGTGGCGCGCTATTCCGGCATCTCGGTCAGCCGCGTTCGCATCATCACCTATGTGCTGCAAGGTCTCTGCGTCTCGATCGCCGTCATCCTCTACGTGCCGCGCCTCGGCTCGACCACGGCCACGACCGGCCTCATGTGGGAGCTGCAGGCGATCACCGCCGTGATCATCGGCGGCACCGCGCTGACGGGCGGCGTCGGCCGGATATGGGGCTCGATCTGCGGCGCCTTCATCCTCGAGATCGTCGGCAACATCATGGTCCTGTCGAATTACGCCAGCGAGTATCTGATCGGCGCGATTCAGGGGACGATCATCATCATCGCGATGCTGGTGCAGCGCTCGCTGATCCGGAAGTCGTGATGGGGAGACCGAGCGGAGCAGGACTTTCGGTTGCAAGAACAAACCTGCGTCAGTGGAGAGAGAGAGCATGAGAAAGAGACTTATGGCCTGCGCGGTCGCGGCTATGGCCGTCACGGCCACGGGCCACGCCAGGGCCGCGAGCTACACGCTCGGCGTGTCGGTGCCGACGGCGGACCACGGCTGGGCCGGCGGCATCATCTTCCAGGCCGAGCGGGTGGCGAAGCTGCTCGAGGCCGAGCATCCGGGGCTGCGGGTCATCGTTAAGACCTCTGCCGATCCGGTCAGTCAGGCCAACGCGCTGGAGGATCTCACGACCGAGGGCATGGATGCGCTCGTCATCCTGCCGATCGACCCCAACCCGCTGGTCAATGCGATCAAGGAGGTGAAGTCCCACGGGACCTTTGTCGGCTTGGTTGACCGGTCGCCATCGGTGAACGACAGCACGGTGCGCAACTTCTACATCGCGGGCGACAATTACGGCCTCGGCGCCGCTGCGGGCGAATACATCAAGGCGCACAACCCGGACGCGAAGGTCGCGGTGATCCGCGGTCTGCCGATCCCGATCGACCAGGAGCGGCAGAACGGCTTCGACAATGCCATCAAGGGCAGCAACATCGACATCCTGGCGAAGCAGTACGGCAACTGGAGCCGCGACGACGCCTTCAAGGTGATGCAGGACTACCTCACCAAGTTCCAGCACATCGATGTCGTGTGGTGTCAGGACGACGATATGGGGGTTGGCGTTCTTCAAGCAATCAAGCAGTCGAAGCGCACCGACATTAAATACATTATCGGTGGCGCTGGGTCGAAGCAGTTCATCAAGAAGGTGATGGACGATGACAAGATGGTGCCTGTCGACATCCTCTACCCGGACACTATGGTGGCGACTGCCATGGAGATCACCGTCGCGCATCTCTACGACAAGGTGACGGTTGCGGGGACCTACAAATTGGATGCCACGTTGGTCACGCCTCAAAACGCTAAAGACTACTACTTCCCCGATTCGCCGTTCTGAAATTTGAAGATTCTATCGGCTCCGCACGTGCGGAGCCGATACGCAACGATTCTCGGAAGATTGGGTCAGAAGAATGCGCCAAGCGCATAAAGAACAGGATAGACAACCTTGCTCGTGGGATGGTCGGCATGCCACGCGAGGCACCGATACTTATCCGGATGGACGGGCGGCTCTACCGGCTTTCGGGCGTGGCGCCCATATCGTGCGGGACATTCCCGGAACGTCGAGCGAGCCGCCCATGGCGACGAACCAGGGCGTATACACTATCGTGCTTGAAGCCGGGGATGAGGTGGGGATTTAAGGCGCGCTCGGCTCAGCGGCAATGGACGTGCGACGCCGCCCCAGCCACCCGCGTATGGCCCGCCGTGAGGGGCGCTCCACAAATCGGAACGCGAGCGCGGCAAGGGCGATGACTGCGGCGAGCGTGATCACGCAAGCCACCGGCCACGACAGCCACCGCGACAGAGCCGGCGTCCACTGAGCCACCGGCCAGTGGATTAGGTAGATGGCATAGGACCATTGGCCGAGCGCATAGGGCACCCTGGCCCCAAGGGCGCGCGCGAGTGGGGAGGTGTCGGTACAAATCTGAGGATGAGCAGGGGGAACAGCACGACGATCGCGACATCGGCGTCAGGCACCAACCAGAGCGCGGTGAGTGCTCCGAGGAGCGCAAGATCCATGCCCAGACCTCGTTGGGCCGCGGCAATCCTCAACGACACGCGATACGCGACGAGCCCCAGCATAAAGCCGGCGAGGCACCGGATGAGCGGCCACGCCGGCGCATTGCCTGAGAAGATGTTGAGGAGTCCGGCACCCCGGGTGCTGTTCGGCACGATGCAGAGTGCGATCAGCGCGACCACGCTGGCAGCAGCGGCTGCGTAGCTGGCGGTTCGCGACCGGAAGAGGGCAATTGACACCAAGACCGGGAAAAGCAGATAGGCCGCAGCCTCGGTGCTGATGGACCAAGCGGGGGCCAGCAGGTTGTCGCCACATCCGGCGCACGCCCAGCCAGCGCCGAGATTCTGCACCATCAGCGCGTCGCTGAGGAGAGCACGTCCGGGTTCAATGAAGCCGTGAAAGACGTAGTGGACTTGCAGAAAGGCAACCACGGTCGCGATCAGGTAGAGCGGATAGACCCTGGCGAACCGAGCGCCGAGGAACTTGCCATAGGCCGCGCGGGTCATCACCGGCCTGAAAAGGCGAGCGTAGGTCAGCGCCATCACGAACCCAGACAGAACGAAGAACAGGTCAACGGCTAGGTAGCCGTGAGCAAGCAATCGGGTCGGCGGCTTGGAGAAGGCGACATGGAAGAGGTCGAAGTGGTAGAGAACCACAAGAACCGCGGCAACGCCCCTGATCCCGGTGAGTGCGCGAATCTCGCCCGTTGCCCGAGCAGTGGTAGCATCAGGCATTGAGCCTCGCCCTCTTGTTGTTCGCCTATTGCGCGACCGCCCATGAGGGTCAAGCTGTCCAAGATGCTGACGAGAGAAGGATAGTTCCGACCGTCTGACGTTTCCGAATGATGACTCCACAAGGCCTGCGTTGCCGCCATAGGCTCCCTTACGCCGCCGTTAGAGCGGCTACTCAGGGAGGGCTACGATGCGGAGCGCTATTCTTGGTGGGTTTGGCTTGATGCTGTCGGCGACGATGTGCCTGGCACACGGCTACGGGGGTCATGGGGCGCACGGATGCCACGGCGGATACGGCCGGGGATACGCCTCCCGGGGCACCGCTTCTAGAGAAGCGCGGGATGAGCGGGCTGTGGAGCGCGCGCAGGAAGCCGTGAATCGTGCCGAAGCCCGGTATTCCAAAGCGATTGGCAGGTTCAACGACCAGCGAGAACTCGCCGCGGCTGAGAATGTTGGCGCTGCGGAAGCCGCCGCGGAGAAGGCCGGGACGTTCAGCCCGTAGGATTCACAAACGGGCGGGGATGGCTGCGATTTGTAGCCATCTTTGACGCATGGCGATCAGGCAGGCAGAAGCCGGCCAATGGGGCGCAAGAAGTTATAGGCTGATAGGATTCTGGCCGTTCTGGCGAGGGAACACTTGAGCGCATCGCCGGCGTTTTGCGCGACGGAGAAGACCGGACGGAGTTTGTGCGCAAAGCAACCGAGCAGGAGATTAACCGTCGTAGTGTTCCCCTGTCGTAGTGTTCCTCTTGGGACCACTACCGAAAACTGAACCTCGCCGAACTTGGGGAACAGGCTGGTATCCCGTACGAGATTCGAACTCGTGTTACCGCCGTGAAAGGGCGGTGTCCTAGGCCTCTAGACGAACGGGACGAGCAACTCCTACCGCACCGCAGATAAACGGCACGCCAGGGCGTGCTGGGTAGCCGAGCCTCGGTTCCGAATCAACCCCGGAACCGGCAATCCACCCTCGCAAACCTGCCCGCCTAGCCCCACGCACGGCCGCACCTCAGCCGTAGGCCGCGTCCTGCACCATGAAGCTGGCGCTGACGGTTCCGTTCCACTCCTCGGCCCGCAGATAACCCGCAAGGTGCAGAGGCCGCCGCCCCGGGTCGAGCATAGCCTCCGCCAACGCGCCGGTTTTCGCCCGGAACAGCACCGCCTTGAGCCGGCCGCCATCCTCGCCCTCCAGAAATGCCCGCACGGTCGCGCTGTCCTTCCCGACCCGCTCGGCCCGGCTCACCCTTGCATAGCTCAGCACCAGGAGCGGCTCGTCGTTGCCCTGGCCGAAGGGGGCCAGCCGCGCCAGATGCTCGGCCACCGGCACCGTCGCCCCGCGTACCGTCAGCACGCCGTCCACCGCCAGAGCAGCCGCGCCCGGCATGGCGGATGCCGCCGCCAGCCGCTCGTCGAGGAAGGCGTGCAGCGCCGGCACGCTCGCCTCGGCCAAGGTGAAGCCCGCCGCCATCGCGTGCCCGCCGCCGCGCTCGAGCAAGCCCTGCTGACGCGCCGCCAGAACCGCGGCGCCGAGGTCCAGCCCCGGCACGGATCGTCCGGAACCCGTCGCCCGGCCGTCGGCGATCGCCATGACGCAGGCGGGGCGGTTGAACTTCTCCTTAAGCCGGCCCGCGACGATGCCGACCACGCCGGCATGCCAGCCGGCTCCGCCCACCAGCAGCACGGCATGCCCCGCCGCCACCTGCGCCTCGGCCAGCCGCATCGCCTCATCCATGACGCCGAGTTCGATCTGCTGGCGCTGGCGGTTCACGCTGTCGAGGATCTCGGCGATCTCGCGCGCTTCCTCGGCATCCTCGGTGAGCAGCAGCCGCAACCCGAGGCCCGCATCGGCCACGCGGCCGCCGGCGTTGATGCGCGGCCCGAGGGCGAACCCGCAGGTGACGGTCGAGGGCACGCCCTTCGCCTGTGCCACCTCCAGCAGCGCCACGATCCCCGGCCTCGCCCCGCGCGCCATCACGCGCAGCCCCTGGCCGACGAAGGCGCGGTTGAGCCCGGTCAGCGGCATCACGTCGCAAACCGTTGCCAGCGCCACGAGGTCGAGCAGGGCCATCAGATCGGGCTCGGCGCGCTCCGGCCCGAAGACGCCGTCGCGCCGCAGATGGCGCAGCAATGCCACTGCGGTGAGGAAGGCGATCCCGGTGGCGCAGAGCATCCCCTGGCCCGAGGCGCAATCAAGCCGGTTCGGGTTGACCGTCGCCAGAACCGGGGGGGGCGGCCCTTCCGCCTTGTGGTGGTCGAGCACGATGACTTCCGCGCGCCCGGTGAGGCACGGAAAGGTCTCATGCGCCGCGGTGCCGCAGTCGACGCAGATGATCAACGTCGCGCCCTTGTCCGCGAGGCCGCACAGCGCCGGCGCGTTGGGGCCGTAGCCTTCCGTCGCTCGGTCGGGGATGTGGGTATGGACCACGAGGCCCAGCCCCCGCAGCAACTGCGTCACCAGTGCCGCCGAGCAGGCCCCGTCCACGTCGTAGTCGCCGAAGACGCCGACGGTTTCGCCCTCGCGCACGGCGCGCGCCATCCGGGCCGCCGCCACGTCCATGTCGATGAGGGTCGAGGGGTCGGGCAGCAGGGCGCGCAGCGTCGGCGTGAGGTAGTGCGTGGCCTGCTCGATCCCGATGCCGCGCAGCGCCAGCAGGCGGCCGACGATCTCCGGCACGTCGAGGCGCTGGGCGATGCCGAGGCCCAGCTGCGATGCGGTTTCGGCGCTATTGACCCGCCACAGCCATCGACGGCCGCCGAGGCTGCGCTCCACCCCCAGAACCGCGTCAGGCGGCTCCGGCTCCGGCTCCGGCCGGGAGGCGAGGGCGCTCAGCGTCCTAGGCCCGGGACCAGTGTTTGCCCGTCCCGTGCGCTCACGCGCGGGACCAATGCTTAATGGTGAAGTCGTGATGTGCTTCCACGAAACGGACAGTGCCGGATTTGCTCCGCATTACGACCGAGTGGGTTACCGCGCCGTTGCCCTCGCTGCGCAGCACGCCGCGGAGCATCGGCCCGGTGGTCACGCCGGTTGCGGCGAACATCACGTCGCCACCGGCAATTTCGTGGATGCCGTATTTGCGGTGCGGGTCGGTGAGGCCCATGCCGCGGGCGCGCTCGATCTGGCTGTCGTCCTCGAACAGCAGGCGGCACTGCATCTGGGCGTTGACGCAGCGGAGCGCCGCCGCCGCGATCACGCCTTCGGGCGCGCCGCCGGAGCCGAGGTAGATGTCGACCCCGCCCTCGGGTCTGCTGGTGGCAATGCAGCCGGCCACGTCGCCCGCCGAGATGAGCATGATGCGCGCGCCCGCCCGCCGGCACTCGGCCACGATCTCATCGTGCCGCTCGCGGTCCAGCAGGCAGACGACGAGGTCCGAGACATCCACTTTCTTCGCGCGCGCCAGATTGCGGAGATTTTCGGCGGTCGGCGCGTCGAGGTCGACCACGCCCTGCGGCAGGCCGGGACCGACGGCGATCTTCTGCATGTAGATGTCGGGCGCGTGGAGGAAGCGGCCCTTGTCGGCCAGCGCGATGACCGCCATGCCGTTCGCCGCGCCCTTGGCGACGATTTCGGTGCCTTCGAGCGGATCGACGGCGATATCCATCTCAGGGCCGCCCTGGCCGACCTTCTCGCCGATGTAGAGCATGGGCGCCTCATCCATCTCGCCCTCGCCGATGACGACGGTGCCGGAGATGGAGACGCTGTCGAAGGCATGACGCATGGCCTCGACGGCCGCGCCGTCGGCGGCGTTCTTGTTGCCGCGGCCGGTCCACTGTGCGGCGGCGATGGCAGCCGCCTCGGTGACGCGCACGAGTTCGAGGGCGAGGTTGCGGTCGGAATGCTGCGGGGTCTGGAGGGCCATGGGTGTCCTCGTGTTCTGGTCCGTGGGGCGGCGATGCGAGAGCCTACCCCAGGCGCGCCCGATTCGGAACCGAGGCTCGCTCTCGTGCGCCGCCCGGAGCCAGCCTCAGCGGATGGGCACCGCGGCCTCGCTATGATCGGCCGGCACGCTTGTCCGGTTCAAAGCGCCGGTTGGCCAACACGATCAAGGGTTCGTTAATTTCTATGGTTTATCGGGAGACGACCGTCCGCATGCGCGCAGAAGGGCCTACTGCCCGGGAAACTGCGCAGTCCGAACGGCAAGGACCCAGCATGTTCTCTCGTGTTTCGATCACGCGGCAGCTTATCCTGATATCGTGCCTCGGCGTGTTACTGGCGATCAGCGGCATGGCTGTGGCGCTGAACCAAAGCTACGGCCGGTCTGTTTCAGACCGACAGGCGGAGGTTGAGCGGATTGTCGAAGTTGGTGTCTCCGTTGCAGAATCCTTCGTGCAGGAAGCAAAAGACGGCACCTTGACGACCGCAGAGGCACAGCGGCGCGCGCTCCATGCCCTTGCCACGACCCGCTATGACGGGAAGAATTACTACTTCGTTATGACATATGGATCGATGGTGCTTGTGCACCCCAACAAGAAGCTGGTGGGCACCAACTGCGCCAACTACAAGGACCCTTATGGCACGGTCGTCTTTCAGCCGATGATCCTCGCCGCGGCTGCAGGGAAGCCGGCTTTCCACCATTATTATTTTCCAAAGACTGCTGGCGCCAAGCCGGAACCCAAAATCTCTTACGCAATGGCCGTGCCGGAATGGCAGTGGGTCATCGGGACGGGGCTCTATGTCAGCGATCTCAACGCTGAGCTGGCGACGAGCGCGATCCATCTTGCCTGGATTTTCGTCCCGCTTCTGCTCGGGCTCATCGCGTTAAGTTTTCTCATCTGCAAATCGGTTTCAAAGCTCGTTGCGGCGCTTTCGAAGACCATGCGGAACCTGGCGGACGGCGATCTGGACGTAAGGATCGCGGGCCTCGATCGCACGGACGAGCTTGGCGCGATGGCGGGCGCCGTGCAGGTGTTCAAGGACAACGCCATGGAACGGCGAAAGCTCGAACTGGCCGCCGCGGAGTTTCACAACGAACTGGATACCAAACTTAGGGACGTGGCAGCCCGCTTCGAGGCCTCCGGCCTTGACCAGCGCCTGGTGGTTGGGGCGCTGGCGAAGGCCTTGATCAGTTTCGCCAATGGCGATCTGACGTGGCGGATCACCGAATGGTTCAGCAACGACTTCAAAGGGTTGCGGATGGATTTCAACCAGGCCTCAGCCAAGATGGACGGGACCATTCGCCGTGTCATGATCAGTACCCGCACGGTGGAAACGAACATCAATGCCATGCAGGAAGTTTCCGCCGACCTGGCAGCGCGGACCGAGAAGCAGGCCAACCAGTTGAAAAGTGCCGCCGCGACCTTGAACGACATCACGGGAACGGTCGGCAAGACCTCCGGGAATGCCGGTAGTGCGGCGAAACTGGCGGCGGCGGCGCATGCGGATGCCACCGCCTCGGGCAGCGTGGTGCGCGATACGGTAGAGGCGATGGCGGGCATCGAGAAATCATCCGAACGCATCTCCGCCATCATCGGCCTGATCGACGAGATTGCGTTTCAGACAAATCTGCTGGCGCTCAATGCGGGGATCGAGGCGGCGCGGGCGGGTGATGCCGGTCGGGGTTTTGCGGTCGTGGCAACCGAAGTGCGAGCGCTGGCCAAGCGATCCGCGGATGCCGCCAAGGAGATCAAGATTATCATCTCCGAATCCAGCGACCAGGTTGGGAAGGGCGCTCAACTTGTGGAGGAAACCGGCAGGACGTTGCACCGCATCACCGGCCAGATCAGCCAGTTGACGGATCTGGTGGGCGATATTGCCGCTTCGGCGCAGCAGCAGGCGACTGCCCTGGCT
Source organism: Acidisoma sp. (assembly GCF_965199065.1). Lineage (NCBI taxonomy): Bacteria > Pseudomonadati > Pseudomonadota > Alphaproteobacteria > Acetobacterales > Acidocellaceae > Acidisoma > Acidisoma sp. The sequence goes on along the minus strand of NZ_CBDAQN010000003.1, from coordinate 403,972 downwards.
CAGGTCAACATGACGGTCAGCCAGATGGATCAGGTAACGCAGCAGAATCTCGGCATTGTCGAGCAGGCGGCGGCCGAGAGTTCGAGCCTGCGCTTGGAGGCGTTCGCGCTGAGCGGCTTGGTGAGCGAATTCAAGATCACAGATCCCGAACAAGAGACGCCGGCGCGTCCGGCGGAACGCGCTTTGGCCGCTCTGCCCGCATAGGCAAGCGGGGAGATCTGGCAGGCCGGTCGAGCGTGCGAATGGGGTCAGGCGTTCGGACAACTCACCGCTGTCGTCAAGGCAGACACCTGTCTTCAGCTCACCTTTTGCTGGCCGGAATGAGACGGATAGGCCAAGGGAGGACATCCCGCCACAACGCGCTCGCGCGCTGCTCGGACGACAGGCCTCCGATCAGCTGCATGATCTGCGCCCGCGACAGCCTTGAGCGTTCGCAATAGAACGGGTTGCGGGGAGGCCGGGCAAAATAGCCGTAGAAGATTGCAGCCCGGTGATTGCTCGTGGGCGGCTTCCCTCGGTGATAGAAACGCCCGGTTTCCGCGAAAATAAGCGTTCCGGCGCGTCCCGTGCAGGTGACCGTCTCCATCGAGTTCGGTTGAAGACCAAGCAGACGTTCGAGCGTCGCGGTGGCGACCACGGGATATTTGAAACGCCCGTCGGTATTCTGCGGCATCCGCGGAAATATCTCGAACGGTCCGGTTTCCTCATCAACGTCGTGGAGGTATAGCGCCACCTTCACGACCCGGCGATCCTCCCGGTCGAGGTGCCATTTCCGGGTTCCTTCCTCCGCCTTGTTGGCCTCGGTGTAGAACACGATCGGGCCATCATACGCCACCGGTTGGCGCAGATAACTCTCGACGATACGCAACAGCGTAGGGTGAAGGCCCCAACGGTATATCATCGGGTTGGCGAGCAGATCGCCGGGCTGGTTGCAGATGGCGGCGGGATGGGGCGTATTCGGCGCGTCCGCGCGGTTCGCCAGCACCTCGCTGATCCTCGCGCCGCTCTCCAGGATGGGGACGTTCTCGGCCTCCGCTACACCCAGATTCTCCAGAGAGGTAACAAAGAAACCGTCCCGATGAAGGCCGTCCACGACCTCGGCCTCACGAGGACTGAGAGGGCTTGCACCCATATATCTCTCTTCGAGAGCCGTCCGGCGCTGATCGAGATATGAAGAAACGGGAGCCACGTTGGTCATGCCCAAAGCAATGTCGGAGGGTAGACTTGCAACGCGACGCCAAATTCTACCGGATAAGTTAATCAATGAACGTACTCCTGCGCACGCCACTTAACATATTGCGGACCGATACTGCCCAACGGGAGCACGACCCGGGTTCATCGTGAACAACCATTCCAAAAAGATCCAACATCGTAATGGTAAAGATTACGAGGCTTAGGAGAAGCGCAAACCATGCGAGCAACGTCTTCGCCGATCATTACAAGCTTAGAACGCAAAGTTGATAGTTCCACGTACGGGTAGCCTGCGACCTATGCCAACGGTAGCGGACCTCCGCCTCGTTTTGATCGAACACCGGCTTTCGGTGGAGGGGCTTGCTCCACATCGTCAGGGGGCTCGTCCATTGTGATCGTCGCAGACATGATGCTGCAACGCACTGGAGATCGCACGCGTCCTGCTCTGGTGCCCCGGGTACGTGAGCCCGCGCCACGCGCCGGGCTCGGCTGTCGCGGTCGGCGCGGCGGAGACTTCGGGCTGCTGGTTAAGCCGAGCCGATCCTGATGAGCGCCGGCGGCTCCAGCACGGCTGGCAGCGCCGCGATCTCGGCGAGGGCCGTCATCATCGCCGCCTCGTTCGTCTCGTGCGTCACCAGCACGATCGGCACCGCCTCGCCGGGCGACCGTCCGTGCTGCAGCATAGACTGCAACGACACGCCCGCATCCCGCAGCACCGCCGTCACATCGGCGATCACGCCCGGGCGGTCGAGCACCATGAGCCGCAGGTAGTAGGCGCCGTTATGCGCCGCCATCGGCAGCGCCGGCAGCGTTTCCAGGGCAAAGCCCTCGGCGCCCCAGATCGGCGTCAGCCGTCCGCGCGCGATGTCGATGAGGTCCGCCACCACCGCCGAGGCCGTGGGTCCGGCTCCGGCTCCGCGGCCCATCAGCATGACGCGCCCGGAAAAATTACCCTCCGCCACCACGGCGTTGAAGACGCCGTCCACCTGCGCGATCGGCTCGCCCTCCGGCACCATCGCCGGATGCACCCGCATCTCGACCCCGCCATCCTGCCGCTTCGCGATGCCGAGCAGCTTGATGCGGAACCCCAGCTCCTTGGCGAAAGCGATGTCCAAGGCGCTTACCCGCCGGATGCCCTCGACATGCAGCGCCGCGAAGTCCACCGGCCGCCCGAAGGCCAGCGCGGCCAGGATGGCGAGCTTGTGCGCCGCATCGACGCCGTCGATGTCGAAGGCCGGGTCCGCCTCGGCGTAACCCAGCGCCTGGGCATCGGCGAGGACCTCGGCGAAATCGCGCCCCTGCTCGCGCATCACCGTCAGTATATAGTTGCACGTCCCGTTGAGAATGCCGGAGATCGCGCGGATCTCGTTGGCGGCAAGACCCTCCCGCAGCGCCTTGATCGCCGGGATGCCGCCGGCCACCGCCGCCTCGAAGGCGAGGGGCACGCCGGCCGCCTCGGCCTCGGCGGCCAACTCACCGCCATGCAGCGCGAGCAGCGCCTTGTTCGCGGTCACCACCGGCTTGCCCGCGGCGATTGCCGCCCGCACCACCGCGGGCGCCACGCCCTCGCTCCCGCCAATGACCTCGACCACGACATCGACAGCCGCGTCCGTCGCCAGATCGAGCGGGTCGTCGTGCCATGTCAGGCCCTCGACCGAGACGCCACGGTCGCGGCTGCGGTCGCGCGCGGAGACCGCGGTCACCGTGACAGGCCGGCCGGCACGCGCGGTCACAATCGCCGCATTCTGCCGCAGCAGCGCGAGGGTTCCGGCGCCGACGGTTCCGAGCCCGGCCAGCCCGACCCGTAACGCTTCCGTCATGCCGGCACCTTCGACGGGGACGCTTCGGCGCCCCCGGCTTCCGTCACCCCCGATGCTGACGGCAGAGGCGGCTGGTTGCCGTCATTGCCGAGGAAGGTGCGGATGTTGCGCACCGCCTGCCGCAGCCGCTGCGTGTTCTCGACCAGCGCGATCCGCACATGGCCGTCGCCGTGTTCGCCGAAGCCGATGCCGGGCGCGACCGCCACCCGGGCGCGGTCGAGCAGCAGCTGCGCGAAATCGAGGCTCCCGAGATGCGCGTAACGGGGCGGGATCGGCGCCCAGGCGAACATCGAGCCGCGCGGGCTCGGCACCTCCCAGCCGGCGGCGGCCAATCCCGGCACCAGCACGTCCCGCCGCTCGCGATACAGGGCCCGCATCTGGTCGACGCAGTCCTGCGGGCCGTTCAGCGCCGCGACCGACGCCACCTGGATCGGCGTGAAGGCGCCGTAGTCGAGGTACGATTTCATCCGCGCCAGCGCCGTCACCAGCCGCTGGTTGCCGGCGGCGAACCCCATCCGCCAGCCGGGCATCGAGTAGGTTTTCGACAGGCTGGTGAACTCCACGGTCACCTCCCGCGCGCCCGGCACCTGCAGCACCGAGGGCGGCGGCTCGCCCTCGAAGAAGATCTCCGCATAGGCGAGGTCGGAGAGAATGAAGAACTCGTGCCGGCGGGCGAGCGCCACCAGTTCGCGGTAGAAATCGAGCGTCGCGAGATGCGCCGTCGGGTTCGAGGGGAAATTGACGATCAGCGCGGTGGGCTTCGGCACCGAGTGCCGCACCGCGCGGTCGATGGCGCGCAGCATGTCGTCGTCGGGCGTGGCCGGGATGCTCCGCACGGCGGCGCCCGCGATGATGAAGCCGAACTGGTGAATGGGGTAGGAGGGGTTCGGCACCATGATGGTGTCGCCCGGGCTGGTGATCGCCGCCGCCAGGTTCGCCAGACCCTCCTTCGAGCCGAGCGTCGCGATGACCTCGGTCTCGGGGTCGAGCGTCACGTCGAAGCGCCGCTGGTAGTAGCCCGCCAGCGCCCGGCGCAACCCGGCGATGCCGCGGCTGACGGAGTAGCGATGGGTGCGCGGGTCCTGCACCGTCTCCACCAGCTTGGCGACGATATGCGGCGGCGTCGGGCTGTCGGGGTTGCCCATGCCGAGGTCGATGATGTCCACGCCTTCGGCGCGGGCCTGGGCGCGGGCCTTGTTGACCTCCGCGAACACATAGGGCGGCAGGCGGCGGATGCGGTGGAACTCTTCGACCATGGCAGGCGATCCGGTTGGAGGTGAAGCTGGAGGTGGAACGATGCGGCGGAGCAGCCGTTAGGCCCAATTCCCCCGGCGCTCAATCCACGACAGGCTCAATCCGTCAGTTGAGCGAGGCCCCCGCTGCCGAGCGCGCGCGCGCCGGCGCTGATCCCATGCGCGGTGAATCCGTACGTCATCAGTTGAACCACGATGGCGCGGGCGCGTTCCAGGGCAAGCGGCATGGCGGCGGCCTGCTCGGTAATCGAGTCGCTGCGTGCGTCGCCGAAGCCGGTGACGGCAATGCGGGCGCCTGCGCCGGCCTGGATCAGATGCAGCAGCACCTGCTGCATCGGCGGCGTGAGGACGGCCGAGTGCGGCGCGAACTGGATGGGCACCGGCGCGACCGGCGGCAGCGGCGCGGGCGGCACATAGGGGGCTGGCTCGGGCAGGGGGACCGGCGCCACGTAGGTCGAGGGGACCGCGGGAATGGCGAAGCCGGGGACCGTGGGGGGCACCGGCACGCTGGCCGGCACCGGCGGCGGATGGGCTTCGTCGGGCTGTTCCACCGGGCTCAGCGCGCCGGGAATGCTGAGGCCGTTGGTCGGATCGAAGTAGCTGACGTGGGTCGCCGCGGCGGCGGCGCTGGCGGTGGGCGAGCCGGCATCGACGGGCACGCTGCGCGGGCCGGAGGTGTGCGATGAGGCGCTCGGCCCCTGGAAGGTCAGGCTCGAGGCGCCGGAGGGGTTGGCGGCGTTGGCGGTCGCGGTCGCGACGGCGGCGGCCGATGGCGGCGGCGCGGCGCTTCCGGCAGGGCCGGGGGCTGCCGCCAGCCGCTGGATTTCGGCGACCGTCGCTGCGGATTGCCCCGTGTCCGCCGGGGGCGTGGCGGAGGAGGCCGCCGGCGAGGGGACGGGTGGCGGCAGGGCGCGTGCCGGCGCTGGCCGGTGCATGGCGGCCGGGGCTGCCGGTGGCTGGGCGAGGGTCGGGATCGGGTTCTGCGCCGCGTAGGCCTGTGCCTCCGCCCGCTGCGACGCCAACGTGGCGCTCAGCTGGTTCCATTCCCAGTCGGGCATCCCGGCCGGCCGCGTCGGCTGGTCGGCGATTTTCGGGAACGGCGCGTTCGGGTTCGGCGGCGGCGGCCGGTTCTGCGCGATCGCGCCGCCCTCCAGGTGATGCCACCAGGTCACCGGATCGTCCCGGCCGGGCAAGTTGCTGCAGCCGCCGAGCATGAGCACCAGGCCAAGCCCGAGCGTCGCGCCCGGATGCAGGCCCACAGCCGCCGCCCGGTTGCCGCGCTTCGCGCCCGGCTGATGCGGGATCACGGCGGGTTGAACCCGGCGCCACCGGGCCCTACCCTCTTTATCGGTTAGCAACATCCCGCTTACGTCCTTGATAGCGGCGAGACATCTAGCCCAAGCACGGAATGCCGGAAAGGATAGCGTCATGGCCGACAGCGAAAAACCTGAGGCACAGGACATCCGCCTCCCTGACCCGGAAGTGGTCAGGCGCACCATGACCGACATCGCCGAGCGGTCCCAGCGGATCATGCTCGGCTGGCTGAAGCGGCAGAGCGCGGAGCAGCCGGAGGCCCGGGGATCGGCCGACCCCTTCAACATCGGCGCCGCCTTCATCGAGATGACGACGCGCCTGATGTCGAACCCGGCGCGTCTGATGCAGGCGCAGATGGGCCTGTGGCAGGACTACATGGCGCTCTGGCAGAACACCACGCGACGGATCATGGGGATGGAGAGCGCGCCCGTCATCCAGGCCGACCCGCGCGACCGGCGCTTCAAGGACGGCGCGTGGCAGGACAACGAGATCTTCGACTTCATCAAGCAGAGCTATCTGCTCTCGGCCCGCTTCGTGCAGGAGGTCGTGAAGGATGTCGACGGGATGGACCCCAAGGTCGCCCAGAAGATCGATTTCTACTCACGTCAGTTCGTCGACGCCCTGAGCCCGAGCAACTTCGTGCTGACCAACCCCGAGGTTCTTCGCAAGACGGTCGAGACCGGCGGCGAGAACCTGCTCAAGGGCCTGACCAACCTGCTGGCGGATCTGGAGCGGGGGCGCGGCAAGCTCCGCATCCGCATGACGGACACCGAGGCCTTCAAACTCGGCGACAACATCGCCACCACGCCCGGCAAGGTCGTCTGGCAGACGCCGCTGATGCAGCTCATCCAGTATGCGCCGACCACGGAGACGGTGCTGAAGCGCCCGCTTCTGATCGTGCCGCCCTGGATCAACAAGTTCTACATTCTCGACCTTCGCGCGAAGAACAGCTTCGTGCGCTGGGCGGTATCCCAGGGCCACACGGTCTTCGTGGTGAGCTGGGTCAATCCGGACGAGGAACTCGCGGCCAAGGACTTCGGCGACTACATGCAGGAGGGCATCCTGGCGGCGCTCGACGCGATCGAGGCGACCACCGGCGAGAAGTCGATCAACGCCATCGGCTATTGCCTCGGCGGCACCTGCTCGCCTGCACGCTCGCCTGGATGGCGGTGAAGAAGGACCGCCGGATCAAGTCGGCCACCTATCTGGTGACGCTGCTCGATTTCGCCGAGGCCGGCGAACTGGGCGTGTTCATCGACGAGCATCAGATCCAGGCCATCGAGGACAAGATGAGCAAGCGCGGCTATCTGGAGGGCAGCGAGATGGCGCAGACCTTCAACATGCTGCGCGCCAACGACCTGATCTGGTCGTTCGTGGTCAACAACTACCTGCTCGGCAACGAGGCGTTTCCGTTCGATCTGCTCTACTGGAACAGCGACAGCACCCGCATGCCGGCGGCGATGCACAGCTTCTATCTGCGCAACATGTATCAGCGGAACCTGCTGAAGGACCCTGGCGGAATCACTTTGAAGGGCGTGCCGATCGACCTGTCGCTGGTCAACGTCCCCACCTACATGCTGGCGGCGCGGGAGGATCACATCACGCCCTGGAAGTCCACCTATCGCGGCCTGCAGTACATGAAGGGCACCAAGCGCTTCGTCCTCGCCGCCTCGGGGCACATCGCCGGCGTGGTCAACTCCCCAGACTCCGGCAAGTACAGCCATTGGGTGGCAACCTCCACTCCGGCCGATCCCGATGTGTGGGAGGCGGCGGCGACGGAAATGTCGGGCTCCTGGTGGCCGGACTGGCAGCGCTGGGTGTCGCGCCTCTCTGCCGAAACCGTGCCGGCCCGCGCGCCGGGCGGGGAGGTTCCGGTGCTCGAGGACGCGCCGGGGTCTTATGTATCCGTGATGGTTTGACCGCCGGATACTGACCGCGATGACCGCCGCCGCTCTCCTCCCCCTTCTTCTCGGGCTGATCTCGCTCGCCCTCGGCGCCTTGGCCATCATCATCGCGCGCGCGAGCGTGCGGGCGCGCGATGATGCGGGCGACCATCTCCGCCTCCAGAACGAGCAGTTGCTGGCGGGCCTGCGCGCCGAAGGCGACACCACCCGCACGCAGCTGGCGGCAACCGAGCGCGGGTTGGCAGCCGCCATTCAGTCCGGCACCACCGGCGCCCTTACCCGCGCCTTCGAGCAGATCACGGCGGCGACCACCACGGTTGCCACGTCGATGGACGCGCTTCGTGCCTCGGCCGCCGAGGAGCAGAGGCGCATCGGCGCCACTCTCGACGCGCAGCTCACGCTGATGCGGGAGGGCAATGAGAAACGGCTGGCCGAGATGCAGACGGTGGTGAACGAGCAACTCCATGCGGCGGTCGAGAAGCAGATGGAGCAGAGTTTCGCCCGCGTCGTCGATCAGTTCACGGCGGTGCAGAAGGCGCTCGGCGACGTGCAGGCGGTGACGGCGCAGATCGGCGACATCAAGCGGCTGTTCAGCAACGTCAAGACGCGCGGCGGCTGGGGCGAGGCGCAGCTGCGCGCGATGCTCGAGGACGTGCTGCCGATGGGCAGCTTCGAGGCCAACTTCAAGCTGCGCGACGGCCACGACGAGATGGTCGATTTCGCGGTCGCCATGCCGATGCGGGGCGGCGAGCGTGTCTGGCTACCGGTGGACGCGAAGTTCCCGGTCGAAGACTACGAGCGTCTGGTGGCCGCCGCCGAGGTGGGCGATGCGGAGGGCGAGCGCGCGGCGCGGCGCGGGCTCGAGCGTCGGCTGCGCGAGGAGTGCCGCAAGATCCACGAGAAATACATCAATCCACCGGTCACGGTGGAGTTCGGCGTGCTCTATCTGGCGACGGACGGGTTGTATGCCGAGGCCGCGCGCACTCCTGGGCTGTTGGAGGAGATGAGCCGGGAATTCCGGGTCATGATCCTGGGGCCGAGCCTGTTCCCGGCTTTGCTCCGCACTGTGCAGCTGGGTCACGTCACCTTGGCGCTCGAGGAGAAGGCGGATCAGATCCGGGAGCTGCTCGGCGCGACCAAGACCGAGATGGGCCGCATGGATGTCGTGCTTGGCAAGCTGGAAAAGAACGCGTCGGCGATGACAAGCACGATTGCCAGCGCCCGCACCCGCGCCCGTGCGGTGGGTCGCAAGCTGCGGACGCTGGAGGCGGTGGAGGGCGCGCGTGCCGAGGCTCTGCTGGAGCTCGAGGCCGACATCGCGAGCGCGATCGATCCGGAAGAGACTTAAGGGCTACACGCCATCGTTAGGGCGCGGCGGCTGTACCGGAGCCGTGTCGGGTTTCGGGTCCGAGTCTTGCCTGAAGGCGCCCATGTCCGTTTCGCATGCGTTAAGTTTTTGCCGGTCGCTATGCTGGGATGGCATCCAACCCATGCGATAGCACCGGAGGCGGCCCTGACACTTCAGCCCGAGGCCGCCGCGCACGATCCGGAGGCGCGCTATTTCGACCCCGAATACTACTGCCGCACCTATCCGGACGTCGTCACCGCCGATGTCGACCCGCTGCATCACTACCGCCACTGGGGCGCTCTCGAAGGTCGCAACCCCAACGCCTTCTTTGCCGCCGACTGGTACCTGCTGCAGAATCCGGATGTGCTCGAGGCGGGAATCAACCCGCTCCACCACTATGCCGCGTTCGGCGCGAGCGAGGGCCGCCACCCCCATCCCCGCTTCGATGTCAGCTTCTACGTCAATCAGGTGCCGGAAGCTGCCGCCGACCCGCTGCTGTATCACCTCCGCACCGGCCGCACCCTCGGCCTGCCCACCGAGCGCCGGTTCGACATCACCGGCGGCACGCCGCATCCGGCGCCGAGCGGCATCCGGGTCGATGTCGTCATTCCGGTCTACCGGGGCCTCGACGCCACCCGCCGCTGCCTGCGCAGCCTGCTGCGGGACCCGAAGCCCGGCCTCCGCAGCCCGCTCCACCGGATCATCGTCATCGACGACGCCTCGCCGGAGCCCGCGCTTTCCCGCTATCTCGACCGTCTGGCCGCCCGGCGCTTCATCCATCTGTTGCGCAACCCGGCCAACCTGGGCTTCGTCGCCTCGGTGAACCGTGGCATCGCCGAGGCCGGCGCGCGCGACGTGGTGCTGCTGAATGCGGATACCGAGGTGCCGGCGGACTGGCTCGGCCGCCTCATGGGTCACGCCTACAGCCACTCCAGGGTCGCCACGGTATCGCCGTTCTCCAACAACGCGACGCTCTGCTCCTACCCGGCGGTCGAGGGCGGCCCGCTGCCCTTCGGCGAGACGCTTGCCCGGATCGACGCCGCCTGTTTGGCCGCCAATGCCGGGCGCTCGGTCACCGTGCCCACGACCGTCGGCTTCTGCATGTACCTGCGGCGCGATGCGCTCGACGAACTCGGGAATTTCGATGCCGATACGTTCGGGCGCGGCTACGGGGAGGAGAACGACTACTGCATGCGCGCCAACGCCGCCGGCTGGCGTCATCTGCTCGCCTGCGACATCTTCGTCTATCATGAGGGCGAGGTCAGCTTCGGCGGCAATGCGCCGGAGCGCGTGGCGAGCGTCGCGCCGCTGGAAGCGCGCTGGCCGGACTACCGGCGTCGGGTCGGCATTCATGTCAGGCTCGACGAGGCGCGGCCCTTCCGCATCGCCGCCACGCTGCAGCTTTTCGCGACCAATGGCCTGCCCACCATCCTCACCGTTCAGCATGCCTATGATGGCGGCGTCGGCCAGTATGTCCGCACCCTGGCCGATCAATGCCAGGGGGTCGCCAACCTCCTGGTGCTGCGCGCGACGATGGACGGGCAGGGGGTGCGGCTGGGCGCGCCCGCCGTCCGCCGCCATCCGGAACTCCTCATTCCGCTTCAGTTTCCCAAAGCCGAAGACGACAAGGATGACGCGGAGGCCGCCCGCCCTGGGCATAAACAGGTAGCGGAGGCGGGCCTGCTCGCCGATGTGCTGACGTTGCTCGCCCCTCTCCGGATCGCGCGCGTCCATGTCCAGCACTGGGTCAATCTCCGGCTCGACCTCCGCGCCTTGATCCAGGCGCTCGACGTGCCCTTCGACCTCACCATCCACGACTGGTTCGCGATCTGCCCGCGCATCAACCTCCTGCCTGTCGCCGATGGGCCGAGCTGCGGCGAGCCCGCGCCCGCCGTATGCGACCGCTGCATCCAGGCGCGCGACGACACCGCGGCGCATGACATCATCGGCTGGCGGGCCGAGCAGGCCTGGCTGCCGCGCCTCGCCGACCGTGTGCTCTGCGCGACGCAGGACAGCATCGACCGGCTGGCGCGCCATGGGCTCGCGCGCCGTGCGGTGCTGGCGCCCCTGGAGGCGATGCCCGAGGCCATCCCGTCGCGGCCGCTCATGCGGCCCGAGCCGGCGCCGCTCGGCGCGGCAGCCCAGTCCCGCCCGGTGCGAGTGGCCGTGCTGGGCGTGCTGGCGGACCACAAGGGCGCGCCCATGGTGACTGCGCTCGCCGAACTGGCGACGCCGGAGCAGTTCGCCATCACCCTCATCGGCAAATCCGAACGGGCCACTCCGCCGGAGGCGCGGCCTTGCCTCAGCGAAACGGGCGCCTACGAGCCCGCCGAGTTGCCGGACCTCATCGCCCGCGTCGATCCCGATGTGATCTGGTTTCCCGCCTCCTGGCCGGAGACCTGGAGCTATACGCTGACCGCCGCCATCCTCTCGGGGCGGCCGATCGTCGCCTCCGACATCGGCGCCTTCCGCCAGCGCCTGGCGGGTCACCCGCGCGCGCGTCTGGTCAGCCCCCAGGCGTTCCCGGAAACATGGATGGAGGCGCTTGCCGCCATGGCGCGTCCCGAGGCGGGCGCTCCTGCCTCACCTAGCCGGCGTGCGCCGCGGCCCCCTGAGGCGCGGCCCCCTGAGGCGCGGCCCCCTGAGGCGCGGCCGGCCGAGGCGCGGCGGCCAAACTTCTATGAGGGCGCCTATCGCGCCCCGCTCGCCGCGTCAGCGCTTCTGCTCGCCCGCTCCCGCGGCCTTACCGATTTACGAGCCCCGGGCAAGCGTGCCGTCGTCCTGGTGCCGGAGCGGCTCGATATCGGCGTGCTCAGTCCCTGCGCCTACATCCGGCTGCTGTTGCCGCTGTCTCATCCCGGTGCCGGACGCGAGATCGAGGTTACCCTCGCCACCGCCGAGCAGGCGCTGTCTCTCCAGGCGGATCTGATCGTCACCCATCGCTACGCGGTGCCGGACCAGGCCGCGGCGGCGGCGTTACTGGCGCATGCCGCCCGCACGCGGGTGCCGCTCGTTTTCGATCTGGACGACAACCTGGTTGAGTTGCCACCCGAACATCCGGAGTCCGAGCGGCTCGGTCCGCGCGCGGAAACGGTGATCGCCCTGCTGGCCGGCGCCGACAGGATCAACGTGAGCACGCCGTTGCTCACCGAGCGCCTCCTGCCGTTCGTGCGCGGCGGCATCGACCGGATCCGCGTCATCCCGAACGGGCTGGATGAGCGGCTGTGGTCGGAACCGGTTGAACCGTGGGCTGGCGCCGGGTCGGCAAGTGCGGCGGGCTTGGCGGAGGCTCTGGCCGAGGCCGGCGTCACCCCCGGCCCGGTGCGCATCCTCTATATGGGTACCGCGACCCACGGTGCGGATCTCGGTCTCGTGCTGCCCGCGCTCGCCCGCCTGCACGAAAGTTTCGGAGACCGCATCGCGATCGAGATCGTGGGCATCACGGGCCCCGGCATCTTGCCGCCTTTCATTCGGCGGGTGGAGGTGCCTGCGCGCGCCGGCCTTTCCTATCCCGCCTTTGTCGCCTGGCTGACCGACCGGCAGCGGCGCCAGCCCTGGTCCATCGGCATTGCGCCGTTGGCCGACACGCCCTTCAATAGATGCAAATCCGCAATAAAAATGCTGGACTACGCGGCGCTTGGCTTGGCCACCGTCGTCTCCGACATGCCGGCCTATCGCGACGTGTCCTATGGCGACTTCGCTCAACCCTTGGAGGTTGAGGGAGCAATCGCCGGCGGCTATCTGGCGCAGACCTCGGCGCAGTGGTTCCACGGCTTGGCGCGCCTCGTGCGCCGCCCCGCTCTGCGGCTTGCCATGGCTCGGCTGGGTCATGCGGCGTGGCGGCGATCGGGCACTCTTTCCGCCCAGGCGGAGATGCGATCCGAAGCCTTGGAGAGCAGCCTGACCCCGCGCCGGAACACGACGCGCCGGGAGATCCGTGGTGGTTTCGGCGCCGAAGGAGCGGCTCGGTTAGCCGAGCGGCTCCTGACGGCGAACCGCTGAGGACTGGGCTCGCGGGGGCCGGGCCACGGCCTGATGTCGAAGAAACGACCTCCCGAATTTCTAAGGCCTTAGGCTTATTTCTCACCAGAAAGAATAGGCGGCCGCAAGCACAAGAAGCATGTTGAACTTGCTTGACCGCGTGGTAGAGCGGTCAAGCCGGAATAAAGACAGAAAACCGGGAAGTATGACATGTTCGCTTCGATTGCGGGTACACGCTGCCGTCGAAGATTCTTGTGATTGTTACTCGGGTATAAAATCAAACGCTGCTGGGAGTCTGCCGTGCTTCATATTATCAGCCGGTCGTATTGGGGCGAAAACAAGAAGGATAGGCCGGACTATTACAGCAAGCGTCTTTCGCTCCTGTCCCTGATCCACTCCTTTCAGCAACTCGTTCCAGGGACTGCTGAACTTATCTTTATGAACGACGGCCCGATACCCGAGGATCGCCTTGAGCTGATGAAGTCGTCCGGCGAGGTGCTCATGCGGTCGGATTTGGGTGCGATCGGTTCTGCAAGCGCAACTTTCGACCTGCCGATAGCGCGCAGATGGCCCAAGGATGATTTGGTGTGGTTTGCCGAGGACGACTACCTCTATCTTCCGCGCGCGTTCCCTGATCTCGTGGCGGCGGCGGCGGCGTTACCGGAGGCCTCTTACTTCGGACTTTATGCGCTGATTGGAACGCGGCAACCTAACGGTGTAACGTTCGACGACGTGCATCGGGTACCGAGCGGATGGTCCGGCTCCGACGTGACCTTGGTCAACGGACACCCCTGGCGGCGCGCCCTCAGCACAACAGGAACCTGCGGCGTCCGCATGAAGGCGCTCGTCGAGGACTGCTCCATGATGAAGGTGGCGATGCGCTCCGGCGGTGCCTGGGACCACACGATATCCCTCATGTATCAGGGCTTCACACCCTATCCCGTGAAATCCTTGCTTCAGGCGCTGCTTGGCACGGGTGGCTCGAAGTCGTTTCCGCATCGTGCGGCGATCTGTGGCGCACGGATGGGCTTGAACCTCTACAATCTTGGCCGGGCAATGAACCCGTCCAGGCACAGGATCCTGGTGGCGCCCGAACCTGCCCTCATCACGCATATGGAAACCGAACATATGGCGCTCGGAACGGACTGGGAGGCGTTTGCTGCTCAACTCACGACGGAGGCCGCTGAACCTGCCCAACCCATCCCACAGGAGGTTCCCGCTCTTCAACTCGCGCTGTAGCCCATACCGGCCGCCTCGGAGGAACCCACCTCCAGCACCGCCATGGCACCGGGCGTTGACCGCTGGTAAGAAGCCCGCGCCGGAACAGACAGCGAGGAAGACAGGACATGGCGCGGATCCACTACAAGGTCGTACAGCACGACGGCGGTTGGGCGTATACCGCCGACGGCGTCTTCTCCGAGCCCTTCGCCACCCACGACCAGGCGCTGGCGGCGGCGCGGCGGGTGGTCGCGGAGCAGCGTCAGCCCGACGACACCCATGACATCGAGTACCAGGACGCGGATGGCGTCTGGCGCACCGAGACCGCTCGCGGCGATGACCGGCCCGAGGTGGACGTGTCCGGCTAGCCACCCCGGATACCCACCCCCGAACCCTCAGACCGGACGCCCACCAATCGTCCACGACCGGCGTGCTTGACGTCCAGACGTCGCAACCCTAGGCTTCGCGGCCTCAGGAGTCGCTATGTCATTGCCGCCGGGATTGATACGCGACGCTGTCACAAGCTACCTCGCGTCGCTGGCCGGCGAGGCGACGCTCGCGGAAATCACCGCCGCCGTCTCCGCCCGCCTCGGCGAGGTGTCGCCATCCTCGGTGCGGTCCTACCTCAACCTCAACGTGCCCGAGACCTTCCTGCGCGCCGGCCGTGGCCGCTACCGTCTCGCCGGCACTGACACCGCGAAGCCAACCCCCCGAGGCCCGGCGCTCGCCGAGGGTCAGGCGGTGCTCTACCACGCCGACTGCTTCGACTGGCTGGCGCAATGCCCGCCTGCCTCGATCCACGCGGTCATCACCGACCCGCCCTACGGGCTCATCGAATACAGCGCCCTCGAGCAGAGCAAGCTGCGCGCCGGCCGTGGCGGCGTCTGGCGCATCCCGCCCGCCTTCGACGGCCACAAGCGGGCGCCGCTGCCGCGCTTCACCACGCTGAGCGCCGCCGACCGGCTGCGCCTCCACGCCTTCTTCCTGCGCCTCGCGGTGCTGCTCGGCCGCGCCGTCGTTCCCGGCGCCAACATCATGGTCGCCAGCAACCCGTTGCTCTCCCACATCGTCGCCTCCGCCATGGCCGAAGGCGGCCTCGAGGTTCGCGGCACCCTCATCCGCCTCACCATGACGATGCGCGGCGGCGACCGCCCCAAGAACGCCCACACCGAGTTCGAGGATGTGAGCGTCATGCCGCGCTCCATGTGGGAGCCGTGGGTGCTGCTGCGCCGCCCGCTGGAGGGCCGCGTGCAGGACAACCTCCGCCGCTGGAAGACCGGCGGCTTCCTCCGCCTTGGCGCGGACCGGCCCTTCGGCGACGTCATCCGCTCCGGCCCCACCTCGCGCGCCGAGCGCCTCATCGCGCCGCACCCCTCGCTGAAACCCCAGAACTTCCTGCGCCACATCGTCCGCGCCGCGCTGCCCCGGCAGGAGGGCGTGATCCTCGACCCCTTCGCGGGTTCGGGCTCGACCCTCGCGGCGGCCAACGCCGTCGGCTACCAGAGCATCGGCGTCGAGCTAGACGAAGCGTATCTCCGTCTGGCGCGGACGGCGGTCCGCGCTCTCGGCGCGCTGCCGCTTGTAGACCCAGCCGGCGCGCAGTTTCAGGATGCCGGCCCGGTCCAGCGTCGCCGTGCGCGTGCCTAGTTCCCCGCGCGCGTTGCGGCGGAAATCCGTGGTCTCCACCCGCGCCAGATACACCTCGGTGAACCGCAGCGCCTGCCGCGCCTGAGCGGGCTCGGTTGTGTTGTCCGTCTCGTAGACGAACACGCACATCCACTGGTCGCGCGCGCCATGCGTGTCGACCGCGCCGCCCCGCTTGCGCGTGGTCTTGATCTCCACCCCGTCGAGCCCCGCCTGCGCCGCGTTGCGCGGATACCGCCCGCCCACCACCAGATCGGGGTGGCCGTTGAAGTGCGTGTTCTGCACCAGCGACCGCGAATGCTTCGCGAGGCTCGCGGTGAGCATGTCCGACAGCATCCCCGACAGAATCGCCGGACGCAGATTGTCATCCAGCCGCGGCAGGCCCTTCGCCTCGAACAGCAGGTTCACGTCGTAGAAGAAGTCATACACATCCTGCAGCGCCAGCTCGAAGTCGGCGAGGCGCAGCTGGAACGGCAACTCCAGGCTCGTATTGAACGCGCTCCGGTCCAGCGTCTCTCTGATCGGCATCGGCCTCCCTCGTGTTGCTGCGCGATGGATGACGCGCCAGGGCGTTTCGCGCTACCCTCCGCCGCGCGACGAAGGATCGCCGAGCGGGAAGGAACTCAGCACCGATGCAGCCGGAACTCTCCGACATCCGCGATTTCCACGCCCATGTCTATTACGAGCCCGGCGTCACCGAACCCGCCGCCGCCCGCCTGCGGGAGCGCGTGGCCGATCTCTTTCCGCGCGCCGTCCTCGGGCGCTGGCACGCGGTGCCCATCGGGCCGCACACCTGCGCCATGTTCCAGATCGCCTTCCCGGTCGACCTCTTCGCGACCCTCGCCCCCTGGCTCATGCTCAACCGCAACGGGCTCGACATCCTGCTCCACCCCGAGACCGGCGACGATCCCCGCGACCATACCGTCCACGCCGCCTGGCTCGGCGAGAAGCGGCCGTTGCGGATGGAGGCTTTCGCTGGCGGGGATGACGATTGACCCCTGGGTTTGATGCCTGCCACCGGGCGGCGGTAGAAGGCGCTCCACCCGCATGGGTTAGACAGGAGTGTCCGATGCACCTCGAATGGACCGACAGCGGCGACGCCTTCGCCGACCGCGCCGCCGCGCATGTGGCCAGCCTCCTCGCCGAGACGCCGGACGCCGCCATCGCCCTCCCCACCGGCTCGACCCCCATCGGCCTCTATGCCCGGCTCCGGACGCTCGCCGAGGCCGGCGACATCGCGCTGGTCGGCGCCCATTACTTCAACCTCGACGAATACGTCGGCATCGCCCCCACCGACCGGCACAGCTTCGCGGCCTTCCTCCGCCGCCACATCCTCGACGAGGTGGACATCCCCGCCGACCACATCCGCCTGCTGCGCGGCGACGCGCCCGACATCGCGGCCGAGGCGGCGGCGCACGACGCGGCGGTCGCGGCGCAAGGGGGGCTCGACCTCGCCATTCTCGGGCTTGGCAGCAACGGCCACATCGCCTTCAATGAGCCCGGCGCCGCCTGGGATGCCGGCACCCACGTCGTCCCGCTCACGGAGGCAACCCGCATGGCCAACGCCGCCTACTTCCCCGACGGCTTCCACGTCCCGAGCCACGGCCTCACCATGGGCATCGGCATGATCCGCGCCGCCCGCCGCGTGCTGCTGATGGTGTCCGGCGCGGCCAAGGCGGAGGCGCTTGGCGCGCTGCTGGACGGCAAGCCCGACCCCGGTTGGCCGGTGACGGCGCTCGTCGGCCATCCCCACCTCACCGTTGTCGCCGATCAGGTGCTGAGGGCCGGCCGATGAGGGCGCTGCTCGCGGCTCTCTCTGTGCTGTCGCTGGCCTCGGCCGCCGGCGCGTCGGTCGCCCACGCCGCGTCGAACAGGCTCACCTCGCCCGAGGCCGTTTGCGCCCGCATCGGCACGGATGACGCGCTGCGGCCTCTGTCGCCGTCGCTGGTCGGCCCCGCGACCCAGGCCTTCGGCTACACCGGCGTGACCGCCGCCGAGGTTGAGCACATGACGGTCTTCCGCTGCATGGACGGCGCGGTGCTCATGTGCAGCTGGGGAGCCAATCTCGCCTGCGGCAAGGCGGAGACATCGCCCACGCTGCCCTCTGCCGCCAACTGGTGCGAGGGCAACCAGAACGCCGCCTCCATCCCCGCCTATGTCACCGGGCACGACACCATCTATCGGTGGAGCTGTCACGACGGGAACGCCGTCGCCAGCAATCCGGCGCCGCTCGACGCGCGCGGGTTCTTCCAGAGCTATTGGGTGCCGGCTCAGTAGAGAAGATCCGTTCTTTCTTGAAAGAAAGAACCTAGGAACTTCATTCGCTGGGGGTGGTCGCCAGCGGCCCGCAGAGTTTCGCCAGCTCATCTTCGGGGTTGTAGGTGTAGGGCGCTTCGGTACCCTTCGACGCCTTGGTGGTGAACTCAACGAAGAACGGCCGCCACGCCGTCATCTGATCGTATTTGTTCCGGTAGGTCACCTGACCGCAGATGGCGATGCTCTTGCCCGTAGACTGGAACTCGTTCTGGAATTTGACGCTGCTCGGGTGCTCGACCTCGCGCGAGATATAGGCCTCGGCGAGGTCCTGCAGATCGGCGCGAGCCGGCGCGTGGATGGTGCGCGCCTTGAACGCGGCGACATCCTCGGCCGAGGCGGTGAACGGCGCGCCTTTGCCGATATAGGGCTGCGGATAGAGCTGCCCGTTGCCCGCGCAGGCGGCGAGCGGCACGAGGACGGCGAGGCAGGCGGCGCGGCGGATGATTCGCATGCGGTCATTCCGGCACAGGCCCCGTCGCCGGTCAATCCGCTGCCGCCTTGGCCTCGGCTTTGGCGGGGGTTTTGTCCTGGCGCAGGATGAGCATCCGGCACGGCTCGCCGAGGATCGTCACCAGCACGATGCCGATGCCGAGCAGCAGCGCGCCATGCCAGGTCGGCGGCGTCGTGCCGAGCGCCACCAGCAGCGCGACGGCCCCGCCGGCGGGGCAGGTGGCCTTGAGGGCGCGCTGGGCGAGGATGGTGAGGATGACGGCGATGGCGACCGCCACCAGCCGGCTGGGCTCCAGGGCATGGCCGGAGAGGAAGGCGGGGGCGGCATTGGCGCCGGAGACGAACACGGCGATGAAGCCGGCGGGGAGTGCGACGAGCTGGCCGAGGAGCGTGCTCCAGAGGCTGGCGCTCGGTTCTTTGGGTGTCATGACCTGGACGAAGATGGCGGAGCCGAGGCTTGGGACAAGCCAGGCGTCAGTGGCTCCGATCCCGAGCGCGCCGATGGCGCAGAGGACGATGGCGGCGGCGATCGGTGGCATGACCCAGTGTGCGAGCGCTGAGTTGGGTTCTGCGGGGCCTGGCACGGTGCGTCTCCTCGGGGTGCCGCGCGGAGATGGGGGTGGTGCGGGCGCAGGGCGAGGAGGTGGCGAAACTTTAGCTTGGCGGTAAGGCCGTGGCGTTTGGCAATGTTCCGGCTAGACGAGAGGGCGTGCTCGTCCTTCCAGCTAACGCCCTGAATATGCATCAGCCTAGTCAGTCAAAGCTGATTAAGTGTCCCTCATCTTCAGTCTGGGTCGGGCCATGACGCGTACAAGTCGCTGTCTCTGGAGTATAAGGATGCTCTAGATCATTTATCTGCTCAAGCACGCTGTTAGTCATTTGCTGCCCCAACCAAAAGAACGATCAAGCTAAGAATCTAGTTACGATATAATAATAGATTGCTGGTTCTTGAGCAAGCCTCAGGGTTGAGCATTATGCTGCCAGCCAATCCTCGCATCTTAGGCCCTGGACGCGCTGGAACTCGCCGAGGTTGCCGGTGACGATGATCAGTCCCCGGCTCCGGGCATGGCCGGCGATCATCAGATCATACGGGCCGATCACGCAGCCGCGTCCCTCAAGATCCGCGCGAATGTCCGCCGTATGCGCCGCCGCTTCGCTGTCGAAGGGGACAACCTGCAACCGGGCCGCGAAGTGCTCCACCTCGCGTCGAATGCGCGGAGGATCGTTTGATCGCTCGGCCCCGTAAAGCAGTTCATAGAGCACCACGTCCGAGAGGCACAGAGCCTCCGCATTCGCATTGAACGCCGCTCGCACACCGTCCGGCCGGTCGCGCAGGACACGGATGCAGAGGTTCGTGTCGAGCGAGTAGCGCAGCATCAGAGGCGCTCGCGCTCCTGCATCGCGGGTTGCTCACGTGGCGCTAGGTCTGTTCCAGGCGCGTCGAAGAAATCGTCCCATGCTGCCTCGGCCGGCGCAATGATACGACGCGGACCATCCGCGACGATGACCACATCCCGGACATTCTCCGCGAAGGCGACCGCCTTCGGCAGCCGGACGGCCTGTGATCGGTTGGACAAAAACAGGGATGTGCGCGTAAGCATGGCGGCCTCTAACGTATATCCAAGAGGTATATACGCTCGATCGGGACCTACTTCAACCGGGAAGCCACCTGCATTCTGCGACATTCGCTTGGCGGAACCTGCTTGTGCGGTGACGCAGATTGTCCTGCCAGATGAGACTACGGTCATGGACAGGGGAGAGACCGCACACGAACGTCCGCATCATGATCTGGACGAAGTCCGCCACAACAGCTAGAGCCCTCGCGTTAGAGCGAGTAAAGCTCGCTCATCATGCATACCTGAGGATGGGGTTCCAGTTTGGGTCCGGCTTTGGTCACTGTGCTCAAGCGGGTTCTTGAGGCTTTGGAGCCAGCCGGCCTGTTCGGGAAGATGCCCCGGAAGATGCGGCCTGAGCGCCGTTTCGGCGCGGTCGTCGGGGATGGTGCGGCGGAGGCCGCCGTGCGGTCGTTAGCCGCGACGACGCGCAGGCGACGCGCGCATTCGATGAAGCGAACGGTCAAGCTTCCGCCCGTCGTGGTTGCGGCGCTGCCGTAGTCGCCCGGCAAACCTGTTTATCTGGAGATTGCAATGCCGACGCCGGTCGCAACATTCTGGTCTGGAGCGCGGATGCCTGCGCTGGATCAAGCCTGTTTATCATCGTTTGCCTCCGACGGTCACGATATCGTCGTCTACAGCTTCGAGGAATTCGACGGGCTTCCACCCGGCATTGCTCGCCGGGACGCCCGCGAGATCACGCAGGTCAGCGATCTAGGGGCCTTTCTCTACAAGGGGGTTCCGAACACGTCGCATTTCACTGACTATTTCCGCTATAAGATGTTTCAGCATACAGATAGCACCTGGATCGATACGGACCTCGTGGCGTTGCGTGATTGGCCGGCCGGCGAGACCGACACGCTTCTTGCACGGGAGACGGAGGTAGGGCTTTGTGGCGCAATAATGCGGCTTGATCCGAAAGCGCCGTATTTTCCCAGGCTGTTGGAGCAGACGGAACGCCTGAAAAACACGGATCTTGTTTGGGGCGCGACGGGTCCGCGGTTGCTCACGAAGTTGATCGGGCGGGAGACCGTCGTCAGGAACTCCTATCCGCCGTCGAAGTTTTTCCCGATTCATTTCGACGCGTTCTGGAAGCCGCTTCTGCCGGAAATGAGGCAGGAGTGCGAACAGCTGTGCAGCGAAGCGTACACGCTCCATCTGTGGAACAACATCGTCGTCAACCTCGGCTATTGGAAAGAGCTTGCGCCGCCGAAGGATTCCTATTTGTGGAGTATCTTCGCAAGCAAGAACCTGTTGCATCTGTTCCGGGACGAGTATCCCGCCGACGTGATGAAGCGCATGGTGACGAACTGGCACTACCGGAAAAGCGGCGGCGACATCGGCATCATAAAGGTTGCGAAGCAGTTCATTCCCAGCATTGGAAGAACGGTCGGCCCGCGCCTGCGCGCAATCCGGCAGCTGCGCTGAACTGTCGGCGCTACCGATGGCTTCAACCCCGATGGGAACCGGCTGCGTGATCCAGTGTCCGTCCGGAGAAGCCGTGTTCCACTCCGCATCGGCATCTCCCCGGCATGCGCACCCGCTTCAAAAAGTTGCTAAATCACAACAAAAAACTGGACAGACGCCCCGGATTATGCCATGACCTCCGCTAACATCTCGCTGAAACCGTCCGTTCCTCGGCCCCGATCGCCGCCTCGATGATATCGAGCGCCTGCGTCATCTGAGCCTCGGTCACGATGAGCGGCGGAGTCAGCGTCAGCACGTTCCCCATCGTCGTCTTGAAGCTCAGCCCCGCATCCATCGCCCGGTACATCACCGCCTCGGCGGCGTCCGGCGCAGGCGTCTTCGTCTCGCGGTCCGATACCAGCTCCACGCCCAGCAACAACCCGCGCCCGCGCACATCGCCGATCAGCGGGTGCCGCGCCTTCATCTCCTGCAATCGCGTCAGCGCCGCCGCACCCACGCGCGCGGCATTTTCCACCAGCCCCTCGTCCTCGATGATCTCGATCGTCGTCAGCGCCGCCCGGGCCGTCACCGGGTTCTTCTCGTGCGTGTAGTGGCCGAAGGCGTAAGCCCCGGCGACATCCAGCCCCTCCCGGCACAGCACCGCCGCGATCGGCAGAATGCCACCGCCCAGCGCCTTGCCCATCACCAGAATGTCCGGAGTGACGCCGTCATGCTCACAGGCGAACATACGGCCCGTTTTGCCGAGACCCGTCGGGATTTCGTCAAAGATCAGGAGCGCTCCATGCTTCGCGCATTCCTCGGCTACAACGCGCCAGTAGCCGGGCGGGGGGAGGAAGGGCACGGCCCGGGCTGGTTCGGCGATGACGGCCGCAACGTCGCCCTCGCGGCCCAATGTATAGCCCAGGTAGTTGGCACACGTCATGCGGCACAGGTCGAGGTCCGGCCCGCCGTCGAGGTCGGGGTAGCCGTAGGGGCAGCGGTAGCAGGCGAAGGGCGCGACGTGCTCGGTGCCCACCATGAGCGGCCCGATCGGTCCGCTACGGAACATCTGTTCTCCGCCGACGCTTGCCGCGCCGAAGCCCGCGCCATGGAACGCATCCCAAAAGGATATCGTTTTGAACCGCCCCGTCGCCGCACGAGCGAGCTTGATCGCTACCTCGACGGCATCGCTGCCGCCCGTCGTAAAGAGCGCCTTGCTGAGGCCGCCGCGTGCGTCGCGAGGCGCGATGCGGCCAAGCTTCTCCGCGAGGAGAACCGCCGGCTCGCAGGTGAAGCGCCGCGGCGCAAACGGAAGCTCGTCCATCTGGGCGGCGATGGCGGCCTTGAGGCGCGGGTGTCCATAGCCGATGTGGTGGACGTTGTTGCCGTGGAAATCCATGTAGCGGCGGCCGGCGACATCCTCGATCCAGATGCCCTCGGCGCGGGCGATGGCATTGAGGCAGGGGGTGGAGACCGACTGGTGGAGGAAGGCGTCCGCATCGCGGTCGATGAGGTCGCGGCTCGCCCCGCCGATGTTCTCCGCCGCCCAGGCGCGCCGCCGCGGCGAGTGGTTGACATCGCCTTCGCCCGCCGCCGGCCGCGTGTCGATCTTGTTCATGGGACGAGCCTAAGGCGCTTCGCCGCGCGCCATGCGCGTCTCGATCTCGTCGAGCACCGGCATGAGGTCGGCAATGCTGTCGATCACGAAATGCGCGCCCGCGCCGAGCAGCTGCGCCTCGGCATGCGCGCGGAGGGTTGCCTGGTCCTCTTCGGGCGTCGCGGCCCATTCCTCGGCCGAGAGGCCGACGCAATTGCCGGAGATGCTGACGCCCACCGTCCAGGTGCCGGCGGCGAGGCCCTCCAGAATTCCCGGCTCGGTATCGTCGATCTTCACCACCGCCGAGGGCGGATAGACACCGAGATCGGCGAAGCAGCGATACATCATCAGCGGCGTCGGGCGTCCGTCGGCGAGGTCTCCGGCGCAGACGAGGTTGTCCGGCTGGTAGCCTTGCGCGGCGGCCAGCGGCAGCACGCGTTCCATGATCGGGCGGACGTATCCGGTGGTCGAGCCGAGCTTCATGCCGCGCGCCCGCACGGCGTTTGCCATCTCAACCGCGCCGGGGATGAGGGTGCAAAACTCGGCGACCACTTCGGTATTGAGCGGCACGAACACGTCGTAAAGTTGGTCGATCTCCGTCTCGCCCGGCGGGGCGCCGTGTTGATCCGCCCACCGCCCGGCGATCGCGGGTTCGGCCATCAGCGCCGCGATATGGGCGCGTTTCGGCAGCCCCATCGGCTTGCGGGCTTCAGAGACGGAGATGTCAACGCCGAAGCGCCGGTAGGCTTCCACGAACGCGCCCATCGGTGCCCGCGAGCCGAAGTCGATGACGGTCCCGGCCCAGTCGAAGATCGCCGCGCGAAGATGCGTGGTCATGCGCAAAGCTCCTGGATGACTTCCTCGCCGATGGCGAAGGAGGTGGAGGCGCCGGTGCCGCTGGTGACGACCACGAGCCGCACCCGGTCCATCGGCGTATCGATGAGCACGAGCCGGTCATGGGCTGCGGCATAGGTGCCGATCCAGCGCTCGGTGACCTCATAGTCGACATGGGGGAAGACGGCGCCGAACTCCTCCAGCACCAGCTCGTCGAGCGCGTTGTCGGAGAAGGGGTCCATGGTGTCGCCATAGACGTGGGTGTCGCCGACGACGAGCGTGCCGTCCGCCGACTGCACCGCGATGAGATGCACCCCGCCGGCGAGATGGGCGGGCTGTTCGGAGCGGAGCCGGGAGAGCAGGGGCCGCGCCTCGGGGAGTTCGGAGTAGCCGAGGTAGCGCACCAGCGAGAGGTCGGTCATCACCGCGCAGTTGAGGTGCAGCGGCTTGAGGGGCCTCAGCCGCATCATCTGCAGCTTCGAGCGATGGACGCCGTAATGGGCAAGGCGGTCGGGGAAGAGGGTGGCGAGGTCGTCGCCGGGGCAGACGACGACGTGCCTGGCTTCCACCACGCCCCCGGAGGTCACCAGTCGCCCGCTATCGACGGCGTGGACGGCCAGGCCGCGCCGGATGGTCACGCCGTGGGCGCTCTCCAGGAAGGCCGCCAGGCGAGGGATGGCGTCGCGCGACTCCACACGGCGGTCGTGCGGGCTGTAGAGCACCGCCTCGGCTTCTCCGGTGATCCAGGGGAAGCGCGCGCGGCCCTCGGCTGGGGAGAGCAGTTCGCAGTCCTCGCCCATGACCGGGTGGTTCCGGAACGCTTCCAGCACCGAGGCGGCCTCGGGGCGGCGGGCCACGACGGCGAGGCCATGTTGCAGCACGCAGATGCCGGCGGCCGGCGCGATCTCTTCCCAGATGTCGCGGGACCGCATGGCGCGGCGCCAGCAATCGCCATTTTGCTGGCCGGTCACGGTGACGAAGCCGAAGTTGCGGATGGAGGCGCCGACGGCGCGCTGGTCGCGGTCGACGACGACGACGCTAAGGCCGAGGCGCGACGCGGCCAGGGCGTGGGCTAACCCGAGGATGCCGGCGCCGACGATCGCGATATCGTATGTCACCGGGGGTTCCTCGCAGCCGAAACAAAAGCCGGGGAGGCGGTGGTGCCCAGAAGAAGACTCGAACTTCCACGACCTTACGGCCACAGGTACCTGAAACCTGCGCGTCTACCAATTCCGCCATCTGGGCACAGCTGCGGTGGGCGGGGCATGTAGACTGCTGCCACCCCGGCGTCAACTGCGGGCTCCGTGCCATCATCACACGGCCGCGCTTGCTCTTGAGGGCTGCTCTGCCGCCTCGTAATGCTGTTTCGAGATAACGCTGAACGGACGGACACCAGCATGGTCACCCAGACACGGAAAGTCGCCACGGTATTTGGCGGGGCGGGTTTCATCGGCCGCTATCTGGTGCCGCACCTCGTCCGCCAAGGCTACGTCGTTCGCATCGCCGGCCGCGACCCTGAACGCGGCGCGGGCCTCAAGCCGCTCGGGGCCACCGGCCAGATCGTGCCCCTATACGCGCCGGTGACGGACGCCGCCGCCATCGGCCGCGCCGTCGTGGGCGCCGAGGTCGTCGTCAACCTCGTCGGCATCCTGGCCGAGCGCCGCGCCGGCGACTTCTCGAAGATCCAGGGCACCGGACCGCGCCTGATCGCCGACGAGGCCGCCCGGGCCGGTGTTCGGCATCTGGTGCATGTGTCGGCGATCGGCGCGTCGGGCACCAGCCGCAGCGGCTATGGCCGCAGCAAGGCTGCCGGCGAGGCGGCGGTGACTGCGGGTTTCCCGGATGCCGTCATCCTGCGCCCCTCCATCGTCTTCGGCGCCGAAGACCAGTTCTTCAACCGGTTCGGCGAGATGGCGCGCCTCTCGCCCGTCATGCCGCTGATCTCGGGCGCCACGAAGTTCCAGCCGGTCTATGTCGGGGATGTGGCGGATGCCATCATGGCGGCGCTCGCCCTGCCGCCCGAGGCGCCGCGCGTCTATGAGCTGGGCGGCCCGAGGACGTGGACCTTCCGCGAAATCCTGACCTACATCTTGAAGGAGACGCGGCGGAAGCGCCTGCTCGTGGCCGTGCCGCCCGGCATCGCGCGGCTGCAGGCGACGATTCTGGAGCGGCTGCCCGGCAAGCTCCTGACCACCGACCAGCTGGAGATGCTAGGTCAGGACAATGTGGTGAGCGGCACGCTGCCTGGGCTGGCGGCGCTTGGCATTACGTCCAAGCCGGTGGAGCTGATCGTGCCCACCTATCTCGACCGTTACGCGGACCGCCGCAAAACCCTCTGAACGGCGGCACGCGGCTTTGCGGCCAAATTCCGGCCGCGCGGGCGCGGCGGAGTGGCTGGTCCCGCAATTCACGCACGGGCTTATTGCCGTTTTGCAATCTTGCCAAATCTTCGGCCCGCACAACATCGCCTTTTACTTGTTTTCAACTGGTTGGGTCCCTTCGGGCTCGCCGCGATTGTTGGGAGGTTGCCGTGCGTTTTTGTTCGATGCGTGTTGTCATCCTTAGCCTGACCCTTGGTTCGGCTGCTCTGTCGCTCTCCGCCTGCGGCCATTCGCCGCTGACGAGGGCGCTCACCGGCGGCGCGATCGGTGCCGGCGCGGGTGCGGCAGTCGGTGCGGCGACCGGCGGCAATGCCGGAACGGGAGCCTTGGTTGGCGGCGGCGTCGGTGCCGCTGGCGGCGCTCTGACGGCACCGTAAGGATCGTTCGGCCCTGCCCCGTATCCGGCAAGGCTGATACGGGGTTTTCAGGGCTGCCTTGCGGCCATGGCTGTGCCAGACAGGGCCGATGAGCTTTCCTGTCTGGCTGCCCGCCCTTCTCGGCTTCATGACTGCTGTCGGTTCGGTCTCGATCGACATGTATCTGCCGGCTTTCCCGGCAATCGCGCGGGAGCTTGGCGGCATTCGCGGCGGCGCCCAGATGACGCTCGCGGCGTTCTTCATCGGTCTCGCTATCGGGCAGCTGGTGTTCGGGCCACTGGCGGATAGAGCAGGGCGCAAAGTGCCGCTCCTTGCCGGCATGACGCTCTACACCATCGCGACTGTCGGCTGCGCGCTCTCGACCGGCCTCATCTCGTTCTCGGTCTTTCGCTTCCTGGCAGCGCTCGGTGGGGCTTCGAGCGTCGTCGTTCCGCGCGCCGTCGTTCGCGATCTGGCGACAGGGCAGGCGGCAGCCCGGATGATGGCGCAGCTGATGCTGGTCATGGGTTTGTCGCCGATCCTGGCCCCGGCGCTGGGCGGGTTCATTCTGCAATGGGCCGGATGGCGCTCGATCTTCTGGGTCCAGGCCATCTATGGCGTCACCAACATGATCCTGGTGGGCTTCTTCCTGCCCGATACGTTGCCGCCGGAGCGACGGGTGAGGCTGGGCCTGATCAGCGTCCTCCAACGTTACATCCAGGTCGGGCGGGACCGCAGCTTCCTGCCCGCGGCGCTTACCGTCGCCTTCGGGAGTGCGACCCTCTTCGCCTATCTCGGCGGGTCCCCCCAGGTTTTCGAGGCCGGCTTCCACGTCAGCCCTGTCCTCTATGGCTGCATCTTCGGCCTGAACGGCTTCGCCCTCATCATGGGCAGCCAGTTGAACGGCCGGATCGTGATGGCGCGCTTCGGGCTGGACCGGACCTTGACCAGCGCCGTGCGGGTCATGTTGGCCGCGACCGCATACCTGGCGGTCATCGCGATGTGCGGCGTCGCCAGCCTGGCCGGCACGCTGGCCGGGCTCTTTGTCGTGCTCGGGTGCCTCGGCTTCGTCTTCCCCAACGGGACGGTAGCGGTCATGGCGCGACACCATGCCAATGCGGGCGTCGCCTCGGCGTTGACCGGGACATTACAGTTCACGGTCGGTGCCGTCAGCGGCATGTTGGTGGGCGAATTCGGCGACGTGACCCCGCGGGCGATGGCGCTGATCATGCTGGTGACGGCCTGTTGCGCTACTGTCTGCAATCATCTCCGTCCTCGTGGAGTGCCCGGAACCTGAGCCCGGAACCGGCGCAACGGCGCAACGTGCAGGCGCCGCATCGTGCGGAAAAGCAGGATGAACGCGATGATTTGAAGGGCGGGCGACAACTATCGTCTTTAACGACGGGATATCGGCCGCAGATGGAGGGCTGACGCCGTCTCACCGCACGGTGGGCTCAGGCGACACCACCCATACAGGAGAGTTTCATGTCCGGTCCCGACAGCCTTAAGGAAATCTACCACGATGAGCTAGCGGACCTTTGGTCGGCAAACGACCAGATGGCGAAAGTCCTCGGCAGGCTTGCAGGCAAGGTTCAGGACGAGACGCTCAAGGATCTTTTTGAGAACTCCGTCTCGGGCATCTCGGGGCATACGGCCACCATCAAGGCGTTGCTGGAAGCGGGCGGCGGGGAAGTCGCCAAGGAGCACTGCAAAGGCATGGAAGGTCTCGTAAAGGAAGCGATCAAGCACGGCGAAGAGGAAGCGCCCGAAGACGACGATCTGCAGGCGATCGTCCTCATCGCCCAGTATCAGCGTATGTCGCACTACGGTATCGCTGGCTTCGGCTCAGCATCGGCCTACGCCGCGGCGCTCGGCCGGCAGGACGATGTCAAGAAGCTCAAGGGCATCGTCGCGGACATCTACAAAGCCGACAACTACACGAGCAAGCTGGGTGAGAAGCTGGCCAAGACGGCTGGCAAGTAGCCTGCAGCGACGTTCGCGACCAAGGTGGCCGCCCGATGTGGGCGGCCACCAAACGCCTAGCGCACGGTATCGGCGGCGTCGAAGTAGGTTTTCCATTCTTCCTCGGCAGCCCGTGCTTCATGTTCGCGGGCAGCTAGAAACTCAATCCCGGCCTTGGTGGAAACCGCGTTCGCCTTGCCGAACGCGCTTCTGATTGCCGAAAGCAACGCATCGGCGTCAGGCGGGAGCCCATGAAGTTCAGTCGCGGCAGCCATATTTCGCAGGGACGTGCTCAGAGAGTCGGCGTATGCCCGCGCGACAACCGCTTCGAAAGCGGGATCGCTCGCATCCGTCTTGCCGTCGTTCAACTGTGCCGCCACGCTCGTTCCGAGCCCCCAAGTGTATAAAATAGTATTGGAAGCGGTGCACGTCTACGAGCGCCGACGGCACCTGAAGCACCCGTTGACCGCCCGCGATGATTTGGCGGGTCCTCTAACGTTGTGGCTCTGAATAAGGCGCCCGCATCCAAGGTGCTCGGGCAGCGCGCTCGGGCCGGTGGCTGGGGGACCTGGATTCGAACCAAGGCTGCCCGGGTCAGAGCCGGGAGTTCTACCGCTAAACTATCCCCCACCAGGACAGGGCGCGGCAGTTACCACGCCTCTTGTCATCGATCAACCTGCTCCGACGCCGTCCCCGATCGGCTCCGGATGCCAGAGAGCACTACCCGCCCCAGGGAATTGAGGCTATTTCACTTCTATGACGGATCCCTTGCCCACGCCTCGTGTCTGGCAGGAAGACGCGGCCGCCGAACTCGCCGACGCGGCACGCCAGCTAGGTCGCGGCTCCGTCCTCGTCGTCGGGGACGCGATGCTCGACCGCTACGTCTACGGCGAGGCGACACGCATCAGCCAGGAAGCCCCGGTTCCCGTTCTCAGCCTTCAGCGCGAACTTTCGCTCCCGGGCGGTGCGGCCAACGTCGTCCGCAACATCACAGCCGTTGGTGCCGCCGCGGCCTTCGTCGCCGTTGTCGGGGACGATATGGCGGGCTCCGATCTCACGGCCCTCATTGGCCGCCAGAGCGGCGTCGAACCCTGGCTGCTCGTCCAGGGTAGCCGCGTCACCACCGTGAAGACCCGTTTCCTCGCCCAGGGCCAGCATCTGTTGCGAGCCGATACGGAGGATCCGGGGCCGCTCCATCCCAAGATCGCGGAACGGCTGCTGCGCATAGCGACCGATGCGATGACGGCGACGACCGTCACGATCCTGTCGGACTACAACAAAGGCGTGCTGGCCGGAGATATGCCGGCCCGGCTCATAGAGGCCGCGCGTCAGGCCGGGCGTCCGATCATCGTCGACCCCAAGGGCGTCGACTACGCGCGCTACGCCGGGGCCAATGTCATCATGCCCAACCGGCGCGAACTCGCGGCCGCCACCGGCCTCTCCGCCGAAACCGACGAGGAGATCGAGGCCGCCGCGCGCTCGATGCTGGCCCGCCACGGGATCGGCGCGGCCCTGATCACCCGGTCGGAACACGGCATGAGCCTGGTGACGCCCGTGGAAACCTGGCACTTCCCGGCCGAGGCTCTCGACGTGCACGACGTCTCCGGCGCCGGAGACACCGTCGCGGCGGTGCTTGCGGCGGGCATGGCGGCGCGGCTGCCGCTTCCCATCGCGGCACGGCTCGCCAACGTCGCGGCGGGTATCGTGGTGGGCAAGGTCGGCACCGCTGTCGCGCGGCAGGACGACATCCTCGGCCGTCTCGCGCCCGTCGCCGGCAACCGCGCCAAGATCGCAACCCGCGAGGCCGCCATGGAGCAGGCGGAACGCTGGCGCCGCCGCGGCTGGCGGGTGGGCTTCACCAATGGCCGGTTCGACCGGCTGCACCAGGGGCACGTTCATCTTCTGGAGCAGGCCCGTGGCGCATGCGACCGGCTGATCGTGGCGATCAGCGGCGACGCCACGGCGCGGACCGCCCGGACCGGGGCGCGGCACATGCGCCCCGAGGCGGATCGCGCCGCCGATCTTGCCGCCCTTTCGGCGGTCGACCTCGTCTGTATTCTGGATGAGGACAGTCCCCTCAGCATGATCGCGGCGTTGCGGCCGGACCTGCTGGTAAAGGGTTCGGACCATGCCGTTGCCGACATCGTCGGTGCCGACATGGTGACGGGCTGGGGCGGCACTGTGCTGCGCGCGGAGCTGCTTCCGGCTTCCGCGCGTGCCAGTGGCGCGGTAGCCTCCACCATCGCCGATTAAGAGAGCCTTGAGCATGCAATACGTTGACGCTGGCGGCCTGCGGGTCGCCCAACCCCTCCATGACTTCATCCGTGATGAGGCTCTGCCGGGCACCGGGCTCGCTCCGCAGGACTTCTGGGCCGGGTTCGCGTCCATCATCCATGACCTCGCCCCGGCGAACCGGACGCTTCTGCGGAAGCGCGATGAGATGCAGGCGGCGATCGACGCCTGGCACAGGCAGCACACCGCCCGTCCGGTCGATGCGGCGGCCTACCAGGCCTTTCTCACGGACATCGGTTATCTGTTGCCGGAGCCGCCGCCGTTCTCCATCACGACCACAGGCGTCGACGCCGAGATCGCGACCCTCGCGGGACCTCAGCTCGTGGTGCCGATCACCAACGCCCGGTATGCGCTCAATGCCGCCAATGCCCGCTGGGGCAGCCTCTACGATGCGCTCTACGGCACCGATGCGATTGCGGAGACCGATGGCGCGGAGCGTGGCCGCGGCCTCAACCCTGTGCGCGCTGGCTTGGTCGTCGCGCGCGCCAAGGCGATCCTGGACGAGATCGCGCCGCTGGCCGAGGGTTCACACACGGAGGCCACGGGCTACGCGGTGCGAGAAGGGGCGCTTGTGATCTCGGGCCAGGGCGCGCTGCGCGATCCGGCGCGGTTCGCGGGGTACCGTGGCCCGGCCGAGGCGCCCACCGCGATCCTCTTCCGTCATCACGGCCTGCACCTTGAGCTGTTGATCGACCGCGCCCATGCCATCGGACGCGGCGACCCGGCAGGTGTCGCGGACATGATCCTCGAATCGGCGCTGAGCACGATCATGGACTGTGAGGATAGCGTCGCCGCCGTCGACACCGAGGACAAGGTTGCGGTCTACCGCAACTGGCTCGGCCTCTGCCAAGGGACGCTCGCCGCGCAGTTCGAGAAGGGCGGCCGGACAATGGAGCGCCGGCTCGAGCCTGACCGCATCTACACGGCGCCGGACGGCAGCGAGCTGGTGCTGCCGGGCCGCAGCCTCATGCTCATCCGCACGGTCGGCCACCACATGATGACCGACGCGATCCTCGACCGCGACGGACAGGAAATCCCCGAGAACCTGCTTGATGGTGTCGTCACATCATTGATCGCTCTGCATGACCTCAAGAGCGACCGGCCGATCCGCAACAGCCGCGCGGGTTCGGTCTACATCGTGAAGCCGAAGATGCATGGGCCGGAGGAGGTCGCCTTCGCCAACGGGTTCTTCGACCGCGTCGAGGATCTGCTTGGAGTTGCCCGCAACACGCTCAAGATGGGCATCATGGACGAGGAGCGGCGGACGAGCGCCAATCTCGCGGCCTGCATCCACGCGGCGCGCGGGCGGGTCGTTTTCATCAACACCGGCTTCCTGGACCGCACGGGCGACGAGATCCACACCTCGATCGAGGCCGGACCCATGGTGCGGAAAAACGCCATGCGGAGCACCGCCTGGATCAAGGCCTACGAGGACCGCAACGTCGATATCGGCCTCGCCAGCGGGCTGCGCGGCCGGGCGCAGATCGGCAAGGGCATGTGGGCGGCGCCCGACCGGATGGCCGAGATGCTGGAACAGAAGGTGGGTCACCCCCGCGCCGGCGCCAGCACGGCCTGGGTGCCGTCGCCCACCGCCGCCACCTTGCACGCGTTGCACTACCACGAGGTGGATGTCGCCGCGCGGCAGCAGGAGATTGCGTTGCGGGCTCCGTCCTCACTCGACGCGCTGCTGACGATCCCCTTGGCGGACGGCGTCAACTGGTCGGCCGAAGAGGTCGCGCAGGAGATCGACAACAACGTCCAGGGCATCCTCGGCTATGTGGTCCGCTGGATCGACCAGGGCGTCGGCTGCTCCAAGGTTCCGGATATTCATGATGTGGGTTTGATGGAAGACCGAGCGACCTTGCGCATCAGCAGCCAGCATATCGCCAACTGGCTCTTGCACGGCGTTGTGTCGGCCGAAGACGTGCAGGCGGCAATGCGCCGCATGGCGGTGGTCGTGGATGAGCAGAATGCGGGCGATCCCGCGTATCGGCCGATGGCGCCCGGTTTTGACGGGCCAGCCTTCCAGGCGGCGTCCGACCTCGTCTTCAAAGGCCGCGCGCAGCCGAACGGCTACACCGAATTCGTGCTGCACAACTGGCGGCGCCGCGCCAAAGCCGAATGATCAGGCGGGGCGCTTAGCCGGGAGTTAACCCCCTTCATGCATAACGTTTCCGAGCGCCGCGATCAGGGGATCAGGCGAGGTAGGAGATGTCATGTTTCGGCCGTTTCAGCAGGGCAAAAATAGACGCTTGATGTCTCTGGACGCACTGCGCGCCAAGGTCATGATCGCTGACGTGCATTTCAACGTTGTCTATCTCAATCCGGCGCTGCGGGAATTTTTGGATGAGGTCGAGGACGATCTTAAAAGAGAACTTCCGCGCTTTGACATGGCGAAGATGATCGGCAGCAACATCGACATCTTTCACAAGAACCCGGCCCACCAGCGTACGATACTCAGCGAGCTAAAGCAGCCGCATAGTGTAACGATCACGGTCAGTTCGCATGTCTTCGACTTGCTGGTGACACCCCTCATGACCGGCGGCAAGCGCGCCGGTTATGTGATGGAATGGGCCGACGCGAGCGAACGCCTGGCCAACCTCGATTTTTCTGGAAAGATGGCCGCCATCGGGCGCGGGCAGGCCCTCATCGAGTTCAAGCCCGACGGCACCATTCTGACTGCCAATGATAACTTCCTTAAACTGATGGGTTATACGCTCGACGAGATCAAAGGCAGGCACCACAGCCTGTGCGTCGACCCGTCCGAGCGCAGCACGCCCGAATACGCCCATTTCTGGGAGGAATTGAGAGCCGGCAGGTTCCAGGCTGCAGAGTTCAGGCGTCTCACTAAAAACGGTGCATACGTAACGATCCAGGGTTCCTACAATCCCATTCTCGACGACAAGGGCAACGTCTTTAAGGTCGTTAAAATCTGCAGCGACGTGACAAACCGGGATCGGTCGATCACCGAGATTGCAGGCGCGCTTTCCGCACTTGCCGATGGTGATCTCGAGCGCCGGATCGCGGAACCGCTCACGATCGAACTCGACAAGCTCCGGATCGATTACAACCGCGCCGTGGACAAGCTTCAGGAAACGATGAAGTCCATCACGGCCAACGCGGATGCGGTGCGTGAGGGTGCAAAAGAAATCACCATTGCCTCGGATGACCTTTCGCGTCGCACGGAACAGCAGGCGGCCAGCCTGGAGGAAACCGCGGCGGCGCTCGACGAGATCACCGCGACGGTCCGCCGGACGGCGGAAGGGGCCGTCGAGGCCCGCAGCGTCGTGAGCACGGCGAAGGAGGACGCTCAGCGCTCCGGCGCCGTGGTCGACGAGGCCGTGACCGCCATGCAGGCGATCGAGGGCTCGTCCAAGAAGATCGAGAACATTATCGGCGTCATCGACGAGATTGCGTTCCAGACCAACCTTCTGGCGCTCAATGCGGGGGTGGAGGCTGCGCGCGCGGGTGACGCCGGCCGTGGGTTCGCGGTGGTCGCGACCGAAGTTCGGGCGCTCGCCCAGCGTTCGGCGGATGCCGCGAAGGAGATCAAGGCCCTGATCTCGGCATCGGGCGAGCAGGTGGGGTCCGGTGTGCGTCTCGTCGGCCTGACCGGTCAGGCCTTGGGCCGGATCGTGGGGCATGTCGACCAGATGAGCGGGTTGATGACGGAGATTGCCTCTGCGGCCCAGGAACAGGCGACAGGCCTCGCCGAGGTGAACTCAGCCGTCAATCAGATGGACAAGGTCACGCAGCAGAACGCCGCGATGGTGGAGCAGGCAACCGCGGCGAGCCATAGCCTCACCAGCGAGGCCGAGGAACTGACCCGTCTGGTCGGGCAGTTCAAGACCGGCGGCGAGCAGCAAAGCCGTACATCGCGCGGGGGCGGGGCAGCCAAGGCTCCCTCCACGCCGCGCGCCGTCGTGACCCGTCCTGCTGCGGATCGTCCTCCCGCGGCTCGGCCTCCTGCCGCGGATCGTCCTGGTCCGAACCGAAGCCTTGCTGCTCCGCCGCGCGAGAGCGCCGCGCCTGCTAAACGCCCTGATCCGGTTCAGAGCCAGGAGGACAACTGGTCGGAGTTCTGACACAGCCGTGAGCGGTGCGGCCGGTGCGTCCGGGCGCGCACCCTGTTGGCATCTGTCCCTGGTGGTGGTCTTCTGC
Source organism: Acidisoma sp. (assembly GCF_965199065.1). NCBI lineage: Bacteria > Pseudomonadati > Pseudomonadota > Alphaproteobacteria > Acetobacterales > Acidocellaceae > Acidisoma > Acidisoma sp. The sequence continues at coordinate 368,930 of NZ_CBDAQN010000003.1, read as the reverse complement.
ACTGCAGCACACCACCGCGAGGTTCAGCCGTTGAATAAACAGCACACGAGGCGCTTTAACATCCTGCTTGCGGCGAGCGTGCTGACGATCCTGCCGGTTTTCCGCGCTTTGGCCGGGCCGCCGGACACCCTGACGATCGGCCTTCCGCTCGAGCCGCCGGGTCTCGACCCCACCGCCGGCGCCGCTTCGGCCATCCGGGAAGTGACCTATGCCAACATTTTTCAGGGGCTCACCCGGATCGATCGATCCGGCGCGGTCGAGCCCGGCCTCGCCAAATCCTGGACGATCTCGCCCGACGGGCTGACGTATAGCTTTACGCTCCAGAGCGGTGTCACGTTCCAGGACGGAACGCCCTTCGACTGCTCCATCGTTCAGTTCAGCTATGCACGCGCGGCGGCACCGGACAGCATCAACGCCCAGAAACAGCTCTTCGCGCCGATCGCAAAGGTGGCCTGTCCGACCCCGGCGGAGGCCGTGGTAACGCTCAGGCATCCGACGTCGACTTTCCTCTACGACATGGCCTGGGGCGACGCGGTCATGGTGGCGCCGCAAACCGCCGCCACCGACAAGACCCATCCGGTCGGCACCGGGCCCTTCAGCTTCAGCCGCTGGGTTCCCGGCGACCGCATCGAACTCGTGCGCAACCCGCATTACTGGGGGCCGGCGCCGAAGCTTTCGGCGGTCACCTTCCGCATCATCGGCGACCCGGCCGCCGCCACCGCGGCCCTTCTGTCCGGCTCGCTCGACGCCTACCCGAACTTTCCGGCGCCCGAGACGGTGCCGAAATTCCGGCATGATCCGCGCTTCACCGTCGACATCGGCACGACCGAGGGCAAGGTCATCCTGGCCCTGAACGACGCCCGCAAGCCGTTCGATGACGTGCGTGTGCGGCGTGCACTCGCTTATGCGCTCGACCGTCGTGCGATCATCGAGGCGGCGTATTCGGGTTTGGGCACGCCGATCGGCTCCCACTACACGCCAGGGGATCCGGGCTACGTCGATCTCTCGAACACCTACCCGTACGATCCCGCCAAGGCTCGCGCACTGTTGCAGGCCGCGGGCATCGCTCCAGGGACGAGTTTCACCATCACTCTGCCGCCGCCGAGCTACGCCCAGCGAGGTGGCGAACTCATTGCCGCCTATCTTGCGCAGGTGGGGCTGAACGCAAGGCTGTCATCCGTCGAATGGGCCAAGTGGCTCACCCAGGTCTTCACCCAGTCAGACTTCAGCGCCACGGTGATCGCGCATACAGAGTCGCGCGATCTCGATATCTATGCCCGTCCGCACTACTACTTCAACTACGACAGCCCGGCCTATAAGGCGCTGTACGCAGAATATATCGCAGCGACCGACCCCGCCCGGCAGACGGCGCTGGTGCAGGAGTTGCAGCGTCAACTTGCGACCGACGAGCCCAACGTCTTTCTGTTCGCATTGCCGAAGATCGGCATCTGGAGCGCGCATCTGCGCGGGATGTGGTCGAACGATCCGATGCCCATCAACGACGTGACGGGCGTTTCCTGGGCCCCATGAGGATGGGAGTTTTCCGGTTCTTTGGGCGGCCCATCCTGGTCGCGAGAAAGAACCGCCTGCGGTGACTGCTTTTCTTTTGCGCCGCTCCATCGCACTGGCGGTGGCGCTCGTCGTCGCGTCCCTCGTCGTCTTCGTCGTGCTGCAGATCCTGCCCGGCGATCCGGCGCTCGTCATCCTCGGACCGGACGCCCAGCCGGATACGCTCGCCGCGCTCCGGCATCAGCTGGGCTACGACCTGCCGGTGTGGCTGCGTTATCTGCGTTGGGCCGGGCACCTGATGACGGGCGACTTCGGACGCAGCACTGCCTATGATGCCTCAGTCGCATCCCTCATTCTGCAGCGCATCGGCGTCACGTTGCCGCTCGCCGTCATGGCGATGCTGCTCTCGACGGCGCTTGCGATCCCGCTCGGCGTCTATGCGGCGTCCCGGCGCGGCGCCTTGGACGGCGGCATCATGGCGGTCACCCAGATCGGTGTCGCGGTGCCGGATTTCTGGCTGGCGTTGTTGCTCGTCCTCGCCTTCGCCGTGCATTTCACCTGGTTCCCGGCAGGCGGCTTTCCCGGCTGGTGGCATGGCGCCGGCGCCTCGCTCAAGGCGCTTGTGCTGCCAACGATCGCCCTCGCGATCCCCCAGGCGGCGATCCTCGCCCGCGTCACACGTGGCGCCGTGCTGGATATCGGCATCAGGGAGTTTCTCCGCACGGCGCGCGCCAAGGGTCTTTCGGAAGGCGGCATCCTCTGGCGCCATGCGGTGCCGAACGCGCTCATTCCCGTCATCACCCTCATGGGTCTGCAGTTTTCCTTCCTGCTCGCCGGCACCATCATCATCGAGAACGTCTTCGCGTTGCCGGGCCTCGGCTCGCTGCTCTTTCAGGCGATCGGCCAGCGCGATCTCGTGCTGGTCCAGGACCTCGTCCTGCTCTTTGCAGCGCTCGTCATCGTCATCAACTTCATCGTCGACCTAGTGAACGCGACAATCGACCCACGGCTGCGAAGCCGGGAAACATGAGCCTCCTCCGCATCATCGTCGGGGGCGGCATCACCGCCACCGTGCTGCTCATGGCCGCCGTCTCCCTCCTCTGGACGCCCTATGCGCCGACAGGGATCGACATTCTCCATCGCCTCGCGGGACCATCGTCCGCCCATCCCTTCGGCACCGATCCGTTCGGCCGCGATGTGCTGTCCATGATCATGGTCGGCGCCCAGAACTCCCTCGTCGTCGCGGCGGTCGCGGTGGCGCTGGGCTGCGTCATCGGCGTGCCCGTGGGGCTGATCGCCGCCGCTCGCCGAGGCTGGACGGAGGAGGTGCTGATGCGGGGCGCCGATCTCGCCTTCGCCTTTCCGGCGCTGCTCACGGCGGTGATGCTGACGGCCCTGCGAGGTCCCGGCGCTTATACCGCGATGGTCGCCATCGGCATCTTCACCGCGCCGGTTCTGGCCCGGGTGACCCGCGCCGCGGCCTCGGTCATCTGGGTGCAGGATTTCGCGCGCGCTGCCCGCGCTTTGGGCCGCGGCAAGCCGGGCGTGACCATGGTCCATATCCTGCCCAACATCACCGGCGTGCTGATCGTGCAGATCACCATCCAGCTTTCGCTCGCAGTTCTCGCCGAAGCGGCGCTCTCGTTCGTGGGGCTGGGCGCGCAGCCGCCGATGCCAAGCTGGGGCCGGATGCTGAACGATGCCCAAACGTACATCTATACGGCGCCACTCCTGTCGGTGTTTCCCGGTTTTGCGATCGCCGCGGCTGTCCTCGGCCTGAACATGCTCGGTGACGGGTTGCGCGACGTTTTTGACCTGAAGCGACGGAGACGGGCATGACCGCGCCTTGGACGGTGCAGACGCTGACGGCGGCGCTGGCAAAAGGCGAGATCACGGCGGAGGCTGTGGCCAGGCAGTCGCTGGCCCGGATTGCGGCCGAGGATGGGCGGCTCCGTGCCGTCATTACGCCAAACCCCGACGTGCTCGCGGACGCTCAGCGGATCGATGCCCGCCGGGCGGCCGGTCAGCCGGTGGGGCTGCTGGCCGGGGTTCCGGTTCTGGTCAAGGACACCATGGATATGGCGGGGCTGCCGACCACTGGCGGCTGGTCGGTGCTCTCCGCCCGTGCGGGTGGTCTCGATCTCATCCCCGCGCGCGATGCTCCGGTCGTCGCCCGGATGCGCCGGGCCGGCGCTCTGCTGCTCGGCAAGACCAATGTGCCGGTGATGAGCGCCAGCGGCACCAACGCCAATAACAGCTGGGCAGGGCCCACGTTGAACGCGATCGCGCCCGACCGCGCGCCCGGCGGCAGCAGCACCGGCAGCGCCACGGGCGTCGCCGCCGGCTATGCCGTTATCGGACTTGCGGAGGAGACCGGCGGCTCCATCCAGAATCCGGCGGCGGCGCAAGGGCTGGTCGGCATCAAGCCGACCTTCGCGCTGGTGCCCAACTCCGGCGTCATGCCGCTCGCCAACAGCACGCGGGATGTCGTGGGGCCTGTGGCGATGACGGTGGCGGACGCCGCGATCGCGCTCGATGTGCTTGCGGGCTACTCCGCCGACGATCCCAAGACGGTCGCGGCAATCGGCCGTCGTCCTTCCGGCGGCTATGTCGAGGCCCTGGTTCCGGGCGCTCTGCAGGGCAAGAGGATCGGGCTCTACGGTCCCGGCTGGCGCGCGGCGGCGCTCCACCCGGCCACCGAGGCGCTGTTCGCCCGCGCCTGCGAGGGGCTCCGCGAACTGGGGGCCGTGCTGGTGCCCGATCCCTTCGCGGGTTCCGGCTTCGCCGAGATCGCGCGCTTCGTGAGCGCCATGCAGTATGACGCGCGGGGCGAGGAGAGCGTGGTCTACGACTTCGACCGCTACCTTGCGGGGCTCGGTCCGCAGAGCGCAGTCCACTCGCTCGAGACCCTCAGGCAGCTGACCCGCGCCGACCCGTTCGATCGTGCGGGTCCGCTTGGCTATCTGTGGGACAACAAGGGATTCGCGGACCTCTGCGCGGATTACACGCACCCGCCTGATCTCACCGATTTTCTCCGTGTTCGGGAGGAGTATCTGGCGGTTTTCGACCGCGTCATGAGCGCGCATCGCCTCGATGCGGTGGCGATGCCGCAGACGCGGTCCGAGCCGCCGCTGCTCTTCTCGCCGGATCAGATTCAGGAAACCTCCGTATCGGAGATCAACATCGCCGGCCTGCCAGGCGTGACGGTGCCGGCCGGTCTCTATCCGTCAGGTGTGGGGTTCGGCCTGCTCTTTGTAGGCCGGCTGTGGAGCGAGGGCGCGTTGCTCTCCTACGCCGCCGAATACGAGGCCATTACCTGAAGAGCGTGCGCCAATCGGGCTGGGCATCCGGATAGGGCAGGGCGGTTGCCTCGAAAACGCCGCGTGCGACCGCGCGCGCGGTCACCATGGTTGCGGCATGGCAGAGCAGCGTAAGCTGGAGCGCATCGACGGCTGTCCCCTCGCCGGTCGACGCGGCAAACATCGTGTCGCCATCGAATGGAAGATGCGCGGAAAGTATGGCGCGGGCCACACCATCCTGCGCCGCAATGGCGAGGCGCTTCGCCTGCGCCTTGGTCAACGGGGCGTCAGTGACGACGAGGCCTATGGTGGTGCCGGCTTCCGGCGTGGGATCGGGCAACCCCTTGAAGCGCGGGAGCAGGGCCTCCGCCGGCAGAGGCGCCGGTGGCCAGCCCAGGCCCCCGAACTCCCGGTTCTGCTCGAAGGGCGCCGACCAGAAGTGCGGCCCGGTCCCGATCAGCGGATTGCCGACGGCGTTGGTGACGGTGAGCGCCGCGATGCGGAAGCCGTGAGCCGTGAGGTCACTGGCCGAGCCGATGCCGCCCTTGACGAAGGCCGTCGTGGCGCCCGTTCCGGCGCCGGCCGTCCCCAGCGCGAAGGACTGCGCGCGAGCGGCCTCGGCGGCGGCGTAGCCCAGTTCGCGATAGGGCGAGAAGCGCCCCCAGTCCTTTTTGCCGCCGTTGCGCAGGTCGAAGATCATCGCGCCGGGCGCGATCGGCACCCGCACCGGGCCGAAGACCAAGCCGCGGCCCTGCTCCCGTAACCAGGCCTGCACGCCGCCGCCCGCGTCCGCGCCGAACGCCGAGCCGCCCCCGAGCGCGATGGCATCCACCCGCTCGACGGTCATTTCGGGGTCGAGCATGGTGGTGTCGCGGCCGGCCGGCGCGCCGCCGAGCACGCTGACGGAGGCGATGGCCGGGCGCTCGAAGATGATCGCGGTCACGCCCGAGCCGAGGGCGAGGTCGGTCGCGTGGCCGACCAGGATGCCGGGAATGTCCGTCAGCAGGTTCAGCATCAGTCGGATGCGGTCGGCCGGCCCAGGAGTGCCAGGTAGTCCCACATCACCGTCGCGGCGGCGAGGGCGGTGATCTCGCTCACGTCGTGCGCGGGCAGCACCTCCACCACATCCATGCCGACGAAGGAAATGTTGGTCAGGCGCCGGATGATGGCCTGTGTCTGCCAGGAGGCGAGGCCGCCGATCTCGGGCGTTCCTGTGCCGGGCGCGAAGGCAGGGTCGAGGCAATCCACGTCATAGGTCAGGTAGGCGGGCGTCTCGTGCCCCACCACCGTGTGCACGCGCGCGGCGACGCGGGCGACACCGATCTCATGCACCTCCTGCGCGCTGATGATCGTGACGCCCTGATCGATCGTCCAGTCCCAGACGTCGCGCTGGATCGGCGAGCGAATGCCGATCTGGATCATGCGCCGCGGGTCCACGAGGCCTTCGTTGATGGCGTGGTAAAAGACGGAGCCGTGCCCATAGACCTGTCCGAAGCTTTCATCCCAGGTGTCGGCGTGGGCGTCGAAGTGGACCAGCGCCAGCGGCTCTCCGAGGTGCTTGCGGAGGGCGCGGAGCAGGGGCAGCGTCACGCCATGCTCGCCGCCCATGGCGAGGAGATGAGGGATCGGCGCCGCCTGTTCCTCGATGAGCGCCAAGCTGCGGGGGAGGTCGCCCAGCGCGATCTCGAACTCGCCCATGTCGGCGATCGCCATACCGCCGATGTCGGTCCAGAAATGCGGATGGTCGCCATCCACGAGCATGCGGCTGGCCTGGCGGATCGCGGCGGGCCCGGAGCGTGCGCCCGCACGGTTCGTGACGCCGATGTCGAGGGGAATGCCGGCCACCGTGAAGCTTGGCCCGATGCCGGAAAAGCGCCGCCCGAGAAAGCCCGGTCCGGTCGCGAAGGTTGGAACGCCCGCCATGTGGTGGCCCTTGCCGGTCTCTGGCCCGGCGCGTTCGCCGTGGCCCGTGGCCTCTCCATAGCCCAGCCGGAGCAGGCTGACGACCGCAGAAGCGACCCGAGCAGGCGGATGAGCGTCCGCCGGGACCGTCCCGGGTTGGCGCTTGCCGTCAGGCCAGCGTCACGGACTTCGGAAGCTTCAGACGGCGGGGCCTCTCGCCGGTACCTGCGGCGAGCGTCTGAACCGCGGATAACGGGGCTGGGGTCGCGTCCGCCGAACTGGTCAGCAGGGCGTGCAGCTTGACCGCTTGTTGTTCAAGCCAGTCGAGCACCCAGCGCTTCTCTGCGAGATCGGCATGTTCGACCATCGCCGCGAGGTCCAGGCTGGCGAGCGCGCTCGATGGACGATGCGCCGGAAGATCGAAGGGGCAACCGGACAAAGCCAGGCCATCGGCCGCGCGGCGAATGACGAGGTGATGCGCCAGTTGCGGGTCGAGCGCCCTGGGGAGTTCGACGTTGAAGGCATGATGACCGTCGCCGATGCCTACGCGGAGGAGGTCACTGCGAAACCTGTCGGCAACCGTGACCGCGATCACCTTGCCCCGGTCGAGCACTTCGAGCACCACGGGAACCTTGGGGTGATCCGTCAGCCAGGCCCAGCCGGAGATGACCGTGCAGTCGACCCATTCCAGCTTGCCGAGCAGGGGGCCGCTCTGCGGACGGTCCATTATGCCCTCGGGCGTCATTCCGGCGCGCCAGGCGAGGCGGGCACGGATGCGTTCGATCAACGGGCCGCTCTGAACGACCGGGGCGCAGGAGGTCCAGGATTTGGTCGGCTCCGAGCTGTCCGGCGCACGCCCGGTGCCGCTGAGGAACATGCCGCGGTTGCCGCGGTCGACATAGCTTTCTGTCGGCATGCCTTCGGCGAGCACGACCGCATGGACCGGCAACTCGATGTGGTAGTAGGCGATCGGGTCCATGTCGTGGCACGTCAGGATGCTGATTCCGTTCACGAGCAGCGCTACAGGTATCAGTGCCCCATCGATGAAGACGTTGTGCAGAGGCGAGATGCAGAGGTCGCGGGCTGGAACGCCGTCATCGATGGCCCCTGCTTTGATCACAACCGGGATGCTGTTGGGGTTCATGCGCGCGAAGGCGCGCCCGTAGATCCGTTGGCCGATCCAGCGGATCGGCAAGGCTTCGCCTGACACAGTGAGGGCTTCATCGCCCAGGCGCAGTTTTTCGACCCGCACACGTCCGCGTACAGTCGAAATCCGCGTGCCGGCACAGAAACTCGCGCACATTGTGCGTCACCTCCTGAATTGGTTTAGCCTTATGAAGACGAGGTGATTGTGCCAGGACATCGGTCGGAGCATTTGCCGGCCGCAGTCAATCCATTTCTCACAAACTGTTAATACCATAACCTGGGGTTAATACAAACAAAGATCATAAGCGACCCGAGGTAACCAACTTTTGGATCAGCGAGGCCCATCAACAGGCTTTTGCGAAGCCAAGCTTTCCAGCGTGGGAGAGTTTAACCAAAATCGTTTCTAGCGCAGACTGTATTTTGGAACCCTCGCCAGGGCATGCCGGCGGGTAGGGTCAGCTCCTGATTGCAGGCTTGCGGCGTCTCGCCCGGGAACGCACGCCCGCGCCTCGCGCGCCCCACTTCGCGCAGGCGGCGCGGCCCGCTACGCTATAGCGATGCAGACACCAAGTGCCGACGGCGCGTCGCCCTCCATGTCCCAATGGTTCGCCATGAAGGCGGACCACCCGAACGCCTTGCTTTTCTTCCGGATGGGCGACTTCTACGAGCTGTTTTTCGCCGATGCCGAGGCCGCGGCGGCGGCGCTCGACATCGCGCTCACCGCCCGTGGCGAACATGGTGGCGCACCCATCCCGATGTGCGGCGTGCCTGTTCATGCGCGCGACGCCTATCTCGCGCGTCTCATCCGGCGCGGCTTCCGCGTGGCGCTCGCCGAGCAGATGGAGGACCCCAAGAAGCGTACCGGCCGCGGCCCGCTCAAGCGCGAGGTGGTGCGCATCATCACCCCGGGCACGCTGACCGAGGAGGCGCTGCTCGATGCGGCGGCCCCCAACCTGCTGCTGGCGCTGGCTGAGGCTGCGACCTCGCGTGGCGGGGGGCGGCAGTCGCCGCCGCCGATGCTGGGCGCCGCCTGGCTCGACATCTCGACCGGCCAGTTCGAGACCGCCTGTCTGGCGAAGGCCGATCTGCCGGCGCTGCTCGGGCGGCTCGACCCGGCTGAGATCGTGGCCGACGCCGCCATCCATGTCGGCCCGTGGGATGAGCGGCGGGCGGCCGATGCGCCGGCGACGGCGCCGCGGCCCGAGGAGGCGCGGCACCGGCTCGCCGAGGCATTCGCGGTCGCGAGCCTCGACGCCTTCGGCAGTTTCGAGGACGTGGAGGCGGTGGCGGCGGTCCTCGCGCTCGATTACGTGCGCCGCACCCAGGCCGGCCGCCTGCCGCACCTTTCCCGGCCGCAGCCGCAGGGCGCGCGCGGCGTGCTGGCGATGGATGCCGCGACCCGCGCCAGCCTGGAGATCAGCGAGACGCGTACCGGCGAAACCGGCCGCCACACGCTGCTGGCGGCCATCCGCCGCACTGTCACCCCCGGGGGCGTGCGCTTGCTCGCCGGGTGGCTGCATGCGCCGCTTACCGACCAATCGGCGATCGTCGCCCGGCAGGATGCCTGGGACTTCCTGCTGTTGCAGGGTGCGCTCACGGAGCGGCTGCGGGAGCGCCTGCGCGCGGCGCCCGATCTGGCCCGGGCGCTGGCGCGTCTGGCCCTGGGGCAGGGAACGCCGCGGGACCTCGCGGCGACCGCCGACGGGCTGAAGATCGCCGATGAAATTGCCCAGTGCCTGAAGGACGAACGCTTGCCGGAGGCGCTGCCGCCGCTGCTGGCGGAGGCGCGGACGGCGCTGGGCGCTCTGCCGGATCTCGCGGCTTATCTGGCCGGCGCACTTGCCGATCCGGTGCCGGTGCGGCTGGAGGATGGCCGCGCCATCGCGCCGGGCTTCGACGCCGAACTCGATGCGGAACGCGGCCTCCGGGACGAGCAGCGCCAGATCCTCGCCCGCGTGCAGCTCGACTATGCCGAGCGCTACGGGGTCGCGAGCCTCAAGATCAAGCATCACGCCCAGCTCGGCTACGTCATCGAGGTGCCCGCCGCTGCGGCCGAGAAGCTGCGGGACCGGCCGGAGCTCGTGCTGCGCCAGGGGCTGGCCGCGGGCGCACGCTTCACGAGCACCGAACTCAGCGAACTCGATCGCCGGATCGCCGCGGCGGCGGACCGGGCGGCCGCGCGGGAGCGGGTGGTATTCGACCATCTCGTCGCCCGGACGCTGGCGGAGCGCGCGGCCATTTCGGCCTGTGCGGCCGCCCTGGCGCGGGTCGATGCCCTGCAGGGGGCGGCGCGGCTGGCCGAAGCCGCCGGCTGGTGTCGCCCGCTGATCACCGAGGACGAGGCGTTGCAGATCAGCGGCGGGCGGCATCCGGTGGTGGAGGCCGCGCTCTCGGGCAAGGCCGTCTTCGTGCCGAACGACTGCGACCTGTCGCCTCCTCAGCGCCTCATGCTGCTGACCGGCCCCAACATGGCCGGGAAGTCCACCTTCTTGCGGCAGAACGCGCTGATCGTGCTGATGGCGCAGGCGGGCCTCCCGGTGCCGGCGTCCTCGGCCAGCATCGGGATCGTCGACCGGCTTTTCTCGCGCGTGGGCGCGGCGGACGATCTCGCCCGCGGGCGCAGCACCTTCATGGTGGAGATGACGGAGACGGCGGCCATCCTGCACCAGGGGGGTCCGCGCAGCCTGGTGGTGGTGGATGAGATCGGCCGCGGCACGGCGACGCTGGACGGGCTCGCCATCGCCTGGGCGGTGTTGGAGGCCTTGCACAACACGATCCGCTGCCGGGCGATCTTCGCCACGCATTTTCATGAACTAGCCCGGTTAACCGGCATCATGCCAAGGTTGCAGCCCGCGACGATGCGGATCAAGGACTGGAAGGGCAGCGTCATTTTCCTGCACGAGGTGACACACGGCGCGGCCGGGCGAAGCTGGGGGGTGCATGTCGCCGCCCTGGCCGGGGTGCCGGCGCCAGTGGTGAAGCGGGCGGCTCATCTGCTGGCGACGCTGGAAAAATCCGGGCCACTCACCGTATCGGCCGAATTGCCCTTGTTCGCGGCGGCGCAAAAGCAACATGATGACGCTGATACGGAAACGGGAGAAAGGGCGGCGACACCGGCCCCCGATGTTCTGCGCGAGGCTCTGGCGGAGATCGACCCGGAGCGTTTGACCGCGCGCCAGGCGCTGGAGAGCCTCTACCGTTTGAAGGAATTGGTTTCTGGCTCTCCCGCCGCGGATTCTTTAGCATCGTGATAATGTCGCACACCGCCGATAGCCCGAGTTTGACAGATGCCCTGGCGGAGCTAGCGGCAGAAGGCGCGCTGCCGCCGCCTCGCGATGCGGTGCTTGCGGCCTTCCGGCGGCACCTCGCCCGCATGCAGCACCAGCTGCAACATGCCTTCGAGCGGGACGAGCTGTCGGGACTGGCCGCTGCCGCCACACTCGCCTCTCATATGGATGGCGTGATCGCGGCGCTCATCGAATACACCGGCGCGGCGGTTTTGCCTGTCGCGGCCGACCGCATGGCAGTTGTCGCGACCGGCGGCTATGGGCGCGGCTACCTCGCGCCCTTCAGTGATATCGACCTGTTGTTCCTGACCGCGGCCGATCCTTCGCCTCAGTCTCTCGCGGCGGTCGAGTTCATGCTCTACTTCCTGTGGGATCTGGGGCTGAAAGTTGGTCATGCCACGCGGTCGATCGAGGAGTGCCTGACGGAGGCGCGCGCCGATGCGACCATCCGAACGACGTTGCTCGATGCCCGCTGCCTCGTCGGCGACGAGGCGATGTTCCTGGAATTCCGTTGCCGGTACCGGGCCCAGTGCGCCGAAATGGGCGCTGCCGATTTCATCCGGGTCAAGCAGGCCGAGCGCAGCGCGCGCCACCGCCGCTATGGCGACAGCCCGTTCCTCGTCGAGCCGAACGTCAAGGAGGGGAGAGGCGCGCTGCGCGACCTGCACTTCCTCCATTGGATCGCGAGCTACGTCTTCGATACCGACGACATTCGCGACCTGCTCACCAAGGAAGGCCCGTTCGGGCCGATGCTGACGCTGCGGGAGGCCCGTCACTTCAACCGCGCCTCCGACTTTCTCTGGACGGTGCGGTTCCATCTTCACTATGTCGCCGGGCGGCCGGAGGAGCGCCTGACCTTCGATCTGCAGCCCATCGTCGGCGCCCGTATGGGATACACGCGCCACGGGGTGCAGGATGGCGTCGAACGGTTCATGCGCCACTATTTTCTGACGGCGCGGGATGTGGCCCGCCTCAGCCACGTTCTGGAGCCCGAGCTTGTGCGTGTGGCGCGCGGCTCACCCGCCGTGGTGGCGGCGACAGACGAGGCGCTGCGTCAGGCTGGCCTCACGCTCGCGGACGGCCAGCTCATCTGCGTTGACCTCGACGCGGCAGCTCAGCATCCGATGATCATGTTGCGGCTCATGCAGTTCGCGCGCGACCGGCACCTGAAGATCCATCCGCTCGCCCTGCGCTCGATGATCCGTAACGAGCGCAGCACCATCAGCCTTCGCCGCGATCCGGTGGCGATGGCGATGTTCCTCGATCTGCTCTGCGGCAAGGATGGCGAAACCGGCCGGTCGGACGGCGCGCGCTGGATGTCCCTGATGAACGAAACGGGCATCCTCAGCCGGCTGGTGCCGGACTGGGCGCGCATTGTCGGCCAGATGCAGTTCGACACCTATCACGTCTTCACTGTCGATGAGCACACAATCGAAGCGCTGCGCGTCGTGTCGTCGCTGGAGCGCGGCGAACTCACCGATGCGGCGCCGGTCGCGTCGAGCATCGTCGATCACCTGCAATCCCGCCGCGCCCTCTACACGGCCGTTCTCTTGCACGACATCGCCAAGGGCCGCGGCGGCGACCATTCGGTTTTGGGCGCCGAGATTGCGCTAACACTCTGCCCGCTGTTCGGCCTCTCCGCCGAGGAAACCGAGATGGTGTCCTGGCTGGTGCTGCATCACCTGCTGCTCAGCCAGACCGCCTTCAAGCGCGACATCGACGACCCCAAGACGATCCTCGACCTCGTCGATACGGTGCAGTCGCCCGAGCGGCTGAAGCTGCTGCTGGTGCTGACCGTCGCCGACATGCGAGCCGTGTCGCCGAAAGTCTGGAACGGCTGGAAGGCGACGCTACTGCGCGAACTCTACACCCGCGTCGCCGAGGTGCTGGCTGGAGGGCTTGCCACCACGGAGCGTGACGTGCGCGTGGCGCGCGCGAAGGAAGCGGCGGCCGAGCGCCTCAGCGACTGGACCGCCGAGGATATCAACGCCTTCCTCGATTTGGGCTACCCGGCCTATTGGCTGAGCTTCGATCCGGCGACGCATGAGCGTCATGGCCGCCTGGTTCGGGATGCGCGGCACGCCAATGCGCCGCTGAGCGTGCAGCATGAGGTGCTGCACAACCGGGCGGTGACCGAGGTGACGGTGTACGCCGCCGACCACGCCGGGCTGTTCAGCCGTATCGCGGGCGCGTTGGCGATCGCGGGCGCTTCGATTGTCGATGCTCGCATCCACACGATGACCAACGGCATGGCGCTCGATACCTTCTGGATTCAGGATGCGGCAGGGGGCATCTTTGCGTCGCCGCAGCGCCTGGCGCGGCTTTCGGTCCTCATCGAGCAGGCCTTGTCGGGCCGCCTGAGGATGGCGAGCGAAATCCGCAGCCTGTCCGATGCGTTGCTCGGACAACGTATGCGGGCCATTCATGTCCCGCCGCGCGTCGTCATCGACAATCATGCATCCAACACGCACACGGTGGTCGAGGTGAATGGCCGCGATCGCCCGGGGCTTCTGCATGACGTGACCGCGGCGATCACCGACCAGGGCATGCAGATCGCCTCCGCCCATGTCAGCACCTACGGCGTGCGGGCGATCGACGTCTTCTATGTGAAGGACGTCTTCGGGCTGAAGATCCAGAACGAGCGGAAGCTCGAGAACCTGCGTCAGGCCATTCTGCAGGCGCTGACGGGCGGGGACCAAACGACGCCCGAGCCGGATGCCGAACGCGGCCGGGCGAAGGTCACCGCGGCCTGATAGCCGCCGACATGAAGGAGCGACCGTGACCCGCGCATCCCCCCAACTTGTCTGGGACTGTCACTGTGGAACCGGAGAAACGCCGACCTGGGACGATCAGGCCGGAGCGCTTTACTTCTGCGACATCCCTGGCGGCCGCCTGCATCGCTTCCATCCCGCGACGGAGGAGAAGACCTCCTGGCAGTTGCCGGAGGTTCTCGGCAGTTTCGCGCTCTGCCGCTCCGGGCGCATTCTCGTCTGTCAGAAGCAGAAGCTCATGATGTTCGACACTGTGACGCAGACGCTCGAGCCCTTCGCACAAGTTGTGGAGGCGGACACGAACCGGCTCAATGACGGCAAGGTCGGCCCCGACGGCTGCTTCTGGGTCGGCACCATCAACGAGGGATCGGATGGATCGCCAAGCGGCCACCTCTATCGCGTCACGCCGGCGGGGGAGGTGGAGGTCAAGGTCGAGGGGCTGAAGAACGCCAACGGCCTCGCCTGGACCGCCGACGGGCGCACGATGTTTCACTCCGATACGCGAGGACCCTGGATCGACTGCTGGGACTTCGACCCGGCCACCGGCGCCATCTCCAACCGCCGCCGCTTCGCCGATGTTTCGAACGAGGAAGGCCGCCCGGATGGAGGCGCGCTGGATGTTGAGGGCTTCTATTGGTCCGCCGGCTCCGGCATGAGCGTGATCAACCGCTTCGCGCCCGACGGACGCCTCGTCGAGAAGGTCGCCATGCCGGTGCCCAATGCGACCATGCCAGCTTTCGCCGGCGACCGGCTGTTCATCACGTCCGCGCTACCCAAGGACGAAGAGGCGCGCCGGAAGTTTCCCTTGGGCGGGGGCCTTTTCATGATGCCGGTGGAGGTTCGCGGCGTTCCAATCGGCCGCTTCGAAGACCTGAGGGGTTAGCTGACCCGCGCCATTGCGGCGGCTTTGTGCAAGCTCTGCCCTACAACGGACGCAACCACCGTCTAACTAGCAGCGTAAGCAATGCATCGGGCAGATCCGGTAATCATCTGGTTACCTTTCGGCCTTAAATCCTGCGTTGAAAGGAGACAAACATGTCTATTTTCTCGCGTTTCCGCTTCTTGCGTGGCTTTGCGGCTGCGGCTTTGGTCGCCGGCATCGCGACACCCATCGCTCTGACGGCTCCAGCGGCTCACGCCCAGAACTGGCACGGCGGCTATGGCGGTTACCATGGCGGCTACGGCGGCTATCACGGGGGTTACGGTGGCTATGGCGGCTATCATGGGGGCTATGGTGCAGGCGCGGCTGTCGCCAGCGGCATTCTAGGCCTTGCAGTTGGCGCTGCCGTCGGCAGTGCGCTGGCTGCCCCGGTTTACGCGCCACCGCCGGTTTATTACGCGGCTCCGCCCGTCATTTATGCGGCTCCGCCGCCGGTCTACTACGCGCCGCCACCGCCGCCGGTCTATTACCAGGCGCCGTAACGGCCAAGGGCTGCACCATCCGCCTAATCGTGATCAGCGGGTCGAAGCGTCGATCCGCGGATCTGGTTTCTGGATGACCAGCCGCCCGGCGTGAGGAGGAGGTAGACACTGTCAGTCCACAGGTCCCCCAGTAGAACGGTGTCCTTCTCGGAACCGTTATAGCGGAACCCGAGCTTCTCAAAGAGACGGATAGACGCCGCGTTTCTGGGGTCGATGTCGGCGACGATATGGTCGACGCCTTGGCCGAATGCCCGTTCTATGACGGCTGCCAAGGCTTCCGACGCCAAGCCTCGTCCCCAGGCTTGCCGTGCCAGGATGATGCCGATTTCGTGGCTCCTCCACAGGCCTGCTTTGCCGATGACGGTATCGTTCAGCAGCACCGCGAAGTCATCGCCCTCACCTGCGGCCACGCTGGCGATTGTGCGGCCGATCCATTCCTCGGTTACCGCCAGATCACTATGGGGCAGAGTGGACCAATAACGCATGGCGTCCGGGTCGCTCAGGACCGCATGCATACTCGGCGCGTCGTCCAGGGTCATGCGCCTGAGAACAAGGTGCGGCGTCACGAGATGCGGACCGGACATCGCCACCTCATACGAAAAAGGGCGCCTCGCGGCGCCCTCCGTTCAAACCTCGTGAGATCCTGATCAGCGCGAGTAGAACTCGACGACCAGGTTAGGCTCCATCTGCACCGGGAACGGCACATCGGCCAGCTTCGGCGCACGGAGGTAGCGGCCCTTCATCGCGCGATGATCGACCTCGAGATACTCCGGGATGTCGCGCTCGCCGCTTTGCGAGGCATCGAGCACCACGGCCAATTGCTTGGACTTGTCGCGGACCTCGATCACGTCGTCGTTGGCAACGAGATACGACGCGATGTTCACCCGCCTGCCGTTCACCATCAGATGTCCATGGGACACGAACTGCCGGGCGGCGAAGGGCGTGACGGCGAGTTTCATACGGTAAATCACGGTATCCAGGCGGCGCTCCAGCAGCTCGATCAGGTTCTCGCTGGTGTCGCCCTTACGGCGGACAGCCTCCTGATAGTACTTCTGGAACTGCTTCTCGCTGATGTTGCCGTAGTAGCCCTTCAGCTTCTGCTTCGCCATCAACTGCACGCCGAAGTCGCTCGGCTTCTTGCGGCGCTGGCCATGCTGACCGGGACCGTAGTCCCGCTTGGAAATGGGGGACTTCGAACGGCCCCACAGGTTTACGCCGAGGCGGCGGTTGATCTTGTACTTACTCTCGAGGCGCTTGGTCACGCGCGGCTCCTTCTCGTGTTGCGCCAGTAGTCCATCCCGGCCCCCGACGATCGAAGATGCGTGCGGAGACAGCGAAAGGGCGGCACCACCAGCCTCCGTCTTAACGACTGAGGCAGGGGCATCCGCCCGATTGCGCTTTGGGTGGCGGGGCGATCCTCGGAAGGCCTTGGATCGTCCACGTTCCCGGCAATGGCGGGCTTCTAAGGATCCGTTCCGGCCGTGTCAAACCGCGGCAGCCATGCGCGACCGAGCGCATGCCGCGGGGGTGGCCCGGCAATCACTCGTCAGGCTTGCCCTTGTTGGACGTGGCCCCGCCGCGTGCCGCCGACCATGCAGCCGGCGCCTCGAGGAACCGGTGGACTTCCGCCATCGCCTCCTCCGAAAAGTAGGGGCGCTCGCGGCAGGCCTCCAGCACGTCCCACCACGTCGCCAGGTAGTGCAACGCGATGTCGTTCTCGGCGAGCGTCTCCAGGCTGCCCTCGAAGACGCCGTAGAAGAAGACGACGAAGGCGTGGTGGCAGATGGCGCCGGCATCGCGGAGGGACTGCGCGAAGCGGATCTTGGACTGTCCGTCGGTCGTCAGGTCCTCGACGAGCAGGGTCTGGCGGCCCTCCGGGACATCGCCTTCGATGAGGGCGTTGCGGCCGAAGCCTTTCGGTTTCTTCCGCACGTAGGACATGGGGAGGCCCATGCGGTCCGAAATCCATGCGGCGTAGGGGATGCCGGCCGTTTCGCCACCGGCGATTGCCTCGACCGACTCATAGCCGATGTGGCGCTGGATCTTCTCGACCGCCAGCTGCGAGATTTTGGTGCGCGCCTGCGGGAAGTAGATGATCCTGCGGCAGTCGATATAGACCGGGGCCTTCCAGCCGGAGGTGAAGGTATAGGGTTCCTCGGGCCGGAAGTTGATGGCTTTGATCTCAAGCAGGATGCGGGCGGTCGTCATGGCCGCGTCGCGATCCCAGTCGCTCGCATGTCCGGCGAGTTTGCGGGATAAGGCCGTCATTCGTCGCTCCGATCCAGATCAAGGCTCAATCTCTACCGGATTGGACCAGCCCCGCAAGGCGCACCTTGCCCAGGCGCGACCGCAGCTGCGCCTTTTGCCTGCCTTGAATGAGCAGCCGCATGGCGCTAATGGATGAGGGTCGCTATGGCAACCCGGATCGCGGGCAGTCGTGTGCGAGAGGCAAGCAGGAGCTTTTGCAGGATGGGGCGCGAGTTCAGCACCATCGCTCGCCGTTGTGAGCGCGCTGTCGTTACCGCGTATCGCGAGCTCAGGGTTCATGGCAACGGGGACCTGGAGTCGTTCCGCGCCTGCACGACCCTCTATCGGATCCACCACCCGGAATCCTCCGTGGATGAGGCGCGTCGTCTGGTTGCCGAGTGGATCGACCACCACGTCATCCGCGCCGATGCCGGCCCCACGCCCGGATGCGACTGCGACTAGCCTGACGATCTTTTCGCGCGATGCCGCGCCCGTTTGAGCTGCACGGTCACCGGGGTGCGCGCGGCCTATGGCCAGAGAACACTCTGGCAGGGTTTGCTGGAGCTTTGGCGCTTGGCGTGACCGCGATCGAGATGGACGTCGCTCTGACGGCCGATGCGGTTCCCGTGCTCAGCCATGATCCATTTCTCGATCCGCTGCTGACGCGCGACCCCGACGGATCGTGGATATCGTCGCCCGAGATTCGGCTCCGCGATCTCGATTACGCCGACCTGGCGGGATTTGATGTGGGCCGCATTCGACCGGGCTCGGCCCAGGCGGAGGCCTTTCCCGAGCAGAGGGCGATGGATCGCGTGCCGATGCCTCGCCTTGAGGACGTTGTCGCTTTGGGTTCGCCGTCGATGCTGGCGATCGAGTTGAAGACCTTCCCGGATCATCCGGAGTGGACAGTGGCGCCGGAGGCGATGGCAGACGCCGTTCTCTCCGTTCTGGACCGCGCGGGCGCTGGTGCGCGGGCACGCATCACCTCCTTCGACTGGCGCGGCCTGCGCTATCTGCGCCGCATCCGGCCAGACCTCAGTCTCGGCTTTCTGACGGACGCTGACACTTTCGCGAGCGCGCGGCTGTGGTGGGACGGCCCGTCGCCGGCAGATTTCGGTGGATCGGTGCTACGGGCGGTTGCTGCCGAGGGCGGCACGGTCTGGGGCCCGGATTTCACCACGCTGACCGAGCCCGAAGTTGCCGAGGCGGCTGCTCTGGGCGTCCTGGTCAACCCGTGGACTGTGAACGACCCTGGAGACATGGCGCGGCTGATAGGCTGGGGCGTCGGCGCCCTGACGACGGACTACCCGAATCGTGCGACGGCGGTCATGGCGAAACTTGGAGTTCCGGCGGCTTAAGCTCTCGTTGAGTAGCGCTTCTCGGTACTGCCACGCCTTCGGCAGGCACGGCGATATGCGCGACGCCGGAATGGACGCCGCGCATTATCCGCGAAGCTACCCGCGCGCGCTCGCTGGCAAGTAGTCGCGCTGCGCGGCGCCCGTGTAGATCTGGCGCGGGCGGCCGATGCGGTTCGCTGGGTCCTCGACCATCTCCTTCCACTGGCTGATCCAGCCGACCGTGCGCGCCACCGCGAACAGCACGGTGAACATGCTCGTCGGGAAGCCCATCGCCTTCAGGATGATGCCCGAATAGAAATCGACGTTTGGATACAGCTTCCGCTCGACGAAGTAAGGGTCGGTGGTTGCGATGTGCTCCAGCTCCATCGCGAGGTCGAGCAGCGGCTCGTTCTTGATCCCCAACTCGTTGAGAACCTCGTGGCAGGTCTGCTGCATGATCTTCGCGCGAGGGTCGTAGTTGCGGTAGACGCGGTGGCCGAAGCCCATCAGCCGGATATGGCTCGTCTTGTCCTTCACCTTGGCGATGAAGTCCGGAATGTTGTCCTTGTGCCCGATCTCGCCGAGCATCTTGAGCACCGCCTCGTTGGCGCCGCCGTGGGCGGGACCCCAGAGCGAGGCGATGCCGGCGGCGATGCAGGCGAAGGGGTTGGCGCCCGTCGAACCGGCGAGGCGCACCGTGCTGGTCGAAGCGTTCTGCTCATGGTCGGCGTGCAGGATAAGGATGCGGTCCATGGCGCGCGCCAGGATCGGATTGACCTCAAACGGTTCGGCCGGAACGGCGTTCATCATGTAGAGAAAGTTGGCCGCGTAGCCGAGGTCGTTGCGCGGGTACATGAAGGGCTGGCCGATCGAGTATTTGTAGGCCCAGGCGGCGATCGTCGGCAGCTTCGCGATCAGGCGGAAGGCGCTGATGCGGCGGTGCTCGGGGTTATTGATGTCCAGGCTGTCGTGGTAAAAGGCCGAGAGCGCGCCGACGACGCCGCAGAGCACCGCCATGGGGTGCGCGTCGCGCCGGAAGCCCTGGAAGAAGCTGCGCAGCTGCTCATGCACCATCGTGTGGTGCGTCACGCCGAGGTGGAAATCCTCCATCTCCACCGCCGTCGGCAACTCGCCATTGACGAGCAGGTAGGCAACTTCGAGGAAGGTCGAATGCTCCGCGAGCTGTTCGATCGGGTAGCCGCGATGCAGCAGCACGCCCTCGTCGCCGTCGATGTAGGTGATCTTGCTGTCGCAGGCGGCGGTGCCGCCATAGCCTGGGTCGAAGGTGAAAATGCCCAGATCGCTGTAAAGCTTGCGGATATCGGCAACCGGCGGCCCGATGGTGCCGTGTATCAGCGGAAGAACCGCCGTCTTGTTGGAGGTTCCTAGCGAAACCGTCACCGCGTCCTTGGCCGTGTCACTCATTCCGCCGCCCTCATGCTCAGGTTGTGCGTGTGACCGGTGCTCCGGCGGTCCGCGACGAACCACAAGAGGACCGGATCAGAGAAGCCTTGACATAAGCTGGACCTGCAGTCGTGGCAACGTTCGCGCCTGCAGCATGAACCGGTAAGCGCGCGGGGCAGATCCGATCAGAACAGCCGGGCAGATTGCGCTGTCAGAACCGACCGGATCAAAATCGGAGGTGTTAAAACGGATCGTGCCGCACGAGTTTGCGCCAGGCCTGCATCACCGCTTCACGACTGTCGCGGGCATGACCTACACCATAGCCTCGGATGAGGCCGATGGCCTCAGCCGCCAGTACGTGGTCAGTGGCTTCATTCTGCCCGGCGGGGCGAAGGCTACGCACCAGTTCCGTCGCGACCGCGCCGTCGTTCAGCATCCCCATCGTTTCCTGCGCCTGGGAAAGCCGCTTGATCAGCCGTCGGCCGCTTTTCCCCGGCACCACATCCAGGAACATCTCGGTCTGGTAGCGGAGCTTCTTGCATTTGATGCGCAACCCGTGGAGTTCCGGCGGCGGCATCTCCGCCAGTTCGTGAGTTGGCCGCGCCGTCTTTTTCCAGCGGTGCTCGAGGCACTTCAGAGTGTATGGCCCGATCAGGTTCGGCGCTTCGTCAGCTGTCGGCGCCGCCGCCACCGTGGCGGCATCCGGCTCGGCCACATTTTCCAGTGCGGGCGCCGCTTCCGGCAGGCGCCAGCCATGCCCCAGGCTTAGCCCGATGAGCCTCAAGGCAAGATCTCGGAAGGCGGGCCCCTTCAGCCAATCATTCAGGGCGAGGTAGGCCGCATCGCGGCGCAGGACCGCCGCCTGCTTTAGCCAATCGGTCACCGCATCGGCCGCATCCAGGCTGCGGGCAAGCGGGTCCACCGTCTCGGACAGGAACACGTCCCAATCCCGGGCAGGCCCCAGGACCTCCTTGAGGTTGGCGAGAGGCGGCTTGAGCGTTACCTCGATGTCGCGCAGCACCGGGCGGAAGGCCAGCATCAACGCCCGCAGGCGGCGAAGCGTCACACGGGCCTGATGGACAGGCTCGGCGCCGGTTCGCGCTTCGATCTGCCCAAGCCGGGTGAGGAACGTCGACACCAGCCCGGAGGTCAGGATCGCCAACGCCTCGTCCGTTGGCATGGCAGGGTCGAGCGCCGGCGCCGGCAGCGGGCGCAGCTTGGCCCCCGCCAGCAGCAGAGCTTCCTGCGGCAGCGTGACCAGGCTGGGTGTCGCCGGCAGGTCGCGGGCGACGGTTCGGGCGAGTGCCAAGGCGGCGGCGAGCGGCCCCTCGATCTCGATGCGCAGGATGGCGCGCTCGGGCGCGTCAGGACCATGATGCGTCATGGCCGCGAGGGTTCCGCTGAGGATGCGGCAATCCAGGCGCACGCCCTCATGGGCGGGGGTCAACCGCCGGATCTGGCCGGTGAGGCGCGCGACCGGCTGCAGCGGCCCGGGCAGGTCGATGCCGAGCTTTTCCTCGAGCGCCGCCGGATGGATCGCAGACGCCAGCACAGGCAACGCCGTTCCGGGACGCCGCGGCCAGCCAAGGCCCACGCGTCCGATGCGCCACTCGCCGGCGATCTCGGCCAAGGCGAGATCCTGGCGAGCGCACTCATGTTCCGCGGTGTCGTACCACGTCTGCCGCAACGCCCGCGGACGCGGCCGGCGCCCCGCGGCCTTGAGCGCCGGGTGTCGCTCGAGCGCGCCCACCATGTCCGCCGGGCAAACCAGCTCCAGTGTCACCACCGGATTGGCGCAGGAAACATCGTCGGACATCAGGTTGCTGCCTGCTCTAGGTCATGCGGGGTGACGAACCGGATCAGCCGCGCACCGTCCGGCAGGCTCCGCCAATCGCCGGCGACCGAAAATTCGGCGAGAGCCGCTGTCGGGAAGCTGCGGGCGAGGCGTCTGCTCCCCGAGTGGCCAAGGCTCATGGCATGCGCCCCCGCGAGCATCATCGCCAGGTCGTGCAGGCCAGGGTTATGCCCGATGATCAGGATGCTCGTCGTGTCGGCGGACACCTCCGCCACCGCATCGAGAAGCTGGCGCGGGCTGGCGAGGTAGAGGTCGGGCAGGCGTCGGACGCACGGCCCGCTCTCCAGCGGCTCCAGCAGCTCCAGCGTTTCGCGCGTGCGGCGGGCCGACGATACCAGGACGAGCTGAGGCATGAGGCCGAGCCGCGCGATGGCTGTCCGCACGGCTTTCGCGGCGGACTGACCTTCCGCATCAAGCGGCCGGTCGTGGTCGGTGAGGTTGGCGTCCTCCCAACTGGACTTGGCGTGGCGCAGAAGTAAAAGCTGGCGCATGCACGGATTCTTGCACGAAAAGCGCGGCGTGTCGCCAGTGTCCTCGGCATGCGGCTCACCGTTTTGCGATGGGGCAGCTGCATCCGGAAGCAGCGCGATTGGTTATCAGGGGCATGTCCGGGACGCAGCGGAGCCTGTTTCCGTGCGCCGCCCGAAGACGCTGGGCGCTGCATTCGCGCGTCTGACGACCGCATGGTCCAGAGGGAGATAAGCCTGATGAGGATGGATAAACGCCAGCGTATCGGCGGTGGAGAAGGCTGGGCGGCACTGGTCGCCAGAGATCGAGGCACCGCGACGGAAACGTCCGCATGACGGGGCGCCTTCCCTCCATGCGACCGCAGGGCCGGCGGGTGATCCTGGGCGGCGCGGCCAAGATGGCGGCCGGGGGCGCTGCTCTGCTGCTGACGCGCGGGCAGGCTTTCGCACAGACGGTGCCGCCGGGTGGCCGTCTCGCCTTCAACATCATCCGCCATGGCAGCGTGATCGGCCAGGAGACGCTCACCTTCCAGCAGGAGGGGAGCCGGCTCACCGTTTTCGTCGATGTCTCGATCAGGGTGACGCTCGCGATGATCCCGGTCTATCGCCTGCATCACCACGAGACGGAGAGCTGGGAGGACGGGCAGCTCCTCAGCTTCGCGGCAACCACGATCAAGAACGGCTCGCACTATTACGCGCAGGGTTGGCGCAACGGCAGCCAGTTCATGGCGCGCGGCTCGGCTCGCCCCGACACCTATGTTGCCCCGCGCAACGCTTTGCCGACCTCGCAGTGGAACCACGCGATGCTCAACGGGCCGATGATCAACACGCAGGACGGCAAGCTGATGCATCCCGTGGTGACCGATCTGGGTCCTGCCGGAGTTAAGCTCGCGGATGGCAGCGCGATCCGCGCCAACCGGTATCATGTCAGCGGCGACCTGCACTTCGACACGTTTTTCGACGACAGCTTGAACTGGGTGGGCTTGTCTTTTCCCGCGCCAGACGGTTCGGTGGTGACTTACCAAAAGTTGTGAGGAGGATCCGTGCCCCAGCTGAAGATCGCGATCGAGCCGGTCACGCCGTTCCGCCAGAACTGCGCCTTCATCTGGGACGATGAGACGAAGCATGGCTCGGTGATCGATCCGGGCGGAGATGTCGATCGTCTGTTGGAGACGGTGAGCAAAGTCGGGCTGCATGTCGACCAGATCCTGCTGACCCATGGCCATATCGATCATGCCGGCGGCGCGGCGCAGTTGCGGGATGAGCTGACACTTCGGCAGGGCGCTCCCGTCGCGATCTGGGGACCGGACGAGCGTGATCGCTTTCTGCTCGACGGGCTTAAGACCACCGGCGAGGGCTACGGCATCGTCGATGCGCGGCCGTTCGTGCCGGATCGCTGGCTGACGGAGGGCGATCAGGTGGACATTGCCGGCCATCGCTTCGAGGTGCTGCATTGTCCGGGGCATACCCCTGGGCATGTTGTCTTTCTTGATCGCCAGATGGGCTTCGGCATTTTCGGCGACGTGCTGTTCCGGGGATCGGTGGGACGCACGGACTTTCCTTACGGTGACCCTGAGGGTCTCCTCAGCGTGATCCGCGAGAAGCTCATGGTGCTCGACGACCGCACGGTTTTCATCTGCGGCCATGGCGCGCGCTCGACCATCGGGGAGGAGCGGCGGTCCAACCCATTCGTCGGGAAGGCGGCATGACCGGCGCCCGCTGGCGCGACGACGGAGTTCAGGTCATTCGCGGCGATCAGCTCGATCCGAACACGGCGCAGACGCCGGGCATGGAGCGGGCAGCCGCCATCAACGCGGCGCGGGTCGGCGCGCAGAAGATCTGGGCCGGCACGGTGAAGATCGCGCCCGACGCCAAGACCGGGGCGCACCATCACGGCGATCTGGAGAGCGTGATCTACGTGCTGCGCGGGCGCGCCCGGATGCGCTGGGGCGAGGCGCTCGAGTTCGTCGCCGAAGCGGGTCCGGGCGACTTCATCTTCGTGCCGCCCTTTGTGCCGCACCAGGAGATCAACGCCGGCGCCGGCGAACCGCTTGAGTGCGTGCTGATGCGGAGCGGCGGCGAGGCGGTTGTGGTCAATCTCGATATCGAGCCGGTGGAGAAGCCGGAGGCCGTCGCCTGGATCGACCCCATTCACCGTCACCCGTAAGGGTGCCGTGGCGTCGGGGGTTCTTCTCGAACATTGTGGAACCATAACGGAAGCGGCCTGGCCGGTTGGCTTGGCAAGCCCCTGCAAAGCTGACACGATACCGCTAACACAAACACGCATGGGCGCCGGATCGCCCACGCCATAACGGCCGGTCGAAGCGGGGAGCAGATGTCGGATATACGGAACGCCCGGAACGTCGTGGTGGCGGCCTATCTTGGCTGGACGCTCGACGCTTTCGATTTCTTCATCATGATCTTCGTCTTCGATGATGTGGCCAAGACCTTCGGCGTCGGACTGACAGTCGCCAGCCTCGCCATCACGCTGACCCTGCTCATGCGCGCCGTGGGCGCGTTCATCTTCGGGCGTCTGGCTGACCGCTATGGCCGCCGGCCCGTCATGATGATCAACGTTCTTCTCTTCTCGTTTCTGGAACTGCTCTCCGGCCTGGCGCCGACGCTGCTGGCCTTCATGGTGCTCCGCGCGCTTTTTGGCGTCGCGATGGGCGGCGAATGGGGCGTCGGTTCATCGCTGACGATGGAGACTGTGCCGGCGAAGTGGCGCGGTTGGGTGTCGGGCCTGCTCCAGGCCGGCTATCCCAGCGGCTACCTGCTGGCGACGATCGCCTACGGCGTGCTGTTCCCCTACATCGGCTGGCGCGGGCTGTTCATCGTGGGCGCGCTGCCCGCGCTGCTCGTCCTCTATATCCGGCGGAACGTGCCCGAGAGCCCCGACTGGCACGCGCGCCAGCTCGCCCCGAAGCCCCCGATCATGGACATCCTCCGCCGCCACGCGGGTTTGACCGTCTATGCCGTCATCCTGATGATGGCCTTCAACTTCTTCAGCCACGGCACCCAGGACATCTATCCCAAGGCGTTTCTGAAGGTGCAGCACGGCTTCAGCCACAACACGATCACCATCATCGCGATCATCTACAATATCGGAGCGATGCTCGGCGGCCTCACCTTCGGTTCGATCTCGCAGAGGATCGGACGGCGGCGCGCGATCGTCACGGCTGCCCTTCTGTCGCTACCGGTGATCCCGCTCTGGGCCTTCTCGAACTCCCCCTGGCTGATCGGGCTCGGCGCGTTCCTCATGCAGTTCATGGTCCAAGGCGCCTGGGGCGTCATCCCGGCCCATCTCAACGAGCTGTCGCCCGGCGCGATCCGCGGGACCTTTCCGGGCGTCGTCTACCAGCTCGGCAATTTCCTCGCCTCCTACAACGCCACGCTGCAAACGGCGATCGGCGCGCGCTATCACCACAACTATAGCTACGCGCTCGGAGGCGTCGCGGGCGTGGTCGCCGTGGTCATCGCCCTCCTGGTAGGCTTCGGGGTCGAAAACCGCGATATGCAGATGAACTCCGATCCCAATCTGCGGACTATCCCGCCAGACTGAACCTGACCGGGGCGATCAGGCCGGCAAGGTGAGGACGATGCAGGTGCTCTGCTCGTCCTCGGCGCCAGTTTGCACCATCCTCGTCCTGACCGTGATCGCGCCGCCATGGGCTTCGATCACGTCGCGGGCGATGACAAAGCCCAAGCCGGTGCTGCCGTAGCGGAACGCGCCCGAGAAGGGCCGGAACACGCCGGTGGCGGCCGCGCTTTGGAACGGCCGGCCGTCGTCGGTCAGCACGATGGCGAGGACGCTGGCTTCGTGCTCCACATGCACGGCCACCCGCCGCGCCTCAGCCTTGGCCGCGCTTCGCAGCAGATGGCCTATCGCGCGCGCGAACTCGGGCCGATCGGCCTCCAGATGAAGATGATCGGGCGTCCCATTCTCGACCGTCACGTGACCATGTTCGGCACGAAGCTCTTCGGCGAGCTCGGCGATAAGGGCCGAGAGGGGAAACCGGCTCCGTGCAAGCAGCGGTGCCGCCTCGGTGGTGAAGGCCTGAGCAGCGGCGATGAGGGCGGTCGCCCGCTCGATGGAGCCGACCAGCAGCGAGCCCGCACGGCTGACTTTCGGATCGGCCGATCCCTGCAGCCGGTCGGCCAGCATCATGGCCGAGGTCAGGAGATTGCGGAGATCGTGGTTTATCTTCGCCTGCGCGACACCGAGTTCGGCCAGGCGGCGCAGACGCCAGACATCCGCACCAAATGCCGACTGCAGCGCGGCGATCATGGCCGCGGCGTCCTCGGGCGCATCCGGCCCGTTCATGTGCGGCTGCCGGCGGACGCCAGGGTTCGCCCGGCCGCCTGCCGTCCAGCCTGGAAAAGTTCCATCAGAAACGGCGCATCCGTGTTGAACTTGCTGGAGATCGGCAGATCGGCGAGCGCCGGGTCGGCATCCACCGCCAGCAGCCGCAGGCCCGCCGGAAGCGCGCTCAACTCCGTTTCCAGAACGGTGTGGCAGGCGATCTCATTGAGCCGGTTCATGATCTCGGCGGGGGTTCTCGGCACCCCGCGACGGCGCTCCGGCTGACCCCGAATCAGCACGAGGTCGCGGGGCATGGGTGTGAGGAGCGGCCACAGCGGCGGGTTGCCGCTGTATGCGCCGTCCCAATACGCGCGGCCGCCGATCTCGACCGCCGGAAAGATGAGCGGCAGGCATGCCGATGCCAGCAGAACGTCCACCGTGATCTCGGCGCCGGAGAATATAACCGGGGCACCGGTCTCCACGTCCGTGACACCTACATAGAGCCGCGGCGCGCCCGGGGTGCGCAGCAACTGCGGGCGCAGCATGTCCTCCAGCAGCGGCCGCAGGGGATTGTGCCCGAGCGGATTGAGCTGGTGCGGGCTGAACAGACGCATGGTCGTCTCCAGCCCCGCCCACATGACGTTGCTGCTCAGGTCGGAGCCGTAGATAAATCGCTCGAGCGGAGAGCGCTGCACGAGGCTCATCGCCCCTGCCGCGCCGATGCTGTCCCACAACCGGCGCATCGCGGCCCGCGCGCCGGAGGTGCCATTCTCCACAAACCCCTGGACCATGGCCACCGCGAGAAACGCCCCGGCCGAAACGCCGCAGACGGCGTCGAACCGCAGACCGGCCTCCAGGAAACGGTCCAACGCGCCCCAGGTGAATGCGCCGTGGGCTGACCCGCCCTGCAAGGCGAGCACGGCGCCGGCCGCTTCCGTCGCGGATTCAGAACGCATCGAGGGGTGTGCGGTCGCCATGATCCCATAAATGAGGCAAAGCGGCTTTCTGACAACGTCTGTTTGGGCGTTGACGCCTGTGCGGCCCGAACCCTATATCGCGCTCTCTCGCGGGGCTCCCGTCTCAGGACGAAGGGGGCGTCCGCTGCTGTGTTATAGCCTGTCATTGCCGATGGACTTGGTTGGGTCACGCCCGCCGAAGGCCGAGAAGTCTGGAGAGTATCGTGAAGCGCACCTATCAACCGTCCAAGATCGTCCGTAAGCGGCGGCATGGCTTCCGCGCCCGTATGGAGACCGTCGGCGGCCGCAAGGTGATCGCCAACCGGCGCGCCAAGGGCCGGAAGCGCCTGTCGGCCTAAACACGGTTCGCCTTGAAGGTGCGGATGTGGCGATGACGCGCGCATGAGCCAGCCGCCCCTCCTCAAGCAACGGCGCCTCAAGAAACGTGCGGAGTTCCTGGCGGTCGCCGGCAAGGGCGCGAAGGCGCCGATGCCGGGCCTCGTCATGCAACTCATGCCGCGTGCCGATGATGCACCATTTCGCGTCGGCTTCACCGTGACGAAAAAGGTCGGCAACGCCGTGGTCCGCAACCGGACCAAGCGGCGGTTGCGGGAGGCTGTCCGCCTGGGCCTCGACACCGAGGCGTATCGCGGCTTCGACATGGTGGTGATCGGACGGGACCGGACAGCCGCGCGCCCGTTCACCGACCTCATGGCGGATGTGCGCCGCGCCGCCGCCAAGGCCCGGCAGGCGGCCACGCCGGCAGACGCCGGCAAGTCCGGGTCGGCGACATGAACGACATGCTGGCGACATTTCTGCGCGCCCTTCTCATAGGCCTCGTGCGTAGCTACCAACTCGTCTTGCGTCCGGTTCTGGGGTCCAACTGTCGCTTCACGCCCAGCTGCAGCGACTATGCATTGCAGGCCGTGCGGGAGTATGGGGCGGTTCACGGCGGCTATCTGGCCGTCCGCCGCATCCTGCGGTGCAACCCCTGGCATCCGGGTGGCGACGATCCCGTGCCGCCTCGTGACCCCTGCGACCACGACCATGCCTACGAGAACGGGGGCACGCCGCCGGGCGACGCTCTGCATTTAATTTGGGACCCTGTCGGCTGATGGAACAGAAGCGCCTTTTCATTGCGATCGCGGTTTCCCTCGCGATCCTGCTCGGCTTCGAGTTCCTGGTGCAGCCGCATCTGCCTCATCCGCCGCCGCCCCCCGTCGTTGCTGAAAACAACGCGGCTCAGAATACCGGCAGCGCCGTGCCCGCACCGACATCGTCTCCCGGATCGACAACCGGGCTCAGCGCGCCAGCCGTGGCCGCCGCCGCGACCATCAACTCGCCGACTGTCGCCATCAAGGCGCCGAGCCTGGACGGCACCATAAGCCTTCGTGGCGCCTTGCTCGATAACATCGTGCTGACGAACTATCACGAGACGATCGACCCGAAGTCCCCGCTGGTTCAGCTGCTGGAGCCGACCAGCGAGGCGCAGCCCTACTACGTCCAGTATGGCTGGACGGCGGCCCCTGGCGCCACGATCGACGGCGCGCCGGTGAAGCTGCCCGACTCCGCAACGCTCTGGACGGCGTCCGAGCAGACACTCGATCCCGACCATCCGCTGACGCTTTCCTGGGCCAACGGCCAGGGGCTGAACTTCTCGATCAAGCTTGCGATTGACGAACACTACATGTTCACGGTCAGCCAATCCGTCGCCAGCACCGCCAAGCAGACCGTGGCGCTTTATCCATGGTCCCGCATCCGGCGCGACTATCAGCCGCCGACATCGGGCTACTACCTGCTCTATGAGGGCCCGGTCGGCGTCTTCCAGGGCACGCTGCACGAGATCGGCTACAAGAACGTGAAGAACACAGGCGCTCATGCCGACGGGCTCGGCTACTCGGAATCGAGCGATGGCGGCTGGCTGGGCTTCACCGACAAATACTGGCTGACGGCACTGATCCCCGATCAGAAGGACGATGTCAGCGGTCAGGTGCGGTCGATCACGGTCAATGGCACCCAAGGCTATCAGGCCGACTTCCTCGCGAACCAGCCTGAGACCCTTGCCCCCGGTGCCACGGTGACCACGAGCAGCCGGGTCTTCACCGGCGCCAAGGTCGTGCGCCTGCTCGATCATTACGAGAGCGAATACGGCATCCCGAGCTTCGACAAGGCCGTCGACTTCGGCATCTTCTACTTCCTGACCAAGCCGATCTTCTTCGCGATCGACTACCTCTATCGGGTGCTCGGCAACTTCGGCCTGGCGATCATGGTCTTCACGCTGGCCGTGAAGCTGCTGTTCTTCCCGCTCGCCAACAAATCCTACAAGTCGATGAGCAAGATGAAGCTGCTCGCGCCGAAGATGCAGGAGGTGCGGGAACGCTTCAAGGACGACCCGGCCAAGCAGCAGAGCGAGATCATGGCGCTCTACCGGGCCGAGAAGGTCAACCCGGCATCGGGCTGCCTGCCCATGGTCATCCAGATCCCGGTGTTCTTCTGCCTCTACAAGGTGATCTTCGTCACCATCGAGATGCGGCACGCGCCCTTCTTCGGCTGGATCCACGACCTTTCGGCGACCGACCCCACCAACGTCTTCACCCTCTTCGGGCTGGTCCACTGGGACCCGACGGCGATCGCCCCGTTCCTGCACCTCGGGCTCTGGCCGCTCATCATGGGCTGCACGATGGTCCTGCAGCAGCGGCTGAACCCGCCGCCGCCTGACCCGACCCAGGCTCGCCTGTTCCAGCTGATGCCGATCATGTTCACCTTCATGCTCGCGCGTTTCCCGGCCGGCCTCGTCATCTACTGGAGCTGGAACAACCTGCTCTCGTGCGCGCAGCAGTGGTTCATCATGCGCCGCACACGGCTGGAGCGGCCGTCGCGCATGCTGAGGACCGCCCGCAAGGGCGCCTGAGGCCAGCGCCAGTGGCGGCTCGGGGGGACGACACGCCGGATGGCCTCCACCTCGACGTGGAGCCGCCGACCGACGAGACGATCGAGGCGGCGCGCGTCCTCTTCGCATCGCCCTGCCGCTTCTTCTTCGCCGCCCAGCGGCTGGATCAGCTGCCGCCGCCGGCGGGGATCGAGATCGCTTTCGCCGGTCGGTCCAACGTCGGCAAGTCCTCGCTCATCAACGCGCTGACCGGGCAGAACACGCTCGCCCGCGCCTCCAACACGCCCGGACGCACGCGCCAGCTCAACTTCTTCGATCTTGGCGGGCGTCTCACGCTCGTCGACATGCCGGGCTACGGCTATGCCCAGGCCGAGAAGAAGGTGAAGGAAGACTGGCAGGGGCTCATGTTCGATTACCTGCGCGGGCGGCCCAATCTACGGCGGGTCGCGCTGCTGCTGGACGCGCGGGTCGAAATCAAGGAATCCGACGAAGCGGTGATGGACCTGCTGGACAAGGCGGCGGTCACCTTTCAGATCGTGGTGACGAAGGCCGACGGGCTGAAGCCTCCCGGTCTCGCGCGCAAGGTGGCGGCGGTCTCCGCACTCGCGCGCAAACATGCGGCGGGCTTCCCCGAGGTGCTGGTGACGAGCGCGCGCTCAGGCTCCGGCATCCCCGAGGCAAGAGCGGCTTTCGCGGCTCTCTCCGACGGATGGTGAACCTCTACAATTGACGGAAGGATGAGTGGATGAGCTTTGCGTCTGAACGCTACCGGCTAGCGGCCGAGCAGGCATCCACCGTCTCGCGCGCATTGCCCTATCTCCGGCGCTACGCCGGCGCGACGATCGTCGTGAAGTACGGCGGCCACGCGATGG
The DNA here is from genome assembly GCF_965199065.1 of Acidisoma sp. Taxonomy (NCBI): domain Bacteria; kingdom Pseudomonadati; phylum Pseudomonadota; class Alphaproteobacteria; order Acetobacterales; family Acidocellaceae; genus Acidisoma; species Acidisoma sp. Next base: position 337,263 of record NZ_CBDAQN010000003.1, on the reverse strand, counting down.
GCGACGAAAAGCTCGCAGCCGGGTTCGGGCGGGACATCGCGGCGCTGAAGCAGGTCGGCATCAACCCCGTGGTGGTGCATGGCGGCGGCCCGCAGATCAACACCATGCTCAACCGGCTGAAGATCCAGTCGACCTTCGTCGACGGCCTGCGCGTCACCAATGCCGAGATGGTCGAGGTGGTGGAGATGGTGCTCGCGGGCTCGGTCAATAAGCACGTCGCCTCGCTCATCACCCAGGCGGGCGCGCTGGCCGTGGGCATCTGCGGCAAGGATGGCGGCCTCATCCGGGCGCGCAAGCTGACCCGGCTGTCGCGCGACCCCGACAGCCATATCGAGCGGGCGCTCGACCTCGGCTATGTCGGCGAGCCGGCGCAGATCGACATCCGGGTCATTCACGCGCTGACCGGCGCGGGGCTCATACCGGTGATTGCCCCGGTCGGCATCGGCGATGACGGCGAGACCTACAATATCAACGCCGACACGGCGGCGAGCGCCATCGCCGCGGCCTTGCAGGCGCATCGCCTGCTCATGCTCACGGATGTGCCGGGCGTGCTGGACGAGAACAAGGAACTCATCCCCGAACTCACGGTGGCCCAGGTCGAGGCCGGCATCGCCAGCGGCATGATCACGGGCGGAATGATCCCCAAGGTGGAGAACTGCGTCGAGGCCGTGCGCGGCGGCGTGAAAGGTGCGACCATCCTGGATGGCCGAGTCGAACATGCCTGCCTGCTGGAACTCTTCACGGAGGGCGGTGTCGGCACCATGATCCTGGGCTGACACGTCAACACGGCATTGAGGGACACTACGATAATGGTTCGGTTCCGGCGCGGTGCGATCATGGCCAGCCTGGTGGCGGCTCTTTGCTTGGGCACGGTTGCGGCGCAGGCGGAGCACGGGCAGGCCGAGTTTCCAGGCATCGGGATGGTGACCATCCGCACGATCAAGGCCGTGGGCTCTCTGCCTGCCGTGGTTCTGGCCAATGCCCGGGGCCGGGTATTGCTCAACGCCACCGTGGGCGGCACGCAGTCGGAGTATTTCCGCATCTCGCAGGGCGCCGATGGCACCCTGAACCCGACGGTGCATTACGCGCTTCTGCCAGGCCCCGACCCTACGTCACGCGCCGTTCTTGCCGTGGCGGCGGCCACCGGCGGTTCCGATTGCGCCTACGAGGCGATCGTCTTCGGGTCCGAGCGTGGCAAGCTCAGCCTATGGACGCCCAAGACGATCGATACTCTGGCGGAGGGCGGAATTTATGTCGGCCAACTCAGCCCAAGGCGGGGCTATGGCCTCGCCGTGTGGAACTTCATCTGGGGCAACGAGCCGCACGTGGCGCCGCATCGCTACAGGGTCTCGCTCTATCACCTCAATCGCCGGCGGATGATCTTCTATCCGACGGGCACCATGACGACGCGCCGTCGCTATTCGGACGACAGCTCGGCCTTGAGGGAGTTGGGGCTGACCTTCCCCAACCTGACGAAGGCGATCCCCGACCTGTCCTGCTGACGCAAAGTGAACAGATTTTTACGAAATCCGTATTTCATCCGAAAACCGGGACTCCTTATCTCGATACAGCGTCAATTTCAGCGGAGACCCTTATGAAAGCTATGAAGCCTCTTTTGTTGGCTGGCCTGGCTTCCGTCGCTGTCGCCGGATACGCGGGCTTTGCCGTTGCCGGAACTCCTGATGTGAAGACGATGGCCGTGCAACTGCCCGGCGGCGGCATCGAAGAGATCGAATATTCGGGCGACGGAGCGCCTCAGGTAAACCTTCTGCCGGCCGCGCCCGTCGATGCAACTGACCCGTTTGCGGCGCTTGCCCAGATTTCGGCGGAGATGGATCAGCAGGCGGCGGCAATGATGAACGCCATGGATGCGATGACCGCGGGCTCAATGGGTCGGCCAGGGGCGATGGTGCCGACAGCGTTCGGCCAGCTTCCGCCCGGTGGCGCCTGCTTCCAAAGCGTCGAGATCACCGCGACGGGCAACGGTCAGGCACCGCAGGTTGTGTCTCATACTTCGGGTGACTGCGGCAACGCGCCGCCAAGCCTCGGGGCACCGGCCAATGCGTTGCCTGCTGCTGTGCCGGTGCCGGCGGCACCGGTCACCGTCGCACCGCAGCCGCATGTTGTCCGCGTGCGCTACATCCTGCCGCGGCCATCGCGCCACGCCTCCGACAGCTGACGGGCGAGAGAGACGGCGGGGACATGATGGTTGGTCTGCGCCATCACGTCCCTGCTAGTCTTGATCCTTTAGTGATCCGCCTCATCTCGGTGCGACGCGTCACGAGCTGAAGCTTGCAATTCGTCCGACCAGCCTAGCCCACAGGACCGGAGGTTGCTTTGGGAGGGTTGAGGCCCATGGCATTTCCAGCCTTGGACAGGATCAGGAACTTCGCGGCCTGGCAGATGGCCAAGGACACCTTCAACGGCTTCATGGAGGACAACTGCCTCAGCCGCGGTGCGGCGATCGCCTACTTTACCATCTTCTCGCTGGCTCCGATCCTCGTGGTGGTCATCGCCATCGCGGGCTTCGTCTTCGGCGACGATGCTGCCCGAGGTGTGATCTTCAAGAAACTGCAGGGCATGGTCGGGTCGGATGCCGCCGGTCTTGTGCAGTCCATGATCCAGAGCGCTGCCAACAAACGATCCGGCATTATCGCCACCGTCTTCTCCGTCGTCATGCTGCTCCTGACCGCGAGCGGCGTATTCGGCGAGTTGCAGAGTTCTCTCAACATCATCTGGAAGGCGGAGGAATCCCCGCACGGGACTGTCACGCGCCTGATCAAGGCTCGCGCCCAAAGTCTCGGGCTCGTGGCGACGATGGGCTTCCTGCTGCTTGTGTCCCTGGCGATCAGCGCGGCTTTGACGGCCGCGTGGCACCGGGTCGATCAGGTCGTACCGGGCGCGAGCTCGATGCTGCGATACGTCAACCTCGCGCTGTCTTTTGCGCTGACGACGATCCTGTTCGGGACGGTGTACAAGGTCCTGCCCGACAAAAAGCTGGAATGGCGGGACGTGCTGATCGGCTCGATATTCACGGCGCTGCTCTACACCGTGGGCAAGACGGCGATCGCGATTTACGTCGGCAGCAGCCGCGTTGCCTCCTCGTATGGCGCGGCCAGCGCCTTGGTGGTGCTGCTTCTCTGGGTCTATTACTCGGCGCAGATTTTCCTGCTGGGTGCCGAATTCACCAAGGTCTACGCGTTCAGGCACGGCAGTCAGGTCGGGAAAGGGCGTCGCCGGTTCTGGGACCGGATGCGTGGGCCGGCGGCAGTTCAGCCGCAAGGAACGCCTACAGCCGGGGTGCCCGCGACCGCACGCGAGCGTCCGCCAGGCGAGTAGCGCCGGCCCTTGCATCCAGAGCCCGTTCCTGCGGTCATGATGCCGTCGAGCTAGCGAGAACGGGGACGGCATGATAGACGATGACCGGCGGTTCATGACGCGTGCCATAGCCTTGTCTGAGGCTACGTCGATCAGCGAGGGGGCGGGCGGCGCCTTTGGCTGCGTCATCGTCCAAAACGGCGTGATCATCGGCGAGGGTGCCAATCGCGTGGTGGCCGAGAACGACCCGACGTGGCACGCGGAGATTGCGGCGATCCGGAGCGCCTGCAGGGCTCAGGGCAGTTTCAAGCTTCACGCGGCCGTTCTCTATACCAGTGCGGAACCTTGCCCGATGTGTATGGCGGCCTGTTATTGGGCGGGCATCGCCACTGTGTTCTATGCCTCTCAGGTCGAGGACGCGCTGCATTACGGCAATTTCGACGACAGCATGATCTATGACGAGATCCGCAAACCGGCGGGTGAGCGCGCCATCGCGATCAAGCAGATCATGCGGGCAGAGGCGGTGGAGGTCTGGAAAAAATACCAGGCGAAAGAGGACAAGGTGCAATATTGACGATGCACGAGCGGCTAAGGTCCGTCGATCCGCTGTCGTTTTTGTGCTCGGTTCATCAATTCTCGAAGTTGCGAGCGTCCATCTCGCGCCCTTGCAAACCAACTGGCCGCGCACGAGCTATCGGTTGCCGGGCCGGGTGATGAGGCCTCAAGCGCAAGCGGATTTCGAAACGGAGAGGAACAGAGTATGCCGCAGTTCGACGCGACGATTAAGCATATCAAGGAGGGCGTGAAGAGCATGAGCATCAGCGCCGCCGTCAAGAATATCGAAGGCTGGGAAGCGACGCTCGAGAAGGTCGAAGACCCAGGTGCAAAGACGATCGTCAAAGACCTGGAGAACTTGAAAAAGCACCTTCACGCGAAGGAGCTTGATGGCGAGGCTATCCGCAAGCTCGTGGTGAAGCTCGGCAAAGAGACGGTCACCATCAGCAAGAAGACCGAAAGCAAGAACGCCAGCAAGATTCAGGCGCTTGGGGAAGCTCTTACCAGTGCTGCCGAGAGCGCAACCGCCGAGTGAAGGCTTGATCTGACAACGCTATGCTATATCGATAACGGGAGGGGCGCCGCTGTTGGGCGCCCTTTCCTTGTATTCACGCCGCCATCGCCGAAACTTTATCCGGCGGCATCTGAACGAGCGCTTCGTATTCGTGCAAAAGCCGTTCGGTGATCGGTCCGGGCGTGAAGTGCAGTTCGCCGATCTGCCGCACCGGCGTAACCTCGGCCGCGGTGCCCGCAAGGAACACTTCGCTGGCGCCAGCCATCTCATCCGGCATGATCGTGCGCTCCACCACCTTGATCTGGTGGCGGCGGGCGAGGGCCATCACGGTCCGGCGGGTAATGCCGTCCAGGAAACAATCGGGCGTCGGCGTATGCAGTTCCCCGTCGATGACGAAAAAGATGTTGGCGCCGGTCGCCTCGGAAACATGGCCGCGCCAGTCGAGCATCAGTGCGTCGTCGAACCCCTGATCCTCGGCCTGATGCTTCGACATCGTCCCGATCATGTAAAGCCCCGCGGCCTTCGAGGCGGTCGGCGCCGTCTCGGGATGCGGACGCTTCCATGTAGCGTGGCCTAGCCGGACGCCCTGCATGCGGTTCGCCCCGAACAGATTGGGCCAGGCCCAGACGGCCACCGCGAGGTTGATCGAGGTCAGCTTGGCCGACACGGCCAGCTGCTCCGAGCCGCGCCATGCGATCGGCCGCACGTAGGCGTCGGTCAGGTTGTTGGCGGCGAGGGTGGAACGGCAGGCCTCGTCGATCGCCTCGAGCGACCAAGGAACCGTGTACCCGAGCAGTTCGGCAGAGCGCTTCAGCCGCTCGCTATGCTCACGCAGCTTGAAGATGTTGCCACTGTAGGCGCGTTCGCCCTCGAAAACGGCGCTGCCGTAATGAAGCCCGTGGCTCAGGACGTGCAGCTTGGCGTCCCGCCAGGGCCGGAGCTGGCCGTTCCACCAGATCATGCCGTCACGGTCATCGAAAGGAACAAGCGCCATAGGGGTTGTTTCCGAAATAATGTTGCGTGGGATGGCCTCAGCCTATGCCCCGCTTGCTTGTTAAGTCAATGAAGCTGCCTTAATATGCAGGTATGTCAGCTATGCCCCCTAGCACGCCGTCTCCCTCCAGCGCGGGCTCTGGCCTGCTCTTTCTGCGCGAAGAGGAGATCCGGCTCGCTCAGGATATGCTATTCTTCGCCTACCGGGATTTCACTCACGCGGCCGATGAAGTGCTTGAGGGTCTGGAGCTTGGCCGCGCTCATCACCGGGCGCTGCACTTCATCGGACGGTTGCCGGGCATAACCGTCAGCGACCTTCTGGGGATCCTCGGCATTACCAAGCAGAGCCTGTCGCGCGTACTGACGACGCTGGTGGAGGAGGGCTACGTGATCACGGCGCCTGGGCGGGCAGACCGCCGCCAGCGTCTGCTCAGCCTTGCGCCGAAAGGCGTCGCGCTGGAACGCCGGCTGTTCGAGCGGCAGCGGGACGTGCTGCTGCGCGCCTATCGCGAGGCTGGCGGACCGGCGGTCGAAGGGTTTCGCCGGGTCCTGCGGGCGCTGACGGATGAGGCGGGGCAGTCGCATCTCACGGCGATGGAAGCGGCGGCGCGGGAGCCGCGTGCCCGGTCGGCGTGACCATCATGAGCGCAGCGGGCCCTGTCGACACGACCGTCAACGCGCATATCCTGGTCGTGGACGATGACGAGCGGCTGCGCCGGCTGCTGGTGCGCTATCTCAGCGACCACGGGTTCCGGGTAACGGCGGCGGCGGATGCGGCCGATGCGCGGGCCTGCCTGCGTTCGGTGAGGCCCGACCTCATGATCCTGGACGTGACCATGCCAGGCGAGACGGGGCTCGACTTCGTCGACGATCTGCGGCGCAACGGCGACGCCGACCTGCCGGTGCTGCTGCTGACCGCCCGGGGCGCGCCGGAGGATCGGATCGCCGGCTTCGAGGCGGGCGCGGACGATTATCTCGGCAAGCCCTTCGACCCATACGAGCTTGTGCTGCGGGCACGCGCATTGCTGCGCCGGATGGGCAACGTGCTGGTGACCGCGCCGGTCGATATCGGCCCAGTGCGGCTGGGCGAGGCGGAATTCGACCCCGCGCGCGGCGAACTGCGCAATGCCGGCGGCCCCATCCGGCTGACGGGCGGCGAGGTCGCATTGCTGACGGCGCTGGCCCGCAAGCCGAACGAGATCCTGTCGCGGGAGGAGATCGCCGAGGCTCTCGGGATGGAAGAGCCGGGCGAGCGCGCGATCGACGTGCAGGTGACGCGCCTGAGGCGCAAGATCGAGCGGGACAGCCGGGAGCCGCGCTTTCTCCACACGGTGCGCGGGCGGGGTTACGTGCTCAAGCCGGGGATATGAGCGCACGCGAACGGATGGCGCCGATCCGCCGGAGGATCACCGGCGGGCCCGAGCGCGCCCTGCGGAAGTTCCTGCCGCGTGGGCTGTTCGCCCGCAGCCTGCTCATCATCCTGCTGCCGGTGCTGTTGCTGGAGGCGGTGATGCTCCAGGTTTTCTACGGCAGCCATCTCGGCATCATCTCGCGCCGCTTCGCCTACAGCATCGGCGGCGAGATTGCCTTCAGCCTCGATCAGATCGACCGCAGCCCCGACGCATCCATGCAGTGGCAGATCATCGACGAGGTGCGGCAGCAGTTCGATCTGCGGATGACCTTCAACCCCGGCGCGAGGCTGGTGCCGATCAGGGAGGTCAACCTCCTCGGACCTATGGACGACGATCTCGCCAAGGCTCTGCGCGAGCATGTGAGCCTGCCCTTCACGATGAATTGGCTGGCCAGCCCCGACTACGTGCTGGTGAGCATCCAGCTGCACAACGGCGTCGTGAACGTCGACATCCCGCGCAAGCGTGTCTGGGCAGGGTCGCTCTATATCTTCGCGAGTTGGGTCGGCGGCACGTCGATCCTGCTGATCGTGGTTGCGAGCCTCTTTCTGCGGATCCAGGTGCGAGGCATCCACCGGCTGGCGCGCGCGGCCGAAGGCTTCGGCATGGGGCGCGACCGGGGGCCGATCAAGCCCGAGGGCGCGCGCGAGGTTCGGCGTGCCGCCATCGCCTTCAACCGCATGCAGGAGCGCATCCTGCGATTCCTGTCGCAACGCACGGACATGCTGGCGGGGGTCTCGCACGACCTTCGCACGCCGCTGACCCGCCTGCGGCTGACGCTGGCGATGCTGCCGCAGACGCCGGAACTCGCGCCCGACGTCGCCGACATGACGGCGGATGTCGAGGAGATGGAGCGGATGATCGGCGGCTACCTGGCCTTCGCGCGCGGCGAGGGCGAGGAGAAGACGGTGCTGACCAACCTCTCCGCGACGCTCGAGGAGGTGGTGGCTGCCGCCCGGCGCTCAGGCGCCATGATCACGCTGCACGGCGCGCCGGATCTCGTGCTGCCGCTGCGGGCGGATGCGATGCGGCGGGCGATCACCAACCTCGTCGACAATGCCCGCCGCCATGCGGCGCATGTGGCGGTCGGCATCGGTTTCCGCGGCGAGCAGACGGTCGAGGTGACGGTCGATGACGATGGGCCCGGCATTCCGCGGAACCGGATGGAGAGTGTGTTCCGCCCGTTCGAGAGCGGGGCGCACCCTGGCGGCTCGGGGCTTGGTTTGACGATCGCGCGGGACATCGTGCGCGCCCATGGCGGCGACATCGTACTGTCGGAAAGCCCGCTCGGCGGCTTGCGGGCCACGATCCGTCTTCCCCTTTAGGGCGGACGTCGTCAGCTCGCCAGAGCCTCGTCCGCGCCGGGGTGGCCGGGCGCCGTCGCCCAGGCGAGTTCCACGAGGGTCACGATGCGGCGGCCCGCGCCGTCAGTCTGGCACACGATGAGGCCCTGCTCCTCCATGTAGGCGAGCAGCCGGCGCGCCCGGCCGAGCGAGCGCGTGCCGTAGGCGCGGGCAAGTATGCCGTCGCTGGGGCAGGGCCGGCCGTCTCGCGCCGCGCGCGCGAGCATCAGGAAGATGCCCTGCATATCCTCCGGCAGCGCCGCACCCCGCGCCGCGACCTCCTGCCACGACGCATCCTCGGACGCCTCCGCGCCGACGCCGGCCCGCGCGTGGGTCAGCATGCGCCGAAACGCCTGAAGATCGGGCGCCGAGGCTCCAAGGCCGCCGATCCGGCAACGGACGAGAAAGTCCTGGTAGAGCACGCCGATGGCCCGGAAGCCGGCCTCCGGATCGGCCAGGATCTCCTGCAGAATGCCGTCCAGCCGGGCGCGGCGCTCGGCCAGCAACGCCGGGCTCTGCGGCTCCGCGGCGGTCTCGGGCCGGAGTTCGGCGACAGGTTTCGCTGCCATGAGCTGGCTGAGCAGATCGGGCGAAGGTGGTGCGGGCGGGCGGCGGACCGGGCGTTGGGCCTCGGGCGGCGCCGCGGCGAGAATGACGGCCCGCGCATCCTCCAGCGCCGCGCCCGGCATCGGCATCAGGCGGGGCGTCGGGTTTCGCGCCTCCGTCTCCGTGCCGCCGATGGTCAGGCCGAGCGGCCGCCGCGATAGCGCCGGCCCCAGGGCGATGAAATGGCCGCGTTCGAGGTCCCGGAACGCTTCCGCCTGCCGCCGCTCCATGCCGAGCAGGTCGGCGGCGCGCGCCATGTCGATGTCGAGGAAGGTCCGGCCCATCAAAAAGTTGGACGCCTCGGCGGCCACGTTCTTGGCGAGCTTGGCGAGCCGCTGCGTCGCGATGACGCCGGCCAGACCCCGCTTGCGGCCCCGGCACATCAGGTTGGTCATCGCCCCCAGCGAAAGCTTGCGCGCCTCGTCGGAAACCTCGCCCGCGACCGCAGGGGCAAAAAGCTGCGCCTCGTCCACCACCACCAGCATAGGGTACCAATGGTCGCGCCCAACCTCGAACAGCCCGCCGAGGAAGGCGGCGGCGTGGCGCATCTGCGCCTCGGCATCCAGCCCTTCCAGGTTGAGAACGGTCGAGACGCGGTGGATGCGGGCGCGCTCTCCGGCAAGTTGCAGCCCGTGCTCCGACTGCGCCTCGGCATCGATCACGAGATGGCCGAAGCGCTCGCCGAGCGTGACGAAGTCGCCTTCGGGGTCGATGACCGCCTGCTGCACCCAGGGTGCGCTCTGCTCCAGCAGGCGGCGGAGGAGGTGTGACTTGCCCGAGCCGGAATTGCCTTGCACGAGCAGTCGGGTCGCCAGCAGCTCCTCGAGGTCGAGAGTGGCTGGGGCACCCGCAGTCGTCCGCCCCATCTCGATCGCAACCGTCATGCCGACTCGTATCCCTTCAGCGTTTCTCAAGCCAGTCGACCATACCATGACCGGCGGCCACACCGGTCGCCATGCAGGCCTGCAGCAGGTAGCCGCCTGTCGGCGCATCCCAGTCGAGCATTTCGCCCGCCACGAAGACGCCCGGCAGACGGCGGAGCATGAAGCGGTCATCGACCTCATCCCAGGTGACGCCGCCAGCGGATGAGATGGCGCGGCCGAGGCCTTCAAATCCGGTCAGCCGCAGCGGGACCGACTTTATCAGGGCAGCGAGCGCTGCGGGGTCGTGCGGCGGCGGCGAGCCGGTCTCCCGGAGGACGTTGATCCCGACGGGCGCCAGAGACAGGGTCCGGCGCAGGCCGCTGGACAGGCTGTCCCGGGGCCGCAAGGCACGCAGCTTCTCGGCCAAGGCCGCCTCAGGGAGGTCCGGGCGCAGGTCGAGCGTCACCATCGCCTCGCCATGGGACATGATCTCGTCGCGGAGGACGCTGCTCAATGCGTAAACCGCGCCTCCCTCCATGCCATAGGCGGTGACCATTATGTCGCCGCGCGAGACGCGGCCGTGCCATCGCAGAGCCACGGACTTCAGCGGGGTGCCGGCAAAGCGCTCCCGGAACATGTCCGTCCAGGCGATGGTGAAGCCGCAGTTGGCCGGCACGAAGGGGGCGACGTCCACGCCGCGCTCCGCCAGCAGCGACGCCCAGCCGCCGTCGCTGCCGAGACGCGGCCACGACGCGCCGCCCAAGGCCAGCACGACGCCCTCGGCCTCTATCGGCGCCGCACCTTCGAACAGCAGCGTGTGCGTCTCCGCGCCAAAGCCCTGCCAGCGATGGCGGAACGCGAAGCGGACACCGAGGCCGTTCAGCCGGAGCAGCCAGCCGCGCAGCAACGGCGAAGCCTTCATCGTGCGCGGGAAGACCCGCCCGCTGGTGCCCACGAACAGGCTCTGGCCCAGCCCTTCCGCCCAGGCTCGCAACGCCTCGGGCGGAAAGGCGCCGATTGCCGGCTCCAATCGCGCCGCGCTCGCGCCGTATCGCGCGAGAAAAGCCTCCAGCGGCTCGGAATGGGTGAGGTTGAGGCCGCCGCGCCCCGCCATCAGCAGCTTGCGCCCGGACGAGGGCATGTGGTCGAAGACGGTCACGCTTCGGCCAGCCACTGCAAGAACTTCGGCGGCCATCAGCCCAGCAGGCCCGGCTCCGATGACGGCGATCACTGGCAGTCGCTCCGGTCGTGCATCCTTGAACAGACGGCGGAGAGGTCTCCATGCGTAAACCACTGGTCGGCACCGGATGGAAAATGAACCACGGCATCGCCGCGACGGAGGCGTACGCCCGCCGGTTGCTGGCGTTGCTCCGCGAGGACCCTGCCGACGGGCTCGACATCTTTGTGCTGCCGCCGTTCGTCTCCTTGTCCACGGCGGCGCGGGAGTTCGCAGGCTCGCCGGTGGCGATCGGCGGCCAGACGATGCACTGGGATGCCTCCGGCGCCTGGACCGGCGAAATCTCCGCCCCGATGCTGGCCGAAATCGGGTGCCGCTTCGTCGAACTCGCCCATTCCGAACGGCTGCAGCATTTTGGGGAAACCTACGATCTGGTGCGGTTGAAGGTCGATGCGGCCCTCCAGGGGGGCCTGGAACCTATCCTTTGCCTGGGCGAGAGCGCCGAGGACCGGCGCATGGGCCAGTCCGACAGCGTCCTCCGCGAGCAGGTGACGACGGCTCTGGCCAGTGTGACCGCCGGGATGCTCCCGCGTGTGGTTCTGGCCTACGAGCCGCGCTGGGCGATCGGTGTCGCGGAGGCGGCGCCGCCGTCCTACGTGGCGGAGCGGCACGCCGGCCTGCGGGAGACGCTTGCGGACTGCTGGGGCGAACCGGCCGCGACTGCGACCCGCATCATCTATGGCGGCTCGGTGTCGCCGGCCAATGGCGCGGAACTGATCGCGCTGGAGAATGTCGACGGCCTCTTCATCGGGCGCGCCGCGTGGACGCCGGAGGGGTTCGCCGCGATGATCCGGATCGTGGCCGAGGCGAAGCAAGAGGCCGACGGTTCTTTCTGAAAAAAGAACCAAAACCTTGTCACTCAGGCAGGGAGCCCAGGATCGCGCGATGCGCCGACGGGTAGCTGCTGTCGAGCGACTTCAGATGCGGCCCGAGAAGGGAATGTAGCCGAGGCAGCGCGTGGAACGGCACGCCCGGCGCATAATGATGCTCGATGTGCAGGTTGGCGTTCCAGAACAGCAGGCCGAAGACGCGGCCGGCAAGCGTGGTCCGCGTGTTCGCCATGCGGTCGTCGTTTTCGGGGCAGCCCGTATGCTCCGCCATCAGGACGCCCCGCAGAACGGGCTGGCCAAGCAGCACCGGCACCATCCAAAGCACCAACGGAAGGACCGACCGGAAGGCCAGCGCCAGTGCGATGACGGCAACGTAGATTGCCAGATAGATGCGCGCCTCCCGCACCACGGTCTGGCGGGAAGCGGCTGGAACCCATGGCGCGTCCGCATGGCCGGCGGCCGTCTTGACGAGGCCGCGGATCTGGCTCCCCCAGTAGGGCAGCCCCGTGAGCCGCCAGACATAGCGTCGCCGGGTGAGCGGCTTCGCGCCGATCAGCTCCGGGTCGTGCTCCGGGTCCTGAGTGTGGCGATGATGCGCCAGGTGGAACAGGCGGAACCCCTCGGGCGGCAAAATGAGCACGAAACCTGCCAGCCAGCCCACGGCGCGGTTCAGCCACAGCGACCGGAACGGCGTGCGATGCGTGCTCTCATGGAGCGGGGTGAAGAGCGCGACCTCGAGCACGCCCAGCACAGCCATCGCCGGCCAGACAGCCCCGCTGTCGCGAACTGCCAGGACCAGCGCCATCACGCAGCCGATGGCGGCGAGGTGCCCACCCAGGTGAAGTAGTCCTCGCCGATCGGAGCGCGCGGACAGCGCCTTCAGGTCGCGGACCTCCACCGGGGGCCGCCGTGTCGCGGCAGCGCTCATGCTAGGCGGTTACCGTGACGCCTTTCCAGAAGGCGACCCGGTCGCGGATTTCCGCCGCGGCCTCCTTCGGCTCCGGGTAGTACCAGGCAGCGTCCCGGTTCATCTTCCCGCCGACCTCCAGCGAGTAGTACTGCGCCGTTCCCTTCCAGGGGCAGACGCTGGTGTGGGAGCTGGGAACGACTACGTCCTTCCGAAGCGCCGAAACGGGAAAATAAGCGTTCCCCTCGACAGTGACGATGTCGTCGCTTTCGGCGATGATCTCGCCGTTCCAGGTGGCTTTCATGCGGCGTTCTCCAGCTGCGCGGCGGGAAGGGCGTCGATCTTCGCCGCCAGGACGAAATCGGCGCGTTGTAAGCCTTTGATGGCGTGGGTGTGGAGCGAAACCTCGACATACCCCCAGCCGAAGGAGATGTCCGGGTGATGGCCCGCATCCTCGGCCACCTCGCCTACGTCGAGAACGAAATCGAGCGCCGTCTGGAAGTCAGGCAAGGTCCAGCGCCGGACGATATGCGACGGGTCGGCGGCGAGGCTCCAGCCAGGCACCTCGGGCAGCAGACCTTCGATCTCGCTCGGCTTCAGCGGCGGGACGCCACCATGGCAAGGCACGCACTCTTCATTCTGAAGCGCGGACATGCCGTTCCCCCTTTTTGCGATTGCGGGTTCAAAGCTGAGCCGGTCGCGCCACATTAGCAAGTTCAAATCCCCCGAGCCCGATCCGCACAAGGCGACAGCACCGATGCCCCAGGCCATCATCTTCGACATCGACGGCACGCTCGTCGACTCGGTCGATTTCCACGCCGAAAGCTGGGCGCGCACGTTCAAGCATTTCGGCTTCGACATTTCCAAGGACGAGGCGCGCTTTCAGATCGGCAAGGGCGGGGACCAGCTGGTGCCGCATCTGGTCGGCGAAGCCGCGGCCAAGGAACATGGCGAGGAGATGGCCGCCTGGCGCGCCGATCTCTTCAAGCGCGAGTATCTGCCGAAGGTCCGCGCCTTCCCGGATGTGCCGGAGCTGTTCCGCCATATCCGCGCGCAGGGACAGCGGATCGCGCTCGCCTCCTCCGCCAAGGGCGACGAACTGCAGGTGTATAAGAAGATCGCCGGCATCGCCGATCTCGTGGATGAGGAGACGAGTTCCGACGACGCCGAGAGGTCGAAGCCGCATCCCGACATCTTCACCGCCGCCCTGGAGCGGCTCGGCCTGCCGCCCGATCAGGTGGTGGTGGTCGGCGACACGCATTACGACGCCGAGGCGGCCAGCAAGGCTGGCATGGGCACGATCGGGATGCTGTGCGGCGGCTTCCCCGAGGATGTGCTTAGGGATGCCGGCTGCGTTGCCATCTACCGCGACCCCGCTGCTTTGCTGGCGGGTTATGCGACCTCCCCACTGGCGAATTAACCGTGGGGCAGTAGGGTCGCGCCGATCCGTCTCTGGACCAGAACGCAGGAAGGAAACAGCAATGAACGACCAAGCGCAGTCTCAGGTGCAAGCCAAGGGACAGAGCGGAGCCGCCGATATCGGGGTTCTGGGACTGGCGGTGATGGGGGCGAACCTCGCCCGCAACGCGGCCCGCAAAGGCTTCGGGGTGGCGCTGTTCAACCGCAACCATGAGCGCACCGACAAGCTGATGGCCGAGCATGGCTCCGAAGGCCGCTTCCACCCCACCAAGACCATCGAGGAGTTTGTCGACGCTCTCGCCAAGCCGCGCGCCATCATCATCATGGTGAAGGCCGGCCAGCCGGTGGACGACATGATCGAGGATCTCGTTCCGCACCTGGAGGCCGACGACATCATCATCGACGGCGGCAACTCGCTCTTCACCGACACCGCCCGCCGCTTCAAGCGCTGCAAGGAAGCGAACATCCGCTTCATCGGCATGGGCATCTCGGGCGGCGAGGAGGGTGCGTTGGAAGGCCCGAGCATGATGCCGGGCGGCGAGCGCTCGGCCTACGACCGCATCGCGCCGATGGTGACGAAGATGGCGGTGTCGGTCGACGGCACGCCCTGCTGCACCTACATCGGGACCGAGGGCGCTGGGCACTACGTGAAGATGGTCCATAACGGCATCGAGTATGCCGACATGCAGCTCATCACCGAGGCCTACGACCTCATGAAGACGCTGTACGGCCTCGACGCTGCCGCGATGGCCGACATCTTCACCGAGTGGAAGGCGGGCGACCTCGACAGCTACCTCATCGAGATCACGGCGGCCGTGCTGCGCAAGACGGACGGCACCGGCAAGCCCCTGGTCGACGCCATCGTCGATGAGGCCGAGCAGAAGGGCACCGGACGCTGGACCGCACAAAATGCACTCGAAATGGGCGTGCCGGTGACCGCGATCACCGAGGCCGTGTTTGCCCGCGCGCTCTCCGGCCGCCGCGGCATGCGGGCGCAAGCCGAGAAGGCGCTGCCGCATCCGGCGGTCGCCACCCGCACGCCGACGCCGGAGGAGATCAACGCGATCCGGGATGCGCTCTACGCCTCGAAGATCATCGCCTACGCGCAGGGCTTCGAGCAGATGACGGTCGCCTCCGAGACCTTTGGCTGGGGCCTGCATCTGGGCGAAATCTCCACCATCTGGCGCGGCGGCTGCATCATCCGGGCGCGCTTCCTCAACCGCATCCGCGAGGCTTACGAGCGCGACCCCAAGCTCTCCAACCTGCTGCTCGACGACTATTTCCGCGACGCAGTGGTAAAGGCGGAAGCCGCCTGGCGCCGGGTGATCGTGCTGGCGGTCGAGAACGGCGTGGCCGTGCCTGCCTTCTCCTCGTCGCTCGCCTATTACGACGGCCTGCGCCGCGCACGTGGCCCCGCCAACCTGCTGCAGGGTCTGCGCGACTATTTCGGCGCCCACACCTATCGCCGGTTGGACAAGGAGGGGAGCTTCCACACCCGCTGGAGCCAGGACGGCAGCGAGATCGAGGCCTGAGGGTTGCCGGACGCCCTGCACCGGTTTCTTCCGGGGCAGGGCCCCGATCCACTGTCTGCCAAGCGCCCACGAAAGGCGCTGCCCAAGGAGATGCGGACGACGGCGCTGATCGTCGCCAGCGCGCTCTTTATGCAGAACCTGGACTCGACGGTCGTCACCACCGCGTTGCCGTCGATGGCGCGGGCCTTCAACGTCTCGCCGGTGACGATGAATATCGTCATCACCTCGTATTTGGTGAGCCTCGCCGCCTTCATCCCGGCCAGCGGCTGGGTCGCGGACCGTTACGGCGCCAAAAACGTGTTTCGCGCCGCAATCATCGTCTTCACGGCCGCCTCGATCCTCTGCGGCGTCTCGCAGAGCCTCCCGATGCTGGTGGGCGCGCGCATCCTGCAGGGCATGGGTGGCGCCATGATGGTGCCGGTGGGGCGGCTGCTGCTTCTGCGGCGCGTCGGCAAGGCCGATCTGGTGGCGGCGATGTCGTGGCTCACCATGCCGGCGCTGCTCGGCCCCGTCATCGGGCCGCCGGTCGGCGGCTTCCTGGTCACCTCGCTCTCCTGGCATTGGATCTTCGACATCAACATCCCGATCGGGGTTGTCGGCGTCATCCTGGTGACGCTGTTCATCCGGCCGGACGAGGGCGTCGAAGCCACCCATTTCGACATCCTGGGGCAGGTCCTGGCGGGGATCGGCATGGCCGGGCTCATCATGGGCCTATCGTCCTTCGGGCGCGGCGCTCTGCCGCCATCGGCTGCTATCGCCCTGACGGTGGTGGGCGCTCTCGCCGCCGGGGGCTACGTGATCCATGCCCGGCGCTCCAAGTTCCCCTTGCTCGACATCACGCTGCTGCAAATCCCAACGTTCGCCACTTCGGTCGTCGCGGGCTCCATGTTCCGCATCGGCATCGGCGCGATGCCCTTCCTCTTGCCGCTGATGCTGCAGCTCGGCTTCGGGCTGAGCCCGCTGCGAAGCGGCCTCATCACCTTCGTCAGCGCTGCCGGGGCAATTACCGTCAAACCGATCGCCAAGCCGCTGTTGCGGCGCTTTGGTTTCCGGGCCGTGCTGTCGGTGAACGCCGCCATCTCGACGGCGATCATCGCGCTGACGGCGGCGTTCCGGCCGGACTGGCCAATCGCGCTGATCTATCTCGTGCTGCTGGTCGGCGGCGTCTTCCGGAGCCTGCAGTTCACCGCCTACAACACCATCGCCTATGCCGACATCCCGCCGCCGCGGATGAGCCAGGCGACCAGCCTCTACAGCACCTTGCAGCAGCTTTCGTTGACGATGGGCGTCACGTTGGGTGCGGCGGCGCTCGCGGTCTTCGGAGTGCTCGCGGGCCGCACGCATCCGGGCCTGCCGGATTTCTCAGCGGCTTTCCTGATCGTGGCCGCGGTCATGCTGCCGGCGGCCTGGCTGGCGCTGCGCCTGCCGCGCTCGGCGGGCGAGGAGATGTCGGGGCATCACGCAACGCCGCGTTGACTAATCGGCCGGGTTGGCCGCCAGGAACCCGCGCAATGTATCGATTGCGAGGCTGGTGAGATCGAGGGTTTCGCTCAGGTCGTCCTTCGAGCCCATCTCGTTCGCCTTGGTTCCTGCTGGCAGTGGGAAGCTCTGCCGCGCGCCGGCCACCAATCGCGAGCCAGGCATCTGCGCGAAGCAGGCGATCTCCACCCGGTCCTTGCCCTTCGGATGAAAGCGCAGGCAGTCGATCGTGACCGGCTTCGCCGTCGGGGTGTTGCCCTCGTCAGCCGCCGATGCGGTCGAGAAGAACCCCGCGCCGCGGTGCTCGTAGATGAAGCTCGTCCGCGCATCCGCCGCGAGCGTCACGTGGGCGGCGGCCGCTGCCTCCGTCGGGAATATCCGGTAGAGCAAGGCAGCACCCGAGCCGACCGCTGCGGGATTGGGCGTTGCAATCACCTCGCTGTACGCCGGCCCGGTCGCCGCCGGTGTAAGCGCCGTGCGTCCCTCGACGCCGGTCACCCTGATGACAATCCCATTGAAGTGGAGCGGCTCGGCGGCGAGCGCCCGGATCTGATCAAAGAGCGAGACCGGCGCTGGAGCCGGTCCGAGATCGCTCGCGAACTGAGCCTGATCGGCACAGCGCTCCTTCAGCACGATCGATGCGCCGTTCGACCATGACACGGCCTGATCCGAAACAGCGAGGGCGAACTGGCCGGTTTTGCCGCCCTGGGTGAAGGTGATCGCTTCCCCGCCCGAGCTGGAGGTGGCCGTG
Organism: Acidisoma sp.; assembly: GCF_965199065.1. Lineage (NCBI taxonomy): Bacteria > Pseudomonadati > Pseudomonadota > Alphaproteobacteria > Acetobacterales > Acidocellaceae > Acidisoma > Acidisoma sp. The sequence continues at coordinate 319,507 of NZ_CBDAQN010000003.1, read as the reverse complement.
CCATAGGTGGTGCGTGGCGTCCCGGCGACTGCCCCGGTATCGATGACGGTTCCATCGGCCCGGAAAACGACGACGTCAGCGGTGCAACTGCTATCCGAGCCCCAAGCTCCCAGAAGCGGCGAGAGGACCGGAGTTTGCGCGTATGCGACCCTCGGCACCGAACATGTAGCCGCCGAAACGAGTGCGGCCGCGACTGGAAAGGCAAGGCGGAAGGCGTGCATCGCAGGCTCCTGATGGGCATCGGGCGGGCGAGGCTTAAACCGTCCTGCCGCTCCACCCAAATCAATCCGGCATGGCGCATGCCGACGCGGAATCGAGCGTGCTATGAATGTTGATCGGGGGTGGCTCGTCATGAGGGAGCCGCCGTTTTGGGAAGGCTTGACGCGTTGGATGCGCAGCGGACGAAGCGGCCCGGAACAGGCTTGGCGACCGTGCTCATTCTGCTTGCGGCTTTGCACCATGCGTCCGTCCCTGCTCGAGCGGACCAGCCCTCGGCACCCAGCCTGATCGGATACTGGACCACCGAACGCAACCAGGGTGTCGTCCAGATCTACTCCTGCGGCTGGCGGACGCTTTGCGGCGCCCTGGTCGGGTTGGAACTCGACCATCCGGCCGATCCGACGCCAAAGACCTGGAACCGCCAAAGCGAATGCGACTACGTCTTCATCGTCAACCTGCGGCCGAGGTCCAACGCCTGGGTGGGCCGGATCACCAACCCCGACAATGGCCACACCTACGACGCCCGCCTGTCATTGACCGCTCCGGGCATTCTCAAGCTGAGGGGCTATTTTCTCATCCCGTCGCTTGGGGAGACCCAGACCTGGACGCGCTTTCCCGGCATCCCACCCGCCGGCTGCCGCATGTCCCCGCATGATTTCGGCGCCACGAGCGGTTAGGGTAAAGCACAGGCATCATGACGGCTCAGATCCTGCCTGCCTTGGCCTCACGCGCCTTTCTGCGCGAGATCAGGGTGCTCGTCCCGCTCGCTCTCCCGCTGATGCTCGGGCAGCTCTTCGGGATCGGCACCGATGTCATCATCTCGATCTTCGCAGGCCATCTAAGCGCCGACGTGCTGGCGGCTGTCGCTCTTGGCAGCAGCCTCTGGATCGTCGTCTTCATGGCCGTCCTCGGGCTCATGATGTCGCTGCAACCGGCGGTCTCAGCCCTCGACGGCGCGGATCGGGGCCATGAGGCAGGGCATCTCCTCGCCCAGGGCCTGATGCTCGGCTTTACGGCGGGCATCGTCGGTGGGCTGCTGCTGGCCCTTGGCGGGCTCGCCTTCGCGCGCGCCACGCATCTGCCGCCCGCCGTGCTTCCCGGCGTCGCGAGCTTCCTCCACGCAGCGGCCTGGTCGATGCCGGCGCTCGGGTTGCTCGCGGCCTGTCGTGGCCTGTCGGAAGGTCTGTCGATGACCCGGCCCACCATGATCTGCGGTGCACTCGGGCTCGTGGGGCTGGTCCCGACGGCCTACGTGCTCATCGACGGCGCTCACCTTCCGCTTTTCGGCGTGCTCCCCGGACGAGGCGCACAGGGCGCCGGCCTGGCCATTGCGTTCGTTTTCTGGTTGCAGGCGGCAGTCTATTTTGGCTGGGTCCGGTTGTCCGGCCGCTATCCGGCTACTGCCTGGCGCCGAAGCGCCTGGTCGCCCGACTGGCGGGTGCTCGGGCGCCTGCTGCGGGTCGGCGCTCCGATCGCGGTCACCATCGTGCTCGAAGTTTGCATGTTCTCGGTGGCGACGCTCATGGCGGGCCGTTTCGGAACCGTCGCGGTCGCCGCGCACCAGATCGCGCTGATGGCCACCGCCGTGTCGTTCATGGTGCCGCTCGGCCTATCCCAGGCAGTGACGGTGCGGGTCGGGCGCGCGGTGGGGCAGGGAGACCCGGTGGCAGTCCGCCACGCCGGGCTGGCTGGTTTCGCGGTCATGGCCGCCTGCGAATGCGTCAGCTGCGCGCTGATGCTCTTCTTGCCGAACACCATCGCCGGGCTCTTCACCCATGCGCCCGCGGTTATCGCACTGAGTGCCTCGCTGCTCACGCTGGCGGCCTTCTTTCAGTTCGCCGACGGCGCGCAGGTGGTCGCAATGGGCAGTCTCCGCGGATTGCCGGATACGCGGGTGCCGATGCTGCTGGCGATGCTCGCCTACTGGCTGCTCGGCGTGCCGCTGGGGGCCTGGCTCGCCTTCGGGCGCGGGCTTGGCGTTCCGGGTATCTGGATGGGGCTCATGGGCGGGCTGACCGTCGCGGCGGCGCTGCTCACCACACGCTTCCTGCGGGCGACGACCCCACAGCTCAGGCCATGACGGAGCGCGCCGCCACCAGGGCAGCGACCGCGGGCACTCGCCTGATGGTGCCGATGACCTGATGCGCGGTGATCAGCCGGCTGCATTCGAACATGCGCGGCGTGTCCTTGTGGCGAGGGCACCAGAGGAAGTCCTTGCGGTCGGCAGCGTCGAACGGTGCGGTGTCATCGTTCCAGCAGCTGTTGCAGGTGTGCCAGTTGATGACGCGATACGGCGTCGCGAACTCGTTCGTCGGGTGGGTGAAGCCGGAGATCATCACCACCGGAGCGCCCGCCGCCCAGGCGAGCCAGGACAAGCCGGAAGAGAGGCCGACAAACAACGTCGCGTGCCGCAGCCAGCGGGCGCGCTCGACGAGAGGCCGGTCGCCGGTCTCGTCCTCGGCTCCACGCGGCATGGTGTTGCGGATATTGCCTACGCTGGTCACCGGTTTCTGGTCGATGCAGATGACCCTGAGCCCGAGCCCCTTGAGGAAGGCGACCGTCTGGTCCCAGCCGTCCGGGTTGTTCCAATACTTGGCCTGACCCGTGGCTTGGGTCGCGATGCAGACATAGGGCTCCGGGATCGGCCTGCTCTCGTCGGGCAAGCTCAGCATGGGGCGCCGCTCACCGGGCGGGATGCCGAGCAGATAGGCGGCGTTCTCCTGCAGGCTGAGGGTGCGGCCTTCGCAGGTGTTCCACAGCCGGTCGCGGTCGCCGAAGAACATCATCATCTTGTAGGTCGCGTAATACGGCCGGTCGTCGGCCTCCGGGGGCGTCACGAAGCGAATCTGCGGATAGCTGTCCCGGAACAGCGGAATGATCAGCGCGGACATGCAACAGGTGAGGCGGCAACCGTGCTGCTCCGCGAAGGCCGCCGCATAGGGGAACCAGGCGATGAGGTCGCCGAGGGTGCCGATATGAAAGCGAACCAGCACATCGCGCCCGCGCGCATCGTAGGTGTGATCGACCAGGCGCGTCTCGCCGTCGAACACCTCGATCCGGCAGCGAAAGAACCACTTCTTCGCGCTTGCCACCATGCCGCGCGCGATCGTCTCGTCGTAGAGAGTATTCCCGGTGCCCGTATCCGAGAGGCGCACGCGCCAGACCCCCGTGGTGCGCGCCGGCACGAAGACGCGGGCGCCTTCGTTGAAATCGAAGCGGATGCCCGCGGGCGCTTCGATCACCGGCATTGCCGGAGGAGCATCGGCTTGGGTCATCCGGACCTACTCCCCGGGGTTTGAAGTGGCGAGACCGCAGGTCAGCCGCTGTTTGCCCTGGCTCCGACAGGAAGCGCAGCCTTCGCCGGGTTCAGGATTTGCACAGTCTTGAGACCGTGTTTTGGCTTCGGGCTCTGCCTTGGCTTGAGTGTTTGACCGGTCAACCGCTCGATGAGCGCCGCATAGCCGGCGAGATACGCCTCGCGGTCGAGATGCGCCTCGGCGAAGGTGCGTGCATTCGTGCGCAGAGCGCGGCCGAGCTTTGCGTCCTCCAGAAGGCGCAGAACGCTGTCCGCAAGCCGGTCCGGCTCCAGGAACGGCGTCAGCAGGCCGGTTTTCTCGTGGGTGATGAACTCACGCACCGGCAGGGTGTCGCTGCCGATGATGGGCGCGCCGACGGCCATCGCTTCGCGCAAGGACCAGGAGGCGACGAAGGGGTAGGTGAAATAGACATGCGCGTCCGATCGCCGCAGCAGATCGATGTGCGTTTCATAGGGAACCTGGCCGAGGAAATGGACCCGCTCCAGATCGAGCCCGCCCTTTACTTCGCGGAGGATGGTCTCACGCCAGCTCGATCCGTCGGCTGGAAGCGCGCCGTAGCCGGGCAGATCGCTGCCGACGATGCTGACATGCAGGTCGGGCCGCGCCCTTTGAAGCGCAGGGAGGGAGCGCATGAAGACATGGAAGCCGCGATAGGGCTCGAGGTTGCGGGCTATGTATGTGACGAGCTTGTGCTTCGGCTCCAGCCTGAAGCCGTCGGGCAGGGTAAGGTGGCGGCTGGCGCGTGGCGGGGCGGGGCTGCACACTGTAAGATCGACGCCCTCCCGCAACAGCGCGATGCGGTCCCGCGCCCAGGCCGGATAGGTGTTGAGCTGCCATTCCGTCGGAGTTTGTCCGTGGGCGCCGGGCAGGGAGAGCGCCGTCAGGTTGACGGCGTTCTTCGCCCTGACCATTGGCAGGCGGTGGTCCGCGAACGGGAATTCCGGGTCGAAACCCACGTCCTGCCCAACGAGATTGTAGAAAAACTCGAAGTAGCCGAGCAGCGGCGTGTCAGGAAAGACATCCTGCATGTTGAGCATTTCGCCCCAGCCGTGGTGCCCGATGATGATATCCGGCGTGAAGCCGAGCGCCTTGATCTGCCGGGCGGCCGTGGCCGCTGCCTCGGCCCGGCGTACGGCGATTTCAAACTCACGGGCATGTTCGTGAATGCGCTCATCCGACGCTCGCTGGGAGACATAGGCGATCTTCCGGACGTCGGCCACGTAGTTGCTGTTGGGCTCGCTGAGGAACACCACGTCGTGCAAGCCTCGGGTGAGATGCTGGACGATATGGACATACTGACCGGGGAAATTCTGGTGGACGAAAAGAAAGCGCAACTAAGCTTGTCCTATCCAAAACCCAACCGGTTTCGAGCGGGGATATCACGATCCAGACGCCACTACGACAAATTTGCCATGCTCGAACGCTCGCCCCCTACAGCGCCCTGAGACGCTGAGCGCGCTCCAGGGCTTATCCGCAATCCTGCGCTACCGGCGCACGGGTTTCGATGACGTGGCAACTTTCTGCAGGGGTTTGACGGCAGCCGCCGCTTTGGCCTTGGCCGGCGCAACGGCTTTGGCAGTCTCCTCCTTCACGGCAGCCGGCGATCGGTTGGCCGTTCTCGGCTTGAGTTCGATGCGCATGGCTTCAAGAGCTGCAAGCGTGGAGGTTTCACAGGCGTCCTCGCTGGTGAGGTTTTCGAGCTTCGTGCCATCGAGGAACGTCGCGCTGTAGCGAAGGTCGTAGAGCTTGTCCGCTGCGCCGCTGAGCTTCACCCTGAGGCCGAGGATCGGCAGGGCCATGCCCCGGCTGCCGCAGAACTGGCCGGATTCGGACCAGGGCGACATCCAGCCGCGCCCCAGAACCGCCTGGTAGGTGAGGTCGCCGGGTTCAAGATCTTTGGGCGCCGTCAAGCTGAATCCCTCGATCGCCATCTTGCTGCCTGGGGTGCCCACCCATTCTCCGAAGGCGCGTCCGGCGTCTCCCGTCCGCTGGATGTGGGCGATGATGTCATGGGGTTCCGTCAGCACCATCACCGGGCGGCGCGTTCCGGTCGCCGGCGGCGCGGGGGCCGTGGCGCCTTCCGCAAGCGCCGGCTCGGACAACCGCAGGACGCGCAGCTTCGGAGCGCTCTCGGCGCCGCCCCCGGCTGGCTGGTAGATCGTGACAAGAATCTGCGCCGGGCCCGACACAACACGGATGAGGGCAGAGTCGCCATCGCCGCTCAGCCAGCCATCCGGCCGGAAGCTCACGATCGTCACGTCGGGGTTGCCCGGGTCCGTCACCGAAACGCGCACGCCGGAGATCGTGTCTCCGGCTGCCTTCACCGAGCCGTTGACCAGGCAGAAGGTACCCGTCTCCAACGTCATCAGATGAGCCGATGCCCTCAGCTCCTGAACCCGGGTGTCGGAAGTTCTGGCTTGTGTTTGCCGTTCGGACTGGGACATGCAGCGCCTCACAATATTGGTCTCTTCAGACCGGCCAAGCGTATTTCGTTAGCCATCAGCAAAAAATCGAATCGCACCGGATGATCGACTTATAGGTGCATGGATTATCTACACCGCATTATGACAAATTTCTTTAAGATTGTGTCTCTGCCAAAGCAATAAGTGTGTTGTTAATCGCTAACGGAGGGAGCGCCAATGGCAAAACCCAGCCATTGTTAGTCGCGCGCACACGTTCTGCCTGTGCGCCGATGTCGAACACCGCCGCCTTCAGTCCGGCCGCCCAGGCATCGCTGAGTGCAAAACACCATGTTTCCGGCCAGATCGAGGGGATGAAGGCGATATCGGCACTCTGCGCCGTGATCTCCGCAACCGCTCTGTCGGGCAAGAAACGATAGGTGATCCGGGCGCGCCCGGTGTCGATCAACCGCATGTCGTCATGGGTATAGCCGATGACGACGAATTCGAGCGGGAGGTCACGCCGCGCCGCATCCCGCGCGCAGTCCAGGATCACGTCATAGCCCTTTTCCGTGCCGATCGCGCCGATGATCGCCACGCGCCGCCGCCTCGCCCCGTTGGCCGGTTGCCGCCCGAGCTTGGTTCCGGAACCTGTGGGGCCGGCGGAACCAAGGTCGGGGGCATCCGCCTCCCACGGGATCACCGCGCCGCGCAGACTGGGAACGTAGCGGCGCAACCGCTTCTCGGTGTCGCCAGTGGGGAAGACCACCAGCCGCGCGGCGGCCATATCGGACGCCGTTCGCCGGCGCAGGCCAGCGACCGAGATTTCCTCGCGCAGGCGGCTCCCGAGGTCGGCGACGCAGGCTTCGCACTGCACAGCCTCGGGTTCTCCGCAATAGCGGTCCGAGGTGGTCACCAAAGTCACACGCGGGCAAATTGTTGCATAATCGTGAACAAATATGTCCATCGGCACGTCCAGCAAATCAGCCAGAGAGAGCAGGGCGTGGTGATGACCAAGCTGATGATGCAGTTCGACATGCTCAGGCCGTTCGCGCCGCAGCAACGCAACCAGCTCCGGCAGTTGCTCGGGGATGGGGTAGCGCAGGTTGGGGAAGTCGCTCCGCCAGATATCGGTGTCCTCTCCGGCCGGTTCGACGAGACAGCCGCCGTCGGAGGCCGGCCTCAGGATGATGGGGCGCAGGCCTTGCGCCGAAAGCGCCCGGGCGCGGACCCGGATCTGGCGTTCCACGCCACCGCCTTCATCATGCGTGATCAGGATGACCGAGCCGCTTCCCGGTCTCGACCGTGCGACGCGCAACGAGCGCCAGCGGGCGAGGTCGAGGCGCCGGCGCGCCTCCGCGAGGGGGTCCGCCGCGACATGGCGCGCGATGAGGTCGTGGTAGCCCGGATGCAGCCGCTCCAGGAGCGTCAGGTTACGGCGGAGCAAGTGGGCGCGAGCCGCCCGGAAGGATTGTCCGCCGATGTGGCCGACGAAAACCCCGGTCGCCGCGACGTGGCGCCAGCCGAGATGGCGGGCGCGCAGACAGAAGTCGTTCTCCTCGCCGTAGCCCTGGGCGAAGATGTCCTCCCGGAACAGGCCGGTCTCCGCGAGGCAATCGGCACGGATATACATGCAGAAGCCGACGCTGGTCGGGATGTCGACGACGCTGGTGCCGTTCGCCTTCGCGGCCAACCGGTCCACCCGGTCGAGCATCGCCTCCGGGGGAGGCTTCTGCACGCTGTCGACGCGGGGATAGCTCAGGATGGTCGCGTCGTTGGAGAGCGGCGTGACGGTGCCGATGTCGGGCGCCGACCAGGCCGCATCGCGCAGCCGCTCCAGCCAGCCGTGAGGCACCACGGTGTCGCTGTTGAGCAGCACCACATCGCGCGATCCTGCCGCCACGAGCCCGGCGTTGGCGCTGGCCGGGAAGCCGAGATTGCGCGCGTTGCGGACCAGCCGGATCCGCCGCTTGCGGGCCAACTCGTCGAGAGCCGCCGAAAGCTCCGGTTCGGGCCCGGCGTCATCGACCACAATCACCGGCGTGCGGTTCGGCACCGTTTCCAGCACGCGGGCGAGACAGAGCATGGTCGTCTCGAGGCCACGATAGACGGGAACGACCACGGCCGGCCCCTGGCGAGGACGGCGCGCTGCGGCTCGGCGTGTGGGTGGCGGCGTGTCGGCCCATATCGGCACGATCGCAGGAACGGCCTTCCCCTGGCTCATCAGGCGCGCGGCGGCGACCGCGGATCCGGTCCAGAGCCCGGGATCGAGCGGGCTTCCAATCAGATCGCGTCCCGATTGATCACGGACATGCACGAGGCCAAGCCGGTCCTGCAAGGTCTCGGCCGGCACATGGAAAGCTTTGGGCGCCATGAGCCCGTCCAGGTTCGGAAACTGCGCCGGCTCCGCCGTCTCAATGGCGAGCGGTGGAAGCCGCCCAGCGGCTGAGCCCAATATGAGCCGGACCGAGGCCTCGGGATCGGCCGGGCACCAGGCCCAGCCGCGCAGGCCGCCACCGTCGGCCTCGACAAAGCCCTCGACCTGCCGCCTGCGGGCGAGGTCCATCGGGCTGCCGAGAAGATGATGGCCATCGACCGTCACCGATAGCCGCGCGGCGCCGGTCCATGATGCGGGCAGGCTCCAGCGTCCGTCGGCGCGACGGCGGGCAGGGATCGTCCGGCCATCAAGCGCGAAGCTCGTCCGGTCGGTCGCGGAGAGGGTGATACGGCCCGCCGCGTCTGCGCCGCACCAGCCGGGAAGGCCCGCCGCCGCGGCCGCACGCGCGGCGAGGCTCGGGAACTCGCCGTCCGTCGGTGGCGCGAATTTCGCCAGAAGATTTCCCATCGCCCGCGCGAGAACCGCATGGTCGCCCATGAGTGCCGCCGCGGCGACAAGGCCACGATGGGCCGGAAGGGTGTCGGAGTCGGCGACGAGGCGTTGGAAGGCCGCGAAGGCGGCGTGGTCCTGCTGACGCAGGAGCACGATGCCGAGCAGGAAACGGACCTGGGTGTCCTCCGGTCCGAGCCGCGCCGCGCGCTCGGCCCAGTGCCGGGCCGAAGCGAGATCGCCCGACGAGAGGGCAGCCTGTCCCCGCTCCCAGGCATCGACGGCGAGATCGAGCGTTTCGGGTCGCGGCCGCGACCGGTTGTCGCCGAGCAGCCAATCGAAGCGGACAGACGGCTTCGACCCCTCAGTGCCGGACATCGCTCAATAGTGGATGAGTTGCGGACCCGTTTCGCTTTTCGCGACCGTCTGCACGCGCAGGTTATCCGTGAGCTCGACAGGTTCGGGCCGCGTGTGAGCGGATTGCTGGGCATTGAGATTGGCGAGCTCCGTCGCTGCCTCACTGATGCCGCTGTCGAGGGCGCGCTTGAACCAGACCCGTGCCTCCTCGAGGTCCGGCGGGCCGGCGAGGCCGAGGCGAAGGTAGCGTCCCAGCATGAGCTGTGCCTGGGGATGGCTGAGCTCTGCCGCCTTGCGGAACCAGTGGAAGGCCGCGACCCGGTCCATCGGGACGTCGTGGCCGCCGCCGTAGAGCGCCCCAAGGCCGAACATGGCCCCGCCGTGTCCCAGTTCGGCCGCGCGAGCGAAGCAACGCGCAGCCTCGAAGTGGTCGCGCGGGCCGCCGCGGCCGTTCACCATCATCTCGGCCAGAGCCACCAGCGAGTCTGCCATCCCGGCATCCCCTGCCTTGGCGAACCAGATCCGGGCGGCGGCGGCGTCCGCCGGCACGCCGGTTCCATCGAGCAGCATGCGCCCGTAGTGGAACTGCGCGTTGACGATGCCGTCCGCTGCGCGGTGCATCCAGAAGGCGGCCCGCTCGGGGTCGCGCTCGACGCCAAATCCGCGCGACAGGCAGACGCTGAAATTGAACGCCGCGATCAGATCGCCGCTCTCGGCGGCCTGCTCGAACCAGGAGCGCATCCGGTCGGGATCGGCGTCCCGGACACTTCCCTGCAGCACGAGGTTCGCGAGATCGACCTGGGAGCGCGAATGACCGGCGCTCGCCGCACGCTCGAACCAGACCGCGGCCTCGTCGGCATTCCGCGCGACGCCCGCGCCGGTGAGGTAGAGCATGCCGAGGGCGCGCGCGGCCATCGTATGCCCGCCTTCGGCGGCGCGCTGAAACCAAACCGCCGCTTCGGCGAAATTGGGCGGCAATGACCCGCCCTTGGCGTAAATGTCGCCGACCATGGCGGCGGCTTCGATATCTCCGGCAAGAGCCGCGCGCCGGAGCCAGGATTCGCCCGTCACCGGATCGGGCTTCACGCCGCGGCCTTCCACCAGAGCAAGCCCAAGGCGGGCCATGGCCGAGCGCAGCCCGGTTGCCGCCGCCTTCGCATAGAGCTTGGCCGCGTGGATCATGTCCTTCTCGACGCCCACGCCATGCTCGAGCAGTACGCCGTGGAGATATTGCGCCATCGGCAGACCCTGTTCAGCCGCTTCCGCGATTTCCTTCAGGCCCTCGGCCTGGACCACTGTCTCTCGTCCTGCTCGCCGAAGTATGGCAAGGCCGAGGCCCAGCTTTCCCTGGGCGCTGCCACTCTTTGCAGCCTTACGATACCAGGCTTCGCCCTGCTCCAGGTTGCGGATGGCCTCGGGTCCGACGCTCAGGATGTACCCGAGAAGCGCCTGGCCGTCTGCCGATCCGCCATCGGCGGCGCGACGAGCCCAGCCCTCGGCGGCGATGAAATCCGGCTGGGCCGGCACGTGATCCGTGAACAGCGCCTGCCGCCCGCCTGGCAAGGCCTCTTCCACATGGCCGGTGACCAGCAGGGTTGCCAACGCAGCCTGAGCCTCGGCAAAGCCTTGGCTCGCGGACAACTCGAGCCACCGTCGACCTTCCGACCGGCTCGGCGGCACGCCTTTTCCCTGAAGGTAACAAAGCCCGACCCGGTATTCGGCGGCCGGCAGCCGGGCCTGAGCAGCACGAGCCACCAGCTTGAAGCCGGCATCCAGATCGCCGGCATCCAGAGCGGCCTCGCCCTTCTTCAGAAGCCCCGCCGCCCCGCCGAAATTCAGCCACCCGAAAACCAAAGTATTCGTCCTCGTTATCCGGCCAATCTGAGCGAGAGCGGCAGCGCCCGCAAGAGCTTCATCGCGCCTCAAACCCGCGATCGCGGGCGGTTCCCGATGTGCTGGATCTGACGTTCGTCGCCACTTCATCCGCAAGTGGCGACGAACTTTCCATCGAGAAGGCGCGCAGGAACAAAACGTAGCGGTATCGGTTCAGATGGTGAACCTCGGACCGGACGCTCCGCAGACGCGTGCGATCCTCAAAATCAGTTCCATCAGTTAGGCTCGCGCATTCCGGTCGCGAAGGCCGGCAGAACGCGTTTCATCAGATAAGCCGCTATCGTCCGTTTGCCGATTTTCACGTCAGCCTCGAGGGGCATGCCAGGAAGAAGGACAAAGCCACTTGGCAGATTGTGGAGCTTGTTCTGAAGGATCTTGATGTGAATGCGATAGAACAGGCCGGACGGCGGCCCGCTGCCGGAAATGTCGGAGACGGTTCCGCTCTGCATCTGCTCAGGACCGAACGAGTTCGAGCTGATCGTCTCGACCTTGCCCAGTAAGTCGCCGTACATCATGTAGGGGAGCGTCGTGAGTTTCACGTCCACCCGGTCCCCGACGTTGATGTAACCGGAATTCTGGCCGTTCAGATCGATCGCAGCATCCAGCGACGTTCCCGATGGCGTCAAGCTCAGGAATTGCTGACCCGGTGACAAAACCGAACCGACGGAGACGCTCGCGATGTTCAGCACGACCGCGTCCGCCGGTGCGCGCAGCATGACAAGCTGGTGGATTTCGCGATCCTTGGTAAGGGCCTGCCGCGCGGGCGCAAGACTGATCTCGGCCTGTTGCAGTTGCTGAGCCAACCCCGAAAACCATTGCTTGATGAAGGCCTGGCGCTGCGCCTGGATCGATGCGATATCGCTCACCGCCTTCCGCGCACTCGCTTCCGCATCTGCGAGCTGGCCGGCCATAGCGAGGCGGTTATCGGCGGCGGCCAGCGAGTCTAGCCGGCTGCCGACTTGCATCTGCTGCAGCTGGCTCCGCATCGATTCCACATTGTTCGCCAGCGCAAGTCTTTCCGCATACTGCCGAGAATCGCCTTCGGACTGCTGAAGCGTCGCCTGAAGGCTGAAAATCTGCTGGTCGAAGTTCGCGACGCCGGCCTGATACTGCGCCTGCAGTTCGTTAAAGGTCTGCAGCTGCAATGCCGAATTAGCGTCCGCATTTCCAGGTATGTAGGGCCGGCCACCCAATTCTGCTTGGAGCCGGTCGATCTCGGCCGTGTAATTGGCAACCTGATCCTGATCGGCCTGCATGTCAGCCGACGAGAAAGTCGGATCGAGTTCCGCGAGCAGTTGGCCCTTGCTCACCTGCTCGCCCGGATGGACCAGAATACTGTGAACGATCGACGTCTCCAGAGGCTGGATCTGCAGCGTCGGTTCGCTTGAGATAAGGCTGCCCGCACCGGTGACGACCTTGTCCGTCTTAATAACGAACGCAGCAGCGCCAATCGCTATAACCCCGAGGCCGATCCAAAAGGTAACACTCTTGGCCGAACGCGGAACCGGCGTTGCAATGAGGGCGGCCGTCGGCGACTGGAATTCAAGAACCGACAGCGCGTCGCCCTGAGGATCAGTCGCCTTGCGCGAGGACAGGAGTTGGCGAGCCATTGCGAGTGTTTCCCTGGTTGTCTGTCATATGGCGGTTCTGCTGCAGCCACAGCATCCGGTAGACCGGGCAGCGCTCGACCAATTCGGGGTGCGTTCCGACATCGAGCACCGTGCCGCGGTCCATGACGATGATCGCGTTGCACTCCACGAGAGAGGATAGCCGGTGGGAGACGATCACCATCGTCCGGCCCGTGCCGATGCGCTTGAGGTTGGCGTTGACCAGCGCCTCGCTCTCCGGATCGAGGGCAGAGGTGGCCTCGTCGAGGATCATCAGCCGTGGGTCGACGATGAGCGCCCGCGCGATCGCCAGCCGCTGGCGCTGACCGCCGGAGAGATTTGGCGATCCCTCCTGAATGAAGGTGTCATACCCCGCCGGCATGCGCTCGATAAATTCCTCTGCGCCGGCAAGACGGGCAGCGCGCACCACGTCTTCCATGGTCAGGCCCGGGCGGCCACCGATGATGTTGTCCCGGATCGAACCGCGGAACAAAAAGTTCTCCTGCAGCACGACGCCGAAGTTGCGCCGTAGATGACGCAGGTTGATTGAACGCAACTCGACGCCGTCGATCTTCACGAAGCCCGTATAGTCTCGGCTGATGCCCTGCAGCAGGCGCGTGACGGTCGATTTTCCCGAGCCGCTTCGGCCGACGAGGCCCAGCATCGTTCCCGGTGGCACCGAGAAGTTCACGTCGTTCAGGGCAGGGCGCTGGGTTCCATTGTAAGTGAAGGAAACGCCATCGAACTCGATCGCGCCCGCGAAGACGGGACGCAGGCCGCGGTCGACGCCCCGCACCTCTGGAGGATTGTTGAGGACTGCCTGCGCCTCACCCATTGTGGCACGGACATCTTCGAAATCCTGCATCAGCTTCGCGAAGCTGATCAGCGGCGACGCGACGCGCATCGAGATCATGGTGAAGGCCATCAACGACGCAACTTCCGCATCGTTCTTGTTGACGACGGCCAAGTAAGCTCCCAGCAGCAGCACCCCGTATTGGCAGTAGCGCTGCAGCGGGATCGTCAGCGTCGTCGGCCAAAGCGCCAAGCGTCCGGCCTGCAACCTGAGGTCCCCCGCTTGCGCCACGTACTCATCCCACTGGCTGTAGCGAGCCGATTCCAAGGCCAGGGACTTGACCGTCTTGATTCCGTGCAGGCTCTCGACCAGCACCGAGAACTTGCGAGACTCGGCTGCCGACACTTTTGCTGACAGCAGGCGGATCGGCCGCAGAAAGCAGGCGATGACCAGCATGATCAGCCCGGCCGCGGCCACGATGGTCCATGCGAGCGTCGCCGACATGAAGAACATGAGCGGCAGCAGCACGAGCAGCATCATCCCGTCGATGAATGTCGTGAGCAGCCGTCCCGTGATGAACTCGCGGATCTGATAGACCTTGCCGATCGCCTGGCCGATGACGCCGGCCTGAGTGCGTTCGAAATAATCCAGCGGCAATGCCAGCAGCCGCTTGAAAACGTACAACTGGATTTTGGCGTCGATCCGGGTCGACACGACCTGCAGAAGATTGCCGCGAGCATGTTCCAGAATGGCGTCGAGCACGGTCACGACGACCATGATGATCACGACCAGCAACAGGGTGCTCATGCTGCCGTACTGCAGCACGCGCTGGATCGCGGCAAAGACGATCAGGATGGGAATGATGGTCAGGAAAGTAATGATCAGGGAAGCGAATGCGACCGAACGGAGAATGCTCCGCTCCTGCAAGACGAGCTTCGTCAGGAATGCGAAACTCAGCGGAAGATCCTGCTCTGAATCGCCCCGCTGCGGACGGATGAGGATGGCCTCCCCGTCCCAGACCTGGTTAAGCCGTAACTCGTCGACAGGCACCGCCACGCCGCCACCCGTAAGCGTCGGCTCCTTCACGAAGATGACGTTCCGGTTCGAGTCCGCCTCGGTCATCAGAACGGCACCACCGTCCTTCATCAGAAGGAGAACCGGGCCCGACGCCTCAAGGCGAAGGAGTTGCTGCCATTTGAGCCGCACACCCTTGGCCCACATCCCTTGTTCCCTGATCCACTCCACCAACACGGCAGGCGACGGGACCGGAATGGACGGGTCGAGCCGGAACGTCGTCGGGTCGAGATCGATGCCATGGTAGCGGGCAATGGCCAAGGCGCCGACGAGCCAAGTATGGAGGCCAGGCTCGCGCCCGACAGATGCTTCATCGATCCGGCCTGAACCCTCGGGCGTCGGGTGGCTCGCAGTGTCCATGTCTCGTAAACCTTCCACCGGTCGCCCTTGGGGGGCATGTACGGTCCCAAGATGCCTGGCGGACGAGAGATCGACCGTTCGGCTTCAGCTTGAGCTTAGCCGCGCGTCTATATCGTTTTCTCGCGTTGCAAGATACAATTTAGTTCTCACGCTCTCACAAAAAGGGTTATCTCCTAAGTCTGCAGTAGTATAGTCGGCCTGCGGCTCGCTAGATTTTTACAAACGTTAACTTAGAATTGTCGTGTCCGCGTGAGCAGCCAACGCTGCGGCCAGAACTCGTGTTCCGGCGGCAAGTTGCGGGCCTGTCGTGAACTCGGCGGGGTTGTGGCTGACCCCGTCATGACTTGGAACAAAGATCATTCCGCTTGGCGCAACTCGCGCCACGAGTTGTGCGTCGTGAAAGGCGCCCGAGGGCATGGCGATCCAGCGCAGCGACAAAGCCTCCGCCGCAGCCACGACACCGGCGACGACCGCATGATCGAATTCAAGCGGCGGGGCGTTGAAGCTCTCCGTAATGGCAACGTCTTCCGCCTGTCCGACGGCGCTGCGTACCGTCCCTTCTACCGCATCGCCCCGCGCTGCGAGAAAGGCAGCATCCGGGTGCCGCAGATCGATCGTGAACCGTACTCGCCCGGCGATGCTGTTGGATGACCCGGGCTCCACCGTCAAACTGCCGATGGTGAAGCGCAGCCGGTCCAAGGGATCGGCCATGAGGTCGTTCAACGCCTGGATCGCCCGCACCGCCGCCTGCAAAGCATCCCGCCGTACCGCCATCGGCGTCGTGCCGGCGTGGGCGGAGGCGCCGGTGATCGTCACCGTGAACCAGCGGCTCCCCTGAATGCCGGTGACGACGCCGATATGCGCCCCCTCCAGTTCCAGCCGTGGACCCTGCTCGATATGCGCCTCTATATAGGCATGCGGCCGTCCGCCCAGCGGCCGTCGTGGCAGGTCGGCTTCCGCTGCCAGGTGCTCGCTCAGGGCGTCGCCGAAGCGCACGCCCTGTGGGTCGGCGATCTCGTCGAAATCCGCGAGCGGACGGTAGCCGGACCATGCCATGCTGCCCATGCAGCCGGGCGCGAACCGGCTGCCTTCCTCATTCGTCCAGGCGACGACCTCGAGCGGGCGTCTGAGCCTGACCCCGCTGTCCTGCAGCGCGCTCAACACCTCCAGTCCCGCGACGACGCCGTAGATGCCGTCGAAGCGTCCGCCCTCCGGCTGACTGTCCATATGGCTGCCCGTGAGCACGGCCGCCGCCGCCGGGTCCGTGCCTTCCTTTCGCAGCCAGAGATTGGCGGCCGCATCGACCGAAATCTGCGCGCCGGCATCCTCGGCCCAGCCAATGATGAGGCGCCGCGCCTCGCGGTCGAGGGCGGTAAGGGCTTGGCGGTTCACGCCGTTCCCGGGTATCGCGCCGATGCGCGCGAGCGTCATCAGCCGGTCCCACTGACGCCCTTCATCGACCGCGTCCGCCAGTGCTCGCGCCTGATCCATGCCGTCTGATCGCATTTCAGAAACCTTTGTCAGGAACGCGAACCGCGCGCCCGGGTAAAACCGCGCCACCGATATCCCCGCGCAGTCTTTGGGCCAAGCAGCCTTTCGCCAGCCGCAAGCCCCTTACGCTTGCTAATCGGCGGTCTGTGGCGCAAAAGACACCCACGAAAACACCGGCAATGGGCTGGGACGTGACCGAGCGCGCGGGGCGGCTTCCCCTGCCGCGCTTTTCTTGCATGGAGGCAATCGTGACCAGCACACAGCCGCTTGGCCTACTCCGCAATATCGGCATCACCGCGCATATCGATGCCGGCAAGACGACGACGACCGAGCGGATCCTCTACTACACCGGCGTCTCCCACCGGATCGGCGAGGTGCACGATGGCAACACCACGACCGACTACATGGAGCAGGAGCGCGAGCGCGGCATCACGATCACCTCCGCCGCCGTGACCTGCGAGTGGAAGGGCCACCGCATCAACATCATCGACACGCCGGGCCATATCGACTTCAACATCGAGGTCAACCGGTCGTTGCGCGTGCTCGACGGCGCCATTTTCATCATCGAGGGCGTCGCCGGCGTGCAGCCGCAGTCCGAGACCAACTGGCGTCTGGCCGACCGCTACAACGTCCCGCGCATCATCTTCATCAACAAGCTGGACCGGACGGGCGCCGACTTCTACCGCGCCTTCGACACGCTGAAGGAGAAGCTCGACATCGTGGCGCTGCCGCTCCAGCTGCCGATCGGCATCGAGGAGAACTTCATCGGCGTCGTCGATCTCGTCGAGATGAAGGCGATCATTTGGGAAGGCGGAGAGCTGGGCGCTGCCTTCCATGACGCCCCGATCCCCGAGGAGCTGGCCGAGAAGGCCGCAGAGTATCGCGAGCTGCTGCTGGATACCGCGCTCTCGGTCGATACTGTCGCCATGGAAGAATACTTCGAGAAGGGCGATGTCTCGGTCGAGACGCTGAAGCGCTGCATCAAGGCGGGTGCCATCAGCGGCGTCTTCCGGCCCGTCCTCTGCGGCACGGCCTTCAAGAACAAGGGCGTGCAGCCGCTGCTCGACGCCGTGCTCGACTATCTGCCGTCGCCGATCGACGTGCCGGGCATCAAGGTCGCGGCCGAGGAAGGCGAGGAGGACACCCCCGAGGCGCTGGCCAAGCGCCGCGTGATCCCGGCCAACCCGAACGCGCCATTCGCCGGCCTCGCCTTCAAGATCATCAACGACAAGTACGGCACGCTGACCTTCGTGCGCGTCTATTCGGGCGTACTGAAGTCGGGCGACACCGTGATGAACACCACCAAGGACAATCGCGAGCGTATCGGCCGCATGTTCCAGATGCATGCGGACAAGCGGGCGGAGATCAAGGAAGTCACGGCCGGCGACATCGCAGCCTTCGTCGGCCTAAAGGACACCGGCACGGGTGACACGCTCGCCTCCGCCGACGATCCGGTGGTGCTCGAGCGCATGGCCTTCCCGGTGCCCGTCATCGACATCTCGGTCGAGCCGAAGACCAAGGAAGGCGTCGAGAAGATGACGCTCGGCCTGCAGAAGCTGGCGAGCGAGGACCCCTCGCTGCGCCTCAAGACCGACCAGGAGACGGGCCAGACGATCCTCTCCGGGATGGGCGAGCTGCATCTCGAGATCATCATCGACCGTCTGAAGCGCGAATATGGCGTGGACGCGAACATCGGCGCTCCGCAGGTGGCCTACCGCGAGACGATCTCGCGGGCTCATACCGAGACCTACACCCACAAGAAGCAGTCGGGCGGTTCGGGCCAGTATGCCGAGGTGAAGATCGTGTTCGAGCCTCAGGAGCGGAATCAGGGCGTTCTGTTCGAGAACAAGGTCGTCGGCGGCACGGTTCCGAGGGAATACATCCCGGCGGTCGAAAAGGGCATCCGCGTCCAGGCCGATACCGGTGTGCTCGCGGGCTTCCAGACGGTCGACTTCAAGTACACGTTGGTGGACGGCAAGTACCACGATGTCGACTCGTCGGCGCTCGCCTTCGAAATCGCGGCGAAGGCGTGCTTCCGCGAGGGCATGAAGAAGGCCGGCCCGATCATCCTCGAGCCCATCATGGACGTTGAGGTGACGACGCCGAACGACCATGTCGGCGACGTGGTCGGTGACCTCAACCGTCGCCGCGGCATGATCCAGAACCAGGAGAGTTCGGGTTCAACCGTGATCGTGCGCGCGCACGTGCCGCTGAAGGAGATGTTCGGCTACATCTCGCATCTTCGCAGCATGACGAAGGGCCGCGCGTCCTTCACCATGCAGTTCCATCACTACGATCCGGTGCCGCGCAACGTGGCGGACGAGATCATGGCCAAGAGCGCCTGATCGGTTCACTTTAATGAGCCGGCGGAGGGCAACCTTCGCCGGCTTTTTTATGCCTTTGATACGGCGGGAGAAGAAAGATGGATTTGAGCGGCAAGCGTGTGGTTGTGCTGGGTGGGACCTCCGGCATCGGACTTGCGGTGGCGGAAGCCGTGGCTCGTGCGGGGGCAACGCCGGTGGTCGCGTCCCGGGATCAGGCTCGGGTCGACGCGACAGTTGCCAGTCTTCCCGCTGGTGCCGAGGGTTTTGCGGTCGATGTGACGGACGAGGCGGCGGTGAGCGGCATGTTCGAGCGCATTGGGCCGTTCGATCATCTGGTGTTTACGGCCGGCGAGACGTTGGCGCTCGGTGCCTTGGCGGAGACGTCGCTGGCGTCCGCTCGCCAGTTCTTCGAGACGCGCTACTGGGGCGCGTTGACGGCAGCGAAATACGGGGCGCCGTTGATCCGGCCGGGCGGTTCGATTGTGTTCTCCTCCGGAAGCGCGGGCCTGCGGCCGAGGGCGGGCTGGGCGCTCGGCGCAAGCATCTGCATGGCCATGGAGGGGCTCACGCGAGCATTGGCGGTCGAGCTGGCGCCAATCAGGGTCAATGTCGTGACGCCCGGGTTCGTGCGGACGCCGCTATGGCAGAACATCCCGGAGGACGATCGTGAGGCAATGTTTGCGGCCGCGGGCGAGAGGCTGCCGGTTGGGCGTGTGGGCGAGGCCGCGGAGGTGGCCGAGACCTACGTGTTTCTGATGCGTCAGGGTTTCGCGACCGGGCAGAGCTTCGTGGTGGATGGCGGCGGCGTGCTGGTCTGATCGAAGCCGGCGGAGGGCGACCTCCGCCGGCTTTTCGCTTGAGGCTTACACCTGGGTCGCCAGCGGCCGCACCACGATTTCGTTGACATCCACATCGTTCGGCTGCTCGATTGCAAACTGGATGGCGCGGCCGATCGCCTCGGGCTGGATCGCCATCTTACGATACGTCACCATCCGCTCACGGGCGACGGGGTCGCTGATCGTGCTCGCAAGCTCCGACTCCACAACGCCCGGGTAGATGCAGGTACAACGGACTGCGGCACTCTCCTTTCGTAGCCCCTCCGAGATCGCGCGCACCGCAAATTTGGTTGCGGCGTAGACCGCTGCAGTTGGCTGCACGACAAAGCCGCCGACGGATGAGACGTTGATGATCTGACCGCCGCCTTGTGCCTCCATGCGCGGCAGGACGGCCGCGATGCCATGCAGAACGCCACGGATATTGACGTCGATCATCCAGTCCCACTCATCGATCTTGAGCGCCGCAAGGGGCGAGAGGGGCATGACACCGGCGTTGTTGACGAGCACGTCGATCTGCCCGAACTCCTCCATTGCGAACGCAACGAAGGCCTCCATGTCGGCGCGGTCCGCGACGTCGAGGGTGCGGAAGCGCACAGTGCCGCCGGCCAAAGTTAGCTCTTCCGCAATGGACTTGAGCCGCTCGGAGCGGCGCGCACCCAGCACGACACGGGCGCCGTTCGCTGCAAGAACGCGTGCGGTGCCTTCGCCGATCCCGCTCGATGCACCGGTGATCAGCACGACCTTGTTGTTCAAGCCTGACATGATGAGCTCTCCAGAGTGTGCGCAGGGTATCCCGCGTCTCGAAAGCAACTACGCCTTGGGCGATCATCCGTGCATTCGCTATGATCGGGATGGGTCGTTTAGGAAAACAGGATGATGGGCCGCCCGAGTCTGGACAGTCTGTCGAGCTTCGCCGCCGTCGCCCGCACGCGCAGCTTCACCCGAGCGGCGGCGGAGCTGCGCGTATCGACGTCAGCTCTCAGCCACACGATCCGAGAGCTGGAGGCGCGTCTCGGCATCCGGCTGCTGCAGCGGAACAGCCGCAGCGTCTCTGTCACACAGGCGGGCGAGCGGCTGCTGCAAACGCTCGGGCCGGCACTTGCCGATATCACAGGCGCGCTCGAAGAACTAAATCGGGAGCGTGACCTTGTTTCCGGCTCGGTCCGGATCACGGCCACGCGCAATGCGTTCGAGACGGTCATCGGTCCGATGCTGCCGGGCTTTTTGGCGGCGCATCCTCGCGCGCACGTCGAGGTGTTGATCGACTACCAGCTGCGCGACATCATCGCCGAACGTTTCGATGCAGGCATTCGCATCGGCGAAAAGCTTGAGCAGGACATGATTGCGGTGCCTGTCGGGCCGGCGCTGCGAATGGCGATTGTGGCGTCACCTTCCTATGTTGACGCTCATGGCGCGCCGCGGACCCCGCAGGATCTCGTCGGGCATCTTTGCGTGAACTACCGCATGATGGCGTCAGGTCAGACGCTCGACTGGGAATTCGAGCGGGATGGCCGCGCGCTCGCCATCAAGGTCACCGGGCCACTGACCTACAACGAGCCCGAGATGATGATCGAAGCGGCCGTCGACGGCTTGGGAGTGGCATATGTCCTGGAGGATCAGGCGAAGCCGCACCTCGTAGCGGGGCGGCTTGTCCGGCTTCTGGAGGATTGGATGGCGCCGTTCCCTGGCTACTTTCTCTACTATCCGTCGCGGCGTCAGATGCCGCCGGTGCTTTCAGCCTTGGTCGCGGCTTTGCGGCGGAGCCGTTAGTGCATGATGGCGAGGTAGGTGTCCGATCAACCTAAGCGGCTGGCGCCGACGCTTTCGCAAACACCACCGTCAAACTGCGGACGCCTTGGGCGCCGCGGATCATGACGCCTTCGATATCCGCTGTCGCCGATGGTCCCGTCATCAACGAGACGTACCGGGCATCGGCGAAATCAGGCCGCAGATAGGCATCCGCGATGCCGGGCACGACCGCGCCCGGATCGAGCAGCACGATCAGATGCTGCGCCAGATAGGCGATCGTGTTGACCTGCAATTCGCGGTCACTGAGGAACACCGACCCGGTTTCGGCAACGCCAAACCGTGCCCGCACAACCGCGACATCGACGTTCTCCAGATCGCGCGGGCGGTTCACCGCATCGACGCGCGCGAACTCCGGCAACTCATCCGTAGCCGTGCGGATCAGCGCGCCCTCGCCCGCCCGCGCACGGATGAAGGCGCCCAAAGCCTCGCCTTCGGGCAGTGCCACCCACTGGCCGCCCATCACCGCGAGGCTTACCCGGAAAGCGGCCAGCAGATCACCCTCGACCCCTGGGAACCGCGGAAGTTCAGGCAGGGGATGATCGCCGGGTGGCCGCGCGGCGCGAAGAGCGGCGAGAATATCCTCCCGCGCGCTCACGTCTTTGGCGGCCGGTTGCGCGCAGCCCAGGCGGCGAAACTCTCGCGCGGCGCCGCCGGCACCTCACGGTCGCGGCCCCAGGCGTTGAGCCGGCAATAGAGCAGCGCGCGGGGCAGCATTCGCACCGCCAGGCGTGCCGATGCGGTGGCGAGGCGGTAGAGCCTCGGCGAGGCCAGGACCACGCCCATCAGCCGCACGCCGAACACCTTCTTTTTGGGCAGGAAGCCGCCCTCGGCGATCAGGCGGCGCCATTTGTAGAGCTGGTCGTGGATATTGATCCGCACCGGGCAGACGTTGGTGCAGCTGCCGTTCAGTGTGGAGGCGAAGGGCAGGGCCGCATAACGCGCCGGATCGTAGGCTGGGTTGATGATCGCCCCGATCGGCCCCGAATAGACGGCGCCGTAGCTGAGGCCGCCTGAGCGGCGGTAGACCGGGCAAGTGTTCATGCAGGCGCCGCAGCGGATGCATTTGAGCGAGGTCCAGAAATCCTCCTGGCCGAGCCGCTTCGAGCGACCATTGTCCACCAGCACGATGTGCATCTCGGCGCCGTCACGCGGACCCCGGAAATGCGAGGTGTATTGCGTGATCGGCGAGCCGAGCGCGCTGCGCGACAGCAATCGGATGAACACGCCGAGGTCGGCCTGACGCGGGATGAGCTTCTCCACCCCGGCCGACACGATATGCAGGCGCGGCAGGTTGGCGCTGAGATCCGCGTTTCCCTCGTTGGTGCAGACAACGACGGCGCCGGTTTCCGCCACCAGGAAGTTGGCGCCGGTCATGCCGGCATCGGCATCGAGCATCAGCGGTCGTGTCGTCATCCGCGCGTGCTCGGCGAGCGCATGCGGGTCCGAGTTGTCGGGGTCGCCGCCGATGGTGCGTGCGAAGACACGTGCCACATCCGCGCGAAGTTTGTGCACAGCCGGCACTACGATATGGCTCGGCATCTGCCCGTCCAGCTGCTGGATGCGTTCGCCGAGATCGGTCTCGGTGAGGGTGATGCCATGGCGCTCCAGGAACGGCGCCATCTCGCACTCTTCGGTCAGCATCGACTTCGATTTCGCGATCGTCTTCGCGTTGTGCTGGCGGAGGATGCGGAGCACGGTCGCGTTGTGCTCGTCGGCGTTGCGCGCCCAGTGCACCTGCACGCCATTGGCGAGAGCCTGTGCCTCGAACTGCTCGAGGTATTCCGGCAGGCGGCTGAGCGTGTGTTCCTTGATGGCGGAGGCGAGGTCGCGCAGCTCCTGCCATTCGGGGACGCCGTGCATCATGCCGTCGCGCTTCTGCCGCAGCTCCCACAATCTCTTGTCATGAAAGGCGAGATGAGGTGCGTCGGCAACGAAGGCGGCAGCAGCGGCGGCGTGGTCAACAGGCCTGTGTCCGGTCGTGCCACTCATGCGCGGGCTCCGTTGAGGATCTGCGCGATATGGATGAACCGCAGTGGCACGCCAGCGCGTTTGGCGCAGCCCTGTTGATGCATCAGGCAGGAGGTGTCGGCCGAGACGATGTACTCCGCTCCCGCCGCCGCATGATCGCGCACCTTGTCGAGGCCCATCCGGCCGGAGACAGCGTCCTCGGCGACCGAGAAGGTGCCGCCGAAGCCGCAGCACTCGTCGGGCCGGGCCGGCATCACGAACTCGATGCCCGAGACCTTTAAAAGCAGGTCGAGCGGCTTGGAAAACGGCGTCTCGCCGAGTTCGGACATGCTGGCATGCCGCAGCGAGCGGAGCGTGCCGCAGCTGTTGTGCAGCCCGACCTTGTGAGGAAACTCGGCCCAGGGAAAGTTGTCGACCTGCAGCACGTCATGGAGGTATTCGACGAGTTCGTAGGTGTTGGCGCGCAGGTGGCGGACGCGGTCGGTCTGCGGAATGGCGTCGAAGTGCGAGCGCAGGTGGTGCACGCAACTGCCCGACGGCATCACGACGGCGTCGAAGCCCGCGAAGAGATCGACAAAATGCGCCTCGGTGCCTCGGGCCGCGGCTTGGACGCCGTTATTTGCCATCGGCTGCCCGCAGCACGTCTGGCCTTGCGGGTAGGTCACATCGACGCCTAGGCGCTCCAGCAGTTCCAGGCTCGCGATGCCCACTTCTGGAAAGAAGGCATCGATGAAGCAGGGGATCGCGAGCCCGACTGTCATTTTGCCTGGGCGGTCCAGGCCACCACGTCTTGCCGCTGCTCGCCGAGCTTCTCGATCCCGAGCGTCATGACATCGCCGGGTTTCAGGAAGACCGGTTCGGGCTTCATGCCCATCCCGACGCCCGGCGGGGTGCCTGTCGTGATGATGTCGCCGGGCATCAGGGTCATGAACTGGCTGATGTAGCTCACCAGCGTTGCCGCGCCGAAGATCATTGTGCTGGTGGAGCCAGTCTGCATACGGCGGCCGTTGACGTCGAGCCACATGCCGAGTGACTGCACATCGCCGACCTCGTCCTTTGTCACCAGCCACGGACCGGTAGGGCCGAACGTATCTGCGCCCTTGCCCTTGTCCCATGTTGGGCCGCGCTCGATCTGCCATTCACGCTCGGAGATATCATTGACCACACAATAGCCGGCGACATGGGCGAGGGCGTCGGCTTCCTCGACATATTGAGCCTTGGTCCCGATGATGATGCCGAGTTCGACTTCCCAATCGGATTTCTTGGAGCCTTTGGGAATGATCACGGTGTCGTTGGGGCCATGGAGCGAGGTGATCGCCTTTGTGAAGACGATCGGTTCCTTCGGGATGGGCATGTTGGCTTCGGCGGCATGATCGGCGTAGTTAAGGCCGACGGCGATGAATTTGCCCGAGCCCGCCACCGGGACGCCATGACGCGGAGTGCCTTCGACGAGGGGCAGGCTTGTGGGGTCGATCGCGGCGAGCGTCGCGAGTGCTTCCGGCGAGAGCTGGGCCGGCGTGATATCGGCGATGTGACCGGAGAGGTCGCGGATTTTGCCTTCGGCGTCGAGGAGGCCCGGTTTTTCGGAGCCCAGCGGGCCATAGCGCAGCAGTTTCATTGGTTTGCGTCTCCCGGTTTCCCCGGGGCTTGCCCGGTCGGAGCGATTATCGGCTAGCGGCGGCCGGGCGGCAACCCGACCTGCTCACACAATGCCGCCGCTGCCGCCCGTCTTTGCCGGCCGGATGCGCGCGACCGCCGCGCGGTAGCCGCTCGCCCGATACGCCGCCACCGGGTCGATCGCCGCCGCCTTCCGTGACCGCGCCATCGCGAGAATGGGGTGGACATCGGTGACGAAGGCGCGCTTCAGCGTCTGGCTCGCCATCATCGGGTCGTTGGCGTCCTGGAAGCCGTCGAGCGCCTCCCGATCGACCAGCAGCGCCTGCGCGTAGGCGCGCTGCACCTCGACGGCGCTCGTCATCAGACTCTCGATCGGGTCGGTCACGTTGTGTGACTGGTCGAGCATATAGGCGGGCTCGAACCCCGGAGCTTTCCGATAGGCAGCCTCTACCAACTCGTTGAAAACCAGGAATAGCCGATACGGCTCGATTGCTCCCGCATCCAGATCGTCGTCGCCATATTTCGAATCATTGAAGTGGAAGCCGGCCAGCTTCCGCGCATGCACAAGGCGCGACACGATCATCTCGATGTTCACATTGGGCGCATGGTGGCCGAGGTCGACGAGGCAAAGGCAGCGGTCGCCCACCGCCTGGGCTGCGAGCAACGATGATCCCCAATCCTGGATGACCGTCGCATAGAATGCCGGCTCAAACATCTTGTGTTCGAGGAACAGCCGGAAGCTTTCCGGGATGCGGGCATAGATCGCCTGCGCACTCTCGATGTAGCGATCGAAGGCGCGACCGAAGTGCTGCTGGCCTGGAAAGTTTGCGCCGTCACCGATCCAGACCGTCAGCGCTTTCGATCCGAGAGCGGCACCGACCTCGGCGCAATGGATATTGTGCTCGATCGCCTGGGCTCGCACCGCTGGGTCCGTATGACTGAGGCTGCCATACTTATAGGACAATGGATGCCGCGCATCTCCCGGATGATCCTGGAAAGTATTGGAGTTCACCGCGTCGAAGCCGAGGCCTAACGATGCCGCGAGGTTCTTCAGCGCCGCCAGATCGGAGGTCTCGTCCCAGGGGAAGTGCGGCGAAACGGTGGGGGTCGCTCCCGCCAGCGCATTGACGACCGCGCAATCCTCAAGCTTGTCGAAGATGTTGCGCGGCTCGCCGCCCATGGGGAAGCGTGCGAAGCGCGTACCGCCCGAGCCCACCGCCCATGTTGGCTGCGCCACTGCAAAGGCTCCGACGGCCTCGATAATTTTTTCAATGTCGATGCCGCGCCGGTCAAGCGCGCGGCCGAGCGCCTCGTAGTCGTCAACGAGCGCGGGCGTCAGCGGCGCGTTCTGCGCGGCAATGAAATCCTGATCGAGAGCCGGTGTCCTGATCTGATCCATGATGCTCACCGCGTGAAGGCGTTGGCGTTGCCGGCATCGACGTTGATGATATTGCCGGTGGACTTGGAGGAGATGTCGGAGGCGAAGAAGGCGATGCCCTCGGCGATGTCTTCCGGGTAGACACTGCGCTTGAGCAAGGACCGCTCGCGGTAAACCTCTTCGAGTTCATCCAGCGAGTTCTTCTTGTAGCTCGCGGCGCGTTGATCGCCCCACTCGCCCTTCCAGATGCGCGATCCGCGCAGCACGGCATCGGGGTTGATCACGTTTGAGCGAATGCCCAGCGGCGCGCCCTCCAGCGCGATGCAGCGCGAGAGGTGCAACTCGGACGCCTTGGCGGTGCAATAGGCCGCGGCGCCCGGCGATGCGACAAGCGCGTTCTTGCTCGCGACCATGATGATCGAGCCGCCGATCCCCTGGTCCTTCATCAGCCGGAAGGCCTCGCGGGAGGTGAGGAAATACCCGGTCGCCAGTATGTCGATATTCTTCTGCCACAGCGCGAGCGACGTATCCTCGAGCGGCGCCGCCGAAGCAATCCCGGCATTGCAGACGCAGATGTCGAGGCCACCGAAGGCTGCCGCCGCCTCATGATAGGCGGCGATCACCGCCTCTTCCTTCGTCACATCCGCCCAGACGGTCGCGACCGCATCGGCGCCAAAGGCTTTCGCCAACTCGGTTTTTGAGGTTGCCAGAACCTCCCGGTCGATGTCGCAAAGCACGACGCAAGCCCCGTCCTGCATCAGGCGGCGGGCGGTCGCCATGCCGATGCCGCCGGCGCCGCCGGTGATGAAGGCGATCTTGCCCGCCAAAGCGCGAGGCTTAGGCATGCGTTGCAGTTTTGCCTCCTCCAACAGCCAGTATTCGATGTCGAAGGCTTCCTGTTCCGGCAGGCCGCGATAGGTCGAGACCGTGGTCGATCCGCGCATCACGTTGATGGCGTTGAGGTAGAACTCGCCCGCGATCCGCGCGGTTGCCTTGTCGACGGCGAAGGTCAGCATGCCGATGCCGGGGATGAGGTAGACGACCGCATTTGGGTCGCGCATCGGCGGGCTGTCGGGATGTTTGCAGCGTTCGTAATAGGCGGCATAGCCCTCACGGTACCGCGCCAGGGCAGCCGGCAACCCGGGCAGCAGATCCGCCGCCTTCTGGGTCGCCGGGTCGAAGTCCAGCACCAGCGGCGCGATCTTGGTGCGGAGGAAGTGGTCGGGGCAGGAGGTGCC
Source organism: Acidisoma sp. (assembly GCF_965199065.1). Classification (NCBI taxonomy): domain Bacteria; kingdom Pseudomonadati; phylum Pseudomonadota; class Alphaproteobacteria; order Acetobacterales; family Acidocellaceae; genus Acidisoma; species Acidisoma sp. The sequence goes on along the minus strand of NZ_CBDAQN010000003.1, from coordinate 292,000 downwards.
GAGCGGCGCAAGCGTTGCGAGGTCATGGCTGCCGACGAACTCCAGGACCTCCGGGCTGTCATCGAAGTGACCGAGCTTGAACGGCCCGTTCTTGCTGATGAGGCCGCGGATGATCGGCATCACGGCGGAGGCGACCGCTCGCCGCTCATCCGGGGTAGCAGGCGCAATGCGCTGACCACCGAAAACCGTCTTGCCGCGGCTGCGCTCGGCGAGGAAGGCAATCGCCTTGTTGATGACGGAGAGCGTGGTCTCGTAACAGTCCTTCTGCGTATCGCCCCAGGTGAAGAGGCCATGGGCTTCCAGCACGAGGCCCTTTGCCTGTGGGTTCTCATCGGCGAACTTCTTGAGCCACAGTCCCAGTTCGAAGCCCGGGCGGCGCCAGGGCACCCAGCCGATGGTATCGCCGAAGATCTCGCGGGTTAGAGCGCGGCTATCCGCCGAGGCCGCGATGGCGATGATCGCATCGGGATGAACGTGATCCACATGAGGGTGGTCGATGAAGCCATGCAACGCCGTGTCGATGCTGGTGGCGCGCGGATTGAGGTTGAATGTGCAATGATTGTACAGCCCGACCATCTCGTCCTCCTGATCGGTGCTTTTGTAGATGCCCCGCAGGCTATGGAGCTTGTGCATGTAGATGGTTGCGAAGCCATCCAGCTTGATGCTGCCGATGTCGCCGCCCGAGCCCTTCACCCACAGCACACGCACCGTCTCGCCGGTCAGCGGGTCCCGCATGTCGAGCTTCGACGACGTGTTGCCGCCACCGTAATTGGTGATCCGCTTGTCAGAGCCCAGCAGGTTCGAGCGATAGACGAGCAGCGCCTCGGGGCTCAGCGTCTCTGCGACGGTGTCATCCCAACGGTTGTCCAGCAGCGATACATGGTCCAGCGCGTCCATCCGATCCTCCCGCTAGCCCTTTTTGGAAGCCAGGTCGGCCGGGGCTTGGTTCCTTCCTAGGCCACACGATCACCACGATCAACCATCTTCGATAAAATCCCGTCACATTTTGCAAGAACCTGCTTGACGAATGATCGATTGTGACGCCTTCTAGGTTCAAGCAATAGGAAACCTTCAACGTGCTCGAACGCGAGCGTCACCGCATCATTCGCAATCTGGTTGAGGACCGGTCGGTCGTGTCGGTCACGGAGCTCGTCGAGCTTCTGGCGGCGTCTGAGGCCACGATCCGCCGCGACATCAATGCGATGGCTGACCGGGGCGAGTTGCGGCGCGTGCGCGGCGGCGCGGAGGCATTGCGGCCCCGCCACCAGACGCATCTGGGAGCCTCGCATTTCGCAGCCGAGGAGCAGGTTTGTTTCGCCGAGAAACGCGCGATCGCGCGGGCAGCGGCGGCCATGATCGAAGATGGTGAAAGCGTTGTTATCAATGGCGGGACAACAACTTACCGCATGGTCGAGTTCCTGAGGGAGCTGAGGCTCGACATCCTGACCAACTCGTTTCCGATCGCAACCGAGCTCATGCAGGGTCACCGGCATCGCATCACCATCCCCGGCGGCACGATCTACCCTCAGCAGAGCATCGTTCTGAGCCCCTTCGCCCAGGACACGACCAAGCATTTCTGGGGCCGGACACTATTCACCGGCTGTTACGGGCTCAACAGTTTCGGCATGATGGAAACCGATCCGCTGGTGGTGCAGGCCGAGATAAAGCTGTTGGAATGTGCCGAGAGACTGGTCATCATGGCCGACAGCCGCAAGCTGCGTCAGCGTTCCTCCATGGTGGTCGCGCCATTATCACGCATCGCGACGGTCATTACTGACAGCGGGGCGGCAGCAGAGGAGCTGGAGATGCTCCGGACCGCTGGGATAGAAACGGTTGTAGTGACGGCAGAAGAACCTGCGACCGAACCAGCTGCCCGAGGTTTTCTACATGTTGCGTGAGCGAGCCTGACAGATAAAGACGACACGTGACGGCAAACCGTCCAAACAAACAGGGAGGAACAGAAAATGGACCGCAGAGGCTTTATCAAGACGACCGCCGCGTTCGTGGGTGCGGCTGCAATCCCGGCAGGGCTTGCGTTGCCGGCGCGTGCCGCGGGCGAAATCCGTGTCGGTCTTGTTGCCAAGTCGCTCGGTAACGGGTTCTTCGTGGCGGTTGACAAGGGCGCCGAGGAAGCCGCCAAGCAGATCGGCAACGTGAAGATCATCTTCACCGGCCCGACGACCACGACAGCAGAGGGGCAGATCGAGGTCATCCAGTCGCTGATCGATCAGCATGTCGATGCCATCGCCATATCGGCCAACGACCCGGACGCGCTGGTGCCGATCTGCAAACGTGCGATGCAGCGCGGCATCAAGGTGATGTCCTATGACAGTGCGATCAGCCCTGGCGGCCGCATCGTGCATCTTGCCCCTTCATCCGACGAGCTCATCGGCGAGGCGCTCGACAAGCTTGCCGCCGCTTCCGTGCCTGATGGCAAGGGGCAGATCGCACTTGTCTCCGCGACGCCGACCTCCACGAACCAGAACGCCTGGATCGCGGTGATGAAGCAGCATCTGTCGGAGTATCCAGGCCTCGACCTCGTCGCCACCACCTATGGCAATGACCTTGCCGATGACAGCTATCGGGAAGCAACCGGGCTGCTGCAGAAGTATCCCGACCTGAAGGTGATCGTCTCGCCGAGTTCCGTAGGCATTGTGGCAAGCGCCAAGGCTGTCGAGGACGCAAAGAAGGTCGGACAGGTCTACGTCACCGGCCTTGGCCTGCCATCCGAGTGCGCCGGTCACGTGGAAGCCGGTTCGATCAAGGTGTTCGCGATCTGGAACCCGATCGATCTTGGCTACTCGGTTGCATACGTCGCCGTTGATCTGGTCAACGGCAAGACAGGACCTGGCAACAGCCTGCCCTGCGGCCGCATGGGCAGCATCGCGTTCAACTCCGATGGCATCGGGGCAATGGCCGTGCCTTTCACCTATGACAAGTCCAACGTCGAGCAGTTCGCGAAAGTCTTCTGAGCGAAGTTGTAGGTGTCGCGATGATCCAGCCGCTTCTCAGCATGTCGGGCGTGACGAAGTCCTTCGCCGGCGTGCGAGCGCTGGTGAAGGGCGAACTCGACCTGTATGCGGGAGAGGTGACGGCGCTCATCGGCGAGAACGGCGCCGGCAAGTCGACTATGGTGAAAATCCTCACGGGTGTTCACCATGCCGATGAGGGGGTCATCCGGCTCAACGGCCAACCGGTGCAGATCGGCTCGGCCGATGGCGCCGGGCGGCTCGGCATCAGCGCCATCTTCCAGGAGGCAGTCGTTTTCGACGATCTTTCGGTGGCGGAGAACATCTTCGTCACCGACCGCCCGCGCAAACGCGGCATGGTTGACTGGGCGACCATGCGCAGCCGCGCCAAGACGATCTTGGCGGGTCTCGACCCCCGCATCGACCCCGGCCTGCCGATGCGCCAGCTCAGTGTGGCGCAGAAGCATCTGGTGCAGATTGCCCGCGCGCTTTCGGTCGAGGCGCGCATCGTCATCATGGACGAACCGACGGCCGCCCTCAGTCACCGCGAGGTCGAGGAGCTGTTCGTCATCGTGCGTCGGCTGAAGGCGGAAGGCCGCGCCGTCCTCTTCATCAGCCACAAGTTCGAAGAGATCTTTGATGTCGCCGATCGATACGCGGTGTTCCGGGACGGTGCGGCGGTCGGCCAAGGCTACATCCGCGACGTGAATCGCGATACGTTGATTTCGCTGATGGTAGGCCGCTCCGTTGACCACATCTTCCCAAAGGTCGATGTGCCCATTGGCGAGGAGCTGTTCCGCGTCGAGAGCCTTTCGCGCGGCGAAGAATTTGCGGATGTCAGCTTCGGGCTGCGGCGGGGCGAAATCCTCGGTGTCTACGGGCTTGTCGGCGCCGGGCGTAGCGAGGTCATGCAGACGGTCTTCGGCCTCAACCGGGCCGATGCCGGCCAGGTGACGCTGGAGGGGCGGCCTCTACGCATCCGCTCGCCCGAGGATGCGATCGATGCGGGCATCGCCTACGTGCCGGAGGACCGGCAGATCCAGGGCGGCATTCTGCGTTTCCCCATCAGCAGCAACATCGTGCTGCCGTCCCTGTCGCATCTGTCCCACCGCGGCTTCATGCGCCGCTCGGAAGAGCGGTCGCTCGCGGGCGACTACGTCACTCAGTTGCAGATCAAGACGTCGGGCGTCGGCCAGCGGCTGGAGGAGTTGTCGGGCGGCAACCAGCAGAAGGTCGTCATCGCCAAGTGGCTGGCGACCAATCCGCGGGTGCTGATCATGGATGAGCCGACAAAGGGCATCGATGTCGGTGCCAAGACCGCCGTCTACCGGCTGATGGGCGAGATGGTGGCCCGTGGTCTCGGCATCATCATGGTCTCGTCCGAATTGCCGGAGGTGCTGGGCATGGCAGACCGCATTCTCGTCATGCGGCGCGGCCGGCTGCGCGCGAACTTCACCCGGGCCGAGGCGACGCCGGAATCAATTGTGAAGGCAGCGACCGATGCCTGATCTTCTTGCGCGCCTGAAGGCACTGCCGCATGAGGCGGGGCTGGGTCTGCTCACGCTGCTGCTGCTGGCGCTGGTGACCATCGCCTTTCCGCGTTTCGTCGTCATCGACAATCTGAAATCTCTGGTCGACGATACCGCGCTGCTCATCATGCTGGCGGTCGGCGAGATGTTCGTGCTGCTGACCCGCGGCGTCGATCTGTCCGTGGCCGCCAACGCGGCACTGACGGGCATGGTCGTGGCACTGTTCAACGCAGGCCACCCCGGCGCGGGCATCGTGCCGGTTCTCGCCATTGCCATTGCAATGGGTGCGGCACTCGGCCTTATCAACGGGCTGCTGGTGTGGAAGGTCCGCATCCCGTCGATCGTGGTGACGCTCGGCACGCTCTCGGTCTTCCGTGGCTGCGTCTATGTCGTGTCCGGTGGCGCCTGGGTGAACAGCGGCCAGATGTCGCCGCTCTTCCTCGGCTTCGTGCGCATTCCCGTGCTCGGCATCAGCGTGCTGAGCTGGACCGGCGTCATTGTCGCAGTTCTGGCCTATCTCTTCCTCAAGTATGCGGTCGCCGGACGCAACCTCTACGCCGCGGGCAACAACCCGAACGCCGCAACGTACGCGGGCATCGATGTGGGGAGGATGCAGTGCCTGGCCTTCGTGCTGTCCGGCGCCATCGCGGGCCTTGCGGGCTACCTCTGGGTGGCGCGCTTCGCCGTCGCCTATACCGACGTTGCCTCGGGTTTTGAGCTGCAGGTGATCGCCGCTTGCGTCATCGGCGGCGTCTCCATCACCGGCGGCGTCGGCGGAGTGCTCGGCGTGGTGCTCGGCGGTCTGTTCCTCGGCATCATCAAGAACGCGCTGCCGGTTGTCGGCATCTCGCCCTTCTTCCAGATGGCGGTGAGTGGGCTCGTCATCACCATCGCCGTGATCCTCAACGCCGGCACCTACCGGAAGAGCCATGGCAGGAAGATCCTCGAGCGCGCGGAGGCTGCGCCATGAGCATCATTTCCTCGCCGCCAGTTGCTGCGCGCACAACGGTGCGGACACCTTTCTCCTGGCGCCGGCTGTTACGCTGGGAAGTGCTGCTGGGCCTCGTGGTGCTGGGGGACTTCCTGCTCAACTGCCGGCTGTCGCATTATTTTCTCGACCCCTGGACGCTCTCCGACGCCAGCTTCAATTTCACCGAGCGTGCCATCATTGCGTTGCCCATGGCGTTTCTCATCATTGCCGGTGAGATCGACATTTCCGTAGGCAGCACGATGGCCATGGCCTCGGTGCTGATGGGCATGGTGGCGCAGGCAGGGCTTGGCACGCCGTTCGTGATCGTGACCGGGCTCCTCGTCGGTCTCATCGCGGGTTGCTTCAACGGCCTGCTGGTGTGCTTTTTCCGTGTCCCCTCCATCGTCGCGACCATCGGCACGCTCAGCCTGTTCCGTGGCATCGCCTATGCGTTGATCGGCGACGGCGTCCTCAAGGCCTATCACCCTGACTTCGCCTATTTCGGTCAGGGCTATGTCTCGGGTCCGGTATCATTCGAGCTTGTGCTGTTCGCTGTCCTCGCGGTGATCTTCGCCATCGTGCTGCACACCACCGTCATCGGCCGCCGCATATTCGCCATCGGCGCCAACCCGATTGCCGCGCGGCTCTCGGGTATCCGCGTTGACAGCTACAAGTTCTGGATTTTCGCGCTGCTGGGCATGACAGCCGGACTGGCCTCGGTTCTGTTGACCTCGCGGCTGGGCTCCACGCGCCCCTCCATCGCGACCGGCTGGGAGCTGGAGGTCATCACCATGGTGATCCTTGGCGGCATCTCCATCGATGGCGGGCAGGGCTCCATCATCGGGGTCGTTTTGTCGGCGCTCCTGATCGGGCTGGTGACCTTCGGTTTGTCGCTGCTCAACGTTCCCGGTATCGTGCTTGCGATCGTGACCGGATGCCTGCTCATCGGCGTCGTCGCGATTTCCTCGCTGGTGGGCTACTCCGGCCGGCGCCGCCGCGGCTAGAGGCCGATGGAACAGATCGCCTTCCGTATGGTGCTCAACCCGGGTCAGGCGGAAGAGTATCGCCGCCGGCATGACGACATCTGGCCGGAGCTGGTCACCCTGCTCCATGAGGCCGGGGTCAGCGACTACAGCATTTTCCTCGACCGCGAGACGAACGCCCTTTTCGCGGTTCTGAAGCGGACGGACGATCACACAATGGACGCGCTGCCCTCTCACGGAGTGATGCAGCGCTGGTGGGCCTTCATGGGAGACATCATGGCGACGAACGCGGACGGTTCGCCGGCGGTCGTGCCCCTGCAGCCCGTCTTCCACCTGGATTGAAGTCCCCTGATGTCCGGGCTGATCGCCGTCATCGATATCGGGAAGACCAACGCCAAGCTCATCCTGATCGAGGATGCGGGCGGCGGGACGGTCTGGTCCGTCGAGCGTCCGTCGCCCGCCATCGCGGTTCCGGGCTTCGGCGAGCTGTCGCGCCAGCTCGACGTCCACGGCATCGAAACGTGGTTGATCGCACAATTAACTGCCGCGCCGGACAAGCATCGTGTTCGCGCCATCATGCCGGTGGCGCATGGCGCGGCGATGGTGCTGGTCGACGGCGAGGGCGACACTCTGCTCGCGCCCGACTACGAGGAGACCTGTTTCGACCGCCTCAGCGCGCAGTATCGGCGTGTCCGGCCGCCTTATGCCGAGACGTTGTCGCCCGCGCTGCCGTCGGGCCTCAACCTCGGCGCACAGATCTTCTTCGTGCAGGAGGCCCTGCCGGAAATCTTCCTGCGGACACGGACCATTCTCACCTATCCGCAATACTGGTCATGGCGGCTCTGCGGCGTGGCGGCGAGCGAGGTGACCTCGCTCGGTTGCCACAGCGACCTCTGGAACCCCAATACGCAGAGCTTCTCGGGGCTCGTGCTGGATCAGGGCTGGGGCGGGCTGATGCCGCCTCTGCGCCCCGCCCGCGCGGTGCTAGGGCCCCTGCGGCAGCAGGTGGCGGAGGCAACCGGCCTTCCCGCCGATTGTGCCGTCATCTGCGGCATCCACGACTCCAACGCCTCCTACCTCTCGCATCGGGTGGCGCGCGGCGACGCTGCGCCATTCTCGGTCATCTCCAGCGGAACCTGGTGCATCGTGCTCGTCCATGGCGCTGACCTCAGCCGGCTGCGCGAGGCCGAGGACATGCTGGCGAATGTGGATGCGCTCGGTGTGCCGACGGCGACCGCACGCTTCATGGGCGGGCGCGAGTACGCGGCGATCGCGGGTGAGGGCGCCGGGCCACCCACCGCCGCCGGTTTGGCCGCCGGTTTGGCCGCCGTGCTCCAAGCAAACGCGATTGCGTTGCCAAGTTTTGCGTTGGGCGGCCCGTGCCAGGGTCGGACTGGGCAGATGCTCCGCACCGAGGAACTGGCGCCCGAGGGGCGGGCGGCGCTCGCCACGCTCTATTGCGCGCTCATGGCCGATCTCATCCTCGACCGGCTTGGCGTTGCCGGTGCAATTCTGGTGGACGGGCCGTTTGCCGCCAATCCGCTCTTCTCGCCGGTGCTGCAAAGCCTGCGCCCGGCGGACCCGGTGACGGCAAGCGGCACGCGCGGCGGCATCACCGCGGCGGTGCTCTGGCTGGCCGGTTCGGCGCCACCTCCGGAGGCGCCGGCCAAGCCGCTTCCGGCGCTCCCCGAGGCTCCGGCGCTGCGGGCCTATCGCGATCGCTGGCGGAGCATGCTAACCGCCTGACGATGGCGTCACTTCCGGTCTGGCATCCCGACAGTCTGGCCGCGCGGCTGCCGTTTCTGCGGCGGCGGGCCGTGCTGCTGGCCGCCACCCGCGCCTTCTTCACCGCACGAGGCTATACCGAAGTCGAGACACCCTATGCCGTCACGGCGCCGGGCGAGGAGGTGCATCTCTCTGCCTTCGCCACGACGCGCGTCGGCACCGATGGCAGCCGCACGCCGCTCTGGCTCCATACGAGCCCGGAGTTCGCAATGAAGCGCCTTCTGGTGGCGGGGGCGGGGCCGATCTTTCAGCTCGCCCGCGTCTGGCGGAACGGCGAGGGCAGCGACCGCCATGCCGCCGAGTTCACCATGCTCGAATGGTATCGGCCCGGCGCCTCGATGGACGACCTCATTGCCGAGACGACCGATTTCCTCCGTGCGGTGCTGCCGCCTGTCGTGACGAGCCAGGGTGTGAGGACGGACCTCCGCACGGTCGAGCGGCTGACGCTCGCCGAGGCCTTCAACCGCCATGTCGGTGCTGATCTCTTAGGCACGGCTGGCGATGCGGCGGCTTTGGCCACGGCGGCGGGCGAGCGGTTGCGTGACGGCGAGGAGTGGGAGGACCTGTTCTTCCGCCTGTTGCTGGCGCGCGTCGAGCCGCATCTCGGCCAGGCCCGTCCGACCTTCCTCACCCACTGGCCGGCGGCTCAGGCGGCTCTGGCGCGGCGCGATCCTGCTGACCCGCGGGTGGCGGAACGCTTCGAGTTGTTTGTCTGCGGCATGGAACTCGCAAATGCTTTCGTCGAGCTGACGGATGCGGCTGAGCAACGCGCGCGCTTTCTGGAAGATCGTGCGCGGCGTCACGCGTTGTATGGGGTGAACGACTGGCCATTGGACGAGGACTTCCTCGCGGCGATGGCGCACGGCATGCCGCCCGCGGCAGGGATCGCCCTTGGGTTCGACCGCCTGGCAATGATCGCTTCGGGCGCCGACCGGGTGGATCAGGTACAGTGGCTGCCGGAATTGGGCTAGGCCGGGGCCTCTTCGGTCAGGTCGATATCGGCGTAGAGTTTCGAATGACCTAGCTGAATGGAACGCAACTCCTGCGGTCCCCCCAGGCGAGGAACTGCGCCAGCGTCATGGGTCGGCGCATGGCGATGTTCATGACGGGTAACCTAGCAGCGGTGCCACTGAATCCAGTAGAACAAGCGCCATGCTCTCCCAATCAGTTCCGTGCGCGGCGCTCGCCATGAACCCCGCCGATGCCGTAGCCGTCTTCACCTTGCGCTGGGACGATCGGAGATGAGCGGGCTTGCTTTCCGTACAGTCGCCGGGGCCGAAGTGCCCCCGTTCATCCCGGCGCTCGCCCGCCTGCGCATCGCCGTGTTCCGCGACTGGCCTTACCTCTACGAGGGCAACCAAGCCTCTGAGGAACGCTACCTCCGCATCTACGCGGAGAGCGCCCGTGCAGCGGTCGTGCTCGCATTCGACGGATCAGAGGTTGTCGGCGCCTCCACCTGCCTGCCGCTGAGCGATGAGACCGGAAACGTCCAGGCGCCGTTTCGCGCCGCGGGCATCGCTATCGAGCGCGTCTTCTACTTCGGCGAGTCCATTCTGCTACGCCCCTGTCGCGGCACGGGCGCCGGCGTGCGTTTCTTTGCCGAGCGAGAGGCCCACGCCCGCCGCGTCTCGGAGTGCGACATCGCGGCCTTCTGCGCCGTCCAGCGCCCGCCGGACCACCCGGCGCGCCCCGGAGACGCCGTGCCGCTGGATGCATTCTGGCGCAAACGCGGCTTCACCCCGTATCCCGCCCTGGAGTGCGAGATGCACTGGAAGGAGGTCGATGCGACGGAGGAAACAGCGCATCGTCTCGCCTTCTGGCTGAAGAGCCTCACCGGAGCACCGCTGCCATGACCCGGCTTCGCCTGGCGCTAGCGCAATATCCGGTCGAGCGGCTCCGCGGGCTCGAGGATCTCGAGGTCAAGCTCGACGACATCATGACGGCTGCCAAGGAAGATGGCGCCGACCTGCTGGTGCTGCCCGAATACGCGGTGATGGAGTTGGCCGCCGGCTTCACCGCAGAAGCGGATGCCGTCGCCGAGCGCGATGCCATCGTCGAACGCGCCGATGTCATCGTCGAGGTGATGCGGGAGGCAGCGCGCCGGCACCGGCTATGGCTGCTCGGCGGTTCTCTCCCGATGCTGCGGGACGGCGCGGTGCGCAACCGGGCGCCGCTGATCTCGGCCCAGGGGCGGCTGGCGTTCCAGGAGAAGCGGGTGATGACCCGCTTCGAAACCGAACAGTGGCAGGTCTCGGCGGGCGAGGAGCCAGCCGTCTTCGACACGCCCTGGGGGCGGATCGGCGTTGCCATCTGCTACGACGTGGAGTTCCCGATGCTGGTGCGCGCCCAGGTCGAGGCCGGTGCCTGGCTGATCCTGGCGCCGTCCTGCACGGACACCGTCTGGGGGTTCAACCGCGTGCATCTTTCGGCACGTGCACGGGCCATCGAGAACCAGTGCTTCGTCGGCATCGCGCCCACGGTGGGGGACGCGCCGTGGTCGGCCACGCTCGACCGCAGCCGCGGCTATGCCGGCGTCTTCGGTCCCTGCGATCGCGGCTTCCCCGAGGATGGCGTCCTCGCCCGCGGCCAGATGGACGCGCCGGGCCTGGTTTTCGCTGAACTCGACCCGGCCTTGCTCGAAGCCGTGCGCCAGGATGGCGGCGTGCGGAACCATCGGGACTGGCCGGCTCAGCCGGCAGAGTGCCGCGCTGCCTCGTTCGAATGAGGGCGCCGCCCGCGCTCGTCTACATCGTGGCCGGCGAGGCGAGCGGCGACGTTCTGGGCGCCCGTCTCATGCACGCGATGCGCAACCAGCGCGACGATCTGACCTTTGCCGGTATCGGTGGCGCCCGCATGGCGGAGGAGGGGCTCGAAACCCTCTTTCCCATGCACGAATTGGCATTGATGGGTCTGGCCGAGGTTCTGCCCAAGCTGCGCGCGCTCAAGCGCCGGATGGATGAGACGGTGGCGGATGTCACTACCCGCCGTCCTGCCGTCATCGTCACCATCGACAGCCCTGGCTTCGCCCTCCGGCTGCTGCGGCGCATCGCCCCGCTCGGTCTGCCGCGCGTGCACTACGTGGCACCCCAGGTTTGGGCCTGGCGGGAGAACCGGGTGCGGAAATACCCTGGGCTCTGGGAGCGGCTGCTCTGTCTGCTGCCGTTCGAGCCCGCATTCTTCGCCGGCCATGGGCTCGCGGCGGAGTTCGTCGGCCATCCCGTGCTGGAATCCGGCGCCGGGACCGGAGACGCCGGGCGCTTCCGGAAGACCCACGGGATCGCGCCGCACGCGATGCCGATCATCCTCATGCCCGGCAGCCGTGTGACCGAGATCACCCGGCTCATGCCGATCTTCGCGGGAGCGCTGGGCCTGCTGGAGGACCGTTTTCCAAATCTCGTGCCCGTCATGCCGGTGGCGGCCTCCGTGGCGCCGCGCGTGACCGAGGCCGTCGCCACCTGGCCCACCAAGCCCATCCTCGTGACGGATGTCGCGGACAAGCACGACGCCTTCGCCGCCGCGCGAGTCGCGCTCACGAAGTCGGGCACCTCGACGCTGGAACTCGCTCTGGCCGGTGTGCCGATGGTGGTGACCTACCGGGTCAACCCGATCACCGCCGCGATCGTCCGCCGCGTCGTCAAGGTCTCCTACGCCGCGATGGTCAATCTGCTGGCGGGGCGGGAAGTGGTGCCGGAACTCATCCAGGAGCATTGCACGCCCGCGCGTCTCGCGGCCGAGGTCGGCCGCTTGATCGAAGACGAGGTTGCGGCCGATGCCCAGCGCGCGGCCTTCGCGGAGGTGATGGAAAGCCTGCGGCCTCGCCAGGGCCTGCCGTCGGATGCCGCCGCCGCGGCGGTGCTCGCTCTGCTGCCTTAACTGCCAAAATGCCGCTTCCAAGAAGAAGCGCTCGGTTTTGGCTACTCGATGGTCTTGAACAGCCCCGACGCCATGACGATGGCGTTCGACCGGTCCATGGCGGCTTTGACGGCCAGCGCCGCGTCCAGGGCTCGCCGTCCCGCCGCTCCATCCACGACCACGGGCGCACCGTCGAGGATCGAGGCGACAAAGGCCTCGTGCTCGGCCGCCAGCGCGTCATGGTCTTCCCAGGACATCTCCTGCACGGCGAATTCGGGCATGCCCGGCACCGGGATACCGCGGCCCTTCCCGCGAGAGATCGCCGTCAGCTTCCGGTTGGCGAAATCGACCGCCAGGTAGCCGCTCTGCGAGAATATCCGCATGCGCCGTTCGGTCTTCAGCGATATCCGGCTGGCGGTGATCGTCGCCACGCAGCCATTGGTAAAGCGCACGCGCGCATTCGCAATGTCCTCGTGCGCGCTCGCCACCGCCGCGCCGACCGCGTCGACGCTCTCGATCGGCGCATCGACGAGCGCCAGCACCAGGTCGAGGTCGTGGATCATGAGGTCGAGGATGACCGAGACATCGGTGCCCCTCGGCTTGAACGGGGCGACGCGCACGGCCTCGATATAGAGCGGCTGGCCCATCCGGGTCGCGACCGCGCCGTGGGCGGCGGAGAATCGCTCCAGATGCCCGACCTGCAGCACCACGTCCTGCTCCAGCGCCAGCGCCGTCAAAGCATCCGCTTCCGCGAGGGTGGAGGCGATCGGCTTTTCGATCAGCACGTGGCGTCCGGCACGCATCGCGGTCATCGCCAGGTCGAAATGCGCTTCGGCGGGCGCCGCGACGATTATGGCGTCGGAAGCGGCGATCAGGTCCTCCAGCGGCATCGGCGGGGCGCCCGCCTCCCAGCCAACGGTCCGGGCGCGCTCGGGGTTGAGGTCGTAAACGCCGACGAGCTGCGCACGCGGCGAGGATGCCGCCTTCAGCGCGTGGTAGCGCCCGAAGTGGCCTACCCCGACCACGCCGAGCCTTAAGGTGTCCATATTGGATACTGCCGCAGCTTCATGTTCATATTCAGCGCGGCAGGGTTAGCAGGTGGGCGGCATCCGTCAACAAGCCGCTGGTTCTGCGCCGACTGCCTCCGGGCCGGCGCACTTGCCATGATCCCGGCTCGTGGCCATACCTCCACGCCAAACTACAAGACAGTCGATCGGGGACCTTCCGCCGCTATGCTCTATTTCAGCCGGCTCAAGGCCGCCAGCGTTGTCGGGGCCTGCCTGCTCGGCCTGCTGCTATGCCTGCCGAACTTCTGGGCTGCTCCCAACAGCTGGATACCATGGCGCCAGATGCGCCTCGGGCTCGACCTCCGTGGCGGCAGCTATCTGCTCATGCAGGTGGATATGGGTGCGGTCGCGAAGGAAAAGCTCGGCAGCACCGTGGATGCGGTGCGGCAGGATTTCCGCAAATCCGGCGTCGGCTACACCCGGCTCGCCGCCGATACCACGGCGAACGAAGTTCAGATCGAGCTGCTCGATGCGAGCCAGCGCCAGGCGGCGGTAGGCTCGCTCAGCGACCTGCTGACGCCGCCGAACGGGCCCGCCAGCCTGCCTGACTTCAATGTCGGCGGGCAGGGCGCCAACCTCATCCTGACCCTGTCCCAGCCCGCCATGGCCGCCCGCGCCACGGCTGCGGTGACACAGTCGATCGACATCATCCGCCGCCGCATCGACAGCACCGGCATCGTCGATCCGCAGATCGCCCAGCAGGGCGAGAACCGGATCATGGTGCAGCTTCCCGGCATCTCCGACCCGCAGCACATCAAGCAGCTGCTGGGCGAGACCGCGCATATGACGTTCCACCTCGTCGATGAGAGCGTGAATCCGAACGCGGGCGGCCCGGTGCCGATCGGCGACGCGTTCCTGCCCATGCAGGGCGACCCGTCTCAGAAGGTTGCCGTCGAGCAGCAGGTCATGGTGGACGGCGCCGATCTGACCAACGCCCAGGCCGGCCAGGATCCGCAGACCGGCGGCTGGGTGGTGAACATCACCTTCGACAGCCTCGGCAGCCGAGAGTTTTCCGATGTCACCAGCGCCAACGTGGGGCATCCGTTCGCGATCGTTCTCGACAATCAGGTCATCAGCGATCCGGTCATCCGCGAAGCGATCACCGGGGGACGCGCGCAGATCAGCGGCAGCGCCAACGCTCAGGCCGCGACCGATCTCGCACTGCTGCTGCGCGCGGGCGCGTTGCCGGCGCCGCTGACGGTGATCGAGGAGCAGAGCGTCGGGCCGGAACTCGGCGCCGATTCCATCCGCGCGGGCGCAATTTCGCTCGCCGTCGGCTTCGTGCTCGTCATCTTCTTCATGGCCGCGTTCTACGGCCTGTTCGGCTGGTTCGCGAACCTCGCCCTCATCGCCAACCTCATCATGATGATGGGCATCCTCTCGCTGCTCGGGGCGACGCTGACGCTGCCCGGCATGGCGGGCATCCTGCTCACCCTCGGCATGGCGGTCGACGCCAACATCCTCATCAACGAGCGCGTGCGGGAGGAGGTGCGGAACGGTCGCACCCCGCTGGCGGCGCTCGAGGCCGGCTACAAGCGCGCCTACGGCACCATCATCGACAGCAACGTCACCGCCCTGCTGGCGCACGTCATGCTGTTCATCTTCGGCGCCGGCCCGGTGCGCGGCTTCGCCGTCACCATCACCGTCGGCATCCTGACGACGCTGTTCACGGCGACTGTCTTTGCTCGATTGCTTACCTCGCGATGGTATGTTGCGCGCCGCCCAACCGCGCTTCCCGTTTAAGGATCAGCCGCCGTGCGCTTCTTCTACAAGCCGCTGTTTCGCATCGTCCCCGACGGCACCCGCATCCACTTCATGCGCGGCCGGTTTGCGGGACTGATCGTCTCCGCCGTGCTCTCGCTCGCCTCCATCGCGCTGTTCATCTATCCGGGCCTCCGCCTAGGCATCGACTTCAAGGGCGGCGTGGTGATGGAAGTCCGCACCCCGCAGCCCGCGAGCTTCCCGGCGCTGCGGGCGGCGCTCGCCGGGCATGACTTGCCCGATGCCGGGCTGCAGAGCCTCGGCGGCCACAACGAGATCATGATCAGCATGGAGAGCCGGGCCACGGCCCAAGCGACCGATCAGGCCGTCGCGCGGGTCCATGCGGCGCTCGATCAGGTGGCGCCCGGCAACACGGTGCTGAGCACCAGCGCCGTCGGCGCGTCCGTATCGGCCGAGCTGTTCCGCCAGGGGCTGCTGGCGCTCGGCCTCTCGCTCCTCATGATCCTCGTCTACATCTGGTTCCGGTTCGAGTGGCAGTTCGCCGTCGGCGCCGTGGTGACGCTCATCCTCGACATCACCAAGACCATCGGCTTCCTGGTGCTCACGCGCATCCAGTTCGACCTCGTGATGGTCGCGGCGATCCTCACCATCCTCGGCTACTCCACCAACGACAAGGTCGTGGTCTACGACCGGATGCGGGAGAACCTCCGCAAGTACAAGACCATGCCGTTGCGCGAACTGATCGACATGTCGATCAACGAAACCCTCAACCGGACCCTCGGCACGTCGATGACGGTGTTCCTCGCGGCGCTGCCTCTGGCGATCTTCGGCGGTTCCTCGATCTCGGGCTTCGCCATCGTCATGCTGTTCGGCATCGTGGTCGGAACGTCCTCCTCCATCTTCATCGCGGCCCCGATCCTGCTGTTCCTGGGGGAGAAGCGGCTCCGACGGGATACGCGTCCCGCCAAGCCGGAGAGTCCGGCCAAGGTCCAGGCCCGCGCGCGTTAATAACGTGTTCAATATGACTGGCGGAAACACCATCCTGCGGTAAGGTCTCTTGTCATGCAGGTTCTCTCGGACATTCCGGCCAATGAGCGAGAGTTGCCGCTGACGGAGGCGCCGCCGCTGGATGTGGCGCAACCGGGTGAGCTGCCGCGGGCGGTTCCTCCGCCGGTCGCCGCGAGGTCTCTGGTGTCGATGCCGCTCGAGCTCATGCTCGGGATCGCAACCCGGGCGGAGGAGGCCGGCCGCGTCGACGAAGCTGAGCCCCTCGCGGCGCATCTGCTGAGGGCTGTGCCGGAAGATGCGCGGGTGCTGCATCTGGCTGGCATCATCGCTTTCCGCACCAACCGGCGACCGCTG
The DNA here is from genome assembly GCF_965199065.1 of Acidisoma sp. Lineage (NCBI taxonomy): Bacteria > Pseudomonadati > Pseudomonadota > Alphaproteobacteria > Acetobacterales > Acidocellaceae > Acidisoma > Acidisoma sp. Next base: position 275,761 of record NZ_CBDAQN010000003.1, on the reverse strand, counting down.
GCGGTGACGCTGATGGAGCGGGCCATCGGCAAGGAGCCGCATAACGGTCTCTACCTCCGCAACATCAGCGAGATGTATCGCGTCGTCGGACGGCTGGACGATGCACTGGCGGCGGCCCGCCGCGCCGTGGACCTGCAGCCCGGGGACGCCGCCGCGCTGCAGAATCGCGCGGTGATCCATCACGAGCGGGGCGAGATCGAGCTGGGGCTCGCGTGTTCGCGGCGGGCGGCCAATCTGCGGCCGGACATGGCCGGCGCGCATTTCGCCATCGCCGAGGCGCAACTGCTCCGCGGTGAATATGCCGAAGGCTGGGAGGAGTATGAGTGGCGGTTCCGGATGACGGGCGTGCCCGCTCTCTTGCCGGCCAACTTGCAGCGTGGCCGCTCCCAGTGGGGCGGCAGCAGCCTGGGCGCCGGCCGGCTTCTGCTCATCGGCGACCAGGGCTTCGGCGACGTCATTCAGTTCAGCCGCTACATCCCCTGGGCGCGGGCGAAGGGCCAGCCGACGATCCTCGCCACCAGCAACGAGATGGCGCCGCTGATGCGCCGGATGTTTCCGGGTCTGGCGGTCGCCACCAACTGGGCGGACTGCACCATGTTCGCGGCGTATTGTCCCCTGTCCGGGCTCCCGCGCCTGCATGGCACGCGGCTCGACACCATTCCGCCGCCGCTGCCGATCCCGATCGATCCCGAGCGCGCGGCGCTGTGGAGGACGAAGCTCGACCTCGTCATCCCGCCCGGCCTGAAGCGGGTCGGGCTCGTATGGGCCGGACGCTCGACGCACCGGAACGACCGCAACCGCTCCATGACCTTGGCCGCCTTGGCGCCTCCGCTGGCCACGGTGCCCGGCATCGCCTTGGTCAGCCTGCAGAAGGGCGACGCCGCGGCGGAGGTCAAAACCTATTCCGGCCGCGCCATGCTGGCCGATGCGGCGCGGGACATCACCGATTACGAGGACACGGTGGCGGCCATTGCGGCGCTCGACCTCGTCGTCACGGTGGACACATCGGTCGCACATATCGCGGGCGCGATGGGCCGTCCCTGCTGGGTCCTGCTGCCCTTTACGAGCGACTGGCGCTGGCTGCGGGAGAGGGCGGACTCGCCCTGGTACCCGTCTCTGCGGCTGTTCCGGCAGCAGGCTCCAGGACGCTGGGACGAGCCGCTGGCGGCGTTGGCCGGCGAACTGTCGCGGTTATAGCCGCGTCAGCCCCGGCCGATGAACGGCATGTGGGTCGCCATCACGGTCATGAACTGCACATTGGCGTCCGGCGGCATTCCGGCCATGAACAGCACGCTGCGGCCGATGTCGGTCACATCCATGCGAGGCTCCACCGCCATGCGGCCATCGGCCTGCGGCACGCCCGCCGTCATCCGCATCGTCATCGCGGTGGCCGCGTTGCCGATGTCGATCTGACCGCAGGCGATGTTGAACTGACGGCCGTCGAGCGCGATCGACTTGGTCAGCCCCGTCACCGCATGCTTGCTCGCCGTGTAGGGCGCCGAGCCCGGACGCGGCGCGTGAGCAGAAATGGAGCCGTTGTTGATGATCCGGCCGCCCTGCGGCGTCTGGTCCCGCATCATGCGGAAGGCGGCGCTCGCGCAAAGGAACATTCCGTCGAGGTTGACCGACATCATCTCCCGCCACTGGTCCCAGGTCACTTCGCCGAAGTTGACCGAGGGCGTGGCGAGCCCGGCATTGTTGAACAGCACGTCGAGCCTGCCGCTGCGCGTCGCGATCTGCGCGAAGAGCGCCTCGACGCTGGCGGGATCGGTCACATCCGCCGCGACCGGGATGGCCTCGCCGCCGGGCGCCTCGGCCGCCGTTTCTTCCAGCGCCGCGAGCCGCCGTCCGGCGAGGTAGACGGTGTCGCCATCGCCGAGCAACGCCTGGGCGGCGGCACGGCCGACGCCGCTGCCGGCGCCGGTGACAAGAACGATACGGTTCATAGGCTCAACTCCACGCAGACAGGCACATGATCCGAGGGCTGGGTCCAGCCTCGCGCGTCCTTCAGGATGACGTGACGCCTCAGCGCCCCCCTCAGATCGTGCGTGACCCAGACATGATCCAGCCTACGCCCGCGATCCGCCGCAAGCCAATCCCGCGCGCGATACGACCACCACGTGTAGAGCTTCTCCTCCGGGGGCACGAAATGGCGCAGCCCGTCGGTGAAGCAGGTCTGCTGCCATTCGGTATGGAGCGCGGTCTCCACGGGCGTGTGGGAGACGATCTTGAGCAGCTGCTTGTGGCTCCAGACATCGTGCTCCAACGGCGCGATGTTGAGGTCTCCGACGAGGATGCTGCGCCTCAGGTCGGGCGTCGCCGCGAAGTGGTCCCGGGCGGCGGCGACAAAATCGAGCTTATGGGCAAATTTGGGATTGACTGCCGGGTCGGGAATGTCGCCACCGGCGGGCACGTAGAAGTTGTGGATGACGAGCGGGCCGCCGCGTGCGTCGACTTCGGCGGCGAGATGCCGGCAATCGTTCCGCCCGACCCAATCCTGCGTCGTCTCATGCCGGCGGATCGGCGTCCTGGAGAAGGTTGCGACGCCGTTATAGCCTTTCATGCCCCGGAACAGCACGTGCGGGAAGCCGATGGCCGCAGCAAGTTCCGGCGGAAAAAGATCGTCCGGACATTTCGTTTCCTGCAGGCAGATGACATCCGGGTCGAGCGCGCCGATGAGGTCGGGCAACAGCCCTTGTCTCAGCCGCAACGAGTTGATGTTCCAGGTGACGACGCGGAAAGGCTGCGGCATTTATCCAAGCATCTGACGTGAGGCGGTTCTTTGGAAAAGAACCGTCCTCTATCCTGCAATCTTCGTCCTCAGGGGCGGGAGCCCGGAAATCAAGCCTTCCAGCACATCGCCCGGCTTCACCGCCGCCACGCCCTCGGGAGTTCCGGTGAAGATGAGATCGCCCGGTTCCAGCCGCACGAGCCCCGAGAGAATGCTGATGACCTCGGGGACGCTCCAGATCATGTCGGCAATGTCGCCTGACTGCCGCTCGGAGCCGTTGACGTTGAGCAGCACGTGGCCGGTCTCGTATTTGCCCAGCTCCGCGGCACGGACGAGTTCTCCGATCGGTGCGGAGTGGTCGAAGCCCTTGCCCATGTCCCAAGGACGGCCCAGCTTCTTGGCCTCGCCCTGAACGTCGCGGCGGGTCATGTCGAGGCCGACGCCGTAGCCCCAGATGTGCGACGCCGCATCGGCCGCCGGGATGTTCGCGCCGCCGAGGCCGATGGCGACCACCAGTTCCACCTCGTGATGCAGATCCTTGGTGGCGGGCGGGTAGGGCATATCGGCGCCTCCGGTCAGGATCGCATCCGCCGGCTTGGTGAAGAAGAACGGTGGGTCACGGTCGGGGTCGTGCCCCATCTCGCGCGCGTGAGCCGCATAGTTGCGGCCGACGCAGAAGATCCGCCGCACCGGGAACAGCCCGCCGCCGCGTACGGGCACCGCGGCTACGGGCGGCGCAGGAATGACATAGTCCATCAGCCGAGAGCCTTCACACCGGGGAGAGACTTGCCTTCGAGCCACTCGAGGAAGGCGCCGCCTGCCGACGAAACATAGGTAAGCTCGTCGACAACGCCCGCCTGCCGCAGCGCGGAAACGGTGTCACCGCCGCCGGCGATGCTCCGCAGCCGGCCCTCGGCGGTCAGATCCGCGACCGCCTTGGCGACCAGCATCGTCGAGGCGTCGAACGGCGGCGTCTCGAACGCCCCCAATGGGCCATTCCATACCAGCGTCTTGACCTGTGCCAGCCGCTCGACGATCAGCCGCGCGGTCTCGGGTCCGACATCCAGCGACATGCCGTCATGCTCGGCCTCGACCGGCAGCGTCTGCGTCGCCGCATGCGGCTTGAACTCCTGGGCGATGGTGCCATCCACGGGCAGCACGATCTCGCACTGGGTGCTCTTCGCCCGCTCCATGATCTCGCGTGCGGTAGAGTGAAGGTCCCGCTCCTGCAGCGAGCGCCCGACCGGCAGCCCCTTCGCGGCCAGAAAGGTGTTGGCCATCGCGCCCACGATCACCAGCACATCGACCCGCTCCAGCATGTTGCCGAGCAGATCGAGCTTGGTGGAGACCTTGGACCCGCCGACGATCGCCATCACCGGGCGTTCCGGCTTGGCAAGGGCGGCTTCCAGCGCCTCAAGCTCCGCCTGCATCAGCCGCCCGGCATAGGCGGGCATGTGGCGGGCCAGACCTTCCGTGCTGGCATGGGCGCGGTGAGCCGCCGAGAACGCGTCGTTGACGTAGATATCGCCGAGCTTCGCCAGTGCCGCCACGAACTCCGGGTCGTTCGCTTCCTCGCCCTTGTGGAACCGCGTGTTCTCCAGCAGCAGCACGTCGCCATCCTGCAACGCGGCGACCGCTGCCTCAGCCGTAGGTCCGATGCAGTCGTCGGCGAACGCTACCGGCTTGCGGAGCACTTCGGAGATTGCCTCCGCCAGCGGCGCGAGAGAGAGTTCGGGCACGCGCCGGCCCTTCGGACGCTCGAAATGGGAGAGAATGACGACCCGGGCGCCTTTGTCGGCGAGTTCCTGGATCGTCGGCACCACCCTCTCGACGCGGGTCAGGTCGGTGATGTGTCCGTCCCGCATCGGCACGTTGAGGTCGGCGCGCACGAGCACGCGCTTGCCCCGGACATCGGCCTCATCGAGCGTCTTGAAGCTCATGGCGCGCTCCCCTGCTTCTACAGGGCGCCGAAGGCGGCGGCGGTGTCGGCCATCCGGTTGGAGAAGCCCCACTCGTTGTCGTACCAGCCCATCACGCGGACCAGCTCGCCGTCGACCACGGCCGTCTGCGTCGCGTCGAAGGTGCAGGAGGCGGCGACGTGGTTGAAGTCGGAGCTGACCAGCGGCTCAGTATTGTAGAGCAGGATGCCCTTCAGCGCGCCCTCCGAGGCCGCCTTCATCGCCGCGTTCACCTCGTCCTTGGTCGCCTTGTTCTTCAGGTTCACGTCGAGCGACACCAGCGACACGTTGGGGGTCGGCACCCGGATGGCGGTGCCGTCGAGCTTGCCCTTGAGTTCCGGCAGCACGAGGCCGACGGCGCGCGCGGCGCCGGTCGAGGTCGGGATCATGGACACGGCGGCGGCGCGGGCGCGGTGCAGGTCCTTGTGCAGCGTGTCCACCGTGCGTTGGTCGCCGGTGTAGGAATGGATGGTCACCATGTAGCCGCGCAGGATGCCGAACGCATCGTTCAGCACCTTGGCCATCGGCGCCAGGCAGTTCGTGGTGCACGACGCGTTTGAGATGACCGTCATCTCGCTGGTGAGCGTCTTGTCGTTGACGCCGAAGACGATCGTCGCATCCACGCCGTCTGCGGGCGCGGACACCAGCACACGGCGTGCGCCCGCTTCGATCAGCTTCGAGGCGGCTTCCTTGCTGGTGAACAGCCCGGTGCATTCCAGAGCAAGGTCGACGCCCTTCATCGGCACCTTCGATGGGTCGCGTTCCGCGGACACCTTGATCGGGCCGTAGCTGCGGCCCTGGTAGGTGATCGTGATGCTGTCGCCATCGACCGTCACCTCGCCCGGAAACCGGCCGTGCACGGTGTCGTAACGGAACATGTGGGCGTTGGCCTCGACGCTGCCGAGGTCGTTGATGAGCACGGGCGTTAAGTCCGTACGCCCGCTCTCGATCAGCGCGCGCAGGAACAGACGCCCGATACGGCCGAAGCCGTTGATCGCCACCGTGACAGCCATAGTCCGCTTCTCCTGTTGTTCGCCTGTCCTTGCGGACACCCGACTAATGCATTTGCCCTTCCGGACAATTGTCCAAGGCCCTTGTCCTTCCGGACAGTTCCTACAGCTTCTTCTTGACCGCGAGCACCAGGGCTTCCGGCGTCACCCTGAAATACTCGCCGGGCCGGGCCGCCATCAGGCCGAGGCTCGCGGCCCCGATGAACTGGCCCTGCGACCCGAGCCAGCGGCCCCAGCCGAAATCCGATCCCGCCTCCACACCGATCCGCGGCGCGTCACCCAGCACATCCGCCCGGTAGGCTTCGTTCTGACTAGCGAACAGAGACCAGCATGGCAACGATACGACCGCCACCGTGATCCCGGCCTCCGCCAGCAGCGTCCGCGCCTCCATGGCCAGCGTGAGTTCCGCGCCGCTCGCAATCAAAGTCGCAGCGCGCGCTTCATACAAGCCCGCGGCGACATAGCCGCCCCGCGCACAGGCGTTCTCGTTGCTCTCCTCGCGCCAGCGCGGCACCGGCTGCGTCGAATGGATCATGACGCTCGGGCCGTCGTCCCGCTGCAGGGCCAACTCCCAGCACTCGGCGGTCTCCACCGCGCAGGACGGGCGGAACACCTGCAGGTTCGGGATGGCGCGCAGCGACGCCAGAGGCAAGGCCGCCGCCGCCGCCGGGTCCATGTTCTGCTCGACCAGCACATGCACCATCCGGCGTCCGTCACGGGCCAGCGGCCGTATCGTCTGCGGCAGGCAATCCGCCCCGGTCGCGCTCGTTTCTGCGACCACCGTCAACCCGCCGTGGCTGGTAACACCTGCCAGCACTCCTGCGAGCGCCGTCTCGGCGGTGCCGAAGGCGATGTGGCGCCCGCCATAGTCGCCCGCGTCCAGCGGCACCGCCCCCGGCAACGGTGCCGTCGCCTGTTTCGCGACGGAGGCGGCGGCCGCGCCCACAAGGTCCGGCACCACGGCCGCCATTGCCTGGGTGAAGCGGTGGCCCGCGGTCAGAGGCGACAGCGGCTCGGTGATCTCCGAAAGCCGCGCCCGTTCGGCCCGCGCCGCATCGCGCCAGCCATCGGGCAGCCGGCCATTCATCACCCGCTCGAAATCCGCGGCCTGGGCGTGGCGGGCGAGCCGTTTCAGCCAGCCCCTGCGCGCGGCCGTGTTGCGGGCGCCCGCCGCCTTCCAGGCTTCCCGCACCTCGTCCAGGATCGAGCGGTCGGCGGTGATGCCGCGGCCGCTCGCCCTCGGCGCGGTCGGCGGCTTGCGGCAAGCGATGATGAGCGGCTTGCGCGCGCGCAGCGCGATGGTGAAGGCGGCGGCGATCGCTGCCGGGTCCTGCGCGCCGACCCGTTTCGTGGCCCAGCCCCACCCGGCGAAACGTTCCAGACAATCATCCGCGGGAGACGCGGCCCCGGCCGGGGGCGTGTCGTCGACGATGATGGCGAGCTTGGCGAGCTTGAACTCGTTTGCGAGGTTCGCCGCCTCGTAGCTCAGCCCACCGGTCAGTTCGGCGGGCGTCGCGATCAGCCAGGTGCGGTGATCGACCAGGCTTTTGCCGAAGCGCGCAGCCATCATCCGCTCGGCCAGCGCCTGACCGACCGCGAAGGCCAGGGCTTGGCCCGGCGGCGCGAAGATCGGGTCGAGCCCCGGCAGGCCGGCGGCCAGATCAGCGCCTTCGATCCCCGCGAGGTCGAGGATGGCGTGAACGAGTGCCGCATGCTCCCGCCGCGCGAGGATGACGCGGTCCCGGTCGGCCCAGGCGGGGTCGGCGGCGTCGAAGCGCAGCACGCGCGTCCACAACGTGGTGCCGATCTCCACCAGCGGGCTCGCCGCGACCTCCATCACCGAGGCCCCGGCGCCGTTGAGAGCGGCGGCACGTCCCATGAGCACCGTCCGCACGGCTTCCGCCAGTCGCTGCTGCCGTTCGGGCTGACGCGCCTGAGCAAGCGGGGTCGCATCGACCGCAGGCGGGGGCTTGCGGGTGAAGATGTCCGCCAGACGGGTCACCAAACCTCCTTGTGGGGTGTGTCGGTCGCCGCGAGAGCGCGTTTTGAACTGCCGGCCTGGCTTGGGCAACCCCTCCAACCGGAGCAACAGCCGGTTTCTCCGCCATTATCGTCACGGCGAGTTGTCTTTCATCCTCAGCCTGCCCGCCAATTTGATGGGCATTCACGTGTGTCCTGCACACGCAACTTGGCTACAGGAGACGAGAATGAAGAAAAACTGGTTGATGGCGACATTGCTGAGCGCGGGCATGTTCGCCGGTTCCGCCACGGTCGTCATGGCCCAGGCCGTCCCCGGGCAGAACGCGACGGCACCCACCGGTACGGGCGCCGCGACACAAGCCATCACGCTGAAGCCGGGTCAGGAGATGGGCACGAACACGGTGCAGCCCGTGGACACTGCAGGCAATCCGGACGCGTCCGCGCAGGATGCACATTTCGCTCTACGAGCTTCCGCCGGCGGCATGGCGGAGATCATGATGGGTCATCTCGCCATGCAGCGTGGCCAGACGCCAGCCGAGCGCCGCTTCGGCCAGATGTTGGTCAGCGACCATACGCTCGCGGACAATCAGCTTTCTCCGATGGCGCAGACGCTCATGCTGCGGACGGCCACTCATCCGGCTCACATGCAGCAGGCGATGTATCAGCAACTGATAGCCGCCCCGGCCGATCAGTTCGACGCGATGTTCAACCAGGACATGATCGCGGCTCATCAGGAGACGATCGCGCTCTTCAAGACGGAATCTCAATCGGGTGAGAATCCGCAACTTCGGCAGTTCGCGGCGATGACTTTGCCGGTTCTCTATAGGCATCTGCATGTTGCCGAGCGCCTGTCACCGACGCAGGGCTCCGGGACCTCGAGCATGAGCAGCATGCCGGCGATGGGGCAGCCTGCGGCGAGCGACACGATGATCCACGGCAACCCCGACCACTCCGCGGATCAGCTCAACGCTCAGGAACTGACGAAGAGCAACCCGTCCTAGACCGGCTCATCATCGGCGGCCGATCGCAATAGCTTCGCGAGGCGGTCGAACTCTTGGATGGATAGCGTTTCCGCGCGCCGCGTCGGGTCGATACCGGCGCGGCGCAACAGTGCTTCCCCCCCTATCGGCTTCAGCGAGGCGCGCAGCATCTTCCGGCGTTGTCCGAAGGCGTGCTGCGTGAGCCTCTCCATCGTGGCGAACAGCTCGGGCGGGGGTTGTTCGGCCTTCGGCAGGAACCGCACCACGGCGGAATGAACCTTCGGCGGCGGCGTGAAGGCTTCGGGTGGCAGCCTCAACGCAAGCGCCACGTCGCAGGTCCATTGCGCCAGCACCGCCAAGCGCCCGTAGGCGGCGGTATCGGGAGCGGCGACGATCCGCGCCCCCACCTCTTCCTGGAACATCAGCGTCAGCCGCTCGAACGACCCGATCTGGCGCAGCCACCCGACGAGCAGCGGCGTCCCGATATTATACGGCAGGTTTGCAACGATCTGCCGGGGCGCCGGGACCAGCTGGGTCAGATCGAGCGCGAGCGCGTCGCCGCTGATGACCGTCAGCCGGCCAGGGTGGAACGCGGCCAGTTCTTCCGCGGCGGCGACGCCACGGGGGTCGATCTCGATCGCCGTGACATGCGCCGCATTGCTCGCCAGAAGAGCCCGCGTCAGTCCGCCCGGTCCTGGCCCTACCTCGATCACCTGCCGTCCCGCGAGATCTCCGGCGACGGAGGCGATCTTGGCGGTCAGGTTGAGATCGAGCAAAAAATGCTGACCGAGCGCGTGCTTTGCCCGGAAGGCGTGGCGCGTGATGATGTCCCTCAGTGGCGGCGGCGCGCCGGGCACTCCGCCGCCGGGCTCTTCGCTCACGCCATCAGTCTTCCATGATCTTGATGCTGCTCTGGCGATGGAGCTGATCCAGCGTCTGCTGCGCCGCAAGCCCGACCCGGTTGTTGAACAACTGCTCGGCGACCTGCTCCCGGCTCGGCAGGCCGGCAGCCTGCGTCCCACGGCTGCAGATCATCACGAGGGTGACACCGTTCTGGGCGAGCAGCGGCGGGCTCGGCTGGTTGACGGGCAGGCGCTCCAGCAGCGTCTGGAACTGCGGCGGCGTCACCTGGGCGAGGTTCACCGGCCCGGGGTCGGACGGCTTGATCCCGCCTGCCGCCCGGTTGGCGGCCTCCATATCGCTGCAGCTATGGGCCGAGGTCTGAATGCTATGCAGCCGCACCATGGTTTGGCGTTGCTGTTCGGTCGGGTTCTGCTGGTCGAGCGGCGAGGTGAAGGGCAGGAACACCTGACGCACGGTAAGCACGACGTCGGCCGGGTCCGACGCCTGGACCGCGCCTGCCTGCTGGCGGCCGCGCAGCTGCACGATGACCAGCCCGCCCGCAACAGGCACCGGATTGCTGATGGCGCCCACCGGCATCTGGTTGACGAGTTGCGCCACCGCCGGGTCGAGCTGGTCGCCGCCGACCCATCCAAGCGCGCCGCCTTGCAGCGCGGTCGCGCCCTGGCTGAACTGCGCGGCGATGATCGGGAAGGACCCGCCCGCCCGCAGCTCGGTGATGACGGTTTCGGCGAACTTCTCGGCGCCGGCTTCGGCGGCGGGGCTGTTCACCGGAATGAAGATCTCGCCCACGTTGTATTGCGGCTGCGCGCCGGCCTGCTTCATCAGGCTGAGCTGCCGGTTGATATCGGCGTCGCTCGGCCGGCCCAGTTCGCCGACCACCTGGCGCAGCACCTGCGTCCAGCCAAGTTGCGTCCGCACCTGCGCGATCAGGGTGTCGGGATCGACGCCGAGCGCCTCGAGTTTCCCGCGCAACTGGCCGGGCGCCATGTTGTTGTTGCGCTCGATGCTGCCGATGGCGGCGGCGACCTGCTTGTCGGGGATCACGATGCCGCGCCGCTCGACTTCCTGTATCTCGAGCCGCTCATTGATGAGTTGCTGAAGGATCTGGGGCCGCAGCCTCTGCAGAACGTCGGGCGAGAGCTGCTGGCCGGTCGCCAGCGCAAAGAAGCGGGCGCGGGCATCGACGTCGTCGTTGGTGATGACGTCGCCGTTCACTACGGCGGCGATGGTGGCGCTCTGCGCCTCGGCCCGCGGTGCGGCGAGCGCCACGAAGGCAAGCCATGCCGGCAAGGCCAGCAGGCAGATGAGTTTCAGGCGGAAGGACATGGCCTGGTATTAAGCTCCCGAAGCTAAAGCGCGTTGAAGCCGATGGCGCCGATCGTTTTCAAGGTCACGGTCAGCAGGACGGTCGTCGACCCGGAGTCGGTGCCGATCGTGGTGTTGACGCGCGAGAACAGCAGCCCGATGCCCAGGCAGTCGTTCTGCCAGCCGCCGGAGAAGTTCGTGCTGTCGAACTGTCCGGTCTCGATGTTCCGCTGGAACGAGGTGCTGAAGGTCCACTGCTTGTAGGCGGTCGAGAGACCGAAGGTCACCTCGCTGCGGGGCAGGTAGTAGCTCGCCGGCGGCGGGCTGCCGTCATAATAGTAGTAGGGGTTGACCGCCGAGTAGAGGTAGCCGGCGGTGATCCGCAGCAACGGGCTGCCCGCCGACACGAAGGTGTCCGTGTACCGATCCTGCAGGCTCGTATGGCTCAGCCGCGTCCGGTAGACGAAGTCGAGCCAGGCTGTCGGCGTGTAGGTCAGCCGCGCCACGATATCCGAGACGTTGTCGTTGAGGCCCGAGCCGGGCGCGAAGGTGTCGTCCTTGTGGGCGCGATAGGACTGGCCGATGAGCCCGTCGATGGTGCCCCCGTTGCCCAGGAACCACTCGCTTTCGAGGCCGAGATTGGCGCGCATGCCGTTTTCCAGCCGGTCGATGCCCGGATACTTGTTGAAGCCGAACAGGTTCGCATCGGTGAACTGGAAGTCGTAGCTGTCCTCGTTCGGAATGTTGGTCTTGTCGATGTTGTTGCCGATGATTGGCGCGCCGATGAGCTGGACGATCGGCTGGAAGAGCTGCGAGCCCAGGAACCCGCTGTCGTTCATGATCGGCCAGCGGTAGTTGAGAGCGACCTGCGGCAGAGCGCGGCCTTCCGAGGCGGACGACCGGTTGGCGTCGTAGTTCGGATAATTGTTGAGGCCCGTGGCATTGTACGCGGCGGCATCGATGTGGAAGACGGTGCTCCAGAGTTCGCCCAGGTTATCCTGGAACGGGAGTGAGTAGTCGCTCGAGATCGCGGCCCGTTCCGTGTTGGTGCCGCTCGTCCGCCGGATGTTGAGGGCATTGGCATTGACGGAGAAGGTGCCGCCGAGGCTGTCCGGCTGGCCGGTATAGGAATAGACGCCGTAGGGCAGGACCAGCGGCAGGTCGCTGTCGGTGACGCTGCCGACGAGGCCCTGGAAGAAGCTGGTTTCCAGGCGGGCATAGGAGCCGTCGCCGAAGCCCTCGAGGTAGAATTCGCTCTGCAGCTCGTTGGCGTTGGGCAGGATCGAATAGTCGTTGAGGTAGTTGACCGAGGAGGCGCGCTGCACGTTGAAGCCGGCGCGCCAGGACGGGTTGAGATCGAACAGTCCGTTGGCGAACAGCGCGCCCTGAAGGCGGCCGTTGTCGAGCCCGGATGAGGCGTCGACCTTCAGCGTGCCGAAATTGAAGTCCTGGGCATATTTCACATCGCCTGCCAGCCCGTCCTTGGTGGAGATGATCGGGGTGATCGTGGCGTCGGCCGAGTTGTTGATGACCCAATAGTATGGAAGCGCCGCGAAGGCGCCGAGATGGGTGTTGAAGCCGGCGTCGGGGATGAGCAGGCCGCTCATGCGCTTGGCGCTCGGGTCGGGGTGCGAGAAGTACGGGAACCAGAGGATCGGAACGCCATAGATTTCCATCGTCGCATCGCGATATTCGATGAGGTGGTGCTGCACGTCCTGGGTCGCGCTGCGGGCGGTGATCTGCCACAGCGGGTAGCGGTCGGGATGCTTCGCGCAGACTTCGCAGGCGGTGTAGACGGCGCGGGTGAGCTCGTTGATCTCGCCCCCGGTCCGGCGGCCGCCGTTGGCCGCGAGCTTGGCATTCAGCGGCAGGGTGATGTTCACGGCGCTCATGATGCCGTTGGTCATGTTCTGGCTGAGCTCGGCATAGTTCGAGTAGACGATCTGGCCGTCCGGCGAGACCAGCACGACATGGCCGATGGCGTCCGCGATGTTGCTGTTGCGGTCGTACAGCACGCGGTCGGCGAACAGCACGTGGCCGGCCTGCCACGCCTCGACATGGCCCGACAGCGTGACGATGTTCGTCTTCTGGTTGTAGTCGATGCGGTCGGCCTGGAAGGTGACGGGCTGGCGCCTGTCGAAGGTGACGCCAGTGCCCGGGACCGCCGCCGCGTCGGACGCGGGTTTCGCCCAGGCGCCGCTCATCAGGCTCGGCGCGCAGCTTACCCCCACCAGCACAGCCGCCAGGATGCCGCGCCGCAGACGGGCCCAGCCTCCTCGGATCGGGGGACAGGGCTTCAGCGCCTGCTTGCGGCGGCGCCGGGGTCCTGATTTGGTCTGGCGTTTCTTGGACATCGGGCGGACCCTCAACCGTCTTCGAGATGCAGAAGCAGCGACAAAGCGAGCATCAGCCCGGCGGCGGCGGGTGCCCAGGCAGCGAGTAGCACGGGCAGAGCGCCGGACTGCCCGAACTGTTGCGCGATCTGCGACAGCATGAACAGGGCAAAGCCGGAGGCGACGCCGCCGCCTATCATGCGCGCGATTCCGCCTCGCCGGCTGCTTTGCATGGAAAACCCGGCCGCGACCAGGGACATGGTGGCGCAGAGCAGCGGCAGGGCGAGCAGCGCCTGGAAGCGCAGGCGGTGCGCGACCGTCGAGAAGCCCGCATGCGCGAGCACACGGATGAAGCCCGGCAGCTGCCAGAAGGAGAGCGCGTCGGGCGCGGCGAAGCTTTGCTGGATGCGGCTGACGTTGAGGTCGGTCGGCAGGGACATGGCGCGTGGCGGCGTCGGCATCTGGCCCGGAACCAGCAGCCGCGCGTTGGCGAGCAGCCAGGCGCCGGGCAGCAGCTTGGCGTTCCCCGCCTCGATCCGGTCGATCATCTTGTCGTTCGGGCCGATGCGGAAGACGGTCAGAGGTCCGGTCGTTAGCACGCGGTTTCGCATCATCACGCCGGTCGCGTGGAGGATCGCGACGCCGCCTTTGAGACCTGAGTTGTCCGCCTGACGCAGCCAGAGCTGGCCGCCGTTGAGGGCGAGCGGGCCGCCGCCGGCGTCGAGGAAGTTCTGTTCCAGCGTGTCCGCCCGGGCGTAGAGCGCGGCGGAAACCGGGCTGACGGCGCCGATCCCGAGAAGGCCGATGGTGAAGGCGCAGAGAATCGGGCCGAGCAGGAACTGCCAGGCCGAGAGCCCCGCGGCGCGCGCGACGATCAGTTCGGAGGAGCGGCTGAGGCGCCAAAAGGCCCAGATGCCGCCGAGCAGCACGGCGAAGGGCAGGATCTCGAGCACGGCCCAGGGCACGCGCAGCGCCGCCATCTCGACGATGAGGCCGAAGGTCGCCTCGGGGCGGGAGGCGGAACGCCGCAGCAGTTCCAGAAAATCGAACAGGGAGACGAGGCCGGTGAGGCTCGCCAGTACGGCGACGACCGAGATCATGAACAGCCGGCTGATGTAGATCGCGAGGATCCGGGACAGGAACACGCTGTCAGACCTCGGTCTTGCCGACGCCCACGCTGGCGCCGGTGCCCGTCGTGGTGCCTCTGGCGGTGCCGGTCATGGGCGGTGCGGGTGCGATCGGCGCGACGGCGGCGGGCAGGTGGCGGGGCACGCGGATGCGTTCGGGGCGCAGCAGCAGCCATGCGGCGACGACACCCGGCAGGATCGCCTGAACCCAGATCAACGGGATGAAGGCGCTCTGTCGCGCGGCGAGGTTGTTGACGCTCAACCCCAGCGCGACGAGCCCCACGGTGATGCCGACCCCGATGAGCGGCCGGGCGAACCCGCCATGGCGGCGGAAGCCGCCGGTCAGGACCGAGGCGAGGGCGACAAGGGCGTAGGAGATGGCGGTGAGCGGCGCGGACAGCCTCCGGTGGGCCTCGGCGCGCCATTTCGGAATGTCCTGAGGCCTGATCTCGCCGGGTGCGGGGTGCAGCAGCTCGTGGATCGAGACCTCCGAGTCGTCGCGGAAGTGGTCGTCGCCGCCGCTGGCCGTCTCGGCCAGGTTGATGACGTTCTCGCTGAATGTGAGCAGGTTGAGGCGGCCGGTCTTCTTGTCCACCTCCTGCCGCGCGCCGTTGAACAGGATGACGCGGGGGCCGAGCGGCCCGGGGACGATACGGCCGGCCTGGGCGATGATGGTCGCGGCATCGGCCGGGTTGCGCTCGTCATCCACCAGGATGCCGTGCAGGGTGCCGTCCGGGTCGCGGTGGCGGACGTAGACGGTGAGGTTGTTGGCGATCGTCGTGAACACGCCCTCCTGCAGCAGGAAGGCCGCGATGCGGTTGCGGATTTCGAACTGGTATTCGCGGAAGGCCGTGAAGCTGGACGGGACGATCCAGACGTTGAGCCAGAAGCAGAGGATCGCCACCCCGACCGCCAGCACGATCGTCGGCTTGGCGAGGCTGAGCGGGGATTGTCCGGCCGCCCGCATGACTGTCAGTTCGCGGTCGCCTGCCAGCCGCTGATAGACGAACTGCACGACGACGAAGGTGGTGATGGGCAGGATGACGGCGACGAAGCTCGGCACCAGCAGGGCCGTCAGCCGCAGGAAGACGAACGGCGAGAGCCCGCGGTTGACGATCAGCTCGACGAAACGGAGCGACTGGGTGAGCCAGATGAGGGCGACGAGGGCCACGGTCACGGCCACCAGCGCCAGCAGGATCTGGCGAAAGATGTAGCGGTCGAGCCGGGTGAGCGGGCTGCGGAAGGGGGAGGCGAAGGCCATTCTCGGTATTCTTGTCCTTGTCTTCCGGCCGGTTCCTCGACGAGGCGCGCTTGTACCCGAGCCGGCGGCGTTTCACAAAAGCGCCACCAATCCACCGGCTTGGCCTGCCATCAAGTCGCGGCGACGGCTATAGCGCTGTGATGAAAAATCCGAAGGCTTTGCCGCCTCGGCCGGCCGCGCCCCATCCGGCCGCGCCCCATCCGGCCGCGCCCCATCCGGCCGCGCCTCGGCCGGCCGCGCCTCAGCGGCCCCCGGTCAGAACCTTCGGCCGTCGCCTGCGCGATGCCCTGCTGCTGCCGCTGGCCCTGATTCTGGTGCCGATCGACTGGGTCTTGCGCGAGAGTGCCCGCCTGCTGCGGCGGTGGCGTCCGTTGCGCCAGCTGGAGGCGCGGCTCTCCCGCTGGCCGGCCTGGGCGATCCTGCCGTTGTTCCTCATTCCCGAGGGGATGAGCCACGTCGGCGGGTTCTATGCCGCCTATCTTCTGGCGCATCGGAAGGTGCTGGCGGCGACCATCGTCGCCGTCTTCATCAAGGGTATCGGTCTGCTGATCGCCCTCTGGATCTACCAAGCGTGCCGCCCCGCCCTCATGACGATCGGCTGGTTCGCATGGACGCATGGCAAGCTTGAGGCAGCCCGCCAGTGGGCGCTCGGCAAGTTCAGGCCCGCATGGCGCCGCGGCTGGCGCCTTCTGCGCCGCCTGGTTCTGGGACATGCGGCGGTGGAGGGTGAACCGGGAACGGCTCATGCCGGCCGGCGACTGGCAGCGATCCGGGCGCAGCTGCTGAAGCGCCTGGGACGTTTAGGCTAGCCTCGGCTCAGCCGGCCAGCCAGTCCTCGATCAGCCGCCGGGCGATGCTGTCCGCACCCGGCAGGCGGAAGCCGTGCGCCTCCGGGTCGCGGCACATGGCGCGGGTGAACCAGCGCGCATCCGTCAGTTCCTCGTCGCGGAACTCGATCGCCTCCGTGAGCCCTTCGCCGTAAAACCCCAGCATGAGCGAGGACGGGAACGGCCAGGGCTGGCTCGAATGGTAGGCGACCTCGCCGACGCGCACGCCGGTTTCCTCGTAGACCTCCCGCCGCACCGCCTCTTCGAGGCTTTCGCCCGGCTCCACGAAGCCCGCGAGCGTCGAATACATGCCCTCCGGAAAGCGGCTCGCATGGCCCATCAGGATGCTGTCATTGCGGATCACGAGCATGATGACGGCGGGATCGCTGCGCGGGAAGTGGTCGATGCCGCAGCCGGTGCAGTGCATGACATGGCCCGCGCTGGCCGGCACGCAGGGGTTGCCGCAGACGCCGCAGAAGCGTGTGCGGCCCTGCCAATGGATGAGGCCCCGCGCATAGGCCAGCACCGACGCCTCGCCCGCCGGCAACAGGCCGCCGATGCTGCGGATATCGGCGAAATCTCCGTCATCCTCGGCAAGCAGGCTTTTCGGCGTCTCGTGCTGGCCGAGGTCGACGGCGAAGACCGGCCGGCCGTCCCACAGGCCGAGGAACAGCCAGCGATGCGGGTCGCTCTCCCAGCTCAGGGCCTCGGCGGTGGAGTAGAATCGGGCGCGCTGGTCCCGGAACAGGTTTTGCGCCCGCCACACCGGCGCCACGATGGCCTGTGGAGAGGCGAGGGAAGCGGCGATGAACTCGGCGTCCGATCGTCGCTCGGCCATGCGGTCCAGCGGGCTGCCGGTATAGACGTTGTCGCGGGACGGGCGCACGGGGCTGAAAGTTTGATCGTTTGGCACAAGCGTCCTTCGCATGGCACGCGCAACGCGACAACCCGCCGTGGTGCTTGCGGCGGTCACATCGCGCGCGTAGATAACCGGGCAGGGGGGTCGGCGGCGGACGTGCGCCTCGCCAACCCGGTCAGGTCCGGAAGGAAGCAGCCGCAACGAGTTTCCGCTCGGGTCGGCGTCCGGCCCCCCGCTTCAGATCAGCTCACGGCGATCTCTTGCCTCGGCGACCCCCTCATCGTGTAGAAGGGAAGCGTGGCCGATATCGATCCCCCCCAGGCGCAATCACCGGAGCCGTTGCCCGAACCGCCGCCGCCCTCGGGGCCCGGTCTGTTCGGGGAAACGCTGAGCGCCGCGCCGGCATCCACTCCAACACCGAGTGCGAGCACGACCGCCGCGCCGTACCGGGTATTGGCCCGCGCCTACCGCCCGAGCCGCTTCGAGGACCTCATCGGCCAGGACGCCATGGTGCGTATCCTGAGGCGGGCGTTCGCGACGGGGCGTGTCGCCCACGCCTTCATGCTCACGGGCGTGCGCGGCACCGGCAAGACGACGACGGCTCGTATCATCGCTCGGTGCCTCAACTGCACCGGGCCGGACGGCACCGGCGGGCCGACCGCCGACCCTTGCGGGGTCTGCGCCAACTGCCGCGCCATCATGGCCGACCGTCACCCCGATGTGATCGAGATGGACGCCGCCAGCCGCACCGGCGTCGACGATGTGCGCGAAATCATCGAGGCGACCCGCTTCCGTCCGATGGAGGCCCGCATGAAGGTCTTCATCGTGGACGAGGTCCACATGCTCTCCCGCAACGCGTTCAATGCGCTTCTGAAAACGCTGGAGGAGCCGCCGCCGCACGTGAAGTTCGTCTTCGCGACGACGGAACTGCGGAAGGTGCCGGTGACCGTGCTCTCCCGCTGCCAGCGTTTCGACCTGCGGCGTGTGCCGGTCTTGGACCTCGCGGAGCATTTCGGGCGGATCGCGGCGGCCGAAGGCGTCAGCGTCGCACCCGAGGCGCTCGAACTGATCGCCCGCGCCGCCGACGGCTCCGTGCGGGACGGGCTCTCCCTGCTCGACCAGGCGATCGCCATGGGTGCTCAGGAGGGCGGCGCCATCTCGGTGGAGGCGGTCGCCGACATGCTCGGTCTCGCCGATCGCGGGCTCGTCTTCGACCTGCTCGAGGCGTTGATGGCCGGCCGGCCGCCGGAGGTGCTGGCGATTCTCGATCAGGCGCATGAGCGCGGTGCCGATGCCGGGCTCCTGTTGCAGGACCTGCTGGGGCTGACCCATGTCCTGAGCCGGCTGCGCGCGTCGCCCGCACTGCGGGAGAGCCCGGATCTGCCCCAGGCCGAGCGGGTGCGGGGTGCGGCGCTGGCCGATCGCCTGACGATCCCCGTGCTCGGCCGTGCCTGGCAGATGCTGCTGCGCGGCGTGAGCGAGGTCGAGGCCGCGCCCGACCGCCGCGCCGCCGCCGAGATGGTGCTGATCCGGCTGTGCTATGTCGCCGACCAGCCGACGCCCGGCGAACTCGTGCGGCGTCTCTCTCCCGGTGGCGAGGCACCCAAGCCGGTGCTGGCCGCCCCGCCGCCTGCCGCGCCTTCCGCCCCGCCGCCTGCCGCGCCTACGCCTACGGTGCCGGTGCCGCCATCGGTGTCGCCCGGGCCGCGCAACTGGGGAGGCGGTGGCAACACGGCACTCTCGCAACCTGTTCCGGAACCGGCGCCCGACCTCACGCCCACGGCGGAGGCCGCTCCGGAAGCGCCGCCTCCGCCGCCGACGATCCCGGAGCATTTCCGTGATGTGATTTCGCTGGTGCGCGAACGGCGGGAGATGACGCTCTATGGTCATCTTCTGCATTCCGTGCATCTGGTGCGTTACGCGCCGCCGGTGATCGAGATCCGCCCGCAGCCGGAGGCGCCGCGGGATCTCGCGGCCAAGCTCGCGGCGGTGCTCGGCGAGGCCACGGGGCAGCGGTGGACCATTGCGATCTCGACCGCCGAGGGCGAGCCGACGATCGACGCTCAGCGCCAGACGGCGGATCAGGGGCGCGCTGTCGAGGCGGCCGAGCACCCGCTGGTTCAGGCCATCATGGCCGCCTTTCCGGGCGCCAGGCTAGAGAACGTGCGTGATCCGACGGTCGACGAATATCGCCTGCCGCCTCCGGTCGCAGTGGTGGGGCCGGATGCCGATGTTGGGACGCAAGGGCTGGAACTGCCCGATGAGATGCCGGACTTCGCGCCACCCGACGCGGAGCCGCTGGACGAGATGGAGCTGGAGGACGAGCTATGAAGAACATCGCTGGGCTGATGAAGCAGGCGTCGCAGATGCAGCAGAAGATGCAGGAGATGCAGGCGGCGTTGGAGCAGGCCGAGGTCGAGGGGCAGTCGGGCGCGGGCATGGTAACCGTCGTGCTCAGCGGCAAGGGCGACATGCGGCGGGTGAAGGTCGATCCGAAGCTCGCCGATCCGGGCGAGATGGAGATGCTCGAGGATCTCCTGATGGCCGCCCATGCCGATGCCCGCCGCAAGGTGGAGGCCATGGCCGCCGAGGAGATGCAGAAGGCCACCGGCGGCCTGCAGCTGCCGCCGGGCATGAAGCTGCCGTTCTGACCGGGAGCGCCGCCCGGTGGGCGGTCCCGAGGTCGAGCGGCTGATCGCACTCCTGGCCAAGCTGCCGGGGCTCGGGCCTCGCAGCGCGCGCCGCGCCGCGCTCAAGCTCCTGCAGCAGCCGGAGGCGCGGATGCTGCCGCTGGCGACCGCGCTCGTAGAAGCGGCGCGAGCGGTGCGGCCGTGCCGCCTGTGCGGCAATCTCGATAGCCATGACCCTTGCGGCATCTGCACGGACCATCATCGGGACCGCAGCATCATCTGTGTCGTCGAGGGGGTTGGCGACCTCTGGGCCATCGAGCGCGCGGGAGCGCATCGCGGGCTCTATCACGTCCTCGGAGGGACCTTGTCGCCGCTCGGCGGCACCGGACCCGAGGACCTCAGCGTCACCCCCTTGCTCACGCGGCTGGCCGAAGGTGAGGCGCGTGAAGTGATTCTCGCGCTGGGTGCTACGGTGGACGGCGCCGCCACGGCCCATTGGCTCGCGGACCGGCTGCTTCCCACGGGCGTTGTGGTCAGTCGTGTCGCGCAGGGCGTGCCGATCGGCGGAGCGCTCGAGGTTCTGGATGACGGCACCCTGTCGACGGCGCTCCGCGCCAGACGGCCCGCTTAGCCGTTTCGTCATCGGTCTAAAACTTGTTTCAGTTGTAATGACCGGAAAAGGTCCGTTACGGACCGGCTATTGATCTGGTTTCTGCCGAACGGGCAGAGTGAGATAATGCTAGGGAGGCTACGGATGAAGCGGCAGACAACGATAGCGGCAACGGCAACGGCGATGACGGTGTTGCTGCTGGCGGGATGCGCGGCGCCCACACCGACAGGGCCGACCATCACCTCGGTTCCTCCTGCGGGCAAAAGCCTCACTCTTTTCCAGAACGACGACTATTCCTGCCGCAACTACGCGCAGCAGACGGTAGCCTATCCGGCTTCCACCCAGCGCACGGCCGGCAACGGCGTGGCGACGGCGGCGGTCGGCACCGGGCTCGGCGCGGCAATCGGTGCTCTGTTCGGTGCGGCGGGCGGCAACGCCGGTGCAGGTGCCGCCATCGGCGCGGGCGCGGGCCTGCTCGGCGGCTCGGCCGTGGCGGCCGGGCAGACGGGTCACGCCGCCGGCAGCCTGCAGCAGATTTACAACAACGCCTACGCGCAGTGCATGACGTCGCGCGGCAATGGCATTGTCCCGCAGGGCTATGGCGCACCCGCCTACGGCTACTGAGGTCGACCGGCCCTTGCTGTCTTGAGGGGTAATCCTTCGTAAGGGGAGTTTCCAGGCGGCGAATGCACCCCATGTGGTGGCGACAGGATATTAGCGCCGCCTGCTGTGGCGGTGCTTTTCACACCACAGGGGTATTCCGCATGAACGACGACCAGATCGACGGCAACTTCTCCGAAGCCAAAGGCAAGGTGAAGGACGCGGTTGGCGGGCTGACCGGGGACGCGAAGACGCAGGGCGAGGGCAAGGTCGACCAGCTCACCGGGCAGGCCCAACAGGCTTACGGAAGTGCCAAGGACGCTGTCAGTGACGTGGCCGGCAACGCGGCTGACACCATGTCCGACGCAACCGGGCGGGCAACGGATACGCTGCGCGACACCGCCGAAACCGTGAAGTCCAAGGCCGGCGAAGTTGGCAGCAAAGTCTACGAGGCTGGACAGACGGCAGGCCAGTACGTCGGTTCGACCATTCAGGAGCAGCCGATGCTGTCTCTGATCGGGATCGCGGCGATCGGATATCTGGTGGGGTATCTGGTGCATTCACCGTCGAGCCCGTTAAACCCGGAGCCCCGCTACCGGAAAGTCATCCGCCGCTGGAGCTGAGGTAGCTGCCAGCGACCGGCTTCCGCAACCGGTGCGGCGGCCGGTCGCAATGACCGTGGAGTTTCCATGTAGGCGACTACGACTGCCGCGTTGGCGAGGGTCGTATCGCCTGCTGGAGCTTGGCCGCATGCCGGCTTCAGCCGGCCTGAACTGATGCCAATCTACCGCACCGTGCTTGCGGCCGGCAGGATATGGGACACCGCCTCGCTGAACGGGGCTCCGTCGACATTCGCGTGCGTGGTCGTGAGCGGCTCCGCCAGAACGCGCCAGGCACCGCCGGACAGAATTTCGCATGGCCGGAAGCGGGTCTTGTAGGCCATCTTCTGGCTCTCGGCGACCCAGTACCCGAGGTACACGTAAGGTAGGCCCATCGCGCGCGCCTGGTCGATCAGCCGCAGGATGGCGAACGTCCCCAGCGACTTGAACCCAGTGTCTGGGGCGAAGAAGCTGTAGACCGCCGAAAGACCATCGGCCAGCCGGTCCACCAGGCAGCACGCCATCAGCCGCTGCGCCGGATCACGGAACTCGGTCATGAACGTTTCGATCGGCGTGTCCTCGACCATCGCGCGATAGTCGTAGAAACTCATTGACGCCATGTCGCCGTCGCCATGACGCGCCTGCTGGTAGCGCTGAAACAGCTGGAACTGCTCGACCGTGGCGGTCGCCGTGATTTCGCGAGTCGTCAACACGATGTTGGCACGCGCGATGCGGCGAAGGCCGCGATCGGGTTCGAACATGGCTACCGGAATGCGAATCGGCACACAGGCCTTGCAGCTCGGACAAACCGGGGCATAGGCGATGTTGTGGCTTCGCCTGAAACCCGCGCGAGACAGACGGTCATGCAGGGATTCCGCCTCGGGGCCTGTCAGCTCCGTCACCACCTTCCGCTCGGTGCGGCCGGGCAGGTAGGGGCAAGGCAGAGGCGCCGTCGTGTAGAAGAAGTTCGGCCGACGGATGGTCCTATAATTCATAGCCGATACCAGTCTCCACCCCCTGAGGCAGCCATAAGGGCAAACCGACCGCCGCCCTCACCATCTCCGCCATTCCAGCGCGCCGGCCCGCACGACCACGAGCCCGGCAATCATGTCATGGATCGCCCGGCGACGGTGCGTAAAAAATGCAATCGCAAGCCAGATCACACCCGCTGCCAGTGTCAGATATAGTAGTCCAGTAAAGGCAATCGCCTGAACGAGCGTCGGCCTGCCGAGATCGTCCGAGCGCCGCACGGACAGCCCCATTGCCGCATCACCAGGTGTCGCCATCGCCGGACTCGCAATCCAGCCTGCCTCGTATATCAGCCCGATGATTAAGATGAGATGCGCCGGGCCGTGCAGCAGGCCCAGCGTCATCACATGGATGACTCCGAAGACGAGGCTGACCGCCATCGTCACCACGACGATCAGCGCCCAATCGATCAGGAAGGCGGCGATCCGCCGGCTCGGAACCCCCCAGGTGAGGCTGTCATCGTCCAACGGGATGGCATTCATCGTGTTCACGAGCGGGACTTTGGCATGATCCTTATCTGCCGGGAAACTACATTCGGCTCGGGTCCGAGCTGCACGCTCCCCCCCGCGCGCCAGCGTTGCAGAAAATCTGTCGCATGGGGGTCGAGCAGATCACCCGACTGGCCCGGCGCTATGACGAAAAGGCTCCGGTCCAGATCCGAAAGGTCATAGACGCCGCGCAGCTCCGGTCCATGGAGCGCGGTGAACTCGCCGCGGCCCGGCAGGAAGCCCGGCGCGGACACGTCGATGGTGGTGGCATCGCCGGGCACCGGGATCGTGATCCGTCCCAGCCAGCCCAGAAGGGGCAGGCGGCTGAGCAGCGGATGGGCGAACAGCGCCGGGTGCGCCGCGCTCCAGCGCCAATGGGCGGCGTCGGAGCCGTAGTAGTGACGTAGCATCGCCATTGACTGGTCAAGCGCCGAGAGCAGCAGGGGCCGGCAGTCGCCGTGGCACCAGAGCTTCGCCTGAGCCTTCGCGCCATCGGCCGGCAACAGGAGCGACAGGATGAAGCGCTCGTCCTGCATCGGCGCCTGATCCGGGCTCACTTCGTTCGCCGCCAGCACCGCATCCATGAAGGCGTGCGTCCAGGCGTTGAAGATGAGCGGCTGCGGGCTCGCCATCGCCATGCGGCCGTCCCAGCCCTGCAGCAGGGCCGCCGCGGGTGCCGCCGGGTCGTCCTTCGGCACTGCCAGCTCGTTCAGCACCGGCAGCAATCTCTGAGCGTAGTCGCTGATGATGTCGGTCTGCATGAGCGCGAAGGTCCGCGGCGTCTCGCGCTCGCTGTCGTCGAGCAGCGTTCGGATGCGCTGGGCTCGCCAGTCGCCGAAGGTGTCGCGCCCGAGCTTCACCGGGAAGTCGGGAGACGCCGTCGGCTCGTTGGCGTTCACCAGCTGCCCCGACGCCGGGTTCACGCTATGGGGCAGCTTGTTGCCGGCGGCCCAGCCGGTCCAGTCATGCTGGCCGTCGGCGCCGTCCGTAGGCCACGACCCGTCGCCCGAGCGCCGAAGGGGCACGCGTCCAGTCGTGTAGAAGGCGATGTTCCCCGCCGTATCCGCTGTGATGAGGTTCTGCACCGGACTGGTGATCTTGACCGCCGCTAGTCCCGCATCCGAGACCCAGCGCGCCTGGTTGAGCATCAGCAGCCCGTCGGCGTCGGTGTCGTGCGGCGCGAGGTTCGCCATCTCGGCCGTCAGCAGGGTATGCGGGGTCGGCCCCTGGTCGATCACCGGCCCATGCCGCGTGATGCGGACCGTCAGGACCACGTCGGGATGCCCCCGCACCTGGATCACCTCGCGGCGGGTGACAAAATCCTGTGGCCCGCTCGGCGTCTCGTACTGCTTTCCGTCCGGCGTGACGTGCTCGATGAAGATGTCCTGCGTATCGGCGCCCGTGGAGGTGAAGGTCCAGGCGACATGATCGTTGTGGCCGATCAGCAGAAAGGGCAGTCCGGGCACGGTCGCGCCGGCGAGCGTCCCCTGTGGCGTGTCGATGCGGGCGAGGTACCAGAGGCCGGGGAAGTTGAAGGCGAGATGCGGGTCGCCGGCGAGCAGCGGCTCCCCGGAGGCGGTATGCCCGCCCGACACGGCCCACGCGTTCGAGGCTTGCGCGGGTTGGGTGAAGGCTTTGGGGTAATGGCGGACCCAGGTCAGCGCCCGGCGCGCCTCGGCCACGGCTCCTGCCGGGTAGTCGAGGGCGGCGTCCACCGGAGGCGGCGGCTTGCCGGCAACCGGCCACAGGCTGTCGATCTTCTCGCGCGACATATGGGCGGACAGCGCCAGCCGCTGGAGCTCGACCTCCCAGTTGCCCGAGAGCCAAAGGCCCATGGTCTTGCCCCAGAGCAGGCTGTCCACGATCGTCCAGGGCTGCGGCCTGCCGAGCACGATGAACTCGGGCGCCGACAGCCATCCGCGCCGCTCGATCCACGCGTTCACGCCGTTGGCGTATGCCTGCAGCAGCGCGCGCGCCTCGGGCGAGAGATCGGCGACATCGGCCTTGGCGCTTTCGCGCACGCCGAGGATCCGCATCTCCTCATCGTTCGGCAGGGCTGCCTGACCGAAGACGGCGGCGAGGGTGCCCGACGCCGCCCGTCGCATGAGTTCCATCTGGAACATGCGGTCGCGGGCATGGATGTAGCCGAGGGCGGTGGCGGCGTCGGTGGGCGAACTCGCGCGGATGAAGGGGATGTCGTTGCTGTCGAAGCTGACGCCTACGGGGTCGTCGACGCCGGGGATCGTCAGCACGTCGTCCTGCGGCGGGAGCACGCGCCAGATCAACGCGGCGATGGTGATGATGAGCGCCGCGAGCACGAGGCCGACGGCCGTCAGCGTCCGCCGCAGCCAGCGTGGCAGTGCCCGCAGCCGCCCCGTCCTGCTGGCGGGCCTTTCCTTGGTGTCAGCTTGAGCGATGGTCATCGTCCTTGCGATTGCTCGGCATCATCGCAAGGGTCATGACTGCTCGCCAAGATGCAAGCCCACCTTCCAGGCAAGGATAAGGCAATGGAACAGCGTATCGGTCGCGTCCGCTATCTGCTCGGCGATGGTTTCCACGAGATGGCCTATGTGGAGCGTGGCGATCCCGGCGCGCCGGCGGTCGTCTGCGTCCACGGCCTGACCCGGCAGGGGCGGGATTTCGACCGCCTCGCCGAGCATCTGGCGACCGACTTCCGCGTCATCTGCCCCGATCTGCCGGGACGCGGCCACTCGGACTGGCTGAGTGACCCGAACCTCTATCAACCTCAAACTTACATCACGGCACTGTCCCACCTTCTGGCGGTGATCGGCGGGCCGGTGCTCTGGGTCGGCACCTCCCTCGGCGGGATCTGCGGGATGGTGCTGGCCGCGCAGCCGGGCACGCCGATCTCGCGCATGGTGCTCAACGACATCGGCCCGTTCATTCCGGCCGCCGCCCTGGCCCGCATCCGGGACTACATGCTGCCGCCGCCGGAGTTCCCCGATCTCGGCGCCCTCGAGGCACATCTCCGGATCATTCACGGAAGCTTCGGCGTGCCCGACGACGCCGGCTGGGCCGAGATGGCGCGCCATTCATCGCGGGCGCTGCCGAACGGCGCGGTGACGCTGCACTACGATCCCGCGATCGCCGATCCCATCCGTTCGCAAGAGCCGGCTGATGTGAACCTGATGGATTTTTGGCGGAAAATTGACGTTCCGATGCTGACCATCCGCGGCGAGCGGAGCGATCTCCTGCTCCCGGAGACGCTCGAGGAGATGGTGGCGTCGGGTTCGGCGAGCCTTGTCGTTCCGGGTGCCGGTCACGCCCCGGCGCTCATGGACGAGAAAACGATCTCCAGAATCGCTGATTTCTTGAGAGAAAGATGAGGCGAATCGGGGGGAGACCGTTACAATCCTCCCCTGATGCATAGCCGAACACAGGCCATGCGGCATAATTTCACTTGCGCCGGGGGGCTGCGGCCCGCATAACCCGCCGCCTTGGCCCCAGGGGGCATGTCAATGAGGGCATGTCCAACAGGCCGTCTACTGGTTGAGGGAGCATGCGGATGAACGCACTTGCCCGACTGGGGATGGTCTCGGAATTCCCGAGCGAGAACCAGACGACTGCCACCACCGCCGATGCGGAGGTGCAGAAGGACTATTGGATCGAACGCGACGGGCAGAGATTCGCCGGCATGCATTTGCTGGTCGATCTTTGGGGTGCGAGCAATCTTTCTGAACCGGATCATATCGATCGCGCTCTGCGCGAGGCCGCCGTGGTCGCCGGTGCCACGATCCTGCATTCGCACTTTCACCACTTCACGCCGAATGGCGGCGTGTCGGGCGTGCTTGTGCTTGCGGAGAGCCACATCTCGATCCACACTTGGCCCGAGAAGGACTTTGCGGCGATCGACATCTTCATGTGCGGGGATTGCAATCCGCATCTGGGAATTCCGGTTCTCCAGGCGGCATTCAGCCCGACCCGGATCGATCTGGACGAGCAGCGCCGCGGCAGCCGCGGCGCCTAGGCGGCTTTATCCTCTGACATCAGGCTCATCCGCGCCGGCGTGCGCGGGTGCTCTGATCCGTAGTGTATCGGAGCATGGCATGCCGACCGACGTTTGGCTCAACGAGACGCTGTACCCCGCCTGGGGACAGAGATTTCGCGTCGTCCGGGAACTCGCCCGTGTCCAGAGCGACTTTCAGGACATCATGATCTTCGAGAGCGAGACGCACGGGCGCGTCATGGTCCTCGACGGCATCATCCAGATCACCGAGGGCGACGAGTTCGTCTATCAGGAGATGCTGGCGCATGTGCCGCTGATCGCCCATGGCGCGGCGAAGCGCGTGCTCATCATCGGCGCCGGCGA
The DNA here is from genome assembly GCF_965199065.1 of Acidisoma sp. Lineage (NCBI taxonomy): Bacteria > Pseudomonadati > Pseudomonadota > Alphaproteobacteria > Acetobacterales > Acidocellaceae > Acidisoma > Acidisoma sp. The sequence goes on along the minus strand of NZ_CBDAQN010000003.1, from coordinate 248,240 downwards.
CGGCGGCGTGCTGCGGCGGGTGCTGGAGCATCAGGGCGTCAGGCACGCGGTGATGGCCGAGATCGATGGCGAGGTCATCCGGCTGGCGAAAGAGTTCCTGCCCGATGTCGCCGGCGATGCCTGGACCAACCCGCGCGGCGAGGTGATCGTCGGCGACGGCATCGACTATGTCCGTCGCGCGCGGGATGCGAGCTTCGACGTCATCATCGTCGACAGCACCGATCCCATCGGCGTGGGAGAGGTTCTGTTCACCGACGAGTTCTACGAAAACAGCGCCCGCATCCTCACCGACGGCGGCCTGATCGTGAACCAGTGCGGCGTGCCTTTCATGCAGGACGAAGAGCTTCGCGACACCAGCCTGCGCCGCCGTCAGTTCTTCCCGCATGTCGGCGCATACGTCGCGGCAGTACCGACCTACGTCGGCGGCTACATGACGCTCGGCTGGGCCTCGAAGCAGCCTGGGATCGCGAACGTCGACTTGGCGACGATCAGGGCGCGGGCAGAGGCCGCAGGCATTCTCGGCGCGACGCGCTATTGGTCCCCCGAGGTCCACGCCGCCGCCTTCCATCTGCCGCCCTACATCGCCGAGCATCTCCCCGCCTGAGATCGACTGAAGGCCGATGAATGCACTCACCTATGTGCTCGTGGCGCTTGGCGGCGCCACCGGCAGCGTCGCACGCGCATGGGTGGGCGTAACCGCCGTTCGTCTCGTGGGTTCGGGCTTCCCATGGAGCACGATGGTGATCAACGTGGCGGGCTCGCTGGTGATCGGCATCGTAGCAGCGTCAGCGCTCTCGCCGACACGCACTCTCATCACTCAGGAGGTCCGCATCTTCCTGATGGTCGGCTTCTGCGGCGGCTTCACCACCTTCTCGTCGTTCAGCCTGCAGACCTTCGAGTTGTTGCGAGAAGGGCGCGCAGCTGCGGCGCTGGCGAACGTGGCGCTGTCGGTGGTCCTGTGCATCGTCGCAACCGGCGCAGGTTATCTCGGGACCACTGCAGCGTTCGGTCGATGACTCAGCGCTGGCCGCGCCTCAGCAGCGCGCCCGCGAGGTAGAGGCTTCCGCATACCAAAACCCGTGCCGACGCCCGACCCCCGGTGGCGGCGAGCTTGGCCAGAGCCTCCGCGACCGTGCCGCCCTCCCGTGCCACCCCGCCGGAGGCCGCGATGACATCCGCGACCGGCAGCGCCAGATACTGGTCCGGCTCGGCCACCGCCCAGACGCTTTGCGCGTAGGGCAGCAACGGCTTGAGGAACTCGGCCGCGTCCTTGCCCTGCTTCATGCCGATGACGAGGTGAAGGGGCCGGTCCGTCCAGCCCGCCAGATGACGCGCGAGTGCGACGCCCGCCCCTGGATTATGCGCGCCGTCCAGCCAAAGCTCCCACCCTCGGGGCAACTCCGCGGCGAGCGACCCGCCGAGCCTTTGCATCCGGCCGGGCCACTCCGCCCGCGCCAGCCCCCGCCCGAACGCCGCCTGCGAGATGGAAAGCCCGGATGCCCGCATCGCGGCGATCGCGATACCCGCATTGTCGTGCTGGTGCTCGCCCGCCAGCGACGGCCAAGGCAGCGACAACTCTCCGGCAGCATCAGCATAGTGCAAGCCGTCGCCCGCGACCTCGATGGTCCAGTCCCGGCCCCGCATGTAAAGCCTTGTGCCCTGGCGGTCCGCGTGTTCGGCGATGACATCCAAAACCTCGGGCGCCTGCGCGCCGGTCACGACCGGAACGCCAGTCTTGATGATCCCGGCCTTTTCGGCGGCTATTCCTGTGAGGCTGTCGCCCAGAAACTCCCGGTGATCGATCGAAATGGAGGTGATGGCGCAGGCCGCCGGTCGCTCGATCACGTTGGTCGTGTCGCCGCGGCCGCCGAGCCCGACCTCCAGAATGCAGAGATCGGCGGGATCATCCGCGAACAGGAGGAAGGCGGCGGCGGTGATGACCTCGAACACCGTGATCGGCGCGGCGGCATTGACCCGCTCCACCGCCTCCAGCGCATCGGCGAGGGCTGCTGTCTCCACCAGGCCATGGGTCAGCCGAATGCGCTCGTTGAAATCGACCAGATGCGGCGAGGTATAGACCTGGGTTCGCAGACCGGCGGCCTCGGCGATGGCGCGCGCGAAGGCGCAGGTGCTGCCCTTGCCGTTGGTGCCCGCCACATGCAGCACCGGCGCCAGCCGCCGCTCGGGATGGCCGAGCTTCTCCAACAGCACCCGCAGGCGGCCCATGTCGAGATCGATCGCGCGCGGATAGAGGCGCAACAGCCTCTCCAGCACGCCGTCGACCCGAGGGTCCTGGCTGCGCTCCCGTACGCGTTCAGCGATAGCCGGCATCGCTCAGACGGTCACGAGGTCCGTCGACGTAGCAGCCGGCGCCGGGGGTGGCTCGACTGCAATAACCGGCGGCTGGAGCATGTCGACCAGCCGGGCCAGCGTCGCGCGCATCTCGGCACGGATCACGATCATGTCGAGGATGCCGTGGTCATAGAGGTATTCCGAACGCTGGAAGCCTTCGGGCAGCACCTCCCGCACCGTCTGCTCGATGACGCGGGGGCCGGTGAAGCCGATGATGGCGCCGGGCTCGCCGATCTGGATGTCGCCCAGCATGGCGAAGCTTGCCGTCACGCCGCCGAAGGTGTTGTCGGTGAGCACGACGAGGAACGGCAGCCCGGCCTCCTTGACCATCTGCGTCGCGATGACGGTTCGCGGCATCTGCATGAGGCTGATCGCCCCCTCCTGCATGCGTGCGCCGCCGGAGGTCACGTAGATGATCAGGGGCGCCTTCTGCAGCACCGCGAGCTTGGCGGCGGCGACGATGCCTTCACCGACCGCCGCCCCCATGGAACCGCCCATGAACGCGTAGTCCATGGCGGCGACGACGACCTTACGGCCGCCGAGCTGACCGTGGGCGACAAGGATCGCCTCATCCAGCTTGGTTTTCTCGCGGGCTTCCTTCAGCCGGTCCGAGTAGCGTTTGCTGTCGCGGAAGCGCAGCGGGTCCTGCGGCACGCGCGGGGTATCGATCAGCGTGTAGGCGCCGTCGTCGAAGGTCCAGGCGAGGCGCTCTCTCGCGGTGGCGCGCATGTGGTGGCCGCAATGCATGCAGACCTTGAGGTTGGTCTCCAGGTCGCGCTGGAAGATCATCTGCTGGCAGGACGGGCATTGGTGCCAGAGGTTCTCCGGCACATCCTTGCGGCCAAGCAGCGTGCGGATTTTCGGGCGGACGAATTCGGTGAGCCAGCTCATCGGCGCTCTCCCCTTCTATGGAAGGAAGTTCTTTGGTTCTTTTTTACGAAAGAACCGCTGTGGTTCAGGCTGCCACGCGGACGGCGCGCACGGCGTTGGCGAGGGACCGCACCTGATCCAGCACGAGGACTGCCGTTTCCGGTGTGGCGCGGCCATGCTCGTCGAGGCTTTTCGCGAGCGTCTCGATGAGGGCGGAGGCGACGACGGCGCCGTCGGCAATGGATGTGGCCTCGGCTGCCTGAGCAGGGGTGCGGACGCCGAAACCAATGGCGATGGGCAGTTTGCTGAACCGTCGCAGGCGGGGAATGGCCGCGGCGAGGTCCGCCCCCGAGGCGCTGCGGGTTCCGGTGACGCCGGTGATGCTCACGTAGTAGATGAAGCCCGAACTGCCTTCGAGCACGTAGGGCAGGCGGGCCTCGTCCGTGGTCGGTGCGATCAGCCGGATGATATCCAGATCATTCGCTTGGGCATGGGGCGCCAGCATGTCGGCTTCCTCGGGCGGCAGGTCGACCGCGATCAGCCCGTCCACCCCGGCGGCGGCGGCATCGACGCAGAAGCGTTCGGGCCCATACGCCACGATCGGGTTGAGGTAGCCCATGAGGATGACCGGCGTCTCGTTGTCCGTCTCGCGGAAGCGGCGGACCATGGCGATGGTGCCGAGGAGGGTCGCGCCCGCTTTCAACCCGCGCTGCCCGGCGAGCTGGATGGTGGGGCCATCCGCCATCGGATCCGTGAAGGGCATCCCGATCTCGATGAGGTCGGCGCCGGCTTCCGGCATGCCGTGCAGAATGGCCGTGCTCGTTTCCAGATCCGGGTCATAGGCTTCGAGGAAGGGGATCAGCGCGCCTCGCCCCTCCCGTTTCAGCGCCGCGAAGCGGGCCGCGATGCGACTCACAGGGTTTGCCCGGTATGGGCGGCGACGGTGAAGATGTCCTTGTCGCCGCGGCCGCTGAGGTTGAGCAGGATGATCTCGTCCGGGGTCATCGTCGGCGCGATCTTGGCGATGTGAGCCAGCGCATGAGCGCATTCGAGGGCGGGGATGATGCCCTCGACACGGCAGCAGAGCTGGAACGCCTCCAGCGCCTCGTCGTCATTGATGGGGACGTATTGAACGCGGCCGCTCTCGAAGAGCCAGGAATGTTCGGGGCCGACGCCAGGATAGTCGAGCCCGGCGCTGATGGAATGCGCCTCCTGGATCTGGCCGTCGCCGTCCTGCAGCAGGTAGGTCATGTTGCCGTGGAGGACGCCGGGCTTGCCCCGCGCCATGCTGGCGGCGTGCTTCTCGGTGTCGATCCCGTGGCCCGCCGCCTCGACGCCGATCAGCCGCACGGAGGCGTCGTCCAGGAACGGATGGAACAGGCCGATGGCGTTCGAGCCGCCGCCGACGGAGGCGATGGCGACGTCCGGCAGGCGGCCTTCGGCCTCTATGAGCTGGGCCTTCGCCTCGTTGCCGATCACGCACTGGAAATTGCGGACCATCTCGGGGTAGGGGTGCGGGCCTGCCGCCGTGCCGATCAGGTAATAGGTGTCGCTGACGTTGGCGACCCAGTCGCGCATCGCCTCGTTCATCGCATCCTTGAGCGTGGCCGAGCCTGCCGTGACCGCACGGACCTCGGCGCCGAGCAGCTTCATGCGGAAGACGTTGGGCTTCTGCCGCTCCACGTCGGTCGCGCCCATGTAGATGGTGCACGGCAGGCCGAACAGCGCGCAGACGGTGGCGGTGGCCACGCCGTGCTGGCCGGCGCCGGTCTCGGCGATGATCCGGGTCTTGCCCATGCGGCGGGCGAGCAGAATTTGCCCCATGCACGAGTTGATCTTGTGCGCGCCGGTGTGGTTGAGGTCCTCGCGCTTGAAGTAGATCTTGGCGCCGCCGAAATGCTTCGTCAGGCGCTCGGCGAACCACAGCGCGCTGGGGCGGCCGACGTAATTCTTGAGGTAGCCGTCGAGCTCCGCCTGGAACTCAGGGTCCGTCTTGGTCGCCTCGTAGGCGCGCTCGACTTCGAGCACGAGCGGCATGAGCGTTTCGGCGACGAACCGGCCGCCGAACACGCCGAAGCGGCCACGCTCGTCCGGGCCCTGGCGAAGGCTGTTCTGGCCCCCACCCTGGCCTCCGGTCTGGCCCGTAAACGGACCGCTTTCCTGTACTGCGAAGTGCTTGTTCACGGGACCCCCTGATCGGCGCTGTCATACTCCCGGCGCGTCCGGGCCGAAAGGGCGGCAGCGGCGTTTCGTGACGACGTGATGAACGTGCGGATGAGCGCCGGATCCTTGACCCCAGGCTCCTGCTCGACACCCGACGAGACATCGACGCCGGTGGCGCCCGAAAGTGCGATCGCCTCCGCGACATTGCCGGGCGTGAGGCCGCCCGCGAGCAGCCAGGGCAATGGCGGGTTCCACCCCGCGAGCAGGGACCAGTCGAGTGCCGTCGCGTTCCCGCCGGGCCGCGTCGCCCCGGGTGGGGGCTTGGCCTCGACCACCATCCCGTCGAGCCCCAGCGCCGCTCGCTCGGCCGCTGCGAGATCGCCGGGTGTCGCGACCCCCACCGCCAGCCACACGGGCAGGCCGAAGCGGATGCGGACCGCCTGGGCCAAAGCGGCGTCGCCGTATATCTGCAAAGCGTCGAGCCGCATCTCGGCGAGCACCGCGGCGATCTCGTCTAGGCCCGGCTTCACGAACAACCCGACGCTCTGCGGGCCGTCGGGCCGCGTCGCTCGCAGGGTGGCGGCCTGCTTGGGCGTCAGGTAGCGCGGCGAGGGCGGGAAGAAGACGAAACCGACGTGATCGGCGCCGGCATCGGCTGCCGCGGCAAGGCCATCGGCGCTGTTGATGCCGCAGATCTTGATGCGCATCAGGCTGCCTGCGCGGTGAGTTCCGCCGCTATGGCCCGCGCGGCACCGGCTGGATCGGGCGCCTCCGTGATCGGCCGCCCGATCACCAGCCAGTCGGCGCCCGCCGCCATCGCCGCGCGGGGGGTCAGCGTGCGGGCCTGATCCCCGGCGGGCGCGTCTGCGGGGCGGATGCCCGGCACCACCAGCAGCGGCTCCGGTCCGATCTCGCGTCGGAGCATTGCAACCTCCAGCGGGCTGCACACCAAACCGTCCGCGCCGGCCGCGAGCGCGAGCCTCGCCAGCCGCAGCACCTGAGCCTGCGGGGTGGTGCCGACCCCGGTTTCGGCGAGGGCCTCTGCGGAGAGGCTGGTCAGCACCGTGACCGCCAGCAGCTTCGGCCGGGCTGGGCCGCCGGCCTCGGCGGCGTCGCGGGCGGCGGCGATCATGGCCGAGCCACCGGACGCGTGGAGCGTCAGCATCGAGACGCCGAGAGGCAGGACGGCCGAGACGGCGCCGGCGACGGTGTTCGGGATGTCGTGCAGCTTGAGGTCGAGGAAAATCGGCAACCCTGTCATCGCGCGAACCCCTGCGGGCCCCTGCGCCAGGAAGAAGGCGAGGCCGAGCTTGAGCATGCCCACGTCGCCGTGGAGCGCCCGCGCCCAGCCTTGGGCGACGCCGAGGTCAGCCGTATCGATCGCGGCGATGATCCTGTTGGCGACGGCGGCCATCGGCTCAGCCCTCGGGCGGCGGTAGAACCGGCTCCGGCCGCCGCATGCTCGGCAGGCCCTGGGTGTAGGAGGGAGGTGTCTTCCGCGCCTCGGCATCTGCAAGCTGGGCCTTCAGACGCCGGACCTCGGACTCCGCACGCCGGGCACGGCGGCCGAGACCGAGATGATCGACCCAGACCACGGCCGCTCCGAGGACGAAGGCAATGGCCATCCCGACGAGGATCGCCACGGCCAGTGGCACCTGGGTGGTGTAGTCGGTCGGCCAGTAGCCGATGGTCACGGGCTGCCGGTTCGACAGCGCGAAGAGTGCCAGGATGAGAATGAGGATGAGGGCCGGGATCAATCGGAGCATGCAAGGGAGTTTACGCGAAACTCGCGAGGAGCCAAACCCCGTCTGCGTCAGGCCTCGCGTTTTGCGTCCGCCCGCGCACCCTTGTTGACGCGGCTCCGCAATTCCTTGCCCGCCTTGAAGAAGGGTACCACCTTTTCATCGACCGGGACCGCTTCGCCCGTGCGCGGATTCCGGCCTGTGCGCGCCAGGCGCTGCTTCACCGTGAACGCGCCGAACCCCCGCAGCTCCACGCGCTCGCCGCGCGCCAGGGCATGACTGATCTGGTCGAAGATTGTGGCGACGATCGTCTCCACGTCCTTGCCGGTGAGATGGGGATTTGCTTCCGCCAGCGCCGCGATCAGCTCAGACTTTGTCATAAGGCTGGCTTCGTCATAAGGCTGACTTCATCCCATCTTCGCGAACGATGCGCGTCATTCTCTAGCCGGTATGAGGCCTAGTTATCCGAACGCATCGTCCAGGGCGTGTCAGACTTATGAAGGCTGCCAGAGTGCCAGGGCGCCGTCAAGCATAAGTGTCTGCGAAAACAACAGATTAGCAACACCGCCAAGCTTTATTCCCAGAACCGAAACACCTCCTCCCGCAACGGGGACATCCTCTGTCGGCAAATCGGCCGGAACGCCCTTGGCGTGCGCGAGCCAGGCTCGTGCGTCGTCCATCCCGCCGATCTGGTCCACCAGATGCAGCGGCAATGCCTGCTGCCCCGTGTAGGCGCGGCCATCGGCCAACTTCGTCACATCCGCCACGCTCATGTGCCGCCCGTCGGCTACAATGGCAACGAACTGCCCGTAGAGATTCATCAACAGACCCTGCAGCGCCTGACGCCCGGCATCGGTCATCGGCGCCGTGAAGCTCGGCTGGCCCTTCAGCGGACCCGAGACCAGGGTCTGCACGTCGATCCCGAGCTTGCTGAGCAGGCCACCCGCCTCAGGCGCTTCCATGATGACGCCGATGGAGCCCGTGATCGTCGAGTTGCGGGCGAAAATCCGCGTCGCCGGAACCGCGATCATGTAACCCGCGGAGGCCGCCATGCCGCCCATGACAGTGACCACTGGTTTGACCTTGGCGACCTTGGCGATCGCGTCGTGCAGCGCCTCTCCACCGGCGACGGAGCCGCCAGGGCTGTCGATCACCACCATCAGCGCGGCCGCGCGACGGTTCCCCGCCAGGTCCGACACGGCTTCGACCCGCTTCTCGTCATCGGTGATGATGCCGTCGACATGCAGCACGGCGACGAAGCGGCTGCCCGGCCATGTTGCGGCTCCGCGCCCGAGCAGCGCCAGCGCGGCCAGCACGACCGCCAGAATCGCGATGACCCGCCATGTCACCATGCCACGCTTGAGGCGGCGGCGGTCGAGGATCAGATCGGTTTCCAGGCTCATAGTCTCGCCTCCAGCTAACCCAACAAAAAGGCCGCCGGAGGTGCTTGCACACCGCCGGCGGCCGATCCTAGCCAGCCCGAAATGGGACGGGCGTTAAACGTCCGACTGCTGGTTGCGGCGGCGGATGGCCGCGCCCAGGATGTCGCCCAGAGATGCACCCGAGTCCACGCTGCCGTATTCCTGAACGGCCTGCTTGTCCTCGTCCATCTCCTTGCCGCGGATGGTGAGCGCGAGCTTGCGCGCGGCACGGTCGACCGAGAGGATCTTCGCGTCCACCTTCTCGCCGACGGCGAAACGGTCGGGGCGCTGGTCGCCCTTGTCGCGGGCCAGTTCGGCACGGCGGATGAAGCCGGTCAGAACGTCGTCGACCGAAACCTCGACGCCATTGGCCTGCACCGCCGTCACCACGCAGGTGACGATGTCGTTCTTGTGGACGCGATCGAAGACGCCGGCCGCCGGGTCATCGCGCAGCTGCTTGATGCCGAGGCTGATGCGCTCCTTCTCGACATCAACGTCGAGAACCTTCGCCTTGATGATGTCGCCCTTGTTGAACTTGGTGATGGCCTGCTCGCCCGCCTCGTCCCAGGAGAGGTCGGACATGTGCGCCATGCCGTCGATGTCGGCGGTGATCCCGATGAACAGGCCGAACTCCGTGATGTTGCGGATTTCGCCCTCGATCTCGGTGCCGACCGGATGCTCCTCGACGAACTGCTCCCAGGGGTTGCGCTGAACCTGCTTGAGGCCGAGCGAAATGCGGCGCTTGCCGGCATCCACGTCCAGCACCAGCACGTCGACTTCCTGGCTGGTGGCGACGATCTTGCCCGGATGGACGTTTTTCTTGGTCCAGGACATTTCGGACACGTGGACGAGACCCTCGACGCCGGGCTCCAGCTCCACGAAGGCGCCGTAGTCGGTGATGTTGGTGACGCGGCCGGAATACTTCGCGCCCGGCGGATACTTCGCCGCCACACCCTCCCACGGGTCGACCTCGAGCTGCTTCATGCCGAGGCTGATGCGCTGGGTCTCCTGGTTGAAGCGGATGACCTGCACCTTGACGGGCTGGCCGATCTGCAACGCCTCGGAGGGGTGGTTGATGCGGCGCCACGCGATGTCCGTCACGTGCAGCAGGCCGTCCACGCCGCCGAGATCGACGAAGGCACCGTAGTCGGTGATGTTCTTGACCACACCGTCGAGGATCATGCCTTCCTTGAGGCCCTGGATGAGTTCGCTGCGCTGCTCGGCGCGCGTCTCCTCCAGCACCGCGCGGCGAGACACCACGATGTTGCCGCGGGCGCGGTCCATCTTGAGGATCTGGAACGGCTGCGGCGTGCCCATCAGCGGCCCGACATCGCGCACAGGGCGGATATCGACCTGGCTGCCCGGAAGGAACGCCACGGCGCCGCCGAGGTCGACGGTGAAGCCGCCCTTGACGCGGCTGTAGATGGTGCCGTTGACGCGCTGGTTGGCGGCATGGGCCTTTTCGAGGTTGGTCCAGCTCTCCTCGCGGCGGGCCTTCTCGCGCGACAGCACGATGGAGCCGTCGCGGTCCTCATAACGCTCGACGTAAAGCTCGACGACATCGCCGATGGCGATCTCGGGCTTCTGGCCGGGGGCTGCGAACTCCTTGAGCGGAACCCGGCCTTCGCTCTTCAGGCCAACGTCGACGATAACGGCATCGTCGGTAACCCGTAGAACGCGGCCCGAGACGACGGACCCGTCGAACCCGGTATCCCGGCCGAGAGTCTCGTCGAGAAGGGACGCGAAATCCTCCTCCGCTGATTGGTCGCGAGGGCGGAGGGCGGAACTGGCTGACATGTGTCGGTTTCTGTCCTTGATCAGTGGGAGCGGCGGATAGGCCGCGCCGGTTTGCGCGCCACAGCCTGCGGGACCATCCCGGGCGGACACGGCTTGCCCCCAATGCCCTCAGAAGGACTATGGCGGGCCGGATAATTGGGCTTTAGGGCCGTCAAATCGGCGGCGACGGCTCAGGCGGGAGAAATACGCCGAGTTTGCTGCGAGTCAAGCGAAAGCACGAGTGTCGTTTCACGAGGCTATTCGCCCAGCCTCCATCGGATGATGGCCTCCGCCCGGGCCAAAGCCTGATCGGCCGTCATCCCGCTGGTGTCGAGCACCACCGCATCGTCGGCAGGCCGCAGAGGCGCCGTCGCGCGGGTGCTGTCGGCCTCGTCGCGCGCCGCCATCTCGGCCCGGATGGTGGCGAGGTCCGCGAGCGGGCCGCCGCGCCCCAGCAACTCCTGGTGGCGCCGGTTTGCCCGGACCTCCAGCCCCGCGGTCACGAACAGCTTCACCCGCGCATCCGGCAGCACGACGGTGCCGATGTCGCGCCCGTCGAGCACCGCCCCACCGGCCGCGAAGCGGCGCTGGAAGGCGAGCAGGGCCGCCCGCACACCAGGAACCGAGGCCACCTGGGAGGAGGCGGCGTCGGCGACCGGGCCGCGAAGGTCGCCCCGGTGAAGGTCGTCGGGCACGAGGGCCTCGGCCGCTACGGTCGCGGCCCGGGCATCCGCGGGGTCCGCACCGGCGTCCAGCACCCGCCTGCCGACCGCGCGGTAGAGCAGCCCCGTATCGAGATGCGGCAGGCCGAGCACCGCGGCCAGCCGCCGCGCCAGCGTGCCCTTGCCGGAGGCGGCCGGCCCGTCGATCGCGACCGTGAGCGGCGCGTCCGCGTCGGCTTCCGTCATGCCGGTGTCAGGTTGGCGCCGAGGCCGCGCATGAGATCGGCGAACCCCGGAAAACTGGTATCGACGAAACCGCTGTCGTCGACAGTCACGGGCGCCCGCGTGCCGAGCCCCAGCACCAGCGCCGACATGGCGATCCGGTGATCCATATGCGTGAGGACGGTGCCGCCGCCCGGCGGCGCTGCCCCACCGGTGCCGTGCACGATGAGGTCATCGCCCTCGATCTCGACGCCGATCCCGTTGACGGCGAGGAGGGCCGCGGTCGCGGCGAGGCGGTCACTTTCCTTCACCCGCAACTCGGAGAGGCCGCGGAACCGGCTTGTGCCGCGAGCGAAGGCCGCGGCCACCGCCAGCACCGGAAATTCGTCGATCATGCTCGGCGCGCGAGCGCGCGATACCTCGACCGCCTGCAAGGCCTCATGCCGGACGGTCAGGTCGCCCACCGGCTCGCCGCCTTCGGTGCGCTCGCCGCTGACCCTGAGGTCGGCGCCCATCTCCAGCAGCGTGGCAAAGAGGCCGGTCCGCAGCGGGTTGAGGCCGACCCCCGCGATGGTGACCTCGGAGCCCGGAACGAGCAGCGCCGCCACCAGCGGGAAGGCGGCCGAGGAGGGGTCGCCCGGCACGACGACATCGGCGCCCGTCAGCGCCGGCCGGCCCCGCAGACGGATAAGCCGGCCGTTGCCCCCGTTCTCCTCGAGGCTCTCGACTGAAACATCGGCGCCGAAATGCCGCAGCATGTTCTCGGTATGGTCGCGCGTGGCCTCGGGCTCCTCGACCCGGGTTTCGCCATCGGCGTTCAGCCCGGCCAGCAGCACCGCGGACTTCACCTGCGCAGAGGCGACCGGAAGCCGGTAGTTCAGCGGCTTCGGTGACGCCGCACCTTCGATCGCGAGGGGCAATCTGCCGCCGGCACGCCCGGTGAAGCGGGCACCGCAGGCGGAAAGTGGGTCCGTGACCCGCTTCATCGGCCGCCCCCGCAGGCTTGCATCGCCGGTCAGCACCGCAAAGATAGGGTGGCTCGCGAGAATGCCGCAGATCAGCCGGGCGGCGGTGCCGGAATTCCCCATGTCGATGACATCGGCGGGTTCACGCAAATGACCGCGCCCCTGGCCGTGGACCTGCCACTCTCCGGGGTCGCCGCGGACCACCTCGGCGCCGAGCGCCCGCATGGCGGCGGCCGTCCGCAGCACATCCTCGCCTTCCAGCAGGCCGCTGATCCGCGTGCGGCCCTCGGCAAGAGCCCCGAACATGAGCGCCCGATGGCTGATGGACTTGTCCCCCGGCACGCGGATCCGGCCTGAGAGCGGCCGTCCGCCGGGTATCGCGCGCAACGGTCGGGGCAGCTCAGCCGCGTGATCCATCATCATCTCTTAACGCAAAATCGGGCTCGGTCGGGGAGCGGGGTTTGACAGCCGGCTCAGGGGATGGCAAGGCCGCGCCCTTTCCGAAATACGGCTACCGCGACGAGGCTCCCGATGGTCAAGCCTGAACTTGGTACCAAGCGCACCTGCGTGTCCTGCGCAACGCGCTTCTACGATCTGGGCAAAACGACACCCGTCTGCCCAAAATGCGGCACCGAGCAGCCGCCCGAACAGCCGCGCCTGAAACGCGGCGGCAATCATATCGAGGACCGCCGCCTCAAGAAGCCGGTGCCCGTCGCCCGTACCGCCGACGAGCCCGACGTGGAGGCGGAGGTCGAGGATGTCGCCGAGGATGACGACGTGCTCGACGAGACCCCTGACCTGGACGACGACGACGATGCGATCGAAGGGGAGATCGAGGTCGAGAAGGACGTGGACGAGAGGGACCAGTAGAGCCAGCGCCTCATAGGCCGCCTTGCGCCGAGGGATCAGGATAGAAACCAAGCCGGAAAAACCGGAAGAGGCGCATCGCATGGCGAGGGCGGAGTTGAGGGAGCGCTTCACCCGGCGATGGCTGACGCTGCGCGGCGTCGCCTTCGTCAGCGTCGCCGCCATCTCCGTCCTCAGCGCGGGCTGCCTGTCGGTGCTGTTGCAAAGCCGGCTCGAACTCGTCCGGCGCGCCGACATCATGGCCGCCAACATCCTTCTGCTCGCCGACCAGACGGTTCAAATCGAAGTTCGCCGCTACGACCTCCGCCTGCTCGACGTGATCGCCGACCTCCGCGACCCGGCCACACGTCCCGCCGGCGTTCCGTCCGCCCCGTCGCTGTTCGGCGGATTGTCGCTCCGCCGCAGCATCGGCGACATCATCATCGTCGATGCGCGGGGCAGGGTTCTCGCCAGCTCGCGTCCCGACGTGACCGCGCGTTACGCGGTAGCCCTGCCGTCGATCCTGGCGTCGCCAGGCGCGGAGACCTTCGGCCTCGGCATCAGCACGGTGTTGCCCGCCGACCGGGAGCAACCGCTGATCGCGCTGACGCGAAGCTGCGCCCCCGACGCCTGCGGGCAAGCGTCAGCCGTCGTCGCGATGCTGCCCATGGCCTGGATCCAGGGCGTGTTCGGCGGCCTTGTCCTTGGCCGCGACGGGGCGATGACGTTGACGGACGGCAGCGGCACGCTGCTTGCGCGCCAGCCGACGGAGCCGGGCACATTGGGCCGCGTGCTCGAGCGGCAGGCGCTCATCGCGCGCATCCACCGCACCGGCATGACGGTCTACAACAGGACGATCCCGCCGAACGGCCAACGTTTCCGCGTGACTTCAGGGTGGGTCGACGGCCTGCCGCTGCTCGTCTCGGTCAGCATCTCCTATGCCGAAATCCTGCGCGGCTGGCGGCATCTCGCCTTCGTCATCATTTTCGCCGTCGTGCTGCTGGCGGGCGGCCTGGTCGCCCTCACGCTGCTTCTCGCGCGGGAGGTGCACCGGAAGATGAAGGTCGACGAGCAGCTGCTGTCGGCAAATGCTTTGCTGGCTGAAATGGCGCGAACCGACTGGCTCACCGGCCTGCTCAACCGCCGTGGGTTCGACGACAGCCTGGTGCGGGAGTGGCGCCGCTGTTACCGGAACGGCAAGCCCATCAGCCTGATGATGCTCGATGCGGACCACTTCAAGGCTTACAACGACCGGTTCGGGCATCAGGCCGGGGATGGCGTGCTGCGTGCGCTGGGCGCCTGCATCGTCGCCAATATCCGCCGCCCGGGCGATGTGGCGGCCCGTTATGGGGGCGAGGAGTTCACCGTCGTCCTGCCGGACACGGATACCTCCGGCGCCGGGAAGATCGCGGAGGCCATTCGCGCCGGGGTCGAGGCGCTCGCGATACCGCATGTGGAGGACGGCCGGTCGGTGACCGTCAGCGTCGGCGTCAGCACCGCGACGCCGGAGCAGCTGTTGACCGCCGAGGATCTGCTCGCGGCGGCCGACGCGGCGCTCTATGACAGCAAGGCGGCGGGGCGCAACCGGGTGACGCCGCGGGCGGCTACTCCGCAGCCTGCCGCGGAACCGGCGCGGACATAGCCGCGGCCCGGTTGCCCTCGTTCACGCCGCCGTCGCCGAGCCCGGCGACGACGCTCTCGGCGACCGCTTCGGCCGTGGCGGCGCAGAGCGTCCAGCCGAGGTGGCCGTGGCCGGTATTGTAGAACACGCCCGGCTGCCGGCCAGGGCCCACGCGCGGCAGCATGCTCGGCAGCATCGGGCGAAGGCCAGCCCAGGGCACCGCGGCGCTGGTGTCGATCGCCGGGAACATCGTCCGCGTCCATTCGAGCAGCGGGCGGATGCGGCTGGCGCTGATGTCGAGGTTGTAGCCGTTGAATTCGGCGGTGCCGGCGACGCGCAGCCGGTCCCTGAAGCGGCTCGACACGATCTTGGCCCCATCGTCCAGCAGGCTGACCCAGGGTGCGCCCTGGCGGCTCGCCTCATCCGCCAGCGGCACGGTGATCGAGTAGCCCTTGACCGGATAGATGTTGACGCGGTCGCCAAGCTGGCGGGCGAAGCGGCGGCTTGCCACGCCGGCGCAGATGACGACGCCGTCGGCGCGCAGGACCTGCTCCGGCGCGCGGCCGGGCTGGCTGACCGCGGGTTCCCACATCACCTCGACCCCGGCCCCCGCATGATGCAGGCGATGGACCGCGGTATCGTAATGGAAGGTGGCGCCGAGACGGGCGCAGGCGTCGGCCAGGCCGCGGGTGAAGGCATGGATGTCGCCGGTGTAGTCCGAGGCGGTGAAGAAGCCGCCGTAGAAATCCCCGGTGAGGGATGGTTCCAGCGCCCGCATCTCCTCGGGCGTGACCGCCACCCGGTCGAGCCCGCCCTCGGCGAGGAGAGCGTTGACCTGCGCCGCGCCATCGAAGCTGTGCTTGTCGCGGTAGACATGGAGGATGCCGCGCGGCTCGCGGTGAAAGTCGATGCCCTCGGCCTCGGCCATCTCGTCGAGGATGCGGCGGGAGGCGATGGCCATCCGCACGGTCTGGACGGTGTTGCGATGGTAGTTCGGGATCTGCGCCATGAACTCGACCATCCAGGAATACTTATGCCAGGAGGGCTTTGGGTTCACGAGGAGCGGCGCGTCCTTCTTGGTCATCCACTTGATGCCCTTCAGGATCGTCGCCCAGCTGGTCCAGACCTCGGCGTTGCTGGCGGAAAGCTGGCCGCCATTGGCGAAGGAGGTCTCCATGCCCGCGTAGCGCTGCCGGTCGAAGACGGTGACGGTATAGCCGCGCTTGAGGAGAGAGTAGGCGGTGGTGATGCCGGTCACACCGGCGCCGATCACGGCGATATGCTTCAAGATCCACGCTCCGTTGACGCGACAGGCTGAAGGCTCCGGCGGCTGGCTTGTGCGTTCTCACCCTTATCGACTGTGTTTTCTATCGATTGCGTTTTCGTCAGTATTTCATCGTTCCGTGGGGTCCGCAACGGTCGGCTCTCCGCGAAAGCCAACCGAGGCTGCGTGCCGGCTGGAAGGCGCGGATGAAGCGCGGCTGGCACGACCGGGCGTTTTCCAGTGCGGCGTCCGCAACGGCGAGGCGATCGCAGAATCGCTTAACCCGTGATTTACAATTTTCGAACTATCTTGGGGTGATTGAGAGCTTTGGCATCAACGCGCCGCTCGCGCCCGGCGCGGGCTGACGGATCGAGGCTTACCGCCGCATGCATTTTCTCGACAACCGGTCGATCCGCACCAAGCTGATCCTTGCGTTCGGGATCATCCTTCTCTGCGCCATCGGGCTTGGCGCCTTCTGTATATTGCGGATCGCCCTGCTCGATACGGATGGCGGGCTTCTTGAAGACAACAGCCAGGGAAACATGGGGCTGAGCCATATAGCCCGGGACGGCGAAATCGTGGCCCGGCTTGCAGCGGAGACGACGAGCGCGAAGAGCGCGGCGCAGTTCGCGCAGATCGAGGCGACTGCGGCTGAAGTACAGAAGGAATACGCAAACGCCTGGAGCGGCTACGCGCCCGGCATGGACCCGGGCGACGAGACGCGGTTCGGAACCGGCTTCAATGATGCGTGGATGCGGATCAACAAGACCTTTCGCCTCATCATGCAGGCGCGGCAGGCAGGCGACGCAAATGGCGAAGCCGCGTTGGTGGACGGCGATCTCAGTTCCGGCATTGCGGATTTCGACCGGTTCATGACGTCCGATCTGGCCTATCAGTCGGCTCAGACCGTGACCTATGGCAACGCGCAGAACTTGGCGAGCGCCTCTAGCATTCGCATCGTCTACGGCGTGCTCGGCCTCATGGTGCTAGCCACTCTGCTGGTGTGCTGGTTGATGGTTGAGGGCATTGCCAAACCTATCGCCAAGATGACCGGCGTCATGCGCCGGCTGGCGGCGCAGGATTTCGCCGTGCAGATTCCGGGCATCGGCCGCAAGGACGAGCTTGGCCGCATGGCTGCCACCGTGCGGGTCTTTCGGGAAAACGGACTGGAAAGGGAAAAGCTTGAGGTCGCGGCGACCAGTTTCCAGGCCGATCTCACGGCAAAGCTGGCGGAGGCGGAGGTGGCTTACGAGGCGGCAGGGATCGATCAGCTGCAGGTTGTCAAAAACATGAAGCTCGGCCTGATGAAACTTGCGGAGGGCGATCTAGTCTTTCGCCTCACGGATTGGTTTCCGGTCGAGTACAAAGGCCTGCGTATGGATTTCAACCAGTCGATCGAAACGCTGCAAGCGACCATGCTTTCGATTTCCGGCAATGCAAGCGGGATTCATACAGGCGCAATCGAAATCACCCACGCGTCGGATGATCTGGCACGCCGGACGGAGCAGCAAGCGGCCAAGCTGGAACAGACGGCAGCCTCACTCGAACGCATCACTGCGACCGTACGCGCGACGGCAACCGGAGCCGTCAAGGCGGCCGGCATCGTCGCGACGGCAGCAAGCGACGCTCATCGTTCGGGCGAGATCGTCCGCGACACGGTTCAGGCTATGACGGAGATCGATCGCTCCGCCAACCAGATTGCAACAATCGTCGATGTCATCGATGGAATTGCATTCCAGACAAATCTGCTGGCGTTGAACGCGGGCGTCGAGGCCGCCCGCGCCGGTGACGCGGGCCGTGGTTTCGCTGTCGTGGCGACCGAGGTTCGCGCGCTTGCGCAGCGTTCGGCGACCGCCGCGAAGGAGATCAAGACTCTCATCTCGAACTCCGCGCAACAAGTGGCGACCGGCGTCCGCCTGGTGGGAGAAACCGGCTCGGCGCTCCATCGCACGGTCGAGCACGTGACGCAGCTGAACGAGCTTGTCGACGAAATCTCGGCCTCGGCGCGTGAACAAGCCACAGCGCTCGGCGAAGTCAACTCGGCTGTCAGTCAGATGGATCAGGTCACTCAGCAGAATGCAGCCATGGTGGAACAGGCGACCGCGGCCAGCCACAACCTTGCGGCTGAGGCACAGAGTCTCGCCAAACTGGTTTCGCAATTCCGGACTGCCGAGGATGGAGCCGCGGTTGTGACGGCGACGAGATCCGGGGAACAGGCATTTCGGGCAGGTTCTGCGAAACCGTCGCGGCCGGGGTTGGGCAAGCGCGTTCCAGCTGACGCTGACCTGGCCTGAACCGGCGTGTTGCGTCTCATGCGATAGGCGCTGGCCTTACGCCGCGCGGCGTAGTCCACCCTGGCGCTCGATGAACGCGGCGATCTCAGCCACGCCCTTGCCGGCGCGGATATTGGTGAAGACGAAGGGCCGGTCGCCGCGCATGCGCTTCGCATCGCGGTCCATCACTTCCAGGCTCGCGCCCACATAAGGCGCCAGATCTATCTTGTTGATGACCAGCAGATCGCTGCGGGTGATACCGGGGCCGCCCTTGCGCGGGATTTTGTCGCCGGCCGACACGTCGATCACGTAGATGGTGATGTCGGCCAGCTCCGGGCTGAAGGTCGCCGCCAGATTGTCGCCGCCGCTCTCGATGAGAATGACGTCGAGCTTTGGAAAGCGTCGCTGCAGGTCGGCGACACCCGCCATGTTGATGCTGGCATCTTCACGGATCGCGGTATGCGGACAGCCGCCGGTTTCTATTCCAAGAATGCGGTCGGGCGTCAGCGAGCCCGCGCGCGTCAGGAACTCGGCGTCTTCCTTCGTGTAGATGTCGTTGGTGATAGCGGCAATCTCGTAATCTTCCCGGAACGACTTGCATAGGGCGTCCATGAGAGCCGTCTTGCCGGTCCCGACGGGACCACCGATACCGACGCGCAACGGACCATGGGGTGAAGAACTCATGTTCGGAACAACCTCGTATACTGGGTTTCGTGATGCATGGCCGCGAGATCGGCACGGATCGCGGCACTGCCGATGTCGTCGAGGCTCAAGCCTCGCGTATCGTTGCAAACGGCGATGAGCACCGGCTCCAGCGCCGCCATGACGCGCAGGCCTGCCTGCTGGCCGAGCGGGATGAGCCGCACCGCCGCCGAGACGAGGTTGGCACAGAACGCATGGAGGAAGCCGAGCGTCGCGCGGTCCTCGGCCACGCCGTGCGCCGCCGAAACCGCGCCGACGGCCACGGGGTAGGCGACCGGCCGGCCCGCCAACAGGCCGAGCACCGGCGTCGGCCAGGCAGCGGCGGCGGCCAGAAATGCACGGCCCTGGGCGGTCGTCTCCAGCCAGCGTTCGCGCGAACCGGGGAGTGCTGCGGCCAGTTCCGCAACCTGTTCCAAGGCCTCGGAGTTGAGGGCTGCCTGATGGGCGTGGCGCAGCAGGATCGCATCATTCCTGCCGCTGCCATGTTCGAGGATGTCGACCAGCCAGCCGATCAGCCCGGCGGTGCTGCGGGCGTCGCCAATCTCGACGGCCCATTCGAGGCCGTGGCTGTACGCGAAGCCCCCCGTCGGGAAGGCCGGCGACAGCCATGTCAGCAGCCTTAAAAACCCGTCTTCGTCAGTGATCATGGTCGTGGTGGTGATGGCCGCCCGTACCGGGCGCGTAGGCGCCGGACTCCGGGTCGAACGGCGCCTGATCCTCCTCGGCGTGGCCGCCCAGACCCTCGACCATCTCGGCAATCACGTGGTCGTAGCGGATGCGGATGAGGCCGGGGAGGAACTGCACCGGCAGGTGCCGGTTGCCGAGGTGCCAGGCGATGCGCATCAGCGCGTCCTCGTCATGGGCGTGGATGTCGAGCACGCGCTCGGGCATCGCCTGCACGGCGAGGATGCGGCCATCCTCCAGCCGCAGCCCGTCGCCGTGACGGAGCGCGGTCGCCTGCGGCAGATCGAGCAGGCACTCGGCGCCGCTCATCGTACGGAGCAGGAAGCGCCGGCGATGGCGGTGGTCATGATCGAGCAACACGGCGTCGGCCGCCTCGGCGGCGGTCCAGGTGCCGGAGGGCAGATGTTCGGTGGCCCGCATCAGAACAGGAAATACCGCTGCGCCATCGGCAGAACCGTCGCCGGCTCGCAGGTCAGCAACACGCCATCGGCCCGAACCTCGTAGGTTTCGGGATCGACCTCGATCACCGGCGTCGCATCGTTGTGCACCATGCTCGCCTTGCCGATGCTGCCGCGTGTGTTGGCGACTGGCACCAACGGGCGAGTGAGCCCGAGCTTGCGGCCGACATCGGCCTCCATCGCCGCTGCCGACACGAACAACACCGAGGAGAGGGTCAAGCTGCGCCCGAAACTGCCGAACATGGGCCGGGCGTGAATGGGCTGCGGCGTCGGGATGGACGCGTTCGGATCGCCCATCATTGCCATCGCAATGGTGCCGCACTTCAACACGAGATCCGGCTTCACCCCGAAGAACGCCGGCGTCCACAGCACGAGATCGGCGAGCTTGCCGACCTCGACGGAGCCGATGTGCTGGGACACGCCCTGCGCGATGGCGGGGTTGATCGTGTATTTCGCGATGTAGCGCTTCACCCGCGCATTGTCGGCAGCGCCGTCGCCCGCCAAAGGTCCGCGTTGCACCTTCATCTTGTGCGCCGTCTGCCAGGTGCGGGTGATGACCTCGCCGACGCGGCCCATCGCCTGGCTGTCCGAGCTGATGATCGAGAACGCGCCGAGATCGTGCAGGATGTCCTCCGCCGCGATGGTTTCCTTCCGGATGCGGCTTTCCGCGAAGGCGATGTCCTCGGGGATGGACGGATCGAGGTGATGACACACCATGAGCATGTCGAGATGCTCGTCGAGCGTGTTGCGCGTGTAAGGCCGCGTCGGGTTGGTGGAGGAGGGGATGACGTTCGGCAGCCCCGCGACGCGGATGATGTCGGGCGCATGACCGCCGCCCGCACCCTCGGTATGGTAGGCGTGGATCGTCCGTCCGCCGATGGCCGCAATTGTGTCCTCGACGAAGCCGCTTTCGTTCAGCGTGTCGGTGTGGATCATGACCTGCACGTCGAAGCGGTCCGCGACGGTGAGGCAGTTGTCGATGGCGGCGGGCGTCGTCCCCCAGTCCTCGTGCAGCTTGAGGGCGGCGGCGCCGGCGCGGATCATCTCCTCCAGCGCCTCGGGCCGGGAGGCGTTGCCCTTGCCGGCGAACATGACGTTGACGGACAAGCCCTCTGCTGCCTGCAGCATCCGCCCGAGATGCCACGGTCCCGGCGTGCAGGTGGTGGCCGAGGTACCCGTCGCCGGGCCCGTGCCGCCGCCGAGCAACGTCGTGATGCCCGAGGCCAATGCCTCCTCCACCTGCTGCGGGCAGATGAAATGGACATGCGCGTCGAAGCCGCCGGCGGTGAGGATGCGGCCTTCGCCGGCGATGATCTCGGTGCCCGGCCCGATGATGATGTCGACGCCCGGCTGGGTGTCGGGGTTGCCGGCCTTGCCGATGCCCGCGATGCGCCCGTCCTTGAGCGAAACGTCGGCCTTCACGATGCCCCAATGGTCGATGATGAGCGCGTTGGTGATCACGGTATCGGCGGCACCCGCCGCGTTCGTGACCTGGGACTGGCCCATGCCGTCGCGGATGACCTTGCCGCCGCCGAACTTCACCTCCTCGCCGTAGGTGGTGAAATCCCGCTCGACCTCGACAAACAACTCCGTATCGGCGAGCCGTACCCGGTCACCAACTGTCGGGCCGAACATATGCGCATAGGCGTGGCGGGACATGCGGGCCATGGCGCTAGTTCTCCAGAGGACCGGAGACTTCGCCCCGGAAGCCATAGACGATGCGTGCGCCGCGAAGCGGGATGAGCGTCACCTCCCGCGTCTGCCCGGGCTCGAACCGCACGGCGGTGCCGGCGGCGATGTCCAGCCTTTGGCCGCGCGCGGCGGCGCGGTCGAAGGCGAGCGCGGGATTGGTTTCGGCGAAGTGGTAGTGGCTGCCGACCTGCACCGGCCGGTCGCCGGTATTCGCGACGGTCAGCACGGTCGTCACCGCTCCTGCGTTGAGTTCGATGTCGCCATCGGCGGGAATGATTTCACCGGGGATCATGGCGCGCCCCTCTAGCGGATCGGTTCGTGGACGGTGACGAGCTTTGTGCCGTCGGGGAAGGTCGCCTCCACCTGCACGTCATGGATCATTTCGGCAATGCCCTCCATCACCTGATCGCGGGTGATGACGTGCGCGCCCTGCTCCATGAGGTCGGCGACGGTGCGGCCATCGCGTGCGCCCTCGACGACGAAGTCGCTGATGAGCGCGACTGCTTCGGGTGGTTGAGCTTCACGCCGCGCTCCAGCCGGCGGCGGGCGACGCTCGCGGCCATGGCGATCAGCAGCTTGTCCTTCTCACGCGGCGTCAGGTTCACAACCTAGCCTCCCTCTATAGTCGCCAGACGCGCGGCAGCGGCAGCGTCGCTTCGCAGGATGCTCAGCGCGGTCATCACGGCCTGCCGCAGCCGGGCACCATCCGCCGCCAGAAGTCTCGCAAGAACAAGGCCATTCCAGGCCGAGACGCCAAACTGAACGGGGGCCTCCAATGGGCCGGCCGGCAGGGTGCCGTCCCCGAGCGCCGCGCGCAAGGCCGGGACCGTTGCCTCGGCTTCGGGACCGACGGACACGATCGTCGCCATCGCCCGCGCATCGGCGAAGGTGCCGGCGCGCGCCATCAGCGCCGAGGCGTCGCCCGCAATGCGCGTCGCATCATGCAGCAGCAGCGTCCCGCCTTGGCGGATGCGGATGCGGTCCATGAGCCACGCCGTCCGGATGGTCTCGCCGCTCGCCTGTCGCCCGAAGAGCAGGCTCTCGACGCCCAGAAAACGCGCGGAGGGTGCGAGGTCGACGCTCAGCGTGCGGTCGGCGCGGCAGGCGTCGAAGAGGATCGTCTCCTGCGGCAGCCACTCGAGCGTCGCCTCTGCCTTCGCGGTCAGGTTTGTGCGGATGGTGGCTGGCAGCGAACCGGGGGTCGCGCGGTAGAGGCGTTCGGCGGCCTGGGTGGTGACGACGAGGCGGGTGCCGGCGCCGGCGTGGATGTCGACGCTGAGATCGTCGCCGCCGGTAATGCCGCCTGAGGTGTTGAGGAGAACTGTTTCCGCGATGGCGCCGGGTTCGAGGCGCGGATGGCGTGCCTTGAGGCAGCCTTCCTGGCGGAGGACAGCGAGGGCTGTCAGCGCTTCCCGGCGTTGAAGGACACGCGGAGACGCCCGAAAGCGCGCTGGTGGCCAAGCGGCGGGTGGGTGTGGAGGATCAGGCCGGAGTCCATGCCTCTGTCTGCACGAACGGTCGAAAGATGAACAGGTGCGGCCGGCCAGGTGCGGCACGCACCCCGGAATGAAGGTCTTTGGTTCTTTGTCCTAGAAAAGAACCGCTTCCTTCTGGCCCATGCTGCCCGTCGCGCCACGTCGCGGCTGCGGCTTGTCCTCGCCCTCGATCTGGAACCGCCGCACCAGACCCGCCAGAGTTTCCGCTTCACGCGTCAGGCTGTGGCTGGCCGCCGTCGACTGCTCAACCATGGCGGCGTTCTGCTGCGTTGCCTGGTCCATCTGATTCACCGCCGTGCTGACCTGCTGCAGGCCCGTGGCCTGTTCCTGCGCCGAGGCCGCGATCCCCGACATGACGCCGTCCAGCCGCTGCACCTGCTCCACGATCCGGCCGAGCGCGCGCCCGGTTTCGCCCACAAGCTGGACCCCGGTCTCCACCTGCTGGCCAGACTCCGAGATGAGCGACTTGATTTCCTTCGCGGCGCTGGCGGACCGCTGGGCCAGCGCCCGCACCTCGGTCGCGACAACGGCGAAGCCTCGCCCGGCGTCACCGGCGCGTGCTGCCTCCACGCCCGCATTCAGCGCCAGAAGATTGGTCTGAAAGGCTATTTCGTCGATCACGCCGATGATGTTGCCGATCTTCTTGGACGATGCCTCGATACCGGTCATCGCGGCCACCGTCTTATGCACGATCTTGCCGGATTGGTCCGCATCTTCCCGCGCGGCAGCGACAAGCGCGCGGGCATCCTGTGCGCCTGCCGCCGATTTCCGCACCGTCGCCGTGAGCTCGTCGAGCGCCGCCGCAGTCTGCTCCAGGCTCGCCGCCTGCTGCTCGGTCCGGCGCGCCAGATCGTCGGACGCGCCGGTGATCTCGGCCGCGCTCGCGTGGACGCCCTGCGTGGTCGATGCGACCGACCGCATCGTGCTCGCCAACGTCTCCATCGCCATGTTGAAGTCGCGCTTCAGCGCCTGGTAGCTGGCAGCGACCTCCGCCGTGAATCGCACGGTCAGATCGCCCGCCGCAAGCTTCGCAAGCGAAGCGGTGATGCCCTGAACGGCGGCCTGCTGGTCGTGGCCGGACGCCTCGAAAGCCTGCTCCGTCTCGCGCAGCCGGCGGTCGAGCGTGGATCGGGACGCCGCGGCGTCGGCTTCCAATTGGAGGCGCTCGATGGCGTTCTCCTTGAACACCTGAACGGCGGCCGCCATCGCGCCGATTTCGTCCCGGCGGCCAACGCCCACCACCGCGACATCCGTCTCCTGCCGGGCGAGCCGGCGCATGACCCCGGTCATGTCGGCGACGGGTCTGGCGACCGCCGAAACCATGATCAGGACGATCCCGAGGATCAACAGAACCATGACGCCGAGTGCCGAGATGATCGCGATGAAGCTCATCCGCTCGATCTGCGCCGCCCCGGCCCGGAGACCCTCCGCCTCCGTGTTCTGGTAGTTGATGTCGTCCGTCATCGCTCTGACGAAATCCACGCTGACGGCGGGCAGGTTGTGGATGACCAACTCGTTCGCGGCGAAGGTATGGCCGTTGACGACGTCGCGCGTCACCAGGCCGGTCAGGCGACTGATCTGGTCGAAGGCGGCTTTCAGGCGTGTGCCGTCCAGGGTTTCC
Organism: Acidisoma sp.; assembly: GCF_965199065.1. NCBI lineage: Bacteria > Pseudomonadati > Pseudomonadota > Alphaproteobacteria > Acetobacterales > Acidocellaceae > Acidisoma > Acidisoma sp. Next base: position 223,410 of record NZ_CBDAQN010000003.1, on the reverse strand, counting down.
GCCCCCGGGTCCATCTGCGGACCGTACTCCGCCCAGCGCGCCAGGAACTGCCGCCGGTCGGCGTCTTCCGTCGCCACAAACCCATTCTGCTGTGCCTGATCGTCGCTCAGAACATCGGCGCCCGCCAAAGCGCGCATGTCGGCCGCGTCATGCCGCATGTCGCTGAGCTGCGACGTGGCGCTGACCGCGTCGAGAACGTTCTCGGTCGAGGCCGCGAGGCGCTGCACGCGCGTCAACGAAAACGCCGCGAGCGCGATGGAACCCAGAAGCACGACGGCAAAAGCCAGGATCAGCTTGTTACGGATGACCATGTTGTCAAATAGCCGCATCAGCCTCACTGCCCCTCGACCCGTCAAAGCCTGACGGCGGAGACTACGAGAGATGCGCTTAATCGCGCCTTAACGAAATCATCATCCCGGGGCACGCGAGGCTTTCGCCAGGACTTGGTGGACCATGCTGAACAGCGCCGGTCTCACACCGAGAGGTGACGCCGCACCTCGGTCTCGTCCAGCGTGTCGCGCTCACCGGACACCACGATCGATCCGCGATCCATCACCGCCAGCGTCTGTGCCAGCTCATGCGCGAAATCGTAGTACTGCTCGACCAACAGGATGGCCATCGTGCCCCGGCTACGCAGCAGCGCGATGACCCGGCCGATGTCCTTGATGATGGAGGGCTGGATGCCTTCGGTCGGCTCGTCCAGCACCAGCAGGCGCGGACGCATCACCAATGCGCGCCCGATCGACAACTGCTGCTGCTGCCCGCCCGAGAGATCGCCGCCGCGCCGCCCCAGCATGGTCTTGAGGATCGGAAACAGATCGAAGATTTCCTCGGGGACGCGCCGCTCCTTCCGTGGCAGCACGGCAAAACCGGTTTCCAGATTCTCCCGCACCGTCAGCAGCGGGAAGATGTCACGCCCCTGCGGCACCCAGGCGATGCCGCGCTTCGCCCGCTCGTAGGACGGCATCTTGATGATGCTCTGCCCCTCCCAGCGGATGTCGCCACGGCTCACCGGATGCGCGCCCGGTGATCGCCCGCAGCAGGCTTGTCTTGCCAACGCCGTTGCGGCCCAGGATCGAGGTCACGGTGCCGAGTTCCGCCTTGATCGACACGCCGCGCAGCGCGATCGCCGCGCCGTAATGCAGGCTGATGTCATTGACCTCGAGCATCGCGCGTTCCTCTCAGCGTCCCAGATAAACGTCGATGACCTTCGGATCGGCGCTGACCTGATCGAGCGATCCTTCCGACAACACCGACCCCTCGTGCAGCACCGTCACCTTCACGCCGAGCGCGCGGACGAAGGTCATGTCGTGCTCGACCACCACCACGGAGCGCGTGCGGTTGATGTCGCGCAGCAGATGCGCCGTCTGCTCGGTCTCGGCATCCGTCATGCCGGCCACGGGCTCATCGACCAGCAGCAGCTGCGGGTCTTGCGCGAGCAACATGCCGATCTCCAGCCACTGCTTCTGCCCGTGCGAGAGGTTGGCGGCCAGCCGGTCCCGGTGTTCCGTCAACCGGATGGTGGCGAGCAACGCCTCGATCTTGTCGGCCTCGGCGCGCGTCTTCCGGGCTCCAAGCGTAAACCACGGACTGCGGTTTCCGGCGAGCGCCAGCAGCAGGTTGTTCCAGACCGTATGACTCTCGAAGGTCGTCGGCTTCTGGAATTTCCGCCCGATCCCGAGTTGCGCGATGGAGGGCTCGTCCATGCGGGTGAGGTCGGTGTCGGTGCCGAACAGCACGCGGCCAGTATCCGGCTTGGTCTTGCCGGTGATGATGTCCATCATCGTGCTCTTGCCGGCGCCGTTGGGACCGATCACCGCGCGCATCTCGCCCTTCGCGAGCGAAATGGAGAGGTTGTTGATCGCCTTGAAGCCGTCGAAGGTCTTGTTGACGCCTGAGAGGAACAGCAGATCGCTGTCGGCGCCGCGAACTGCTTCGCTCATGCCGTCGTCTCCACATCGACGCCCGCCTCGTGCAGATCAGCCGCCTCCGTGTCGATGGCGTCCAGGCCTTGGGGTTCGCGGGCGGTCGGCAGCGCGGGGCCGATGGTGCGGCGAACAAAGGTGCCCATGATGCCGCGCGGCAGGAACAGCGTGACGAGGATGAACAGTCCTCCGAGCGCATAGAGCCAGGCGCCGGGCATCGCGCCCGTGAGGATGGTCTTGCCGAGGTTCACGAGCACGGCTCCGAGGATAGCGCCGGTCAGCGTGCCGCGCCCACCGACGGCGACCCAGATCACCGCCTCGATGGAGTTGGCGGGGGCGAATTCGCTCGGGTTGATGATGCCGACCTGCGGCACATAGAGCGCGCCGCCGATGCCGGCGATCATGGCCGAGAGTGTCCACACCACGAGCTTGTAGTATTCGGGCCGGTAGCCGAGGAAGCGTGTGCGGCTCTCGGCGTCGCGCACGGCCACGAGCACCTGCCCGTAGCGGCTGCCGACCAGCCAGCGCGCGAACAGGAATGCGGCGGCGGTGAACAGCGCCGAGAGCACCATGAGCGCCGTGGTTGTCGTGCTGCGGTCGAGCGGAAAGCCGGCGATGTCCTTGAAGTCGGTCATGCCGTTATTGCCGCCGAAGCCCATGTCGTTGCGGAAGAAAGCCAGCAGCAACGCGTAGGTCAGCGCCTGGGTGATGATGGAGAGATAGACGCCGCCGACCCGGCTGCGGAAGGCGAGGAAGCCGAAAACCGCCGCCAGCACCGCCGGCACGATGAGCGCCATGACAACGGCGAAGGGGAACCACTCGAAGCCGTGCCAGTACCAGGGCAGCTGCTTCCAGCCGATGAAGATCATGAAGTCGGGCAGGTTTGCGTTGGCATAGACACCGCGCGCGCCGATCTCGCGCGTCAGATACATGCCCATGCAGTAGCCGCCGAGGGCGAAGAAGGCGGCGTGTCCCAATGTGAGGATGCCGGCGAAACCCCAGACCAGATCGACGGCGAGCGCCAGCATTGCGTAGCAGAGGTATTTGCCCGCGAGACCCACGACGAAGTCCGAGACGTGCAGCGCGCTCGCGGGCGGGGTCGCGAGGTTGAGGAATGCGAGGACAAACGCGACGCCGATGATGATGATTGGCGTGAGGGTGAGGGAGAGCCGGGTCATGCTTCTGCCGCCCGTCCCTTGACCGGGAACAAACCGCGCGGGCGCCTCTGGATGAACAGGATGATGAGGACGAGGACGACGATCTTGCCGAGCACGGCGCCGGCGACCGGCTCCAACCCCTTGTTGACGATGCCGAGCGTGAGCGCCGCGAGCACCGTGCCCCAGAGGTTGCCGACGCCACCGAAGACCACGACCATGAAGCTGTCGATGATGTAGTTCTGCCCGAGGTTTGGGGAGACGTTGTCGATCTGGCTGAGCGCGACACCGGCGACGCCCGCGATGCCCGAGCCGAGGCCGAAGGTCATGGCGTCGATCCAGGGCGTGCGGATGCCCATGCTGGCCGCCATGCGGCGGTTCTGCGTGACCGCGCGCATACGGAGGCCGAGCGGCGTGTACCGCATCACCGCCATCAACCCGCCCACGACGGCGAAGGCAAAGACGATGATGCAGAGCCGGTTCACCGTGATGGTGAGGCCACCGACCATGAAGTAGCCGCTCATCCAGTTTGGAGATCCGACATCCTGGTTCTCCGCGCCGAACAGGGAGCGGATCGCCTGTTGGAGGATCAAGCTGAGGCCCCAGGTCGCGAGCAGCGTTTCCAGCGGACGGCCATAGAGGAAGCGGATCATGGTCCGCTCGATGAGGATGCCGATTGCGCCCGCCACGATGAAGGCGGCGGGGATGGCGACGATGACGCTGGTGCCGAAGAAGTCCGGCGCATAGGCGCGGAACACCTGCTGCACGCAGAAGGTGGTGTAGGCACCGATCATGACCATTTCTCCGTGCGCCATGTTGATGACGCCCATGACGCCGAAGGTGATGGCGAGGCCGGCGGCGGCGAGCAGCAACACGGAGCCCAGGCTGAGGCCGTAATAGACGGTCTCCAGCCAGTTCCAGAGTTTCAGCACGAAGTCGATGTGGCCGATGGCGGCGGTGGCGGCGGCAGCGACGGGTGCGGGCTCACCCGACAAGGAAGCGAGTTCGTTGCGCGCCGTCAGGTCGCCGCGCGCCGCGATGACCTTGATCGCCGCAAGCTGAGTCGGAACGGGCGTGGCGGGCGTTGCCAATTCATCGGCGGCCTGCGCCTGCATGAGCGTGGTGCGGACACCGGCATCCGTCTCCTCCGCGAGCGCATGGCGGACGACGGGCAGAGTGGCGGGCGAAGGGCTTTCGAAGATGGCCTCGGCGGCGGCGCGGCGGGTGCCGGCGTTGGGCGAGGCGAGGTCGAGCACACCGATGGCCGTGGCGATAGCGCCGGTCACCATGTCGTTGGCGATGACCTTACGGATGGTCATGAAGGGAGGGGCGGGCATCGCGGCGCCCGTGCGGGCGTTGGTCCAGGTGCCGGTATTCGGATCGTCGATGAAGAGCCCGTGGTCGGAGCGGGGATACTTCCAGGTGTACAGGTCGTTGTTGCCAAGGGCGCTCAGGATGGTTCGCGCCCGCGCGCCGCCGGAAAGTGCAATGGTGCCGACGGCGCTCACGATCGTATCGAAGTCTGTGCTGGTGAGGCCTGCATAGGGGTCGGAGGTTGTCGCCACCGTCTGGGCACGCGCGACCGGTGCGGCCACAAGCGGAACGACCGCCAGCATGGCCAGGAGCACGCCGAGACAGGCTCGTCGCCATACGGATTTGCGGAATTGGGTCAACGGCTGGCCTCCTCTTCCGTCGCCCGCGGCGCAGATCACCGCGGGCGGGGAAACTCTCAGGTCGTCAGCGCATCAAGCAGATTTCGTGCCGAGGCATTTGCCGCGGACCACGTCGTAGTTGCCGCAGGACATCGGCGGCAGCCAGTCGCCGATGAGGTCCTTGGACTCTGGCAGATACGGCGACCAGGGCTGGGCGACGACCGTGCCCGGCGTCTCGAAGACGACGTTGAACTGGCCGTTGCCCTGGATCTCGCCGATCAGCACCGGCTTGGTGATGTGGTGGTTCGGCATCAGGGCGGCGTAGTCGCCGGTCAGGTTCGGCGCCACGATGCCCGGCAGGGCGGCGATCACCGCATCCGTATCGGTCGTGTTCGCCTTTTCGACCGCTTTCACCCACATGTTGAAGCCGATGTAGGCTGCCTCCATCGGGTCGTTGGTCACGGCCTTCGGGTTGTTCGTGAACTTCTTGAAGTCGGCGATGAACTGGGTGTTCGCCGGGTCCTGCACGCTCTCGAAGTAGTTCCAGGCCGCGAGGTGGCCGATGAGCGGCTTGGTGTCGATGCCGGCCAGCTCCTGCTCGCCGACCGAGAAGGCGACGACGGGGATGTCGGTCGCCTTGATGCCCTGGTTGCCGAGCTCCTTGTAGAAGGGCACGTTGGCGTCGCCGTTGATGGTCGAGACGACGGCGGTCTTCTGGCCCGAGGACCCGAAGCTCTTGATCTGGGAGACGATGCCCTGCCAGTCGGAATAGCCGAAAGGCGTGTAGTTGATCATGATGTCGGAAGCCGCGACGCCCTTCGACTTCAAATAGGCCTCAAGGATCTTGTTGGTCGTGCGGGGATAGACGTAGTCGGTGCCGGCGAGGACCCAGCGCTTCACATGCACCGTGTTCATCAGGTAGTCGACCGCCGGGATCGCCTGCTGGTTCGGCGCCGCGCCGGTGTAGAAGATGTTGCGGCTGCACTCCTGGCCCTCGTACTGGACCGGGTAGAAAAGGATGCCGTTGAGCTGCTCGAACACCGGCAACACCGACTTGCGGGACACCGAGGTCCAGCAGCCGAAGACCGCGGCGCATTTGTCGACGCTGAGAAGCTGCTTGGCCTTCTCGGCGAACAGCGGCCAGTTCGACGCCGGATCGACCACGACCGCCTCGAGCTGCTGGCCGAGCAGGCCGCCATTGGCGTTCTGCTGCTGGATGAGCATGAGCATGACCTCTTTCAGCGGCGTCTCGCTGATGGCCATGGTGCCGGAGAGGGAGTGCAACACGCCGACCTTGATGGTGCCGGCCGATTGGGCGCGCGCCGGGCGGGTGGTCGCAATGGTGCCGACGGCGGCGGTGCCGATGGTGGCCGCGGCGGCGGCGGCGAGGCTGAGCCCGCCGAGACTGCGGCGGCCCATCTCGATCTTTGGTTCCGTCTGGGGCTCAGTCGGCGCGTTGATCTCGTCCGTCATCGTTTCGGCTCCTGTTTCTCGGGTTTCGTTGCGCTGCGGTGGCTGCAAGCTGGAACGAGACTAGAGGGCGAGCCTGCCGCGCGGGCCATACGTCAAAGCGCGTATGACGTGCGGCTCCAGACGTGGGATGCTGGAAACGCCATGACCTTTCAGCCGGATGAGAACGGAATGGTTTCGCGAAACGATATTGTGGCGATGAGGAGCGCCCAGTGTCTGCGTGGGGCGCTCGTGGATCGGCTAGTCCGGCCAGAAACCCGCGAAGACCTGCCGCTGCCCGTCGACGACGATGGCTTCGAGCCGCGGATCCTCCAGCAAGCCACGGCGGTTTGCCGTTCGCACGGTCAACATGGTCATGACCGTCTGCAGCCGCGCGTGGGTCAACGTCATCCTGCCGGAAGCGATATGCCTGATGCCGGCCCGCATCGTGCCGGTTTCGTTAGAGGAAAGACGAGCCTCCGGAACAGGTGGCGAGGGGACGATGTGCAGAGCCGCGCGTGCCGCCTGCTGGCGCCGTTTGAGCGCCTTCAGCCGGTAGGGCAGAATGCTCACAATGCGCGAGCTGTCGACTTCGGCGGCCACGTCCTGCATCTCTTCCTGTCCAATTCTGTTCGCCGCGAGAGCCAATCCGCCTTTGTTCATCGATCGTTGAGGAATTCGGGGCAATACACTGTTCGAACGTCAATCGTTTTGACATCAGTACGTCGCCCTGAATGGGTCTTTGCGCGGTTCGCGAACCGATGAGGATCGGCACACCGCCGGGATCCGCCCGGCTGGCGCGGCAGCGGATCACGCGCACCCGGCGCGAGTACAACCGCTGGGTCGCGAACCAGACTCTCGAGGATTACGCGCTCCGCTTCACGGCCAAGAGCGCGCGGAAGTGGTCGGCGCTGAGGGTCGCGAACACCGCGCTCGGCGCGGTCTCCTTCCTGGCGCTGGAGGCGATCGGCGGGACCATCACGCTCGCCTACGGCTTCACCGACAGCATCGCCGCCATCGCCTTCGTCAGCGTGATGATCTTCATCATCAGCATCCCGATCTGCGTTCATGCCGCGCGGGCTGGCGTGGATGTGGATCTGCTCACGCGCGGCGCGGGCTTCGGCTATATCGGCTCGACGATCACGTCGCTGATCTACGCCTCCTTCACCTTCATCTTTTTCGGCATCGAGGCGGTCATTCTGGCGTCGATGCTGCAAACCTTCTTCGGCGTGCCGGAGTGGCTCGGCTATATCCTCTGCGCGGTCGTCGTCGTGCCGCTGGTGACGCACGGCATCACCTTCATCAGCCGGTTGCAGCTTTGGACGCAGCCGGTGTGGTTCGTGCTCAACCTCGTGCCGATCCTCGCGGTGCTCATCAAGCATCCGGAATGGCTCCATGGCTGGGTGAGCTTCGGCGGCCGGCACCGGGTTTCAGGATTTGACTTGGCGGGCTTCGGAGCGGCGGCCTCGATCCTGTTCGCGATGATTACGCAGACCGCCGAGCAGGTCGACTTCATCCGCTTCCTGCCGCCGCGCGAGACGATCGGGGCGCGCCGGTGGTGGACGGCGCTGCTGCTCGGCGGCCCCGGCTGGATCGTGATCGATGTCGTCAAGCTGCTGGCGGGCAGCCTGCTCGCCTATGTCGCGCTGCATTCCGGGCTGGTCCCCGATCAGGCGGTGCAGCCGGCGCAGATGTACCGGCTTGCCTTCGCGACCTTCACCTCGCCGGGTGTGGCGATTGCGCTCACCTGCGCGCTGGTGGTCGTGTCGCAGATCAAGATCAACGTGACCAACGCCTATGCCGGGTCGCTCGCCTGGTCGAACTTCTTCTCGCGCCTCACCCATAGCCATCCGGGGCGCGTCGTGTGGCTCATCTTCAACATCGTCATCGCGCTGCTGCTGATGGAGACCGGCGTGACCAAAACCATCCAGCATACGCTGGTGGTCTATTCGGATGTCGCGGCCGGATGGATGGGCGCGCTGGTCGCCGACCTCGTCGTCAACAAGCGGCTCGGCCTCAGCCCTAAGGGGATCGAGTTCAAGCGGGCGCATCTCTTCGACATCAACCCGGTCGGCGTGGGGGCCATGTTACTGGCGGCGGCGGTGTCGCTCGGCGCCTATGCAGGGCTGCTCGGGCCGATGGCCGCAGACCTCTCGACCTTCCTCGCCTTCGGCACGGCCTTCGTCGCGGCACCGCTCATCGCCTGGGCGACGGGTGGCCGCACCTACCTTGCCCGGCGAGGCCGCGCCGCCTGGGCAAACCGCGGCGTCATCGGCTGCAGCATCTGCGAACTCGCCTTCGAGCCCGAGGACATGGCCTATTGCCCGGTCTATACGGGGCCGATCTGCTCGCTCTGCTGCTCGCTGGATGCGCGCTGCCACGACGCCTGCAAGCCGCATGGCCGCGTCGCCGAGCAGTTCGCCAAGCCGTTCCGCACGATCCTTCCGGCCTCGGTCGTGGCGCTCATGCGGGCGCGGCTGGCGCGGTTCGTGGGTGTGCTGTTCCTGTTCTCGGCGGGCACCGGGCTGCTGCTCATCGCGATCGACGCGCAGACCGTCGGCAGCGGGCCGATCAGCCATGCCGCCGCCATCGGCGCGTTCTGGAAGACGTTCCTGGTCATGCTGGTGATCGGCGGCGTCGTCTCCTGGCTCGCCGTGCTGGCGCAGGAAAGCCGGCGCGCGGCGGAGGAGGAGACAAGGCGCCAGACCGTGCTGCTGCTCGACGAAATCAGCGCCCATCAGAAGACCGACGCGGCGCTACAGCAGGCGAAGGAGACCGCCGAGGCCGCCAGCCGCGCCAAAAGCCGCTACGTCGTCGGCATCAGCCATGAACTGCGTAGCCCGCTCAACGCTATCCTCGGCTACGCGCAGCTGCTGGAGAAGGACGCCGACATCCCCGTCCGCAAGCGCGAGGGCCTGCGCATCATCCGCCGGTCGGGCGAGCATCTCACGGCGCTGATCGGCGGGTTGCTCGACATCTCCAAGATCGAGGCCGGGCATATCGAGCTGTACCGGGACGAGATCCGGCTGCCGGAGTTCCTCGACCATCTCGTGCAGATGATGCGGCTGCAGGCGGAAACCAAAGGCATCGCGCTGCACTACCGGGCCGAGGCGCTGCCGCGTCTCGTCTACGCCGACGAGCACCGGATGCGGCAGGTGCTCATCAACCTGCTGTCGAACGCGATCAAGTTTACCTCGCAGGGCAGCGTGACCTTCACCGTGCGCTATCGCAGCCAGGTGGCGGATTTCGAGATCATCGACACGGGGCGCGGCATCGCCGAGCCCGACCTCGTCCGCATCTTCGAGCCGTTCCAGCGCGCGGGCGACCAGTCGGTGCCCGGCACCGGGCTCGGGCTCACCATCGTGCGGCTGCTCACCGAGGTGATGGGCGGCGAGGTGACGGCGACGAGCGTGCTCGGCGAGGGCAGCCGGTTCCGGTTGCGCCTGCTGCTGTCGGAGGCAGCGGAGACGCTGCGGCCAAGCCCGCCGGCGCTGGAGATCACCGGCTATCGCGGCCGGCGGCTGACCGTGCTGGTGGCGGACGACGACCCGACGCACCGGTCGCTCATGCTCGACCTGCTGACGCCGCTGGGCTTCACGGTGATGGGGGCGGGCGGCGGCGCCGAGTGCCTCGCGATGGCCGCGCAATGGCGGCCGGATCTATTCCTGCTCGACCTCGCGATGCCCGACATGACGGGCTGGAACCTGGCCGCGCGGCTGCGCACGGACACCGGCACCACAGCGCCCATCGTCATTGTCTCGGCCAATGCGCGAGAGCTGGAAGCGGCACCGCGCGAGGGCCAGCCGCATGACGACGTGATGGCCAAGCCCGTGCGGCTCGACCTGCTGCTGGAGACGATCGGCCGCCTGCTGGAACTGGAGTGGACGCGGCTGGCGAGCGAGCCGGTTGTGGGGCTCCGGGATGTCGGGGTGGCTCTGACCGCGCAACAGCTCGACGAGCTGCGGGAGCTGGCGGCGATCGGTTATGTGCGCGGCATCCGGCTGCGGCTCGATGCGCTCGGCGAGGAGGTCCCTGCGTTGGAGCCGGCCCTCGCACCGCTGCGGTCGATGATCGCCGATTACCGGCTGGACGCCTTTGTCGCCGCGCTCGACGCGATGGCCCGGCCCAGGGACAAGGTTGGAGCCGCATGAACCGGCGGGATGTCGTGCTGGTGGTCGACGACACGCCAGGAACTTTGGGCGTTCTAAACGAGGTGCTGGAGGATGCCGGCTACACGGTGCTGATGGCGCAATCGGCGGCGGCGGCCATGGTGGTGGTGGAGCGGGTGTTGCCCGACATCATCCTGATCGACGCGGTGATGCCGGGGATGGATGGCTTCGAGGCCTGCCGGCGGATGAAGCGCAACCCGGCGCTGGCGGCGGTGCCGATCGTGTTCATGACGGGCCTTACCGAGAGCGAGGACGTGGTGCGGGGTCTGGAGGCCGGCGGCGTCGACTACGTCACCAAGCCGCTCGCCTTGGCCGAGGTGGTGGCGCGCATCCGCGTTCATCTGACGGGCGCGCGGCGGACCCGGAGCGCGCAGGCGGCGCTGGATACGGCGGGGCGATACCTGCTGGCGACCGACACCGAGGGCGCGCTGGTCTGGGCGACGCCCCAGGCGGCGGCACTTCTGGCCGGATGTGGCGAGATCGCCTGTCCCTGGGTGCCGGAGTGGCTGGCCGAGCCGGCTGAAGCCGTGCCGGGGCAGATCGCGGCGGCGGTCGGCGAGGCGAGGGTGCTGCAATTCATCTATGTCGGACGGATGGCGCCGGACGAGGTGCTGTTCCGGATCATGGAGACGCGGAGTTCGACCGAGGAGGCGCGGCTGCGGGAACGGCTGGGCCTGACGGTGCGGGAGGCGGAAGTGTTGCTGTGGATCGGGCACGGCAAGGGGACGCGAGACATTGCCGAGATTCTCGGCATGAGTCCGCGGACGGTGCAGAAGCATCTGGAGCAGATTTACAGCAAGCTCGGCGTCGAGAACCGCGCAGCGGCGGCGGCGATCGCGATTCGCTCGTCTGCCTGAGGGGTGAGGCTTTCGCCGCCCGGGGCCGTAGAGACGGCCTATTCATTTAGGTCGAAACAATTGCGCTGGATAGGTTAATCGCGCCAGCGGAAGCGCTCCACATCGAAGCGATTCCTGTCATCAAACTCGATGCCTTCCTTCTCGAGCAGGCGCTGCTGGACAGCGTCGCTGCCATTGCGGGACAGGGCGTAGGACACCTCGCCCTTAGCGTTGACGACACGATGCCAGGGCACATCGCTTGTCGCCTCGAGGTGTTGGAGAACGTGGCCAACAAGGCGGGCGCGCCTCGGCAGGCCGGCCATAGCGGCGATCTGGCCATAGGTGGCAACCCAACCCTTCGGGATGCGGCGGACCACATCACAGATTGCGGCGACAGCCTCATCGCCACGAGATGGGAGAAGCAGGGACGGCTTGCGCTTCGGTGGCATCAGGCGTTTTTTGTCGATCCCGTTGTTGGTCTGGGTGCGAGCGGCGTTATGACTGACAGAGCGAGCCGCGGAACCGGTCATCCTCCGAGAGCGGTCGGTCGCGATAGAGCAATGGCTCTCACACTCAGGAACCGGCTCATGCTGAAACCTGCAATTCAACTCTCGTCGGGGCAGCTTAGCGGTCTGCCGGTGTCTCAGGCCCATCGCGAGGCGGTTCATGCCGCGGTCGCCGTGGCGTTCGGTACTGCGGCGATCGACGCGATCGTGCCCGTGAGCGGGGGCGCCTCGGGTGCTTTTCCGTTTCGTGTTGATGTCGGGGGGCGGCGCTATCTCGTCCGCGTTGAAGGGGAGGCGAGCCCGCTCCGCAATCCGCACCAATACTCTTCCATGCGGATCGCGGCGGAGGCGGGGATTGCGCCGCGCCTGCATCATATCGACGAGGCGGCGCGTGTCGCCGTGATGGATTTCATCGAGGAGCAGCCGATCAGTGCCTATCCAGGCGGCCCTGAGGCGCTCGCGCAGGCGATTGGTGACCTTCTGGCGCGCGTTCGAGCAACGCCGCCGTTCCCGCGCTTCGTCGACTATCCCGACATCGTCGGCCGCCTTTGGGCATGGGTCTGCGGGACAGGCCTGTTTGCGCCGGGCGTGCTCGATCCCCACACCGACCATCTGCAGCATGTCCGGGCGCGATATTCTTGGGATGCGGGGGCCTCCGTCTCCAGCCACAACGACCCGGTGCCACGGAACTTCCTGTTCGATGGCCGGCGTCTATGGCTGATCGACTGGGAATCTGCCTACCGGAGCGATCCGCTCGTGGACGTGGCGATCGTGCTCGACAGCTTTGCCATGTCTCCTGCTTCGGAGCCGGTGTTGCTGCAATCCTGGCGAGGCTCGGCCACGGATGACGACGTCGACGCACGGCTGCCTTTGGTCCGTGCCCTTACGCGATTATACTACGCAGGTGTCTTTCTGAGCGCGGCGGCGGCGGCCTTGGGCCCACGCGAGGAGACTGAAACGGCCTGCCTTACTTTCTCCGCACTCAGGCGCGCCATCGGCGGAGGCGATCCGGCCATTGATGCACCGGAAACGAAGCTCGTCCTCGGCAAGATGTATCTCACCGCATTTCTGACGGGCGAGCAGGCTCCAGGTCTCGCGCTCCTGAAAGCGTGACCGGATCAGCGGGGCCGCGTTGGACCAGGCTGCTCGACGGTTCCTTGAGGACGGACAACGCCACGTCCCGACGGCTCCCGGATGACCTGCTCCACCAACTCCGGCCTGACGAGCGACACCAGAACGATGATGAACGGCACAGCGACGATGACGAGGAAGAAGAGCATGTTTGGTCCTTTCGTGCCGCAACCTTCCCAATCGTTTCAGACTGGACCATCGGCTGGAGCGGCGCAAGTAACCTCAAATGATGATTGCGCTTACGGAAGAGCCAGGACGCGCACCAGCGTCCTACCGCGCGTCCTTCATGACGAAGACACCGACCCAACTCTGCAGCTTGCCGTCATAGATGCGGAATTTGTAGCCGATGGGGCGGTGGGACCCGTTCGAAAGCGTGGCAATCGCCAGGCAAGCGATCTCGGTTGAGGTCTGCCGGTCGGTTGTGATCCCGGCGACGCTCGAAATCGTATAGGGGGTGTTCAGCTTCTGCCAGGCAATATTCACGCCGGTGCGAGCTTCAGGGCTGTCGCAAGCGGGCAAAGCCGGCTGAGCGGAGGCCGCGGCCGACCACAACATAATTCCGCCGGCAGCAGCTGCCAGCGCGTACTTGTAACTCATTCCGTCTCTCCGTCGTCGGAAAGGGCGGACGATCCGGCCGCCCTGAGGTTGGCCGGCACAAGAATAAACCGCCCCAGGCAGGACCCGGGGCGGACTATCAGACTAGCCGAGCTTCTTGAGGTTGGAGGCGGCCTGCTTGCCGCGCTCGGTCACTACATCGTAGCTGACCTTCTGTCCGTCGTTCACGCTGTTCAGGCCCGCCGCCTGAACCGCCGTGATGTGCAGGAACACATCCTTACCGCCGTCCTGCGGCGTGATGAACCCATACCCCTTGTCAAGGTTGAACCACTTAACTGTACCAGTCGCCATAACAATCACTCTCAGAATTGCAGAGAAGCACAGATAGCTCTGTCACGCTCGCACCGCTACCCCGCGCATGCAAGATAGTTGCGGGGCAGGCGATCATCAGGCGCGGACCTGCCCGCCTGCAAAAGGGCGCTTCCCTCGCTGGACAGGCGGTGTATGAAGCGCACGCACCAAAACCATCGACGAAAAGGTTTCCCTGCGCCCTGCGCCCGGGCCCGCGCCGTCGCGAGAGAGAAGAGAGTATGCCTGGCTTCAAGGACAATAACTTCGTTGAGCGCCGGGACGCGGCGCTCAAGGCCAAACAGGATCTCCTGGAGAAATTCAAGTCGCGCGCGGCACCGGATGATCCCCGGCTGCTGAAGCTTGCCGAGGAACGGCGGCTGGTAGCCGAGGCTCGCGCGGTGCGTGCTGCGGAGCGCGAACGGTTGCGCCAGGAGGATCTGGTGCGCCAGGCCGCCGAGGCGGTGCGCCGCAAGCAGGAGGAAGAGGAACGCATCGCCGCCGAGAAAGCCGCGGCGCTTGCGGCTCTGGCCGCCGAGCAGGAGCTCAAGGCGCAGCAGAAGGCCGCGCGCGATGCTCGGTATGCCGCGCGCAAGCTTCGCCGCAGATAGAGCAGCTGAACCCCGAGGGCAGCGTTAGAGCGCCCCGGTCGCCGGCCTAGCTCAGACTACCGGACCTGCACGCGACATGATACGATACCGGAATGGAGTGGCCCGAGGTTCCGGTCTGGCCTCTGGCTTTCGGGGGTATGTTGCTGGTTGGCTTGGCGCTCGCCTGGTTCATGCCGGACGCGTTGTGGCCTGCGATCACCCTCTTCCCCGTGGCGGCCATCGCCGCTCTCGCTGCGGCCCGCCCCGCCGCGGCGACCGCTCTCTGGCTGGCGGCCCTCGCCACCTGCCCCGAGATGTGGCTGGGCGATCTGATCGGTCATGCCTCTGAGATCATCGGCATCGACAAGGGTGTCGGGCTCGCGCTGCTGATCGTCTGCCTGCTGCGCTACGGAGCCAGGTTCGACCCCTGCAATCCGGGTCTGGCCTTCCTGTTCATGTTCGGCGCCGGCTTCATGCATGGCGTCTGGCCGGGGCTCGTGATGGCGGACAGCATCCGCAGCCTCATCGGCTCCGCCGCCCCCTTTGCCTTCTCCTGGTCGCGTCTGTCGGCGGCTTGGTCCCGCCGCGTCATCGGCACCGTCATTGCCTCGCCCTTCCTCATCATCGGCTTCGGCGCCTGCCTTGCGGCGGCGCGGCTGCGCCCGCTTTATGGTGTCGAGGATGGCGCGCTGCGGCTGGGAGCCTCGACCCATCCGGCGTTCCTCGCGGGCTTCACGCTCATCAGCGTCTACGCCCTGCTGCTGGAGCAGGTGCGGGGGGCGCGCGGCTGGCGGCTGCTGGCACTCGGCGGCGACATCATGGTTCTGCTGGCGACCGGCGCCCGAGCGCCCTTGGGCCTTGCTTTGCTGCTGATCCTGCTCGTCGCCGGCGCGGTGCCCACGCAGCGTTGGCCCTGGCGCGCCCGTGTGCCGGTGCTGCTGGCGGTTGCAGCGGCGCCCGCGGCGGCGGTGCTCGCCGCGCCATTCCTCGGCTTCGTGCGGCTGCTGAGCCTCGCCTCCCAGGGGAACGTGACCGACCTCAGCAACCGCACCCTCATCTGGCCCATCTACGAGGCGGCGTTCTGGCGCTCGCCCTGGTTCGGCTGGGGCACGGGATCGGGCAAGGTGCTGGTGCCGGTCGGCACGCTGCTGTGGAAACTGCTCGGCACCAATGCCGCCCACGACGAGTATCTCCGCATCGCGGTGGAAGGCGGCGGCGTGGGCCTCGGCCTGCTGCTGCTGCTCATGATCCTGTGGCTGCGCGGCGCCGCCCGCGGCATGCGCGGGGCGGAGCGATCAGTGATGATCTTGGTCTTCCTCGCCTTCGCGGTGCATTCCGCCACCGACAACACGCTGATCGCCACCACGGCGAGCCTGATGTTCGCCTGGGTTTCGGCGGTCTTCGCCCGCGCGGAGCATGAGGCCGCTTTGCCAGCGGCGGTCTGATCCGGGGTGCCGACCGGTTGTTCGGCATAGGTTGTCCCGCTGGCAACCAAATTTTCAGTTTTTGCCGCTAAGGAGAGAGCAATCGAGCTGGACGGTGTGGGGGTGGCTTTGGTTTTCTTCGGAACTGCAAAGAAAAAGATGGCTCTCCTCGAAGCCCGGCTGCGTGCGGTCGCGGACCGGTCGAACCTCCTCGACGAGGCCTGTGGCATCGGCTTGTGGGAGGCGATCATGCCGAACGCCGACCCTGCTCACCCCGAGGCCAAGTGGACGTGGTCCGCAGAGTTCCGGCGCCTTTGCGGCTACCGCACGGAGGCGGAATACCCGAACGTCATGCAATCGTGGTCGGACCGGCTCCACCCGGACGATGCGCCGCGTGTGTTCGCCGCCTTCGGCGGTCATTTACAGGACAAAACGGGTGCCACGCGCTACGACGTGAGCTACCGGCTGAAGATGCCGGATGGCGGCTACCGCTGGTTCCGCGCGACGGGTGGCTGCCGCTATTCGGCGGATGGGTCGATGGCGCAAGCCTGCGGCTCTCTCAGTGACATCCACGCCCAGATGATTGCCGAGGCAGCGGTCAAGGACGAAACGGCTCGCACGGCCGCGGTGATCGACGGCCTGAGCGACGCCCTCAAGGCGCTTGCCAACGGCAACCTCACCGCCCGCATAACGGACAAGTTCTCGGGCAAGTTCGATGTCCTGACCGACAACTTCAACACGTCGATGATCCGTCTCCAGGAAACGATGGCGTCAATCGCGGCAAACGCCGCGGGCGTGCATTCGACCGCGGCGGAGGTGACGCAGGCGTCCGACAACCTCTCTCAGCGCACCGAGCAGCAGGCCGCGACGCTGGAGGAGACCGCCGCCGCCCTGGACGAGATCACCGCGACGGTCCGCAAGACCGCCGAGGGCGCCACCGAGGCGCGGGCGCTTGTCGCCAATGCGAAACAGGATGCAGAAGGCTCGACCGCCGTGGTTCATGAGACGGTGACCGCCATGAACGGCATCGAGCAGTCGTCGAAGCAGATCAGCAACATCATCGGCGTGATCGACGAGATCGCATTCCAGACCAATCTGCTGGCGCTGAATGCCGGGGTCGAGGCGGCACGTGCCGGCGATGCCGGCCGTGGATTTGCGGTGGTGGCGACGGAGGTCCGTGCCCTGGCGCAACGCTCCGCCGATGCCGCCAAGGAGATCAAGGCTCTCATCTCGAGTTCGGGGCAGCAGGTTCAGTCCGGCGTGAAGCTGGTTGCGGATACCGGCAAGGCGCTTGGCCGCATCGTCGAGCAGGTGGCGAAGCTGAACGACCTCATCGCGGAGATTGCGGCGTCGGCGCGCGAGCAGGCGACGGGTCTCGACCAGGTCAACAATGCCGTGAACCAGATGGACCAGGTGACGCAGCAGAACGCGGCCATGGTGGAGCAGACGACGGCCGCCAGCCATAGTCTGGCGCATGAGGCGGATGCTTTGTCGCAGCTGGTGGGTCAGTTCGATGTCGGCAGGGAGCTTGTGCCGCAGACGGCGCGCCCCGCCTCCGCCCGCGCCGCGACGACGCCGCATCGTCCGGCTGCATCGAAGGGAGCAGTTGCTCGCCCGCTCGCGGCGAAGGCCAAGCCTCAGGCAGCCAAGGTTCCGGCGCGCCGGGCCCCGAGCGGAGCCGCGGGTCATGAACGCGGGGATGATGTCGCCGCCGTGTCGCGCGCGGAACCGGCATCGGCGCATGAAGACAACTGGAGCGAATTCTGACGGCGAGCGCGCATGCCGCTCACTGGTGGTTCTCTCGGCGAACTCCGTCACGGCCGGTTTTGCCGGTGGTCGTCCCGCATTATATGAGCGTCCTTCCACGCCGCCGGTAGGAGACGCTCTGTGCCCATCGATATCATCCACGGCGGACCGTCGGTGCTTGCCGCTTTCCTTGCCTCGCTTGTGGAGTTCGTCGAGGCGCTGACTGTTGTGCTGGCGGTCGGCGCCACGCGCGGATGGCGTAGCGCACTTGGCGGCAGCGGCTTGGGCGTGGTCGTTCTGCTGCTGCTCGTGATCGTGCTCGGACCCATTTTGACAAGGATCCCGCTGGGGGCGGTCCAGCTTGCCCTTGGCGCTCTGCTGCTGCTGTTCGGCATGCGCTGGCTGCGGAAGGCGATCCTCCGGAGTGCCGGCATCATTCCGCTGCATGACGAGGACGCACTCTATGCGCGTCAGCGGCAGGAACTGGGCAAGCTGCACGGGCTTAAGCAGGGTTGGGACAGCACGGCCATCGCCGTCGCGTTCAAGATAACGATGGTTGAGGGGATCGAGGTCGTCTTCATCGTTATTGCCGTGGGGGCCGCCGGCCGGGGCCTGTTGTTGCCGGCCGCGCTGGGCGCCTTGGCGGCCTTCTGCCTCGTCGTGGCGCTCGGAGTGGCGTTGCGCCGCCCGGTGTCCATGATCCCGGAGAACATCCTGAAGTTTGCGGTCGGGGTTCTCTTGTGTGGTTTTGGCACGTTCTGGGTGGGCGAGGGCGCCGGGATCGCCTGGCCGGGCGGCGACCTCTGCCTGCTATGGCTGTGCCTGGGCTTTCTATTGGTGGCGCTGGTGGCTGTTTCTCTATGCGCGCGCCGCCGCTTCGCCAGGGCACTCGCGCGATGAGGGCGCTGGAACTGATCCGCGACGAGCTGTGGGGCTTGTTCGTGGATGACGGCGTCTTCGCCGGCGCGATCGTTGTGTGGCTGGCGGTGGCCTGGCGGGTTTTACCGCACCTCGGGCTCCCGGACTGGATGCCGGCACTGCTGCTTTTCGCCGGCCTCGGAGCGATCTTGGTCTCCGGGGCGCTTCGCGAGACGCGGAAACGCGACGGCTGATCGTTTTCCGGCTAGCCCGTGAGCCGCCGGAGAGCCCTGTCCCGGCCGATGAGCGGCAGCAGATCGCGCAGGTCGGGACCGCTTTCCTCGCCCGTGAGCGCCAGCCGCAGCGGATGGAACAGCGCCTTGCCGCGGCGTCCCGCGGCCGCTCCAAGCGCTTTCGTCCATGCGCCGGCCGTCGCCGCATCCCACGGTTCGGCCGGCAGATGCTCGGCTGCCATACGCAGGAATTCCGCCTCCTCCGGCTGCGCGGGCGGGACGATGTCGCCGGTGACGATGCGCCACCAGTCCCGCGCCTCGGAAAGCAGATCGAGATTGCCGCGCACCGCGAGCCAGAAGCCCTCCGTCGCCTCAGGCGGCAGGCGGCTCGCGACCTCTGCGAAGCTCAGCCGGTGCAGCAGGTGGCGGTTGATGGCCAGCAACTGGCGCGGATCGAAGATGGCGGCGGAATGGGACATGCGGCCGAGATCGAAGCTGTCCGCCAGCTCCGCCCGGGTGAGCGGCGCCATGTCGTCCGCCGAGCCGAGGCGCGCGAGGTAGGCGATGATGGCGTCCGGCTCCAGCCCATCCTTCCGCAGGCTGCGGACCGAGAGGCTGTCGAACCGCTTGGAGAGTTTGCCGCCTTCGGCATCCGTCAGCAGGGGGAGGTGGGCGAAAGCAATGTCGCCGGGCTTGCCGCCGAGCGCCGCCATGAGGTCGATCTGGATGCCGGTGTTGGTGACGTGGTCCTCGCCCCGGATGATG
This sequence comes from Acidisoma sp., assembly GCF_965199065.1. Taxonomy (NCBI): domain Bacteria; kingdom Pseudomonadati; phylum Pseudomonadota; class Alphaproteobacteria; order Acetobacterales; family Acidocellaceae; genus Acidisoma; species Acidisoma sp. The sequence continues at coordinate 204,069 of NZ_CBDAQN010000003.1, read as the reverse complement.
TGGGTGACGCCGAACTCCAGGTCATCCACGACCGAGGTGAAGGTGTAGAGCGGCGTGCCGTCGGCGCGGATGAGCACGGGGTCCGACACGCTGGGCAGCTTCACCCGCCGCTCGCCGAAGACAAGATCGTTCCAGGTGATGGTGTCGCCGGAGAGCTTGAAGCGCCAATAGGGGCGCTTGCCATTGGCTTCGGCGGCGGCGCGTTGCTCGGGCGTCAGGGCCAGCATGGCGCGGTCATAGACCGGGGGCAGGCGGCGCTTGAGGCGCATGGCGCGCTTGGCGGCCAGTTCCTCCTCGCTTTCGAAGCAGGGGTAGAGGTGGCCGGAGGCTTTGAGGCGCTCGGCGGCCGCCTCGTAGCGGTCCATACGTTCGGACTGGCGGGCGAACTGAGCCCAGGGGATGCCGAGCCAGTGGAGGTCCTCCTGGATGGCGGCCTCATACTCCGGGCGGGAGCGGGCGAGGTCGGTGTCGTCCATGCGGAGCATGAGTTCGCCGCCATGCCGAGCCGCGAACAGGTAGTTGGCGACGGCCGTTCGCAGGTTGCCGACATGCAGGTAGCCGGTGGGGCTGGGCGCGAAGCGCAGGCGGGGGGTGCGGGTGTTCATGGTGGGCGAGCCATGCCTGAGCCGGCCCTGCGCGTCAAAGCCAAAGCCCCGTGCAGTAGGTATTCCGCCTCGGCTGCGCGGCCTTCAGCCCAGCTGACGCCGGTTCCCACGAAGCGAATGGATCATGACTAGGGCGTTACCAAGTCCCGCCTGAACGATGAACCGGGACGCAGCGGATCCTGAAGAACCCCTTAGCAAAGAGTCGACTCCAAAATGAATTGGTGACTCCCGATTAATCTTTTCTCGCTAAAGGCTGCACCGTCATGGACGTGGTGGGAACTAAACAGTGGCAACGATCGTGTACAGCAGCGGCGGGATTGGCGGCAACTGGGGAGACCCCAGGAATTGGAACGGCGGCAGGGTTCCCGGAATGAACGACAACGTTCAGATCCTCAATGGCGCGAGCATGACCGTCGGCGGACCGGTCGCCGTCAATGCGATCATGATCGTCAGGGGTGGCACCGACACATTCACGGGCTCGGTGACGACCGCAGGCGTTGGAAACTGCCAAGGGTTGATGATTTGCGTCGGTTCGACAGTGGTCTTTGCTCCCGGCGCCTCCTTGCATGATGGTGGCGATGCTGCCTCCCTCAACGGAGGCGGCGTCATTCAGGTCGGCGTAGGCGGTGTGGGTAACCTGATCGCGAATGGAAGCAATACGCTTGCAACGACGATCACCAGCAACAACGGGACCATCGGCGTGCGGTCGGCAGGAATCGGCACCGCCACGATCGACAACGCGACCTGGACGATGAATCAGGTTCTGACGGTCGGTCTCGCTGGCCAAGGCACGCTCAACCTCGAGCAGCAGGGACAGGTCAACGTCGGCAGCGGTCTGTTGATAGGCGCGGACAGCGGCAGCGTCGGCACGATCAGCGTCTCGGCCGGGGGAAAGCTCAACGTGAATGGTAGTGCTTTGGTCGGCGGGAATACCGGGAGCGTCGGTATCCTCAACGTGGCCTCTGGAAGCGAGGTCACGATCGGCGCGAGCCTCTATCTGGCCAAAAACACGGGCGCCAGCGGAGCGATGACTATATCCTCCGGCTCGGCGGTGACGGTCGCCAGCGACGCCGGCATCGGTAGCGGAACCGTCACTTCGCCACTAGGCACGGGAAACCTCACGATCAACGCCGGATCGACGTTCGCGGTGGGCAACCGCATCAGCGCAGACGGCGGCGGCACGATACATGTGGCGGGCGGCGCGGTGTCGGCCGGATCCATCTACGTGGGGATGACGGGCGCCGGCACGCTCAACGTCGACGCGGGGAGCCATATCAACCTCGGCCAGTTCTTCACGATGGGTTTCGACACCGGAGCGTCCGGTACGGCCACCCTGTTCTCCGGCAGCACGATGACGGTGAACGGCAGCGCCCTGATCGGTGGGGGGAACACGGCCTCGTCGTTGGGCACGGGCAATCTGACCGTCGAGGGCACAGCGACCTTTTCGGCACAGGGCGCTCTCTCGGTGTCGAACGGCAGCTTCGTCGATCTGGCGGGTGGCACCGTCTCGGCCGCCATCGCGAGCGGTAACGTAACCGTAGCGGCCGGGGGTCAGATTGCCGGGTACGGGACGCTCGCGACGCGGGCTGGCGGCTTCTTCATCGATAACGGCAAGGTCGTGGCGAATGGAGGGACGCTCCAGCTCGACGGCAAGGTGAGCGGGACCGGCTCCGTCATCATCAATCCAGACAGCACGGTTGCCATCACCGGCACCTCACTGCTCATGCCGACCCTCACCTTCATGAGCGGCACTAACGAGACCCTGTCGCTCGCCACGGCGGCCACCGTGCAGAGCACCATCGGCGGGTTTGCCATCGGCGATCAGATCGAAATGGCCGGGATCGACAAAGCCGTCTGGAGCAGCGCCGCCGATACGCTCACCCTGAGCGCCGCCGGCAGGACGATCAGCACGCTACACCTCGCGGGGAACTACACCCGCGACGTGTTCTCATTGACGCACACTGGTAGCTTAGGGGTGATCACCCTGCACACCGCCTGACCAGCCTCGCGGGCCGGGCACATCAGGTGCCCGGCTCTCTCTCGGCTTTCGACCCATTCTGCCGCCGCTGGAGGAGGAACTCGCGCCCGAGCTTCACCCGCGCCTCGCCGTCATAGGCGATGATGTCGGCCGTCGCGTAGGTCTCGTGCCAATGGTCCGGGATGAAGCTGCCCGTGCCCACCACGTCGATCGGCGCCCGGGCATCGGCCATCACGCGGCACTTGTCGACGCCGAAGCCCGACGACGCGACGATCCGCACCTTCGGAAAACCGGCCTCGTCGAGCGCCTCGCGCATTCGCCAGATTGCCGCCGCCGAGACGCCAGTGCCGACCAGATGCCGCAACTCCGCATCGCTGCGGTAGCGCCGGATGGCACCGGGATCGTGGCGCTCCAGCACCGCGTAGCTCGCCGCCGGGTCAAGGCTTTCAAGGAAGCGCCCGCCATGGGTATCGAGCCGCACCGAGAGGTTGCCAGCCGCCGCGAGATGCGGGAAGCGCCGGCAGACCTCCAACGCGTCGGTGATCTCGCGCCCGAAGTAATCCACGAGCACGGTCAGGCTGTCATTGGGGAAGGTCTCGTGGAACATCTCGGCCGCCCGCACGGTCGAGCCGGCGTAGCCGATGAGGGCATGAGGCATCGTGCCCAACCCCCGGGCCGCGCCGAAGAAATGCGCCGTCGCGTCGTTGGCGTTGCCGATGAAGCCCCGGGCGCCCTCGCGCTGGGCCGCGCGGCTGCCGACGGACGCGCCGTAGGCCATCATCGCCTGCATCTCGGTGCCGGCGCAGTGCCGCGCCTCCATGGCCAGGAACGTCACGTTCGGCAGCGCGATGCACATCTGGTAGGCGTGGTGGGCGGCCACGCAGACCGAACCGACCTTCTGCAGGATCAGCGTCTCCAGATCCGTGAGGTGGATGTAGCTGCCGGTGATGTAGAGCAGCGGCTCGCCGGCGCCGACCCATTCGCCCTCGGCATGCAGCACCTCGATGTCGAACACCGTGCCGCGCGCCGTCGCGACCTCGTTGATCCAGTCCAGCATGAGCTTCGGCGCGGAGATCACCGGGCGACGGAGGAAGACCGCATAGGTCACCGTCTTGTCGCCGAAGCGGCTGACGATCTGCTTGGTCTTGTTGAAGTAGGTGTCGGTGTAGGCCGCGATCGTCTCCGGCCGCACGAGGTCTTCCGCCGAGAGCGTGTCCATCCGCGCGGTCCCCTTACTCTGCCGCTGCCACGGTGGCCGCGACCGCGGCGGGCGTCGGCAGCCGTCGCGCCTTCAACTCCTCCGCGACCAGGAAGGCGAGTTCCAGCGACTGCTCGGCGTTGAGGCGCGGATCGCAGAAGGACTCGTAGCGCCGGCCGAGATCGGCCTCGGTCAGCCGGTGCGCGCCGCCGACGCATTCGGTCACGTCCTGGCCGGTCATCTCCACATGGATGCCGCCGGGCCAGGTGCCTTCCGCCGCATGCGCCTCGAAGAAGCCGCGCACCTCGCCCAGGATCGCGTCGAACCGGCGCGTCTTGCGGCCATGGGTGGTGGAGATCGTGTTGCCGTGCATCGGGTCGGTCAGCCAGACCACCGAGGCGCCCGCCTGCCGCACGGCGCGCAGCAGGCGCGGCAGCTTGGTCTCCAGCTTGTCGGCGCCCATGCGGCTGATGAGCGTGAGCCGGCCCGGCTCGTTCGCGGGGTTCAGCGCATCGATGAGGCGCAGCAGATCCTCGGGTTCGGTCGAGGGACCGACCTTGAGGCCGATGGGGTTGCGGATGCCCCGCATGAATTCGACATGCGCGCCGTCGAGCTGGCGGGTGCGGTCGCCGATCCAGAGGAAGTGCGCCGAACAGGCATAGGTATCGCCGGTCGTGGAATCGACGCGGGCTAGCGCCTCCTCGTAGGGCAGCAGCAGCGCCTCGTGGCTGGTGTAGAAATCCGTCTCGCGGATTTGCGGGGCGGTTTCGGCGGTCATGCCGCAGGCGCTCATGAAGTTGAGCGTCTCGTCGATCCGGGTCGCGAGATCCTGGTAGCGGGCGGCCAGCGGGCTGCGCTCCACGAAGCCGAGGTTCCAGCGATGGACGCTGTGCAGGTCGGCATAGCCGCCGGTCGCGAAGGCGCGCAGCAGGTTGAGCGTGCCGGCCGACTGGAAGTAGCCGGTCTCCATGCGGGCCGGGTCAGGCACCCGGGCCTCAGGGGTGAAGGCCGGGCCATTGATGATGTCGCCGCGGTAGCTCGGCAGCGTTTCCTCGCCGACGGTCTCCATATCGGCGCTGCGCGGCTTGGCGAACTGGCCGGCCATGCGGCCCATCTTCACCACCGGCACGCTGCTGCCGAAGGTCAGCACGACCGCCATCTGCAGCAGAACGCGGAAGGTGTCGCGGATGATGTTGGCGGTGAAATCGTCGAAGCTCTCGGCGCAGTCGCCGCCCTGAAGCACGAAGGCGCGGCCTTCGGCGACGCGGGCGAGGGAGGCTTTCAGCCGGCGTGCTTCGCCCGCGAACACGAGCGGCGGGTAGCGGCGCAGCCGCGCCTCGACCGCGGAAAGCTTCGCGGGGTCCGGATAGATCGGCATCTGCCGCACCGGCTTGCCGCGCCAGCTGTCGATCGTCCAAGCGTCGGCGCTCCGCGTTTCGGTGGCGCGGTTGTCGAGAGGACGGTTGGGGCTCCCCGTCAGGCTCATCGGTCTCTTCCTCGCAATCTGACGCCTCGAATGGTATCTATTCGTTGGCGCGGCCGGCGGTTATCCGCCGAAACAAGGCGAAAAGCTACTCGGCCGCTTCTGCGACGCCCGCAACACGGGTCCGCGTGCGCATCGTCACGAATTCTTCCGCGGCCGTCGGGTGGATGCCGATTGTGCGGTCGAAATCCTGCTTCGTCGCGCCCATGCGCACGGCGATGCCCAGGCCCTGCATGATCTCGGCCGCATCCTCGCCCAGCATATGCGCGCCGAGCACCCGCTGGCTGCGCTGGTCGACCACGAGCTTCATCAACGCGCGCCTGCTTTTGCGGCCCGTCAGCGTATGGCGCATCGGGGTGAACCGGGTGACGTAGATGTCGACCGGCCCAAGCTGGGCGGCATCCTCCTCGGACAGGCCGACGGTCGCCAGCGGCGGCACGGAGAAAACGGCGGTCGGCACGTTCTCGGGCGAAACCTCGCGCGGGTTGTTGCCGAACAGGGTGTCGGCCAGGGCATGACCCTCGGCGGTCGCCCAGGGCGTGAGGTTGAGCCGGTCCGTCACGTCGCCGATGGCGTAGATATGCGGCACGTTGGTGCGGCTGCCGCGATCGACCTGGACGGCGCCGCCGGCGTTCAGCGCCACGCCCGACGCCTCGAGGTCGAGGCCCGTCACGTTGGGCACGCGGCCGGTGGTGAGGACCACGAAGTCGGCGAGGATGTCGGTGGTGTCCGAGAGGTGGACGCGACGCTCGTCCCCTGTCGGGCCCTCGGCCATGATATGCGTCGGCACCAGCCCGTGATGCAGGTGGATGCCTTCCGCCGCCATGGCCTCGGCCAGCGCCTCGCGGAGGTCGCCGTCGAAGCCCCGGAGGGGCAAGGGCTGCCGGTAGACGAGATGCACCTCCGAGCCCAGACCCCTGAAGATGCTGGCGAACTCGACCGCGCTGTAGCCGCCGCCGATGATCACGATGCGGTCCGGGCGCCTGGGCAGGTAGAACAGGTCGTCGGTGATGCCGGCAAGATCGGCGCCCGGGATGTCGGCTTTGTTGGGCGTGCTGCCGGTGGCGATGACGATGCGCTCGGCGGTGACCCTCTGGCCGCCCACGTCGAGCGTATGGGGGTCGATGAAGCGGACGTGCGCCTCGAACTCCCGCGCGCCGGCCTTCTGGAGCATCGACTTGTAGATTGCCTGGAGGCGGGTGATTTCGTGGTCCTTGGATGCGATGAACCCGGCCCAGTCATGGCCTCCACGAGCGATGTCCCAGCCGAAGCCGCGGGCATCCTCGGCCCAGGAGGCGTATTCGGCGGCCTGCACCATGAGCTTCTTGGGGACGCAGCCGACATTGACGCAGGTGCCGCCCCAGAAGCGTTCCTCGGCGATGCCGACGCGCGCGCCGTAGCTCGCGGCGATACGGGCGCAGCGCGTGCCGCCGGAGCCGCCGCCGATGACGAAGAGGTCGAAGTCATAGGGCATTGAAGCGATCCCGTCCACGAATGGTGCGCTGCAAGACATAAGCCCGGACATGTCCGCGATCAAAGCGTGTCGAAGGGGGCTTGCTATGCCAGGGGCGCTGCCGGCCGGGCCAGAGCGGCAAGCGCCAGTCGTCAGGCTGTTTGTGGACGACGCTTTCGGAAGCGCGGATCGCGCCGGAGCAGATAGAAGAGAAACCTGAAAAGCTTTGGCTGCTTCATCAGCCGGAAGATGATGCCTTGCCGCAGACGGCGGCGCAGCCCCGGCCGGGACAGAGCCGAATAGCGCTGCGCCACGTCAAGCGCGAGGGCGCAAAGGTCGGGCCGCCCGCGGTCCATGTGACGGATGTATTCGGCCAAACCCGCCCTGAAAAAGCGCGGCGCGATGAGGTCTCGCACCCAGAAACGCGACAGCTCCCGGTCGTCCGGAAAAGCCGCCATGAGCTTGGCCGCGTAAATCTCCCGGCTCCGCCACATGCGCTCGCTGAACGCGCTGCTCGATGTGTGGCGGCGATAGCGCACCAGACTTTCCGGGATGAACACATTCCTCCAGCCGCTTCGGAACAGCCGGAGGAACAGGTCATCATCTTCATAACCCGCCAGCCGTTCGTCGAAACCACCCACCGCCGCGAAGGCGGAGGCGCGCACGACCGCGGCGCTGGGAAAGATGTACATGTCCGAGGCGAGAAGATTATACAGGCTCCGCTTCGGGTGCTCGACCTCGGGGTTGAGGACATGCAGCAGCTGCAGATGAACGACCTTCGCATCGTGGTCCATCTCGTCGATGTCGCAATAGGACCATCCAAGGTCGGGGTCGATTGCAAAGGGCGCGGCCAGAAGCTCGAGATGGCGGCGATGCCAGATGTCGTCGTGATCGAGGAAGGCGAGAAGCTCGCCCGTTGCCTGAGCGGCCGCGATGTTGCGCGCGCGCGATTGCCCCCCGTTCTCAACACGCAGCACATGTTTTGTGAATGGCGTCTGCAGCGATTCCGCGAAATCGGCGGAACCATCGGATGACCCGTCGTCGATCACGATGATCTCGACAGGCTGGGTGGTCTGCGCGGCGGCACTCCGAATGGAGGCTTCCAGATATGACCTGCCGTTATAGACCGGCATGATGACGGTGATGGTCGGACCCACGCCTACCTCCAACCCACCAGAGCACAGCAACCGGGCACACCGTAGAGTGCCAACGCCGGATGATCCCGCAACATCTTCGCCACCGCCGCGTAGACGCCGTATTCACCGGTCTCGTTCAGCCGGTCGTTAAAGTCATGGAACAGCATGAGGCCGCCGGGCGCCAGCAATTGCGGCAACAGAGAGCACGCCTGCAGCGAGGCTTCCAGCCGATGATCGTGGTCGATGAATATGGCGGAGAAACTTTCCTGTCGTGCGGCGGCCTGCCGCAACAAGCCAAAACCATCGCCGCCCCTCATCTCGTGCCACCGGCCGAGCCGGAGCTTGCGCACCGCCGCCATCGTCAGGCGCTGGAACTCCGGATCGATTTCCATCGAGACGACTTTGCCGCCACCACGCGCTTTCATGGCCCGGCACAGGATCGTGGCGGACAGCCCCCAGGCGCTGCCGATCTCCAGGGCGTCGCCCGAGGTGTAGCGGGCGATGTCGTAGAGGGTCAGCGCATCGGCAGGGCGCAGAAAGCCGCGTGGCTCGGTGGCGACCAGTCCGCCGGAGACAGGCCAACTGGCAATGAGCCGATGCCCGGCATCGGGCTCGGTGCGGAAAACCGGCTGATACGCCTCGATGGCTTCGAGCAAGGCCGGTAAATCCGGAATGGCACGCGGAGGAGGCGCCAGCGGGGCGGCGACAGGTGCGCGCATGAAAAGCCGGTTCAACACGGACTTTGCTTTCAGATCAGGACTGCAACTGTCAGCCAAGCCTCAGCCGGAGGCAACATTCCAATCCGGCAAATCCCGGCTTCTGAATTGACGACGGACAGTGCCTATTTGACACTGTCTCAGCCATATTTTACGTGAGCGCAGTGTTTAAACTCGCATCCTCGAACCAACTCGGCGAGCCGCCCTGGCGGAGACTCAGCCTCGGCTGCGTCTCCGTCTGTGTGGCGCTGCTTGGATGGCAGGCGATGAACACACTTCACATCGTGCCATCCGGACTGCTCGCGAGTCCTGCCCAGGTCGTTGCCGCCCTCATCGACATCTCCCGCCACGGCTACCGCGGCACCAGCCTCGGCGAGGACATCGGCGCGACACTCCTCCGCGCCCTCGGTGGATTTGCCGTCGGCACGATCGTGGGCGTGCCGCTCGGCCTCTGGATGGGCATGAACCGCATTGCCGCCGCCGGGGCCGATTGGTTCGTGCAATTCCTCCGTCCGTTGCCGCCGCTCTCGTTCCTCGTGCTGCTCATGCTGTGGCTCGGCACGGGCGATGTCGCCAAGGTCGGGCTCCTGGCGATCACCGCCTTCCCGATCATCGCGAGCGCCAGCTACGCCGCCGTGGCGGACGTGCCGGTGCAGAAACTCCAAGCCGCCGCCTCGCTCGGGGCCAGCCGTGGCCAGATTTTCCGGCATGTCGTGCTGCCCGCCGCCCTGCCCACCATCTCGACCGGGCTCAGGATCGCGCTGGCGGCGGCGTTTTCCACCGTCGTCGCCGCCGAACTCATGGCCGGCAGCGACGGGCTCGGCTGGATGATCTTCTCGGCCAGCCAATTCCTGCGCAACGACGTGATCCTGCTCGGCATCATCATCCTCGGCATCCTCGGCATGATGCTGAACAGCATCCTGCTCGGCCTCGATCGCGGCATCATCCACTGGCGGGGACGCGAATGAGACGCCTCGTCACGGGCCGGCCATGGATCGTGACGCTGCTCGCCATCGCGGTCGTGCTCGCTGCCTGGGCGACGGCGACCTGGACCGGCGCCGTCAGCGACCTGCTGCTGCCCACGCCCGACGAGCTTTGGAGCGGCGGCGCCGATCTCGTCGTCAACGGCTACAAGGGCTACAGCCTCGGCGCGCATATCGGCCTCAGCCTGATGCGCGTGGCGGTAGGGTTCGGCATCGGCACCATCCTCGGCACGATTTTGGGGCTGACCATGGGCATGTCGCCGACGGTCGATGCGCTGGCGGCCCCCTTCATCGAGTTCCTGAGGCCGCTGCCGCAACTGGCCTACCTCGTGCTGCTCATCGTCTGGTTCGGCATCGGCGAGACGCCCAAGATCGTGCTGCTGTTCCTGGCGGCGTTGCCGGTTTCCGCCGTCGCCGCGCGGGATGGCGTGCGGCAGGTCTCGCCCCAGCGGGTGCAGGCGGCGCAGTCCCTCGGCGCCAGCCCGTTTCAAATCTTCCTGCATGTCGTGCTGCCCTCGGCGCTGGGCGACATCTTCATCGGTGCCCGGCTCTCCATTGGCATTGTTTATGCAACGCTCATAGCCGCCGAGATGATCGCGGGCAGCAGCGGCATCGGCTGGCTCATTCTCGATGCCGGCCGCTTCCTCCGCAGCGACTACGTCATCGCCGGCATTCTCATGATCGCGGCCATGGGCGTCGGCCTCGACCGCGGATTGCTCCTGGCCCAGCGCCGCATCGTGCACTGGGCCGGCAAATGACAGTAATGCAACAACAGGAGAGACGCATGACCAACACGATACTTGGGCCAGGACGGCGGCAGGTGCTCGCAGGCGCGGCGGGCCTCGGGCTCACCGCTGCTTTGACGAGGCGACCGGCCCGTGCAGCCACGCCCACCATCAACATCGGCTACTTCGTCGAGACCAAGCCCACCATGATCGCCAAGTCGCAGGGCTGGTTCGAGGATGCGGCCAAGGCTCATATCAACTGGGTGGAGGTCGGCAGCGGCGCGCAGATCAACGCGGGCGTCGTCGCGGGCAGCCTCGACATCGGCATCGGCATCGGCTCGTCGCCCTCCGCCGCCGGGATCAGCCAGGGCATCCCCTACAAGGTCGTCGCCATGCTCGACAATATCGGGCCCGCCGAGGAGATGACGGTGCGGGCCTCCGACAACATCAAAAGCCCTGCCGACTTCAAAGGCAAAAAGATCGCGACGCCGTTCGGCTCGACCTCGCATTTCCGCCTGATCGGCTTCCTCAAGACCAACAACCTGTCGCTGAGCGAGGTGACCGTCCTCGACCTGCCGCCCGAGCAGATCGTCGCCGCCTGGAAGAGGGGCGACATCGACGCCGCCTATGTGTGGAGCCCGGCCAAGGCCGAATTGCTGGCCGATGGCGGCGTCGTCTACAAGACCTATGATGTGCTCGATGCGAAGGGCTATGTCATCGCCGACCTCATCGTCGCCCGCAATGGTTTCGCCCACGCAAACCCGGCGGCGGTGACCGGCATTCTCGCGGCCTATGGAAAGGCGCTGAACCTCTATCAGACGCAGCCGGATCAGGCGGCGGCCATCGTCGGACCGGCGGCGGGCGTGACCGCGGCCGTCGCCGCCGCAAACCTGCGCGAATACGATTTCGTGCCGCTGAAGACGCAGCTGACCGCGCAATGGCTCGGCACGCCCGGCCACCCCGGCGCGTTCGCGGCCGAGTTGCAGCATACGGCGCAATTCCTCGTGGGGCAGAAGAGCATCCGCCGCTCGCTCGGGCTTGCCGCCTACCAGAAGGGCATCGACACCAGCTACCTGGAAAAAGCGGTTGCCTGATCAAGGCGCGGTGACGGCCCATGCCTTGACGAAAGCGTCGTTCGTTCGTTTCGAAGGCGTCTCCGTCACCTACAACGCCGGCACGGCGCAGGCGACGGCGGCGCTCAGCCCGACCGATCTCGGCTTCGCCCAGGGCGACTTCGTCTGCATCGTGGGGCCGTCGGGCTGCGGCAAGACGACGCTCATGCAGACGCTCGCCGGGTTCCTGAAGCCGACCGCCGGCACCGTCAGCGTCGGCGGCGTGGCGGTGACCGGTCCGGGGCCGGATCGCGGCGTCGTATTTCAGCAGGCGGCGCTGTTCCCCTGGAAGACGGTTGCCGCCAATGCCGGCTTCGGGCCCACCATGCGCGGCCTGCCGCGCGCGGAGCGACAGGCGCGCGTCGAATACTGGCTGCGCTCGGTGGGCCTGTGGGATTTTCGCGACCGCTACCCGTACCAGCTTTCCGGCGGCATGCAGCAGCGGCTTGCCATCGCGCGGGCGCTCGCGAACGAGCCGGAGCTGCTGCTGATGGACGAGCCCTTCGGCGCGCTCGACGCTCTGACGCGGGAGAAGATGCAGGAGGAACTGCACACCGTCTGGAAGCGCCGCGGCATGACGGTGCTGTTCATTACCCATAGCGTCGACGAGGCGGTGTTTCTCGGCACCGAGGTGGTGGTGATGTCGCAGCGCCCCGGCCGGGTGCTGGCGCGCATTCCGTCGCCCTTCGCGCGTCTGGCAGGCGAGCGTGATATCCGCCGGATCAAGGCGGGCGCCGATTTCGTGGCGCTCAGGGAGCAGGTGCTGAGCCTGATCTGGGGCGAGGGCTGACGTTCCTTCCAGACTGGCGCGACCCTATGGGAGGTTTATAACAGTCGGACCGCACCGCCCGATGAGGTCTCATAGCCATGGATACCGCGCCCGCCCTTTTTAACGAGCCGCTCGACAACCATTGGATGCCCTATACGTCCAACCGGCAGTTCCGCGAGGCGCCGCGCATCATCGTGCGCGCGGAGGGGATTCATTACTGGAACCCTCAGGGTGACCGGCTGATCGACAGCATCTCGGGGCTCTACACGACGCCCGCCGGCCACGGGCGCGCCGAGATCCGCGAGGCCGTCACCAAGCAGATGGCCGAACTCGATTACGCGCCCGCTTTCCAGTTCGGCACGCCCGGCTCCTTCCGGCTGGCAACCGAACTCGCCGCGATGACGCCTGGCGACCTCAACCGCATATTCTTCACCAGCGGCGGGTCGGAGGCGGTGGAGACGGCGCTCAAGATCGCCATCAACTACCATCGGGCGCGAGGCGAGGGGCAGCGGCTGCGATTGGTCGGACGCGAGAAGGGCTACCACGGCACGAACTTTGGCGGCTGGTCGGTCGGCGGCATGGTCAAGAACCGCCAGATGTTCGGCTTGGGCCTGCCCGGCGTTTCCCATATCCGCCACACCATGATCCCCGAGAACCGCTTCACGATGGGGCAGGGCGAGCATGGCGGCGAAGCGCTCGCCGATGACCTGCAGCGCCAGATCGACCTCTACGGCGCCGACACGATCGCCGCCTGCATCGTCGAGCCGATTTCGGGCTCGGTCGGCATTCTGGTGCCGCCGCGCGGCTATCTCGAGCGGCTCCGCGCGATCTGCGACAGGCACGGCATCCTGCTGATCTTCGACGAGGTCATCTGCGGATTTGGCCGGCTCGGCCATCCCTTCGGGGCTCAGGCGTTTGGCGTCACGCCCGACATCATGACGATGGCGAAGGCCATCAACAACGGCAGCATCCCGATGGGTGCGGTCGCCGTGCGGGAAGGCGTCTGCCAGACCATCATGGACGTGGCCGCACCCGACGCCATCGAGTTCTTCCACGGCTATACCTACTCTGCTCATCCGGTCGCCTGTGCCGCGGCCATCGCCACGCTCCGCATCTACCAGGACGAGGACCTGTTCGCCCGCGCCCAGGCCCTGTCGCCCTATTTCCTCGACCTCGTCGCGGGCATGCGCGACCTCGGGATCGTCACGGACACACGCGGCTACGGAATGCTGGGAGCGTTCGACCTTGCGCCGTCCGGCAATCCTGGCGCCCGTGGCTTCGCAATGATGAAGGCCTGCTTCGCCGCCGGATTGGTCATCCGGGTCGCGGGCGATACGATCATCATCGCGCCCGCGTTCGTTGCGGAACGGTCGGACCTCGACCAGATCTTCACGATCCTTCGGCGAATACTTGCAACCGTATGACCGTTGCTGAAGCCTGTCGCGGTTCAGGCACGGCTTCAGCTACAGCTTTGTCCCTTTTGGGCAACGGCCTCTCGCGCTAGCTGCATTATAACAAGACCTGGAGGATCGCGCAGCGTGCGCCGAGACGTGCGCTACTTTCATGTCAGGAGAAAATCGTTGACGCGTCCAGATAGATGAGGAAGAAGCTTGGGCAAATGACCCATGCTCGCGATTCGTGCTGTTAGGCGTGTCATGTTCCTGGGTAGAGCATTTCTAAGTTAAGAGGTTTCGATGTCGAAAGCGTTTCTTGCCCAGGTCATCCAGGAGTCGGCCGACACGACAGGTGTTGCCGCGAACCGTGCAGCGAGCGACGTGATGGACGCGATCGTCCGGGAGTTGAAGAAGAACGGCCGCTTTACCTTGCCGAGCTTCGGAACCTTTATCGTTCGCAAGACGAAAGCGCGAAAAGGCCTCAACCCTCGCACCGGCGAATCGATCAAGGTGAAGGCCGGCAAGACTGTGCGCTTCAAGGCGTCACCGTCGCTCAAGAAAACGGTCTGAACCGCGGCCTTGTCATCCTGTTCCACCAATGGCTGAGCGGCAGCCATTCGATCGTCTATGGCTTGGGGGCAATCTCGCCACCATGACCCAAGCGGGGGCCCAACCGGGGGCGGATCCGGCGGCCTGCGCAGGATTAGGCGTTATCCGCGATGGCGCCATCGGCTCTATCGACGGGCGCATCGCCTTCGCCGGTCGACGGGCCGACCTCCCGGCGGGGACTGCAGCGCGAGACACGATCCGGCTCGATGGCCAGTGGATCACGCCTGGGTTCATCGATTGTCATACCCACATCGTCTATGCCGGCAACCGGGCCGCTGAGTGGGAGATGCGGCTGGGCGGCGCCAGCTACCAGGACATCGCCCGCGCGGGCGGCGGCATCCTCTCCTCGGTCCAGGCCGTCCGCGCCGCCAGCGAGGAGTCGCTCCGCGAGCAGGCGCTGGTGCGGCTCGACCGGTTGATGGCGGAGGGCGTCACCACGCTCGAGGCCAAATCCGGCTACGGTCTCGATACCGCCAATGAACTCAAACTGCTCCGGGTGGCGCGCAGCCTGGGAGACGAGCGCGCCGTCAGGCTCGTCACCAGCTTTCTTGGCGCTCACGCCCTGCCGCCAGAAGCCGCCGGCGACCGCGATGCCTTCATCGCCCGGATCTGCACCGAGATGTTGCCGGCCGTTGCGGCGGCTGGACTAGCGGATGCGGTCGATGGCTTCTGCGAAGGGATTGCCTTCTCGCCCGAGCAGATCGAACGCGTGTTCAACGCGGCCCGGGCCCTGGGCCTGCCGGTGAAGCTCCATGCCGACCAGCTGACAAACGGCGGCGGCGCTGCTCTGGCCGCCCGGCATGGCGCGCTCTCCGCAGATCACGTGGAATACACCGACGAGGCCGGAGCCGCCGCGATGGGAGCTGCGGGCACGGTGGCGGTGCTGCTGCCGGGCGCCTTCTATATGTTGCGGGAACGGCAGGCGCCGCCGGTGGAGACCTTCCGCCGCTACGGGGTCGGCATGGCCGTTTCGACTGACTGCAACCCCGGCACCGCGCCGCTCGTTTCTTTGTTGCTCGCCATGCACATGGCGGCGACCCTGTTCGGCCTGACCGTTGACGAGGTGTTGAAAGGCGTGACCTTCGAGGCCGCGCGCGCTCTGGGACTCTCCGATACGATCGGCTCACTCGAGGTTGGAAGGGCCTGCGATCTCGCTATATGGTCCGTCGGCCGGCCGGCCGAGATTTTCCATATCCTGGGGCATAACCCGTTGTTCGCCCGGGTTTTCGCAGGGAACGTTACGGCTTAGCCCGGTCGCGACGTTGCTGCTGTTCGATCGGCAGCTCGTCCGGCTGCGCCGAGCCGCCACGCACTTCCGCCTCCGCGCCTACGCCGGTTGCGCCTTCTTTTCGGATCAAGGGCTTGGTCCCTGACGACTTGGTGCTATCTTCCTGCGCTTGATCGATCGGCAGATCGTCGGGTGGCATCGCATACTCCTTTTCGGTCAGGTCAGGCTGATCGGGAGATAGGGTGCGACGACAGAATCCTAAGGGGCGTGGGCGGAACGGCATGGAACTCACTCGCGATATCACCCTGGTTGAAGCGGCCCGCGCCATCATCGAGCCCAAGCAGGGCAGCCAGCCCGTGCTTGACCTCATCAACGGCGCCGAGAAAACGATCCGCCTGAAGATGTTCACCTTCACGTCGGATGATATCGCCCTGGCGCTGATCGCGGCCCAGGCGCGGGGCGTCGCGGTGCGGGTGATGCTGAACCCCGCCCGCTCCTCCGGCAGCCGCGCCAACGACGACATGAAGGCGCGCCTAACGGCAGGCGGCTGCACGGTCATCTGGAGCAGCCCGGCCTTCGCCGTCACCCATGAAAAATCGATGGTGGTGGACAGCCGGAGCGCGCTGATCGCGACCTTCAACTTCGGGGTGAAGTATTTCACGGCCACGCGCGATTACGGGATCGTCACTGAAAATCCGGAGGTGGTCGCCGAGATCGAGACGTGTTTCGAGGCGGACTGGAACCGGCGGGAGTTCACGCGCCCGGACAAAAGCGCGCTGGTCTGGAGCAACCGCGGGTCGCGCACGCTGATGTGCCACTACATCGACACCGCGAAGCATACGCTCGACGTGCAGCACCCTAAGTTCGTCGACGCGGTCGTGCTCGACCGGCTCATCCAGGCGCATGAGCGCGGCGTCCGCGTGCGCGTGCTCTGCGGCGGCAAGCACGGCATCAGCACCTGGGATATCCTGGATACATTCGCCTCGCTGCGGATGATGAAACTAAACGGCATCAAAATCCGTAAGCAGAAGCACCTCCGTCTACATGCGAAGCTGCTCCTGGCCGACCACCAGACCGCCATGGTCGGCTCGATGAACATCGATCGGAGCGCCTTCGATCTGCGGCGCGAGCTTGGCTGCTTCGTCAACGATCCGGCGGCGATCGAGGCCCTGGCCGACACTTTCCTTGAGGACTGGCACGACGCGAGCCATTACGACCCGCCGGACCCATTGACTGTTGAACTCATCACCGAGGACGACCAACCGCATGACTCCGAACTCATCCACGAGTGAGGTAGCGGCCGGAACGGGTATGTTGGATGCGCCTAAGCCGGCCGCCTCGACCTGGGAGATCGCGACGACCTTCAACGAGATTTCGCTGTCGAGCTTCGGCGGCGGCCTGTCCGCGTGGTCGCGGGAGATGGTGGTCGCCCGCCGCAAATGGATGGACGATCCGGAATTCCTGAGCGCGATGACGATCTGCCGCATCCTGCCAGGGGCCAACCAGGTCAATCTGGCCGTCTTCGTGGGCACCAAGCTGAACGGGATGCGCGGCGCGGCGGCGGCACTGGCCGGGCTCATCTTCATGCCAACGGTGCTGCTGATGGCCATCGCGGCCCTCTACGCCGTGTTCCAGCACTCCCATGCCGTGCAGCATGTGCTGGCGGGGTTCGCCGCCGCAGCGGTTGCCATGACGTTGCAGATGGTTTGGAAGACCGGACGGACGACGCTCACCTCGGTGGTGCCGGTCCTGCTGTTCGCGCTGACCTTCGTATTGAACGGAGTTTTACGCTGGCCGCTGTGGTGGACGCTGCTGATCACGGCGCCTCTCGGCATCGGCTGGGCCTGGCGGCGCGCGCATAGGCGGATCAAGGCCCAGGCTACTCTGGAGCCACATGCCGTTCCGAAAGCGGGCGCGACCGGAGCGGCGCCATGACGCTCGCTCTTGCTCTGCAAATCTGCTCCGTCTTCGGCCTCACCTCGCTGCTCGCCTTCGGCGGCGGGAACGCGGTGATCCCGGCGTTCGAGCGGATGACGGTGCATGTCCATCACTGGCTGACGCCGCAGCAATTCACCGACAATTTCGCGATCGCGCAGGCCGCGCCCGGACCGAGCACACTCATTGTCAGTCTGCTCGGCTATCGCGCCGGGGGCATCTGGGGCGCGTTGATAGCGACCGCGGCCATGGTGGTGCCGACGGGACTCATCGTCTACGGCATCGCACGGGTGTGGGATAAGGGGCATGGGGAGAAGGCGTTTCGCCACGCCTTCCAGGATGGACTGGCGCCGATCACGATCGGTCTGATCCTCGCGGGCGGCATGATCGTCGCCCGGCACGCAGAGGGCAACTGGGTGCAGGTGGTGATGACGCTGGTGGCAACCGTTGTTCTCTGCGCAACCAAGGTAAACCCGCTCATCATCGCGGTGTCATGCGGGGTGGTCGGCTATGTTGTGGGGGCCTAGTCCGGGGCCGTCTCGCCTCCGGACTGTGCGACACAGCCCGCCACGTCATTTAGAGTTGGCGCTGGAGGGGCCTGTGGCTCTCATGCGGAAGACAGTGTCGGCGATCTGCTTCTGAGACGACGGGAACGCACTGTAGAGCGCCTGGAACGTGCTCGCCAGCTTCTGCATATTCGTCGCATGCAGTTGAGCGAGTTGTGCGTATGATTGCATCGTTTCCGTGGCGTTCATCCCGGCAAGATTTCTGCCGCGCTGGGTCAGGGCCTGCTCCATCTGGGCTGCGTTGTCGCGCATGACCTGGGCGAACTGAGCCCATGAAGGCTCTTCCGCAGCCGTGATGTGAAGCTGATCATGAAGCTCCTTGATGTGCTGCTCGACCCTTTCGGAACCCGTTTTCGATAGCTCGGGAATCTTCGCGGACGATGACGCGCCCTGAGAAGCAGGCGCCGGCGAAGCGTTTTGCGCGAAGGCGGTTGCCGGCAACGTCAGGGCAGGAATAGCGATGGCCCCGAGAAGTGCGGCCAGACGCGGCACCAAGGTGCGTTTCATTGAAATCACTCCGTTGCAGAGACGCCAAGTGCGGTGTCGTCAATCAGGGATAATAGGCTCCGGGAGGCGGTCCATACCCCGGACCTGGCGGTGGCGGCGGGTAGTAGGCTCCCGGCGGCGGCGCATAGCCTTGTTGCGCGATCGCCCCGCCAACCAGCGCACCGATCCCCAACCCAAGGATGGCGCCCCCGATGAGGGCGCCCGTATTGTTGCCGCCGCGATGGTAGTCGCCGCGGCCATGCCGGTCATAGTGTCGGTCCATGTGACGAGGCGGGCCGGCATCGGCCGCGAGCGGCGCCGCGATCATCGCCGTCGCAAGCAGAACCGCCCCAGCCGAACGTGCGATGGATAAAGCACACATGGACAGTTCCCTTGCCGTTGAACTTCCGGATTCGCCGAAATATAACGCGATCAGACTATTGCAAAAGTCATAATCAGATCTTGTCACGTGAACGTGCTGGCTTCTGCCCCTCCCGTCATTGCGGCGTAACTCTACGAGGAACCGACCTGATTTGCGCGCAAGCCTGTTTCTTGTGCTTTGTCTTGAAGTCTAGTTGCGAATGTTGCAATCAGCAATAACAGGAAGCCAAGGCTGCGCCCACTCTTTGCATGACGCCTCTCCAATCGCCCGGTCTCGTCTGCCGGAACAGACGCAGGCTCGGGTACCAAGGGCTGTCCTCGCGGTCCTCCAGCCAGCGCCAGCATGAATCGAACCGGTTGAGCAGCCACACCGGCTTGCCCATGGCCGCCGCGAGATGTGCCGTCGATGTATCAACGCTGATGACCAGATCCAGATTCTCGATCAGGCCGGCCGTATCCTGAAAATCGCCGATGGCGGGCGCCGCGTTGTAGACGTTGCCCTCAGGCCAGAGCACGTCCCTCATGGCGATCAACTCGCCTTCCGCGGGTTCCCCCTTTTGAAGACTGATGAAATCTATACCGGGATGGTTCAGCTGGCCGATAAGCGGCAACGGTATGTTCCGGCGCCGGTTGACAGCGTCGAGCTCAGGCTGATCAGGCCGAAAGCCGCCGCTCCAGACGAGGCCGACGCGCCGCCTCGATTTCGGGCCCAGACGCGTGCGCCATGACGAAACGGTATCCGCCTTGGCCGCAAGGTAGGACATGTGTTGAGGGATCGTGTCGATCGCGGTCTCGAAAGCGAGCGGCAAACTCATCAGCGAGCACTGAACATCGAAGGCCGGGATCGGATCGCCAGCCGCGATCAGCCGCGTAACGCCGGGAAGCCCGGATAGAAGCCGCACCAGGGGCCTCGGCACTTCCAGCGTGACCACTCCGCCGCGGGCGGCGACCAACGGCACGTAGCGGCAAAATTGGATGGTGTCCCCCAGCCCCTGCTCGGCATGGAGCAGGATCCGCTGGCCGTTGAGGTTTTCTCCGCGCCACTGCGGCTTGGAGAAGGTTCTCGGCTGGAGAAGCGGGGACGCTTGGCGCAGGCGCCAGTCGTACTCCGCCCAGCCGCGAGGCAGGTTGCCGGCCAGTAACAGCTCCATCCCGAGATTGACGTGGGCCTCGGCGAAACCCGGGCTCGCGCGGATCGCATGATTGTAGGCGTCGATGGCCTCATCCGAGCGTCCCAGCGCCTTCAGCGTGTTGCCAAGGTTGTAGTGCGGCTCGGCAAAGTCGGGCTTCAGCCGAATGGCCTCGCCATGCGCGTCGGCGGCGTCGGCAAGCCGGCCCAGCATCCTCAGAACGTTGCCTCGGTTGGCATGGGCCTCGGCAAGATCGGGCTTGATGCGGATGGCGGCGTCGTAGGCTGCCAGAGCCTCCGCCGGCAGGCCGAGCTCATGCAACGTCTTGCCCAAGTTGCCGTAAGCCTCGGCATAGTCCGGTTTGGAGCGGATGGCGTGGCGGTAGGCGGCGGCCGCACGCTCCAGCTGGCCCAGCTGCAACAGGATCATGCCGAGGTTGTAGTGCGCCTCGGCGAAATCGGGCTTGAGCCTGATCGCGGCGCCATAGGCCGCGGCTGCATCATGAACGCATCCCAACACGGCGAGGACAGTGCCGAGATTGTAATGAGCCTCGGCGAAATCGGGCGTCAGACGGATGGCCCCGGCATAGGCATCCTTCGCCTCGCCGAAGCGCCCCAGCCCCTTCAGCGCGTTGCCAAGGCTGCAGCGGTAGAGAGCGATCCGCGGTTCGATTTCGATTGCGCGGCCAATCGTTTCGACCGCGATCGCATCCTGCCCGACCTGATGGGCGATCAGGCCAAGCAGATGCAAAGCGTCCGCTTGGCCAGGATTGACTTTCAGCACCTGGATATAGACCGCCTTGGCCTGCGCCAGTTGCCCGGCCCGCTGATGCCGAAGCCCGGTCTCCAAGATGCCGCTCATGCTCGATGACGAAGAAGGCTGCTGTACGAACAGGATCTTGGCTTGCGCCCGTCTCTGACTTCGGTTCAGTCCCATGGTCTTTCAACTTCCGCTTCAGCAGATTGACAGGAAAACGCAATGGAGCCGGTTCATGCTCCGGGATGTCCCCATTCCCGGCAGGCTGCTTATGCGCGATCATTCCTGAATGGCGACCTCACCAACCGATAATAAGATGTGCGGCATGGTCGTCAGCATGCTTGATGCGCCAGACACGCGCCAATTGCCTTGGCAATGGTTTATTCGCATATTGATGCCAAGGCTTCTAAAGGCAGACCGCCCGATGAATTTCCGGTCTTCCAGCAGTCACGAAGTCGCAAACCGGGTCTTTACAATGACGCAATAGCATTCCGTCAAATGCGCGGAAGCCCGGCTGCTAGCTGCGGACGAGGACGTGCACGTCGCCATGCCGTTCGATCACGTTGACCGCCACTTCGCGTCCTGTACGCCGGATAAAGACGCTGATGCGGCCGGAGTTCAGGCTGATGTTGTGCAGGGTGATCTCGTCCATGAAGGAGGGCAGCGTAGGCCTGTTGAAGACGACGCTGTTGCTCGGGGGGTCGATGCTGAGCCCGAGCGAGGCTTGCAGCAATGCCGGCAGGGCCGTGGCCGCCCAGGCCTGGGGCGAACAGGCGACGGGGTAGAAGGTCGGACCTTGCGCCCGCCGCCGCGCGAAGCCGCAGAACAGCTCCGGCAACCGCCGCATGTCGATATAAAGCGCGGCGTCGAAAAGACCGTTGAAGATCTTCGAAACGGCCTCCGTATGCCCGTAACGGGCAAGCCCAAGGGCAATCATGGTATTGTCGTGCGGCCAGACCGAGCCGTTGTGATAGCCCATCGGGTTGAAGCGAGCCTCGCCGCTGGCAATGGTGCGGATGCCCCAGCCGGTGAAGAAAGCGTTCGACATGAAGCCGTCCGCCAGCCGCTGCGCGCGCTCGGGCGACACGATGCCGGCCAGCAGACAATGGCCCGCGTTGGAGGAACGCACCCGGCAGGGCTGCTTCCGCCCATCGAGCGCCAGCGCATAGGTGCTGATCTCCTCGCACCAGAAGGCGGCCTCGAACGCCACCCGGAGGGCCTCGGCCTTCTTCTCCTGGGCCATGGCGATCTGGTCGTGGCCGAGGCGGCGGCCGATATCGGCCATCGCCAGCCGGGCGGCATAGACGTAGCCCTGCACCTCGCAGAGTGCGATCGGACCCTCGGCAAGGCTGCCGTCGGCATGAAAGACGCTGTCCCAGCTGTCCTTCCAGCCCTGATTCTGCAGACCCTGCCCGGTCGCGCGGAAATACTCGACGAAGCCGTCGCCGTCGCGGTCGCCGTAGCGCTCGATCCACTCCATCGCCGCTTCGAGATGCGGCCAGAGCCTGTAGGCGGTCGTCTCGTCATGCGTGCGCTCGACATAGGCCCCGGCCAGCATGATGAAGAGCGGCGTGCTGTCGACGCTGCCGTAATAGCGGCGGAAAGGGACCTCCCCGAGCGCCGCCATCTCTCCGTTGCGGACCTCGTGCAGGATCTTGCCCGGCTCCGCGTCGGAGGCGGCGTCGACCGTTGTCGCCTGGTTCTCGGCGAGGAAGTTGAGCACCCCGCGAGCGATGGAGGGATCGACCCACAGCGCCTGGAGCGCGGTGATGAGGGCATCACGCCCGAAGGCGGCGGAGAACCAGGGGATGCCGGCATAGGGATAGAGCCCGGTCGGCTTCTCGGTGATGAGCATGTAGAGGTCGGAAATCGCGCGGCGGATGGCCTCGTTGAACAGCTCGTTGGAGCTCGCCATCGCCGCCGCCTTGGCGGATCGCGTGCGCATCCACCGGCGAGTTTCCACCATGGAGAGCAGATAGGTCTCGCGTACGTCCCGCGTCGGCAGTTCGCCGTCCGAGCAGGCGATCTCGATGTAGAGCAACGCCTGCTCGCCGGGTTGCAGCGTCACGTCGAACATGGCCTGCCCGCCGTCGAGCGCCGAGGGCGTCGGGCTGAAGCGCAGGCGCGTCTGCCGACGTTTGTCGTCGAGCCCGGTATAGGCGAGCGTCACGCTGCTCTCGCTGATCTCGGCGGGCTCGATGCGGCCGTGCTTCGCGCGCGGCGTGCCGCGGACCTCGAAAAGGTCTTTGAAGTCGGCGTCGAAGGCGAGTTCGAGGCGGATGAAATGGGCTTCGCTCGAGAAGCTGCGCAGCTGGATCCGCTCGAAGACGGTGGCGTTGATCATGAAGCGCGTGCGCCGCATGTGGATGACGCTGTGCTCGACCATGACCTCATCGCCGCGCAGGAGATCGGGGTTGGCGAGGTCGCAGATCAGCGCGCCGTTATCGTCCCGCAGCGTCGAGCTGAGCAGGACCGGGCGGCCGCCACCTATCGTCAGGTCGTAGACGGAGAGGTGGCGGGTGTCGCGGTTGTAGAGCCCCTCGGTGCCGCCCGAGTAAGGCTGGATATTGCCGCAGAGATCGAAGACGCCGAACATGTCGGCGTTCTTCAGCGTGCGGTACTGCCGCTCCTGCAAGGACAGCGACGCGCCCACGGCATAGGGGGGCTCGCCTGAGGCATCCGGCCCCGCAGGGCCAGAGGAGGGATGGGGTTCGGCGGCAGCGTTCACTATCGCTCTCCTTCGATTGGCCCGTCCTCATAGGCCGATCGATGGAAAAGCGTAACCCGGCCGGTCAGGCCGCGGCAGAAACCTTCCGCCAAAGATCGATACCGCCTTCCTGGGCGTGCCGGTCGATATCCGCCAGCTCGTCTTTTGAGAAGGCAATGTTCTTTGAGGCGTCAAGCGCGTCATCGAGCTGCTGAACATTGCGCGCGCCGATGAGCGCCGAGGTCACGGCGGGTCCGCGCAGCACCCAGGCAATCGCCATCTGCGCCAACGTCTGGCCGCGCTTCTTGGCGATGTCGTTGAGTGCGCGCACGCGGGTGAGGTTCTCCTCGGTGATCAGCCCCTGGTCGAAGGAACTGCCTTTGGAGGCGCGGGTGCCCTCGGGCACGCCGTTCAGATACTTGCTTGTGAGCAGGCCCTGGGCGAGCGGCGAGAAGGCGATGCAGCCAGTGCCGATGTCCGTGAGGGTGTCGAGCAGCCCGTCCTCGACCCAGCGGTTGAGCATGGAATAGGACGGCTGGTGGATGAGCAGCGGCACGCCGAGGTCCTCGAGGATGGCAGCCGCCTTGCGGGTCAGCTCCGGGCCGTAGGAGGAGATGCCGACATAGAGCGCCTTGCCCTGGCCGACGAGCGTGGCGAGCGCGCCCATCGTCTCCTCCAGCGGCGTGCTGGGGTCGGGGCGGTGGGAGTAGAAGATGTCGACATAGTCGAGGCCCATGCGCTGGAGGCTCTGGTCGCAGCTGGCGATCAGGTATTTGCGGCTGCCGCCGAAGCCGTAGGGTCCGGGCCACATGTCCCAGCCGGCCTTGCTGGAGATGACCAGCTCGTCGCGATAGGCCTGAAAATCCTTCTGAAGGATGAGGCCGAAGTTCTCCTCGGCCGAGCCGTATGGCGGTCCGTAGTTGTTCGCAAGGTCGAAGTGGGTGACGCCGCGGTCGAAGGCGCGGCGGATGACGGCGCGTCCGGTCTCGAAGACATCCTTGCCGCCGAAGTTGTGCCATAGGCCAAGCGAGATGGCCGGCAGATCGAGGCCCGAGCGGCCGCAGCGACGATAGGGCATGGCATTGTCATAGCGGCCGGAAGCGGGTTCGTAGCTCATGCAATATTCCTTGTGGTGACGTTCCTGACCGGCGAAACCTAGACGGTGGAGCACCGATGCGACAGGGGGGGCGGGGCTGCCGGCCGATCACGCTCCTGCAGGCTGTAACCGAAGATTGGGTTGTTGTAAGGTGGTCCATGCCTTACATCGGGTTTGTGAGGAGATGGTCATGGCGATTGAATTGACGGTGACGGCAAAGGGGCAGGTCACGCTGCGGCAAGCGGTGCTCGAGCATCTCGGCACGAAGCCCGGGGAGAAGGTGGAGGTCGATCTGCTCCCCGATGGACGCGTCGAGTTGCGGGCAGCGGGTGCCGGCGCGCCGCTCAGCCGCCTACGCGGCATACTCCGTCGAGAAGTTACACGGCCGATAACGCTGGAGGAGATGCAGGAAGCGATCGAGAGCGTCGAGTATCCTTGAGGATCGCGATCGACACCAACATTCTGGTCCGCTTTCTAACAGAGGACGACGAGCCTCAGACGGCACTCGCCACAGCAGCAATAGAGGCTGCCGAGGCAGTGATCGTCTCGACCACCGTGCTCTGCGAGACGGTCTGGGTTCTTTCACGTGCGCACAAACTGTCCAGGCAGAGGGTCGCCGATGTGCTGCGCGCCTTCATTACCTCAGACCGGGTCGAGGTGAATCGCTTGGAGGCCGAGGCTGGACTGTCTTATCTCCAAAGCGGGCGTGACTTCGCCGACGGCGTCATCCTGCTGCATGCGGAGCAGTCGCGCGCCGACCGGCTCGTGACCTTCGACCGCGATTTCGCCAAGGCGCCCGTCACGTCGAAGGTGCCGCTCGTCCTGCTGGAGCGGTGATCTCGTAGGCGACGTGCGCCCGTAGAGGATCGCCCTCCGCCACATTGGGATGGTCGAATTCGCCGATCCGCCGCATCCCCAGCCGCTCCATCAAGCCCCAGGATGCGGTGTTGGCGGGGACCGTGAAGGCCACGACCCGATCCAGTCCGAGCGTGCCGAACGCGAAATCCAGTGAGGCTTCGGCGGCTTCCCGGGCCAGCCCGCGCCGCTGCCAGTCGGTCGACAGCCGCCAGCCGATCTCGACCGCCGGGGTGAAGAAAGCCTCCCAAGGGATGTGCGCCAGCCCGCACAGACCGATGAGCGTCTCCGTGGCGCGGTCCTCGACCGCCCAGAAGCCCCAGCTATGCCCGGCGAAGTGCTGGTCGATCCGGTCGAGCAAGGCGTCCGACAGCGCTCGCGATGTGGGCGAGAGATGCCGCGCGACCGCCGGCTCCGCATTGATCGCCGCGAACGGCGCGCGATCCTCGGCGCGCCAGGGCCGCAGGCGAAGTCGTGGGGTCAGAAGCCCGGTCATAGGCCCGGCCTCGCCGGCTGCATTTCCTGGCGAGATGGCTCCGGCGCGACGCCCGGCGGAACCTCGACCTCCTGAGCGATGCGCATGCCTCCGCGCCAGGAGGCGACGCCTGCCAGCACATACAGCAGTGCCGAGAAGCTGAACGCGAAGGCCAGCCCATGCTTGAACGGCCCGGACATGAGGGCGGGAAAGAACAGCTTGCCGGTGAGCGTCGCGGCGTTGCCCGGCGGGAGCGCGTGCAATACCGCGGGCGGGATCAACTGGCTCATCGGGTTATAGCCGAGGAAGGCCGCGAAGAGGCTGGAGACCGGCGGCGTCATCGCGACCGCGTGGGCGACGGCGGGCGGCACGTTCTGGGCGAGCAGCCCGGCTTCCATCGATGGCCGCAGGCTCTCCGCCAGCCCCGCCAGCATCAGGCTGAAGAAGACGCCGATCGACATCACCGTGCCGACGTTGGTGGTCGTCGCGCGCAGGCCCGAGGCTTGCCCTCGCTCGTGCGCGGGCACGGAGTTCATGATCTGCGTCATGTTGGGCGCCGCGAACAGCCCGGAGCCGAGCCCGTTCGCGAAGAGCAGGGCGGCGAACAGCGTGTAGGAGAAATCGGCCGGCAGCAGCATCAGCGCGATGAAGCTCGCCGCGCCCAGGCCCATGCCGCCGAGGGCGAACGGCAACCCGCCCAGCCGGTCCGAGAAGTAGCCGGAGGCAGGCCCCGCCAGCAGGAAGCCGATCGTGAGCGGCAGCATGAAGACCGCCGACCACAGCGGCGTCTGCTCGAAGGAATAGCCGTGCAGCGGCAGCCAGATTCCCTGCAGCCAGATGATGAGCATGAACTGCAACCCGCCGCGCCCGATGGAGGAGGTGAGGTTGGCGATGTTGCCGAAGGCGAGGGGCGCGATCCGCAACAGCCGGAAATCGAGCATTGGACGGCTGACGATGCGCTCGATGACCAGGAAGGCGATGAGGGAGAGCAGCCCCAGGCCGAACAGAGTGAGCACGCGCGGGCTTGTCCAGGCCATGACGTCATGGCCGTAGGGCTGGATGCCGTAGGTGATGGCGCTGAGGATGAACACGAGGCCGAGCCCGAAGGTCAGGTTGCCGCCCCAGTCGATCCCGGCGCGCGACGCACGCACCGGCCCGTCGCGCAGCTTGAAGTAGGCCCAGACGGTGCCGACGAGGCCGATCGGGACATTGACCCAGAAGACGAGCCGCCAACTGGTGTCTGCGAGCAGGCCGCCGATCACGAGGCCGAGGAACTGACCGCCGATGGCCGCGACCACGTTGATGCCGAGAGCGAAGCCACGCTCCTTGGCCGGGAAGGCGTCGGTGAGGATGGCGGTGGAATTCGCCATGATCAGCGCGCCGCCGATGCCCTGGATGACGCGGACGGCGATGAGGTAGGTGGCGGCAAAATCGCCCCGTCCGGGCAGCAGGCCGAGTGCCAGGGCCGCAACCGTGAAGATCGCGAAGCCCAGGCTGTACATGCGCGCCCGGCCATACTGGTCGCCGAGCCGCCCGAACGACACGACGAGCACTGCGGTTGCGATCATATAGCCGATGATGGCCCAGAGCAGGTAGTTGATGTTGCCGGGGTCGAGCGCCCGCAACCCGATGCCGCGGAACACCGCCGGCAGGCTGATCAGCAGGATGGAGCTATTGATGGTCGCCGCCAGCATGCCGAGCGTCGTGTTGCTCAGCGCAACCCATTTGTAGCTGCCGGAGGTGTCCGTCTCGGCCTGAGGCCGCCCTGCTGCATGCATCTTCGCGCGTCTCTTCGGCTGGCGACCTGTCGACATGCACAGTCGACGATCTCGGCAGAGCCGGCAACCCCGCTTGTCATACTAACTTTATGGCGACTCTCCGACCGCAACGCGGCCATTCGCGGACAAGGAAACGAACATCGATCGCACAACGATTTCTATGTCAGCGCGAGCGGAACCCGGGGCCTGACCTGGGCCGCACGATCGTCCTCCGACAGGAGCGATTTCAGGCTGCGCGCCGAGATGGGCTTGCTGAACAGAAAGCCCTGCATCCAACGGCAACCCAAGCCCTCCAGGATGGCGCGCTGAAACTCCGTCTCGACGCCTTCGACGACGCAATCGATCCCGAGATCCGCGCAAAGGTTGACGACGGAACGGATGATGCTCGGCGCCATCCGGCTGTGGCCGATCTCGCTCACGAAGCTCTTGTCGATCTTGATCTTGTCGACCTTGAGGAGAATCAGTCGGCCGAGACTCGAAAAGCCGGAGCCGAAATCGTCGAGCGCGATGCGCGCGCCGAGATCGCGCAGCAGGCCGATCGACTCGACCACCTGCGCGAAATCCTCCATCGCCGCAGTCTCGGTGATTTCGAACTCCACCCGGCTGGGCTCGATGCCGCTCTTCAGAACGATGCGCTGCACGGCGGCGATCGTCGCCGGGTTCATCACATCGCAGGCCGACAGGTTGAAGCACAACGTCACATGCCGCGGCCACAGCCGCGCCACCTCCAGTGCCTTCGCAAGCAAGGTTTCCGTGATCTTGCCCATCAGCTGCCGCCGTTCCGCGATCGGCAGGAAAATCTGCGGACTGATCGGTCCGATGTCCGGGCTGTTCCAACGCGCCAGGGCCTCGAAGGCCACGACGCTGTTGGTCATGGTGTCGATGATGGGCTGGTAGACGATCTCCAGTTCACGCTCGAGATCCGCGCGCCGCAACGCCTGCTCGATGCGCCCGTTCCGACGCACGATGCCCTCGTGGCTCTCGGAGAAGATGACGACCTGCCCCTTCTGGGTCTGCTTGACGTAGTAGAGGGCATAATCCGCGTGCTCGAAAAGGTCTTCGGCGGTGCGTCCCCCCTCTGGAAAGATGGCGACGCCGATGGAGCCCGCGATCGCCACCATCGCATCCTTCACCCGGCAGGGCGCGCGCAGAAGATCCAGCACCTCCTCGCCGAAGGCCATGATCTCGCCGTCCGACCCGAACCTCGTGAGGATCATGCCGAACTCGTCGCCGCCGAGGCGGGCAAGAAAAACGTCCGGCGTGGCCAGCCCCTCCAGCCGCCGCCCGATCTGAGCGAGAAGTTCGTCCCCCGCCGCATGACCATGGACGTCGTTGACGCTCTTGAAACCGTCGAGATCCAGAAGCGCCACAGCAAAGCATACCGGCTGCTGCGCCGCCGTGAGTATTGTCTCGTCGAGCCTCGCGAGAAAGCTGCGGCGATTGGGCAACCGTGTCAGAGCGTCGAGGTAGGCGAGCCGATGGTTCTCGTCGCTGAGGATCTGCATGTCCCGCTGCCGATCGAGAAGGGTTCCGCGCGACCGGATGAGGCCCGCGAAGTCATCGTAGTTCCGGAGCATGATGGCGATCAGCCCGCCGGTGACCAGGACGAGGTCCACCGCCATGGCGATCAGGACAAGGTTGCCCGTGCACAAGAAGAAGATAGTGAACGGCAGAACCACGATCGCGGTCAGCAGCAGGGCGGCGCCGCGCAGATGCATCAGGCACAGGATGCAGCTGATGAGCGTGATCGACATGTAGAAGGCGACATGGCATTTCGCATAGGCGTCGCCGTACGGGTAGAGGCTGAGCGACCAGGCCGTGAACACCAGGGAAAGGATGGTCACGAAGCGCATCGTCATGCGCAGCATGTGGACGGCCTGATCGCAGGTGAGCGCCGTCACGTCGAGCCGCCACCAATATCGGCCGCGCACGTAGCACATCACGCAGAGAACGACCGGGATGACGATGGTCAGCGCCGGCGGAGCCGTTCGCGCATGCGTCGCCGCCAACCCCAGCGCGTTGACCGTGAGAATCGCGTAGAGAAGGGGAATTTGTTTCGAGAACGCGGCAATCTGGGAGCGCGCCAGTTCCGGGTCGTCGACCGGAAGGGCGAACACCTTCAGAAAGGCGCCGATCCCTGTCTTTGCCAAACCCAACGAAGCCTCCATGCGGCACTTGGAACAGCAGGCGCTCCAAGCCGGCGAGCGATGCGAGCGCGGCCTATCGCAGGAGGCGAGGATGCTTGCCCCGCTTCGTGAGAAACTAACCGCTCGCCATGAGATAGCGAACGGACCGTTTCGAAATCATTAATGCGCTCCCGATGGCTCGCTCACGACTTGGGCATGAGTGGACGTGTCCCGCCGGCCGCGCGGGACCAGGACGGCGACGATCATCACGCCCACCGACAGGATGACGCCGAGGACGAAGACGCCGTGCAACGCGTCGCTGAGCAAGCCTGTCAGCCGCTGCAGATCGCCCGGGGACATGGTCGCCCGGATGTGCGGGTTGACGAGGTCACGCAGCACGTCATGGACGCCAGCATGTGTAAGTCCGGCATTCAGGACGCCGCCGAAGGCCGCGGCACCGAGCGCCTGCCCCATCAGCCGGCAGAAGAAGAACAGGGCGGTCGCGCGGCCCCGGTCGGTATGGGCGACGCCCGACTGAACGGCGAGGGTGAAGACGATGCTGGTCAGACCCATGCCGGCGCCGATCGGAATGGAGACGATGTCCACCCAGAGCAGGCTGTGCCCGCTGGCGACCATGACCAGGGCGACGGTCCCCACGAGGAGAGCCACCGCCGCCCCGAGTGCCATCGGCCGGTTGCCGAGGCGCCCGATGGCGCGGCCGAGCGTCATGCTCGTTATCGTCCAGGCGACGGTCATGATGCCGAGGTTGATGCCCGCATCCAAGGCGCCGCCGCCGGCCACGCCCTGCACCCAGGTGGGCAGGAAGGCGGTCATGCCGATGAGCAGGCCGCCGCCGAGCAGCGCCGATGCGAAGGCGGCCAGGAGCAGCGGCCGGCGGAGCAGGTGCAGCGGCAACAGGGGATGCCGCAGTTGCCGCTCCCGCAGGCCGAAACCCGCGAGAGCCACCGCCGCGATGGCCAGGAGGCCGGCCAGACGCGGCGTGCCGAGGCGGTCGAAGTCCACCAGCGCCGCCATCATGATGCCGAGGCCGGCGATCAGCAGCGCGCAGCCCGGCAGGTCTATGGGCGTATGCGTCTTGTTATGGTGGGATTCGTGGAGATAGCGCGCGACCATCGCCATGGTGACGACGCCGATGGGCAGGTTGACCCAGAAGACGAAGGGCCAGCCGAGGGTGTGGACGAAGAAGGCGCCGAGCAGCGGACCGACGATGGCGGCGATCCCCCAGATGCCGCTGACATAGCCCATGATGCGGGCGCGGTCGGTGGGCTTGCAGATGTCGCCGATGATCGTGGTCGCCATCGGCGCGAGGCCGCCGCCGCCAATCCCCTGGATGGCGCGGAAGACGATGAGCGAGACCATGCTCCAGGCGCAGCCGCACAGCAGCGAGCCGACCAGGAACAGGGCCGTGCTGCCGAGGTAGACGGCGCGGCGGCCGAAGCTGTCGGCAAGCCGTCCATACAGCGGCGTCATGACGGCCTGCGTCAGCAGGTAGATGCCGAAGGTCCAGGAGAACAGCCGGAACCCGCCAAGCTTTGCGACGATGGTCGGCATGGCGGTGCTGATGACGGTGACCTCGACCGCCGCCATGAAGGTGGAGATGAGCATCGCCGCGATGATGATCCGAGGGTGCGAGACTGCCGCCGCCCCCGTCGCCTGGTTGATGCTAGAGGCCTCTGTCGGCTGGGGCATTGGCGAGAAAGTCCTGGGTCGTCGTTGCAGCCTCGGCGAGGCCAACCCGCCGCACCTCGACCCCAGGTGGGAAGGCCGAGAGCAACCGGCTAGGCGTCCGACGGTCGAGCAGCACGAAGACGCCACGATCATCTACCCGTCGAATGAGCCGCCCGAAAGCCTGTCGCAGCCGCAGACGAGCAATGCGGTCATCGTATTCCTTGGGCGCGCCGCCCGAGAGGTGGATGCGGCGCTCGCGATGCAGGATATCGGGCCTCGGCCAGGGCACGCGCTCGAACACCACAAGCCGCAACGCACGGCCGGGCACATCGACGCCGTCACGCATCGCGTCGGTGCCGAGCAGGCAGCTGTCCTCCTCGGCCCGGAAAATGTCGACTAGCGTGCCGTTGTTCATGGCGTCGATATGCTGGGCGTACAGGGGCATGCCGGCCTGCTCCAGCGCCGGCGCGATGCGGCGATGGACGGAGCGCAGGCGGCCGATGGCGGTGAACAACCCAAGCCCGCCCCCGCCCGAGGCCAGGAACAGCGTGCGGTAGGCGGCGGCGAGGGCGGCCGGGTCGCCGGTGTCCACGTCGGTGACGACGAAGGCGCGGGTGCGCGCGGCGTAGTCGAAGGGGCTCGGCAGGCTGGCGCGGATCGCGGGCAGGGGAAGGTGGTTCGTGCCGATGCGGGCCTCGGCCACCGCCCAGGCGAGTTCCGGATCGTCCTCGCCGCCGTCGCGCAGCGTCGCCGATGTCACCAGCAGCCCATGCGCGGGCGCTGCGAGCACGGTCGAGAACGGCACCGTCGGGTCGAGCCAGTGGCGCAGCAGGGCCACGTTACGCACGCCCGCCTCGCCACGGTCGAGCCGCAGGAACTGCACATGGCCGAGGAACTTGCCGGCCTCGGGCCGGGGCTCGGCCAGTTCCGTCAGCATCGTCTGCCACGCCCGCAGCGGCTCCACCGCGCGGCGCCTGAGTGTGCGGCCCATGCCTTCGATGCGGGCTCGCGTCGAGGGGTCCAGTTCCTCGGCCTCGTCGTCCAGCCGTGCGAGCAGCCGCTGCATGAGCGTCGTCAGCGGCTCGCCGATCCGGGTAAGGGCGCGTTTGAGCACATCGGCGGCGGCGGTCACTGCCTCGGCCACCGGGTAGAGGTCGCATTCGGCGGCGAAGCCGGTGCGGGCTTCGTCCTCGGTGCCGCTACTGGAGAGACGCGCGAGCACCTGCGCCCGCAACGCCAGGAAAAACGCCTCGGCCGGATTTGTGGTGGCGGGCTCGACGATCGTGCCTTCCGGTGGCGGCGCGGCGTCCGTCGCGATGCGGCTGGCCCAGCCGGGGGCGGGCAGGGCGCGGGCGGCGGTCAGTGCGGCCTCCAGCGGCGTGAGCAGATCGGGCTTGTCGGCCACGAGGTCGCCGATGCGGGCCGAGAGGCCGCGCCCGCGCGAGCGCATCCCCTCGGCGCCGAGCATCCAGCGGCGCAATTCCGACGCCTCGCGGCCCGAGAGTTCGGCCGAGAACGCGGCGTCGGCGGCGTCGAACAGATGGTGCCCCTCGTCGAAGACGTAGCGGGTGGGAACGTAGGCGTCGTCGAGCCCGCCCCAGGCCGCCTGGGTCAGCACGAGCGCGTGGTTGGCGACGACGAGATCGGCCTCGCGGGCGCGCCGGATGCCGTGCTCGACGAAGCAGCGCTTCCAGTGGTTGCAGGCGGCATAGAGGCACTCGCCGCGCCGGTCGGCGAGGCTGCCGAGCAGCGGCGCGCCGAAGATCTCGATGAACCAGCCGGGCAGGTCGCCGCCGAGGATATCGCCATCCGTCGTCAACGCCGCCCACCGCGCGATCAGCCCCAGCGGCGTGGTGAGCGCCGGGCTCATCCCGCTCAGAGCCGAGGTCACGGCGTCCTCCAGGTTGAGCAGGCACAGGTAGTTCTCGCGCCCCTTGCGGAGCACGACGCGGCGACGGCGCTCGACGGGGTCCGGGAACAGCCGCTCCAACTCGCTCTCCACCTGCCGTTGCAGATGGCGGGTAAAGGTGCTGATCCAGACCGGCGCGTGGTTGCGCTCGGCCCAGAGGCTGGCGGGGGCGACATAGCCGAGCGTCTTCCCGGTGCCCGTGCCGGCCTCGGCCAGCACCATATGCGGCGCGCCCTCGGCGCGGCGCGGCTCGAACGCGGCGGCGGCGGCTGAGGCGTAGTCGGCCTGCCCCTGGCGCTGCTCGGCATCCGGGCCGACCAACTGGGCCAGCCGCGCGCGCGCCTCGAGCGAGGACACCGGCAGCGACGACGGCGGCGACGGCGGCGCCTGTTCCTCCCATTCGGGCAGGCGGCGCCAGACGCGGAAGGCGTTGTTGTCCTTCGACGGCGTGGCCGCGGCACCGGCGAGCGCCAGGGCCTCCGCCGCGAGCGGACCCCACACCCAGCCGGCACGGCCCATGCGGATGGCGAGCTGTGCCGCGTCCTTGTTCGCGGGCAGATGCGCCTCCGCCTGCAATCGTCGCAGCAGGGCGACGGCCAACGCGGGCAGCGCGGCGGCGGCGTTCTCCAGTCCTTTGCCCGGCAGCGGCACGCCCAGCGCCTGCGCGAGGCCGCGCGCCGTCGGCACGGCGGGTTGCGCCGGCATGACGAACGCGAAGAGTTCGAGCAGGTCGTAGGCCGGCACCGGCGCGATGCCGAGCCGCCGCCACGTCGCCGGGGCATGGATGAGCAGCGGCGGCCCGAGCGCGCCCAGCTGCTGCGTCACCTCGCCGGCGGACAGGGACAGCATCTCGCCGTCCGCCGTGAGGAGGCCAGCGATGCCGGTGCCCGCCACCAAGGCAGGCCACTCCGGCAGGGCAACTCGCCCGGCGCCATGGGACGCACTCATACCGCAACCTTCATTGACCGGAGTATAGGCCCTTCTTAGTGGTTTTGTTTATGAACCAGCCCGCACGAAACGCGCCCAAGTCCTGGCCCTTCGAGGAGGCGGCGAAGCTTGTCGCCCGCATGGAGGCGACCGGCAAACAGGTGGCGCTGTTCGAGACCGGCTACGGCCCCTCCGGCCTGCCGCATATTGGCACCTTCGGCGAGGTCGCCCGTACCACCTGGGTGCGGCAAGCCTTTACCGCGCTGACCGGCCTGCCGTCCCGCCTCATCGCCTTCTCGGACGATATGGATGGCATGCGCAAGGTGCCCGACAACGTGCCGAACCGCGAGATGCTGCGGGACTTCCTCGGCAAGCCGCTCACCGACGTGCCCGACCCCTTCGGCACCCACGAGAGTTTCGGCGCCCACAACAACGCGCGCCTCCGTGCCTTCCTCGACGGCTTCGGCTTCGACTACGAGTTCATCTCGGCGACGGACGTGTATCGCTCGGGCGGCTTCGACGATGCGTTGCGTCAGGCGCTGCGCCGCCACGACGAGATCGTGGCCGTCGTCCTGCCGACGCTGGGGCCGGAGCGGCGCGCGACCTACTCGCCCATCCTGCCGATCCATCCGCGAACGGGGATCGTCATGCAGGTGCTGATCGAAAAGATCGATCCGGAGGCGGGCACCGTTGGCTGGCGCGACCCGGAGGACGGCACCTGGTACGAGACGCCGGTCACCGGCGGCGGCGCCAAGATGCAATGGAAGGCCGATTGGGCCATGCGCTGGGCGGGCCTGGGCGTCGACTACGAGATGGCCGGCAAGGACCATATCGAGGGCATGAAGCTCTCGGGGGCGATCTGCCGCATTCTCGGCGCCGAGCCGCCGGCCGGGTTCAACTACGAGCTGTTCCTGGATGATCGCGGCCAGAAGATCAGCAAGTCGAAAGGCAACGGGCTTTCGATCGACGAGTGGCTCAAATACGCCCCGGCCGAGAGCCTCTCGCTTTTCATGTTCAACCAGCCGCAGCGGGCCAAGCGGCTGTTCTTCGACGTGATCCCGCGCGCGGTGGACGACTACCTCGCGCACGTCGCGAAGGCGCAACGGGACGAGACGGTCGACGAGAGCAATCCGGCGTGGTTCATCCATGGCGGGCCGGTGCCGCCCGATGCTGGCAGCCCGATCGGTTTCGGAATGCTGCTGAACCTCGCCAGCGTGGTGAATGCCGAGACGCCGGACATGCTGTGGGGCTTCATCCGCCAGTATTCGCCGGACCTCACGCCGGAGACGGCGCCGTTCCTGGCCAAGCTCGTCGGCTACGCGATCGCCTACTACCAGGACTTCGTGCGGCCGAAGAAGCAGTTCCGCCAGCCCACGGAGGTGGAGCGCGCGGCGCTCATCGATCTGGCGGAGACGTTGCGCCAGCTGCCCCCCGGCACTTCGGGCGAGGCGATCCAGACGGCTGTCTACGAGGTCGGCAAGCGGCATCCGTTCCCGGAGCTGAAGGCGTGGTTCGGCTGCCTCTATCAGGTTCTGCTCGGGCAGACGGAGGGCCCGCGGTTCGGCGGGTTCGTGGCACTCTATGGGATCGGTGAGACGGTCGCGCTCATCGAGGGCGCTTTGGCTGCAGCCTAGCAAACGGCCTCAATACAGAAACAGACCAGATCGGACCTAATTTTCGGCGTCACTCGATCAAGTAGGTCACGAAAGCGTGATATGCGCTGGAGATAGGTCAGCATAACTGTTCGGGGATCGTATTCGCCTTCGCAAAGGCCGGGTTTCGCTATAAGGGTGGCATCGTTCCGCGAGCGCCCCAGCGTCCGCCCTTCAGGAGGAGCCACTCCCCATGACCGAGCGCATGTTGAAGTTCGTCCATACGCCGCAGAAGATCCCGCAGAAGCGGGTTGCCGAGTTGCGCCGCCAGGACTTCGACGAGATCTACAACCGCTTCGACCCTGCGCGCGCTTCGGAACAGGCGAGCCGTTGCAGCCAATGCGGCGTTCCGTTTTGTTCGGTGCATTGCCCTCTGGGGAACCACATCCCCGACTGGCTGCGCCTGACCGCCGAAGGCAGGCTCGAGGAGGCTTACGAAATCTCCTCCATGACCAACAGCTTCCCTGAGGTTTGTGGCCGCATCTGCCCGCAGGACCGGCTCTGCGAAGGGAACTGCGTTATCGAGAAGGGCTTCGAAAGCGTCACCATCGGTGCTGTGGAACGCTACATCACGGATACCGCCTTCGAGCGCGGCTGGGTCAAGCCGGTCCGGCCGACCCATGAGCGGCCGGAATCCGTCGCCATTGTCGGTGCCGGCCCCGGCGGGCTCGCGGCGGCGGAACGGCTGCGCCGCCAGGGCTATCAGGTGCACGTCTATGACCGCTACGACAGGCCCGGCGGCCTGATGATCTACGGCATCCCCGGCTTCAAGCTGGAGAAGGAAGTCGTTATCCGCCGCTGGCGCTACCTGGAGGATTGCGGCGTCCAGTTCCACC
This sequence comes from Acidisoma sp., assembly GCF_965199065.1. NCBI lineage: Bacteria > Pseudomonadati > Pseudomonadota > Alphaproteobacteria > Acetobacterales > Acidocellaceae > Acidisoma > Acidisoma sp. The sequence continues at coordinate 167,376 of NZ_CBDAQN010000003.1, read as the reverse complement.
TCAACACGGCGATCGGCAACGGAAGCAGCGCCGGCATCTCCTTCGCGGAACTGCGGCAGAAGCACGCGGCCGTCATCATCGCAACCGGCGTCTACAAGTCGCGTGACATCGGCGGGCCCGGCGCGGGCCTCAACGGAATCGTGCCCGCGCTCGACTTCCTCACCGCCTCGAACCGCCGCGGCCTCAACGAGGTGGTCCCCGACTTCGAGAGCGGATTGCTCAACGCCGAGGGCAAGCAGGTCGTCGTCATCGGCGGCGGAGACACGGCGATGGATTGTGTACGCACCGCTGTCCGCCAGGGCGCGACCTCGGTGCAGTGTCTGTATCGGCGCGACCGCGCGAATATGCCGGGTTCTCTGCGCGAGGTGAAGAATGCCGAGGAGGAGGGCGTCGAGTTCCTCTGGCTGTCGGCGCCCGAGGCTTTCCTGGGCGATGACCATGTCACTGGCGTCCGCGCGGTGCGGATGCATCTCGGCCTGCCCGACACCTCCGGCCGGCAATCGGTGGAGCCGGTGGCCGGCAGTCATTTCACCGTTGAGGCGGACCTCGTCATCAAGGCGTTGGGCTTCGACCCCGAGGACGTGCCGCGCATGTTCGGCGAGAAGGGGCTGGAGGTCAGCCGCTGGGGCACGCTCAAGGTGAATTATCGCAGCTTCATGACATCGGTTCCTGGCGTATTCGCGGCGGGGGACATCGTGCGCGGTGCAAGCCTCGTCGTTTGGGCGATCAAGGACGGGCAGGATGTTGCCGCCCAGGTGCATGCCTATCTGCAGCAGCCGGCGACCGTTGCGGTGGCAGCGGAATGAGCATTCGCTATCCGATGAAGAGTTTTCGCTTCTTCCTTCAAAAAGAAGCGCTTGCTTGTCTGATCGCGGCGTTGCTCGCCGTGGCCCCGGATGTGGCCCATGCTGACGACGCGGCGTTGAGTGCCGACCAGATGGCGTTGGCGACCCAGGTGGTTCAGGCTTTCGGCATCCAGCAGGTGGCCGACGCGGCGATGGACGGCTTGCGGATGGTGCTGGTGCAGAGCCTTGCCGCGCGCAACAACCAGCCGCAGGATAAGGTGTCGGGCATCGTCGACGCAGTTCTGGTGCCCGATCTGCGCGCGTTGGAGCCGCAGTTCGTGTCCACCGTCGCCGTCAGCTATGGCCACGCCTTCACGACGGATGAATTGCAGCAGATCCTTGCCTTCTACCAGACGCCGGCTGGCGCGAAGCTCGCGGCGCTCATTCCAAGCCTGACGCGGCAGATGGTGGTCGCTGGTCATGCCTGGATTCAGCAGGCGGCGACGCAGGTGCTGCAGGCGGATGCCGCCAAGTTGAGTGCCCAAGGGCTCAGCACGCAGTGAGATGAATGCCGCCTTCGGGCGGGCCGCGGCAGCCTGCCGCGCGATAGGGAGAACGCCATGGCTGACATGATCCTGACAGAAAGCGAGATGCTGGAGACGGGTGTCGAGTTCCTGGCCGATTGGGCGCGCAACACGACGGCGTTGGCGGGCACTTACGATCCCTCTCAGGAACATGATGCCTGCGGCGTCGGCATGATCGCGGCGCTCGATGGCAAGCGTCGACGTGATGTCGTGCAGGCGGGCATCGATGCGCTGAAGGCGGTGTGGCATCGCGGCGCCGTCGATGCCGATGGCAAGACCGGTGATGGCGCCGGCATCCATATCGAAATTCCGCAGGATTTTTTCGCTGCCGCCGTCGAGCGGAGCGGCGCCGTGCTGCGCCCCGGCCCGATCGCGGTCGGGCAGGTGTTCATGCCGAAGACCGATCTCAGCGCGCAGGAACGCTGCCGGCAGATCGTCGAGACCGAGATCCTCGCCCTCGGCTACCAGATCTATGGCTGGCGGCAGGTGCCGATCAACGTTGCCTGCATCGGCGAGAAGGCCAATGCAACCCGCCCCGAGATCGAGCAGATCATGCTCTGGAACGCGCGCGGCGTGTCGGAGGTGGAGTTCGAGCGCGACCTTTACGTGATCCGCCGCCGGATCGAGCGCGAGACGATCGCGGCGCAGATTCCGGACCTCTACTTCTGTTCCCTCTCGTGCCGGTCCATCGTCTACAAGGGCATGTTCCTGGCCGAGAGCCTGACGGAGTTTTACCCGGACCTGCTCGACGAGCGTTTCGTGTCGCGGTTCGCGATCTATCACCAGCGCTATTCGACGAACACCTTCCCGACCTGGAAGCTCGCGCAACCGTTTCGCGCGCTCGCCCATAATGGCGAGATCAACACGGTTCAGGGCAACGTCAACTGGATGAAGAGCCACGAGACGCGGCTCTCGTCCGAACTGCTCGATGCCTTCATGGACGACGTGAAGCCGGTCGTGCAGGCGGGCGGCTCGGATACCGCTTCGCTCGACAATGTGTTCGAGCTGCTGGTGCGGTCCGGCCGTGACGCGCCGATGGTCAAGGCGATGATGATCCCGCCGTCGATCGGCGCCACCTCGTCGATGCCGCAGGCGCATCGCGACATGATCGAATACTGCAACGCGGTGATGGAGCCGTGGGACGGGCCGGCCGCGATCACCGCGACCGATGGTCGCTGGGTCATCGCGGGCCTCGACCGCAACGGGCTGCGGCCGCTGCGCTACACGGTGACCAGTCATGGGATGCTGGTCGTCGGCTCCGAGACGGGCATGGTAAAGTTCGATGAGGCCTCGATCGTCGAGAAGGGGCGTGTCGGCCCTGGCCAGATGATCGCGGTCGATCTCGATACGCCGCGTTTCTACGACAATTCTGCGGTGATGGATCTGCTGGCGGCGCGCAACCCATTCGGCGAATGGGCCAAGCGCATCGTCGTCATCGACGATCTGGTGAAGACCGACACGGTCGAGCCCGTGCTGCTCGGCACCGAGGCGTTGCGCCGCCGCCAGCTCACCATCGGCGCGACGCTCGAGGAGATGGAGGCGATCCTCCAGCCGATGGTGGACGACGCCAGCGAGGCGACCGGCAGCATGGGTGACGACACACCCGTCGCCGTGCTCTCCGAGCGGTATCGCGGCCTGCACCATTACTTCCGGCAGAACTTCAGCCAAGTCACGAACCCGCCCATCGACAGCCTGCGCGAGACGCGGGTGATGTCGCTCAAGACGCGCCTCGGCAACCTCGGCAACGTGCTGGAGGAGGGCGAGCACCAGTTCGACATTCTCCAGCTTGCGAGCCCCATCCTATCGACCGGCGAGTTCATCGCCCTGCGGGAAACCCTGGGTCTCTCCGTGGTCGAGATCGACGCCACCTTCGCGCTCGCCGATGGCGAAGCCGGGCTGCGGCGGGGGCTCGACCGCATCCGGCAGGAGGCCGAGGACGCCGTGCGCGCCGGCGCGACGCATCTCATCGTCACCGACGAGCATGTCGGGCCGGACCGCGTGCCGATCCCGATGATCCTCGCGACCGGCGCGGTTCATACGCATCTCGTACGAACCAGTCTGCGCACCTTCACCAGCGTCAATGTGCGGTCGGCGGAATGCCTCGATGTGCATTACGTCGCCGTGCTCATCGGTGTGGGTGCCACGACGGTAAACCCATACCTTGCACAGGAGTCGATCGCCGATCGTCAGCGCCGCGGGCTGTTCGGCGAGATGAGCGTCAAGGGCGCCATCGGCCGCTACAAGAAGGCGCTCGACAAGGGCCTGCTCAAGATCATGGCGAAGATGGGGATCAGCGTCATCTCCTCCTATCGCGGCGGCTACACCTTCGAGGCGATCGGATTGTCGCGTGCCCTGGTCGGCGAGTTCTTCCCCGGCATGCAGTCGCGCATTTCCGGCATCGGCCTCTCGGGCATCGCGCGCAAGGTCCTCGAACTGCACAAGATCGCCTGGGCGGAGGGCGTGCTGACGCTGCCCGTCGGTGGCGTCTACAAGATCCGTCGCGGCGGCGAGGCGCATGCCTTCGACGGCAGCCTTATCCACGTGTTGCAGACGGCGGTCGCGACGGACAGCTACGCCACGTTCCGCAAATATTCGGAGGCGGTCCGGCGGCTGCCCCCCGTAGCGTTGCGCGATCTGCTCGATTTCCGCATGGACGGACTGACGCCCATTCCTGTCGACGATGTCGAGAGCATCACGGAGATCCGCAAGCGGCTGATCGCACCGGGCATTTCTTTGGGCGCGCTGGGGCCGGAGGCGCACGAGACGCTGTCGATCGCGATGAACCGCATCGGCGCGCGTTCCGACAGCGGCGAGGGCGGCGAGGACCCCGAGCGCTCCAAGCCGCGCGCCAACGGAGACAACGCTTCCTCGGCGATCAAGCAGATCGCGTCGGGCCGTTTCGGCGTGACGGCGGATTACCTCAACAACTGCCGCGAGATCGAGATCAAGGTCGCGCAGGGTGCGAAGCCGGGCGAGGGCGGCCAGCTGCCGGGCTTCAAGGTCTCGGAACTGATCGCAAAGCTGCGGCATTCGACGCCGGGCGTCATGCTCATCAGCCCGCCGCCGCATCACGACATCTACTCGATCGAGGATCTCGCCCAGCTCATCTACGACCTCAAGCAGATCAACCCGGATGCGAGCGTCTGCGTGAAGCTCGTTTCACGCTCCGGCATCGGCACGATTGCGGCGGGCGTTGCCAAGGCAAAGGCCGATGCGATCCTGATCTCGGGCCATTCCGGCGGCACCGGCGCCAGCGCGCTCACCAGCGTCAAGTATGCCGGGCTGCCGTGGGAGATGGGTCTCTCCGAGGCGCATCAGGTGCTCATGCTCAACCGGCTGCGCCATCGGGTGAAGCTCCGCACGGACGGTGGGTTGAAGACGGGGCGGGATGTCATCATCGCCGCCATGCTGGGCGCCGAGGAATTCGGCATCGGCACCGCGAGCCTCGTCGCCATGGGCTGCATCATGGTGCGGCAGTGCCACAGCAACACCTGCCCGGTCGGCGTCTGCACGCAGGACGAGACGTTGCGCGCAAAGTTCGAGGGCACGCCCGAGAAGGTCATCAACCTCTTCTCATTCATCGCCGAGGAGGTGCGCGAAACGCTGGCGAAGCTCGGCTTCCGCAAGCTGACCGACATCATCGGCCGGACCGATCTGTTGCAGCAGGTCAGCCGGGGCAGCGATCTGCTCGACGACCTCGACCTCAACCCGATCCTCGCCCAGGCCGATCCCGGACCCTATCCGCGCTACTGCACGCTGGAGGAACGCAACCCGGTGCCGGAGACGCTCGACGCGCAGATGATCGCCGATGCCGCGCCCTTCTTCGAGCGGCGCGAGAAGATGCAGTTGCAGTACAACATCCGCAACACCCACCGGGCGATCGGCACGAAGTTCTCCTCGCTCATCGTGCGGCGCTTCGGCATGAGCACGCTGCCGGCGGGACACGCGAACGTCCGGCTGCGCGGATCGGCCGGGCAGTCGCTGGGCGCCTTTGCGGTGCAGGGCCTCAAGCTCGAGGTCATCGGCGACGCCAACGACTATGTCGGCAAGGGCCTCTCCGGCGCGACCATCGTCGTGCGCACAGCGCCATCCTCCAAGATGCGCAGCAACGCCAACACGATCATCGGCAACACCTGCCTGTACGGCGCGACGGCGGGCCAGCTGTTCGCCGCCGGACAAGCGGGCGAGCGCTTCGCCGTCCGCAACTCCGGTGCTACGGCAGTCGTCGAGGGCTGCGGCTCCAACGGTTGCGAATACATGACCGGCGGCACGGTCGCGATCCTCGGCCGTTTCGGCGACAACTTCGGCGCGGGCTTCACCGGCGGCATGGCGTTTCTCTACGATGTCGACGGGGTGCTGGAGAGCCGGATCAATCCCGACACGCTGACCTGGCAACGGATCGGCGCGGCCTATTGGGAGAGCAAGCTGCGCGGGTTGATCGAGCGGCATGTGCAGGAGACGAACAGCCGTTACGCCGCGATGCTGCTCCACAACTGGGACCAGACGCTCGGCGACTTCTGGCAGGTGGTGCCGAAGGACTACGTCAAATACCTGCCGCATGCGCTGAGCGACGAGCAGGAGCAGGCGCGCGCCTGAGGCAGCCTCCGCCGTGGCGGATATGGGACTATCCGGGTCGGACGTAAGCACCGGCGGGCCATCCGGTCCCGCCCGCCCCGAGCCTGGGCATCATCGCCAGGACCCGACCCGCATCATCCTGCTGTTGATCTTCGTGGGTGGGCTGTCGCTGTGCTCGCTCTGGGTCATGCGCCCCTTTCTCCCGGCGACGATCTGGGCGGCGACCATTGTCGTCGCCATCTGGCCGTTGCTGTTGCGGCTGCAAAAGTTCGTGGGCGGAAGCCGGGGACTGGCTGTCGCATTGATGACGCTCATCGTCCTGATACTGTTCGTCGTTCCTTTTTGGCTCGCGGTGACGACCATCCTCGGCCACATCGATAGCCTGACCGGGTTGGCGCGCGCGGTTGTCGCGTTTCGCATCCCGCCTGTGCCGCATTGGGTTCCCGAGATGCCGCTCGTCGGCGCCAAGGCGGCTGAGTTCTGGGCGAAGTTCCAGAACCAGGGCATCGGCACGATGCTGCCGCGGACGACGCCCTATGTCGGCTCCGTGGCGCAATGGTTTCTCGGCTCCATCGGCAGTTTCGGGCGGTTGCTGCTGCAATTCCTGCTGACGACCGCGATCGTCGCCGTGATGAGCACCCATGGCGAGGCGGGCGCGCGCATCGCGAGCCAGTTCGGCCATCGGCTCGCGGGCGACCGCGGCCAGCAGATGGTCGTGCTGGCGGGCCGCGCCATCCGCGCGGTGGCGCTCGGGGTGATGCTCACCTCGCTTGCGGATGCGGTCGTCGGCGGCATCGGGCTGATGATCGCGGGCGTGCCCCTGGCGCCGGTGCTGACGGCGGTGATGTTCATCTTCTGCGTCGCGCAGGCGGGTCCGGGGGTCGTGCTGATCCCCGCCGTCATCTGGATGTACGTGTCGGGCCGCTACCTGATGGGCACCGTGCTGCTGGTGGTGACGATCATCGCAATCGCCATCGACAACCTCCTGCGGCCGATGCTCATCAAGAAGGAGGCGAACCTGCCGATGCTTCTGGTGTTGGTGGGCGTGCTCGGCGGGCTGGCGGCGTTCGGCCTTGTCGGGCTCTTCATCGGGCCGGCCGTGCTTGCGGTGAGCTATACGCTGCTGCGCGCCTGGATCGCCGAAGACGAAACGCCGGTCCCGCCCGCCACGGTCATGATGAAGGAGCGCGGGCGCTAGTCCCCGTCCTGCGCCTCCATCTCCTTTTTCAGCGATGCGGTGTCCCAGCCGCCCTCCGCGCCGCCCATCTGCTCCCCGAGCCTCTCGGCCGCCAGCAGCGTCTCCAGCGTCATGACGCTTTGCCGGCTGGCGAGAATGAACCCCTCCTCATCACCCCAGAGCGGCCTGAGCTTCTCGAACAGCCGCTTGTCGTGACGGCGGAAGATCGCCGCGGCTCGGTGTGCCTGGTGCGCCCGCACCCCCAGCCGCTCCAACGCGAGCCGGCCCAGCGCCAGCGAGCCCTCGAACGTCTCGCGCTCGACAGCGTCCGCGCCATGGTCCAGCAGATCGTAGGCCGCCCGCCGATCCCACGCGCGCGCCAGGATCACCAGCTGCGGAAAGGCATGGCGCGCCGTCTCCACCAGTTCCAGGGCGCGCTCGCGGTCGTCGATCGCCACCACCAGCAGTTTCGCCTGAGCCGCGCCCGCCGCCTGGAGCAGATCCAGGCGTGAGGCGTCGCCGTAATGCACCCGCCGCCCGAACCGCCGCAGCAGGTCGATCTGGCTCGTGCTGATGTCGAGCACCGAGGTGCGGAACCCGTTGGCCTCGATGAGCCGCCCGGCGATCTGCCCGAAGCGGCCGTAGCCGGCGACGATCACGTCGGGCGCCGCCTCGAAGCCGGGTTCCTCTGGCACCGGGCCGTCCGACCGCACGGGCACGGTCATGACCCGCTCATGGATCAGGAAGACGAGAGGCGTCAGCACCATCGAGACGGCGACGACCGCGTTCAGCAGGTGCCCGAGCGGCGCCGGCAGCACATGGGCGGTGATGACGAAGCCCGTGAGAACGAAGGCGAACTCCCCGCCCTGGCAGAGCGAGACGCCGACCATGCGGGCATCGGCGCGCGTCAGGTGGAACAGGCGGCCGAGCCGGGTCATCGCCTCGGCCTTGATCGCCATCAGCCCGACCGTCAGGCCGAGCACGAGGAACGGATGACGGGCGACGAGGCCGAAATCGAGGCTTGCGCCGACGGTGATGAAGAACAGCCCGAGCAGAAGGCCGCGGAAGGGCTCGATATCGGCTTCGAGTTCGCGGCGGAACTCGTTCTCCGCCAGCATGACGCCTGCCAGGAAGGCGCCGAGGGCTGGAGATACGCCCACGAGCGTCATCAGCGCGGTCACGGCGATGACCAGCAGAAGGGCCGTCGCGGTGAAGATTTCCCGCAGCCGGGCGGCGGCGATGAAGCGGAAGACGGGCCCGGTGAGGTAGCGGCCGACGGCCACGATAGCTGCGACCGCCGCGAGCACGGCAACGGCATGCAGCCAGCCATGCAGCCCGCCGGAGCCGGCAGTCTCGACGACTGGCGCGACCGCCAGCAGGGGCAGCAGAACCAGCAGCGGGATGACCGCGAGATCCTGGAACAGCAGGACCCCGAAGGCGGCGGTACCCACCGCGCCGCGCCTCAGGCCCTTCTCCTCCAGCGTCTGCAGGACGATTGCGGTCGAAGACATGGCCAGGATGGCGCCACAGGCGAGCGCCTGCTGCCAGGGCAGGCGGAGCAGGACGGCGGCGAGCGCGAGCACCAACCCGATCGCGCCAAGCTGCGCCGCGCCCAAGCCGAAGATGGCCGCCCGCATCGTCCAGAGCAGAGCGGGCCGCACCTCCAGCCCGATGAGGAACAGCAGGATGACGACGCCGAACTCGGCGAAGCCCATGACGTCGGCCTGGTTGCCGACGAGGTGCAGCGCGAAGGGTCCGATCGCGGCGCCGGCGATGAGGTAGCCGAGAACGGAGCCGAGGCCCGCGCGCTTGGCGATCGGCACGGCGATGACGCTGGCGGCGAGGTAGACGAGGGCCTGGATGAGAACCTTGTCGGTGTTCATGGGCGCGAGGCCGCGATGGCTTCGTTCAGCCGGGCGCTATAGGCCCGGGTCGCATCGCGGCGGCTGGCCTCGGTCAGCTGGATGGAGTCGTGCACGATGAAGGGCTCCGCCCAGGTGAGGCCGCAGAGGTGTGCGGTCGCTTCAAGCGGCCGCAGGAACTCGGCCATCGAGAAGCGGTTTATGCCGCCTGGGCGGTAGGCGCCGGCGTCGCCGCCCGCCGTCACCGCGGCCAACATCGTTTTGCCCCGCAACCGGGTTCCCTGCTGTCCGTGGGCGAAGCCGTGCAGCCAGACCATGTCGAGCCATTCCTTCAGCAGGGCAGGCGCCGAGTACCAATACATCGGAAACTGCAGGATTATGAGACGATGGTCGATCAGACGCTGCTGTTCCGCCTCCACATCGATGAGGAAGTCGGCATAATTCTGGTAGAGGTCATGGATGGTGATGTCCGGCCGGGCCTCGGCCGCTTCCAGCAGTGCGGTATTGGCGCGCGACCGGTGCAAGGCGGGATGGGCAATTACCAGAAGGGCGCAGCGGGACGGATCGCGCGCCGCGTTGGGCGGCGGCGCCGGTGGCGCTGGTTGCCGGCGTCTGGCGCGGCGGCGTCGCCATTTCCTGATGAAGCCGAGAGACATGGTGGGAGCCTTGGAATGGATCGCGCCAGTTCCACCATGCCGCCGCCGGCAGGTCCACAGGGAAGCGGCTTTGCGCTCCGGATGAAGCCCACGATCGGTTGCTCGGTGGACGCGGCCGGCAGTTTCTCGATCAATGCCCCCAGGCGACATCCCCCAGGGCGTCGATCGGTATCTTGAGATAGCGCCGGCCATTGCTCTCGGGCTCTGGCAGTCGGCCGCCCATGATGTTGACCTGCAGGGCGTGCAGGATGAGCTTCGGCATCGGCAGGCTGCGGTCGCGTGCCTCCCGGTTCGCGATGAACGCAGCCTTGCTCACCCCGGCGATTTGGTCGTTGTGCGTTTTCTGCTCGCCGACTGTGCTCTCCCACCGCGGCGCCCGGCCCGAGGGCTGATAATCATGGCCCGTGAACAATCGTGTGTCGTCCGGCAGTGCCAGGATCCCCTGCAGCGAGTTCCACAGCTGCTCGGCGCTGCCGCCGGGGAAATCGGTGCGGGCGGTGCCGGAATCCGGCATGAAGATCGTGTCATGCACGAAGGCTGCGTCGCCGATCAGATAGGTGATCGATCCCAGCGTATGACCGGGCGAATACAGAATTCGCGCGTCGATCGTGCCGATGGTGAAGTCCTCGCCATCCTCGAAAAGGTGGTCCCACTGCGAGCCGTCGGTTTTCAACTCCGGCCAGTTATAGATGGACTGCCACAGCTTCTGGACCTCGACCACATGCGCCCCGGTCGCGGTCGGCGCGCCGGTTTTCCCATGCAGGTAGTGGGCGGCTGAAAGGTGGTCGGCATGCGGATGCGTGTCGAGGATCCACTGGACCGTCAGCTTCTCCTCCGCAACGTAGCGCAGAATGGCATCGGCGCTCGTCGTGGCGACCGACCCCGACTTCTCATCGAAATCCAGCACGGGATCGATGATGGCGCACTGGCGGGTGGCAGGGTCGGATGCGACATATTGTACGCTGAAGGTGTGCGGGTCGAAGAAGCCCCGGACGCGTGGCCGGCGCTCCGCATTCCGGGCCAGCCACTTGGTGGCGATTGAAAGATCGACCCCCCACCTGCTGCTGAGGTCTGGCAACTCCTGCGGCGCCAAGCGCCCGTCCAGCACCTCGCCGATGGCATAGAGACTTGCGGCGCGAGCGCCGCTTTTGCAATGCGCGAAGACTGGGCCGGCGATCTCGGACACTGCATTCTGAAACGCTCGCACATCGGCCTCGGTGATGGTCGATGCGGTCACAGGTATGAAGTGGAAGGACATGCCGCTGGCCGCGGCGCCTTGCTGCTCGTCTGCCGGGCTCGGCTGACCGGCTTGTTCGTTCGCCGGGCGATTGCTGATGACGCCCTTGAACCCAGCCGCGGCGAGATTGGCGAAATCCGTGAGGCTCGGTTGCGGTGCGATAAAGAGCTTGTCCGATATCTGCGTCGCAGACGGATGAATGGAAGCGGGGTCGGACACTGTGGTCTCCTGATCAATGAGCGGGATCGTTTCCAGATCCGCAAGACGTTCGTGACTGTCAAAGTTAGCGGCCTCGGCTGCTACCAGGCCGAGGCCGCTGAGGTGGTGCGGCGGCTGACCCTCAGAGTTGCGACCAACCTCCGTCGACCGGAAGTTCGAGGCCGGTCGTGTAGGTCGCGTCGAAGGCGAGGAAGAGCACGGCCTTGGCCACTTCCTCCGGCGTGCCGAAGCGCTTCATCGGATTGGCTTCGCGCATCTGGGCGGTGAGGTAGTCCGCCGTTGCCTTGTCGGGAAAGGCTTTGCCGATGATCGGCGTCTCGATGGGGCCGGGCGACACCGCGTTGACGCGGATCCCCCGAGGAAGCAGCTCAGCGGCGAACGTCCGGGCGAAGGATCGCAGCGCGGCCTTGGCTCCGCCATAGGCGGCGATCATGGGCATCCCCTTGACGTTTGCGACCGAGGTCGTGAGGACGACGGCGCTCCCCTGGTTCATCAGCGGCGAGAGCTTCTGGACCGCGAAAAACGGTCCCTTGGCGTTCAGGTTGAACATTTCGTCGAAGGTCGCCTCGGTCGTGTTCTCGAGAGGGGCGAAGAGGCTGAACCCTGCGTTGACGAAGAGCAGATCGAACGTCTCGAACTCGGCCTTAACCCGGGAGGCGAGGGCGTCGATGTCCGTCAACGACCGCGCGTCGCTTGATACCGCAATGCCGCCGTTCCCAAGCTCTTTCTGCGTTAGGTCCAGGCCGGCTTGCGAGCGACCAGTCACCAGAACGCGCGCGCCTCCATCGACGAGCATCTTCGCTGTCGCGAGCCCGATGCCGCTCGTGCCGCCAATGATCACTGCCCGCTTCGCTTCATACCGTTGCATGCCTAGTCTCCTTGCGACGCCAGCGGCGCCTGCCTATTTATGAACTGATCTGTCCTATAATGGCGCAAGTGGGCTGTGGTCAAGGAGGTTTTTAACTGTTTAATTCTAAAACACGTCGGGTGCCTCGGAGGCTCAGAGCCTGACGACGGCGGAGGTGCCGGAGGAATCGGGCTTCGAAGGACGCATGCGGCTAACGTCATCTTGTAATTTCGAACATTTGTGTTACATTTTATCTGATGGCTATGGTCGAGGAGTTCTGAACCGAAATGCTTCAAAACACCGCCAAACCGCGCGGCCGGCCGCGCAGCTTCGACGAGAGGCAGGCGTTGCAAAAGGCGACGCAGGTGTTCTGGTCGAAGGGTTATGACGGAGTGACGATCGACGATCTCGTCGCCGGCATGGGCGTGGGACGTCCCAGTCTGTATTCCGTCTTCGGGGACAAGCGGACGATATTCCTGCGCGTCCTCAAGGACTATGCGGACGCGAATGGGGCTCTCGCTGCGAAGGCGCTTTTTTCGCCGCCCACTCTTCATGGCTCGCTCGTCAGCTTCATGCGGCACATTGTGGAGAACGCGACCGAGGGCGGGATGGCGCGCGGATGTATTCTCCAGTGCATCGCGCCGCTCGTGGACGATGCTGAGGTCCAGCAGTTCCTGAAGAACGCGGCTGATGGCGCGCTGGCACTTTTGGAGCGGCGTTTTCGCGACGGGATCAGTGCGGGCGAAATCCCGGATGACTTTCCGGTCACCGTGCGTGCGAGCCAGGTCCTCGACCTCGCCCGCGGTCTGACGATGCGTGCAAGAATGGGTTCGTCGCGCAAGATGCTGCTCAAGGACGCAGAGGAAGCGGCCGACCTGTTGCTCCTGCCGCGGCGTGAAAACAACGTGGCGAGGCCTTGAGGTTGATGGGCGCGACGATCCCGCGCTCGCCAATCCGACGCTCGTTAACGACGCCATCGCACGAACTTCAGGAAGCAACGAAATGCCTGCGTTGAACAACAAGATCGCCGTCGTCACTCGGGGCAGCAGCGGCCTTGGCCTCGCAACCGCCAAGCGATTTGTCGAAGAGGGCGCCTATGTGTTCATCGCCGGTCGTCGCCAGGCCGAACTCGACAAGGCCGTCGCCGGACCGGACTGCCGCCAGTCGCCGCATGAGTTAGTCGACTAGCTCGGCGTTTGACTTCACAGAAACACGATGATCAGAAACCCGCCGATAATGCCCACTGCCACGAGGCTGGTGACGAGCGTCAGCCACCGCTCGATGAAGTCACGGGCAGCCTCGCCGAAGATGCGGAGGATCGTGGCGACCAGAAAGAACCGTGCGCCGCGTGTGACGAGGCTGGCGCCCATGAATTTCCAGAAGTCGAAGTGTGCCGCACCCGCGGCGATCGTCACCAGCTTGTAGGGGATCGGCGTGAGGCCCTTGATGAGGATCAGGTCGACGCCGTAGCGCGCGAACTTTGCCTGGAAGGTCAGGAAGGCGTGCTCCATGTGGTAGAAATGGATCACGGGCTGCGCCAGCTGGTTGAAGATGGCATAGCCGATGTAGTAGCCGAGCGCTCCGCCCGCGACAGAGCCGAGCGTGCAGATGAGGGCATAGAACCAGACACGGCGCGGGCGGGCGAGGCCCATGGCCACCAACAGGGCGTCGGGCGGGATCGGGAAAAAACTCGCCTCGGCGAAGGCGAGCGCCGCCAGGAACCAGGGTGCCTGGGGGTGTCCGGCCAGCGCGATCAGCCGGGCATAGGCGCGTTTCAGCATCACAAGCGATCCATCCTTCGGGGACCAGGGACTTGCCACGCCAGCCGTAGCGCTTCAATGGATCGGACGACGCGGGTTGCCGCGCCTGACGACCGGTTCGCTGACCGCCGCCCTGATGACAGTTCTTGAGGAACGCCATGCCCTATGAGCCCGCGCGCCGGATGGCCGCCTTGCTTCTCGCGCCACTGGTCGCGCCTCTCGTTGTCGGCGTGCTTCTGGCGGCGACGGCTGTGCCGCCACCCGCAGCAGCTCAGGGAGCGCCGCCCCATGCCTGGCTGTTCGGTGCATGGGCGGGAGGCATCCTGCCCGCGCCGCCCGGCATGAGCGCCCGCGAATGCGAGGAGAACGCTACCTTCGTGGTTACCCGCGACGTGGTGATCCACAGCACGCTCACCCACCCGGAAGCGATCGAGAACCTCATCGCGAGCGTGCGGGGAACGCCGAACGGCACGATCTTCGCGCTCGCTCCCACGGAAACCAAGCCTCAGCCCGTTGCCGGCCTTCCGGACGATCTGGGATTTGGATGCCCGCAGCCGGATATCCTGAGGGTCGTGCGTATTGGGCCGAACGAAATACGCTTCCCCGACTGCACCGGGTTCCCGAGCCCGTTGATACGCTGCCCAGCGTCGCCCCAGTAAGCGGCAACAGGTGGGTCAGGTTGTCATCATCACAGGGGGCTCCTCGGGCCTTGGCCGCTGCACGGCGGCCATTTTCGCGGCTCAGGGCTGGCGCGTCGGGCTGATCGCCCGCGGGGCCGGAGGCTTGGCCGCGGCGGCGGCCGATGTGGAGGCGGCGGGTGGCATCGCCGCGGTCGCGGTGGCGGATGTCATGGATAGCGCGGGGCTCGTCGCGGCCGCCGCCGCCATCGAGCGGGCCCTGGGGCCGGCCCAGGTCTGGATCAACGCCGCCGGCAATGGCGTCTATGGCCGCTTCACCGATGTGCCCGAGGCCGAGTTCCGGCAAGTGACCGAGGTGACCTACCTCGGCACGGTGAATGGCACCCGCGTGGCGCTGTCGCTCATGCGGCCGAGGGGACAAGGCACCATCGTCAACGTCTGCTCGGGCGTCGTCTTCCATGGGCTGCCGCTGATGACCTCCTATTCCGGAGCGAAGGCGGCGGTGCGGGCCTTTGGGCAGGCGCTGCGGATCGAGCTGGCCTTCGAGCGCAGCCGGGTGCGGGTCAGCACGGTCTTCCCTCCGGCGGTCAACACGCCTTTCTTCAACCATGCGATCAGCCACATGGGCTGGCCGGCGCGGCCGGTGCCGCCGGTCTATCAACCGGACGTGGTGGCGCGCGGCATCTATATGGCAGCGATGACCGGGCGGCCCGAGATGACGATCAGCGGCACGGTCGCCGCCTTCGCGCTGCTGAGCCGCCTCGCGCCCGTGCTGACCGGGTCGGTGATCCGGCGCCTCGGCGTGGACGGCCACCTGACGCGGGATGCCGCCGCGGACCATGGCGCCTCGCCGACCGTTTTCGCGCCCTCCGACAAGCCCTCCGCTGTGCATGGCGCGTTCGGTGAGCGGGCGCGGCGATGGAGTTCGCAGATGGGGCTTCGCCGGCTTTACGTCCGGCTGGCAGGATCACGCGGCCTCAGCTGAGGAGCTGCTCCGTTGCCGCCATGACGCGCGTCGAGAGCGCCGCATCATTGACCAGAGGGTTCGGCGTCGCAGGTCGGCCACGCTTGAGGTAAAGCCCCGACTTGCTGGTCATCTCCGGCGAGAGACAGGCGTAGAGGGGCGTCGCGGCACCCTGTTCCGGCGTCAGCGAGAAGGGCGCCATGAGCTTCCAGACGACGCCCACGATGCCTCCATGGCGCACGATGTCCGTCGCGACGAGGCCGGGATGGACGACGTTCACCGTCACGCCCGAGCCCTCCAGACGCTTCGCCAGCGTCCGGCTCGTCATCAGCAGTGCGAGCTTGGACTGCGAATAGGCTCGCACCATCGACCAGCGGCGCTCGAGTTCCAGATTGTCCGGGTCGATCCGCGCGCGGTCGGAACTCGACGACCCGACCATGACGATGCGGGACGGTGCGGCCGCCTTCAGGGCAGGGAGCAGGGCTTCGGTCAGCGCCAGGGGCGAGAGCAGGTTGGTCGCGAGTGTCCGCTCATGACCCTCTGCGGTCTGCACCCTTTTGGGCGACACGACGCCGGCGTTGTTCACGAGCAGGTCGAGCCTCGGCGTCCGGCTCAGGATCGCGGCGGCTACAGCCCGGGTCTCGGCGAGGGAGGAGAGGTCGGCGATCTCAACCTCCAGCACGGCATCCGCGGTTCGCGATCTGATCCAGGCGATCGTCGCCGCCGCGCGATCACGGTCCCGCGCGATCAGCGTGAGCGTGTAGCCGGCCTTCGCCAGGCCTGCAGCGACCCACCGACCAAGCCCGCTCGTTCCGCCCGTGATTACCGCCGTCTTGTGGTCCATCACCGACCTGACATAAGCATATGTTTATGTTTGCTCATCGGCCGCGAACGCCCAGGCGAGAATGCCCTTCTGCACATGCAGGCGGTTCTCTGCCTCCTGGAACACGACCGATTGCGGGCCGTCGATCACGCCGGCCTCGACCTCCTCGCCACGATGGGCGGGCAGGCAGTGCATGAAGATCGCGTCGGGCGCGGCCTCGGCCATGAGCCGCTCCGTCACGCGGAACGGCGCCAGCAGATTGTGGCGGCTCTCGTTCGGATCGTCCGACATGCTGACCCAGGTGTCGGTGATGACGCAGCGCGCATCCTTCACCGCAGCCCGGGGGTCGCGGCCGATCTCGATCCGCGCACCCTCTGCCTTCGCCCAGTCCAGCACCTCGGGGGGAGGCGCCAACTCGGGTGGCGTCGCAAGCCGCAAGGTAAAGCCGAAGCGGGCCGAAGCCTCGATCCAGCTGCGGGCGACGTTGTTGCCGTCGCCGCACCAGGCGACGACCTGCTCCGCGATCGGGCCCTGCCGCTCCTCGAAGGTCATGATGTCGGCCATGATCTGGCAAGGGTGCGAGGCCTCGGTCAACCCGTTGATCACCGGCACCGTCGCGTAGCGGGCAAGCTCGTAGAGGTTACGCGCGCGATCCGTACGCAGCATGATCCCGTCGACGTAGCGCGACAATACTCGCGCCGTGTCGGCAATCGTCTCGCCACGGCCAAGCTGCATCTCGTGCCCGAGCAGCACGACCGGATCGCCCCCGAGTTCGCGGATCGCCACCTCGAAGCTGACGCGGGTGCGGGTGCTCGGCTTGCCGAAGATGAGCGCCACCGATTTGCCGGTGAGAGGCCGCGCGTGGTCGCGCCGATGCTCCTTGCAGACCGTGGCGGTGGTCAGGATGTCCCGCAAAGTCTCGGCGTCGATGTCCTTGAGGTCGAGGAAGTGCCGCGGCCCCGCCGGCTCCTCGTGGCGATCCTCGTCATCCGCGTGGACGATTTCCTCCACGCTCACTGGGCGGCGACCTTCGGCTCTGCAAGGGCGGTCACCGCGCGGCGGATCATGGCGACGGCCGCGCTGCAATCCTCCGGCGTCACGATGAGCGGCGGTGCCAGACGCAGCACGTTGTCCCCTGCCGCGACCGTCAGCAGCCCCTCGGCGAGGCAGGCGCCCTGCATGGCGGTGTTCGGCACGGCGAGCTTGAGCCCGAGCAACAGGCCCTGGCCACGGATCTCCTCGACGATGGACGGAAACTCCGCGGCGAGGGCTTCAAGATCATGACGCAGCACCGCGGCACGCTCGACGATGCTGTCGAGGAAGCCGGGCGCGAGCACCACGTCCAGCACCGCATTCCCGGCGGCGCAGGCGAGGGGGTTGCCGCCGAACGTGGTGCCATGGGTGCCGGGACGCATGTTGCGCGCCACCGCTTCGGTCGCGACGATGGCGCCGACGGGGAAGCCGCCACCGAGACCTTTGGCGAGCGACATCACATCCGGCGTGATGCTCGTCCATTGATGGGCGAAAAGCTTGCCGGTGCGGCCCATGCCGGTCTGCACCTCGTCGAGGCCGAGCAGGATGCCGAACTCGTCGCAGGCGGCGCGGAGGCCCGGCAGGAAGTCGGGCGCGGCGGAGCGGATACCGCCTTCACCCTGGATCGGCTCGGCGATGATGCCGGCGGTCTCCGGCCCGATCGCATCGCGCAGCGCGTTCAGGTTGTTGAACGGCACATGGTCGAAGCCGTCCACGGCGGGCCCGAAGCCCTTGATGTAGTTCGGGTTGCCCGTCGCCGAGATCATCGCCAGCGTGCGCCCGTGGAAGGCGCCATCGAAACAGATGATGCGCCACCGCTCGGGGTGGCCGTTCTCCGCCATGGTCTTGCGGATCATCTTGACCATGCCCTCGTTTGCTTCCGCGCCCGAGTTGCAGAAGAAGACGCTGTCGCCGAAGCTGTTGGCGACGAGCCTGGCGGCGAGCGCCTCGGCCTGCGGCACCCGGTAGAGGTTGGACACATGCATGACGCGGGCGGCCTGCTCCGCGATGGCGCGGGTGAGGCCGGGGTGGCCATGGCCAAGCGAGGAGGTCGCGATGCCGGCCCCGAAATCCAGGTATCGTCGCCCGTCCGCCGTGAACAGCCAAGCGCCTTCGCCACGCTCGAAAGCGAGGTCGGCGCGGTTGTAGTTCGGCATCAGGGCAGAAATCATAGTGGCCTTCCGCTTACGGAAAGCAGAGATGTATGGGTTCCGTGGGCAATGCCGTCAATCAATCAGGGTAAAGCATCACACAGATGACGCAGGTAAAATCCGCACATCTCGATGAAGCCGGGCTGCGCGCGCTGGGGCTGGACTACGCAACGCGCTACGGCGGCACGACGGCTTCGATGGCGCGCATCCTCGACCGGCGCATCCAGCGCTGGGAGCGCGCGATGCTGGCGACGGAGGGCGCAGACCCCGAAGCGGTCGCGGGCGAGGCCGCATCGCTGAGGGAGGCGGCGGGTCGCGTCGTCGCCTCGCTGGCGTCGATCGGCGCGGTCGACGACGCGGCCTTCGCCGCGAGCCGGGCGCGGCGGCTGCGCCGTTCGGGGCGCTCGCGGCTGGCGGTGCTCGCGCATCTTGGCGCGAAGGGAGTGGGCGCCTCGCTCGCCGGCGCGACGGTGCCCGAGGATGAGGCGGCGGAGTTCGCGGCGGCGCTCGCCTTCGCGCGGCGGCGGCGCGTGGGGCCTTTCGCGCGCGAGGGCGACGATCAGAGTGAGGCTGGGGACCGCGTCCGCGTGCTGATGGCCTTCGGGCGCGCGGGCTTCAGCGGCGTCATGGCACGCCGTGCGCTGGAATGCTCGCCCGAGGAAGCGGAGCGCATGTTGCGCGCGCAGCCACCCGAATGATGACTTGGCGACGGCGCTGTCTTCGCGTCAGGTGGGTGCTCGGTAGAGCGAGGAACGACTGAGATGGCGTTTCGCCCGGTGACGGAGCCGCTGGAGGCAGGCATTGCGCGGCAACGCGGAGTGTTCGAGGCGCTGTCCCTGCTGACGCCGCATGACCTGCCGGGCGAGCGCAAGATCCGGATCGGCGGGCCGGGAGATGGCGGCTACGTGGTGGTCGATCGCCTGCGCGGCAGTCAGCCGGTGATGAGTTTCGGCATTGGCCCTTCGGTGACGTTCGACCTCGATCTGGCGGAGCGCGGGCATCGGGTTCTGCTGTTCGACCACACCATCGAGGTGCTGCCGGGCGAGCACGACGGGTTCACCTGGTATCGGGAAGGGGTCGCGGGCGCGGCCGACCCGGCCCAGCGGCTGTTCACGCTGGCGGACCACATGGCGAAGCTGCCGCACGGCACGGAGGCGCCGATCCTCAAGCTCGACGTGGAAGGCGCGGAGTGGGATGTGCTGACGGAAACCTCGATGGGCCTGCTGCGGCGCTTCGAGCAGATCGTGGTGGAGTTGCACGAGTTGCCGCGGCTAGAGGAGCGCCGGTTTCGCAGCATGGCCTGGAAGGCGTTGGCGACGATGTCATCGGCCTTCACGCTTTGCCATGTCCACGCCAACAATTTCGGCGCCATCCGGACGGTGTGCGGCTTTCCGATTCCGGAGACGCTGGAGGCGACGTATATCCGCTCGGATCTGGTGCAGGCGGCGGCGTCGACGACGTTCTACCCGACGCCGCTCGACACGGGGAACTGCCTCGACTGGCCCGATTATCCGCTGTGGTTCTACCCGTTCGTTCCGGGATCGGGAAAGGCGGCTTTTCCATGGTGAGGCCAAGCGTTCATGGCAAAAAGCGCCGGACCGCTGAGACGATCGCATAAATCGTTGCGATGGGCAGACGCTGACAGAACAACCGCCTGTGTCAGAGCCTTTCGCCGGCCGCATCCGCCGATGCGTCGTCGTCCGCATCGCCAAGCCAGAGGGCGGCGTTGAAACGCATGCCCGTGATCCCGTCCGAAGCGCCGGAGGCGAGCCAGAGCAGCGGTGGCACGATCACGCCGGGGTCGAGCAATTTCGCCCTCAAAACCGGATCGACATCGCCCGGGATCATTCCGGTGAGCGTCGCCCCGCCGGGCAAAAGCGCGTTGACCGTGACGCCCGACCCAGCCAGATCCTGCGCCCAGATCGCCGTCTCTGCATCCAGCGCCGCCTTCGATGGGCCATAAGGTGAAAAGCCGGCACGCCGCATCGTCTCCCGGTTCATCGAGATATTCACGATCCGGCCCCAGCCCGCCGCGCGCATGACCGGCGCCGCCGCACGCGCCATCAGAAACGGCCCGTTGACGTTGGTGTCGATCACCATGCGCCAGACGGCGGGATCGGTCTCCCAGAACCGTGTCGGCTCGGTGAGGAACCGCTCGCTCACATACTTCATGCCGCGCCCGGCATTGTTGATGAGGATATCGAGCCGCCCCTGACCATGGAGCGCCCTGTCAACGATGCGCTCGCAATCGTCGGCTTGCGTGACATCCGCCTGAACGGGAACGATGCGCCCCGCGACCTCCGTGCCCGCCACGCCGGACAGCGCGGCAAGTTCGGCCGTTTCGCGCGCCGCCGTGGCGATGACCGTCGCCCCCGCGCGCGCCAAACCGAGCGCCATCGCCCGACCAAGCCCGCGACCGCCGCCGGTCACGATCGCGACCCGTCCCGCCAGCCGATGCGCAGGATCGCCGCTCATGCTCGGCTCTTCAAGTCTCGTTCGGTCGCTTGAACACGATCGTCACGCGCAGGCCGCCGCCGGGGGACGCGCCGATCTCGAGCTGCGCCTTGGCGTTCTCCCGCAGCGACTGCACGATCGCCGAGCCCAGCTTGCCGCGCTTCGGCCAGACCACGCCCTCGGGGAGACCCACTCCGTCATCGGCAATGGTGATCCGGCAGCCATCGGCATCCGTCAGGCTATGCAACGTGATCGTGCCCCCGGCGCGGCCCACGAAGGCGTGCTTGAGAGCGTTGGTCAGAAGCTCGTTGACGACAAGACCCGTCGGCATCGCGACGTTCACCGAGACCGGAAAGACGTCGACCTTGAGATCGAGCCGGATGCCCTCCACGGCATGGGCCTGAAGCACGGCCGACGCGACACGGCTCAGATAAACGCCGAGGTCGATCACATCCTCAGCCCCATGGTCCGAGAGGAGGCCGTACAGGATTTGGATCGCCTCGATCCGCCCGGCCAGCCGGTCGAAGGCCGAGGTGTCCATCTTGCCGCGCGCGTTCCGCGCCTCGATCCGCATCAGCGCTGTTATCATCTGCAAGTTGTTCTTGACCCGGTGCTGAACCTCCATCAGCAGCGTGTCCCTCTCACGCAGCTTCTGCACCAGTTCCTCGCGGTCGTCCTCGTTGTGAGCCGTCACATCGACAAGGGCGGCGAGGCGGTACGCGGGGCGGCCGGTTTCATCCTGTATGACGTTGGAGTAGGCATCGACGACGGCCGGAGCCTGCTCGGTACGGCTGATCCGGTAGGTGCCAATGAAGTCGCTGGCGCTCACGATCGCGTTGCCGAGAATGTTGTGCTCGCCGCTGGACTGGGGTGTCGCGTCAAAAACGCCCCAAGGTTTATCGACGAGGTCGGCGGCGGAACGCCCCGATAGCCGTTCAAATTCTGGGTTTGAGTAGACGATACGTTCTTCGCCACTCATGTCCGCGACAGCGATCGCGATCGGAACCTGGTCGAGAAAACGACGGAACTGCTCGCTTTCCAGAGCACCCGCCAGATCAGGTGTGGCGAGAAGCTTATCGACCTTCTCCGCTTTGTCCTCAGCCTTCGGCATATCCGGTCTCGCAGCTGCAAAGAACAGCTATACCGGATCGAAGCGTATTCCCAAAGAGTTGAAGAGACGGTTCGAGCGCTCCGATCAGCTCCGGGAGAGCCGGAATACGAGCGTGCCGGCAACGAGGCCAAGCGCGGCGGCTGCCAGGATGCTTGCCGCCGGCTGAGCGCGAACCTGCTCTCCGAGTTCGTAAACCGCAGATTCGACCGCCGCGGCGATGTCGATCGCGGGCGGAACGACATGCTGATTGACGAAGCTCCTCAGCCCGGCAGGCGCCGGCGGTTTGTCGAGGAGATAACTTACATCCACCATGGGGCCTGCTCCCTCTGTTCAGCTTACGGCGTGCCGTAAACGTGGGTGCTGCCCGCGTTGCCACAAGCGCCGGTTCGCGTCATCTGTGGGGCCGCCGACGCCGTTAGTGGAGATCGCCATGGACCAGAAACCGTCCTTCAAGCCGTATCGGCTGCCTTCCGGCGGCTGGGGTTCAGCCAAATCCGTCCAGGAGATCCTGCGACGCGAGGGCGTGCCCGTGAGCGGAGCGCTCGCCCTCACCCAGCAGAACAAGCCGGACGGCTTCCAGTGCGTGAGCTGCGCCTGGATCAAGCCCGCCAGCCCGCTGCCGCTCGAATTCTGTGAGAACGGGGTGAAGGCCACCGCCTGGGACATCACCACCCGCCGCGCCAAACCGGGCTTCTTCCACAAACACACGGTCACCGAATTGCTCGGCTGGCAGGACTACGACCTGGAGCAGGCCGGCCGGCTGACGCGACCGATGCGCTATGATCCGGCGACGGACCGCTACCGCGAGGTCACCTGGGATGTGGCCTTCGCCGAAATCGGGCGCGAGTTGCGGGCGGTTTCGAACCCGAACCGGACCGTCTTATACAGCTCCGGCCGGACCTCGAACGAGGCGAGCTACCTCTACGGCCTCTTCGCGCGCCTCTATGGCACCAACAACCTGCCCGACAGCTCCAACATGTGCCACGAGACGACGTCGGTCGCCCTGCCGTTGAGCATCGGAGTGCCGGTCGGCACGGTGACGCTGGACGATTTCGCCAAAACCGACTGCATCTTCTTCTTTGGGCAGAACCCCGGCTCGAATGCGCCACGGATGCTGCACCCGTTGCAGGAGGCGAGCGAACGCGGCGCACCCATCATCACCTTCAACCCACTCCGCGAGCGGGGTCTGGAACGCTTCACCAACCCGCAGTCGCCGGTGGAGATGCTGACCATGAAGGAGACCCGGATCAGCTCCAACTACCATCAGGTGAAAACCGGCGGCGACCTCGCGGCCATTGCGGGCATCTGCAAGGCGCTGGTGGAGATGGATGACGAGGACCGCGCCGCGGGCGGTTCGGGCGTGCTGGACCACGCCTTCATCGCCGAGCACACCACGGGGATCGATTCTTTCGTGACCTGGCTTCGCGCGCAGGATTGGGACGAGCTCGAACGGCGCTCGGGCCTGCATCGCGCGGCGTTGGAGGGCACAGCCGCCCAGTATGCCCACGCGAAGGCGGCGATTGCCGTCTACGGCATGGGGGTGACCCAGCATCGCGCCGGCGTCGAAACCGTCCAGATGATCGTGAACCTGTTGCTGCTGCGCGGCAACATCGGCCGCGAGGGCGCCGGCATCAGCCCGATCCGCGGGCATTCGAACGTCCAGGGGCAACGCACTGTCGGCATCACCGAGAAGCCTGAGCTGGTGCCGAACGATATCCTGCGGAAGCAGTTCGGCTTCGAGCCGCCGATGGACGAAGGCTTCACCACGGTCGACGCCTGCGAGGCGATCCTGAAGGGCGATGTCGATGCCTTCGTCATGCTCGGCGGCAACTTCGTGCGCGCGATCCCCGATCGCGAGCGCATGGAGGCCGTGTGGCGCCGGATGCGCCTCACCGTGAGCGTGGCGACCAAGATCAATCGCAGCCATCTGTTCCCCGGCGCGGTGAGCTACGTGTTGCCGGTGCTGAGCAGGATCGAGCGCGACCGCCGTCCGTCCGGCGACCAGCTGCTGTCGATCGAGGACACATCGTCCTGCATCCACGCCTCGCGCGGCGTCCGCGCACCGGCCTCCAAGCACCTGCTCAGCGAGGTGGAGATCGTCTGCCGGATTGCGATGGCGACGCTGGACCCGAACCCGCTGACGCCCTGGCAGGCTTGGATGGACAATTACGACCGCATCCGCGATTCGATCGCCGTGACCTATCCGGCAATCTTCTATGACTACAACACGCGGATGCACGAGCCGGGCGGCTTCCACAAACCGCTGCCGGCGCGAAAGCGCGAGTGGCACACGAAGACCGGCAAGGCGCTCATCATCACGCCGAAGGCGCTGGAAGAGGATCTCGACATGCCCGAGACCGGGCATGACGTCTTGCGGATGATGACCCTGCGTAGCAACGATCAGTTCAACACCACGATCTACGGCTATGACGACCGCTTCCGCGGCATCAAGGGCACGCGCATGGTCGTGCTCATGAATGTGGACGACATCGCGCGGCTCGAACTGCAGGAGGGCGAGACGGTCTCGATCGTCACGGCATCCACCGACGGCCATCATCGCGAGATGGGGGGCTTCCGGGTGACGCCCTACAACATTCCGACCGGGTGCATCGGGACCTACTATCCGGAGGCAAACACGCTGATACCGATGGGACACTACGCCGAGGACAGCAAGACGCCCGCGGCCAAGAACATCCCCGTGCGGATCAGAAAGGCGGCCTGAACTTGAGCGTGGTCTTCGGTTTCGCGGGCTGGAGCGGAGCCGGAAAGACCACCCTCATCCGGCAGGTCATCACGCGTCTGGTCGGGCAGGGCTTGCGCGTGTCGACGCTCAAGCACGCCCACCACGACTTCGATATCGACCAGCCGGGCAAGGATTCGTGGGAGCACCGCAAGGCGGGGGCCGGGGAGGTTCTGGTCGTCTCCGACACCCGCTGGGCTCTCATGCACGAGCTGAACGGCGCAGATGAGCCGAGCTTGCCCGACCTGCTGGCCAAGCTGGCGCCGGCCGATATCGTGCTCATCGAGGGCTTCAAGCGCTCTCCGGTCCCGAAGCTCGAAGTGTTCCGCGCCGCGAACGAGAAGCCCGCGTTGCACCCGGGCGACGCGAGCATCGTCGGTATCGCCGCCGACATCGATTTTCCCGATGCCGGGCGGCCGGTGCTGCCGCTCGATGATGTCGCCGCAATCACCGGGTTCGTTCGCAGCCGTGCCGCCGCCTTCTGACATCGCCGGTGTAATCCTCGCGGGCGGGCGCGGACGGCGGATGGGCGGCGTCGTCAAGGCGCTGCTGCCGCTCGCGGGACTGTCACTGCTCGACCATGCGCTGGAGCGCCTCGGGGGGCAGGTCTCGCTCATCGGCATCAGCGCCAACGATCCCGGAATAGTCTCCGCTCGCCCGATACTGACCGACGCGCATGACGATAGACGAGGGCCGCTCGCTGGGCTGCTCGCAGGCATGGTCTGGGCCACAGCACAAGGCGGCATCAACCGCATCGTCAGCGTGCCGGTGGACTGCCCGTTCCTGCCGCGCGATCTTGTGGCGGCGCTCAGTCATACGGCAACGGCGATGGGCGCACAGGTGGTGGTTGCCGCCTCGGGCAGCGTCGAGCACCCGACCGTCGCGTTATGGGATCTGACGCTCATTGACGCGCTGTGCGCCGTGGTGGAAGCGGGGACGGACCTTTCCGTCCGCCGGTTCTACCAGAGGCACGCGGTCGCAATCTGCGCTTTTGGAGGGCAGGGGATCGATCCGTTCTTCAACATCAACACGCCCGGGGATCTAGCGCGTGCCGAGGATGCGTGCCGGATGGCTAAAGACCTCGAAGCCGTCGTCGCGCGCGATGCCGACGAGGGTCATGCCGATCGCCTCGGCCTCGCGAACGGCAAGTAGGGTCGGCGCCGAGACCGCGGCCAGGATCTGCACGCCCATGACGGCGGCCTTCTGGATGAGCTCGATCGAGATACGGCTCGTCATCACCAACACGCCTTCAGATGCCCGCTGCCCGCCGCTCACGAGGGCACCGGCGAGCTTGTCGAGCGCGTTGTGCCGGCCGACATCCTCCCGCACCGCGACCATCCCATGTTTCAGCGTCCAGTAGCCCGCCGCGTGCACCGCGCGTGTGAGCTGGCTCAACCGCTGCGCCGGCGATAGCGCCGCGCAGGCGGCGCCGATATCCCCGGCATGGAGCGTGAGGCCCGTCGGCACAGGTGGAGGCGGGCGCGTCGCTTCCTCCAGGCTGTCGAGCCCGCAGAGACCGCAGCCCATCGCACCGGTGAGATGCCGGCGCCGGTGGTCCAGCGCCTCCATCCGGTTCTCCGAGATCCAGAGGCGCAACTCCATCGTGCCGCGCGGCGCGGTGACGATCTCGATCTCCTCGATCTCCGATAGGTCAGACACGATGCGCTCGTTCAGCGTGAAGCCAAGCGCAAAATCGTGAAAATCGGCGGGTGTCGCCATCATCACGGCATGGGACACCCGGTTGTAGGTCATCGCGACGGGCGTCTCCTCCGGCAGCACACGCTCGCCGGGCTCGAAGCGCGCGCCGCGCCATGCGAGGCGCGTTCGCCTGGCGGAAGATACCGGAAAATCATGGCCTTCCGGGCGCGGAATGCTGGAACCTGGCAGCGGAATCGGATAATCGGCGTTCATGCGTTTACTCTACCATCTTCCGCACTCGCCGTTCGCCCGCAAGGTCCGCCTGGTTCTCGCCGAGAAGCGGTTGCCGTTCGAACTGCGGCTGGAAAAGACGTGGGAGCGCCGCCCCGAGTTCCTCGAGATCAACCCGACGGGTCAGGTTCCTGTCCTGACCGACGAGAACGGCCTCATCATCGCCGAGTCCACAGCTATCTGCGAGTATCTGGACGAGGCCTACCCCGACATTCCCCTCATCGGCCGCACGCTCGCCGAGCGGGCCGAGGTGCGCCGCCTGGTGGCGTGGTTCGACCTCAAGTTCAACCATGACGTGACGCGGCACCTTCTGGGCGAAAAGATCATGAAGCGCATGGCCGGGCGCGGCCAGCCCGATACCGGCGCGCTGCGGGTCGGCTACGCCAATCTCAAAAACCATATGGAATATCTCGGCTATCTCGCCGAGGCGCGGAAGTGGCTGGGCGGCACCAATCTGTCGCTCGCCGATTTCGCCGCCGCCTCGCATCTCTCCGCGCTCGACTTCGCCGGCGAAGTCGACTGGTCGGTGTCGGCAGCGGCCAAGGACTGGTACGCGCGGATCAAGTCGCGCCCGAGCTTCCGGCCGATCCTCGCCGACCGGATGCCGGGCATCACGCCGCCCGCCCACTACGCCGACCTGGACTTCTGATGGTCGCGGGACGGCTGCTGATCTTCGGGCTCGGATATACCGGCACGGCGATCGGACTGGCTGCGGCGACGGAGGGCTACACGGTGACGGCCACCAGCCGGCAGCGGGCAACGATGGCGCCTCCGGGCGTCGAGGTGATCCCATTCGACGCCGCCGATGCGGCGATTGCGGAAGCGACGCATGTCGTGGCGACCGCCGCGCCGGATGCGGGCGGGGACCCGGTGCTGGCGCGTTATGGCACCGCTGTCGCCCGTGCGCCGGCACTTCGTTGGATCGGTTACCTCTCTTCGACCGGCGTCTATGGCGACCGTGGCGGCGGATGGGTGGATGAGGCGAGTTCGCCGGCGCCTACATCCCGCCGGGCGACGGCCCGCCGGGCGGCGGAAGAAGCCTGGGAGGCGGCCGCCGCCGCTCGCGGCACGCCCGTCGACATCATCCGCCTCGCCGGCATCTACGGCCCGGGCCGCTCGGTCATCGACGATCTGCGCGCCGGGCGCGGGCGCCGGGTCGACAAGCCCGGCCACGCCTTTGGGCGCATTCATCGCGAGGACATCGCAGGCGGGACATTGGCGGCGATGCGGCAGGCGGTTTCGCTCAGCGGCGCGCGGGTGCTCAACTTCAACGACGATCTCCCGGCCGAACCGGCGGCCGTGGTCGAGGAGGCGGCGCGGCTTCTGGGCCTGCCGCCCCCGCCTCTTGTCCCGTTCGCGGAGGCCGAGGCCGGCATGACGGCGATGGGCCGCAGTTTCTGGGCGGAAAGCCGGCGGGTCAGCAGTGCTGGAACTCAGGCAGCCCTCGGCTACGCCTGGCGCTTTCCAACTTTCCGAGAGGGGTTGCGGCAAATACTGGCGCACGAGGCTGGCACATGAGGCTGGCACATGAGGCGCACGACTGACGCCCGGGACGCGACGATGGAACAATCCTTTCTCAACCCATCTGCCTGCTTCAGTGCAGATCAGCAAGCGGGGGTCACCATGGCCAAGACATTCGGCTCGCCGGCCCGCATCGTTCAACGGCGAGCGGTCAGGATCCTTCTTTGGAGTGCGCTCCTGGTAGGGTCGATCGGGAGCCCCGCCTTGGCTCAGACGACGACGACGCCCGGCAGCACGATCAACGGCACCGTGCCCACGTCGGAGGGCAACCGCTGGAACGGGCTCGATCATCAGCCGACGCCGTCTGAAACAGTTCCCATCCAAAACCCGCATCAGCAGGCAAAGGTCAACCACAAGCTCAACAAGCTCGATCAGCAACTGCTCAACTACAAGCTGCCGAAGCTGCCGTCGGGCGCTCCAACAGTTAACGGGAACTGAATTCTACGTCGCGGCTTCCATTCCGGATGCTGCGAGCGCGCGAAAAAACCACTGGATGCTTTAACAAATTACCAGCGGCCAACGGCCTGTCTTGTTGTGTCCATTATTTCGTCTCCGTCTGCATCCGCGCTTCCCGTTCCTCACGATGATGGGTGCGGCCGCCGTGGCCGTTTAGCGGAGAATTAAGAATGAAAAAGCTAACGCGCGTTGCCCTGTTTGCGGCCGCCGCCGGTCTCGTGGCGCCTGCCGTCGTTTCTCAAAGCTGGGCCCAGTCAGCGCCGAACACCGTGGTCGTCGGCGGCATGGCGATGTATCCGAGCAAGAACATCGTTGCCAACGCGGTGAACTCCAGTGATCATACGACCTTGGTCGCGGCCGTGAAGGCAGCGGGGCTTGTCGGTGCGC
This sequence comes from Acidisoma sp., assembly GCF_965199065.1. NCBI lineage: Bacteria > Pseudomonadati > Pseudomonadota > Alphaproteobacteria > Acetobacterales > Acidocellaceae > Acidisoma > Acidisoma sp. Next base: position 138,468 of record NZ_CBDAQN010000003.1, on the reverse strand, counting down.
TATCGGGCCCCGGCCCGTTCACGGTCTTCGCGCCGACCAACGAAGCCTTCAGCGATCTTCCCTCCGGCACCGTCAGCACGCTGCTGAAGCCCGAGAACAAGGCGACGCTGACGAAGATTTTGACCTATCATGTCGTCCCCGGCGATTATAACACTACCAAGCTCCGCGCCATGATCCTGGCCGGCGGCGGTCAGGCTCAGCTGAAGACGCTCGAAGGTGGTAGTCTGACGTTTATGATGAATGGTTCGAGCAACATAATGGTTGTCGATGGCAAGGGCGATAAGGCCGATATCACCGTCGCCGATGTCACTCAGTCGAACGGCGTGATCCAGGTCATCGATAAGGTCCTGCTTCCGGCGAGCTGAACTTTCCGGGCTCGAAAGCGTGAGACTTGACCGTTCACGGGCCGTTCCGGCTCGTTGACGCCGAAACAGGAAGCGCCGGCGCCGCATAACGTGGGCGCCGGTTCGCGCTTCGCAGTGCAGTCTTGGGAGTGGTGGGCGCAGTAGGATTCGAACCTACGACCCGCTGATTAAGAGTCAGCTGCTCTACCAACTGAGCTATGCGCCCCCAAGGGGGCCGCATATACCAACCCTCTCACGGCCTGTGAAGCCCTGCCGCGCTATCCTGGTCTGCAGGAACGGACCTTGGAGGGCGCTGGGCGCTCGATCGCGCTCCTGGGAACGCTCGGGCTAGGCTGAACGCCGACCTGGGGCTTCGTGGACTGCAGCGAGCTTCCCGCCGGCCGCTTCCGCCATCACCGACCGCAGCTCCCGCAAAAAGGACGATCCCTTGAGCGTGCGCTGAACCAGCACGCTGCGACGATCCGCCGGATCGACCTTGCGACGCACGAGCTCAAACTCCGACAGGCGATCGAGCGCGCGTGTGATCGCGGGCTTCGACACTTCGAGGTCAGCGGCCAGACCGCGGACGGTATGAGCCTTGTCCGTCAGATAGCAGGTCAGGAACACGCCAAGCTGACGGGCGGACAGGTCGGGTCCGTCGCGCCGCACGAGAGCCACGATCGTGTCGCGGAGAACACCGACCAACTGGTCGGAAGATGGTGCCGAAGCCATTAGGCTCATCCTTCAAATTGGGCGTCGAGCGCCCGTTAAGGTTGTTGGTCCGAATTTGTAGGCGGGAGACGTTGGGCGAGGAGAAGCGAACCCGAAAACCACGTCGATCTACGGACCGCCCAGCCGACCGATACCGATATGAGAATCGCACAGCCAGCTAATAATCTCTTCTTGCAACTATTCTCGAAGCTTTAGTCTCACATGTCCGTGAGGAGTTGTAACGAGTCCTTCACGAAACGTGATCATCCTTGAGTGGCCGGAACGTTCGCATATTGGCCGCACAACGAGAACATGACCGCACGCATCGCTTGAATTTCTCCTCCCTCGGGCGCAGCAGGGCGATTTTGATCATTCCATGCATAGAGATCAAAATGAATCCAGGCTCTCGCCCCTGACACAAACCGTTGCAAAAAAAGCCCGGCCACGATCGCGCCGGCAAAGGATTTGGTGGACACGTTGTTGAGATCAGCAATGTTGCTGTCCAGCCAGCTGTCATAGCCGGGCCATAGAGGCAGCTCCCACACAGGATCGTGGGTGGCCCTTCCGCCTTCCATCATCCTCGCGGCCCAGATGGAATCGTTACAAAACATTGCTGGCAGATCAGGTCCCAGAGCAGTGCGCGCGGCGCCGGTCAACGTCGCCGCATCGATCAGAAGGTCCGGCGTCTCCGCGGCTGCCTCATGCAGCAGATCGCAGAGCACGAGCCGCCCCTCGGCATCGGTGTTGCCGATCTCGACCGTCAGGCCGCTCCGCGTCCGGACAACATCCATCGGACGCATCGCACGGCCGGAGACGCTGTTTTCGACACAGCCGACCCGGAGCACCAGACGAACAGGAAGGTTCTCCGCCATGATGAGAGAAGCGAGGGCCATCATGGCAGCCGCACCTCCCATATCCTTCTTCATTCGCAACATGCCCGCGGACGGTTTGATATCGTAACCGCCGCTATCGAAGCAGACGCCCTTGCCGCAGAGCGAGATCAGGGGCGAGTGAGCGGTCGCGCTGCTTCCGCGCCAGCGCAGGATCGCGACCTGCGGGGCCCGCTCGGACCCGCGCCCGACGGCGGCGATCGTTGGATAATGGTCCTCGACATGAGCACCCTTTATCACGGTCAGCTCCGATTGAAAATGTTCTCCTAATAAAACAACGGCATCGGCGAGCTCCTCCGGGCCGAGGAGGTTAGCCGGCCGATTGATGAGGTCCCGTCCCATCCAGATCGCCCGGACCGCGGCAAGGCTTGTCTCCACCCCCGGAGGACAGGCGAGACGGGCAGGCTTCGCCGTGGCCGCCTTCAGCTCGCCGAAGCGGTAGGCGCCGAGACCGAAGCCCAGGATAGCGCAACCAAAGTCGACATCCAACGCGGCCAGCCGCCACAGCGTGTCCGGGGGAAGGCCGAAGGGCAGGGCGCCGAAGGGCACATGGCTCCGATCAGAACCCAGACCGAGCACCGCATCCATCACGAGCGCCCCATCGTCCGCGTCACGGGACGGGGGAAGTATCACGATGCTGGCTGCCTTGGCCGTGAAGCCTACAAAGGCGAGATAAGCACGCTGTGCGGGCGACAGCGTCTCCAGGAAGGCCGGGAGCGCTTCCGCCCGGACAGTGTGGAGGCGATGAACGGGACGCGCCAACGTGGCTTGCGCGTCGCCGTCGAAGAAGCAGTCGAGTTCTCGTATCAGGTTGGACGACACTAGCCTTCGCCCTTGCGGGCTGTGATGGCGCTCACCACGCGGCGGATGAAGGCCGCCGGTTCGGTCGGCGCGTCACCCTCCTGCACCCGCGCGAGATCCAACAGCAACTGCGCCTCCTCGTCGACCGACGAGCCTTCCGCCGCGCGAGCCGCTAGCGAGACGATCCAGGGGTGGCGAGGGTTGATCTCCAGGCTCGGAGAGCCTCCCCAGGTCGGACGGCCTGCCCGGCGCAACAGCTTCTGCATGTGGAGGTCGGCTCCTTCCTGGCTCGACACCAGCATGACAGGGCTTTCGCTCAGATGTGCTCCGGCTTTAACCTCGGCAATATTGTCGCCTAAAGCGGCCTTGATCGCCGCCAGGAGCGGGGAGAGCTGCTCGGAGACGGCCTCCGCCTCGCCAAGATCGCCGAGCGCCTGCCGCGCATTGCGGAGCGGCTTGCCCTCGACCTCGCCCATACGCTCCGGCCAGAAAGCGTCGATCGCATCGGTCAGCAGCAGGACCTCGTAGCCTTTGGAAACGTAGCCTTCCAGCACAGGGGCATGCCGCAGCTGGTCGATGTTCTCGCCGGCCAGAACGTAGATGGCGGGCTGGTCCGGCTTCATCCGGGCCACGTAATCGGCGAAGGAGGTCCAGCCTTCCTCGGTCGAGGAGCGGAACCGAAGCAGCGGCGCGATGTCGGCCCGCGCACCGGAATCCTCCCACAGCCCTTCTTTCAGGACAGTGCCGAAATTCTCCCAGAACCGGAGGTAGCCGCTGGCCTCGGCGCCTTCGGCGATGGCATCCGGGGCAGGATTCTCCTCGTCCTCCGCGGCGATCGCACCGGTGTCCGGCGGCGTCTCCTTGGCCTTCGTCTTCAGCTCGGTGAGGACGCGGTTGAGGATGGCGCGCCGCATCCGCGCCATGACCGGCGTCGTCTGCAGCATCTCGCGCGAGACGTTGAGCGGCAGGTCCTCGGTATCGACGACGCCCTGCACGAAGCGGAGCCACGACGGCAGCAGATCGGCCTCGTCGGTGATGAACATCCGCCGCACGTGCAGCCGGACCTTGGAGCGGCGCTCGCCCTCCACCGGCTCGAAGGGTGGCGAATCCGGGATGAACAGCAGCGCGGAATATTCCAGCGCGCCCTCGGCCCGCCAGTGGATGGTCGTCCATGGCTTGTCGAAGAAATGGCCGAGGTGGCGGTAGAACGCTTCATACTCCTCGGGCGTCACGTCCGATTTGGACTTGCGCCACAGCGCGGTGCCCTCGTTCGCGGTCTCGGTCTTGCCGTCGCGCACCAGCCTGATGGGCACGCTGATGTGGTCCGCCCACTTGCGGATGATGGTTTGCAGGCGAAACGGCTCAAGAAACTCGTCGGCATCCGCCTTGATATGCAGGATGACGTCAGTGCCGGTGGTGGCGCGCTCGGCTGGCGCCACGTCGAAGCTGCCGTGGCCGTCCGAACGCCAGGCCCAGGCTTCATCGCTTCCAGCGCGGCGCGAAATCACCTCGACGCGGTCGGAAACCATGAAGGCGGAGTAGAAGCCGACGCCGAACTGGCCGATCAGGGTCGGACGGTCTTCAGGCTTGGCATGCTGGATGGTTTCGCCGAATGCGCGGGTGCCGGAGCGGGCGATGGTGCCGAGGTTGGAGACCAGCTCCTCCCGACCCATACCGAGGCCGTCATCGCTGATGGTGATGAGCCGCGCCGGCTTGTCCGGCGTGATCAACACCCCGGCATCGGCGGGCAGAGCAAGCGCGGGCTCCGTGAGGGCGGAAAAGCGGCGTCTGTCGATGGCGTCGGCCGCATTGGCGACCAGTTCGCGGAGGAAGATCTCACGCTCCGAGTAGAGCGCGTTGACCACGAGGTCGAGCAGGCGGCCGACTTCCGCGCTGAACTCGCGCGTTTCCGCTCCGGTGGACGCCGCGCCTGCCGGTGCGGAGGTCTCTGCGCCGGAGGTCGCTGGGGTCTGGTCTTGTTCCATGGCTGTATTCCCGTCAGTCCTGGTCTCTGCAACACATACGGCGCCGGGGCGGCCGTTGCGATGCCGTATGTGTCCCGGGGATGGTGAAATGCAACAGCCAGGCCAACCTGGCTGCTTGGCACGAACCTCTTGCCAAGCGGTCTGAAAGCACCGAAGCTCTGGCCATGCAGGGATTCGCCCCGCGCGTGAAGGCGGTTTTAGGACCGACGAACACGGGCAAGACGCATCTGGCCATGGAGCGAATGTTAGCCCACGCGTCGGGCATCATCGGCTTTCCGCTACGCCTGCTGGCCCGCGAGAACTATGACCGCATGGTCGCCAGCAAAGGCGTCCGCCACGTCGGCCTGATCACCGGCGAAGAGAAGATCATTCCCCCCGACGCGCGCTGGTTCGCCTGCACGGTGGAAGCCATGCCGCTCGACCGCCATGTCGAGTTCGTGGGCGTCGACGAAATCCAGCTCTGCGCCGATCCCGACCGGGGCCACGTCTTCACCGACCGGCTTCTGCGCGCCCGGGGCATGGTCGAAACCATGTTCATGGGGGCCGAAACCATCCGCCCGCTCATCCAGAGGCTGGTGCCCGAGGCGATCATCGAAACGCGCCCCCGCCTTTCGCAGCTGCGCCACTCGGGACCGTCGAAGCTGACCCGGCTGCCGCCACGCAGCGCCGTCGTCGCCTTCTCGGCGGCCGAGGTCTACGCCATCGCGGAGATGATCCGGCGGCGTCGCGGCGGCTGCGCCGTCGTGATGGGGCGCCTGTCCCCGCGCACGCGGAACGCTCAGGTTGCTCTTTATCAGGAGAAGGAGGTCGACTTCCTGGTGGCGACGGACGCCATCGGCATGGGCCTCAACATGGATGTCGATCATGTCGGCTTTGCCGGCATCTCGAAGTTCGACGGCCACCGGCTGCGGCGGCTCACCGCACCGGAGGCGGCTCAAATTGCGGGACGTGCGGGCCGCGGCATGCGCGACGGCAGTTTCGGCAGCACGGCCGACTGCCCGCCTCTGCCGGAGGAACTGGTCCGCGCCGTCGAGACCCACGACTTCGACGCCATCGAGCAGATCTGCTGGCGGAACAGCGATCTGGATTTCGCCTCCGTCGACGGGCTGCTGGGCAGCCTGCTGGCGCCGCCGCCGCGCCGTGGGCTGGTGCGGGGGAACGACGCGTCCGACCTCGAAACGCTTACGACGCTCGCGAAGGACGCCGATCTCAGGGCGAAGGCGCAGGGGCGGAGGCGCGTGCGGCTGCTGTGGGATGCCTGCCAGATCCCGGATTTCCGCAAAATCGCCGATGACAGCCACGCCGCCCTCTGCGCCCGCATCTTCAATCACGTCGCCGATACAGGACATCTGCCGGTCGATTGGATCGGCGGCCAGATCGACCGCCTCGCCAAGATCGAAGGCGATATCGATACATTAATGCAACGTCTTTCCGGCGTGCGCGTCTGGTCCTATATCGTGGCGCGGGACGACTGGGTGAGGGACGCCGCCCACTGGCAGGCGCGGGCGCGGGCCGTCGAGGACATGATTTCCGACAGCCTGCACGAAAAGCTCATGCATCGCTTCGTCGACCGGCGGGCAGCGCTGCTGATGCGCCGGCTGGAGGAGAAGGAAGGCCAGGATCTGCTGTCCGCCGTCACCGCCCGTGGTGAGGTGGTCGTGGAGGGCCATTCCGTCGGCCATGTGGCCGGGTTCTCCTTCCTGCCCGATCCGGCGGCAGTGGGCGACGAGCGGCGTATGGTTATGCGGGCGGCGCGGCGGGCGCTCGGCGAGGAGATGCCGCGCCGCGTGGGCCGCTTCGAGGCGGCGCCGGACACGGAGATCACCCGCACGCCGCAGCACCGGCTCGTCTGGCAGGGGCAGGAGGTGGCGAAGCTGCGCCCTGGGCACTCCGTGCTGCGGCCGCTGGTGGAGGTCATCGCGAGCGACTTCCTCGACGGGCCGTTGCGCGAGCGCGTGCGGCGGCGGTGTCAGGCCTTCGTCGACGCCGAGATCGCGGTTGTCTTCGCGCCGCTGTTCTCCGCTCTGGAGGTTGGGCGGAACGCGCCGAAGGCCCGCGGTCTGCTCCACCGCCTGGGCGAGGGCATGGGACTGGCGCGCGCCGAGGCTGAGGATATTGCGGCCGGGAGCGCTGTTCGACTGGCCGGCGGCGGGATCGCATGGTTCCTGCCGGCGATGTTGAAGCCCGGGCCGATGGCTTTGCGCGCCGCTTTGCTGGCGCTCGGGGCGGGTGTGGCGGCGCCTGCGCTGCCGCTGCCGAGCCTCACGTCCATTCCCGCCGAACAGCCCTGGCCGCCAGGGTTCGCCGAGGCGCTCGGCTGGATCACCGCGGGCCCCGTTCTGCTGCGACTGGATGTGGCGGAACGTCTCGCCGAGGAGTTGCGGCGCGGGACGCGCGCCTTCGGTGGACGGATGCTGTTGCCGCGTGGCCTTGCCTCGCGGCTCTCGGTAAAGGGCGAGGCGCTGCCGATGGTGCTGCGCAGCCTGGGCTTCCGGCTGATCCCGGCGCCCAGCCTCGATCCGGGCGCATACGGTCCGCCGGTGCCGCCGATGCTGGTGCCGCTCAGCCCCGGACGTGCGCGGCCGCGCGCTGAGGCAGAGAAGCGGCAGACGCCGCCACGGCCCGACAGCCCCTTTGCCACGCTGGCCAATTTCCGTCGCCCGGATGCCAAGCTCGGCTCGGGGAGGCGATGAGCGATAAGGTCGAGTGGCAGCGTCTGGATCTTTGGCTCTGGTGTGCGCGCGTTGCGAAAGCGCGCTCCGACTGCGCCCGGCTGGTGGAGGCTGGCGGCGTGCGGCTCAACCGGCAACCGACCGTCAAGGCGCACGCCAAACTGCGGATCGGGGATGTGCTGACGATGGCGCTGCGGGGCGAGGTCCGCGTGTGGCGGGTCAGGGCTCTGGCATCCCGGCGCGGACCGGCGGCAGAGGCGAGCCTGCTCTATGAAGTCGTGCCGGAAGATGTGGGCGGCGACAGGACCGGCGCGAACTCTTGCGCGAACTCCGGCTCGGCGGCATACGAAGGCGCCCAGGCATTGCCGGAGGACGGCGGTGAGGGGGCTCATGACCAGTCAGGCTTCCATGAGACGTCCGTGGAACCGGCCGGTAATTTCCGCACGACCGCCACCAGGAGCGCCGAATGACCTACGTGGTCACCGATAACTGCATTCGCTGCAAGTATATGGACTGTGTCGAGGTATGCCCTGTCGACTGCTTTTATGTCGGCGAGAACATGCTGGTGATCAATCCGGACGAATGCATCGACTGCGGCGTCTGCGAACCGGAATGCCCCGCCGAGGCGATCCTTCCCGACAGCGATGGGCGGGCGACGCCCTGGGCGGAACGCAACAGGATTTTCTCGACGCAGTGGCCGAACATCACGCGGAAAGGCACGCCGCCGGCCGATGCCGACGAGTGGAAGGACAAGCCGGGCAAGGAGGCGCTGTTCTCGCCGGAACCCGGCAGCCCGAAATGAGCGGGGCCGGTGGACGCGGCCGTGTCGCGGGGCGTCTCGCCGATCTCGGCATCGTGTTGCCGGAGCCACCGTCGCCGGTCGCGACCTACGTGCCGTTCACCGTCCACAACGGGATGGTCACGATCTCCGGCCAGCTGCCGCTGCAGGCGGGCAAGCTCTTCGCCGTCGGTCGTCTTGGCGACAACGTCGACGTGGACACCGGCCGCTTCGCCGCACGCCTGTGCTTCATCAATCTTCTGGCGCAGCTGCAGGTAGCCTGCGATGGCGATCTCGACCGCGTCACGGGCGTGCTGCGACTGGGCGGGTTCATCGCCTCGGCGCCCGACTTCACTCAGCAGGCTGCGGTGATGAACGGCGCGTCGGACCTGGCGGTTGAGGCCTTCGGCGAAGCCGGACGGCATGCGCGTTCGACGATCGGGGTAGCTGCGCTGCCGCTCGGGGCTGCGGTCGAGGTCGAGGGGCTGTTCGCGATCGCTTAGGTGCGCGTAGGCTTGGGGTGACCGTCGGTATCAACCCTGGGTGACCGTGCAATGTTGCGAGGGCTCGGAAGGGTCGTCTTTTCCGCTCTTGGGCGTTATGTTCGCAAGATGCCGGATGGTGCAAGCTTCTCTCTCAGCCTCCACAGCAGTATCCACGAGATCGACGCCCAGGATTGGAACGCCTGCGCGGGCGACGACAACCCATTCGTCAGCTTCGCGTTCCTAAGTGCGGTCGAAGACAGTGGCTCGGCCGGATCGCGCACCGGCTGGCTGCCGCAGCATGCCGTGATGCGCGACGATGCGGGCCAGGTCGTCGGCATCGTGCCGATGTATGCCAAATCCCATTCCTACGGCGAGTATGTCTTCGACCATGGCTGGGCAAACGCGTTCGACCGCGCCGGGGGCAGCTACTACCCAAAGCTGCAGGCGGCCGTGCCGTTCAGCCCCGTGCCCGGGCCGCGACTGCTCCGGCGCGCCGGCAGCGGGGTGCCCGTCGCGGCTTTAGCCCAAGGTCTCGTGCAGGCGTGCCAGCAACTCGAGCTCTCCTCGGTCCACATCACCTTCTGCCTCGATGAGGAGTGGGAGGCGCTGGGCGCCGCCGGATGGCTGCAACGGATCGGCACTCAGTTCCACTGGACCAACGCCGGCTATTCGACCTTCGACGATTTCGTCGGTGCGATGGCTTCCCGCAAGCGCAAGTCGATCCGGCGGGAGCGACGGGACGCCGCCGGCGCGGGCCTCAGCTTCCGGACGTTGCGCGGACATGAGATCACGCGCCCGATGTGGGACGCCTTTTTCGGCTTCTACCAGTCGACCGTCGACCGGAAATGGGGCAGCGCCTACCTGACACGCCGTTTCTTCCCAATGCTATCGGAGCGTCTGGGGGACCGGGTCGTGCTGATGATGGCCTATCATGGACAGACGCCGGTCGCGGCAGCGCTCAACCTGATGGGCCGTGACGCTCTTTATGGGCGCAACTGGGGGTGCAAGGGCGACTGGCCCTTCCTCCATTTCGAACTCTGCTATTATCAGGCGATAGACTTCGCGATCGCGCACCAACTGCCGCGAGTCGAGGCTGGCGCACAAGGCGAGCATAAAATCCAGCGCGGGTATCTTCCGGTGCCGACATACTCGGCTCACTGGATCAATCATCCCGGACTGCGCCGCGCGATCGGCAACTTCCTGGAGGAGGAACGTCCGGCCATCCTTAATCATATGGAGGAGTTGGCGACCCTCTCGCCGTTCAAGGAAGAGGGCGCGCCGCCGATTTGACGTTTTGAAGCTTGGAGGGTCCGCCCCAGGCACCGAGTGCCCCGGGCGGGTCAGATCAGGAGAAGAGCTTGTGGTCGAAGCCGGCGAGGGTGATCGTCGTGCCATCGCTGAGGGTAATCACGTCGCCTGCGGAACCGACGTTCTCGGTCGGCAGGTTGCTGCCCGTGTAGCCATACCCGGCGAAGGCAAGGTTGTCGCTCCCGGTGTATCCGATGATGACTTCAGACCCGCCGGCATGGCCCTTGATGAAGGCGAACACGTCGTTGCCGCTGCCGCCGGTGATGGTGGAGGCGCCGCTTCCGCCCAACACCGTGTCGGCACCGCTGCCGAGAACGGCGACGAGCGTGCCGCTGTTGCCGACCGGGCTCGTGGCAATCGTCTCAGGGCCAGTGCTTGACTGCTCATTGATGCCGGTGACGCCGCCGGAACCTGCGACCGCCAAGCTGTTCGGGCCCGTCACGGTGAAGATGCTGTTGCCCGTGCCGCCGACGAGCGTGCTGTTGGCGCCGGAGGCCGTTCCGACGATGCCGCCGGTCCCGCCGGTGACAGACGAGCCTGAACCCCCGATAGCAAAATGGTTAACCCCGGACCCCGAGGCACCGAAGAGCGTCGTGGCCGCCGCCGAGGTGATCGTGTCGTTCGGCGCTGCGAAGACGGTGGCCGGGTTGGTCGTGGTGATGCTGTTGCTGCCGGATGATGTGTCAGCGACCGCAGAACCCGAAACCGTGTCGGAAGACCCGGGGTTTGCGATTACGACCGAGCCGGTCGCGGTCGAGTAACCGCTCACGACGGTGACGTTCGTCGTTGGAGAAAAGTAAGTAGCAAAGGCGGCTCCAGCTCCGCTTGCTCCCGAAAAGTTGTTTGGAACTGTTCCGCCACTAACCGTTGTGCCGCTCATTGCCGCAAGCTCCCAATTGATAAAACCAGATCCAAGCTACGCCAATGGATGTAGGCTTGGTGACCTTTAGGTTAACCTGGAGAGAGCTTCTAAACTAACAGTTGGATTAAAAACAATCCAAAAGACGGAGGATTACTCAATTATCAGTGTTGTAGTCGCAATTTCATATGCCGCAGATGTAGACCCATTTGGGGCTAAAGGTCAAAAATAGGCCAAATGGGGGGGCAAGTGCAGCTGCAGGATGGCGCTGGAGGAGAGCGAGCCAGAGCGGCCGTGCCTGCCGATGAGGCATCCCCACACACGCCTGAGACACACCATTCGGGTGAAAGGAACCTCGAAATGTGTGGGGAGGGAGCTTAGGTGGCGATGGCCCGAGCGCGGCCCGTCGGCGCGTCGCCATGCGCCAGCCAGCGAGCCACGGGTTTGTTCACCGCGAGCGCGTCATGTTCGCATGGCTGGCGGGGCAAGTCCGGGTGGGTTGAAACGTCTTGCGCCCCCCTGTTTCGGGCGCTCGCATGAGCGAAGGGCAATGTGCCGTTTGTCAGCTCCTCGGTCTTAAAGCCGTCTCCGAGGAGCCGTCCTCGGGTTCGTTCAGGCCGAAAGTAGCTCCTCGGCTTCGCGTTCCGGCTCGGCGTAGAGCTCCCACAGGACGTTGTCAGGGTCAGTGAAGTAGCAGCTGCGCGCGCCCCAAGGGTAGTTGGCCGGAAGCCGCTGGAACGGCACGTCGAGGGCCGACAGCTTCTCGTACCAGCTATCGACATCCCGGCCCGAGGGCAGCCGAACCGAGACACAGGCCCGATGGTCGCTGCGGCTGGGACTGTGTGTCACCTGCCTTGGCTCGTCCGGGACGTAGCTCGACTGCCACACGACAAGGCAGACGCCGCGACTTTCGAAGGAGACGAACCCGTCGGTCCTGCGCTTGATCGCGAAACCGAGCTTCTCGGTATAGAAGGCGATCGATCTGTCCAGATCCTGAACCAACAGGCAAATGTCGCTGATCGCGTGGAGCTGGTCGAAATCCATGCAAAGCCTCCCTCTCTATTGTAGCCGTTCGACGGTGCCGTCTGCGCGGCGGTTGCCCGTCAGCTAAGCGATTTCAGGCGCCAGGAAACGCGCGAAAGCCGGGAGGGTGCCATCCGCCGCGACGCTTAGCCCCAATAATGGCGGAAATTATTGATGCGCAGATATCTGGGCCGGATCAATGCACGACGATGCCCGGTGCCTCTGCGTCCGGCGCGCGCGTGCCGCGAAGCCCGCTACGTCAGGGCCTCGCAGAACTCGATGATGCGGCGGCAAGCGTCTTCCAGCGAGGCGTCGTCCGTCGCGTAGCTGATCCGGAGATAGGGGCTCATGCCGAAGGCCGCTCCGTGAACAACGGCAACATGCTGCTCCTCCAGAAGGGCTGTCGCGAAATCCCGGTCGGTGTCGATCGGCTGACCTCCGGCGCTCAGCCGGCCGATGCAGCCGGCGATCGATGGGAATACGTAGAAGGCCCCTTCCGGAACGGCGCAGGTCATGCCGGGCGCCTGCCGCAACATCCCCACCACCAAATCTCGCCGGCGGTGGTAGGCCGCAACCATCTCGCCCACAACGTCCTGCGGTCCGTCGAGCACCGCCGCCGCCGCCGCCTGCCCCACGGTAGAGATGCCGGCGGTCGCATGGCTCTGCATGACGACCATCGCCCGGATAAGCCCAGCGGGTCCGCCGCAAAAGCCGATGCGCCAGCCCGTCATGGCATAGGTTTTCGAGACGCCGGACATCACCAGGACCCGGTCCGCAAGGTCGGGCGCCACTGCCGCGATGCTGATCGAGCCCAGCCCATCGTAACGCAGATGCTCGTAGATCTCATCCGAGAAGAGCCAGACATGGGGGTGACGGCGCAGCACCTCGGCGAGCGCCGCCAGCTGCTCGGCCGTGTAGGCCGCACCGGTCGGGTTGTTCGGTGCGTTGAGCACCACCCATTTCGTCCGCGCCGTGATGGCGGCGTCCAGATCCTCGGGTCGCAAGCGGAAGCCGTTGTTGGCCGGGCAGGGGACGGTCACCGGCACGCCGCCGAGCACTTGCGCCGTCAGTGCATAGGACGACCAGTAGGGGGAGGGGATGACTATCTCGTCTCCCTCATCCACGGTCGCGGCAAAGGCATTGAAGATCGCCTGCTTGCCGCCGTTGGTGACCATGATCTGGCTCAGCGGAAAATCGAGCCCCTGGTCACGCCGGAACTTACGTTGGACGGCGGCCTTCAGCACCGGCAGCCCGTCCACGGGTGGGTATTTCGTCAATCCGTCGAGCGCCGCCCTATGCGCGGCCTCGATGCCGAGGGCAGGGGTCGGGAAGTCGGGCTCCCCGATCGCCAGCGAGATGACGTTGTGCCCGGCCGCCCGCATCTCCCGCGCGCGGGTCGACATCTGAACAGCGGCAGCGGTCTCGGCCCGTCCCAGCCGGGAGGCGAGCGCGGGCAGCCGGGGGGCTTCCGATCCGATCATGAGCGAACTCTAGAACCTGTGAGAGGACTGCAGCCAACCCGCAATCACGATGAGTGCCGAAACGATGAGAGCGCAACCGCTCGCGGCCCAGAAACCGATGGAGGCGCCCGTCGGGCCCAGACCGGAGAGGCCGGTCGCGAGGCGGTCGGCCCAGTAGATCAAGGCCGTGACCACAGGCCAGGCGACGACGCCGACCACGACATAGGCCGTGGTGACCTGGCCGCGCGGCTTAGCCGGCATTGCATCGATCCGAGGCCGCGGTTTCCGGACGGGAGATCTACTTCAGCCCGTCGCAAAAATGCTTGATGCGCTCGCAGGCCTTGCGAAGGGATTCGGTGTCGGTCGCATAGCTCACGCGGAAATGGCCGGGATACATGAAGGCCGAGCCATGCACCGCCGCCACGCCTTCCTCATCCAGCAGCGCGGTGACGAAGCTTTCGTCATCGGTGATGGCGATGCCGCTCCGGCTGGTCTTGCCGATGCAACCGTGGATGGCGGGGAACACGTAGAACGCACCCTCCGGCTTGTGGCAGTTGATGCCCGGCGCCGTGTTGAGCATGGAGACCACGAGATCCCGGCGCTCCCGGTAGACCGCGGTCATCTCGCGGAGGAACTCCTGCGGCCCGTTGAGCGCCTCGACCGCCGCCGCCTGGCTGATGCTGCTCGTGTTCGATGTCGATTGGCTCTGCAGCTTGTCCATGGCCTTGATCAAGCTGGCGGGACCGCCGCAGAACCCTATGCGCCAGCCGGTCATCGCATAGGCCTTGCTGCAACCGTTCACCGTCAGAGTGCGGGCCTTGAGCCCCGGTTCCACCTGGGCGATCGTTGTAAACTCAAAATCATCGTAAACGAGCTTCTCGTAGATGTCGTCGGTCATCACCCAGACATGGGGATGGCGCAGCAACACCTCGGCCAGCGCGCGGAGTTCTGCGGCCGTGTAGGCCGCGCCCGATGGGTTGCTCGGGCTGTTCAGCATGAGCCACTTGGTCTTCGGCGTAATCGCGGCTTCCAGATCCTCGGGCCGCAGCTTGAAGCCGCTGTTCTGGCTGCAGGGCACGATGACAGGCGCGCCGTCGGCCAGCGCCACGATGTCGGGGTAGCTCACCCAGCACGGTGAGGGGATGATGACCTCGTCGCCCGCGTTCAGCGTCGCCACCATGGCGTTGAAGATGACCTGCTTGCCGCCGGTGGAGATCATCACCTCGGAAGGGGTGTAGTCGAGATTGCTGTCGCGCTTGAATTTCGCCGCGACGGCCTGCCGCAGCGCCAGGGTTCCGGCGACGTCGGTGTATTTCGTCTCGCCCGCCTCGATCGCACGAATGGCGGCGGCCTTTATGTTCACGGGCGTATCGAAATCCGGCTCGCCGGCCGAAAGGCTGATGATGTCCCGGCCCGCCGCCTTCAAGGCACGGGCCTTGGAGGAGATGGCGATGGTCTGGCTCGGACTCACGCGGTCCAGTCGTTCGGCGGTCAGGCTCACGGTTCGATGCACCTTTGTCATAAAAAGTGCTGAACCCTAGTCTTGGCGGGGCGCGCCCCGCAATCGCGAGACGCGCAGATCAGGGCACCCACGGGAGTAACCTCCCGCGGGCATCCGCAGCCGCCTGCCGGCTTACCGTTCGAGGCACATGGCCACGCCCATGCCGCCGCCGATGCAGAGGGTGGCCAGGCCTTTCTTCGCGTCGCGCTTCTGCATCTCGTAGAGCAACGTCGTCAGCACCCGTGCGCCCGAGGCGCCGATGGGATGGCCGATGGCGATCGCTCCGCCGTTGACGTTCACCTTCGCCAGGTCCCAGCCCATCTGCTTGTTCACCGCACAGGCCTGCGCGGCGAAGGCCTCGTTCGCCTCGACGAGGTCGAGCTCGCTCGCGCGCCAGCCGGCACGTTCCAGCGCTTTGGTGGAGGAGGGGATCGGTCCGGTGCCCATCACCTTGGGGTCGACGCCCGCGGTCGCGAAGGCGGCGATGCGAGCCAGCGGCTTGAGACCGCGCTTCGAGGCTTCGGTCGCGGACATGACCACGAGAGCGGCGGCGCCGTCATTCAAGCCGGAGGCGTTGCCGGCGGTCACCGTGCCTTCCTTGCTGAAGGCGGGCCGCAGCTTGGCCATCCCCTCAACGGTGGAGTCGTGCCGGATATATTCGTCGTCGCTCACCACCACGTCGCCTTTGCGCCCTTTGACGGTGACCGGCGCGATCTCGTCCTTGAAGCGGCCGGACTTCTGCGCGGCGGACGCCTTCTGCTGGGAGGAGGCGGCGAATTCGTCCTGTTGCTGGCGGGTGATCTGGAAGGCGGTCGCCACGTTCTCAGCGGTCGTGCCCATGTGATAGCCGTTGAAGGCATCCCACAGACCGTCCTTGATCATGGTGTCGACAAGGCCGAGGTCGCCCATCTTGGTGCCCGCCCGGAGATAGGCGCAGTGGGTCGAGAGGCTCATGCTTTCCTGGCCGCCGGCGAGCACGATATGGCTCTGGCCGGTCTGGATCTGCTGGGCGGCGAGCGCCACGGCGCGCAGCCCCGAGCCGCAGACCTGGTTGATGCCGAAGGCCGTGCGTTCCTCGGGGATGCCGGCGAGGATGGCCGCCTGACGAGCCGGATTTTGGCCCTGACCCGCGGTCAGAACCTGGCCGAGGATGACCTCGTCGATCTCCTCGGCTGAGACGCCGGCGCGTTCGAGTGCGGCTTTTATAGCGACCACACCGAGCTGATGGGCAGGAACGGTGGCGAAGGCGCCGTTGAAGCTGCCGACGGGCGTCCGTGCGGCGGAGACGATGACGATGTCATCCATGGCGATGCTCCCCTTTTTTCATTGCAGGTTGAGTTACCTTAGGACGAGCCGCCTGCATCGGCCATAGAGCGCGAAGCGAGGCAGTCAGCCATCGAGGCTGTGGCACCAATCCCGCAGAGGGCGCCAAAGTTCGGCCTCGGCGCGACGTCCGGCAGCCATGCCCACATGCCCTGCCGCCGGGCGATGGATGGTCGCGCGGGGGATAAGTTCTGCGAGTGCGCTCGCCGATTCCGGCGGCACGATGCGGTCCCGGTTGGGGATCGCGATGAAGGCCGGCTGGACGAGCCGGGTCGGGTCGACCGGTGCGCCTGCAATGGCCCAACGCCCCTCAGCCGTGGCGTTCTCCCCATACCATTCGCCGAGGCAGGCTCGCGCCACCGGCGCGGCCAAGGGAATGCCGTCGTTCAGCCAATCCTCTATGGCGACGACGAGCCGGGCGGCCGCTCCGGACTGATCCAGCCGCCCGAAGTTGCGGTATTTCACTGGCGTCTGGAATGGATCGAGACAGGCGAAAAGCATCTGCAGGAGGTCGGTGGCAAGCGCGCCGCTGGCGCTCATGACCGGTTCCAGAGCCGGCAGAAGGCCTGCAAGCCCGCGTGCCCGGTCGGCGTCCGGCGTGTGAAAATCCCAGGGCGTGGCAAGGAGGGCGAGTCCGCGCACGAGGTCAGGGCGGCGCAGGGCTGCCGCGAGCGTCAGCAACCCTCCCATGCAGTAGCCAACGAGGATGACCGGGCGTCCCACGGCGTTGAGCGCACGTTCGAGGCGGCCGGCAATGTAGTCGGTCAGGGTGAAGCGGCGTTCCAAGGGGCCAGGATAGCCCCAATCCAGCAGCAGGGGCTGCAGACCCTCCGCGGCCAGGTAGCGCATCAGCGATTTGCCCGGCATCAGGTCGAGAATATACGCGCGGTTGATGAGGCTGGGCACGACCATCACCAGTGGCCCGTCGCCGTTGGTAGAGTAGTCAAGCAAGCGGCTGCCGCCTTCCTCCCAAACACTTGGCGGATCCTCCACCAGGCGCTGGTAGGGGTGGCGGCGATAGGCGGCGATGCCTGCCAGGAAGCCGCGGTCCTGGGCCCAGGCCTCGGTCAGCAGCGCGCGGGCGAAGCGGCTCTCAGCTCCTGGGCCGGACCGCGCGACGTGCTCGGCGATTTTCGCCAGCGGTTCCGCGGCGCCGGTCCTGCTCGGCCAGGCTGCGCTCCAGCTCGGCCACGCGCTGCTCAAGACGGCGGATCTCATCATCGCGAGCGACAGGTGCAGCAGCACCGGGCGCGGGCCCCGGCGGAGCATTGGTCCCGGGCTGGACGGTCCCGGGCTGGATGGGCTCGGCTTGGGCTGGGCGGCGCTCATCCGAAGGCGCCGCGGATTTTGGACGTTTCGTACGGGCCGGACCGCCCGGAAAACCAAAGCCCGCCCCGAAACCTGGCGCAAATCCAGACGTCGGCGGCATGCCGCGCATCATCGCCTGCGCGGCCCCGGCCCAGAGTGCTATCATCGCGCCCCAAGCCTGCTGCGTCTCGGGATCGCCCAGATAAGCCGTGATCTCGCTTTGCCATATGGCGATCCAATCCTCGGCCAAGGCCCGGAAATCATCCTCGGGCCAAGGCATGCCATCGGGCTTGTCGTCTGTCTCGGGCCGCGCGGAGCCCGTCCGCGGCGGTTCGTCACCGTCATCCATGCCGTATTCTTACTCCAGCGCCGCTAACAAGTCGTGCCCAGGCGCATTCTCTTAATCTATGATTGTAATCAGAAAGTGGAGCTCTCGCCGCGCCTGCCGCTCCATGCTACCGTTCGGATACAAGATTTTGGGGTCAAATGATGTCGCAAGCTGAGATGCCTGCCGGCGCCGCTGATGCTTCCGCCAAGCCTCCTGTGGTTGTTAAAAAGTATGCGAATCGGCGTCTCTACAACACTGAGAGCTCGAGCTACATCACTCTCGACAACCTGGCCCTGATGGTGCGTGAAGGGCGTGACTTCATCGTTTATGACGCAAAATCGGGCGAGGACATCACGCGGAGCGTCCTCACCCAGATCATTGTCGAGGAAGAAAGCAAGGGTAGCGCACTGCTGCCGACGACGTTCCTGCGGCACCTGATCGGCTTCTACGGCGACAGCATGCAAAACGTTGTGCCGCGCTACCTTGAGCAATCGATGGCGAATTTCACCACCCAGCAGCAGCAGGTGCGCCAGGCGATGCAGCAGACGGTGGGAAATCTGTTTCCGTTCGACATCGAGCAGATGGGCCGCCAGAACATGGCGATGATTGAGCGGGCAATGACCTTGTTCAGCCCGTTTTACCGTGGCACCGAAGGTTCGACCGAAGCGACCGAGCCTGCGGCGGCCACCACGGCCACGGCCAGCACGGCATCAGCCGCCGCCATTCAGCCCGACCTTGCCTATGAAGTGGCCGTGCTGCGCGGCGAACTAGCCCGCTTGCAGAAGGAGTTGCGCGACACGCGCGCGCAGGTCCGCGAGCCGGCGGTCGAGGTCAAGGCGAAGCGCACCCTGGACGGCAAGACGGCAGCCGATTGAACGAGGTCGCTCTCGTCACGGGCGGCGCCCGCGGCATCGGCGCGGGTATTGCCGCCAGGCTGGAGCTCGGTGGCTGGCGCGTTATCGTCGCCGACCGCGACGATCCGTTGGAACCCCCCGACGGCGGCCGGTTCGTGTGTTGCGATGTCTCCGATGAGGACGCGGTCGGCACACTCGTCGAAGGTTTGAACGCGGAGGAAGGGCGGCTCGACGCCCTCATCTGCAATGCCGGCTTCATGATCCGCAAGCCGATCGGCAAGCTCGCCCTTGCCGAATGGAACTCGGTCATCGGCACGAATCTCACCAGCACCTTCCTGCTCGCTCGCGCCGCCGAGACGCTGCTCCGGGCATCTCATGGCGCGATCGTCACCATCGCCTCGACCCGCGCCCACCAGTCGGAGCCGAACACCGAGAGCTACGCAGCCTCCAAGGGCGGCCTGCTGGCGCTTACCCATGCGCTTGCCGTCAGCCTCGGACCTGACGTTCGCGCGAATTGCGTGAGCCCTGGCTGGATCGAGACGCGCGGAATCGAACTCAGCGCCGAGGATCACGAACAACATCCGGCCGGGCGTGTCGGCCACGTCGGCGACGTGGCGAGCCTCGTCGCATGGCTCGTCGGGCGCGAGAGCGGCTTCGTCACCGGCTCCGAATTCATCGTCGACGGCGGCATGACCCGGAAAATGATCTACGCCGAGTAAGGCCGCGAACCCCCTTCCGTTCAGATTTTCACCGCCGGGATCTTCGACAGGTTAGGGCCGCACAAAGCCTTGACCTTGGCCACGGCCGCCGGAGTGCTCCAGTCCGCGCCGCCGATCAGTCGCGCCCGGGGATGGCCGGACCGATCGAAGATCACGGTCACCGGAATGCCCGGAACCTGCCAGGCCTGGGTGACGGCACCACCCGGATCGAGCAGAACCGGCAGGTGATCGATGTCATGGCCGTCATAGAAGGCACGAACGCTGGCGGCCCCGCCCGCATCCGATGAAACCGGCAGAACGACGATGTCGTCCGCCGATACCGCGGCGGCGAGCGTGTCGAGCGTCGGCATCTCGGCCACGCAGGGTCCACACCATGTCGCCCAGAGGTTGAGTACGACGCCGCGCCCGCGGTAATCAGCCAGCGTGCGCGGCTGATTATCCGCCGTGAAGAACTGGAACGCGGGTAGAGTGGCGCCGGGCGGCATCTCCTCCAGGTCGTCGACGCTGCCCATCTCCTGCGCGAGGGCGCGGCGCGGCGCCAAGTTGCCGCCAATCGTGCCTGCGGCTACCGTGGCCGCCGTCACCAGAACGCGGCGGCGCGAAACCTTCAAGCTCATTGGGATACGCTCCTTGAACGACAGCAGTCAGCCGCTTCCGGCGCCGAGGCCTAGCACCGGCACGCTAATGGCGTCTCGCAACGGCGAGCCTACCACTAAGACAAGCCCCGTCACCGCCAATGCGCAATGGGGCGGACGATTCGCCGCCGGTCCGGCTCAGATCATGAGCGATATCAATGCTTCGATCGGGTTCGATAAAAGGATGTGGCAGCAGGACATCGAGGGTTCGCTTGCCCATGCCGCGATGCTGGGTGAAACCGGCGTCATCTCCGCGGAAGACCAGCGCGCCATCGCCGAGGGCCTGGGCGCCATCGGCCGCGAAATTGCCGAGGGCCGGTTTACGTTCGAGACCGCCCTCGAGGACATCCACATGAATATCGAGGCGCGGCTGACCGAGCGCATCGGCGATGCAGGCCGGCGCCTTCATACCGGACGCAGCCGCAACGATCAGGTCGCCTGCGACTTCAAGCTCTGGGTGCGGGATGCGATCGACGGGCTGTCGGCGCAAATGACCGGCGCGATGCTTGCCCTCGTGGAACGAGCGGCGGAGCATGCGGCCGACCCGATGCCGGGGTTCACCCATCTACAGACGGCGCAGCCCGTGACCTTCGGGCACCACTTGATGGCCTATGTCGAGATGCTGGCGCGGGACCGCAGCCGCCTGGCCGACTGCCGACGGCGGCTGAACGAATGCCCGCTCGGCGCGGCGGCGCTCGCCGGCACGTCTTTTCCCATCGACCGGCACCACACGGCGGTGGCGCTCGGTTTCGACCGGCCGACGGCCAACTCGCTGGACTCCGTGTCCGATCGGGATTTCGCGCTCGAGTTCCTGGCCGCCGCCGCCATCTGCGCCACGCACCTGTCGCGCCTCGCCGAGGAGATCGTGATCTGGTGCAGCGCGCCGTTTCGCTTCATCCGGCTGTCGGACGCCTTCACGACCGGCAGCTCGATCATGCCCCAGAAGCGCAACCCGGATGCGGCCGAACTGGTGCGCGCCAAGACCGGACGGATCGCCGGCTCGCTCGTCGCCCTGCTGA
Source organism: Acidisoma sp. (assembly GCF_965199065.1). Taxonomy (NCBI): domain Bacteria; kingdom Pseudomonadati; phylum Pseudomonadota; class Alphaproteobacteria; order Acetobacterales; family Acidocellaceae; genus Acidisoma; species Acidisoma sp. The sequence continues at coordinate 117,465 of NZ_CBDAQN010000003.1, read as the reverse complement.
CGGTGATGAAGGGCCTGCCGCTCGCCTACGGCAAAGACATGCAGGAGGACAAGGAGCCGGTGTTCGAGGCGGCGGACACGCTCGCCCTCTGCCTCGCCGCCACCGAGGGTATGGTCCGCGATCTGATGCCCGAGCTCGGGCGGATGGCGGTGGCGGCAGGTCAGGGCTTTGCAACCGCGACCGACCTCGCCGACTGGCTCGTGCGGACGCTCAAGCTGCCGTTCCGCCAGGCGCATCATGTCACCGGCAGGCTGGTGGCCCTGGCCGAGGCGCGGGAGGTCGATCTCGCCTCGCTCGACCTCGGCGCCATGCAGTCGATCGAACCGGGCATAACGGCGGACGTCTACGGGGTGCTGACGGTGACGGCCTCCGTCGCGTCACGGACGAGCTTCGGCGGCACCGCACCCGCCAATGTGGCGAAGGAAGCGGCACGCTGGCGGGCGCTGCTGGATGCGGAGCAGGCGGCATGATCCGGCTTCTGTTGCTGGCGGCCGTTCTGGCTCCCGCCGTGTTGAGCTTGGCCGCCTGCGGGAAGGTCGGCCCCAATTCGATGCCGGGGCCGCCCGACAAGGAAATCCTCTACCGGCTCCCGTATCCGGCCCAATAGCTCATGGCCGATCACGAGGGCCTTTTTCCGGGTGCTGAACCCGATATAGCGGCGCTGATCGCGGACCGCCCGAACTTAACCATGGATCCGGCGGACGGGCTGATGCTGGAGGGCGTGGCGCTCGCCACCATTGCCCGCGACCTCGGCACGCCCTGCTGGGTCTATGGCGCCGGCACCATCCGCGCACGACTGGCCGCGCTGGGCGATGCACTCCGCGGCGCGAAGCTGGACCACGCCCACATCCACTACGCCGTGAAGGCGAACGACCATCTTGCCATCCTCGCCATCATGGCGGCGGAGGGCGTGGGCGCCGATGTCGTCAGCGCCGGGGAGTTCCAGCGCGCGCTGAAGGCCGGCATCCCGGCGTCGCGCATCGTCTTCTCGGGCGTCGGCAAGACTGTGGCAGACCTGCGCCTCGCCGTCTCGGAAGGGATCGCGCAGATCAATGTGGAGAGCCGCGAGGAACTGGCCATGCTTTCGGCGGTCGCCGAGGCGGCCGGGCGGGTTGTCGACATCGTCATCCGGGTGAACCCCGACGTGGATGCGGAGACGCACGCCAAGATCACGACGGGCCGCGCCGAGAACAAGTTCGGCATCGCCTGGGATGAGGCGGAGGCGGTCTATGGCTACGCGGCGACCCTGCCCGGGCTGCGCGCGCTCGGCCTCGCCGTCCACATCGGCAGTCAGATCCTCTCGATGGCGCCGTTCCGCGCGGCGTTCGGCAGGGTGGGTGAGCTGGTGGAGCGGCTACGCGCTTCCGGGCACATGGTTACCCGCGTCGATTGCGGCGGCGGCATCGGCATTCCCTACGGCGCCGAGGCCGCACCATCGCTTGGCGATTTCGCCGCGGCGCTGGCCGAGACGTTGGGCGGCCTCGGGCTCGATCTCATGCTGGAGCCCGGACGCTGGCTGGTGGCGCCGGCGGGGGTGCTGCTCGCTTCCGTCGTCCTCGCAAAGCAGACGGGAACGCGGCGCTTCATCGTGCTGGATGCGGCCATGAACGACCTCGTGCGGCCGGCGATGTACGATGCGTGGCACGGGATCGTCCCGGTCTCCGCCATGGATTCCGCGGGACCCGTTACGGCGGCCGACGTCGTCGGGCCGGTTTGCGAAACCGGTGACACCTTCGCGAGGGACCGCATGCTGCCTCTGCTTGGCCCCGAAGCTGTTGTGGCGATCTTGGATGCCGGGGCCTACGGTGCGGTGATGAGTTCAACCTACAACGCCCGGCCTTTGGCGGCGGCGGCCCTGGTGGATGGCGACCGCTACGCGGTGATCAGCCCCCGGCAGGATATCGCGGCGCTGTGGTCGCGGGAGACGGTGCCGGAATGGCTTTCGGACGCGGCAGCCCCAAGCTACTGAAAAAGTCCGGCGGGCCAATGCGCGGCCGGCTGCCACGCCGGCTCGCTCGCTGGCGGCGCGCAGCAATGGCGCTGCTCATCTTCGAGGCTATCTGGCCAATCCTATGGCCTCCGGCCGGCATCCTCGGCGCCTATGTTTGCGTGGCGCTGCTGGGACTGCCGCAGCGCCTCGGCCGGCCGCTGAACACAGTTGTGCTGGTGGGCGATATTGCGTTGGCCATCATCTGGCTGAGCGTCGCGGTCTGGCGCGTCCGCTGGCCGAATGATGCCGCGGCCAGGCATCGGTTGCAGACCGCTTCCGGTCTGGCCCATGATCCGATCGCCGCGCTGGAGGATACACCCGCGCAGACAGATGCGGCCTCCCTTGCAGTCTGGCAGGTCCATCGGCAGCGGAGCCTTACCGCCGCCAAGCGGTTGCGGCTGCGTCTGCCCTGGCCCTGGCTGACCCGGCGCGATCGCATCATGTTTCGGGGCGGGCTGATCGCGGCCCTGATCGTCTGCGCCTGGGTCGCCGGCCCCGCTGCGCGTGCGCGGCTCGGCTCCGCCCTGACCTTCGATTTCGCGTTGCTCCTGGGGGGCGCGGGAACGCCACCCTCGGTGACCGCCTGGGTGACGCCGCCCGATTATACGGGCCGAGCCCCGTTGCTGCTCCCAGGACATGACGCGGAGCTCAGCGTGCCGGCCGGTTCGCGCCTGACGGTGACGGTTTCCGGTGTGCATCGCAGGCCCAAGCTCGCCGGGGCTGATGCCGCCTTCCACAGCCTGGACGCGGATAGCTTCCAGCTGAATAGCGTGCTGACCCGTAGCGGTGTGCTCATCTTGCGCGGAGGCGGCGAGAGGCTGGCCCGCTGGAGCCTGACTGTGTCGGCCAATCGGCCGCCGACCATCGCCTTTGCCGGGGAACCCAGGCCGGACCAGGGCAGCGCCAGCCTGCGGCTCGCATGGCATGCGACGGACAACTACGCCGTCGTCGCCGCGCAGATGCGGGCGCAACTCGTGGGCCATCCTGCGGACCCGGCCTTGACCCTGCCGCTCACCCTGCCGGACGGCCCGGCGCCTGCCATCGATGCCGTTCAGGTCGCGGATCTGACCGCCAACCCTTGGGCGGGCCTGCCCGTCACCATGCGGCTCGGCGACCGCGACGCCGGCGGCCTACAGGGCCTATCGCCAGAGATTAGTTTGACGCTGCCGGAGCGGCGCTTCTCCGACCCGCAGGCGAGGGCGGTGATCGCAATCCGCAAGGCGCTGGTGCTCAGCTCCCGGCCGCAGGATCCGGCCGCGCGGGCGGCCGCGGCGCAGGCCATTTTTGAGACCGGAGCCGCGGCAGTGGCGGCGGCCAAACCGTCCGACGCTACGTTGCCGTTGATGGCGACAGGCTGGCGACTGGTGGACGATCCTGCGCCTTCGGCCGTGAGTGACGCCATTGATCAGCTTTGGCAGGTAGCGCTGCACTTCGAACAAGGCGATGCCGCCGACACCGCGCAGGCCTTGGACAAGGCGAATGCGGCGCTGAAGGACGCGCTGTGGTCGCCATCGACGACGCCGGCCGCTCTGGCTCGCCTCATGCAGGCCGTTCAGGCCGCCGTTCTGCAACATCTCTCCACGCTGATGCAGATGGCGCAGCGGCAGGGCGGCGCCATCGGTGCGCCAGCAGGCACTCGGTCGCTCGACCTGTCCCAGCTCGCGCGCGAGATGCGGGCCATGGAGGCGGCGGCCCACGCCGGCGATGTGCAGGCGATGCGGCAGGAACTGGCGGCGCTCGAGCGAAGCCTCCAGGCGCTGGAGCAGGCAAGGGTCGTGAAGCCCGATCCGGCTCAAACGGCGGCGCGCGCTCAGGCGATGAAGGACCTCGCGGCTCTGCAGTCGATGATGCGCAGCCAGGCACAGCTCCTGGATCATTCGGCTCATCGCGCTGGTGCCGATGCGCCCGATCCGGCTGGCGATGCCCGCGACGCGCAGGCTCAGGCGCAGCTGCGTCAGGCGCTCTCGGCTCTGTCTTCACGGTTGGGCTCGTCGATCGATGGCGCCGGGCGGGCGATGGGGCAGGCGGTGCAGCAGTTGCAGGCGAACCAGGATGGCGGGGCGAGCGCGGCGCAGCAGAGGGCGATCGCGGGCCTGCAGCAGGCAGCCAACGCGCTCGGGCAGCGCCTTTCTCAGCAGAATGGGCAGGGTTCCATGCAGATCGGCGGCATGCAACCTGGTGACCAGATGGGCGGGCAGCCGGGCGGGCAGGACGGATTTTCGCAAGGCGACGGGGAAACGGATCCGCTTGGGCGGCCGCTGACCTCCGGGCAGGGAACAAGCCTCGGCGCCGATGTCGCGATCCCGAACGGCACCGGCCAGGCCCGGCTGCGCGCCATCCTTCAGGAACTACGCGACAAGGCGGGCGACCGCAGCCTGACGCCCAGCGAACTCGACTATATCGAGCGTCTGCTGCAGCCATTCTGAGGGGTCAGAGTCCCAGCCGATTCTGCTAAGCGGACGCGATGCTTCGCCTGACGGAAATCAAGCTGCCCCTGGACCACGACGCAGCGGCCCTGCTCGCCGCCATTCGCGATCGGCTTGGCGTGGGCGCGGACGATCTCATCACCCATGAGGTGGTTCGCCGCGGCTACGACGCGCGCCGCCGCTCGGCGATCTCCCTCATCTATACGGTGGACGTGAGCGTCGCCGATGAAGCGGCTGTACTCGCACGCCTCGGCGGCAACCGCCATGTCGGGATAGCTCCCGATATGAGCTATCGCCTCGTGACGCATGCGCCCCCCGGTCTTCAGCTGCGGCCGGTCGTGATCGGAGCGGGACCCTGCGGTCTTATGGCGGCGCTGACGCTCGCCCAGATGGGGTTCCGGCCGATCATCCTCGACCGCGGCCGCGTCGTGCGCGAGCGGACCAAGGACACCTGGGCGCTGTGGCGGCGCGGTGTCCTTACGCCCGAGTCGAACGTGCAGTTCGGCGAGGGCGGCGCTGGGACCTTCTCGGACGGCAAGCTTTGGAGCGGCATCAAGGACCCGCTGCATCTCGGCAGGCGCGTGCTGACGGAGTTCGTCGCCGCCGGCGCGCCCGAGGAGATCCTCTATGTCAGCAAGCCGCATATCGGCACGTTCCGGCTGGTGACCGTGGTGGAGAGCCTGCGCGCGCAGATTGAGGCGCTGGGCGGAGAGTATCGCTTCGGCAGCCGCGTCGCCGACCTCGACATCGAGGAGACCGGAACCGGCGCGCGGCGCGTCACGGGGGTGATGTTGGCCGACGGCGAACGCATTGCCGCCGACCGGGTTGTGCTGGCCGTCGGGCACAGCGCGCGCGACAGCTTCGCGATGCTGGCGGAGCGGAATGTCGCGATGGCGCCAAAGCCGTTCTCGATCGGTTTCCGTATCGAGCATCCGCAGTCGCTGATCGACCGCTGCCGTTTCGGCGATGCGGCGGGCCACCCGCTGCTGGGCGCGGCCGACTACAAGCTGGTGCATCATGCCGGAAACGGCCGCTCGGTCTATAGCTTCTGCATGTGCCCGGGCGGGACGGTGGTGGCGGCGGCCTCCGAGCCCGGCCATGTCGTGACCAATGGCATGAGCCAGTATTCACGGGCCGAGCGCAATGCGAATGCCGGCATCGTCGTGGGCATCACCCCGGACGATTACCCCGGCGGTCCGCTGGCAGGAATCGATTTTCAGCGCCATTGGGAGCGGCAGGCGTTTCTGGCCGGCGGGAGCACCTATGCCGCGCCCGCCCAGCGCCTGGGGGACTTCATGGCGGGGCGTCCTTCGACTGCGCTCGGCACGGTTGTGCCTTCCTACAAGCCCGGCGTGACGCCGACCGACCTCTCCACCTGCCTGCCGGATTACGCGGTAGCGGCCATTCGCGAGGCGATCCCCGCCTTCGACCGCCAGATCCGCGGCTTCGCCCTGGAGGATGCCGTGCTGACCGGGGTGGAAACCCGCACCTCCTCGCCGTTGCGAATCGGCCGCGGGGCCGGCTTGCAAAGCCTGAACACGATGGGGTTGTTTCCGGCCGGTGAGGGCGCGGGGTATGCCGGCGGCATCCTCTCCGCCGGCGTTGACGGCATCCGCGTCGCCGAGGCGCTCGCGCTGAGCATTACCGGCTGATTACCCCGGCTGCGTGATCAATCGCCAAAGCCAGACCAGCAACCGCCACCAGACCCAGAGCGGGGACCGCTTGTCTTGATCATTCCTTGCTGCCGCGGCGGCTACTCCCAATCAAGTTTGTGTCGTCATCCTCGGCGGCCGCGTCACCGGCGCGAACGTTTTGGTGCCGTAGCGGATTTTACAGCGGTCTCCGAGCGGGCTGCCGCGATCATCAGCAGCGTTGCGAAAGCGGAAGCGGCCTCAGCAGTCGGTGCGCGCGCTTCGAAATATCCGTTGGTGTTGAAGTGCGAACGCGCATCGGAGACGCTGCCCGACCGGATGGCGCCGGCGACATCCTGATAAGCATCCTCGTACCAGCGAACGTCGATATCGAATGAGCGAGGCCGCCTGTTCTCGAAATAGCCGAACCGCACGAAGTGGGTGACAGCGTCGGGTACGACCCCGTCGGCAATGGCGGTCGCCACATCCGGGTAGGTGGCGAGGTACCAGTCCGGATCGAAGGCAGGCCCTTCGAACGCCGCCCGCAAGATGGCGTAGAAGGATTCCAGCGGCAATGTTATCCGGCTGTCGGAACGCTCAACGCTTCCGGCATCCGCCAAGATGCGAAGCGGTGGTACATATTGCATACAGCCTCTTCCAACTCGAGAAACGTGAAGTGTCGTCAGACTTCTAGAACCGCTCGAACAAATGTTCCACAGAAGTTGGGGCGGCGCACGTCTTTTCTGGAAGTCTCAGTTGACCTCAAACGCGGGCCGCCGCGACTTGCCAATGCTTTGCGAAGCATTGGCCACTGGTCGTTTTACTAGCCGGGTCGCTTGGGAAGAGGGTTTCCCGGCCTGCGCGCGTCTAGAGGCGATAGTCCGGCTGCTCCCGATCCATCTTGCGGCGAAGGGCTTGCCAGACGAGCCACCCATGGTCCGGGCCGTGAGTGAACTGCGCCATGGTCCGCCGCTGCACGGCCTCCGAAGGGATGGAGAGCGGAGCCCCGGTCGACTGCGCAGACACCTGAATGCGGCAGGCCTGCTCCAGGTAATACATCCAGTAGAAGGCCTCGGCGACAGTAGCGCCGACCGTCAGCAACCCATGCGTCCGCAAGATCATGCAATGGCGGGATGGGCCAAGATCGCGCACCAGCCGGTCCCGCTCGCTGAGGTTGTCGTCATCGGCGACGCCCTCATAGTCGTGGAGCGCCACCTGATCGAGGAACTCCATGCTGATCTGATTGAGCGGCAGCAGGCCACCCTGCTGAGCCGCGACGGTCATCCCGGCGAGAGTGTGGGTATGCATGACGCAGTGTGCATCCGGCCTGCCCATATGAAGTGCGGAATGAATGACGAAGCCGGCGGGGTTGACTGGCCAACGCGTCTCCTGCGCGGGTTCGCCGTTGGCATCGACCTCGACCAGCGAACTCGCCGTAATTTCCTCGAACAGCAGGCCGTAGGGATTGACGAGAAAGCGGTTGCCAGGACCCGGGAGCCGTGCAGAGAGATGGGTATAGACAGTGTCGGTCATGCCGAAATGAGCGATGAGCCGGTAGGCGGCGGCGAGATCCTCACGGACCGACTGCGCCGTCTCCTCATGATGAGGTCCGGGCGGCGTCGGGAGTTCGAAAATCGGACTATCCATGAAGCGGGTCTCCTTCGCGTGGCGGTGCAGCTTGGGGGCGTTGCGCCGCAAAAACGTGACGCTACCCCTAGCATTCCGCAGATACAGGCCGAAATCGCCAATAACGCGCAATCTAGAGCACAATTTAGGATCCGGAAACATGGCGACCAAAGCAAAGCTCTTTATCGCCGGTGCCGCCACGGCTGGAGGGCATGATCGCGCGGCCGTGGGCAGTGCCTCAGACGCCGGAAGCCAAGCCGACCCGCGGGTTGGCTCCGGCAACAGCCGTACATCAGCGCCTTAACGCAGACGGCGAGAGCATCCTTCATGACCGGTATCGCGCAGCGGGCCACACGTGCATCGGCGGCAGCCGGGGCGACGATCCTGATTGGAATGGCGCTTTCAGGGTTGAACAGGTCCCAGGGGACGAGCCCGGACCAGCAACCGAACGTCGGCCCGGTCAAGCGCGGCCCACTGGCAGGCAACGGTCCCGGCGTGGGCACTGGAACCGGACCACAGGGCGCCCGGGACGACCACGACGTCGTAGCGCCCGATGCACCTGGCCGCGGCGCCGACAAGCCGAGCGACATTCCGCCGAAGGGCTGGTGGCAGATACTGAAGCGCACGGGCAATGCCGTCATGCAGGACGGTTTGCTGGCGCAGGCGGCTGCCATGACGTTCTACTCGCTGCTGGCCCTGTTTCCGGCGTTGGCCATGCTGGTCTCGTTGTATGGGCTCATCGCCGACCCACGCACGCTCTCCGACACCATCTCTGGCATCAAGGGCGTCGTGCCCGGTGGCGGCATGGACATCATCACCGGGCAGCTGAAATCCCTCGCCTCCAGCCCGCACAAGGCGCTCGGCCTCGGGCTGGCGATCGGGCTCGCAACCTCGCTCTGGAGTGCGACCTCCGGCATCAAGGCGTTGTTCAGCGCCCTCAACGTCGCCTATAACGAAAACGAGACGCGCAGCTTCATCAGGCTGACCGTCATCGCGATGATCTTCACGATCGGAAGCATCCTGTTCCTCATGGTCGCGATCGGCGGTGTCGTGGCGTTGCCGGCCATCCTCAGCTTCGTCGGCATTGGCTCCGGAGCGAAACTGGTGCTGGACCTGGTGCGCTGGCCGGTGCTGCTCGTGGGCCTCGGCGTCTTCCTCAGCCTCGTCTACCGCTATGGTCCCTGCCGGGCCAAGGCGCGCTGGCGTTGGGTGACATGGGGCAGCGCGGCAGCCACCATCGGCTGGCTGATCGTCTCCGTCGCCTTCTCCTACTACACGGCCCATTTCGGCAGCTACAACAAGACGTACGGAACCTTGGGGGCGGCGGTCGGCTTCATGACCTGGCTCTGGCTGTCGGCGACGGTCGTGCTCGTCGGCGCCGAACTCGATGCCGAGATGGAACACCAAACGGCCAAGGATACGACGGAAGGCCCCGAGAAGCCGATGGGTTCCCGTGGCGCCGACGCGGCGGACCGGGTCGCAGCGTAGGTCGCCTTAGGCTGTGACTTCCAGAACCAGCATGCTCTCATGTTGCCGGCCATATTCGTCGGTGCCCTGCACGCGGATACCGTAGGTGCCGGGAGCAAGGTCGGCCGGCAGCGCGGCCTGCCAGACGTGGCTCGATTTGCCCGGAAACACCCAGGGCTTCGTCACCGCGCGGTTGCGAGCGTAAACGTCCTGCACGAACGGGTCGAGCCGTTCGACGCGCTGCATCGGCACCCAGGTCGTCCCCGCGCCAATGAGGAAGCCGACCGAGGATTTGGGTCCGCCATCGTAGAAGTTCACAAGGAGGCGCGTGGATCCCGCCGCCGCGGCGCTGATGGGGCCGCCGAGAAGCTGTCCAGGCATATACTCCTTCAGCACCTCCGGATCGGTATCGTGGACGCCGGTATCGAGCACGATCCGCATCTGCGACTGCTTGGGATCATGCGCCGGGTAGAGCCGCGTCGTGTAGGCAGCGCCGTCGATCGACAGAACATGGAACCCGTTCGGCGCACCGTCCGAGGCGAGCGCCACCGGGATGCCGCGGACATCGAAGGGTCCGCTCCACCAACTGCCCGATACCGCCGATAGCACGTGGTGATGATGCGGCAACACCGATGCCGGAGCGTTTGCGGCCGTCAGATAATGGTGCTCGTTGGTGTGGGTGTGGCCGCTGAAGCTGACGGTGGCGGAGCGCCCGGCGATCACGCCGAGGAACTCCTGCCAGTCAACCGATGCGTTGTTCGGCGTGTTCCCGGCGAGGGTGCGCAGCGGGATATGCATGCACAACACGACAAGCTGGTCCGGCGGCACCTTCGCCAGCACGTTGCGGATGAAACCCAGCTGATCCGGGCCGAAATGCCCCTGGTACTTGTGGTTGCCGAGGTACTCGACGTTATCGAGCAGGAAGAAGGTGACGCGGCCGTACTGGAAGGCGGAGTAGCGGGCGCCATAGACGCCCTTGTAGGTCTCGCGCGAGAACCTGTTGTCGGGCGCCTCGTAGTTCATGTCGTGATTGCCACAGCAATTATACCAGGGCAGGCCCAGCGTGCCGACGATCCTGTTGCTGCGCTCGTAGGCGGATAGGTCATCGAACATGATGTCGCCGGTGGTGATGCCGAAGCTCGCACTGATGCCGACGGCCTGCGCCACAACATCGTCCCGCACGTAGCTCAGTTCGTTGAGGCTTTCGGGCTGCGGATCGGTGAACAGCACGACGTTGAAGCGCGCCGGCTCCGTCTGGCGGCGGAGCGGAAAGTCGATGCTGGCGGGCAAGGGGCCTGTCGGTGCGATACCGGGGTAACGCAACCCGAGGCTCGCCGGCGTGCCCTTCGGCTCATGGATGTAGCTGAACTTCGGCAGGTGGGTATCGGGAGCGAGCGGCGTCATCCAGCCGGTCGGCTTGATGACGAAAATGGAATCGCCCTCACGGACCGGAAGCGTCCAGTGGCCGGCGGCATCGGTGACCACGACGTCGCGCCCGTTGGAGACCATGACGTCCGGCACGCCCGCGCTACCAGACTGGCGGCGTCCGCTGCCGTCGCTGTCCTCGAACACGGTGCCATGCGCCGTCTCCGTTGCCGGCGCGGTGGGGGTCGTGCCGGCCAGGGTACTTTCGGCTTCAGCGCCGGGGCTCGCAATCGCCGCCGCCGCGATCCCTGCCAGCGCCATGCGCCGGCTAAGCTTTATTTCCAAGTCCACCATCCAGGTCTTCTCCTCGCCATCGGCAAAGCTAGCCAACTGCGAAGGGACGAAATGTGACGATCCGGTGTCGTCACGCGGCGGTCAGGGCGTCGCGAACCGGTCGAGCGCGGCCAGCAAGGCCGCCCGCGTGCCAGGCTCCAAAGCCGAATGGCCCGCATCCGGGATGACGGTCAGCCGCGCCTCCGTCCAGATGGCGGCGAGTTCGAAGGCGCTCTGCGGCGGGCACACCATATCGTAGCGGCCTTGCACGATCTCGGCCGGGATGTGTCGGATGCGGGGCATATGGGCGAGTAGCCCCTCGGGCGGCAGAAACAGGTGATGCGCGAAATAATGCGCCTCGATGCGCGCGAGCCCCAGAGCCGCCCGGTCGCGTGCGAAGGTGGAGACCGTCTCCGGGTGCGGCAGCAGCGTGCTGCAGGATCCCTCATACACCGACCAGGCGCGGGCGGCGGGGCCATGCACGCGCGGGTCCGGATCGTTCAGACGGCGGCGGTAGGCGCTGAGCACGTCGCCGCGCTCGGCCTCCGGCAGGTAGCCCAGGAACTGGTCATGGGCATCCGGGAAGACGGCCCGTACGCCTTGGAGGAACCAATCGACCTCGCTGTCGCGCCCGAGGAATATGCCGCGCAGCACGCAGGCCGTCACTCTTTCCGGGTGCGCCTGAGCGTAGCTGAGGGCGAGCGTCGAGCCCCAGGAACCACCGAACAGCAGCCAGCGCTCGATACCGAGTTGGCTGCGCAAAGCCTCGATATCGGCGACGAGATGGGCGGTGGTGTTGTCGTCCAGGCCGCCGAGCGGACGGGACCGTCCGGCGCCGCGCTGGTCGAACAGCACGACCCGCCAGAGGCGTGGGTCGAAGAACCGGCGATGGACGGAGCCCGCACCCGCGCCGGGACCGCCGTGAAGGAACAGCGCCGGCAGGCCGCGGGGGTTGCCCGCCTGTTCCCAATACATTGAATGACCCGCGCTCCTGGCGAGATAGCCGGAGCCATAAGGGGCTATTTCGGGGAAGAGTTCCCGCCGTGAGCCGCTGCTGTCTCGTGAAAAGGCGGGAGGGGCCATGTCCGTGTTCGTCCGCGCCCTAGACGAACGCAGGCTGCGCGATCGCGCCCGCCACCACGTCACAGGCATGATCAAGCTGCTCTTCGGTCAGATCCGGGTGGATGGGCAGCGCCATGATCCGCGTCGCGACATCTTCGGAGATGGGGAGGCTGCCGCCCCGATGGTGCTCCGCATAGGCCGGCTGATGATGAAGCGGCTTCGGATAGTAGATGCCGGTCGCGATACCGTGCGACTTGCAGGCGGCCTGCACGCGGTCCCGCGTCACGCCGTCCGGCAGCAGCACGGCGTAGACCGCCCAGGCGGCTGTGCTGTCACGCACGCGGACAGGCGTTTGCAGCAGATTTGCGAGCCGCCGGTCGTAATGACGCGCCACGCGTTCGCGAGCCTCGATCTCGGCGTCGAATACGGTGAGCTTGGCGAGCAAAATGGCGGCCTGCAGAGTGTCGAGCCGGCCATTGATGCCGATGCGCTGCACGTCATACCGGAGGCGGCCCTCGCCATGGGTGCGAAGGCTGCGGTAGAGCGCGGCGCGCTCGGCGGATTCCGTGAACAGCGCGCCGCCGTCGCCGTAACCGCCGAGCGGCTTCGAGGGAAAGAAGCTGATCGCGGTGCTGTCGGCCTGAGTGCCGAGCGGGCGGCCGTGCAGCGCGGCGCCGAAGGCCTGGGCGCAGTCGTCGATGGTGAACAGGCCGTGCCGCCGGGCGACCTCGGCAAGCGCAGGCCAATCCGCCGGCTGTCCGAAGAGATCGACGCCGATGATGGCGCGTGGGCGCAACTGCCCTTCGGCCCGGACTGCTGCGATGCGGGTTTCGAGATCGGCGACATCCATCTGGAAGGTGCGCGGGTCGATATCGACGAACACGGGCGTGGCGCGGAGGAGCAGCGGCACCTCAGCGGTCGCCGTATAGGTGAAGGCGGGGAGGAAGACAGCGTCACCGGGGCCGATCTCCTCGGCCATCATGGCGATGAGCAGAGCATCGGTGCCGGAGCTGACCGAGACGCAGTGGCCGGCGCCGGCGCGGCGGGCGAGCTCGGTTTCAAGTTCGGCGACCTCCGGCCCCAGCACGAACTGGCAGTGGGCGAGGACGGCGTCGATGCGCCGCCGCATCTCGGGGCCGATGCGGGCCTGCTGGGCGCTGAGGTCGAGGAATGGCACCGCCGGGCTGACGGACGGGGCAAGGGCTGGGCTTTGCTTACGGTTCAGGCTCATTGGAGCCTTGTATGGTTTTGCGACGGATTTAGGAAGTTTGGCGCGCTGTTATCCAGCCGGGACACATGAATCATAATGCTGAAGGGAGCCGGGTTTTCGAATCTTCGAGCAAAAAGAGCGCGTGTTTCACTTGATTCTATGTGCCCAGCAGCAAGAGGTGCCTTTTTTAAGAGAACGAAGAGCCCCTACGTCAGGTGCTGCGGAGGAGGACGGCAGTGGCGTAGAGCCCAATGCCGAAGAAGGTATGCGCAACCAGGCCGAGCGCCCGCACTTTTGTGGGGTTTGGGGTCTTGGATGCCGCCCACCCGATACCCAATCCGGGTTGTAGCAGGAACCACCCGGCGGCGATGGTGACGATGGCGAAAATCCAGGCCGGCAGAAACGTGGGCCGGGCAAGCCAGGCCGCTCCCATGATGAGCACCAGGATCATCCCGTAGAGAATGCCGACCAGGTAATGGCAGATCCAGCCGAGCGCCAGTTCCCTCTCGTAGGGCTCTGCGGCACCGATGCTCGGGTGAAATACCGTGCCCCGGCGCAGATGGAAGAACCAGCGGCCGACAGGCGCCCAGTTTGGCATGCTCTCCCCGGGCATGCGAGCGAGCGCGAAGGCCCAGATGTCCATCAGAATGGTGCCGCCAACACCGATGACGGCGCCGCGCCACAGCAGATCAAACATCTATATTCGTCCAAACCCAGGGTGTTAGGTAACGCACCTTCCGCTTCAGGCGCAAATGTGCGGGCGGCAAGGGTTCCCGCGTTTGCATGAACTGGCCGAGCCGGTGGTTGCTGATGACACCAGGGTGCAGGGCGCCAGACCAGCGGTGGCGCCATGATCCAGCCCCGTCTCTCCCGGCAAGGGCGCAAGCGGATTTGCTTCAGCTATCCAAGCGGATGAAATCATCCCTGCCCCTTGAACGGTTCGACCGCAAGAGTGACCGGCAGCAGGACCGAAAGGATTACATGACGTGAGCGCTGGTGGCTCAACATGTCGGGTTCTTAAGGACCAACTTGCCAATGTCGCTTGAAACTGGCCAGTGGGTCTAAGCGCTTTGTGACCAATTACGTGCGAAATGGATCGGGACGTCTAAAGATATCACGCAGTGGAACTGGCATGCCTTCTTTAGCTAGGTTTCACGCTGTTACAATTCCAATCTAGTAAGCCGCGACGGTAACAAAGCGTTGATCCAGCAAGCGTACGCTTCAGGTCATTGCTTACAAGCAATGGAGGTGGTCATTCAACGGCGAAACATTTCCCAATTCGAGGGCCTTGACGGGCTCCGGGGTATTGCCGCTCTGGGGGTTGTGTTTGCTCATGCAAACGGCCTTTTCAAATCCTATACCGATGACACATCATCGTATTTGGTCGTTGATTTCTTTTACATCCTGAGCGGTTTCGTTATCGCCTACGCATACAGCAGCCGATTAGACCAGGGCCTGTCGTGGTCCGGGTTTATGCGCCTGCGACTTAACCGTCTTTATCCGATGTTGTTCGTCGGTGTGCTCGTTGCCGGGCTGGTCTTTCTGGGGCGTCAGGTTCTGCTCCAGACCGGGATGATCACAGAGGCTGTTGTTCTGACGGTGCTGTCGCTTTCGCTGCTTCCTGTCGGGCTGTTGTATGGGCTTGCCTCCTACCCGATCGACAATCCGATCTGGTCGCTCTTCTTCGAATTCGTGGCCAACGGCGTCTATGCCTCTCCAATCCGCCGGATCGGACGCATGTCGGCATTCGTGCTTCTGGGGCTGGCGATAGTCGCTCTGACAGTCGTCGCCATGCAGTTTGGCACCCTAAGTTGCCTTGGCTATGTAGGCCCGGATTCGTTCCTGGCGGGCTTCGTCCGGGTATCCGTGCCGTTCTCGCTCGGTGTTGCCATCTGGCGGCTGAAGCTGTTCGAGAGATTCCCGTCCATACCGTTCCCCATGCTGGCGCTTGGCTTAGCAATCGTGTTCTTTTTCCATGGCTCGACACGCTGGGTCTACGATATGGCGGCCGTGCTGATCGTGTTCCCCGTCATTGTCTGTTTCGGTTCCAGGGCACATGTCGGCGCGTTTTCGCTCCGGCTCTGTCACATCTCGAGGCGAGGCTCCTACCCACTCTACATCTTGCACATGTCGGTTCTTCGAACGGTCGACATGGCTTATAAGATGTCCCACATTCGCATTGGGCCGTTCGTGCCAATGTGTTTGGCAATTTTGCTTTCGCTGGCGGTCTCCTGGGGTTTTCTCCGGCTGTATGACGAACCGTTCCGCGAGTGGATGGCAAGAAGGCGAAAAAACAGCCGGCTTCAAGCGGCGCGTGTCGGCGCCACCTGACGGGAGCCGACGGACGAAAGTGTGCCCTTCGTCCGTCCACGGCCGGCGGCAGCCTCGAGGGCCCTCTGTGTTCGTCATGTGCGAGCAGTGATCGCCCCACGGCACGATCAGACCGTTGCTTGAATATCGAACCCGCCGGGGCTGATGGGTGCGGTCGTCACCTCACACTTCTCAGGCTCCAGTGGTCAGCTTCATCTCCAAGGTAGCCGAGCGCCTCTTTCCACAGCCGATCGGCCTCATGCAGGGCGCTTAGACGGCGCCCCGGGTTGTTTAGACGATCGTCAGCGCGGTCCTCAGCCGCGACCGCAGCCGCGCCGATGGCTAAGCGCGCAGTGGTCAGCGCGAGGTCGATCATATGTTTTTGCTCCTACTACGCGACTACCGCGGCACGGCTTTATTTAGAGTTAACGATCAACAGCAACGATCGCCGCCGGCAGGCGCCGTATGTCAGGGCAACGGGGCAGTCTGACCGTCAGAGTGTTCATTGCCTCGACCAAAAGTTGTATCCGAGTTTCCGAAACCTGCTTGGGCAGGAACCAGATCAGAATATGATCTTGCCGATCAATCATAAGTAGGCATTTAGTACGAGTGCTTTCGGTCTAGGTAATTGCGGCCTAAGGCACCTCAAAAAGGGCTTCAACACTTGGAATCGGGCTCAACTTCAGGAGATACGCCGCGTTGTTCTCCTTCAAACGGCGTCCTGTAGTTCGGATTGCCGTGCCTCCCTCAGAAAGGTCGTGGCGCTTGCAACCTCCCATCTAGAGTGCGGAAGCTGGCCACCGAGCGCCGTCGCCTTCGCAACCTCGTGAGGGCAGGACCGTGTGAGCGCAAATCCCCGGGTGGGTCAGCAACTTGAGTAGAGCTCAAGCGAGGCAACTAGTTCAACGCCATTGTCCACAGGCTTATCCTCAGGGGTATCAACAAAATTGTGGATAACTGCGCGGGCGCCGTCTTAATGGGTAGTCTGGCGATGTGCACTGGAAAAGCTGAGGCTGAGTGCGGTCCGATGCCAGCACAACAGCGCTGAGTTCATAAACTTGGTCTTACGAAGACGTGTCAAAAGTGACGCGCGTATAAGTTGTAGCCAAAAGTATAGTACCTAAATGTCCACAGCATGTTGATAAGTCTGAGGATAAGTCAACATCAGCCGCTGACGCGTTTAATGACGGACCGGCACTCCATGCGCCCGCTCAGGCCGTCCTTCGCCCGTGTTTCCCGAGTTCCGCGATGCGAAGGTTCTGACGCCCAATCTCAATAACAGATGCGCACTCATCCTGACCGGAGACAACGTAGAGCCCCAAATAGGGCTTAATCTTGGTAATCCTTTTGAGTAGAAGACGCTCACCATCTGGTCTAGAGAAAGCCGGATGGCTGGCGTCGTCCGATCAATTGGATAGCAGCTCCTCGACCTCCCGGATGCTGGAGAGGGTTGCGGGGAGGGAGAGAGTGCAGATGACTGGGTCTTCGATCAGCGGCAACATTTTCCTGGACCAGAACGGCGACGGCAGTCTTGAAGCCGCAGATGCCGGCGTATCAGGTGTTGTAGTAGACCTGCTGAAGCTGAATACGGCTACGAATACTTATAGTTTGGTTGCAAACACCGTCTCGGACGCGAGCGGGAACTATGCGTTCTCGGCTCTCCCGGCCGGGACCTATCGCGTCAGCGTCGTGGCGCCTTCCGGCGATACCTTCTCACCGGTCGGCAGCTCCACAAGTTACACGAATACGACGGTCGGGACGTCCGGCCAAAGCGCAAGTCCCATCGTTCTTGGTGCCGCGACAACCGTCACCAATCAGGATGCAGGCCTTTATGTGCCAGCAACCTTCAGCGGCACGGTCTTCGCCGACAGCAACGATGACGGTCTGGAGGACAACGCCGATACCGGAATATCAGGCACCACGGTTCAGCTTCTGAACGCGAGCGGCGCCGTCGTGTCGACAACAACCACGGGGTCGAACGGTACTTATACCTTCAGCAACTTGGCTCCGGGAACCTATTCGGCACACGTCGTCGCGCCGACAGGCTCCACGTATTCGGTGACGGGCAGCAACGCGACACCGCAGCCGACCGGCGGCACGGTCAGCCCGAGCGCTCCCAATCTCATCACCAATGGCCAGTTCAACTCGATTGGCACATCAAGCTTTTTCTCGGGTTGGACCGAAAGCTCGAACACCTCTGCCACTCCCTACGGTTCAGGGCCCGGTGCAGGTCCCGAGCTCTACGTCTACTCGGCGAACGCGGCCGCCTACGGCACGCCCAAGAACTATCAGACAGACAACTACGCGGGTACACCTTCAGTAGACAACGTCAGCCCCTATTACTCCACGGCATCGACCACGGCCGCCGGAACGGCTGCGTATTTCGTTGATGACGGGGCGATAGAGACCCTGTCTCAGACGATATCGGTGACGGCCGGCACCACGTACGAGGTCGGATTCGACCTCGATGAAACGCTGCCTGGCGAAAACAACCCGGGCTTCTTCTCGCTAACCGCATCCATCAACGGCGTGCCGATCGTGACCGCGGGCTCCACGTCCGGGACGATCCTGACGCCTGGCACGTGGACCCACTTCGCCGACCTCTACACGGCTTCGACGACCGGCTCCGTCACGCTCACCTTCACGTATAAATCCGGTGATCCAGGGTCGACCCTCACCTCCAAGGATGTGCTGGTCGATGACGTGTACGTCGCGGCCGGGCAATACACGACCAACCTTACGCCAACATCGGAAGTGAACCCCACGACCGGCACGACGGCCCCGGTGACGCTCGCCTCAGGACAGTCAGTGGGCGACGAAAGCGCCGGCATCGTCTATCAGCCAGCGACCATCACGGGCACCGTTTTCGCCGACAGTAATGCCGACGGTGTTCGCGAATCGGCTGAAGCCGGCGTTTCCGGCGTCACGGTCAATCTGCAGAACGCAGTCGGCCTCGTCATTGCCACGACAACGACGAACGCCACTGGCACTTATACGTTCACCGACCAGGCTGCCGGCACCTATACGGTGCAGGTGGTCGATCCGACCGGCGATACGTTCTCGCCAACCGGGTCCAGCACCACACTCACCGACAGTACCGTTTCGAGTGCGGGCACAAAGACCGTGACAGTCGCCAACGGAGCGACGGCAACGGTCAACGCCGGTCTTCACGGCAGCGCCAGTGTGTCCGGTGTTGTGTTCAATGATCTCAATGCGGACGGCACTGACGACGGAAATGACGCCGGCATTGCTGGCCAAACCGTCAAACTGATGAACGGCACGACCGTCATTGCCACCACGACGACCAACTCTTTAGGCGCGTACAGCTTCACCGGCGTTTCGCCGGGAAGCTATACCGTCCAGGTAACAGCGCTGTCGGGCGAGACCTTCTCGCCGGCCGGCACGCTGCCCAACAGCATGGTCTCGGCGAGCGGCGCGGCCACGGTCACCGTCGCCTCGGGCGGCACGGCGACGGTCAACGCCGGCGAGTATCAGGCCGGCACCGTCACCGGCACCGTGTTCACGGACCTCACCGGCACGGGCACCTCGGCCGGCGAACCGGGCCTCGCCGGCCAGACCGTGCAGCTGCTGAACGGCACCACGGTCATCGCGACGACGACGACCGGCAACACCGGCGCCTACAGCTTCACGAACGTGACGCCGGGCAGCTACACGGTGGAGGTGGTCAAGGCTGCGGGCGAGACCTTCTCGCCGGCAGGCACGCTGCCCAACAGCATGGTCTCGGCGAGCGGCGCGGCCACGGTCACCGTCGCCTCGGGCGGCACGGCGACGGTCAACGCCGGCGAGTATCAGGCCGGCACCGTCACCGGCACCGTGTTCACGGACCTCACCGGCACGGGCACCTCGGCTGGCGAGCCGGGCCTCGCCGGCCAGACCGTGCAGCTGCTGAACGGCACCACGGTCATCGCGACGACGACGACCGGCAGCACCGGCGCCTACAGCTTCGCGAACGTGACGCCCGGCAGCTACACGGTGGAGGTGGTCAAGGCTGCGGGCGAGACCTTCTCGCCGGCGGGCACGCTGCCCAACAGCATGGTCTCGGCGAGCGGCGCGGCCACGGTCACCGTCGCCTCGGGCGGCACCGCGACGGTCAACGCCGGCGAGTATCAGGCCGGCACCGTCACCGGCACCGTGTTCACGGACCTCACCGGCACGGGCACCTCGGCTGGCGAGCCGGGCCTCGCTGGCCAGACCGTGCAGCTGCTGAACGGCACCACCGTCATCGCGACGACGACGACCGGCAGCACCGGCGCCTACAGCTTCGCGAACGTGACGCCCGGCAGCTATACGGTGGAGGTGGTCAAGGCCGCGGGCGAGACCTTCTCGCCGGCGGGCACGCTGCCCAACAGCATGGTCTCGGCGAGCGGCGCGGCCACGGTCACCGTCGCCTCGGGCGGCACGGCGACGGTCAACGCCGGCGAGTATCAGGCCGGCACCGTCACCGGCACCGTGTTCACGGACCTCACCGGCACGGGCACCTCGGCCGGCGAAACCGGGCCTCGCCGGCCAGACCGTGCAGCGAACGCGACGACGACCACCGGCAGCACCGGCGCCTACAGCTTCGCGAACGGGCCTCGCCGGCCAGACCGTGCAGCTGCTGAACGGCACCACCGCGACGGTCATCGCGACGACGACGACCGGCAGCACCGGCGCCTACAGCTTCGCGAACGTGACGCCCGGCAGCTACACGGTGGAGGTGGTCAAGGCTGCGGGCGAGACCTTCTCGCCGGCGGGCACGCTGCCCAACAGCATGGTCTCGGCGAGCGGCGCGGCCACGGTCACCGTCGCCTCGGGCGGCACCGCGACGGTCAACGCCGGCGAGTATCAGGCCGGCACCGTCACCGGCACCGTGTTCACCGACCTCACCGGCACGGCACCTCGGCTGGCGAGCCGGGCCTCGCTGGCCAGACCGTGCAGCTGCTGAACGGCACCACCGTCATCGCGACGACGACGACCGGCAGCACCGGCGCCTACAGCTTCGCGAACGTGACGCCCGGCAGCTACACGGTGGAGGTGGTCAAGGCCGCGGGCGAGACCTTCTCGCCGGCGGGCACGCTGCCCAACAGCATGGTCTCGGCGAGCGGCGCGGCCACGGTCACCGTCGCCTCGGGCGGCACGGCGACGGTCAACGCCGGCGAGTATCAGGCCGGCACCGTCACCGGCACCGTGTTCACGGACCTCACCGGCACCGGCACCTCGGCCGGCGAACCGGGCCTCGCCGGCCAGACCGTGCAGCTGCTGAACGGCACCACGGTCATCGCGACGACGACGACCGGCAACACCGGCGCCTACAGCTTCACGAACGTGACGCCCGGCAGCTACACGGTGGAGGTGGTCAAGGCTGCGGGCGAGACCTTCTCGCCGGCAGGCACGCTGCCCAACAGCATGGTCTCGGCGAGCGGCGCGGCCACGGTCACCGTCGCCTCGGGCGGCACGGCGACGGTCAACGCCGGCGAGTATCAGGCCGGCACCGTCACCGGCACCGTGTTCACGTCACGACTACACGGTGGAGGTGGTCAAGGCGGGCGAGACCTTCTCGCCGGCCGGCACGCTGCCCAACGGCATCCCGTCGCCTCGGGCGGCACGCGACGGTCCGGCGAGTATCACCGGCCTCGCGGGCCAGACCGTGCAGCTGATGAACGGCACGACGGTCATCGCGACGACGACGACGGGCAGCACCGGCGCCTACAGCTTCGCCAACGTGACGCCCGGCAGCTACACGGTGGAGGTGGTCAAGGCTGCGGGCGAGACCTTCTCGCCGGCGGGCACGCTGCCCAACAGCATGGTCTCGGCGAGCGGCGCGGCCACGGTGACCGTGGCCTCGGGCGGCACCGCGACGGTCAACGCCGGCGAGTATCAGGCCGGCACCGTCTCCGGAACCGTGTTTAATGACGCGAACGCCGATGGCGTCCAGGAAGCTGGCGATAGCGGCCTCGCCGGCCAAACCGTATCGCTCCTCAACGGCACCACGGTCATCGCCACGACGACCACCGGCGCCACCGGCAGCTATAGCTTCGCGAACGTGACGCCGGGCAGCTACACCGTGGAGGTGGTCAAGATCGCCGGCGACACCTTCTCGCCGACCGGACAGAGCACGACGCTGCCAAACAGCGGCGTGTCCGCCACCGGCATAGCGACGGTCACTGTCGCGTCAGATGGCACCAACGTCGTCAATGCAGGCGAGTATCAGCCCGGCTTGGGAACCATTTCCAGCATGGTTTTCTTCGACGGACAAGCCGATGGAACCTACCACGTCGGCGATCCGGGCGTGGAAGGCGTGACCGTCAAGCTGATGAGCGGCACCACCGTCGTCGCCACCACGATGACCGGCAGTACCGGCGCCTACAGCTTCACCGGTGTCACGCCGGGGACCTACACCGTGCAGGTCGTCGCCCCGGCCGGGATGTCCTTCTCGACCGCAGAACACGCTAGCGGAAACCCGCTGCTGGACAGCGACGTGAACGCAACTACCGGGCTCACCAACGCATTTACCGTAACGGCCAACGCCACAACCGCCGGGGCCAATGCCGGCCTCGTCCTCAACGGCAATTTTGCCGGCACAACGCCAACGGTGATCGGCTCTGGCCAAGCGTACTCAGGCAACCTCGGCTCCGGCGTCATCGTGGGCTCCGGCAACGACAACGTCCATACCGGGAGCGGCGGCAACAACGTCGTTATTCTGGGTAGCGGCGCCAACATCATCGAGGAAGGTTCGGGCGCAACGACAGACATCGGCACCAGTGTCGGCGCGCTCAACGCCCAGACACAGGGCGCCGCAAGCGGCTTCCTCTTCGCGGGCACCGGCAACAGTGTCCTGCAGGGGGAGCAAGGTAACACATACCTCGTTGGAGGCACCGGCCAAAATACAGTGGCTGGCGGTAGCGCCAACAACCTGCTTGTCGGGGGCATCGGCGGGGGCAGCGTCACTGCCTCCGGCACTTCGGTGTCGAGCTACACAACCGGTAGCGAGGTGCGCCTCACCGGCACGTCCGACACGGTTCTCTACCAGAAGGGCGACGGCGTGCAGGTGCTGGACAACACCTTCAATCCTGCAACCGACAAGCTGGAAATCTATGGCTACACGGGCGGTCGGATGGAGACGCTTCCCAACGGCCAGGAGGCTCTCTACCTCGGCGGCAATGACCTCATCGTCTTCAACGGCGGCAACCCTTTCACTAACGGCACCGGATCGAGCTTCTCCGGCATTTCCTTCAACGCAAACGTGGCTGCGGCACCACAATCCGTGATGACCTTCGGCGCCAACGGGCTGCCCGAGATCGTGGCTTCGGGAGGGGCTACAACCGCCGCTCCGGTGGCACCGCAGCCCAGCACCATCAGCGGCACCGTGTTCAGCGACATGAACGATAACGGCACTCAGAACGCTGGCGACAGCGGTCTCGCCGGACAAACCGTGCAGCTGCTGAACGGCGCCACCGTCATCGCAACCACGACCACCGGCAGCACCGGCGCCTACAGCTTCGCGGGCGTGACCCCGGGCAACTACACTGTGCATGTGGCCAAGCCCGCGGGCGAGACCTTCTCGGTCGGCGGGAGCATTGCGGTGACGACAACCTCCGGCAGCACCATTACCGGGGTCAACACGGGCGAGTATGCACCTGCGTCAGCCTCTGCCGGATCGCCAACCAGCATTTCGATGTCGGCCTACAACCAGTCGCTCACCCTCGACAATCAAAGCTACACGGTAAGCGGAAGCCAAGGCAACGCCACGATCACCGCCGGTAATGGCGCCGACCACATCAGCGCCGGAGGATACAACAACACGATCACCCTCGGCAGCGGCAATAACAGCGTCAGCGGCCCGCAAGGTAACACCACGGTCCTCGTCGGTTCGGGTAACAACACGATCGCGCTGCAGGGGTTCGGTAACACGATTACAACCGGCAGCGGCAACAATACGATCGTTGCCGGCTCCGGTGACGACACCGTCAACACTCAAAGCGGCAATGACGCAGTGACCTTGAGTGGATGGACCAACTTCGTCTCGGGCGGCATCGGCGCGGACACCTTCATCGGTGGCGACGGGAACACTTTCCAGATCAGTGGCGTCGGCAACGCTGGCGGCATGACGGTCAAGGACTTCTCGTTCAGCAATGGCGATGTCCTCGACCTTTCGAAGGTGCTGGCTCAGGCGGGCTGGAACAATGCCGCCACCACCCTTGGAAGCTTCCTGAAGGTCTCGGAGATTGGAAACAACACTGTTGTCGCAGTCGATCCCACAGGGAGCGCAAGTAACTTCCACACAGTCGCTACTCTGGACAATCTGGGCGCGTCGACTTTGGCGACCTTGCAGTCGCACAACGCGATCACGCTCTGATACTTGCTATTCTCGTGGTGGCCGTTCAACCTACGCCGGTTCATGCGCTTTGGTAGGATTTAATCGATGAGTCAAAACGTAGACAATGCGGCAGCGCCCCGGCTCGGTTCTGCCGAGGACAGGCGTGCCACCCCACAGCCCGTTGCTCATGATCCGGGCAGCCTGATCGAGAACATGTTTGCGCCCGAGCTTTACGCAACCTTCGCATCCAGCTTTTCCGTATCGGCCGGCAGTGTCACAATAAAGCTGGTGTCCTCGCGTTGGGACAACTCCGTCGAGCCCGCCGTGCAAAAGGCAGTCGTCGTCGGCCGTGTGACGTTGCCACTCCAGGGTGCGCAGACGCTTGCAGCGGGGCTGCAGAACTTCCTGTCACAGAACGGTCTTGGTCACGTCGCTTCTGACCGCCCGCGCACGCGCGCAAGTGATGCCGTCATCTCCGGCCCCAACGCCGTCAAACTTTAACCGTCGAGACCAAACACTGTCGTGCTGCTAGCAGCGACCGATGAACGCCGCCGAGCGTGACCAGGCGGTTGCCCAGGGGCTGGACCGATACCGTGCCGGTCTTCTGGATCAGGCAACCGATCTCCTCGATCGGGTTCTTGCTCTCCGTCCTGATGATGCGGAAGCACTCGACCTTTCCGGCCTTGTCGCGATCGCTCGCGGAGATTTTGTGCAGGCAATCGTGCGGACTGGGAAGGCTGCCCGGTTGCAAGCATCACCGCGCTATCACAGCAACTTCGGCGTCGCCCTGGGGCATGCCGGACGACATGAGGAAGCGCTCACCGCCTATCGGCAAGCGCTCGCCCTGCGACCAGCTTATCCGGAAGCGCACAACAACCTCGGCATCTCGCTCCGCTCGCTAGGGCAGCTGCAGGCCGCGCAAGCCGCCTTCAGCGAGGCGCTGGCGCTTCGCCCGGACTACGCGGACGCCTTGATGAACCTCGCCGATACCCTGCAATCGCTTGGCCGCCTTGGCGAGGCGGTAGCAGCCTATCAACAGGCGCTCGCGCTCAGCCCCGGAGCGTCGAGGAGCACCTTCGGTCAGGCGCTTCGGCGGCTTGGGCGAGCCGAAGCGGCAATCGAGGCGTATCGCACCGACGTGAAGCACCGCCCGGACGATCCGGATGCCCTCAACAACCTTGCGGCGGTGCTGGCGGATGCCCACAATGCCGGCGAAGCTTCCGGCAGCGAGCCTATTTCGTCCTCGGAGTTGACGCGTCGCCGTCGCGGGAGGCTGGAGGAAGCAGCGGGCTACTGCCGGCGCGCCATCGTGCTCCGGCCCGATTTTCAGGAGGCCCACAGCAACCTCGGCAATATCCTTCGCTGGCTTGATCGGCTGACGGAGGCCGAAACGGCTCTCCGACGAGCCATCGCGCTGCGCCCGTCGGATGCCGGCGCATACAACAACCTCGGTCTGGTGCTGCAGGAAATGGATCGGCATGACGAGGCGCGTGCCGTAATTGAACTCGCCATCGGGCTCGCGCCAGAGGACGCCGACATCCACTACAGCTTGGCGACCGGGCTCCTGCGCCAGGGGCGGCTGGAGGAAGGATGGGCTGAATACGACTGGCGCTTTCACATCAACCAAGCCGGGGGAAGCCTGAATGCGTTCCGCATCAACCCGCCTTGGCGCGGCGAACCTGCGGCCGGAAAGACACTGCTGCTGACCGCAGAGCAGGGTCTGGGTGATACGCTGCAATTCGCGCGCTACATACCGCTGATGACGGAGCGCGGTCTCCGCATCGTCGTCGCCGCTCAGGCTGCGCTTCTGCGCACGTTGCGTACTCTTCCGGGTGTTGCGGAGGGCCTTGTGGAGGTCATCGACCAGATCGGGAATTATCCATCGTACGACCTGCACTGCCCCATGCTGAGCCTGCCGCGGGCCTTCAACACGACGCTGGAAACGGTCCCTGGCGCCACCCCGTATCTGAGCGTGCCAAGCGATGTCCTGGCACATTGGGCAGACCATCCAGCGCTACGCCGGTCAACCGGCGACGAACGGGCCCGAGTGGGATTGGTTTGGGGCGGGAACACGCGGCACGTCAACGACACCAGGCGTTCCCTCCCCCTCGAAGCGCTCGCGCCTCTCCTGCGGCTGCCCGGGGTGCAATGGTTCAGCCTCCAGGTGGGCAATCGCAGCTTTGAGCTGCAGTCCGCCGCGCTCGACCTGCCGCCCGACGACGGCATCGTTGATCTTTCCTCTCAGCTGGTTGATTTCGCAGACACGGCTGCGGTCGTCTCTCGGTTAGACCTCGTCATCTCAGCCGATACAGGCGTGGCGCATCTCGCTGGAGCTCTCGGCAAGGCAGTATGGGTAATGCTGCCGCGTTCCCCGGACTGGCGCTGGCTGATATCGGGCAGCCGAACCCCATGGTATCCTTCGATGAGGTTGTTTCGTCAGGACCAAACCCGCAATTGGCCATCGGTCGTGGCTCAGCTGACCGATGCGCTACAGGGGGTTTTACTTGAACAAGGCCACGCCAAGGGTCTGCGACCGATCATCTAAAGCAGCGCGATCGGAGATCCCGGCGATCCTGTGGCGCCCACAATGGCAAGTGGCGCAAAGATATATGCAAAGCGCCAACGGCCGGTCTCGGCGAGGGTATCGAGCTTCATGCCCTCGTGGAGATGGATGCCGTGCTTCATGATGAGATGCTGGTGAACCGGGTGAAACACCTCGGGATCGATTGGCGGAACAACGTCGACGGCGAAGTTGTCGGCGCCGACCACGCACGGTTCCTTTTGCGCAAGCCATTCGGCAGCGGGCAGGCCCAGACCCGGCGCACCATCGTAAAAGGTTGCGGCCTCCGTCAGGAAGCGCGAGCCATGGCCTGTGCGGATCAGGATGGCGTCGCCCGGCGTGAGATCGGCTTCATCAAGCCCCTGTCGCTCGAGGCAAGCCTGGAGGTCCGCCGCTGTGATCTCCTCGCCTGGGTCCATGACACGATCTTTCAGGCCCTCGACATCGAGCAGGAGGCCGGGCGTGAAGAAAACCGGCGCGTTCTCGATCCCCAGGCGCTTGAGGCCATAGGGGGACCAGATTTCCGAGAGCGGGTTTCCGTTGTAGAAACGCATGTTGCCGTGATCGGCCTTCTCGCCGATCTGCCGGCCAAGGTGACCGAGCGCATCCATATGCGTGCCGATCTGGCCGATCTCGGTCGCGAGAAATTCGTCATTCCAAATCGTCCGGCTACGGGCGCCATGCGGACCGCCGGTCGGTCCACCGGGCATCCTGAGACCAAATATCCGGCCAGGAGCCAGAGGAATCTTCGCGTCGTAGTCATGCCCGAGGCGAATGATCTCATGCCGCTCCACGAGAGCCAGCGCCTGCCGCACCTTCTCCGGCCCCATCAAGTTTCCGTTGCCGCGTTGGTCGTCGCTCCCCCAGCGCGAGGGATACCAGGCGCTGCCCAGTGCGGGGCTGTCGTCAGGCTCTTCAGGCATGATCGGTCCCTATCGCGGTCGTGGGCGGAGCGGGCGTGGCCGTTTGAGGCACCGGTGGCGCTGCACTCAACCGCGTGCGCCGCTTGACGGCCGTCACCGCCAGTCCGACGGCGAGGATGAGCATCGCGCCATCGAAGATGGGTTCCACGAAGAATGGTGCGCCCAGTTGATTAAGCCCTGCGACGGTCACGGCAAGTACTGCGACCGCGAGGATGGTGCCCCAGACGTTGACGCGTCCCGGACGGATTGACGTGGCCCCGAGCAAGGCCGCGGTGAACGCCGGCAGCAGATACTCTTGCCCCACCGAACTCTGCCCGACCTGCAATTGTGATTGCAAAATGATGCCTGCGAAGGCCGATGTGACGCCCGCCGCGACAAAGGCCGCGGTGACATAGCGCCTCGCCGAAATACCGTTGAGCTCTGCCGCGCGCGGGTTTGCACCCAATACATAGAGGTGGCGGCCTGCCGGGAGATATTCGAAGACGACCCACAGAACCAGGCTGAGCACAAGCACGTAGAGCGCCGGCAGCGGGATGCCGAAGACAACGCCAGAGAGACCGAGGAAAGCCGGTGGCAGCGTCGCCACAACCTGCTGGCCGCCGGTGTACCACTCATTGAATCCGTAGAGCAGCGTTCCGGTTCCGAGAGTGGCGATGAAACTGTCGATCCCCACTACTGTCACGAGGATGCCGTTGAACAGTCCGACTGCCGCGCCGAGCAGCAGGACAATCGCGGCGGCTTCAACCCAGCCGAGACCCTGCCCCTGAAGCCCGATGACCAGCACCTGGGAAATTCCCAGCAGGAAGCCGACCGAGAGGTCGAAATGCGTCGCGGTCATCGGCAAAAACACGGCGAGCGCGAGCAGGGCCGAAATCGCCTTGTTGTCCATGATCGAACGAAAGTTGAAGTAGGTCGGAAAGGTCCCTGGCTTGAGCGCCGAGAATAGCGCGATGAGCACAACGAGCAGTACCAGCAGACCCCAGACCGACACCGCATGGGAAAATCCCGATGCCCGGCGAGGCCTGCTGCTGACGGAGGTGCTCATGCCGCCGCGCTCGCGGTTTGCCCTGCACCGGCGGCGAGTTCGGTCAGCCGGGCGACAGATATATGGGGCCGGGCGATTTCCGCGGTGATCTGACCACGATTGAAGACGAGAGCCCGATGGCAGACTTTTGCTACCTCCTCGAAATCCGATGAGATGAGGAGGACGGCGCGGCCGCGCTTATGCGCAAGCTCAAGATCACGATAGATTTCGGCTTTTGATCCGACATCGACGCCGATCGTGGGCTCTTCCAGAATAAGCAACTCGACCTGGGACTCCATCCACCGGGCGACGACGACCTTCTGTTGGTTGCCGCCGCTCAGCGTCGCGACCGGCGGCGACGGATTGGGCGGCCGGACGGAAAACCGGGCCAAGGCGCGGCGACAGGATTCCAACTCGCGTTTTGGGGCCACCGGCTGCAGCGGCGGAATGCCTCGAGCGCTTGAGTTCAGATAGAGGTTTTCCAGCACGCTCAGGGTGCCGGCCAGGCTCTCCTCGGCCCGCCGGGAGGAGACGAAGCCGATGCCGTGGCGGATCGCCTCGCCAGGGTTGTGAACCTCGACCGGCTCGTTCCTGAACCGCACAGTGCCGGACTGGGGCCGCGTCGCTCCGTAAAGGGCGCGGCCCAGAGCATGATGGCCGGCTCCTTTCAGCCCGACGAGCCCGAGAGTTTCCCCTCGGCGCAGCCTCAGCGTCACCGGACCGACAAGCCCCGAGCCATCTTCCTGATGCACTATCAACCCGTCCACGGCGAGAAGAACCTCGTCCGAGGCCATGATTGTCGCAAACTCAGTCTGCGCGAGCGCGCCGCCGACGATCCAGTCGATCAGGGTTGCGGGGGAGGCGTCGGCGATACCGCGGGTTGTGATGAGGCGTCCATCGCGCAGCACCGTCACGCGATCGGCGATCTGGAAGACTTCATCGAGCCGGTGCGTGACATAGAGCAGCCCGATGCCGCTCGCCTTAAGCCGCTGCAGCGTATCGAGCAGCAGCTTCACGTCCGCGGCGGGGAGAGCGGCGGTTGGCTCGTCCAGAACCAGGAGATCGCATTGTCGAACCAACGCGCGGGCAATCGCGACGATCGATTTTTCGGCCGCGGAAAGGTCGACGACGCGAGCCTCGGGATCTATCGGGCTGTCCATTCTTGCGAGCGCGCGACGTGCGGCGCCAGCGGCTCCGCGCCAGTCGATGATCCCCAGACGGCGGGGGTAGCCTGCCAGGATCGCCACGTTCTCAGCGACCGTCATGCTGTCCACCAGGCCAAGGTCCTGGTGAATGAAGGTGATCGGCAACTGCGCGGACGTGGGATCGACGGCCTCGCCGCGCCATAGAATCTGGCCCTCCGTTGCTGGAAAGATCCCGGCGAGAAGCTTGATCAGAGTCGATTTTCCGGCGCCGTTCTGGCCCAGCAGCGCGTGGATCTCGCCGCTCCGCACATCGAGGTCGACATGATCCAACGCAAGAGTGCCGGTGAATTGCTTGGTCAACCCGACGAGGGCCAGAAGCGGAGGGGTGCTGACCTGGCCGCGACGGGCGTCCATCATGGGGTGACGCCCCAGATTTTCAGGTAGTGGTCCTTGTAGTCATTGGCGGGAACGAAGACGTCCTGCTTGCCGCCCTCCGTATTCACATTCTCGGCGGTCACGAGATAGGGCGGCTGCACGAAACCGCTTGGCGGGGCCTTGTTGAAGGCTCGATTGAACTCGTCGATGGCCTGATAGGCCTGAAGCTCGATAGGCTCCGACACGGTAACCGTCTGGTAGTCGTTGCCGCGGCGGATGCGCTCATAGGCCGAGCGATTGCCGTCGGCGCCGATCAGTTTGGCCTGATTGGGCGAAACCCCGGCGCTCCGGAGAGCGGGGATTGCGAAGTCGAGGTCATTGTCCCCGACCGAGGTGATGTAGATCGGGACGCCGAACCGCTGCAGCCAACTCGTTGTCAACTGCGGCATGCGTTGTGCGGCTTCGGAGGCAGGAAAATTCGCGTAGTCGAGCACCTTGCAGCCCGAGCACGCTTCCACCCGGTCCCGGGTTGCATCGGACTTTGTTTGCGCGATCTGGTATTCGTTATGCGTGATGATGACCACATGCGCCTTGCCGTTGCTGTCGGCTATTGCCCAATCGGCTTCGGCGCGGCCGATCTCCCGCGGGTCCTCCTGGATGTTGACGAACAGATGCAGCGCAGCATTGGGTCCTGGCAGAGAGGCTGCATGAAGCCCGATGACGACGATGTTCCGGGCGCTCGCCGTCTGGATCGGGCCTTGCAAGCTCTTTGCGTCTGCAAAGATGGCGATGCCGTTTGGTTTCAGGGCTATGGCCTGATTGAAGCCCGACACCCAATTCGAGGGGCTGCCCTTGCCGTCGATGACGGTCACCCTCCAGCCCAACTTGGCCGCGGCCGCTTTCATGAACAGACCGTATTCGCGAGAGATGTCGTTCTGCTCGTCACCTGAGAGGTAGACGATGGACATGCCGCTCACTGGCTTGGGAGCGGATGTCGGCCCCTCCCACACTGTCTGCGGGCCGGCATAACGAGCGACCGCCGACTTTGCGCTCGCGACCGTGTCATCCGCCGCGCCAGCCGCATGCCCGGCGGCAATCAACCCGAAGCCCACCGCGATGGCCGTGGCCGCGCCCGCGAAGAAACGCATCTTGTGCCTCCCTTTGTCAGCTCTCTTGTGGAGCCGTTGATCCAACACCAACCCATTCTCAGCCGAGTGGAGCTTGCTGGTCAACAACTTTTAGATCGATCTAAATATCCTCGACAGCGTGGGTTCGGCAGCGCTATGCGGATGACCGTTGTGAAAGCTAAGCCGAATTTGGGTGCTGGCGAGAAGCTGGGCCCCCGTGCAGCGGAACCCCGCCGAGGCGCGACCATCCTCGACGTGGCGGAGGTGGCGCGCGTGTCCCGTGCGACGGTGTCCCTTGTGCTGCGCCAGAGCCCCCTGGTCGCGGATGAAACCCGTGAGCGGGTGCAACATGCGATTTCCACGGTTGGCTATGTCTACAACCGCGGCGCCGCGCAGCTACGCTCCGGGGTGTCGGGGACGATCGGCGTGATCGTCCCCGAGGTCACGAACCCCTTCTATGCAGAGCTTCTGTCGGGCATCGACGAAAGTCTGGATGCCGACGGCCGCCTCTGTTTCGTGGCAAACTCGACAGATAGTCCGGAGCGCCAGGAGCGCTTCATTCGCCGCATCAGGGAGCGTGGGGTGGAGGGCATCATCATCTGCGCCGCCGAAGGCACTCCGCCGCTCCTGCTCAAACAGATGCGGGAGTGGAACCTCCCCGTCGTTCAAATCCTACGTTCTATCGATGGCGACGCGGGAGACTTCGTTGCTCCGGATTTCGCGATGGGCACCCGCATCGCGGTCGAGCATCTGGTCTTGAGAGGTCACAGCCGCATCGCGCTCATGCCCAGCGCCAAAAACACATCAGCAGCCAGAGACCGCGTCAGTGCGTTCACAACCGCCGTC
The DNA here is from genome assembly GCF_965199065.1 of Acidisoma sp. Taxonomy (NCBI): domain Bacteria; kingdom Pseudomonadati; phylum Pseudomonadota; class Alphaproteobacteria; order Acetobacterales; family Acidocellaceae; genus Acidisoma; species Acidisoma sp. The sequence continues at coordinate 85,728 of NZ_CBDAQN010000003.1, read as the reverse complement.
CGGGAATGTGGGCTGAGCACAGGGATGATCCTTGCTGGGCGCGTCTCGCGGTTCGACGCCGGCGAGGTGGTGGCCTCACTGCTGTCGCGTGCCGATGCTCCGACTGCGATCATCTGTCATAACGACCTCCTAGCGCTCGGTGTCGTCAGCACGTTGCGGGAACTCGGTCTTGTTCCGGGCGCCGACATGAGTGTGATAGGCTTCGACAACATCCCGGAATCACAACACTCCGTTCCGGCGCTCACAACGGTTGCAACCCTACCGGTTGACATCGGCGCGCGCGCGGCAACGCTATTGCTGAAGCGTATCATGACGCCGGCGGGACCGGCTGAGCGCATCCTGATTTCCCCCCATCTGATCGTCCGTCATACATGACGCCGATCCAGGAAGCCTGGCCAATCGCAATCGTCACGGGCTTTCTGGGCAGCGGCAAGACGACGCTCATCAGCCGGTTGCTGCATCACCCGAACATGGCCGATACCATGGTGATCGTAAACGAATTCGGGGAGGTAGGGCTCGACCATCATCTGTTCAAGGCCGTGACGGACAATGTCATTCTGTTGCCGAACGGCTGCCTTTGCTGCTCGATCCGCGAGGATGTCGTGCAGACGCTGCGAGGCCTGTATAAATCTTGGCTCGCGGGGAGCGTTCCGGACTTCCGGCGTGTGGTCATCGAAACTACGGGGCTTGCTGATCCAGCGCCTCTCGTAGCGTCGATTGCGTCTCATCCCCTCCTGGAGGAGGCTTTCACGCTGCAGAGTATAACGACCGTGGTCGACGCCGAGCACGGCTTCGCACGCCAGGACAGGAGCCTCACCAATCGCAATCAGATCTGTCTTGCGGATAAACTCGTCATTTCAAAGTGCGACCGGGTTGAGGCTGCCGTGGTCGAGGTGCTGGAAAGGCAATTAAGGGAACTCAACCCCCTCGCGCCGGTTCGGCGAACTGACGATGGAGTATCTCCAGCCTTCTTGTTTAGCCGGACCACGACGCCAATGACGAGGTCTCGTCTAATGTGCGACCCGGTTGCGAACCACCTCGATGGCGTTGCGATTGTCGTCCTGAGGCCTGAACACCAGTTGGCCTGGCCGGCGTTCCAGAACTGGCTGAACACTCTGCTGACCAAGTTCGGCAGCCGTCTGATGAGGATGAAAGGACAAATCTCATTTCAGGGCTACCCATCGGCTCTCGTCATACAAGCTGTCCACCACACGTTCTATCCAATCGCAGAAGTGCGCGCAGACGAGGCTACGCCCGAGGAGAATTTTCTGGTCTTCATCTTCGAAGGAAGTGCCCCGTCAGGGCTGGAGGCAACGTTCAGCGCGCTACAGGTATCAGGCGCTCAGTTACCCGTGTGATCAGTCCCAATCGGCGGAAGTGGTGGAGCCAATCTCCACCAAACTGCTGCTTCACGTTGTCTCGCGCTGTTCCGAATCCAATAATGATCAGAGTTATATGCGGCCGGCCAAAAAAGGCGTTGTCCGACATCGCTCTTTCCAAAGCGCTGCACCTGGCGGCGGGCACGAAAGGGGTGACTGTGCATGGGCTCCGATCGAGTTTGCGAGACTGGGCGTCCGAGGCAACCGACTATCCTCACCAGGTCGCCGAGATGGCTTTGGCCCATGCGATCGGCTCCAAGGTCGAGGCGGCATATCGCCGTGGTGGTCTGTTTGAGAAGCGACAGGAGATGATGGAGGCGTGGGGAAGATGGTGCTGCTCACGCGCGGAGTGACCTAGTCGAGCGCCGCCCGATGGTTCAGCGACAGCTTGCCTGACCTCCATCAAGGCGACGCCGTCAGATTGTCCATGTCTCTCCGCGGGAAGTGGATCGTCGAGTTCGCTGAGATGTCTTCGATATCCAAAGCTGAAGCCGGTGCACTGAAAGCGTTCCCCACGCAGACTGAAGAAAGGTATGTGCCTAAATATGGGCGCGTTGAGGTCATCGAGGTCCGCCAGTGCGTCTTCATCGGCACCACCAACAAGACGGCTCATCTCAGGGACGAGACTGGCGGACGGCGGTTTTGGCCAATCAAGATAGGGATCATCGACATTGACGTCCTCATCCGCGACCGTGATCAGCTGTTCGCTGAGGCAATGCACGCCTTTGCCGCAGAAACTCCGTGGTGGCCTGGAGAAGCATTCGAACACAAAAATACCATACCTCAGCAAGAGCCCCGGTACGACACGGACGTTTGGGAAGAGGAAATCCGGATATTTACGGCGGATAAGGACAAGGTAACGATTCTGCAAATAGCCCGCGATGGGCTATTAATTCATCTTCCGAAGGTCGGAACGAGCGACCAGCGGCGCATCACTGCTGTTCTAGAGCAGGCGGGGTGGGAAGGAGACGCCCGCGGCAACAACGGCGAGCGCTTTTGGAAGCGGATCACACATCGCTGACGCTCCTGACGCACTGACGCATCTGACACACTTTCTCCCTTTAGAAGCATACACGCGCGCGCATACACATGGTAAGCGCCTACATAGGGAAAATGCGTCAGCGTGCGTCTGTGCGTCAGACGCTGCCGACTACGAAACCGAGGAACGGACCAAGCCCCAGGCGACGATCATCGCTGAACTGATCCGGACTGCGAGGTGGCCACTGCAATGGGCAAAGGTTATTCTCAGAGTTGGAAATCAAGGTCGCAATTCAGTTACTAACCTCACGAAGCCGCGGGTGACGTTCCCGGTTCCGATTAGCGATGCGGCGACGTGTCTGACGCTATGCCGCGAGGGATTCGTTGTTGGCGGACCTGGTCATATGACAACTCCGCTGCAGCGATGATCGCAGCCAAGTCGGCTTCGAGATCGCTCACGACACCCGGGTCTGCTGAGGCCAAGCGCTGTTGAATACCGAAGGGCGCGCGCATTGGTTCTGGACGTGCGCGGGCTTTCCGAGGGCATCGAAGGGGGCGCCGCCTTGCAGGATGGCTGTCACGGAAGGCTGGCTGCGTCACCGAGTTCGCCATCGGCGAAAGCGAGGCCAACTGCGGCAATCAGCGTTGCGTAGTAGGCATCGGATTTGACGATCTCAGCATCGAGCAACGCACTTTGTGCGATGGTCGCTTGGGTGACCGATCCTTCTCCGGACCGATAGACGGTCAAGGCGGCGTCGAAACTGGTATGGCTGGCTTGGACCAGTGCCGAAGCTGCCGAATAGGCCTCGATGGCAGTACGCAGTGCGTTTCCGGCCGTGACGATCTGTTCGACGGCGTCGTCGGTCGACTCGTGCAGGCCGGCATCGGTGGCGTCGACGCGGTTCTCGGCCAGCTTGAGCGCAGCCGCGCGCAAGCCGCCATCAAAAATTGGTATGGTGATGCCACCAAGGATCAGGCCGCTGAAGGTCTTGCTGGAGAGGTTGAGGGTCGGCGACGTGCTGCTGTCGACGCTAGGCACCGAGTTCAGGGAGAGCTGACCCGTGCTGTAGGTGACGTTGCCGGTAACGAAGATCTTCGGCAGGAACGCGCTGCGGGCGGCGGTGACGTTGTCGCGGGCCGCCTTCGCCCAGGCATAAGCGGCCAGGACGTCGGGCCGGCGCGCCACCGCGTGCTCGATCATCGCGTCCGTCGGTTGCGCATCCTCGATCCGTAACCGGCGACCGCCGACGTTGACGGTGGTCAGCCGGGTCGTGGGCGAAATGCCTATGGCGGTGAGCAGGTCGACATATCTGTCGTCGACGGCTCCCTCCGCCTGAACGAGCCGCAGGCGGTCCTGGGCCACGACCTGGTTGACCTGGGCAACGTCCTGTATGGTGCCCTGGCTACGCCGCAGTCTTGCCGAGGCTGCCTTCTGCACCAGCGTTGCGTTGGCATAGGCCTGCTGCACGAACTCCACCCGGGCGCAGGCGGCGGCGTGCGCGTAGAAGGCGACGGCGACCGAGTAGATCACCGCTTGGTGCGCGGCAGTGAAGCCGACGTTGCTGGCGATCTGGTCTTGCTGGGCAGCGGCCACCCTGGCATCCCGCTCGCCGAAGTCGAACAGCAGCCACTCCATGGACAGCGTCTGCACCTCGCCGGAGCCAGCGTTGCGAACGGTATTTTCGCCGCCGGCATTGGAGAACGAGTTGATGGTCTGGTTGATCGGCTGCAACGATGCGTTGCCGCCACTGAGCACCGGGTTGTCGGCCTCGTTGCTGGAATAGTTGTAGCCGCCGACCACGCTGGCGGTGAGGCGCGGGAGGTAAGCTGCCCGGGTGATGCCCACGGCGAGCGCCGCATCGCGCGAGAGATCCCACGCTTGGCGTGTCTTCGGGTTCGAGGACTCGGCGATGTCGATCAGTTCCGCGAGGCCGTAGGCGTGACCGGCGTCGATCTGCGAGGCGGGCGGGCGCGGCGCGATGTCAGCATTGACCGGCAGGATGTAGGTCGATGCGGCCGTGTCCTTGTCGCCGCTAGCGCGGCCCGGGAGCAGCTCGCCCGTTGATGACACGTTCGGCTGCCATGGCAGGTCGGGCCGCTGCGGCGCGCTGCGCAACGCATCGGTCGCGCAGCCGGCGAGCCATGCGATGGCCGGCACCATCGCGATGCGCCAAAAGCAGGTCATGACGTGGCAGCGTCCCGGGGGAGCCGGGCTCGTGGGTCGGAGAGCATGGCCTCGCTCTGCCGGGCCGCACGATCGAGCGCGCGCCGGCAATCGTCGAGCTGGGTCATCTGCTGCTGTAAATGACGCGGCTCGACGCACGCCTGTTCAAGCGTGCGTTCCATGGCCGATATCGCAGATTGCACGGCGCCGGCGCAACCGGCGCGCGCTATCAGGCCACGCGCGTGCCGTTGCGCCATCAACGCGCGGGCAAGTGCGCGCCGCCGTTCACGTAGGGCGCTATAGGCGCTCTCCGGCCAAGCTGTGGTGTAGATGGCGTAGGTGATGACGATGCCCAGGAGGATGCCGACGATCCGGTCGCGCGCCGGCGTCATGTCAGTGGTCGGGCCATAGCCTTGCAGAACGGTGAGATAGAACGCGAGCCCAACCTGAAAGCCCATGTAGGAGATGCGCTCGTCGCCGACCCGCAGCCATGCGGCCAGCAGCGAGACCGTCGCTATCAGCAGCAGGAAGGGCGTGATGCCGTCGAGATGCGGCATGACCCAGATGATCGAACCGATGCCGAGCGCGCCGCCGATCAGTGCACCGGTCACGCGCAGGCCGATCTTGTGGATCATTTCACCCAACGTAGGCAGCGCGACGATGAAGCAGGTAATGATCATGGTATGGATGCCCGGCCAATCGAGGATCTTGAACAGGAAGTAACTCGCCAGGACGGCGGCCGTCCCCTTGAGTGCGTAGCGCGTGTGCGCCGGGTTGGAGAATGCGTCGGGGGAGAAGAAGCCGGACTTCTTGTTGGACGCGGGCGAGCCAGCATCAACCGGCGTGGTGAACTGCGGCAACAAGACGGCGATGGCCTGCAGCGACAGTCCGGAGGGCGGCATTGGCGCCTCGATTGCCACCGGGTAGTCGCCGTCGGCGAAGATCGTGGCCATGTCGTCGATGACCTGCACCAGCGCGGCCGGGGCCGTGCCGCCTTGGTCGGCAGCGGCGTCCGCTAGGGCGAGGAGGGCGACCGCCGAGCGCGCGGCCTGCTCCAGCGCGGCCAGGTTCTGCTGCTTCCACAAATGCTCGGCGGCGGCCGATTTGCCGAGTTTGAGCATCCCGGCATCGCCCTCACGGAGCAGGTCGAGCGCCTGCTCGCGCTGATCCGGGCGGCAGCCCCGGAGCAGCGCGGCGCTTGCGCGCAGCCGTTCGGCGATGGCGTCGGTGAGCAGGGTCTTCGGCGACGGAGAAATGAGCAGGCCCAGGACGACCATGATCGCGCCCGGGATCGCGACGAACAACTCGGTGTAGAGCAGCGCCCGGGTAATCAGGTCGCCGATCGGGACATCGTCCACGGTGATCAAGCCATAGACAACGATCAGCCCGACCAGATATGCGACTGGCTTCAGCTTACTGGCGGAGCCGAGGAAGAAGAACACGAACGACAGCACGGCGACCGCCACGGCAATGCTGAAAGGCTGATCGACGGTCAGTTTCATGACAACGAACAGGATGCCCAACGTCAGCGTCGTCAGGCCGGTGAGGGCGAGACCGAGCTTGATATTTGCGACGCGGTCCTGCTGCCAGACCATCAGCGTGACCAGCGTCGGGATATCGAGTTCGGGCTGTTGCCAGATCTCGCAGAGGAGAACCACTGTGGTGCAGGCTGCCGCCACGCGCAACGCGTAGCCGAGACGGCCGGGCCGGTTTGCCACCGCCAAGCGCCAAAGCCGGGCCGGGCTGATCCGGCCGGTGCCGGCGTCGGACGTTATGGGCAAGCGGCACCGTAGCCGATCTCGATCGTAGCGGTAGCACCCAGGCGCAGCAGGCGAGGGTCGCCGGACTGGATGCGGACCCGCACCGGGAAGCGCTGCGCGACATGCACCCAGTCCATGTCGCGAGGCACGAGCGGCGGCAGGCGGCCCAACCCTTCGGACTCCATCGTAAGGACGCCCCAGCCGATGCTCTCGACCCGGCCCGGGAGCGGGGCGTGGCGGTCGATCATGGAGAACACGGTTGCGCAGGCGTCGATGGCGATCGACGCCAGATCGTCCTCGCGGAAATTGCCCACCGCGACCCAGTCGTCATCGGCGATCAACGTGAACAGCGCTTGCGCGGGCGCGAGGATCTCCCCCGGCCGCACAAGCAGGCTCGTGACGAAGCCGTTGAGGGGCGCGCGGATCTCGGTCTGCTCCAATTCGTAGCGCGCCCGATCCAACGCCGCTTGGCGCGCATCGCGCACGGCGGCGGCGCTCTTGAGGTCGCCGATCGCAATGTCGGCCGCTGCTTGCTGTTGCTTGGCCTGGGCGAGCGATGCCTCGGCATTGCGGAGCGCCGTCTGCGCCGTGTCGAACTGTTGATACGGGATGTAGGATTGTGCGGCGAGCGGTTGCAGGCGGGCGACCGTACGCGCGGCCAGATCGCGATCGGTCACGGCACGGCGGACCTGCTCCGTGGCGGCTGCGGCGTTGATCGCCTTGACCGCGACCGCGCGTTGCTGATTTTCGACCTCCGCCTGCGCCAGGGCTAGATCGGCCGCGGCTTGCGCGACGACCATCTGGAAGGGGCGCGGGTCGATACGATACAGCAAAGCGCCCTTGGCGACGTGCTGGTTCTCCCGCACGGACAGCTCGACGAGGCGACCGCCGATGGTGGAGGCCACATGTATCAGGTCGGTGCTCAGGCTGGCGTCGTCTGTCGATGGATGACGGTGATCGGTTTGCGCCACATGCGCCCCGTAGAGCCCGGCGGCAGCGACGCACAACACCGCGATCACGATCCCGATCACCTTGGGTTTGCGGGTGCTGATCCTTTCCATCCCGCTAAGGCCCGTAGCAGGTCGACCAGACGGTCAGCCCGGCCAGCACGCCAAGTGCTCCGTAGGTGAACAGCCGGAAGCTGAGCAGCGTATCGATCCCCGTAGCGAGGAAGATCAAGCGCAGAAGGATCGCCGCGACAATGCCGACGAGGCAGCAGACCATCCAAGCGGGGAAGTATGCCCCAACGACAACGTAGGTGGGTGCCGCGCGCCTGGCACAACCGCCGACCGCCATGACCGTTGCGCCGAGGCTGGCCGCGGCCGGTGCCGCAGCCAGCCTGCGACGCTCACCTCGGCGGCACACTGGCCGTCTGAACCCCAACGTCGTCAAGCCGCCTGCTCCACTCGCGGGCGGCACCATGCCGACCATCCGCTGTCCTGCCGTTTGAAACAGACGCGATTCCCGCAGGGTGATCGACCATGGCTGGACAGCGGCCGAATATACGGCCTATCCAGTCGTGACAATAGTAGTGAAGCTAGGCCGCCGCCGTCGAAGTCCCGATGTGTTGCGGATGAAGGCGATCGAGGCAGCCAGGGACCTGCTCGTCTCTGAGGGGCCCGCTTCCGTCACCTTGCTGCGTCGCCACCCGGTTGGGCGTGGCGCACGGCAACATCACCCATCATTTCGGTTCCGCGGCGAACTTGCAGGCCGCGGTGGCCAACCAGGTGATCGATCGCCTGATAATCACCGTCCGGACCGGCGTGCTCAATCTGCGGGCCGGCCGTATCGATGAGCAGGATCTCATCGATACCGTGTTTGACTGGTGTGAGGAGACCGGCGTCGGGCGCTTGATCGGCTGGCTGGTGGCGCAGCGCAGCAAGCATCTGACGACCCTCTATGCGCGCTTTGCCGATCTACCGGCGGCGATCGAAGCCGACGAGACCGAGCAGATGAGGCTGACCCGGGACGATCTGGCGACGATTGTTTGCAGCCTGGTAATCGCTACGCTCGGCCACTCGCTAATTGGAGTCAACCTTTCCGCCACGCTAGGATCGTCCGGACACAGGTTGCCGCCGAGCTCGCGGCGGGGCGCGGCGCGGCGCGGGATCTGGCGACCGCAGCACTACGAAGACAGAGATGGGTCAGGGCAGCTTAATACTGTGAGGCCCGGGAGGAAGAACCCGATGCTGCCGGCTGCCCGAACGACCGTAACCAATGCGAGGGGATCACCTGGACTCTGGCTGCAGCGAAGCCCAGATCTACGGATCTGAGGATGGGCCGGTCGATGGGGCTAGTGCCAACCGGGGATGAGTGCTGCAAACGCCGTGGCGGAGGAGAAGGCCGTGAGGCCTGCAGCCTCAGGTGAACGTTTCCGAGTTGGCCCGGCGATGGGGCGTCAACCGGGGATTGCTGCAAACCTGGCGGCGTGAGGCCATCGGGATGCCGGTGGGGGTGCCGCGCCCTTTGTGCCGCTCCGTCTGGCGGAGGAACCGCCGCCGTCGCGCAAAAATGGCGCGGCGTTCAGTTCCTCCGTCACGTCTATGACGGCGGAATCTGCGAGCCCTCAAGGGACGATCGAGATCGAAGGAGCGGGTCTGCGGATCCGCTTCTCTGGCCCACTCGATGTAAGCGCGCTCCATGCCGTCCTGGCGCATGTCGGACGTCATCGATGATCCTGGGTGTACCTTCGCGTCCTACCTTCGAGTAATGTGACCATACCCTGGGCAGGGATCTCTCGGCGCTGGATTCGGCCATTGCCGCCAAATCAAACCTGTCCGGCGACACCGCTAAGGGCGCCGAGGCCGCAGCCCATCTGGCGAAACTTACCGCCGATGCGCGAGCTGCGGCCGGGCGGCTGCCCATGGTGTTATCCCCGCAGCCTCGGTCATCTTCCGGCGCTTCCTTCTAAATCCATTGATGGCTCTTCGGCGCCAGTGCAGTGCGCTGCTGCAAGCTGAGTGGTCGGCAACGCGGGTGACTCGGGCTATCCCGCAAGTCTTGATTCTGAACACCAAGTGCCTTGATCATTCCGCACCATCTCGATCGCTCCGCATCTACCAGCTCGGTATTTGCTCAGATGCATAGGACTACTCGCACGAGGAATGTTCGCGGCGCCACTGGGCGGGAGTTGCGCCCACCACTCGGGTGAAGTGGCGGCCGAGATGGCTCTGATCGACGAAGCCGCAACTGAGGGAAATCTCAACAAGAGACATATTTGTCTCCCGCATCAGGGACTTCGCACGGGAGATGCGCCTTTGGATGATCCATTGATGAGGGGTCATCCCTCGTTGAAGCGCGGAAAGCTCTCGTAAAATAGCTCGTCGAGATCCCGCACTCAGCAGCCATGGCCGTGATCGACGGATCACCCGCCAAGTTCTCTTCAATGAATTCATGGGCCCGTCGGATTTGCCACGGGCTTAATCCACCTGAGGGACGCAGCCCCCTTGGAATGCCGCCATATGTGTAGATGACATGGTCGTGGAATGCGAGGCCGATATATTCGACGAAGGCCGTGGTCACTTCGCATGAGTTCTCGATCGCAGGTAACAGCGTCAGTGCCAAGCGATGAAGTATCTGATCCTCTTGTCCGAGCTCCTTGGAGTACAGTCCGCCAACCCGACGAATGCCTTTTTCATAGGCCATTTGATCGATGGCGAGCTGAGGCATATGGAAACGGACAGCGTTGTAGGTCGCATCCAGACTGATTTCATTTCGGGACGTGAGATCGAACAGGTAAGCTTTTCCTGGAGCTTGGACGACCGATTGACCTAGCCCATTGATGGATACGCGCGAAAATCGGGCTGCCGCAAGAGGCACATTGAATACGAAGGCCTCCTCCCGCTCCGGTGGTGCTGAGTATCCAGGCTTAGATTCCAAATTCTGGAAGCGAGAGAACGCTATCTGAGTATTGCCGATCAGTTTTGCGGCGATGGTCGGCGGGGGTGGAATTTTAAACCGTTTGCTCAATGCATTCGAAATTCGGTCGGCTAGCACTCAAACGTCTCCTTTAGAGCGGTATTGTCCAAGCCAGTCCCCGTTTATCCCAGACTGGTTATGTTCCTAGCAATAGCATTGGCGTCATCCAAGCGTTATCTGCATAGCATTGTCGTTTGTCGTCCATCGGAAAAGGAGCCTCGCCTAGCTGAGCTACGCGCGCCTCTTGCGAGGCTGGCCCCGTTTCGGCCGCCGTATGGGCGGCGCTGTAATAGAATTTTCACGACCGAGCCACACGTCCAGGAAGCCCAATCCACCAGAAATGTCAGCACAAAAGGAGGAAATTATGTCACTGATGCTCCCCGGACTGTCTGTCCCGGATAGCAAGCTTGCGACGGAGATCACTGAGCTCGTTCGTGAAACGGCGGGTCCGCTGCTGTTTCATCATTCGAGCCGTGTCTTTCATTTCGGCGCGCTGGCTGGACTACATCAAGGGCTTAAGTTTGATGTGGAACTCCTTTACGCCGGTGCAATGTTCCATGACATGGGACTGACACCAAAACACAGCAGCGCCGACGACCGGTTTGAAGTCGACGGAGCGAATGCGGCGCGCGATTTTCTTTTGGCTCGCCGCATATCGCCATCCGACATCGATCTCGTCTGGACCGCGATCGCGCTGCACACAACGCCGGGGATCCCCAAGCATATGCATCCAATCATCGCTCTCGTCACGGCTGGCGTCGAGATGGATGTTCTGGGGTTGACCTATGATGAGTATAGCGACGTCGAACGTGACGCGGTCGTCAAAGCTCACCCGCGCACAGCCCATTTCAAGGAGGACATCATTCAGGCCTTCTATAACGGCATCAAACAGAAGCCGGACACGACCTTCGGCAACGTGAAGGCTGATGTCCTCGCGGATAAAGACCCGCATTTTCATCGAGGCAATTTCTGCTCTGTGATCCGTCAATCAGCTTGGCCGAGCTAGCGTTCTCCGGTCGCCAATTAATCCTACGATACGGCATGTAGGGGCGTAGAGCCTCCAGATGTGACCATCGAATGCCCCATTTATTTGTCCTGCCGAATGGATCGGCGGGTATAGGAACTCTTCATGAAAGTCAGTCTCACCCTGGTCGCCGCTGCATCGCTTGCGGCTTTGTCAGGGATCCCGATTGCCGCTTCTGCAGCAGGATCTGTTCGGAATGTGGTCCTCGTTCACGGCGCCTTCGCCGATGGGTCCGGCTGGAAGCCGGTGGCCGACATCCTGCGCAAGGACGGCTATACGATCAGCATCGTCCAGGAGCCGGAAACCTCTCTGGCGGACGACGTTACTGCCACCAAGCGGATTCTCGATCGTCTGTCCGGCCAGGCAGTCCTGGTCGGTCACAGCTACGGCGGTGCGGTCATTACGGAGGCGGGCGACGACCCGCATGTCGCCAGCTTGGTCTACGTTGCCGCCTTTGCACCTGACGTTGGCGAGAAGCTCGGGCCCCTGACCGGATCGATGCCGCCTGCCGCCGCCAACAGTATCGTCCCGACGGCAGACGGCTATCTCCTCGTCGACCCGGCGAAATTCCCATCTGATTTCGCGGCGGACGTGCCCCTTGCCGAAGCAAGGTTCATGGCTATTTCGCAAGTGCCCGTTAACAGTACGTCCTTCGGGACGCCAATTACGTCTGCGGCCTGGAAGGCCAAGCCCACCTTCGGAATCGTCGCCACACAGGATCGGATGATCAATCCGAACCTGGAGCGTTCGATGTACAAGCGAGCCGATGCAAAAGTGACGGAGATAAAGGGGAGCCACGCCATCTTCCTCTCGCAACCGCACGCCGTCGCGAAGGTCATCGAGGAAGCTGCTCACAGCGCTGGCTAGCCAACTAAATCGAAGGTTGCGCGGGAGGCGGCTTGCCTAAGTCTCCCGCGCGAGTCGGTCCGCGCGTTCGCATACGCACCGCGGCTAACCTCACCGCCTCGCATCCATCAAGCTCAGCAAGGTGCCACGCCCGGACAATGTGGTGCGCACCAGCAAGTGTTCGGAAACCTTGCAGTATGACGCTTTTAGAACGGATGTTAGATCGCTTTCTGCTAAACGTTGTCTTATGGCTGATCCGTTCGATACCGCAGACGGATCATCGCCCGCGAAGCGCTCCGACCCGAGCAAATACCTTTTGGGCGAGCACCGGATTCTTCGCCCTGATGCGCGGTACGAGCCATTCGCCACGAGGGTGCACAATGCGAGACGTAGGGGAGTAGCCTGATGCCTTTCGGACGGATCCTCGTTCCCGTTTATGATGCTAGATTGTTGGAGCTTAAGCTTGCCCACGCTCTACAGGTCGCTGTCCGATTTCACTCGAAGATCGAGGTTATCTTCGTGCATGGGGCCATAGATCCAACGGTAGTCGAGAGTGACCCTATCTTCAATGATAAAGCTCTCGAGATGGCGGAGGAGAACTGGGATAGAGAAAGACCCTCCGCTGATGCAGTGGCCGCCCTCGTGAGAAAATGGGCGGCGGAGATGGGCGTTCGCTCTCAAGGCACAGAAGCCGACGATGCTCGGTCTTGCTGCGTTGGGATTTTGACCAACCAAGGCGCTTCCAATCTGGAAGGACAAGCGCGCGCATCTGACTTGATTGTCATTGGTCAGCCCGACAGAGGAACGACTCATCAGGAACAACAACTCAATAAGACCCTTCTCATGATGAGCGGTCGGCCCATCTTAATCGTTCCTGCAAAGGCCGAGACTTGGCAGAGTATGTTCGACCACGCCATTTTGGCCTGGGACGGCGGCCTGCAGATCTCACGGACGGTAGGGCTTACGATGCCGTTGCTTGAGTCTTGCACGCAGGTGACGGTGTTTAGGTCGATGGAGCCCGGACAGAGCGCCTCCGTTGAGGAGGAAGTCCTAGAGTGTCTGCGCTGCAACGGGATTTCCGCTCGCTACAAAATCGAGACGCATGGGTCGTCCCGAATAGCATCATCACTGCTCACGCATGCCCACGAGACAAAGGCAACGCTCATCTGCATGGGGGCTTACAGCAACCCAAGGACAATGGAGATCCTTATCGGCGGGAACACCCAACATATTTACCATCACTCTGCCTTTCCGGTCCTGATTTCGACCTGAAGGCCGACGGCGATTATGGGCCACGCTCTTCAGACGTGGTGATGCGCTTCAGGCGCCGGCGCGATCATTGCTTCGATGAGCATTCTCGGACCTCAAGCGAATTCGGGAAAGCACATCCATGCAAGCGCGGGCGATATCGCCGGGAGCTTCCAGAGGCGACAGATGACCCACCCCGTTGACGACGCGGAGCTCCGCGTGAGGGAGAGCCGGGGTGTAGATGCGTCGCAGCGCGTCCACGCGCTCAACCCGATCCTCGTCACCGACAACAATGATGGTCGGCACCGTTATTGGTAGCAAGTCGGTGCCGAGTTCCGTCGTCATGCCGTGTTCCGTCCAATATCGCTTGGCTGCAGACGTGCCGCCCAGCGTGTCGGCGATGAGCGCCTCTCTTTCTTGCTCGTCGATCGGCTGATTGGTCAGAACCTTAAGCGCCTCCAGGGCGCCCTGACGCGTCTGGTAGGATTCCAGCATCGCTGCGCGCATCTCCGCGGGCACCTGCATCGGCGTTGGCGGGGCGGGCGCCACCAGGACAAGTCCCGCTAGACCCCGAGGCCGGCGGAGCGCGAAAAGCTGAGCAACCTTGCCGCCCATTGAATGGCCAACCAGGACATAACGCTGAAGGCCAAGAGACGCTACGAGATCCTCCACGTCGTCGGCCATGGCGCCCAGGTCGTGGCGGCCGTCAAGAGCGACCGAGCTTCCCCAGCCCCGCTGGTCAAGGGCGATGGCGTGGACCTTGTCGCCGAGTTCGTGGATGACCCGGTGCCAGGTTCGCGCCGAACCTCCCCAGTAATGGAGGAAAAGGAAGGCAGGCTCCCCGACGCCCAATTCCAGAATGTGGAGGCGAGCGGTCTTCGTTTCGATGAACCTGGACATGGCGGTTCTCGCTTTACAAATGTGAGGTTGCTGCGGCTGGTCTGTTCGGTGGCAGGGTTAGGGTGACCGGAGGCTCCGGTGACGGTCACTCCGATAGCGGACGGCGGGATCGGCTCGCGACAGCTTCCCTCGCATCGCGTGGCGCGCCGCTTCGTAGACATCCCATTGGGCGATATCGGGCAGTGACGGAATGCTTACGATCTCACCGAGATCGAGCCCTGCAAGTGCGGCGTCGACCAGGGTGGCTACCGACATCACCATCCGGCTCGGCAGGCGCATGACCTGGATCCCGCCATTGCCCCAGTACTCGGTCGGCGTTGCTCCTGCCAAAACAACCTGGACCCGGATCCCCTTTGGCGACAATTCCGAGTGGAGCGACTGGCTGAAAGCGAGGACGAAAGCTTTCACGCCAACATAGACGCCGTTGAGCTGTTCGGGTGTGAGCGCGACAATCGAAGCAACGTTGATAAGCGTCCCTCGTCCTCGCTCGGCGAATGCTGGGCAGGCTGCACAGGCAAGGCGCATCGGAGCCGTCACGTCGAGATTGATCATTCGTTGCATCTCGTCGGGGTCGGAGGTGAGCAGCGGCGGCGAGGACGCCTGCCCAGAGTTGTTGACCAACATCGTCAGGCTAGCATCTGTCGCCAGCACCCGCTCGACCGAACGAAGCCCTTTCGCCGTCCCGAGGTCGGCGGCGAGGACCTCCACCGATCGACCGGTATCGTCGGTGACGCCAGACGCAAGTGCGCACAACCGGTCGCGGTCGCGGTCGACCAGGACGAGGTCATGGCCGCGCCGGGCGAGCCGATCCGCATAGACGGCACCGATGCCGGAACAAGCGCCCGTGATCAGCGCAGTACCGCTGTGAAGTTTGGTGTTCATCGTCCTCGCCCCCATCCCGGACGGCCGCTGGAGGGCACCCTAGACTGGCTTGCGGATGGCCGACATGTCGTTTAACCCACCTTTCGAGACATGGACTGATACGCAATGCAGAGGATCGGCCTCGTCGTTCTGCCAGACTTCCAGCCTATTTATCTGGCAGCCTTGTCCGCCTTCGTCTTCGCCAACATCAGCGCGAAGAAGACGCTCTACGACGTCGAGATCCTGTCCGAGCATGGAGGGATGGTGCCAAGCTCTCTTGGCACCATGACCGAGACGCGAAAGTTCGGGGAGCTAGATTACGACACGCTGTTGGTAGGCGGTGGTACGGAAAGCGTCACCGCATCTCCCGCCGTCATCGAATTCATGCAACGTGGACATCTCGCCTGCAGGCGGATCGCATCGATCTGCACTGGCGCCTTCGTGCTAGCGCAGGCTGGCATCCTCGATGGCAAGCGCGTGACGACGCACTGGATTGCGGCCCGCGAACTGAAGGCGCGCTATCCCAAGGTGAAGATGGAGGAGGACCGCATCTTCATCATTGACGGAACGGTTTGGACATCGGCTGGCATGAGCGCCGGTATCGACCTGGTGCTCGCGATGGTCGAAAAGGATCATGGGGCGGAACTTGCGCGCTCCATTGCGCAAATTCTCGTCGTCTATCATCGCCGCGCCGGCGGCCAGTCGCAGCACTCCGAATTGCTGAAGTTGGACGCCAAATCGGACCGCATCCAGAATGCGCTCGACTATGCCCGCCGGAACCTCAAATCTCAGCTCTCAGTCGAGCAACTCGCGGATGCGGCGCATTTGAGCCCTCGCCAGTTCAGCCGGGCCTTCCGGACGGAAACCGGGCAGTCACCCGCCAAGGCTGTCGAGAACCTTCGGCTCGAGGCCGCCCGACTGATGATGGAACAGAGCCGCCATCCAGTCGAGGTTGTTGCAACCGAGACTGGGTTTGCCGACCCGGAGCGCATGCGGCGCGCCTTCATCCGCGTCTTCGGCCAAGCGCCCCAGGTCATCCGTCGGAACGCTCGGCAGGAGATGACCGCCTGAGGATAGTCTGCCGCGTGGTGAAGGCATTCAGCCTCACCACGCGGCAGAAAGCGATCACTCGGCAGCGGCGATAATCAAGTCAGCTACCGCACGCGTATGAGAGAGCATCGGCAAGTGGCTTGAGGGCACGTCGACGACCCTCTTGGCGTTGATGCGGGTTGCCATGGACTTCTGAAGTTCCGGATGGATTGTGTTGTCCTCGGTCGCGCGCAGATAGAAGCTTGGCTTCTCCTTCCAGGACGGAACGGTGATGTTGCCACCGAATGCCGCGCCCGCTAGCGGGTTCTGGGTGGCGAAAATGAGAGCCCGCTCGCCTTCGGGGAGATCCTGGGCGAACACTTCGTCGACACCGGCTCGTGTCAGTTTGAAGAAGCCGTGAGCGTCGGGGCGGATCTGCTCCAGGATTTGCGTCGGCGGTCCACCGGCGCCCAGCGATGCGGCCGATTCCCCAACATCCGGTGCGAAGGCTGCAATGTAGACGAGGCCCGCGACCTTCGGATCCGATCCGGCCTCGGTGATGACCGAGCCGCCGTAGGAATGCCCGACCAGCAGGACCGGACCGTCAATCAGTTCAATCGCGCGTTTCACGGTTGCCACATCCTCGGCGAGGGTGGTGAGGGACAGGGAGACGGCTGTGCCCGTGAGACGAGCTGCTTCGATCAGCGGCAGAACTTTGTCCCAGGATGAGGAATTGGCCCATGCGCCATGAACGAACAGGATGTTGGAGGCTTTGGCCATGATCTGGTTCCTTCTGATGCGACCGCACGTTGGGTCGTCCTGACGGAGCCAGTTTGGCATCGGGCGAGGCAAGATCGCTAGGTCGAAGATCCCGCCTTTTCGGTCAGGCGACGGAAAGCATAGGGCGAGCTCTATGCGGGGCCGCCATTCGGTGTTCGCTCTCCCACTCATTGCTGATTTAGGCCTTGATGGTGCGGGGCTACGCAGCGGCGCGGCACGCTTTACCGTCTATCAGCGAAAGATCGCACAGGAAGTTCCCATGCCTCCAATCGAAATCATTCGTATCCCTATTTTGCCGTTCAAGATGGTGAACGTCCATCTGATAAAGAGCGACGCAGGTTGCGTGCTCGTCGACGCGGGCATACCTGGTTCCGAGCGAAAGATCGCGCGAGTCCTCTTTCGGCACGGCCTGTCTTTCCGGGACATCAAGCTGATCATCGTGACCCACGCACACACCGATCATGCGGGCAGCGCCGCACGCCTGCGCCAGTTGTCGGGTGCCCCCATTCTAGCGCATCAAGACGATGCCGATTTTTACAGTCGTAGGGAGCCGATGACGTTCTGCCCGACAGGTTTAGTCGGCAGGTTGTTCCTCAGAACGCCGCTCCCGCACCAGCCGTATGAAGGTTTCCTGCCAGACTTGATGATGAAAAATGGAGGCTCGGTGAGCCTTCGGGACTTTGGTTTCGAGGGGCTTGTTCGTCATACGGCAGGACATACTCCCGGCTCGATAGCAGTTGAATTGTCTTCACAAGACGCCCTGGTTGGTGATTTGCTAGCGTCCGGCATTCTGATTGGCGGCATCGCGTTCACCGGTCGTGCAATTCGTCCTCCGTTCGAAGATGACCCAAATGCAGTCGCACGTGAGTTGAAGCGGATGCTACAAGGGGGTTCCAAACGCTTCTACATGGGCCATGGCGGACCTCTGGAGGCGGCCGAAGTCATGCGGCACGCGAACTCCCTGGCGTCGTTGGCGCGGAGGCTGTGCTCAACTGGTCACTGCGCTCATGCCTCGTACTGAGCGCTAGAAGACCGCCATGACGCCGGGCTCGACACCTTAACTAGAAACGTTTGCGTTACAGCCCATGCCCAGCGAAGGCAGGCGTTAGCGGGGAAGCGTGTTTGGGCATGGCCATTTTCGTGTGTTTCAGCACCGAATCGGAACCCCCTTCTATTTTCAACATAAGAATTTGAAATCACGATAGAGCTATCCCTGGGGATGGGGTCCAGATCGGCGCCGATGGGGACCCCATACATGGAGCAAATATGGACACCTTATCACGCCTGTAGCTTAGATTTTCATCGGGGTCCCATCTCGGTGCTGATTTACAGGCGAGGGGAGGGGCCCGGGCCTCCACTATCGGGCGCAGGGTCGCCGCGATCCGGTATGCCCTTAAGCTCGCGGGCATCGAGCCTCCGACCAACGCAGAGGGTGTCAAAGCGACGATGCGCGGGATCCGGCGTTCGATCGGCGCGGCCAAGGTCCAGAAGGCGCCAGCTACGGCCGATCTCATCCGCGTCATGCTCGACACTTCCCCTGACGATCTTCGCGGGAAACGGGACAGGGCTCTCCTGGCGATTGGCTTCGCCGGCGCATTTCGCCGCAGTGAGCTAGTTGCTCTGGAAGTCGGCGACCTGGTCGAGGCGCCCGACGGGCTGCGTGTGACGATCCGGCGGTGAAAGACGGACCAAGAAGGGGCAGGGCAGGAGATTGCCATTCCCCGCGGCGCAAAGCTCCGGCCGGTTGAGGCTATGAAGGAATGGCTGGCTGCCTCCGGCATCACAAGCGGTCCGATCTTCCGGCCCATCAACCGCGGCGGCAGGGCCAGCGTAGCGGTTCTGAGCGCCGACAGCGTGCCCGACATTGTGAAGGCACACTGCCTGCGGACCGGCCGCGACCCGACGCTGTTCGCCGCCCATTCTCTTTGGTCGGGTTTCCTGACCTCCGGCGCTGAAGCCGAGCCCTCGGTCTTCAAGCTGATGGAAGTATCCAGGCACAAGTCGGTCGACACCCTGCGCGGCTACGTTCGGCGGGCGGATCTATTCAAGGATCACGCGGGTGCGGCGTTCCTATGAGCCCTCGACGCGATAGAGATGGCCCATCCAGCACTACTGCCAATCTCGATCCTATGTTGAGGTAGTCTGGTCGGGGAGATGACCAATGAGAGCGCCGCTAGCGGTCGTTTTACTTCTTGTCGTTTCGTGCTCCACCTTAGCCAGAGCGCAGGACACGACAGCCGGTCAGCCTCCAAGTGGCGCTTATTTCCCATCGAGCAATAGCCTGTCGACGCCACCCGAAGCGGCAACGCCCGTCGCGCTGACACCTGTAACACCGGTGCCGGCGGCTGCGTCGCCACTGCCGCAATCAGTTCCGCCAAAATTGGCCCAGAACAATAACACTTCGGCCACCGGGTCGCAGACCTGCGGCATGAACGCGGACCTTGGAGGCGGCTGGAGCATAGGGCTGCTCGCCAACTTCGCTCAGCCTCAGATTTTCACGTTGAGCATCACAGGGCCCTTCACCTTTCCAAGTGACGGCGTCGAACGAATCACGCTCGGCTATGACCACGGCAGTCAAATCCTGGCCGGGGTTGCATCTTCGAATACGATTTCCATTCCACTAGACGCCACGACTTTCCCGCAATTCCTACATGGGTCACGGCAGGCGCTTCGATGGCGATCGAAGAGGGGCCATCAGCGGCAACTAGGATGGACCTGACTGGCACGTCAGCCGCTATCGCAAAGTTTGGTCAATGCACAGAAGCCGATGACTTCACCCAGCTTCCGCCTCCTTGGCATGCCCCAACGCAGGCGCAAATATCGGCCGCAGCATCGAGTGAAGCTGCACCTCAGCCTCGTACCCAAGCTGTAGCCTCGGCTACTCCTCCCGCGACTATCGTTCCGCCAGCCAATTCGAGCGCACCGGTTCCGGCCGCGGAGGCAGACCCCGATGCCATGCCGGTGTACCAAACCGACACCTTTTGGCCTGGAGTCAGATCATTCCAGTACATGTGGGCCGTCTGCCAAAGGGGTCCTCCTCTCGTTACTCCACCCAAAAGTAACGCTGATCCATGACCCGAGACTCAAATATCCCGTGTATCTAAATGCCAATTTGACCCTACCCCTGAGTTAGGGCCGTACAAAGCTGGAAATCTCCTGTTGCATCGTCGCGGTGAGCGCCGGTGCGGAGCCCGTAAGAGGCTCAAGCACCGGCGTGGTGGTCGTGGTCAGGAACTCTATGGGCGACAGCCGTCCGAGCGCTGAATGCGGGCGCTTGGCGTTATAGTGGTGGCGCCATTCGGCGATCTCGTCGCGGGCGTGGCGGAGGGATCGGAACCAGTGCAGGTTCGGGCACTCGTCGCGCATGCGGCCGTTAAAACTCTCAATGAACGCGTTCTGCACCGGTTGCCCGGCTCGATGAACCGCAGGCGAACCCCGGTGCGCTCCGACCAGTCTAACATCGCACGGCTCGTGCCCTCCAGCCCGTTGTCGAGAACGATCTCTTCCGGTAGCCCGAGGTGCCCGGCCAACTCGTCGAGATAGCGGGCGACACGCGCCCCGGAGATCGACAGATCGACGAGCTGCCCAGGACAGAAGCGGCTGTCGTCGTCCACAATATTGAGGACCCAGAACCGGCGATGGTCGGCAAGCTGGTCGCTCATGAAGTCGAGTGACCAGCGCTGCATCGGCCGCTGAGGAACCTCAGCTGCGACACGGTCGCGCCGGGGGAGCTTACGGCGCTTCTTCGTGCGCACCTGAAGCCCTTCGACACGATACAGGCGCTCCGTGCGTTTGTGGTTCACGACCAGCCCTTCCCGCCGTAGCATCGCGTGTAGGCGGGGGCAGCCGTAGCGGCGGTGTGCCGATGCCAGCACACGCATCCGCCCAATGACCGCACCGTCGTCGCGCGCGACAGGTCGATACTGCGCCACCGAGCGCGATAAACTGACGATGCGGCAACTCCGCCGCTCACCTAAACCCAGTGCGCTCATCAGAAAGCCCACGGCTCTGCGCTTCGCCACGGGCTCACCGCTGTTTTTGCAGCAGCTCCTTCATCGCCGACATGTCCAGCACCTGATCGGCGACGATCCGCTTGAGTTTGGCGTTCTCAGTCTCCAACTCCCGGAGCCGCTTCGCATCTGACGGCTCCATGCCGCCGAACTTCCTCCGCCAGGCGTAAAACGTCGCCCCACTCACGCCGTGCGACGGCAGATGTCATCAACCTTCGCCCCAGCTTCGGGCTCCTTCAGCATCGCGATGATCTGCTCGTCACTGAACCTGCTGTGCTTCATCAAACCCTCCTCCTTTATCCATTCAAAGGTGGAAAATCCTAGTTCGCAATGGCCTGGAAAGCAGGGTGAGGGTCAAGGGGAGTAAGCCAGCGTCTTTGTTTGGCAGACTAGGCTTGGCGGAGGCTCCGGATGTTCATAATCCTGCTTGTGAAACATCGCCCCGCTTGCACGCCGGGAATTTCAATCAGCACATGTGTAGCGGTGGCCAACGCGACCAGAAGCAGCGCTGCGATCATGACTATGATCCAGTGAAGCCACGGGGAGGACAAGGCGTCAGCACGGACCACAGCCGGCCAGAACACCACAAACAGGACAGGTCCCTGAAGCAGGTAGATACCATAGCTGATGTCGCCTAAGCGCCTTGCGCCTTTGGTTAGAAGCAGTCCAAAAATCGTGCCGTCAGTGACCACCAATATGAACGCCAACCCAAGGCCAGTGATCGATGCAATCCCAAAGACGTGGGTTGAGAAGAACAGCACAAATGCCACCAAGATGATAATCATGGACGACATTGCCCATTGTGGAGCCTGAAAGCGGTCAAGCACCTCTGTCGATTTAGCGGATGCCGCAATCATCCCAATGAAGAACATCAACGCGGCAGAGGCATCCATGCTGGTCAGATGTAATGCCGTTTTTAAAACGCCTACAAAAACATAACCTAAGATCGGAAGCAGAATACCAAGCAACCTGTTGCGTGCAAAAAAAGCTATTACTAGAAGGCTAGCGTAGAAGAACCACTCAAATTGGAGTGACCAAGTTACCCCAGCTGAGATTAGAAACGTGTTGTTGTGGCCGTTAACATCGCTGGCCGGCAAAATGCCGCCAGACAGCCACCTAACCATTTCTTTTAAAAGTTCGATTGGTGAGACCTGCAAGTTCCAGTGCGTCAACACGCCAACCACTGCAAAAACAATGCCCGCTAAGAACACGTACAACGGGATTATACGGAAGATTCTGCCGATATAGAGCTTTAGGAAGTCTGGTCTGCCTTCGGCTCGGAGGATCTGTGTCCAAACAGATAGCCAGTTATCATAAAAAACACAGTGACCCCAGCCTTCCCAATATTTGTGTAGAACACCGAGGGGGGCACGTCCCATCTTCCTGTAAGGAGATATTGATGGTAAATAACTGAATGGTGGATGAAAACGCCAATGGCTAAGAAGCCCCGTAGCCCGTCGATGGTCTGTACGCGTGCTCGAGTTGTCGTTGGTGGCGTATCCGCGAGCATCATTGCGGGGGAGGAAGCGACCGCCGTTATCACTAACAGGCAAACAAGCGACGGCCAAATCGCGTAGAAGTTCATTTCGCCCCGTTGGCACTTTCGAACTTGATGTAGTTGCGGCGAAGCTTCTATGGCTAGTTCACCAGATGGGTGGAGTGGCAGCGCGGTCCGAAGGATAAGATGTCATTCGGCAGAGAAAATGCTGCTCCATGTGGGTCGGGCTTCGCGAACGATACCTCAGAAAGGTAAGTTCAATCCTGACCCTTATGCTAGGAGCGCCGCGCCATGAGTGGCTAATAAAGATCACCGGGCCGACACCGGAAATCAAATCGTCGGAGACTTGCTTCGTTAAGATGATGCCTTGCTAGCCGTGAACTTCGGGGTGCCCCGCAGCGCACGGGCACCGCGCCCCTCCCTTGAGGGTGGAACAGCGATAAGGGGTGGCGTAGGCGCAGGGGTGTTCCCCCGATCGGTGCAAGCCCGATCCACTCGACCACCGGCCCCGCAACTACCAGGCGCACAATGGCCGAAGAAGTAGATCGCGCTCCCAACACGTTTGTTATGAACCGGGCAGATACCGCCACTCGCTCTTTCCCTGATGCTAACCCGCCTCGCGTTACCTTTGCTCCATTCGTCGAACCACGGAGGCGGCGCCGGCTGTCGCGGGCCAGCGCAAATCAAAGGGACGGTTCTAAGGTGGGTGTGCGGCGCAAGGAACCAGCCAGAAGCAACGATCCAAATATGTTAAGCCCGGCGCTTGGTGGAGCCAATCGGAATCGAACCGACGACCTCCTGAATGCCATTCAGGCGCTCTCCCAACTGAGCTATGGCCCCGCCTTGGGTGGGCGGCATATAGACGCGCCGCGACCGCGCAATCAAGCCCCGTCGATCCGGAACCTACCCGAACCTCACGCATGGCTGAACCCTGAGCCTCTATCTCACCCCTGAGAACTACGCTGCCGAGCGGCTCGCGACCACCAATCGCGCTGCCTTCCGGCATTGGCTGGGCGCCGTCCATGGCGTTCAGCTTGCTCCAGGCGACCCGACGCTCCGCGCCTGGGCCGAGGGCGATCCCCGGGCCGCCGCGGCGCTCATCCTGCACTTCGCAGGTCCGGAGTTCTCATCGGCCCGGCTGGCTGCGGGGCTGCTGCTAGAGGCCGATCTGCGCCCCGATGACCGCATTCTCGTGCTGGGTCCGTCACCGGACTGGCTGCCGCTGGCGCTGCAGGCGACACAGGGGCTCGCCGAAAGCGCCCAAGATGCGACCGTCCTCGTCACCGATCACCTGCCGGAGACCCTGCCGCACAAACTCTGCCGGTTGATCCTCATTGGCGGCGCGGACGCAATGGTCTCGGCGGAGATTACCCTCAGCCGCCCCGAAGACTGGACCTATCCGAGCGAATCGAGCGCCGACTGAAGAATACGTGCCGCGGCCATCCGGTCGACCACAGCCGCCCGGCGCTTCCGGCTGATGTCGGCGCTGATCAGCAACTCATGCACCTCGGCGGTCGTCAGCGTCTCATCCCAAAGCGCTGCCGGAAGTCCCACCGCGTCCGAAATCGCCCAGGCCCAGTCGCGCGCCGCTTGCGCCGCCGGACCCATCCGCCCGTCTGAGGCCAGAGGCAGACCCACCACCAGCCCGCCCGCGCCCTCGCGCGCCGCCAGCCGTTGTAGCTCCGCCGCGATGCCGGCGAGCTTCTTGCGCGGCAAGGTGCCGTAGGGGCTCGCCACCTTCAGCCGCACGTCCGACAGGGCCACTCCTATCGTCTTCGAGCCTGGGTCGAGCCCGATCAGGCGTTCGTCGCGTTCCAGCCCCGCGCAAAGCTCACTCAAGTTGATGACAGGCATGGGCACCTTTATGGTCCGCCCCTCCCTAATTCCCAAGGACGTTCTTGTTCCATGGCCTCTGCATCCGCTGCCCTCGACCCCGCCGCCGTCCGCCGCATCGCGCGGCTGGCGCGCATCCGACTGGCCGACGAGGATGTGGCGCAACTCCAATCCGAACTCGGCGCGATTCTGGGCTGGATCGAGCAACTGAACGAGGTCGATGTCTCGGGCGTGGATCCGCTCGCCTCGGTGGGATCGGCGACGCTCGCACTCCGCGAGGATGTGGTGACCGATGGCGACCAGACCGAGGCTGTGCTGGCCAATGCGCCGGCGCGCTCCGGACCTTTCTATACCGTGCCGAAAGTGGTGGAATGAGATGACGCTTGAATTCACCCTAAGCAGCGCGCGCGACGCTCTGCGTGCTCGCCGGATCTCCGCGCGTGAGCTGACGGAGGCGCATCTCGCCGCCATCACCGCGTTGGAGCCGGAACTCCACGCCTACATCACGGTCACGCCCGAGTTGGCGCTGGCCCAGGCGGACGCCGCCGATGCGGCGATCGCGCGGGGCGAGGGCGGACCGCTCGCCGGGCTGCCGATGGCGATCAAGGATCTGTTCTGCACCAAGGGTGTGCGGACGACGGCGGCGAGCCGCATCCTCGAGCCGTTCGTGCCGCCGTACGAGAGCACCGTCACCGCCAACATGCTGCGGGACGGCGCGGTGTTCCTCGGCAAGACGAACCTCGACGAATTCGCGATGGGGTCCTCGACCACCACCTCGGCCTTCGGGGCGACCATCAACCCGTGGCAGCGGCGCGGCGCCAACACGCAACTGGTACCGGGCGGCTCCTCGGGCGGCTCGGCGGCGGCGGTCGCGGCTGGCATGGCGCTCGCCTCGACGGGCACCGATACCGGCGGGTCGATCCGCCAGCCGGCGTCCTTCTGCGGCATCGTCGGCATGAAGCCGACCTACGGGCGTTGCTCGCGCTGGGGCGTGGTCGCCTTCGCCTCTTCGCTAGACCAGCCTGGACCCTTCGCCCGCACGGTGGAGGACACCGCGATCCTGCTCGGCTCGATGGCGGGGCATGACCCGAAGGACAGCACGAGCGTCAACCGCCCGGTGCCGGATTATGCCGCCGCCTGCCGTCGCGGCGTGAAGGGGCTCCGTATCGGCATTCCGCGCGAATATCATGCGGAGGGCGTGTCGTCCGAGATCGAGGCGTTGTGGACCCAGGGCATCGCCTGGCTCCGCGACGCCGGTGCGGAGATTGTCGACGTCTCCCTGCCGCACACGAAATACGGCCTCGCCACCTACTACATCGTGGCGCCGGCCGAGGCCTCGTCCAACCTCGCGCGCTATGACGGGGTACGCTTCGGGCTGCGGGTGCCGGCGAACGACCTCACCGACCTCTACGAGGAAACCCGCGCGGCCGGGTTCGGACCAGAGGTGCGGCGGCGCATTCTCATCGGCACCTATGTGCTCTCGGCGGGCTATTACGACGCTTATTACCTCAAGGCGCAGAAGGTGCGGGCGCTTATCCTGCGCGACTTCACGCAGGCGTTCGAGCGCGTCGATGCGCTGCTGACGCCGACGGCGCCCTCGGCGGCCTTTGGGCTCGGTGAGAAGAGCGACGACCCGGTGCAGATGTACCTGAACGACGTGTTCACCGTGCCGGCTTCCATGGCTGGCGTGCCGGGCATTTCCGTGCCGGCGGGGCTGGACGCCGACGGACTGCCGCTCGGGTTGCAGGTGCTGGGGCGGCATTTCGACGAGGAAACAGTGTTTGCCGTGGGCGCGGCGCTGGAGGCGGCGGCGGGCTTCTCGGCCAAACCCGCCATCTGCATGGAGGCAGGACGATGAGCGCATATGTCATCGAGGGTGCGACCGGTCCCTGGGAGTTGGTCATCGGGCTGGAAGTCCACGCTCAGGTCGTCTCGAAGGCGAAGCTGTTCAGCGGGGCCTCAGCCGAATATGGCGCAGAACCCAATAGCCAGGTGAGCTTTGTCGACGCGGCCTTCCCCGGCATGTTGCCGGTGCTCAACGGTGAATGCGTGGCGCAGGCGGTGCGGACCGGCTTGGGCCTGAACGCAGAGATCAACCTCGTCAGTCGTTTTGACCGCAAAAACTATTTCTATGCCGATCTGCCCGCGGGCTATCAGATCAGCCAGTTCGCTCATCCGATCGTGGGCAAGGGCGTCATCGATATCGAGCTGGAGGGCGGCGCTATCCGCTCGATCGGCGTGACGCGGCTGCATCTGGAGCAGGATGCCGGCAAGTCGATGCACGACCAGCACCCGGCGCTGTCCTTCATCGATCTCAACCGCTCTGGCGTGGCGCTGATGGAGATCGTGAGCGAGCCGGATATGCGCGCGCCGGAGGAGGCGGGGGCATATCTTCGGAAGCTGCGGACCATCATGCGCTATCTTGGCACTTGCGATGGCAACATGGAGGAGGGCTCCATGCGCGCGGACGTGAACGTCTCGGTGCGAAAGACGGGGGAGTCCTTCCGCACGCGTTGCGAAATCAAGAACGTCAACTCGGTTCGCTTCGTGATGCAGGCGATCGAGGCCGAGGCACGGCGCCAGGTGGAGATTTGGGAGGCGGGCGAGGAGGTTCAGCAGGAGACGCGCCTTTATGATCCGGGCCGCGGCGAGACGCGCTCGATGCGCTCGAAGGAGGACGCGCACGACTATCGTTATTTCCCCGATCCGGATCTGTTGCCGCTGGTGATCGAGCGGGCATGGGTGGATGAGCTGGCGGAGGGTCTGCCGGAATTGCCGGATGCCAAGAAGGCAAGGTTCATGAGCCAGTACGGGCTGCCCGCCTATGATGCGGGCGTGCTCGTGATGGAGCAGGGGACAGCCGATTTCTATGAGGTTGTGGCGCGTGGGCGGGACGGAAAGATCGCGTCCAACTGGATGTTGGGGGATTTCTTTGCAGGGCTGAACCGGATGGGGCGGGGGATCGAGAACAGCCCGGTCTCGGCCGAGGCGCTTGGTGGGCTTCTGGATCTGCTGGCGGACGCGACGATCAATGGCCGCATCGCCAAGGAGGTGATGGAGGCGATGATGGAGACGGGGGAGACCGCCGCCGCCATTGTCGAGGCCCGGGGGCTGCGTCAGGTGACGGACACGGGCGCGATCGACGGTGCGGTGGATCAGGTTCTGGCGGCCAACCCGGACAAGCTGGCGGAGTATAAGGGCGGCAAAGATAAGCTGTTCGGGTTCTTCGTGGGGCAGGTGATGAAGGCGATGGGCGGCCGGGGCAATCCGGCCCTGGTGAACGAGGCTCTGAAGCGGAAGCTGTGAGACGGTCACCATTGGATTGGACGGCGGCCACTGATTGACCGAGGGGGTAGGGGTCGCTAGAACGGCTTTGCAAACGTCGTGTGACTGGTTTGCTTCTCCCGGCGGAGGGGTGGCCGAGTGGCTGAAGGCGGCGGTTTGCTAAACCGTTGTACGGCGTCAAGCCGTACCGTGAGTTCGAATCTCATCCCCTCCGCCAATTCAAACCTCCTGTGGTTTTGATCGCTCTTCGCGTGACCGGTTGGCGTTCGTTGCCCCGATTTAAATCCCCTAAGGGTTGAAGGGCTCGCGCACCTGGAGAAACAGCCGATTGGTCTAACGAAATAGATCTTCTCTTTGTTGACAGCAAGGCGCGCCTCTTGCACACGCAAGACGGGGAACGAACATGGCGCGCATCGAAATCAACATTCGCGGTCTTTTCGCGACGCCCGTTGCGGCAGTCGAACTGCCCGATGCTGCGGCGCGAAACGCCGAACTTTCCCGGCTCATCCTGGAAAGGCGCTCCAGCACGCCCTCGATCCAGGCGTCGAACGCCGGTGGTTGGCATTCCGATCGGGAGATTGCCGAATGGGGCGGCCCGCGCGTCGGTGAGGTGCTGACCGCCGCGCGCCATGTCGCCACTCAGATGACGGCCGACCGTCACGGCCAGAAGGTCACGCCGAATTGGACGACGCAGGCCTGGGCGAACGTGAATGGCCCCGGCGACGGCAATATCAGCCACTACCATCCGGGGAGCTTCTGGTCCGGCACTTACTATGTCGACGACGGCGGCTGTGCGAGCGACCCGGCGCTCGGGGGCGAGTTTGAGATGATCGATCCGCGAGGGCCGGGCCCCGGCATGTACGCGCCCGCGCTCAAGTTCGCCGGGGACGACGGCGCTTCTGTCGGCAGCGGGGAGACTATCCGCCCGAGGCCTGGCTTGCTGTTCCTGTTTCCCTCGTGGCTGTTCCACCAGGTCCGGCCTTACCGTGGCACGGGCTTGCGTATCTCCATAGCTTTCAATTTCGGTGTGTCCTTCGCGGCGAACAGCTAGCCCTGTGGACACCCTCCGGCCGGCCTCGCGGCGTCAACAGGAAATCGCCACCCTGGTCCGCGAGACCGGGCGCGTGGCCGTCGAGGATCTGGTCGTCCGGTTCGGCGTTACGCCGCAGACGATCCGGCGTGACCTCAATGACCTGAGCGAGGCGCGGCTGATCACGCGGACCCATGGCGGGGCTGTCGTCGCCTCGGGTGTCGAGAACCTTGCCTACGAGGCCCGCAAGCTGGTGGCGCAGTCGAATAAACGCCGGATCGGAGCGGCCGCGGCTCAACTCATTCCCGACCATTCATCGCTCTTCATCAATCTGGGGACGACAACCGAGGAGGTAGCGCAGGCGATCGTCGGCCGCACCGGACTTCTCGTGATCACCAACAACATCAACGTCGCCAACGTCCTGTATCGCAACAGCGCCATAAACTTGATCATCGCCGGTGGCGCCATCCGTGCGAGCGACGGCGGCATAGTCGGGCAGATGGCAGCCGACATCATCCGCCAATTCAAGGTTGACCTCGCTATCATCGGCACCTCGGCGATCGACGAGGACGGCACGCTGCTGGACTACGATGTTCGCGAGGTCCAGGTATCGCGGGCCATCATCGAGAATGCACGGCGCATCGTTCTTGTCACGGACCAGACGAAATTCAACCGGCGAGCTCCGGTTCGAATTGCGCAGTTGGATGAAATCGATGTCCTGGTGACGGATCGTCTGCCTTCCAAAATGACGGAACTCTTCCAGAGGCTCGGTATAGAGGTCATAGAGACCGGCGGAGACCCGGAGGACGATTAGCCACGGTCGGTTCTCGGCCCTGTCCGTGCCGGGCTGATCGCTTGCATGTTCGAATTTTTCGTGGTTCATTTGCGTTTATGGGCGCTCGCCAGAGGCGCTGCTATGGGAATGAAGCGCAGTTGGACATCAACGCTCCAGAAAGCGTCTTCGACTTGGCCATCATCGGAGGTGGGATAAACGGTTGCGGCATCGCCCGTGATGCCGCCGGGCGCGGCTGGCGCGTCTTTCTGTGCGAGAAGAGCGACCTCGGCTCCGGCACTTCGAGCGCCTCGACCAAGCTTATCCACGGCGGCCTGCGCTACCTTGAACATTACGAGTTCCGGCTGGTGCGCGAGGCGCTTATGGAGCGGGAGGTTTTGTGGAGCATCGCGCCCCATATCGTCTGGCCCCTGCGATTCCTGCTGCCCTATCACAAGAAACTCAGGCCGCGCTGGCTTCTGCGCCTCGGTCTGTTCCTCTACGATAATATCGGTGGCCGGAAGAAACTGCCGAAGACGCGAGTTGTCGATCTGACGCGTGATCCAGTCGGCGAACCACTGAAATCCGAATTCAAGCGCGGGTTCGAATATTCCGATTGCTGGGTGGAAGATTCACGTCTCGTCGTACTCAACGCGATGGCGGCGGCCGAACTCGGCGCCACCATCGCACCCCGCACGAACTGCATTTCGGCCGAGCGCCGCGACGGACTATGGAACGTGGTTGTGCGCGATGAGGAGACAGGACAAGCCACCACGATCCAGGCAAGGGCGTTGGTGAATGCGGCGGGTCCCTGGGTCGGGGACGTGGCGCAGGCCGTCATGCGCAGCAACAGCCGTGCGCCCGTCAGGCTGGTTCAAGGCAGCCACATCGTCGTTCCAAAACTATACGACCACGCGGGCTGCTACATTTTCCAGAACGAAGACAAGCGTATCTTCTTTGTAATTCCCTATGAGCAGGATTTCACGCTCATCGGTACGACCGATCAGGACTACAAGGGCGATCCGGCGCTTGTGCATGCGACGGCGGAGGAGGTGGATTACCTCTGCCGTTCCGCGAACGACTATCTGCGTGTCCCGGTCATGCCCGACGCGGTTGTATGGGCCTATTCCGGCGTTCGTCCGCTTTATGATGAAAGCGGTGAAAGCGCGGCGCAGGCCGCCACGCGTGATTATGTGTTGAAGCTGGATGTCGAAGGTGGCGCGCCGCCTCTACTGTCCGTGTTCGGCGGCAAGATCACGACCTACCGGCGTCTCGCGGAAGCGGCGCTCGCGCAGTTGTCTCCGCATCTGCCTGCGGCAACCGGCAAGGCGGCGGGCTGGACCGGCAGAACGCCCCTGCCTGGCGGAGATTTCCCGATGCAAGGGTTCGAGGTGACGCTGAGAGCCGCCGCGGCGCGCTATCCCTTCCTTTCGGAGACCCATCTGCGCCGGTTGCTTCGCGCCTATGGCACGCGCATCCACGGCATGCTTGCCGGGGCTCGGGGCGCGGCCGACCTTGGTCCGGTCTTCGGCGCTGATCTCACCGAAGCCGAACTGCTGTATCTCGTCCGTTCTGAATGGGCTCGCACAACTCAGGACGTGCTTTGGCGGCGCAGCAAACTCGGCCTCCGGCTTTCCAAGGCTGAGGCAAGCCGCGTGGAGGACGCCCTGCGGCGCATCGTGCCGACGCAGGAGCCTGTCTCGTGAGCCTTCAACTCGATCATGTTGGTCTCAAGCTCGGGCAGGATGTCATCATCGATGACGTGACCCTGACCTTCGAGCGCGGCACCATGAACGTGCTGCTCGGCCCCACTCTCTCCGGCAAGACGACGCTGATGCGGCTGATGGCCGGGCTCGACAAGCCAAGCACAGGAGCGATCACGGTGGATGGCGTGAACGTCGGCGGCGTGCCGGTGCGCAAGCGATCCGTGGCGATGGTCTACCAGCAGTTCGTGAACTATCCGTCGCTGACGGTTTACGAAAACATCGCGTCGCCTTTGCGCGTCGCCGGGCTCCCGAAGGCCGAGATCGAGAACCGGGTCCGCGAAGCCTCCCGCGTGCTGCGGCTCGACCCCTATCTAGCCCGGCTGCCTGCCCAGCTTTCGGGCGGCCAGCAACAACGGACGGCGATTGCCCGCGCCCTGGTCAAGCACGCCGATCTGGTGCTGCTCGACGAACCGCTGGCGAACCTCGACTACAAGCTGCGCGAGGAGTTGCGGGAGGAGTTACCCAAGCTCTTTGCGGCGACCGGCACCATCCTTGTCTACGCAACCACCGAGCCGGCCGAGGCTCTGCTGTTGGGCGGCACCACCGCCACGCTGTGGCAGGGCCGGGTGACGCAGATCGGCTCGACGCCCGCCGTCTACCGCCGGCCGGCCAATATCGATGCAGCGCGCGTTTTTTCGGACCCGCCGCTCAACGAGATGGCGGTGACGCTTCAAGGCGGCGAGGCCATCCTCCCTGACGGCCGGCGGATGTCGGCTCATGCGTTGCTCCCCGGCTTGCCCGATGGCTCGTATCGGATCGGCTTCCGTGTCGAGGATGCCAGCCTTGGGCAACCCTCGAGTAATCGCGATGTCTTCGGCGGGAAGGTTGCCGTGACCGAGATCAGCGGCTCCGAGAGCTTCGTGCATCTCGATGTGGGCTTCGCGGTGTGGGTGAGCCTCGTTCTCGGCGTGCACGACTGGCAGCCGGGTGCAGCGGCAGAGATCAGTATCGACCCTCGGCGCCTTTTCGTCTTCGACACCGTCGGAACCCTTGTCCGGGCTCCCGAAAGCTTCGCCGCCCGTCCCTTGACCGCGATGGCCTGAGGAAAACCCGATGGCAAGTATCACTCTCGATCACATCGCCCATGCTTATCCGGGGCCGGCCGGAATGTCGCCTCAGTACGCGCTGAAGCCGATCGATCATGTCTGGCGCCAGGGCCGCGCTTACGCGCTGCTCGGTCCTTCGGGCTGCGGAAAGACCACGCTGCTCAACATTATCTCGGGACTCGTCATCCCATCCGAAGGGCGGCTGCTTTTTGACAATCGGGATGTGACTCAACTCTCGACCGAGAAGCGCAACATCGCTCAGGTCTTCCAGTTCCCGGTCATCTACGACACGATGACGGTCGCCGAGAATCTTGCTTTCCCGCTTAAGAACCGGCGCATGGATCGCGCATCCATCGAGCGGCGCGTGAGCGAAATCGCCGATTTGCTCGATCTCCGGCCGGTGCTGAACCGCCGTGCGCGCGGCCTCACCGCCGACGCGAAGCAGAAGATTTCGCTCGGGCGTGGTCTTGTCCGCGCGGATGTGTCAGCGGTGCTCTTCGACGAGCCGCTGACGGTGATCGATCCGGCGCTGAAGTGGGAACTGCGCTCGAAGCTCAAGGCGGTGCATCAGGCGCTCGACATGCTGATGATCTATGTGACGCATGACCAGGTGGAGGCGCTGACTTTTGCCGATGAGGTGGTCGTCATGAAGGATGGCGCGGTGCTGCAGATCGGCACGCCGGCGGATCTTTTCGAGCGGCCGGCTCACAGCTTCGTCGGCTATTTCATCGGCTCGCCCGGCATGAATTTCCTGCCGGTTGTCGTCTCGGGCAGCCGCGCGGCCGTCGATACCGAAGTGTTCGAGCTCGGTGTCGGGTACGCCATTGCGGCGGCGGGGAAGCGCGTGGAACTCGGCTTCCGGCCTGACTATGCCACGGTTCTGCCCAGCGGCGGAATGCCTGTGCGTATTCTGAAGGTCGAGGATCTCGGTCGCCGCCGACTGGCGCGCGTGGCGCTCGGGGCGCATGAGGCGGTCGCAACGCTGCCGCCGGAGGTCGACCTCGCACCCGGCGAGACAGGCGGCCTGCATGTTCCGCCGGAGCATTTGCACGTCTTTGTCGATGAGGTAAGGGTCGAGGGTCGCGCAGCATGATGGATAAACCTTGGAGCAACCGCGCCTGGTTCTTGGTGATCCCGGTTCTGGTCGTCGTCCTGTTCTCGTCGCTGCTGCCGATGATGACCGTCGTGAATTACTCCGTTCAGGATACGATGGGACAGAACAGCTTTTTCTGGAACGGCGTCGCCTGGTTCCAGAACCTGCTCGATCCTACAACCGACATGGGCGGACGCTTTGCCAGCGCGCTGGTGCGAAACCTCATCTTCTCACTCGTCGTGCTGTTGATCGAATTGCCGCTCGGCATCGCGGTCGCCATTTGCATCCCGCGTCACGGCTGGAAGGTGGGCGCGACACTCGTGCTCATCGCGCTACCGCTGCTGATCCCCTGGACGGTCGTCGGCACGATCTGGGAGATCTTCGCGCGCCAGGATATCGGCCTGTTCGGGGCCGCGCTCAACGGCCTCGGGGTACACTACAACGATACGGAAGATGCCACGTCCGCCTGGGCAACCATCGTCGTCATGGATGTCTGGCACTGGACGGGCATGATCGCGCTTCTCTCCTATGCGGGGCTCAAGGCCATACCCGACGCGTTCTATCAGGCAGCGCGCATCGACGGCGCCAGCCGCTGGTCTGTCTTCCGGAACATCGAACTGCCGAAACTGCAGAAGGTGCTCGTCATCGCAATTCTGCTCCGCTTCATGGAAAGCTTCATGATCTATACCGAGCCATCGGTCGTCACCGGTGGCGGCCCGGGTGAGGCGACGAGCTTCCTCTCACTTGACCTTGTCAAGATTGCACTCGGTCAGGTCGATCTCGGCAATGCGGCGGCGATGTCGATCGTTTATTATCTCATCACGCTCACGATCTGCTACGTCTTCTTCACGATCATGACGCAGCTCGACCAGAGGAAGGGTTTGTGATGCGGTTCCAAGGGCGCAACATCGGGATCGCGGTGTACCTGATCATCTTGTTCTTGCCGATCTACTGGCTCGTGAACATGAGCTTCAAGACCAACTTCGAGATCACGAGCCGGCTGAGCTTCTGGCCGCACCAGTTCACCCTCGGCAACTACGCGCATATTTTCTTCAGCCCGGTTTGGCGCGGCGGGTTCATTCATTCCCTAACCTACACCTGCCTGAACACGGTCATCTCGGTGACGTTGGCGCTACCCGCCGCCTACGCGTTCAGCCGCTACCGCTTCATTGGCGACAAGCATCTGTTCTTCTGGCTGCTGTCCAACCTGATGGCGCCCCCTGCGGTCTTCGCAATGCCGTTCTTCAACCTCTATTACTCGGTCGGCCTGTTCGATACCGTTTGGGCAGTAGCGCTCGCCCATTGCCTGTTCAACGTTCCACTCGCCGTTTGGATTCTCGAGGGTTTCATCTCCGGCATCCCACGGGAGATCGACGAAACGGCGGCGTTGGACGGCTACTCGTTCCCGCGTTTTTTCGTGAAGATCTTCCTGCCTCTTATCGCCAACGGCATCGGCGTGGCGGCCTTCTTCTGCTTCATGTTTTCCTGGGTCGAACAACTGCTGGCGTCCACGCTCACCACGATCAACGCCAAGCCGATCGTCTCGGTAATGACGCAGATTTACTCCGCGGCGGGAGAGGATTGGGGCTTGCTCGCGGCTGCCGGGGTGTTGACGATGATACCCGGCGCCATCGTCATCTGGTTTGTCCGCAACCACATCGCCAAGGGCTTCGCCCTTGGGCGTGTCTGACGAGGGAGACGGACATGTTCGCGTGGATGGCCTGGACATGGGCGACGGCCGGTTTCTTCGCGGTCATTCTGCTGCTTCTGGTGCTGATGACGGTGCTGGCGGTTTATCGGCCGGAAACGCCGAAGCGTGGCGTGCTGGGGTTTCCGACGACGCGTGGCGACCGCCTGTTCGTATCTCTGGTCGGTAGCGGCATCATATTCATTATTTGGATTCGCATAACAGGCGGCGACAACCTGTGGTATCCTACAGGCATCGCGCTTCTCTACGGAGCTGCGATGTTCCGCTTTGCCTGATGATTAGCAGTCCGGTTAAACGATCACGCGTGATGGCACGCGTGGCGCCGGAATTAGGGAGACAAGAAAATAATGAAAAGACGTGATGTAATGAAAGGTGGCGCGGCGGCAGCAGCAAGCGCCGCCATCCTCCTTCACTCCGCTCCCTCTCACGCGCAGCAGGTGGATGCGGCGAAGAAATGGATCGACAACGAGTTCCAGCCGTCGACGCTGAGCAAGGATCAGCAAATGGCGGAAATGGAATGGTTCATCAATGCCGCCAAGCCATACGCGGGCATGACTCTCAATACGGTGTCCGAGATCCTGAATATCCATCAATACGAGTCCTCGGTTCTGACCAAGGCCTTCGCTGAGATCACCGGCATCAAGGTCAATCACGACCTGATGGATGAAGGGCTGCTCGTCGACAAGATCGAGGTCGAGATGCAGTCGGGACACCCGATCTACGATTTCTGGATGAATGACTCGGACTTCATCGGGACCCATCCGCGGTACAACGACATCGTCGATGGTTCCTTGACCGACTTCATGGCGAATAACGGCAAGGACGTCACGAACCCTAACCTGGACCTGAACGATTTCATCGGGCTGTCCTTTGGCAAGTTCACCGACGGCAAGCTCTACCAGCTGCCGGATCAGCAGTTCGCGAACCTCTACTGGTTCCGTTATGACTGGTTCAAGCGTCCCGAGCTCAAGGCGCAGTTCAAGGCCAAGTTCGGCTATGAGCTGGGCGTTCCCGTGAACTGGTCCGCCTACGAGGACATCGCCGACTTCTTCACCAATGACGTAAAGACGCTCGACGGCGTGCGCGTCTATGGCCACATGGATTACGGCAAGAAGGACCCGAGCCTCGGTTGGCGCTTTACGGATGCATGGCTTTCGATGGCTGGTGCCGGTGATCGTGGCCTGCCGAATGGCCTGCCGGTCGATGAGTGGGGTGTTCGCAACGAGGACGGCCGTCCACGCGGTTCCTCCATCACGCGCGGCGGCGACGCGAACGGCCCGGCTGCCGTCTACGCGCTGACGAAGTACGTCGAGTGGCTGAAGAAATATGCCCCGCCTGAAGCTGCCGGCATGGACTTCCTCGAAGCCGGTCCGGTTCCTGGCCAAGGCCACATTGCCCAGCAGATCTTCTGGTACACGACCTTCTCCGCCACCATGAACCAGCCCGGCTCGCCAATGATGAATGCGGACGGCACGCCGAAGTGGCGCATGGCGCCATCACCCCATGGCCCATACTGGAAGCAGGGTATGAAGCTCGGCTACCAGGATTGCGGCTGCTGGACGATGCTGAAGTATGCGCCGATGGAGAAGATCAAGGCCGGCTGGCTCTATGCCCAGTTCAGCGTCTCCAAGACTGTGACACTGAAGAAGTCTTTGCTCACTCAGCATCTCATCCGCGAGAGCGACATCCAGAGCCAGGCGATGACGGATGCGGCGCCGAAGATGGGCGGTCTCGTCGAGTTCTATCGTGGGCCGGCCGTGAAGCAGTGGACGCCGACCGGCGTCAACGTGCCAGACTACGGCAAGATGGCACAGGTCTGGTGGCAGAACGTCTCCAACGCAATCGCGGGCTCCGTGACCCCGCAACAGGCGATGGACGGTCTGGCGCGCGACCAGGATGCGATCATGACGCGCATCCAGCGTTCCGGCGTGCAGGGTGATCGCGGGCCGCTGATGAACAAGCCGCAAAGCGCCGAATACTGGTACCAGCGGGCCGAAAAGGACGGCAATCTGGCACCGCAGCGCAAGCTTGCGAATGAGAAGCCGCAGGGCGAGACAGTGGATTATGACGAGCTGATCAAGAGCTGGTCGGCGCCCACCACCAACAAGACCTGACCGACGCCTGATGACGGGGGCTCGGCGACGGGCCCCCGTCATGACAACCTGAACGGCATCACTCATGGCTTCGCATATACTCGTCATCGACCAAGGCACGACCTCCACCCGCTCCATCGTCTTCGATGAGGCGCTCAAGCCCATCGCCAGCGCCCAGGAGGAGTTTCCTCAAATCTTTCCCCAGCCGGGCTGGGTCGAGCACAATCCTGAAACCCTCTGGGCGACGGCGCTCGGCACAGCGCGCGGGGCGCTGGCCCAGGCTGGACTGGAGGCCGCGGATATCGCCGGCCTTGGCATCGCCAATCAGCGCGAGACCACCCTGATCTGGGAGCGTGCGACCGGTCGGCCCATCTGCAACGCGATCGTCTGGCAGGATCGCCGCACCGCTGATGTCTGCGAGGCGCTGGAGGCAGCTGGCCACGCGGAGATGGTGGCTGAACGCACCGGGCTCCGCCTCGACCCCTATTTCTCCGCCACCAAGATCGGCTGGATGCTGGACCATGTGCCGGGTGCCCGAGCCCGCGCCGAGGCCGGGGCACTGGCCTTCGGGACGGTCGACAGCTTCCTGATTTGGCGCCTGACAGAGGGCGCTGTCCACGCCATCGACGCCACAAATGCCTCCCGCACGCTCCTCTGCGATATCCGAACGGCAACCTGGGATGACGAGTTGCTGCAGCTCTTTCGTGTCCCTGCGTCGCTACTGCCTGAAATCCGTGACTGCGCGGGGGATTTTGGGTCGACCCGCCCCGATCTGCTGGGCGGCGGCATTGCCATTCGCGGCGTCGCAGGGGACCAGCAGGCGGCGCTCATCGGACAGGCCTGTTTCGCGCCTGGCACGGTCAAAGCCACCTACGGCACAGGCGGCTTTGTGCTGCTCAATATAGGGGCGGAGCCCAAACGCTCGCGGCACCGGTTGTTGACGACCATCGCCTGGCAGCGGCGTGGAGAGCGGCGTTATGCGTTGGAGGGCTCGATCTTCTCCGCTGGCGCCAGTGTGCAATGGCTGCGGGACGGGCTTGGCCTCGTCGAGAACTCGGCAGAGACCGGGCGGCTGGCCGAAGCCTCGGACCCGGCCCAGCCGGTTTATCTGGTGCCGGCCTTCACGGGCCTCGGCGCACCCTACTGGAATAGCCACGCCCGCGCCCTCGTCGCCGGTATCACCCGCGGCACGACAAAGAAGGAATTCGCGCGCGCGGTGCTGGAAAGTGTCGGCTATCAGACGCGGGACCTTCTGGAAGCGATGCTGGCCGACCACGGGGAGCCGATCGCGGATCTGGTCTTCCGTGTCGATGGCGGCATGTCCGCAAATGACTGGACCATGCAATTCCTCGCGGACATGCTGGAGGTCACGGTCGAGCGCCCCGCCTTCCGAGAGACAACGGCAATGGGCGCCGGCTATCTTGCGGGCCTCGATGCCGGGCTTTATCCGGAGCCCGAGGATTTTGCGCGCAGCTGGTCGATGGACCGCCGCTTCGAGCCGGCGATGAACGAGCAGACGCGGAACCAGAAATATCGCGGCTGGCAGAGAGCGGTGCGGCTGGCGACGATGCCGGATGAAGGTTGAGCCGGCTACAAGGGCGCGATGCGAATTATTTTCCGCTGCGATCCGGCTCTTTCCGAGTTCATCCCAAAGCCGGTCCCTGCACGGCAGGCCTTGCCCGACTGGTTGCGGTCCATGCCCCGGCACGCCTTCTCCGATGTGCATGGCGAGGATGTGCGGACCGTCAAGCAGTGCCCACCCTTCGTCGATGCCATGGGGCAGGGTTTCATCATTCCGCTTCCGTGCGACGTAACGGTGGATGCCGGCCGGCTAAGCTGGAATTGGGATATTCCTGCGCTGGCCGCCGGGCATCATCCGCGCGCGCCGATCAGCTTCCACGCCCCCGCGCAGGTCGAAGGGACGCCCTTTGCCCGGCCGGATCAGGTCATCGTCAAATTCAACAGTTTCTGGACGATCGAGCTGGAGCCTGGCTGGTCCTTGTTCGTGACGCATCCGGTCAATCGCGACGATCTGCCGTTTCGGCTGCTCAGCGGCCTCGTTGATGCCGACCGCTTCCACGATGTCGGCATTCTGTTTCCCGCCGTCTGGCTCGATGCCGGCTTCTCTGGCACGCTGCCGCGCGGCATGCCCATTGCCCAATGCATTCCCATCCCGCGCCAAGCGCCAAGCTTTGAGTATGCCACCTTCGATGCTGCCGAAGCGCGCCGCTACGACGAGACAGCGAACCGCCTGCTGAGCGGCCCCGGCGTCTACCGCCGCGCGTTCCGAGCGTCGCGCTCAGCGGCGGGTGAGGGCGAGGCGGAGGTCGGAGGGCCGGAGCCATAGCGTTCCGGTGCGGCCGGAGACGAGAGCTTGGGCGATCCGCCCGAAGCTATCCGGTTTCAATCGCAGCGCTTCGGCATAGGCATCCATGGCCGCGTCAATTCGTCCGGCCTCTTGCAGAACAATGCCCCGATTGAAGGCGGCCTCATGAAAAGCGGGGCTGAGACGCAGGGCGTTGTGATACGCTTCGGCGGCCTCCGCGTAATCTCGTAAGTCCTCCAGCGTGAGACCAAGACTATACCAGCCGGCGGCGAAATCCGGGTCAAGCGAGAGCGCTTTCCGAAATGCCATGACCGCCATCGCACTGTCCTGCAGTTCGACAAAGAACTGGCCGATGCGGTGAGCGAGCGCGGCGGAAATGGGCCGTCCTTGTAGCGCACGACCAAGCGCCACAGCGGCGGCATCGCGCCGTCCAGACCGGCACAAGGCATCCCCGATCAAGAGCCAGCCTGGCGCATAATCCGCGTATCGCTCCAATGTCGGAAGCAGGGCCGAGGCCGCCGGGTTTCCCGTCGTCAGATACTGCGCCGCCTGCTTGAAGAGAGCCGATGCCGGGGAGTTAGCCAGGAGGGGCAACGCCTTCTTTGACACAACCTGCAAAGCCTTGCTGTGGACCATGGAAACTTGCGATTTCGCCGGAGGCGACCATCGCTTCCTCAGTTATCTGCGCTCGGCTCAATGGCGCCAACCAGTCGGTAGTCCCTCTAGCGCACTTGCGAGATCAGTGGCGTGTTCAAAGTTTCGGCAGAGGTGTAGCTGAGTGGATGCGCATCCGCAGGGTAGCCGTTGCGCTGCAAGATGTAAGCCATGACGACGGCATAGTTCTCCTTCGTCAGGCTGGCCGGGGCGCCCGCCGGCATCTCGAAGGCGATCACGTTGAACATAATCGAAATAGTCGTGTGGTCGCGGGCTGATCCTAAACTTGGCCCGACCAAGGCCGGGCCGATCTTGCCGCGCAGATCTTCCCCGTGGCAGGCGGCACAGTGCTGTTCAAACACGATGCGCCCTTGATCCGCTTCGCTACTCGTGAAGAGTGTGGGAAGTGCGCTGCTGGAAGTCGTATCCGATGCGGCAGCGGCGGCGGCGAAAGGTGCACAAAGCAACATAAACGTAGCCCCTGCACGAAAGACGATTTGGCGCCCCGCCTGCCGCCGGCTTCTCACGTTGCCAATCAGTGTCATCATGTGCACTTCCATTCAGGGCGTGCGAGACTTACGCCGAAGCAATCACGGCGTTTGTAGCATTATACGCATTTCCGGATACTCGCCATTCTCAAAATGCAATTTGTGCCCGGGAAGCTATCAGGCCTTCTTTCAGCAGCGTAGCGCCGGTGCAAGACGAGCGCATCGACGATCGTCCGGGAGTCTCTCGTGTTCACCAACAGCGAGATCAAAGTCCCGGATGCTCCGGGACTTGGCCTTGAACTGGATGAGGAGGCCTGTGCTCGGCACCCGATCCGGCAGTTCGACCCCAGCTTTACATCCGATCGCCCCGAAGGTGCGACACCGTTTGTGAAAGCGTCCGCGGCAGGCTGCCGGGTACCGGTCAGCTTGCCGCGACAGGCGTAGTCCGTTAGTCGAAGATGCCATATCCTGGCACGGCGTGGCGCCGCACGCCCTCCATGTTCAACTCAACGCCGATGCCTGGAGCGTCAGACAACGCGATATGCCCGTCTTTCACAATTGAGCGGGCACCGTTCGGCGCGCGAACATAGCTGTCCCAAGCCTCACGTTCTTCCAGCGCGTGCCACTCCAGAACAAGGAAGTTAGGGACAGCAGCACAAACATGGCTCGTCGCCATAGTTCCCAGGGGTGTCGACACCAAATGAGGCGCGAAGGGAATGTAGTAGATTTCAGCGAGGTTGGCGATCTTTTTGCTTTCGGCGAGGCCGCCGCATTTCGGGACATCCGGCATGATAACGTCGACGGCCTGTTGCTGGAGCAATTCCCTAAAGCCCCAGCGGAGGTAGAGATTTTCTCCAACGCAAATCGGTGTGCGACTGCGCGCGCGCACTTGTCGGAGAGCGTCCACATTCTCGGCCGGGATCGGCTCTTCCAGCCAGAGAAGGTCGAACGGCTCCATGGCCCAGGCAATCCGACAGGCACTCGGCACATCATAACGGGCGTGGAGATCAATGCAGAGATCAATGCCTGGACCGACCGCGTCCCGGACAGCGGCCACGCGCTCGACCATGGATCGAAGCTCGGCTCCGTTGATCGTGTGGTTGGCGGTGTCGAATTTCTCCGGGTGGCTCAGGTCGTCGATGTCGAATTTGATGGCAGTGAACCCATCGGCGACGACACGACGGGCGCGAGCGACACAACCTTCCGTTGAGCCCGAGGGATCATCGCCATCCCCGCAATCTGCATAAAGCCTGACCTGGTCACGGAACTTGCCGCCCAGCATGCGGTAAAGCGGCTGACCGGCGGCCTTCGCCGCCAGGTCCCACAACGCTATCTCGATACCACTCAAGGCAATGAGGAAGATGCCGCCTTGCGGTCCGGCAAAGACATGGCTACGGCGAAGCTTCTCCCAGCAATGTTCAACATTACGTGGATCCTCTCCTATGAGCCCGTGCTTGAGCTCGGAGATGAGGCCGACGATGGCAGCGGCACCCGCGTCAGGGTTAGCCTCGCCAAATCCCGACAGACCCACATCCGTGTCGATACGCACCAGCGTCGCCTTGCCGTGATAGGCGACCACAGCCGTTTTGATGTCCACGATCTTCATTTTTGTCTCCTACCCTGTTGCGTCCGCGCAGTTCCCGCGCTTCCCATCGCCACCCACTCATGCGACAACTTGTCCGATAAGTATATAAGATGATGAGCGGGAAGTTAAGGGGTATTCGCCACGATCTGCAGTGCGGCTCGCGGGGCTAGAACTACGCGCCGGTTGCAGGGAGGGTTGCCCGTGCAACAGCGTCGCGTCGGCTCATGACCGGTTTCTGTTTCGGAAGTCGGCAGCCCAGGCCACTCTTGAATTAAGCTGTGCCCTGTTCAGGCGCCGTGGGTTCATAGAGTGCGTCGGCTTCGCCAACCTTCGACAGAAGCGTGTTTGCCTTGAGGTGCTCCCGCATGGCTCCCTCGGCACGTTCCGGATCGCGCGCCGCCAGCGCCGAGTAGATCACCCGATGTTGGACGGTGGCGCTTGGCAGCGCTTGGGGCGCTTGGTTGCTTATGCGTCGGCTTGCAGACTGCCACCAACGAGATGAGTACATGAAGCGATCAAGGA
Source organism: Acidisoma sp. (assembly GCF_965199065.1). Classification (NCBI taxonomy): domain Bacteria; kingdom Pseudomonadati; phylum Pseudomonadota; class Alphaproteobacteria; order Acetobacterales; family Acidocellaceae; genus Acidisoma; species Acidisoma sp. Next base: position 43,132 of record NZ_CBDAQN010000003.1, on the reverse strand, counting down.
TGCGATTCCGTGTCGCCCTGCAGATCTCCATGTGAAACTCAAGGTCGAGTTCCAGATAGCGATCCTGATCATGCTCACTGGCCGCCATTGCTTCGACCGTGTTGCATAGGCTGTTCAGGTTCTCGGCCGTGAGGGATTTCGCAGCTTGTGCGGCGATCGCCGGCTCCAGAATGAGCCTGGCGTGATGCAGTTCGGCCAGTAATTGGCGCACCTGATGCGACGGCAACCAGTCGATAAGCAGTGGGTTCATGTAGTCCCACTCGGCCGCCTTCCGGAGCGTGACGCGCCGGCCCTGCGCGATGTCGACCATGTCGAGGGAGCTGAGGATTTTCAGGGCTTCCCGTGCCACGGCGCGCGACACACCAAACTCAACCGTTATCTGCCCCTCAGAGGGTACCAGGCCGTCGGCAAACTCGCCGCACGCAATCCGGCCGGCGAGTGCGCGAGCAACCTGTTTAGGCAAGGTGAAGAGCTTGACTTCCATGTGGGTGCTACATACCATGAGCCTGACTGACAAGTCGACAAGTAGATAAGTGCAGCAAAGCACTTGCGCCCAGCCTGCTCGGGAGGTGGGATACCGATGTTCAGACCGCATTTCGCGACAGTATTGCGCCGCCGCTCTAGCGCGGTTCGACCGCACGAGACTTTATCTATTCTCGTGTTTATGCCAGCGAGCAGCGAAGTTCGCTGAAGCAATCGTAAAGCATTGCCCGCATTCAAATGCGCGTCCGGTGTTAGCACCGCTGTGGATGAAACATCCGCGCCGACATAGTGCACGCCCAGGGTATCGAGAGCGGTCCAACGAAGATGAAAAGACTTGTAAAGAGCAGGTTGAAGAAGGTGAGGCATCCCATCAGCTTTGGTTGCCGCCGGTATGGCCTAGGGTTTCCAATGGCTCCCAACGTTTCGGCGAGTCTTCGCATGACGATAAGCAGCCATCCCATCCTGGGCCGGCGCCTGCCCTGATCCGCGCCCCTAAAATTGCTTGGAGATTAGAATGACCTTCAACTTCGATTACAAGGATATCGCGCGGCCGCCGCGCGAACTGGTGGATGCGCTTGCGAAAATCGGTTCGGCGACGTTGAGCAGTGAGTTGAGCCGACATATGGGGATCCGGGACGCGCACATCCGGGGTCCAAAGCCCCTTAAAAAGGGCCGGACCATTGCCGGGCCTGCCTTGACCCTTCAGTGCATGCCAAAGCGCGAAGATCTTTACGGCGATGCGGAGTATGACAACCCCGAGCAGCAGTTGCATCGTCACGTACTTTATCCGACAAAACCGGGCGACGTTGTGGTTGTCGATGCACGCGGTGACCTTGGCAGCGGCATATTCGGCGAGATGATGCTTACATTCTTTGCCGGACGCGGAGGTGCCGGTGTAGTCATCGACGGCTGCATCAGAGACTCAGCCGCCGCTGCCGAGTTGGACCTCGGTATCTGGGTGAAGGACGTAACGCCCAACTATCACGCGCAGACAAACATCATCCCCTTCGCGGTCAACGTGCCGATCGCTTGTGCGAACGTCCTCGTCATACCCGGCGACATCATCGTAGCAGATGACGACGGCGTCGTGCTGGTGCCGATCGGGCTCGCTCCCAAACTGGTCGAGATTGCCGGAGAGCATGCCGAATGGGAAGTGTTCTCGCGGCTCCGCTTGGCGGAAGGCGGTGATATGCGGAAGTACTACCCGCTGAACGCTGAAGGCGAGGCCGAGTACAAGGTCTGGCAGCAAGCCCGCGGCCGTTCCGCGTGAGGCTGTCCGTCCGCCATACAACAGTGCGTCATCGAGAGGCGCCGTCCAATCCGTTGAATTAACAACTCGTCGAGGCTGTCGTGCCGTGCGGCAACGCAGGAGGTCGTCATTTCTGATACCACAACAGGTTTGTCACCCCGGCGCTGGCTGAGGCTGCTCCCGGCCATCTTCATCACATACAGCATCGCTTATGTTGATCGCGCCAACTACGGCTTCGGCGCCGCCGCTGGCATGGCGCACGACCTGCACATCGGTCCCAGCACCTCGTCGCTGCTGGGGTCGCTGTTCTTCCTCGGCTACTTCCTATCCCAGGTACCCGGCGCTGCCTATGCCGGTCAGCGGAGCGCCAAGCGGCTGATCTTCTGGAGTATGATCGCCTGGGGCGTGCTCGCCGCGGCCACCGGCCTCATCCGAGACGTGCCGCTGCTCTTCGCCGACCGTTTCCTGTTGGGCGTCGTCGAGAGCACGGTCTTTCCTGGGCTGCTGATCCTTCTATCTCATTGGTTCACCGGCCGTGAACGGTCGCGCGCCAACACAATCCTCATCCTGGGCAATCCGATCACTGTGCTGTGGATGTCGATCGTCTCCGGCTACCTGGCCAGCAGCATCGGCTGGCGCGGTATGTTCATCGCCGAGGGGATACCGTCCGTGTTGTGGGCCGTGGTCTGGTGGCGGCTGATCGACGACGCGCCCCGAGACGCGGCTTGGCTCAGCCCGGCCGAGCGGGACGCGATCGAGGCTCGGCTGGCATTGGAACAGCAGCACATCGTGCCGGTACGAAGCTATCGCGAGGCGTTCCTGAGTCGCCCGGTCATCCTGTTGTCCCTGCTGTACCTGTTCGCCAGCATTGGGGGCTACGGCTTTATCCTCTGGCTACCGTCGATGCTGAAAAGCGGCTCGAAGCTCGGCATGGTGGACATCGGGTGGTTGTCGGCCGGACCTTACTGCGCGGCAGTGATCGTGATGCTGATAGTCTCGTTCGTCTCGGACCGCTGGCAAGTGAGGAAGGGCGTCGTGTGGCCGTTCGTGTTGCTGGCATCGCTTGCCCTTTCTGCGTCCTACCTGCTCGGACCCAATCATTTCTGGGGCTCGTACGCGTTGCTGGTAGTGTGCGGGGCGGCGATATACGCTTTCGTCGGGCCGTTCTTCGCCTGGATCACAGAGTTGCTTCCACGCAACGTCGCCGGGGCGTCGATGGCCCTGATCAACAGTAGCGGCGCGTTGGGTTCCTTTATCGGCACCTATTTCGTGGGCTACCTCAACGGCGCCACTGGTGGCAACGGTGCGTCCTTTCTTTTCATGGCGGCAAGCATGCTGATCGCCGCGGGCCTTACGCTAACGGTCCCACGGCCGAGCGTGGCCTCAATGCGCGCGAGGGAGCGGTCCGCGCCCACCCGCGCTGAGCGCGCGTTGTAACCAGTCAAAATATCGCCGCCGAAAGGTTCTCGCCCGTCACCTGGAGGTCGACGCCCCTGGTGCCGTGTCAGGTAAGCTCGAGCACATTGAAGTTGCGTTCGGCCAATTAATCTAGTTTTATGAACGAACGTAAGCGGGTATCGACTGCTCAAGTAGAGGACATTTCCGATGGCGAGGCTGGCGCTACTTGTTGAGTTGCAGGCTAAACCAGGAAAGGAATCCGAAGTCGAGGCCTTTTTAGAAAAGGAGGCTTCCCTGGTACGAGGCGAGCCAGGAACGCTGTCTTGGCATGCGGCAAGAGTTGAAGGGCAGGCGGGCGCTTATCGTATCTTCGATACTTTTGAAGTTGAAGCTGACCGTGAGGCTCACCTGAACGGCGAAGCTGGCAGGGAGCTTGTAGAGAAGGCGGAGGAGTTGTTCTCAGCGGCTCCCAAAGCTTACCGGCTTCAGGTGATTGCCCAGAAGTAAAGCCTCACAAAGGCTCCCCGTTGTCCAACGGACGATAATTGTGGGGGAGTTTATTTTGCCGCGAGGCTAAGCCGCAATCGGCAGGTTGCATCGAGCAGTCGGAGGCACTTGCATGGCTATCGACACATCAAAGCCTACCATAGTGCTCGTGCACGGCGCCGTCGAAGATTCGTCGCTCTGGACCCATGGCGTGATCCAGGGGCTCCAGCGCGACGGCTACCCCGTTAAGGTCTTCTCCAATCCCTTGCGCGGCGTTGCCAGTGACGCGGCCTATTTGCAAAGCCTGTTGGACACGATCGAGGGGCCTGTGCTCCTCGTTTCCCACGCCTATGGCGGGGCCGTTATCACCCAGGCCGGGGACGATCCTAAGGTCAAGGGCCTCATCTACGCGGGTTCCCCTATGCCCGCGGTGGGGGAATGTGCAAATGACTGTCTCACTCGGTTTCCCGGCGGCGACTTCGCCACCTCCGCCGATCTGATCCCTTTCACCTTGCCGGACGGCACTACCGGCACGAATATTCTCATCAAGCCGGACAGATACGCCTACCTCCTTGCCGCTGATGTGCCTGAGGACAAGCTCGCCCTCATGATCGCCACCCAACGCCCCATTGCCGCAAGCGCCCTCAGCGACGTGCTGACATCAGCGGCATGGACCACCAAGCCAAGCTGGCAAATCAGACCTCTGCTTGATCCGGTCATTCCCCAGGAAGAATTCCAGTTCGAAGCGGATCGTGCCCGGTCTCACGTGACCGAGGTGCGGTCTTCGCACGCGATCCCCGTCTCTTCTCCAGACGTCGTGCTCGATGTGATCAAACAGGCTGCCCAGGCAGTCTCTTCCTGAGGGCGGTCGCCACCTCAGCGATCAGTCCTTCGCCGCCAGCCGAGGCTCCAGTAGCCCGATCGTTGGCGCGAGGGCGTCATCGACGGTGTCGAGCCAAATAAACCGGAGCGCCGCCTGGGCTCCGCTGGGAATGTCCTCGTAATCGCGGCGGTTGCGCGCCGGAAGCATCACCGTCTTGATGCCCGCCTGAGCCGCGGCGATGACCTTCTCGCGAATGCCACCTACCGGGAGGACAAGCCCGCGGAGGCTGATTTCGCCGGTCATGGCAATCGTCGGCGGAACCGCACGCCCTGTCATAACGGAAGCCAGCGCCACGAACATGGCGACGCCGGCAGACGGGCCATCCTTCGGCGTGGCACCAGCAGGCACATGCACATGCACATCTTTCTGGGTGAAGAGGTCGGCGTCGATCCCCATCGCGGCCGCGCGCGTTTTCAGAAGACTCATCGCCGCCTGTGCGCTTTCCCGCATGACCTCACCCAGCTGTCCCGTCAGGATCAACTTGCCGCTGCCCGGCATGCGGCTCGCTTCGATGAAGAGAATGTCGCCGCCAACCGGGGTCCAGGCTAGTCCGGTTGCGACACCTGCGATCGAGGCCAGCTGCGCCACCTCCGCGTCGAAGCGCCGCGCCCCGAGGATGCGCTCGACTTCGGCCGCATCGACATGGACGCGCGTGACCTCGCCCTCCGCCACCCGGACGGCGACGTTTCGCATAACGGCTCCGATCGTTCGTTCCAGGCTCCGCACCCCGGCCTCTCGGGTGTAGCCCTCGATGATGAGGGCGAGGGCGCCATCGTCTATGTCGACGGCCGTAGAGGTGAGGCCGTTCTCCGCCAGCTGGCGCGGGATCAGGTGGCCGCGCGCAATCGTCGCTTTTTCCTCGGCCGTGTAGCCGGACAGGGAGACGACCTCCATCCGATCTCTTAGCGGGCCGGGGATTGTGTCCAGCACGTTGGCCGTCGCGATGAACAGAACGCGGCTGAGGTCGAAGGGCACGCCAAGATAGGCATCTCGGAAGGTGGCGTTTTGCGCCGGGTCCAGAACTTCGAGCAGAGCAGAGGCCGGATCGCCCTGGAACCCTCCGGCGCCGAGCTTGTCGATCTCGTCGAGCATCACGACGCAGTCCCGCTCGCCGACGCGGCGTATCGCCTGGATGATGTTGCCCGGCATCGCGCCGACATAGGTGCGTCGATGCCCGCGGATTTCCGCCTCGTCATGCACCCCGCCGAGGCTGACCCGGACGAACTTGCGGTCCATCGCCCGAGCGATGGACTGGCCGAGCGAAGTCTTGCCGACGCCCGGCGGCCCGACGAAGCACAGGATCGGGCCCCGTCCGTCCGGATTGAGTTTCCGGACGGCGAGGAACTCCAAGATGCGCCGCTTGATCTTCTCCAGGCCGAAATGGTCTTCGTCGAGCACGCGACGGGCGACGGTTATATCGATCGGCGGCTTGTCCTCAATCCCCCAGGGCAACTCCGCCAGCGCTTCGAGGTAGGACCGGACCATGCCGGATTCGGCCGCACCCTCCGGCATCCGCTTCAGGCGCCGCAACTCGCGGTTCGCCTGGACGGCGACATCCTCGGGCATCCCGGACTGGTCCAGCTTGCGCTTGAGGTCTTCAAGCTCCGGCGCCTCGTCGTCGGATTCGCCCAGCTCCTTCTGGATAGCCTTCAGCTGCTCCCGCAGGAGAAACTCCCTCTGCCGTCCCTCCATGGCCGCACGGGTCTGCTGACCGATATCGCTCGAGAGCCGCAGCACCTCGTAGCGGTAAGCGAGGCGAGTGATCACTCGGTCCAGCCGCGGCAGAAGTGCCACGGTTTCCAGGATCTCCTGCTTCTCAAAAGGCGAGAGGTCCAGCAGTCCGGTCACGAAGTCCGCCAGCGCACCTGGAGGCTCGAGCGAACGCACCACGTTGGCGATTTCTGCGGGAGCCTGGTCGACCAGCTTGAGGAGGTCGAGCGCGCGCTCACGAAGTTGGTGCGCGCGGGCATCGATCTCCGGCGTCCGTTCGGTGGGCTCCGCCACAGGCTCGAACGCAAGGGATGGGAACGGCTCGGTGGCGAAGAAGGCCTGTGGCCGCAGCCGGCCGATCCCCTGAACGATGGCATTGTGAGAGCCGTCCCGCCCCGTGAAATAGCGGAGCAGGCGAACCTCCGTCCCGAAGGAATGGAGATCGCGAAAGGCGGGCGTCTCCGGAAAGGGCTCCCGCAACAGCACCACGGCGAGGTGCCGGTCCGTGCGCGCGGCCTCCTGCAGAGCCGCCGCGGCGCTTGGGCGACCAATGGCCAGCGGAACGACCGTGCCCGGCATGATAACCGTGTCCGTGACGGCCAGCAGGATCAGCGTACCGGCGGCGCTTGTCGCGTCAGCCTGAGCGGTGTCCGAAATATCCATCATCCGAGTTTCCGCATTGTCAGGATAAGGCAGCCGTCCTTGTGCTCCTGTCCCGCGAGCTTGTAGGCCCCCGGCGGGAGAGGCAGGCGGCGTTCGAAGCGGCCGTGGGGCAGTTCGACCCGATAGACGCGCGCGGGGCGCTGCAGGCAGGGCCAGCGGCGAGTGCCGCGGACAGTCAGTTCGCCGTTACCGAACAGAACATCCACGTCGTCCGGCGCCACACCAGGAAGCGCAATGACGATAAGGAGATCGGTCTCGGTCTCCAGCACGTCCACGGGAGGTTCCCAGGCGCCTGTCGTCGGGCCGAAACCCTCCCGATGAAGCCGGTCCGTGCGTGCGAGTATGGCCAGCATATCCGACAGGATCTCGTCGCGGTCAGGGCGAGGCATGACAAAACTCCATTCCCGACTGCACTTTGCCCGCTTCAAGGCGCGTAGGCGAACGCCGCTGAGAGGGTCCTAGGCTAGCAGTTGCTGCCGATGATCGGCGGCTCGATTGTAGCGTGGTAAGCAGGTTCTCGCATCACGCCTAGCTCCCGAACCTTACTTCGGCACCGTTCCATTGTCTTTCGGCTGGCTGGGATTGCCGGAAGCCGTGGCATAATTGTGACTAGGCGTGGCCTTGGTCACCGATCTGCTCGAGCCGGCATCACCGGATTTCGGCGGCTGGGTTGCCGTTTGCGCAAGGGCCAAGCTGGTAGCGGCCAAGAGGATGAGCCCGGAGGCCCCGGGAAGAACGTGAAGATGGCGCATTGTGCGGCTCCCTGAGTAGCGAGTGGTTACTCTCGCCCACAGACTTGGCGAGCCGTTACAGCCTTTCTCGTGGCTCATATGATCAAGTTTTCGAACCGGGGTGACGAGGCCACAAACGGCTGTAGACGGGCGCTTCCAGGAGCCGCCGCCGTCGGCGCTCATCGCCAAAAACAGCACAGCCGCCACACCATGCGCTACAGACGCCTCGCCAGAAGGCGCTTCGCCGGGATCGGAATTCCAAATCATCGGCTCCAAAAAGCGATCTGAGATGAGGACCGGCCGCTCAAGCCCCTCGTTACCGCCGTAATCCGTCGACGGTAAAACGTCATCAGAGAGAAGCGCGCAACCGTCAAACGAAGGCTCATAACGACGGAGTAAATACGATGATTGAACAGGTGAAGTCGGCTAGGCCGGCCTACATCGATCCAGTTGGCGATGCGATGCCGGTAGTCGGGTCGGTCCGCCGCAACGTTCTGAAGGTGCTGTTCCAAACGCTTTGCAACGGGATCTATCTCCACTGGTGTCGTACCCAATCCCGCAAGGAACTTAACGCTATGAGTGATGCCGCACTTCGAGATATCGGCCTCTCCCGGTGTCAGATCGACTACCTCGTCCGTTAGCCTCTGTTCAGAACTGTCATCCCGGCCGTGGCGGCAGAGACCCTCCGCCGCATGGTGCATCCCGACCCCGATCCGCGGTAACATGTCTTCAAGCGCTGGACGATCGCTGATGGAGAAGTAACTTCGGCGATTGTCGATCAACGAGCCGCGCGACTTGCGGCTGGCAGGAGGCTCCATGATTGTTTCTCACCCATATCTCCGGGCCGCGTTTGTTCTTGCAGTCGCAGCCGGCTCCGCTGAGGGAACGATCGCCATTCATAGCGCCTTTGCAGGCTCTGCGTCGGCAGTTTCGGCAGAGGCTCCATTCCTGGCCCAGAACCAGATTGCGATGGACAAGATGATGGAGGCCATGACAATCAAGCCTTCAGGTGATGCCGACAAAGATTTCGCGGCTATGATGATTCCTCATCATCAGGCGGCGATCGACATGGCCAAAGCGGAACTCCTCTACGGTCACAACGAGCAACTGCGTCGTATTGCGCAGAAGATCATTGTGGATCAGCAACAGGAGATCGTGGCAATGCGGCTGGCGATCGATCAACCTCTTCCCTTTGCAGAGCCCGCGCCCGACCGAAAAGGCACTCCAGGAGCTGCCTTGTCTCCCTAGTTCCTAAATTCGAAGTTTCGCGTGCAGAACGCGATACGGGGGTTGCTTGATTACAGTCGTGTTGATGTAGCAGGGGGCTGAAGCAAAAAGGTAGTTTGTCCCCGCTAAATCTCCATTTATCAAGTGGAGATTCTAAGTATGAACGCTTTTATTTTGACAGTGTTTTTCGTGATTGGCTCTTTGGTTTCATTGGCCGGGGGAGCTTGGATCGCTGGCGCCGCGGTTGTACACGCAAGCCAAGCTGCAGCGAACAACCTGTGCGAAGACTTACAATCGACCAACTATAGCCTCTTGTCCAATCTGCACTGAAGGGCAGCTCATATCCTGCTGGCATTGTTCCGACTGACATGAGCCGCAATCCTCAACTACAGCGTTCCGTAGGTGATGCCGAGCTCCCGGAGCCAGCGGCGATATTCGACGCCCAGCCGGTCCGTACGGTGGTGCATCTCGTCGCGCAAGTCAGTCGGGATGCGCTCCGGCCGCTGCGTCTCGACGATTTCGCTGTCCTGAGTGTAGACGACGTCCTGGCGCGGCAGCATATCCGCCTCGGTCAGATGCGGCGCGAAGTTGATGGCAAAGAGCACCCGCGCAATGCAGTTCACCTCATCGACAGGCTGCACGGTGAACAGCGTGGTGAAGCGGTCTTCAGGTGAGCCCAGTGAGGCGCGGGCAGGGTCGGCAATCTCCAGGCGCTTGGAGAAATAGGCGACGAGCGGCCGGAACGCTCGGTAGCTGTAGCCAGCGCGAACCGGCACGCCGCGAAAATCCCCCCTCTTCACGTCATCTGAACGAAGAAAGACATCATCCATGGCAATGAGCGACTCTGACATGGTCCAGGCCTGGACCAAGGTTCTGACGCTCTGCAAGCTCAAGCAAGGCGAGGTAGTGACAATCCTGACGGCGCCCGACACGAACCAGCAGACGCTGGTAACCGCCAGTATCGCCGCGGATGCGCTTGGCGCTGTGGTGAACCGCCTCGAACTTCCTCCCGTCAACGGCGAGCGTTCGCTCAGCCGCGACAAGCTGGCCTTTGTCGGAACAACACCGCTGACCGGCAACCGCGCCGCGCTTGCGGCGCTCAAGGCGAGCGACCTCGTGCTTGACCTGATGACCTTGCTTTTCTCGCCTGAGCAGCTGGAGATATTGCAGGGCGGCACACGCATCCTGCTTGCGGTCGAGCCGCCCGACGTGCTCGCTCGCATCGTGCCGACGGAGGCCGATCGCACGCGTGTGCTTGCGGCTGCAAGCAAGCTGAAGGCCGCGAAGGAGATGCACATCACGTCGGGGGCCGGCACCGATTTGCGTTGCGCGCTCGGCGAATACCCGCTGCTGGAGGAGTATGGCTTCGCCGATGCTCCAGGCCGCTGGGACCACTGGCCGAGCGGCTTCATCGCGACCTGGCCGAACGAAGGCGGAGCCCACCGCCGTGTTGTGCTCGATCGCGGCGACATCCTGCTGCCGATGAAAACCTATCTGGCGGCGCCAATCGAAATGGAGATCGAGGGCGGCTACGTCACCTCCATCGCCGGCGCCCTCGATGCCGAGTTGCTACGCGACTACATCGAAAGTTTCGCCGATCCTGAGGCTTTTGCCGTATCGCATATCGGCTGGGGCCTGCAACCCAAGGCACGATGGTCGACCCTTGGCCTGTATAACCGCGAAGCCACTATCGGTATGGATGCTCGCGCTTTCGAAGGTAACTTCCTGTTCTCCCTCGGGCCGAACACAGAGGCGGGCGGCACGCGCGATACCCCCTGCCACATCGACATTCCCATGCGCGGCTGCACGGTGGCGCTCGATGGAGAGGCCGTCGTGGCGCGAGGACAAACCCGTGACACGAATATCGCCCGGGCAGAGGCCGCCGATTGATGGGTCGCCTTTGATGCAGGGCGACAACGACGACCCGCACGACGGCAGTCGCGCGTCTTCGGCGTGTTACCTTGGAGACCGGCCCCGGTTCCAACCGCGGCCGCCATCTCCGAAACCGACCCAGCCGCTGTCGGTCACGGCGACGGTGTCCTCAAGCTTGATGTATCCGCGCGACGGGTGAAGCATGGTGGTCTCGATCGAGATGACCATTCCCGTCTGCAGCGGACGGTCCTCGTCATAGCCTGGATAGGGCACAAAGCCAGTGCTGGTCAGCCGTGGCGCTTCGTGGCTGATGATACCCATCCCATGCGCTGTGAAGTGCGTGAACGAACTGATTTTCGAGCGCTCGAGCAATGCCAGAGCCGGGTCGAAAATGTCTCCACCACGAGCCCCGGCCTTGATCGGCTTGCGGGCAGCCATCTGGATCGCGTCGATCTCGCCAAGTAGGTCGACAAGCTCGGTGTCGGGTTCCCCAAGTATCCCCATGCGGCAGACGTCACCGATGTAGCCTTTATAGTTGCCGCCGGAGTCGACCGACAACACATCGCCCTCGCGCAGCGCCTGGTCGGACGGTGCGCGATTGTGGCTCGCTCCAGCAGTGATCAGGCAATATTCGAACGTCATGCCGCGAGCGACTTCCTCACGCTTCAGCGCCTCGACCATCTGCCGCTTCGTGTCGCCCGGGCCATGGGTAGAGATGACGACCATCATCGCTTCAACGACCTTCTCTGAGGCCTCACGCAATAGGGTCAGCTCCTTGGGTGTCTTAATCGCCCGAAGCCGCTCGAGCGGAACCAGGGCGTCGTCGAATGTCGCGTCGGGCAGCGCAGCCTGAAGGGCAAGGTAGGCATCAGCGGGCAGGAACGCCATCTCCACACCGATCCGCTTCCCCGCCAGGCCGAGTTGACGGATGTGGTCGGCAGCGAGCTGCGCGGAGGTTTGGCTGCTCCAGCTCTTCGTCTGAACGGACGGCATCCAGAACTTGCCCAGGTCTCGTTCGTATGACTCCATTGCGTTGCCGATGTAGCCGCTATCGTCGAGCCGGCCCTTCGCATAGACGATCACAGGAAGGTATCGGCTGACGCCGATCGCATCCATCCCGTCGAAGAAAAAGAACCTGTAGCCACCCAGGAGGTACTGCACGTTGTGCTTGCTCGTCAGAACCAGAACGTCGAGCCCCGCCTCGTCCATCAGCCGATCGAGATGGTCGGCATCGAACGGGAGATTTCGACGATTAACGGCTCTATCCGAAGTTGCTCCCGCGACGTCCATGGCTGTTTACCCACCGTTTGTTATTATGAAGTCATTGACAGTCTGGTTTGCCCGCGTGTCAACCGCAATCCCAAGCAGTTGAAACGTGCGCCGTTGCGGCGATCCGCAGGTCGCGCTGGTGCGAGGTCATGCCGACAACCGTGGTTGGCGGTCAGTCCAGCGCCATGACCTCGCCGCTGCTCGTTGCCACGTTGACGTGCTGTCCGCTGACGATCGGCAACGTGACCACGGCTTCGGTGCTGTAATCCCAGAGCGGCTTGCCGGAACTCGCGTCGAAGGCGCCGATCCTGTGGTCGCCGATTTTCAGGACCACAGCCTTTCCATCCTGCCATGCGACTGGCGGTGAAAACGGCGTCCCGTCGAGATTGGTCTGCCACACGAGTGTTCCCTTTGCGGCATCAAGCCCGATGAGCTGTCCTGCCCGATTGTCGACCACCACAAGGTGGCCCAACAGGATCGGCGCATGTTCTGCGTAGTCATCCATCGCGTACTGCCAGACCGTCTGGCCGTTCTTGATGTTGAGCGCGTAGAGATTGTGATCCTCCGAGACGGCGTAGGCGACGTTGCCCGCGGTTACGGCGGCGTCGTCGATCGCCCCGCTCGCTCCGAAGTTCCACAGCTGCTTGCCGGTCTTCAGGTCAAACCCGTCGATATTGCCGCCCTGGTCGCCGATGACGACGACGTCTCCGGTGACGGCCGGGGCGGCGGTGAACGCGTAGCCGGTTGTGCTGGTCCAGAGCGTCTTTCCGGTCTTCGCATCGAGGCCATAGATGTTCCGGTCAGAGGAACCGACGACCACGACGCCATTTGCCGCTACAGGTTTCGTCAGCAGGGCGCCGTCGCCGTCGAAGGCCCAGAGCCGCTTGGACGGCGCCGCGCCGTTTGGCTCGAAGGCATACAGGCTGTGCCCGTCGGTCTGCGCAAAGAGCAGGCCGCCCGAGAGGGTCGACTGGTAGCTGCACATGCATTCCGGCGGCTGGTCACGCGTGTATTTCCAGATCAGCGCACCCGTTTTCGCATCGATCGCTCGCATGAAATGCATGCTGCCGACGTCGGACGCAACGAAAACCTGCGTTGGGCCCACGGTCGGCGGGATAGCGATCGAACCCTGCGTCGGGAAGGACCAAAGCGGCTTTCCCGTACGGCCGTCGATGGCAAAGACATTAGGCCCGCTGGACTGTGTGCTGGTCAGGTAGACTTGGCCATCCCGTTCCTGCGGCGTGTTGTAGACCGGGACTTTGATCGTGGTCGACCAGACGGTCTGCGGCGCGGAGGCGGCATGTGCAATGGTCACGAGACCAGGAGCTATCAGGAAACCCATCAACAGAGACTGCATCAAGCGAGACATGGCCGGTTACTTTCCGTTCGTTGCGTGTTGCCGTGAGAGCGGTCAGGGCGACATCTTTGTGCTGTCCGTGGCGTCTGCCGGTGCGCCGGCCGTCATGGGTTGCACGGTCACCGTGGTCGTGATGCGGGTGCCGTTGGCGAAGGTGAGCGTGAGCGGGAAGGTCTGCCCCACCGAAAGTGGCTGCATCATGCCTACGAGCATGATGTGATAGCCACCGGGGCTGAACCTGATCGGTGAACCCGGCGCGACAGCGAGCGACTTGACCGGCAGCATTTCCATCATGCCATTCTGCATCAGGCTCTGGTGCATTTGGGATTGTGCGGCAACAGGCGTGCTGACGTTCACAAGGCTTGTGGGTGCGCCGCTATCCGTGATCGTCACGTAGATGACCCCTGCCATGGCGGCTGACGCTGTCGGCCGCGACCAGGCGCTGGAGGCCATCAGTGTCATGGCATCGGCTCTGGCGGCCGTGAATGAACCTGGAGAGAGTAGGGTGGCGCCAAAAAGAAGTGGACTTAAACCCCCCAAACTTCGGCGCATCCTGCAGGTCCTTGGGGGCTGGTTGTCAGGTAACATCATGAGGGAGATCTGCCTCGGTGACGGCAGCAGCGCCAGGAGGTGACCGTCAGGCGCCATCAGGTAGAGGACGAGACTGTGGTTGATCCCCTACGGGTCCGCCTCCTGTGGAAGAGGCAACGGGCAGCGTAGCGCCGAGTGCCAAACGGCTCGCCAGGCCAGAACCCATCAACGCCAGGAGCAGCAGGCGGCGACTGGGGCTCGAGCGGGTGGAACAACCGCGTCATGGCTCGAGACATATCACGTCGCAGCCAAACACCAAGCTTTCGACCCGCCTGCGCGAAAGTGTTATCGTGAGTGTCTCCGGCTAGAGCGCTTCATGACCGTGTCCTTGGCCACCGGGCTCATGGCTGTGACGATGCTTCGTCACTTTTGCCGGGATCATGTGCAGGTTGGCGTGGCGCACCCCGCGTTGTGCCGTCAGGCCGTCCGCCAGCCTCTGGATGGCATCTGCGCGGCCACGCAGAATGCTCACCTCGAGACAGCTGTCATGATCGAAGTGGATGTGCGTCGTGGCGATACCAAGCTCGTGATGATCATGCTGCGCCGCAACAATCCGCTGTGGCAGGTCGCGGATGGAATGGTCGTATACATAGGTCAGGGTGGCCACACAGAGCGAGTGTCCCTCGGCGGCATGGTCCCGCTTCGCCGATTCGCGGAGAAGTTCGCGGATGGCCTCGGAGCGACTTGGGTAGCCTCGTTTGTCGACGAGCGCGTCGACCGTCGCGAGCAGCTCATCGTCGATCGTGATTGTGATCCGCTCCATTTCGCCGCTCCATCAGGCGTGATGCTTAGTATGATTAACCTGTATTTACATCATACCCAGGCATCGCTAGGGGTGCAAACGACGGTAGCGAAGTGGATGCCATGTTGGAGGTCATCAGGCGCGTGACCATTCATGCGGGTTGGAGCACGCGCGGCAGGATCGGCGGCATGTACTTGCTTCTCGGTGCTGCTAACGTCGGGTTATGGGTTCTCGCCTTGGCGACGTTCCGCCATTACCCCGTCCTCCTCGGCACAAGTTTCCTGGCCTACAGTTTTGGTCTTCGCCATGCGGTCGATGCCGACCACATCGCCGCCATCGACAACGTGACCCGCAAGTTGATGCAGCAGGGCCAGCAGCCGGTCGGGGTCGGTTTCTTTTTCTCCCTCGGTCATTCGACGATCGTGTTCGCCCTTTCGGCCCTGGTCGCGGCGACGGCGATCGAGGTCAAATCCCGGTTCGGCGCGTTCGAAAACTTCGGCAATATTGCGGGCACCCTGATCTCGGCGTTCTTCCTGCTCGCGCTGGCTGTGATGAACATCCTGGTCCTGGTCTCGATCGTGAGGACCTTCCAGAGGGTGAAGGCCGGCGGCGTTTACATCGACGAGGATCTCAACCTGCTTCTTGGCCGACGCGGCTTTTTCGGACGCTTGTTCCGCGGGCTGTTCCGCCTGGTCAGCCATAGCTGGCAGATGTATCCGGTCGGTGTCCTGTTCGGGCTTGGGTTCGATACAGCCACCGAGGTCGGGCTGCTCGGCATCTCGGCCGCCGAAGCCTCTAAAGGCCTCCCGATCTGGTCCATCATGGTCTTTCCCGCGCTGTTCGCCGCGGGCATGGCGCTGGTCGATTCCACCGACAGCATTCTGATGCTCGGTGCCTATGGTTGGGCCTTCGCCAAGCCGTTGCGAAAGATCTACTACAACATCACGATCACGACGGTGTCGGTGCTGGTTGCGCTGATCGTGGGAGGCCTGGAAACCCTCGGGCTGATCCAGGGCGAGTTCGGTCTCTCAGGATCTTTTTGGGAGCCAGTCAGGTCGCTGAACGACAACTTCGGGATGCTGGGCTACGTGATCATCGGGATCTTCGTGGCGAGCTGGATACTGTCTGTCGTGCTTTATAAAGTCAGACGCTACGACGAGATCGAGGTCACCCTGGCTGAATAGTCTGGTCGGTCGGGGGAGGCGCTGCAGAAATGGCTCGCGCGTTAATTGTCGGTCTCATCTCCGATACCCACGGGCTTCTCCGGCCCGAGGCGCTCGACCTGCTCAGAGGCAGCGATTTTATCTTACACGCGGGGGATGTCGGCAATCCGCAGATCCTGGAGGAACTTGCACGCCTCGCGCCTGTGACGGCTGTGCGCGGTAACATAGATTCGGCCGGCTGGGCCCAATCGCTACCGGAACACGATGTTCTTGAGGTCGACCCTCGCACGCGCCTCTATGTTCTCCACCGGATCGAGGATCTCGATCTCGAGCCTGCAACGGCTGGCTACCATGCCGTCATCTTCGGCCATTCCCACAAGCCGAGCAATTATCGGAAGGACGGCGTTCTCTACGTGAACCCCGGCAGCGCCGGTCCACGTCGTTTCGCGCTGCCGATCTCGGTTGGTCGTCTTCACGTGCAGGAAGGAGGCGTCTCCGTGGAGCTGATCGAAATCGAGCGAAAGGGCTAAAACTCTAGCTTAACCGGTTCGTGTTTCGCGTCCTTCGACTTCCAAGACACGGGCCGCTCCATCCGCCGCATCGCGTAGATTGCACCGACCAGAACCAGGAGAAGAACCCCGAGCAGCGCCAACTCCACCATCGACGCTCTGAAGAGGCTGGCATTGAGCGGCGTCCAGGCGCCGGGCTTGGTCATCTGGGAGGTTCCCAAGGTGATCACCAGGATCCGCCGGATGCAGGCAATGATGGCAACGATGAAAAAGGGCTCGGCGACGATCGCGCCTTCCTTGATGGACGCGCCGACCGAATGGAGAAGCTCCACCAGCATCAGCACGAATAGAAGCCGGTCGATCACGTTGAAAATCGGGGTCGAGCCGCCGCCGCCGACGATGCCCGTAAACAGAAGAACGACCGCCTCGACCAGCGTCACAACCGCCGCGACCGCAAGCAGTGCCGCGACCGCGAGATAAATGCCCCGCTCGGCGAGGCGGATCACCTTGGCGCCAGGCGGAACTTCATTCTCGCTCATTAGGACCGGACCCTCTGCCCTGATTGCCGCCCAGTGTGCCTCAGCGTGCTGGCTGAGGAGCCTTAGCGGCTTCCATTGGCGAAAGGACAGGAAGAAAGCGCTTCTTTTCGGAAAAAGAAGCAAAAACTTTCACCGGCTAGTCTGCGGCGACCTTCTGCTGCTTCTTATGCTTCGCCTTTCCGGACAGCCGCTCGGTAATCTTCTCGGAAATCACGAACAGCGGCGGGATGAACAACACGCCCACGAACGTCGCCAGGATCATGCCGCCGAACACCGTTGTCCCGATCGACCGGCGGGCGCCCGCGCCGGCGCCTGTCGCAATCACGAGCGGAACAACACCTATGATGAACGCCAAGGCTGTCATCATTACCGGCCGGTAGCGTGTCCGCGCGCCTTCCTCGGCTGCCGCCTCGATGGTGCCGCCGCCCTCTTCCAAACGATCTTTCGAAAACTCGACGATGAGGATGGCGTTCTTCGCGGCAAGTCCGATCAGCAGCACCAGGCCCACCTGCCCATAAACATCCAGCGGCATGTTGCGGACCCACAAGGCCATCAAGCCCCCTAACAGGGCGAAGGAGACCGGTAGGATCACGGCGAAGGGCAGGAACCAGCCCTCATACAGCGCCACCAGAAACAGGAAGGAGAAGACGATCGCGAAGAGGAAGGCCGAACCCTCCTGACCTGCCGCCAGCAACTCCTGATAGGTCATGCCCGTCCACTCATAGCCGAAGCCCTTGGGCAGGTGCTTGGCCGCCGCCGCCTCCATGGCCGCGATCGCCTGGCCGTCGCTGTAACCTGAATTGGCCTTGGCGTTGATCAGGACGCTGGGATAGAGGTTGTAGAGGACCAGCGCATTCGCCCCCTGCACCACCTTCACCGTCGCGATGCTGGTGATCGGAACCATGGCACCGCTGGTGCTCGGCACGTAGAGCTGGTCGATGTCGCTGATCTTGCTGCGGAACTGCTGGTCCGCCTGCACGATCACCTGAAACACGAAGTTCTTGTAGTTGAAGTCGTTCACGTATTGCGAGCCTAGGTAGGCCTGCAGGGTGTTGTAGGCTGTCTCGGGCGAGACGCCCAACAACTCCGCGCGGTCCGGATTGACGGTCACCATGACCTGCGGCTCGCTGTCGGAGAAGCCGGAGAAAGCCGAGCCGATCTGCTTGCTCTGGTTGGCCGCCAGGATCAGGTTGCGGGAGACAGAGGCCAGCTGCTGGTAGGATCCGCCGTTCTTCGCCTCCAGCACGAAGCTGATGCCGCCTGTGGCGCTGACACCCGGAATCGAGGGCGGGTCGAAGGCCGAGACATCGGCCGACGGCAACGCCGCGAGCTTCGGCTTGATCTCGGCCATGATGGCAGAAGCGGACTCGCTCGCGCCGCGCTTGCTCCAGGGTTTCAGGATCGCGATCATCAGCCCGCCATCCGCTTCCTGCGCGCTGGTGACGATGCTGTAGCCAGATACGCCGATGACATTGGCGACGCCGGGCGTCTTGCGCAGCATGGTGCTGACCGTGTCGATCACGCTGTTCGTGCGCTCCAGGGAGGCGCCATTCGGCAGCTGCACGTTCAGGAAGAAATAGCCCTGATCTTCGGCCGGCAGAAAGGCCGAGGGTGTTACCCGGAAGAAGAGGTAGGACGCGCCGAAGACGACGAGGAGGCCGACCACGGGGATCAGCAGCTTGCGCGACAGAAATCCCACCGTATCGCCATAGCGGTCGCGTGCGTAGTTGAAGCCGCGGTTGAAGACCTTGAAGCCGACGAAGCGGGTCGGCTTCGGACGCCGCAGCATAAGAGCGCAGAGCGCCGGGCTCAGCGTCAGGGCATTGATCGCGGAGATGACGACGGAGACCGAAATCGTCGTCGCGAACTGGCGGTAGAGCGCGCCGGTCACACCCGAGACGAACCCCACCGGTGCGAAGACCGCGACCAGGATGAGCGTGGTCGCCACCACCGGGCCGGTGATTTCCGCCATCGCCTTCTCGGTCGCCTGGGCTACCGAGAGGTCTGGATTCTCATCCAGATTGCGGGTCACGTTCTCCACCACCACGATGGCGTCATCAACCACCAGGGTAATGGCGAGCACGATGGCGAAGAGGTCGATCGTGTTGGCGGAATAGCCGAGCACGTAGAGGATGGCGAAGACGCCAATGAGCGAGACCGGTATGGCGATGGTCGGGATGATGGTCGCCCGCCAGTCCTGCAGGAAGAGGAACACCACCGCCACGACAAGCACCAGGGTGATGGCGAGGGTCCGCAGGATCTCCTCGATATCCGCGCTCACGAAATTCGTCGCGTTATAGACGACGGTGTATTTCATCCCCTTCGGGAATTCGCTCGCCATGCCGGCCACGGTCTTTTCCACCTGCGAGGAGACGGCGAGGGCGTTGGCGGTCGGCGATTGATAGACCGCCAGTGTTGCCGACGGGAGATTATCGAGTTGCGAGCCCGTGTTATATTGTTGCGATGCAAGTTGCACGCGGGCGATGTTGAAGAGGTGCACGATGCCGCCGCTGGCGTTCGTCCGGATGACAATATTCTTGAACTGCTTGACGCTGGTCAGTTCGCCGGGCGCCAGCACGGTCAGCTGCTGTTGCTGATCGTTCGGCCCCGGCGGTTCTCCAATTTGCCCGGCCGAAACTTGAATGTTCTGCGCCTCAATTGCCGCGATCACCTGCGCCGTGCTGATGCCGAGCCCCGTCATCTGGATCGGGTTGAGCCAGATCCGCATCGCATATTCGCGCTCGCCGAAGATCTGGGTGTTGCCGACGCCGGGGATGCGCGCGACGATCTGTTGCAGATGCATATAGGCGTAGTTCGAGATCGTCAGCTGATCGAGCGATTTGTCCGGCGAATATAGATTGACTGCCAACACGAATGTGCTCGAGGCGGCACGGACGGTGATGCCTTCCGACTGCACCTCGCCGGGCAGCTGCGCCTCCGCGATCTGGACGCGGTTCTGCACGTTGACTTGGTCGATGTTCGGGTCGGTCCCGAGGGCAAAGGTGACGGTCAGTGAGTAGGTGCCGGAGCTCGCACTGGAACTTTGCATATAAAGCTCGCCGGGCGCGCCGTTCACCTGCTCTTCTATTGGCTCGGCGACCGTGTTGACGATCGTCTGGGCGCTGGCGCCGGGATAGGTGACGCTGATCGTAACCTGGGGCGGTGTGACGTTCGGGTACTGCGCGACCGGGATCGCGGAGAGCGAGACCAGACCCGCGAGCGTGATGACGATCGCGATGACGATCGCGAAGTTCGGCCGATAGATGAAGAAGCTGGAAAACATGATTACTGGCTATCGGCGGACGTGGCTGAGCTGTCATTGGACTGGCTCGGCGACGCGTAGGTGACGCTGACTGTCGACCCTACCTTGACCTTCTGGATACCGTCGACGATCACGTCCTGCCCGACGGTGAGCCCGGACTTGACGATGTAATTCTGGTCGATCTGGTCGCCGATCGTCACGGTCTGCTGCGTGACCTTCTTGTCCGGGCCAACAACGAGCACGAACGAACTGTTCTGGTCGGTCTGAATGGCCGCAACGGGCACCAGCAAGGCTTCCTTCGGCTTTGCGGGCGCGACCTGGACCGAGACATAGGCGCCCGGCAGGAGCAGTCCGCGCGGGTTGGGGAAGTCTGCGTAGATATTGACGGTGCCGGTGCCGGTGTCGACCTGATTGTCGAAGAAGGCGATCCTCCCGGTCTGCGGATAAGGCTTGCCGTTCGGCAGGTCGAGGTTGACCTTGAAGTTCGGATCGCCACGCTCGTCCTGCTGTATTACCGAGGAATGTGTGGAGTAGAGCAGCGGGCTATCGGTGCTGACCGCGAAGACGACCCGGATCGGGTCGAGCTGGTTGATGGTGGCGAGGGCCGAGGTGCTGGGCGTCACCAGATTGCCCTTGGTCAACGAAATATCGCCGATGCGTCCGTCGATCGGCGCCGTGATGGTGCAGTAGCTGAGATTAAGCTGCGCCAGCGCAATGGAAGCTGTCGCAGAGAGAATGTTGGCCTGATCCTCGTTGCGCGTTGCGAGATTCTCGTCGAGCGTTGATGTGGGCGAGAAGCCGCTATTGTTCAGATGAAGCGCCCGCTCATAGGTCACGTTGGCATTGGCGAGAGCTGCCTGCGCCGAGGCGAGATTGGCTTCAGCCGTCTGCAGAGCCGCCTGATATTGCGCCGTCTGCAGCTTGAACAGAACCTGGCCGGCTTTCACATCACTGCCTCGCTTGACCGTTACCTGATCGATGAACGCGGTGACCCGCGGCACCAGCTTGACAGACTGGATAGCGATGACGTGTCCGATGTAGCCCAGGCTGGTTGAGACATTGCTCTGGACGACGGGTGTCACGACCACCGATGGCGGTGGGGTCGATGCCCGCGCCTGCACGCCGATGCTTACCGCCGCCAGCGCCACTGCCACAAAAGCCGCGCGCGGCGATCGATTCGTTACCACAACTCTCTCGTCCCGTTCGCTTTGATGGTATCTCGACATTTAGACGCGTCACGCAGGGAGCGTCACAGCCAGACGAGATCGAGGCACAAGCGCCACTTAACATAGAGGCCGGCGGGGTGCTTCTGGAGAAACGTAACAGACTGTCTCTGACACGATGCCGAGCAGGAAGACTCTATCAGCACGAGCCTTCAGTTCCCGAAAACGTGATGCCGGACATCTCGCTTTCGGTAGTTCATGACATAGCTGTGAACATTTTCCTCAGACAACCATCTTAGATTGCCGCTGGCCACCAAACGATCTTCGGTAACCGGCTGACGCAGCAAGGCGGCTTTGAGACCGCGCGAGCGTATGACCACTGTGCACCGTTCGCGGATTGTGGGGTTGTGCTGTAACACGCGTAGGGTCCACCGCATCGGTTGCCCCGGCTGGGCGCAAAGCGTGCTTCTTGAACGTTCACCTGGGAGAGAATGCTTTACGCATAATACTCATAACTTCGGACGAGGAAGCGGCGCTGGGGGTGTTCGTGCACAAGATGGTTAGTTCGAGTTCTGCCACACACGGCGAGACTTCCGGACAGGAGAACGGATCATCGTGCTGAACGATCCCACGCCCACTACGTCATCAAACACGTTTTCGCCGGCTTTCTCACCGCTTGCGGCTGACGGACAGCTTACGTCACTGGTTGGTCATACGGTGATCGCCGCTAACGGACTTGTGAGCGCATGGGCACAGCTTTACGCGGCGATCTCGGGGCATAGCCTGCCGTTCGTGGCCTCGCTTTTCGACAAATGGGCCCGAGAGAATGTCCAGCGTGAGCGAACGTCCAAGCTCGCACGCGAATTCCTTCAGAAACTCCCGCGTGAACTTGAGCATGTGGAAAGTTTATTGACGGAAGCAGAAGCACTGGGGCGGGAGCGTGATCTTCTTGTGAGCCAGCCCTGGAGTCTTGGGCGGCTGGATGAACCTGCCGGGGAAGGCGCGATTCCGGTGGTGCAAAGCGATGTCGCTATCGAGCGAGAGGTTCAGTTCGCGGCGCTCCTCAGCGGCCTGCACAATCTGCACGCCGAATTGTTGCGGACAGTGGAAGACTTCAAGCGGTCGCGAGACCTGGAAAAAATCCGCGTTCTAAACCGCAGCGCAGTTGTGGCGGCTGAATTCAAATTCGGCCGGAAGACCGCCCGGCCAAAGTCCGGCCCGCGGCACAAGGAGTGGCGGCAAGCGCTGGTGGCCTAGTCGTTCAGGTATTACGCCGGTAGAGATCGCCGCTGAGAAACGTCGCGAAGCTGACCCAGCCGAGCAACGGCAGCGTCATGGCAGCGGCAGGCTTGTCCACATGACTTGCATTGAGGGCTGTGCCGGCAGCGGCGGCTAGCATCGCGGCGGACGCCATCGTGCTCTGGCCAAGGCGCCTTTTCCCGAAGAACAGATATGGAAAAGCCGCCAGACCGATGAGGGTGCAACCCCACGCGCCCAGCGCCTTGTTTCGTGATGGCACAGGTGGCTGACGCAGCAGCCGGTAGCCGGTTGCGACCAGCAGGCTCTCCAGCACTCCCCAGGCCACGCCTATGACCGGTCCAGGCGGTGTGTAGCCGGGCTTGCGGAGGCGCGCATACCAGAACGCCGTGCTTGGCCGTTGCGGCCCGTTCTGGGCCCCGAGAAGGGCGGCGGCGAGAACCGCGGAACTGGCTACGATTGCAGCGGTGCTTCTGTTCATTCGTCGCAGGTTGGAGCGGCGACTGGCTACCACAAGGCCCGCGGCATCCGGAATGGCAGCATCAACTGCGTCCATGGAGCGGCGAAACGCGTCAGATCGACACTTTCATGAATGGCCTCGGCGTCCACGCCCAGCAGGCGCGTTTGCACCACGGACCGCGCATAGAAGGGCGCGTCGGTCAGCGTCCGGGCCACACGCGCCGACCCGCTCTCCGCTCGCGTGAACCGTGGAAGCCGCCAGCGCGTTCGAGGCAGAGCGACCAGCGGTGGCGAGGCGATCGGCGTTACGCCGCCGTTGCGAGCGATATGGATGGCAATACCTCGATCGCCGCCTGTGCGCGGAAACGTGTCGTAGAGGATTGCAGTTTCACCGTCCGGCATCACCGCGCGCGACCAGTCCCAGCGGTGAAAGCCTGCTTCCAGCGGCTCGTCGCCGTCATTGCTGTCGAGGTAGCCGGTGCCCGACCAGCGTAGGGACGGCTGGTCCAGCACCACCTCCACCCGCGCACGCGGCGCCATCGGCCGCCAGCGATGCCGGCCGCCGTCATCGAGGGTCGCCGAGAAGCCGGTCAAGGCGTCCGGCGTTACCCGCACCTCGCCCCGGATCGGTCGTGGCAGAGGGACGCCGGTTTCGCGGATTTCAATGACGAGGCTCGTCCCGTCCCAGCGCAGGTTGCTTGGCCCAATCGCCAGTGAGCCTGTGTCACGGCGGACCGAGGCGCTGCCGCGCTCGGTCATCGCCCAGCGCCCGGGTCGCCCGTAAAGCGCGACGTTCAGGGCTGCATGCGCGAGAGGGTTGGCCATCGCGCCACCCCGCCTGGCGAGGGAGCGGCGGCGGAACGCGTAGTAGGGTGAGAAGACGCTGCCGAGAAAGGCGATGAGCGTGATGCCGTGCTGGCCATCGTCGCTCAGTGCGTCGACGTACCACCAAACATAGCCGTTCAGCGGGACTTCGCGGTCAAACCGAGGTCCGCCATCAGCGCCGACGCCGCCAGCCGGCCCGAAAGTGCCGCCATCGGCACGCCCGGGCCCGGATGGGTGCTGCCCCCCGCCAGGTAGAGGCCCGGCAGCTTCGTCCGGGCTCCCGGGCGGCGGAACGACGCCGCCCAGCCATGGGCGTTCGGCCCGTACAGCGCGCCCCCTGTCGCCGGAAACAAGGTCCCGAACTGTGCCGGCCCGGTCGTCACCTCCCGTTGAGGATCGAAGCTCAGTCTCAGGCCGCAGCGGCGCAACTGTTCCAGGGTCTGCTTTTCGCATTGGACAATCTCCTCTCGGGTGGGTTTGCCGGCATCGCCGGTGGCAGGGGCATTCACAAGGCACAGCAGCCGCTCGGGTGCGGCCGACGGTGCGACATCCGCATCCGCCCGGTCCTGGGCGCAGACATAGACGGTCGGCATCGTCGGCAGCCGGCCGCGCTTCAGCGTGTCGAACTCAGCGCGGTAGTCGGCCGAAAAGAAGACGCTGTGGCGCAGCAGCGGGAAGCCCTCCGGCACGGCTTGCACTGCCCAGGTCAGCGCGGAAAGCGAGCGCTCCGCAGGCGGCGTCGGCCTCACCAGGCTGCCTAACTCGCCAAATAGGCCGGTTGCCACGGCGTTGCTGTCGCCGTTGCAGATGACGGCATCGGCTTCGACCGGCTGCCCATCGGCCAGCACGACGCCAACGGCGCGCCCGCCGCGCCGGATAATGCTCCGAACACCGGTGCCGTACTGCAATCGCGCGCCCAGTCGCTCGGCCAGAGACGCTAGCACCACCGCGAGGCGGTGCATCCCGCCCTCTACCAGCCAGACACCCTCGCTCTCCACATGCGCCACAAGCATGAGCGTCGCGGGCGAGTCGTAGGGCGACGAGCCGCAATACGTCGCGTAGCGGCCGAACAACTGGCGCAGCCGTGGATCGCGGAAGTGCTCGCCCAGCGCACGGTCGAGCGTCGTGAAGGGGCTGATGCCCATCAGGTCGCGGGCGCCTGTTTTCGCCACGAGGTCGAACACGCTCGGCCGGTCCTCGCGGATAAAGCTGCCCTCCAGCGTGCCCCAGATGCGTGCGGCCCGGGCTGCGAACGCTTCGAACCCGCGTGCCTCGGAAGCCCCTGCGAACCGGCTGATAGCTTCGGTCGACTCTGCCCGGTCGGCAAACAGGTCGAGCCGGCTGCCGTCCATCCAGGCATGGCGCGCCAGCACACGGGAGCGGGTGAGGGTGAGATGCTCATCGAGGCTTGCCCCGGCCGCCGCAAAAATCTCCTCAAAAACCCATCGCATGGTGAAGACCGTCGGCCCGGCGTCGATCCGCGCCGACCCTGCCGTCACCTCGCGCAGCTTGCCGCCGGGCGTCGCCTCCTTCTCGACCACCAGCACGTCGAGCCCCCGCGCGGCCAGCAGCAGCGCGGCCACCAGCCCGCCGACGCCCGCCCCAATGATCACGACACGCTCAGTCATCAACCACCCTCAGATCTCGATTGACGCCAACGTCCATTATGGTTGACAGTCGCATGTGACAAGTCAGATTGACAGTTCTGGAGGGGCGTGGCGATGAAATCCCTACCTCAGATTGAGGGAGCGCTTCAGGCGGCTCTCGCGACCGTGAATGCAGGTTGTCCTCCTGGCTTGGCCGCAGCCTTGCGTCATGCAGTCTTCCCCGGCGGCATGCGTGTGCGCCCGCGGCTCTGCCTGGCTGTCGCCAAGGCCTGCGGCGGTGGCGACGATCGCGTGGCGGAGGGCGCCGCCGCCGCAATCGAACTGTTGCACTGCGGTTCGCTGGTGCATGACGACCTGCCCTGCTTCGACAACGCCCCCATTCGCCGCGGCCTGCCCTCGGTCCACCAGCAGTTCGGCGAGCCGCTTGCTGTGTTGGCCGGTGACGGGCTGATCGTCCTGGCGGTCGAGACGCTTGTGCGTGCGGCATCTCATTCGCCGCATCTGGGGCAGCTCGTGCTGCTGCTCACTGAAGCCGCCGGCACGCCCGGTGGCCTGATTGCCGGGCAGGCCTGGGAGTCGGAGCCCCGCGTGCCACTGGTTGCCTATCAGAAGGCGAAGACGGCGTCGCTCTTCACCCTCGCCACGATGTCCGGCGCGCTTGCGGCCAACATGCCGGCGGAGCCTTGGCGCTTGCTGGGCGACCGGCTCGGCGAGGCCTACCAGATTGCCGACGATCTCCGCGACATCGCGATGACCCCCGAAGAACTCGGTAAGCCGGCGGGGCAGGATGCGGCCCTCGGCCGCCCGAGCGCTGCGGCGCAGCACGGCATGGTCGGAGCGATCGACAAGGTGGAGGGTCTTGTGCGTGGCGCGATCGCCGCCATCCCGCCCTGCCGTGAGTTCGGGCTGTTAAAGACGCTCATCCTCGCGGAACTCACCCGCCTGTTGCCGAAAGAGCTGGTTTTGCTCGCCGCCGCATGAGGATGCTGGCCACCCCGATGACGACCTCGCTCACCGCCTGGGCGCGCGACCGGATCGCGCGCCTGCAGGCGACGGAGGGCTTTCGTCGTGCCGCCGGTGCGTTTCCGCTAACGCGCCCGGTTGCCCGGCGACAGGCGCGGGCGCTCTTCGATCTCTGCGCCGGCTTCGTCTACTCGCAGGTGCTGCTGGCGGTCGTCCGGCTGCGTCTGCCGGAGCGGCTGATGGCGGGGCCGCGTTCCACCGCCGCTCTCGCGCTCGAACTCGAGATGCCAGAGCCCGCGACGGAGCGGCTGCTCGTCGCTGCGGCCTCGCTCCGGCTGCTGGCGCTGCGCGGGCAGGATGCCGGTGGGCGGACGCTCTATGGATTGGGCTCGCTCGGGGCGGCGCTGATCGACAATCCAGGTGTGACTGCGATGATCGAGCACCACGGTCTGCTCTACGACGATCTGCGCGATCCGGTCGGGCTGCTGCGGGGCGAGACCGCGCAGACGGCGCTCGCCAACTACTGGCCCTACGCCAAAGGGGCGGGCGAGGGAGCGGCAACGCCCGACGGCTATTCTGCGCTTATGGCGGTGAGCCAGCAGTTCGTTGCGGAGGAGGTTCTCGGGTCATATCCGCTGCGCCGCCATCGGCACCTTCTGGATGTCGGCGGCGGCAGCGGCGCGTTTATCATGGCCGCTGGCGCCCAAGCGCCTGATCTGCGGTTGACGTTGTTCGACCTGCCGTCCGTCGCGAACATCGCGCGTGAGGCCCTGGCGGCGTCGCCGGTCGCCGGTCGCTGCAACGTGGTCGGCGGCGATTTCACCGCTGACGAGCTACCGAGCGGCGCCGATGTGGTGAGCCTCGTGCGTGTGCTTCACGACCATGAGGACGATGTCGCGCTCGTATTGCTACGCGCCATCCGCCAGGCGTTGCCGCAGGGAGGCACACTGGTCGTTGCCGAGCCTATGGCGGGGACGCGCGGGGCCGAGCCGGTGGGGGGCGCCTACTTCGGCTTCTACTTCCTCGCAATGGGTGGCGGCCGCGCCAGAACGCCCGAGCGGATCAAACAGATGCTGTCTGACGCTGGCTTTTCGCGCACGCGTCTGCTGCGTGGCCGGATGCCGATGGTCGCACGCGTCATGGTCGCGCAATGACATCGAACTCAAATCATGGAGTGTCCATTTCAGTTGACTCTCTAGAGTGTAATGCTAACGTGACACCCAATGAATGGCCGAAGCGAGAGATTCGCGGGCCGCGCTCAGGGGTGACAGCGACCATGCAGACGGTTGCCGTAGTAATGGATGGTCCAGGTCAGGCAGCGCTTCGCACCGTCACGCTGACGGAGCCCGGGCCTGAGGATGTCGTCGTCGATATCCAGTGGACCAGCATCAGCGCCGGCACCGAGCGCCTTTTGTGGTCAGGCCGGATGCCGCCGTTCCCCGGCATGGGCTACCCGCTGGTGCCGGGCTACGAGTCGGTAGGCCGCGTCATCGATGCCGGCGCAAAGTCTGGCCTGCGCGGCGGCGAGTTCGTGTTCGTCCCTGGTGCCCGCTGCTTCACCGAGGTTCGCGGCCTGTTCGGCGGCGCTGCGGCGCGGCTGGTGGTGCCCGGCGTTCGCGTCTCCGCCATCCATGCCGATCTCGGCGAACGCGGCGCGCTGCTTTCGCTGGCCGCCACCGCCTATCACGCGCTGTCGGATGCGAGGCCACCTGAACTCGTTGTCGGCAATGGCGTGCTGGGTCGTCTTTTGTCGCGCGTGACCGTGGCACTCGGGCATCCGGCGCCGACCATCTGGGAAAGTCAGGCCTGCCGCCGCGTCGGCACTTCCGTCATCGCACAGGAAGATGACGACCGACGCGACTACGGCACAATTTATGACGCAAGCGGCGACCACGCGATTCTCGACACGCTGGTGACGCGGCTGGCGCGCGGCGGCGAGATCGTGCTCGCCGGATTTTACCACGCGCCGCTCAGTTTCACCTTCCCGCCCGCCTTCATGCGGGAGGCGCGGTTCCGGATCGCCGCTGAATTCCGGCCTAATGACCTTGCGGCGGTGCAGACGCTGATCGGTTCGGGTGCGTTGTCGCTCGACGGCCTGATCACGCATCGGAGCCCGGCTGCCGAGGCGGAAGCCGCCTACACCACAGCATTCGGCGATCCCGACTGCCTGAAAATGATCATGGACTGGAGAAGCCTGTCATGACCGAAACCCAAATTATCGCCATCTACGGCAAGGGCGGTATCGGCAAGAGCTTCACGCTCGCCAACCTCTCCTACACGATGTCCGAGCAGGGCAAGAAGGTGCTGCTCATCGGCTGTGATCCGAAAAGCGACACCACGTCGCTGCTCTTTGGCGGACGGTCCTGCCCGACGATCATCGAGACGTCGTCGCGGAAGAAGGCCGCCGGCGAGAAGGTTTCGATTGGCGATGTCTGCTTCAAGCGAGACGGCGTCTTCGCCATGGAGCTGGGCGGCCCCGAAGTCGGTCGCGGATGCGGCGGGCGCGGCATCATCCACGGTTTCGAGCTGCTCGAGAAACTCGGCTTCCACGAATGGGGCTTCGACTACGTGCTGCTCGACTTCCTGGGCGACGTGGTCTGCGGCGGCTTCGGCCTGCCGATCGCCCGCGACATGTGCCAGAAGGTCATCGTT
Organism: Acidisoma sp.; assembly: GCF_965199065.1. Taxonomy (NCBI): domain Bacteria; kingdom Pseudomonadati; phylum Pseudomonadota; class Alphaproteobacteria; order Acetobacterales; family Acidocellaceae; genus Acidisoma; species Acidisoma sp. Next base: position 14,072 of record NZ_CBDAQN010000003.1, on the reverse strand, counting down.
GTCGGCTCCAACGATCTGCAATCTCTCTACGTCGCCAACAACGTCTGCTCGGCGGTCGACTACTTCGCCAAGCTCGGCGGTAATGTTGGGGTGGCCGGTCTCGTCATCAACAAGGACGATGGCACGGGTGAGGCGCAGGCCTTTGCCGACGCCGTCGGCATTCCCGTGCTCGCAGCGATCCCCGCGCATGACGACATCCGCCGCAAGAGCGCCAACTACGAAATCGTCGGCAGCAAGGGTTCTCGCTGGGAGCCGATGTTCTCGGCGCTCGCGCAGGAAGTGGCGATCGCACCGCCGCGCCGGCCGAACCCGCTGACGCAGGATGGGCTGCTCGCGCTGTTCAAAGGCGAGGCGGTCGGCCGCGGCGTGACGCTCCTTCCGGCGACGATGGAGGATATGGGCGGGCTCGCGGCGGCCGCCGCCCGTCCGTCGCTCGAAGTTGTCTACGAGGGCGTCTGATCATGGACGGCATGCAAACGCCGACAATTCCGCCCGACACCGGGAGCGGCTGCCATGGCGGGCGGGAGACGATGCTCGCCGCCGCCACCGCCGCCGGCAAAGGTGAAGTGCTGGAGCGCTTGATCGCGGATTATCCGCGCGGGCCGCATGACCAGCCGCAATCGATGTGCCCGGCCTTCGGCAGCTTGCGCGTCGGCCTGCGGATGCGCCGGGTGGCGACGATCCTCTGCGGCTCCGCCTGCTGCGTCTATGGCCTGACCTTCACCTCGCGCTTCTACGGTGCGCGTCGCAGCGTCGGCTATGTGCCGTTCAACTCCGAGACGCTCGTGCGCGGTCAACTCTACGAGGACATCCGCGAGGCCGTATTCGAGACTGCCAAGCCGGCGGATTACGACGCTGTCGTCATCATCAACCTCTGCGTCCCCACCGCTTCTGGTGTGCCGCTCGACCTGTTGCCGAAACAGATCGACGGCGTGCGCATCATCGGCATCGATGTGCCGGGCTTCGGCGTGCCGACCCATGCCGAGGCTAAGGACGTGCTGGCGGGGGCGATGCTGCGCGCCGCGCGTTCCGAGATCGAGGCCGGTCCCGTGGCACGGCCCCGTGGTCCGGCAAGCGCGCTGCCCACCGTCGCCCTCATCGGCGAGTTGTTCCCCGCCGACCCGATGAGCATCGGCGGCCTGCTCGCCCCGATGGGTCTCGGCGTTGCGCCGAGCATCCCGGCGCGCGAATGGCGGGACCTCTACGGCGCGCTCGACTGCGACGTGGCGGCGGCGGTGCATCCCTTCTACACGGCTTCCATCCGCGAGTTCGAGGCGGCAGGTCGCCCGGTCGTCGGTTCCGGGCCCGTCGGTGTCGAGGGCACGGATGCCTGGCTGACGGCCGTTGGCCGTGCGGCGGGTTTGCCTGGCAGCCGCATCGAGGCGGCGCATCAAGCATCTTTGCCGGCGTTGCGCGGCGTGCTCGCGGCGAACCGGATCGATGCGCGCATCAACGTCTCCGGCTACGAGGGCTCCGAACTTCTGGTGGCTCGTCTGCTGATCGAGGCCGGGGCCGAGGTGCCTTATGTCGGCACAGCCTGTCCGCGCACAGCCTGGAACGAGGACGACCGTGCCTGGTTGATCGCGCACGGAGCCCACGTGCAGTTCCGCGCCTCGCTGGAGCAGGACCTCGCGGCGATGAAGGAGGTCAAGCCCGACCTCGCCATCGGCACGACGCCCGTTGTGCAGAAGGCCAAGGAGAACGGCATCCCCGCTGTGTACTTCACAAACATCATGTCCTCTAGGCCGTTGTTCGGCATTCCTGGCGCCGCCGCGCTCGCAAGCTCGATTGCCGCGCAGACCCGCGGTCGGGACCGCTTCGCTCGCATGGTGAGCTTCTTCGGCACCGCGCCCGAGGCAGCACCGGTCGCGGCACCGGCTGAGCCGGTCAAGATCAACAGCCTCGCCGCTTCGATGGGGACCTGAGCATGTTGGTCATCGATCATGATCGCGCCGGCGGCTATTGGGGCGCGGTCTACGTATTCTCAGCCCTCCGTGGCCTGCGCGTCATCATCGACGGTCCGGTCGGCTGCGAGAACCTGCCCGTCACCGCCGTGCTGCATTACACGGACGCGCTTCCGCCGCATGAGTTGCCAATCTCGGTGACGGGCCTTTCCGAGGACCAGCTGTCACGCGACGGCACCGAAGAGTCGATGAAACAGGCGAACAGCGTCGGCGACCGGCGTATGCCGGGCGTCGTCGTCACCGGCAGCATCGCCGAGATGATCGGCGGCGGCGTCACGCCGGAAGGGTCCGGGCTGCTCCGCTTCATCCCGCGCACGATCGACGAGGACCAGTGGCAGTGCGCCGACCGTGCGTTGTTCTGGCTCTATAACCAGTTCGGCGGCAAGAAGGCGGCCAAGGGCGTCCGCGTCACCAAGAACTCCAAGGATCCGAACGCGGTCGCGTCCGGCGCCCCGAAGAAGCCGCTCGTCAACATAATCGGCGCCATCCACGGCACCTTCAACATGCCGTCGGACCTCGCCGAGATCCGTCGTCTTGTCGAGGGCATCGGCTGCGAGGTCAACCTCGTCTATCCGATGGGCGCGCATCTCGATGACACGCCAAAGCTCGCGGACGCCGTCGCCAATGTCTGCCTCTACCGCGAGTTCGGCCGCCTCCTTTGCGAGGAGCTGGGGAAGCCCTATCTGCAGGCGCCCATCGGTCTTTTTGCGACGACGAATTTTCTCCGCGCGCTAGGGCAGATCGTTGGCGTCGATCCCGAGCCCTTCATCGAGCGCGAGAAGCAGGCGACGATCAAGCCGGTCTGGGACCTGTGGCGCAGCGTGACGCAGGACTTCTTCGCGACTGCCAGTTTCGCCGTCGTTGCGACCGCCACCTACGAGCACGGTCTCCGCCAGTTCCTGACCGAGGAGCTCGGTATTCCCTGCACCTTCGCGCATGCTCGCCGTCCGGGCGTTAAGCCGGACAACCAGGGCGTGCGCGAGGCTCTGAAAAAGAGCCCGCCGGTGGTGCTGTTCGGCTCCAACAACGAGCGCATCTACGCGGCCGAACTCGGCCTGCGCTCGATCTACATTCCGGCCTCGTTTCCGGGTGCGATCATCCGTCGCGCCACGGGCACGCCCTTCATGGGCTACGCCGGAGCCACTTACCTCGTTCAGGAGTTCTGCAACGCCCTGTTCGACATGCTGTTCAACATGCTGCCGCTCGGTCGCGACCTCGATCAGGTTGAGCCGACGCTGGCACGTGGCGAGGACGCCCCTCCGGTCTGGGAACCGGAGGCGCGCGCCTTGTTCGACGATCATGTTGAGACCGAGCCGTTCCTCATCCGCATTTCCGCCGCCAAGCAATTGCGCGAACGGATCGAGAAAGATGCGCGGCGTGAGGCGGAGCCGTGCGTCACCGCTGCCCGCGTTTCTGCCTCGCTGGCTGCGATGGCCATGTCGTGACCAGCGACTTAACCGACTTCATGAGGAGACAAATCCATGGCGAGCGATCTTGAAAGGCGGTCGACCCTCTCGGGTCTGACAGAGGGGGAGGCGAAGGAGTTCAACCGAATCTTCATCATCAGCTTCCTCATCTTCGTGGGCATCGCGATCGTTGCCCATATCCTGGCATGGGCCTGGCGGCCTTGGCTGCCCAGCGTGCATGGCTATCAGACCGGCATGTTGCTGGATCATCCGGCACTGCATGGCCTGGCGGCCCTGGGCACCCATGCCGCTTCTGTCCTGCTGACCTGAGGGGAGGGCGCCATGTATCGCGTCTGGATTCTCTTCGACCCGCGGCGGACGCTGACGACGCTGTTCGTGTTCCTGCTGATCCTCGCTCTGGTCATTCACTTCATCCTGCTGAGCACCAGCCGCTTCAACTGGCTGGATGGCCCGAACGCGGATCGCTACGGCGGCCCGTCCCAGGTGCAGCAGATGACGCCTATGCCAAGTACGAAAACACCCTGAACATGGGTTCTGTTGGGGGCCGGTGAGAGCCGGTCTTCAACGGAGCGGGGAGACGCCTCAATGGCCATGATGAATTTCGAATACAAGTACCGCATACGTGGCGGTACGCTGATAGGCGGGGACCTGTTCGACTTCTGGGTCGGACCGTTCTACGTCGGCTTTTTTGGCGTCACCACGATCTTCTTCACGGTGATCGGCACCGCCTTGATCGTCTATGGCGCCGCGATCGGACCCACCTGGAATGTCTGGCAGATCAACATTCCGCCACCGGATCTAAAATACGGGCTGGGCTTCGCGCCGCTTGCGAGCGGCGGATTGTGGCAATGGATCACCTTCTGCGCCATCGGTGCTTTCGTGTCCTGGGACCTGCGCATGATCGAGATAGCGCGCAAGCTCGGCATGGGGCTGCACACGCCAATCGCCTTTGCCTGTGCCATCGTCGCCTACATCACACTGGAGGTCATCCGTCCCGTGATGCTCGGCGCCTGGGGCAACGGCTTCCCGTACGGGATCATGGCCCATCTGGATTGGGTCAGCAACGTCGGCTACCAGCATCTCGAGTTCCACTACAATCCGGCGCACATGATCGCCGTGACGTTCTTCTTCACCACCACCCTCATCCTCTCGATGCATGGCGGCGTGATCCTCTCCGCGCTCAATCCGGGCGGCGACGAGCCGGTCAAACCGTCCGGCTATGAAGACAGTTTCTTCCGCGATCTGATTGTCTATTCGATCGGCCCGCTCGGCATTCATCGGCTAGGCTGGTTCTGCGCCATGAACGCCGGCTTGTGGAGCGCCGTCTGCATCGTCATCAGCGGCCCGTTGTGGACGCATGGCTGGCCGCAGTGGTGGAACTGGTGGCTTAACCTCCCGATTTGGGGATAGAGCGCGATGTTCGATTACCGCACTGCATTCGGCTTACAGTACCAGAACATCTTCAACCGCGTTCAGATACGCGGCCCGGTGGACGAGGGCGCGCCCCTTAAATGGGGCGAGGAGAACCGGATCGTTAAGCCGTTCCACTCCTACCTGATGGGGTTGATCGGGGCGGCCCAGGTCGGGCCGTTCTACCTCGGCACTTGCGGCCTCATGTCCATCGTTTGCGGCTTCATCGCCTTCGAGATCATCGGCCTCAACATGCTGGCCTCGGTCAACTGGGACCCGGTGCAATTCATCCGGCTGCTGCCCTGGCTCGGGCTGGAGCCGCCGGCGCCGTCCTGGGGTCTGCGCATTCCGCCCTTGAATCAAGGCGGCTGGTGGCTCATGGCTGGGTTCTTCCTCACCGCCTCGATCATCCTGTGGTGGTTCCGGGTCTATCGTCGTGCCCGCGCGCTCGGTTTGGGAACTCATGTCGCCTGGGCCTTCGCCGCCGCCATCTGGCTCTATCTTGTCTGCGGCTTTCTGCGGCCGCTGCTCATGGGGTCGTGGGGCGAGGGCGTGCCCTTCGGCATCTTCCCTCATCTGGATTGGACCGCGTCGATCTCCATCCGCTCCGGCAACCTCTATTACAACCCGTTCCACATGCTCTCGATCGTCTTCCTCTATGGGTCGACGCTGCTCTTCGCGATGCATGGCGGCACCATCCTGGCCACCAGCCGCTATTGGGGCGAGCGTGAGCTCGAGCTAGTGACGGATCGCGGCACGGCCGCGGAGCGCGGCGCGATCTTCTGGCGCTGGACAATGGGCTTCAACGCGACCTTCGAGTCTATCCACCGTTGGGCGTGGTGGTTCGCTGTGCTCTGCCCGCTCACCGGCGGCATCGGCATTCTGCTCACCGGCACCGTCGTCGATAATTGGTATCTCTGGGGCGTGAAGCACGGCATCGCGCCGGTTTATCCCGCGGTCTATCCGTACATCCCCACCCCGCCGAGCGATCTTACGGGGGTCCTGAAATGAACCCCTTCCTGGCCCCGTTCCGCCTCACGGGATGGCTCATTTCAGGATTGTTCAACGGCGCCCGCTACCATCCATACAAGGCTGCCGGGTGGGCCGCCGGCATTATCGTGGCCCTTGTCGTCTGGGGCCTGGCGAGCACGCTGCAGACCCTGCCGATGGCAAGTATCCAGCTAGGGCCACGCGGCACGGGAATGATCGAGCAATATAACCTGGCGGCGAGCAAGGTGAACATGCCGCTGAATTCGCCGACCGGCGAGTATCCTGCGGTCACTCCCGCAGGCAAGCCGGCTGCCGCTGTCTATAAGAACATCCAGGTGCTGAAGACGGTCGATGCCAACGACTTCCTGCGGGTGATGGCGTCGATGGCGCAGTGGGTCGCGCCGCAGGTCGGCTGCGCCTACTGCCACTCGGTCGCGAACATGGCGTCCGACGTGATCTACACGAAGGAAATAGCGCGCCACATGCTGCTGATGACGCAGTATATCAATGAGAACTGGCGGAGCCACGTCGGCGCTGCAGGCGTCAACTGCGGCACTTGCCACCGCGGCGCCGGCGCACCGCAATATACGTGGACCTTCCAGCTGCCGCCGGGCGGCCTGCACGGCGTTGCCGCGACGACGACCGGCGAGAATTACCCGTCGCCCGCCGCAGATATGTCGGCGCTGCCTTCCGATCCTTACACGCCCTTCCTTTTGAACGCCGATCCGATCGACGTTCAGGGGTCGACCGCTTTGCCGGCGGGCAACCGCACCTCGATCGAGCAAACCAACTGGACCTATGCCCTGATGATGCATTTTGCACATTCGCTGGGCGTCGGGTGCAACTACTGCCATAACAGCCGGGCCTTCTCGATTTGGGACCAGGGTACGCCGAACCGCCTGACCGCCTGGTATGGTATCCAGATGGTGCGCGACCTTAACAACAACTTCATGGTTCCGATCACGAATATCTTCCCCGCCGGCCGCCGTGGCCCGATGGGCGATGTTCCGAAAATCAACTGCCAGACTTGCCACCAAGGCGCGTATGCCCCCTACTATGGTGCGCATGTCGTGGACACTTACCCGGCGCTTACGCACCCCACGAACGGAAGCGGTACGACGGCGCAAACAATCGTGCGGCCTCCCTTCGCCCTTCCGCCTGTGATGAGGTCTTCATCGCTTCAGCCTGCGACCGGCCCTAAGGAGGCAAGTTTGTCTGCACCAGTGTTGTCTGGTACCGTCGCTCAGTCGGGAGGTGCGACACCATGAACAAGAAACTACTCGGCGGGGCGCTTGGCATCGTGCTGTCGGCCGGTGTACTCGCGGCTCACGGCTGGGGCGCGACGCAGGTGCCCTTGCAGACAGCGGGGCAGGGTCCGTCCCAGGCTCCGTCCACCGATGCCGCGCTCATCGCCAAGGGCAAATACCTGACGACCATGGGCGACTGCGTCGGCTGTCATAGTGCGAACGGCGGGAAAGAGTTTGCCGGCGGCCAATACATGGCCATGCCCTTCGGCAAGATCTCGACGCCGAACATTACGCCCGACGTGAATACCGGGATCGGCTACTATACGGATGCCGGCTTCATCCGCCTGATGCGCGGGGGCATCACGCCGAAGGGGCAGTACATTTACCCGGCGATGCCCTATCCTTGGTATACGACCTTGCCGGACGACGACATCCTGGCGATCAAGGCCTATCTCTTCTCGCTGCAACCAATCCACGCGCCGCGCTTGAAGAACTACATCTGGTTTCCGTTCAACCTGCGACCTGCTGTTGCTGGCTACAATCTCTTTTTCCTCGGTAGCCGCTATCACCCCGATCCTCACCTGACGGCGCAGCAAAATCGTGGCGCCTATATCGTCAACGGACTCGAGCATTGCGGCGAGTGCCACAACCACCGGAACTTCCTCGGCAACACCGCGGTAGCACTGAACGTTCTCGGCGGGCCGATCACGCAGTGGTACGCGCCCAGTCTGCGTTTCGATCCCACGACCGGCATCGGGCGCTTCAGTGACGCCGACATCGAGGAGTTCCTCAAGGACGGCGATTCTCCCTCCATGGGCACCGTCGCCGGACCCATGTCGGAGGTGATCGACTACAGCACCAAGTATCTGACCGACTCTGACCGCGCGGCGATCGTCGCCTATCTCCACACCCTGCCGACGACGCCCGCCTACTACGAATGGAAGCGTGGGCCGAACAACGCAACGGTGCTCGCTGGTCAGCAGGTCTATCTCAGCCACTGCGCAGCGTGCCATCAGCCGGACGGCCAGGGGATCAAGGGCAACATCCCGGCGCTCGACGGCAACGGGATGGTAACGGCAACCGGCCCGCAGAGCGTCATCCGCGTCATCCTCGGAGGGCTTGAGGCGCGTGGAAGCTACGCATTGATGCCCGGGGTCGGAGCCACGATGACCGATGAACAGGTTGCCGAGGTTGCCAATTACGTCCGCCAGGCTTGGAGCAATGTGGCTCCGATGAGTGCGACGCCCTTGCTCGTCAACATCATCCGCAAGGACACTCACACTTTCACCAACGGTCAACGGCCCGACGGCTGCCCGACGCTGGAGCAGGACCAGCTGAAAACGGCGCTTGCGGACAACTCAAACGGGCTTGAGGATCTGCTGAAGTCCACCACCATGCCGAACATGCTTAACAACGTGAACGCGATCGTGCAAAAGCTGCATAGCGTGGCGCCCACGGTCTCGAGATCGGACGCGGTCAATGGCCTCACCATTGCCTACTGCCCGATTGTAAATGGCGATGACACCATTCCTCCTGACCAGCGGGCCTGGCAGCTGACCCACTTTGCCGACCGCCTCTTCACGCAGCTCTCTAATAACGGGAGTGACTGAAAATGTACATCGGGTGGTTCGTCCTCATCTTCGTGATCTGGGCCTGGCTGACCGGCGGTTCGATCTATGGGTGGCGCGAGCATAAAATCGGCGCGTGGCTGACTGCCGGATCGGTCGTTGTCTGGACAGGCGTCGCCGGCTTGTTCGTCCTTTTCGCGCTGCCGTACTGGAAGGTCGTCTACCTGGTGCTGCTGCAACCGGGCTGACCAAAACTTTTTGGTTCTTTTTTAGAAAAAGAACCGCTTGCTTCTTGCCTACCGGGCGTCTTCCTTGAGCAGCGTCTCCACCACCTTGGCCGAGGTCAACACGCCCGGCAGTCCGGCCCCAGGATGGGTGCCCGCGCCGACGAGATAGAGGCCGCGAACCTCCTCCGACTTGTTATGAAACCGGAACCACGCGGACTGCAACAGACGTGGCGAGACAGAGAATCCAGCCCCATGCCGGCTCCGGTATTCCTCGCTGAAGGTTTGCGGCGTCATCCAGCTCTCGGTCACGATCGCGGCGGAAAGCTCTGGCAGTTCGCGCGCTTCCATCATCGCGACAAGCCGGTCTCGCAGGCGAGGGGCCGCGACTGCCCAGTCGATCCCGGAACGAAGATTAGGCACTGGTGCGAGCACGTAGAAGGCGTCGCAGCCGGGCGGCGCCATGTCGGGGTCGGTCGCCGTGGGACGATGGAGATAGAGGCTCAGATCGTCCGGCACCTCGACGCCACGGCCGAAGATTTCGTCGAGCAGTTCGCGGTAGCGCTGACCAAGTAGGATGGTGTGGTGCGCGGTCGTCTCGTAGCGGCGATTGGTCCCGAAATAGAAGACGAAGAGACCCATGGAGTAGTCCAGCCGGTCGAGCTTCCGGTCGGTCCAGCGCCGTCGTTTCAGGCTTGGAAGAAGATCGGCGTAGATTGCAGGCGCATCGGCGTTGGCGATGACGGCGTCCGCGGGTAGCGTCTCCCCGGTTGCAAGCGCCACGCCTGTGATCCGGCCGTTTTCGTGCAGAAGGCGGGCGACATCGGCTTGCAGGCGGACGGCGATGCCCTGGCGCCGCATGAGCGCGCCCAGCCCCGCCACCAGGGCGCCTGTTCCGCCTTTCGGAAACCAGACGCCGTGCGTTCGCTCCAGGTGCTGGATGAGAGCGTAGAGCCCACTGGTATGAAAGGGGTGCCCGCCGACGAGAAGCGGTTGCAGCGAAAAGACGCGCCGCAGGCTGTCGTCTCGTAGATAGCGCCGCACGATGCTGTAGACGCTCCGGTGGCCCGAGAGCCTCACGATCTCCGGAAATGCCGTCATCATCGTTGCGAGCTTGTGGAACGGCTGAGCGCTGTAGCGTTCATAGCCAACACGGTATAATTCCGCCGAATGCCGCTGCATTTTTTCGTAGCCGGGAAGATCCTGCTGGCAGAACCGGACGACCTCGCCGCGCATGGCGTCGGCGTCGCCGGTCAGGTCAAAGTGCCGCCCGTCGACAAACCGGACGCGGTAGAAGGGGGTCACGGGCAGCAGAGGCACATGGTCGCGCCTGTCCTCGCCGAAAAGCGCGAAAAGTTCGTCCAGGAGGAACGGCGCGGTGATCACCGTCGGTCCTGCATCGAAGTGAAAGCCGTCGTGCCGCACAACACGTCCGCGACCGCCCAGCTGATCGAGACGGTCCAGGAGCGTGACCTCAAAGCCGAGGGCGCGGGCGCGCAACCCGGCAGCGATACCGCCGAAGCCGCCGCCAATGACGATCACCTTCCGCCCGGCCGCCAAATTCGCTCGAGGCGCGGCCATTAGTTATTTGACATTCGTGTCACGGGCTCGAAAGATGATTAAAATACCACAAGACCTGATGGCGTACGTCCTGCAGGTCCCCCATCTCCAGTAGTCTGGAACGGGACGCGGGATAGCGAACACGGCGGGCGGTAGGATGACGAATGGTCCATACGGCGATCTGTTTGAGACGTCACCGCATGATCACGACAACGATCGATGGTGGCCTTTGCTTGGCAAAAATCTGAAGCGAACGCATGCCTTGGAGAGCACGACCGTCACGGCGTTGCTGCTGCTCTTCGTCATGGCGACAGGTGACCGGAAAGACGCGCTTCCTGCTACTGGAGAGGTTCTCAACCTCGTCTTCGCCCTGCAGAAACCTCGTGACGGGGCGGAGACGGATGCAACGCAACGTGCCTCACTCGTTGCGCGTCTCAGCGCGGTTCTGAGTGATCTCCGCCACGATCTCGACTGAGTTTCCGGCGGCCCTGAACGAGCCATCACGCAAAGACCGATGCGGGTGCTTCTGCCTTCAGGCGGGAACCCAGCTCCGCGCCCATGCGGGCTGCATCGACGGCACTGCCCTCGATCTCGGCCCGGCGCAGGAAGGTGCCATCCACGGAGGCGAGCAACCCGCTCAGCCGCAGGCGATTGCCGGTCAGAAGCTGCCCAAAAGCGCCGATCGGTGTGGAGCAGGAGCCGTCCAGGGTGCCGAGCAACGAGCGTTCCGCCGTCGCCGCCACGCGCGCTGCGCGGTCCTCGACGATCTTGAGCAGTTCGCGCAGTTCGGTTGCGTCCTCCCGCGCGGTGATGCCGACGATGCCCTGACAGGCGGCGGGCAGCATGGTCGTGGGCGCAAGTGCGACCGAGGCTTCCGCTTCCAGGCCCAGCCGCCGCAGGCCGGCCATGGCCAGCAGGCTTGCGGCGCAATCGCCGTGACGGATCTTGTCGAGGCGCGAATGCACGTTGCCGCGCATCATGGTGATCCTGAGGTCGGGCCGCGCATGCAGCAGCTGCGCCTGGCGACGGACGGAGCAGGTGCCGATGACAGCGCCCTGCGGCAGGCAGGCGTAAGGATCGTCGTCATCCAGGGCATCGCAGCTGTCGCTGAGGATGAGCGCGTCCCGCACATCCTCGCGCGGCAGGGTGCAGGCGAGCACGATGCCGGGCGGCAGCGTCGTTTCCAGATCCTTGAGGCTGTGGACCGCCAGATCGATACGTCCATCCATCAGCGCCTCGTGGATCTCCTTGGCGAAGAGGCCCTTTCCACCGATCTCGGCGAGGCGCCGATCCTGCACGGCATCGCCCGTGGTGCGGATGATGTGCTCCTGGAACACGTCCATCTGGTGCAGCACCGGGCAGACGCGGGCGAGGAGCGTCAGGAAGCTGCGAGTCTGCTGCAGGGCGAGCGGAGATGCACGGGTACCGACCCGCAGCGGCAGCTGCGGATGGTGCCGGGGAACTGACGCCGGTGCTACAGCGGGCGCCGTGCGCGTCCGCGTCAATGCGGCAAGGAGGTCCGTCTGCAGCGCCGCGGCGTCCATCAGCTTTGTCCTTTGACGAGCCCGCGATCCGCTCGTCCCATGAACGGCCCATTGAGGCGGACCATGGCGCGGTTCAGAACGGAGGCAATGCTAACCCAGATGAGGTAAGGCACGAGAAGTGCGGCCGCCAACGGCGAGCGCGGATAGAAATCCAGGATCAGCGCCAGGACCGAGAGCCAGAGGAACGCGACCTCGATCAGTGCCCAGTCCGGGCGCTTCAGCTTGAAGAAAAAGAGGCTCCAGAGAATGTTGAAAACGGCATTGATGGCAAAGAGCCCGAGCGTGACGGTTTTGTCCCAAGGTGTTGGAGAGGCTCGCCAGATGAGTACGGCGGCAATGCAGGTCAGAACTCCGATGGTGCTCCAGACCGGACCGAACGCCCAGTTCGGCGGCCGCCAAGGCGGGCTGCGCAGGCTGTGATACCAGGGGCCGATTTCGGTCAGAGCGCCACCGGCGCCGAGCACGCAGATGGTCGCCACCGCCGCAATGATGATCGTGACGATCACGCGGACAGGATCCCGGTCAGATGGCCCATGCTCTTGCAGAAGATCCGCAGGTGGACGAGCGGCTTGGCTCGCACCAGCTCCTTGGTCATGTAGGCGGCCCAGGTCAGCCGCTGCACATCCTGGTCGCGGCAGATGGTGACGAACCGCTCACGCCGCCCGTCGCTGATGTACCAGTAGCGCTGCATGATGCCGAGCACGGCAAACACCTGCCCGTGGCTTTTCATGAACCGGCGTCGCGCATCGCGAAGCGCGCTCGTTTGACCGGTGGCGAGAAAGCGCTCCACGGCCTCGCCGGCGAGCTGCCCGCCGAGCATAGCGTAATAGATGCCCTCGCCCGAGGCCGGGGCCACGACCCCCGCCGCGTCTCCGGCGAGCAGCACGCTCTCCCCGTCATCCCAGCGCCGCAGTGGCTTGAGCGGGATCGGCGCGCCTTCGCGGCGGATTGTTTCGGCACCGGCAAGCCCGGTCGCCTCGCGCAGCTCGGTCGTCGCACGACGGAGCGCGAAGCCTTTGTTGGCACTGCCGAGGCCGACGCTCGTTGTCGGGCCATGCGGGAACACCCAGCCGTAGAAGTCCGGCGATACCTTGGCTTTGTAATGCACCTCGCAGCGCGCGGGATCGAATGATCCGTGCGTGGGCGAGCGGACGATCTCGTGGTAGGCGAAGACGTAGCGCATGCGGTCGGCGCCCTTCACGCCGGCGGCGCGGGCGACGCCCGAGCGCGCGCCGTCGGCGCCGATCACCGAGCGGGCGCGGAGCGTGAACGGGGCGCCGTCGCTGCCCTTCTCCCGGCACTCGAGGGTGACAATGCCATCGGCATCGCGGCTCAGTCCCTCGAACAGGCCGGTGCGCAGCACGGCGCCATCGGCGCCGGCGCGGCGGCGCAACCAGTCGTCGAACTCCTGCCGGTCGACCATGCCGACGAACCCGTTCTCGATCGGCATGTCGGCAATTCGGTCGGAGGGGGCGAACATCCGGGCCGAGGTCACGCGCGCCGCCAGCAACTCGTCGGGGATCGCGAAGTCCTGGATGAGGCGGGGCGGGATGGCGCCGCCGCAGGGTTTGACGCGGCCCCCGCGGTCGAGCAGCAGCACGGAGCGTCCGCTTTTGGCGAGGCTTGATGCGGCGGTAGCCCCGGCCGGGCCTCCGCCGACGACAACCGTGTCGTAGATCGTTTCGCCGTTCATGACACTGCTCCGGAGAGGGTGAGGGCCGTGGTCATCACGGCGCCAAGGCGAAGGCGGTTACGAGCATGCCGAGCACATAGAGCGTGGTGCCGGTCGCATTGTACCAGGGGGCGCGGCCGCGAGGGTCTTCCAGCAGCCGGACCATGAGGGCGAGCTGCGCTGCCAGCAGAGCCACCACGATGCAGGCATGGATGGGCATCCGCCAGACCAGGAGCAGCACCACGATGGCGGCCTGGGCCCCGCCCATGGTGATGCAGGCGAGGCGGCAGGCGCGGTCCGGGCCGAGCCTCGCGGGCAGGGAGCCGAGCCCCATCTGCCGGTCGCCCTCGATCGACTTGAAGTCATTGAGCGTCATGATGCCGTGGGCGCCGAGGCTGTAGATCAGCGCCACCACGATGACGGACGCCGAAGGCATCGCCCGCAGGCACACCGCGGCGCCCGCGAA
>NZ_CBDAQN010000002.1:0-128811 GCF_965199065.1 Acidisoma sp. | reverse complement strand
CACAGCCGGCACGGTCCTCGTAGGGCTGCGCCCCGCCTTCAAGGTCGATGATCGCCAAGCGGCGATGCCCCAAGGCCCAGCCAAGACCTCGGCTGACCCCCTGTCCGTCAGGTCCACGACGGGCCAGTCGGATGAGGGCAGAAGATAGATCGACCTCCCCATCAGAACGGTTCGCTGCATTTGAAAACACGCCAGCGATACCGCACATTTCGGAAGTCCTTATCGCCGCGGCACTACGGTGGCTTGGTATGCTTCCCGTACTGGCGCAGCCAGATGCCACGTAGTGATCCTACTACTGCGCGGGTGACCATCGCCTTAAGGCAAGGCACAACGAGCGGACACTTAAACAGTGCTAAGGCTGAACTTAGGGATTGGCACAGGGCGGTAGAAATCCGCGGGAGCCGCCGTTCGTGCGTTCGCCTCGGGGAGCACGAGGCCTGGTTCGAAAAGCAGGACCCCGAAGTCTCACTCGATCGCTGAGTTAGGCCGACCTTGCCTGTTGAAGCTTGCGGAGGTCCGCGAAGGATATCAGCCGGCGCGTCTCGTCGTCCCAGAGCACAAGACCGACGCAGCTGAGGCTCTTCCACAACGTCAAGCGCCCGCGTCCGCGCAACTCGGGGTAGTCGTTCAGAACCTCCGGCAGGCGGTAGAACGGGATGCGGCTTGCGAGGTGATGCACATGATGAACGCCGATATTGGCGGTCATCCAGCGCAGCCCCCAAGGCAGGTCATAGTGAGAGCTGCCCTGCAGGGCCGCATCCTGAATGGTCCAGTCGGAATCCTCGGCCCAGTGCGTCTCTTCGAATTGGTGTTGGACATAGAACAGCCATACGCCCGCCGTCGCGCCGAGCAGCACGATGGGGAGATGGATCATCAGGAACGCCCAGAGGCCGATCGTCCAGATCAACAGCCCGACGGCCAAGGCGATCCCGAGGTTGGTGCCCATGACGCTGAGCCACGGCTTCCAGCCGCGCCGCATGAAGCCGACCGGCAGGCGGCTCTGCAGGAGGAAAAGCCACATCGGCCCGATGCCGAACATCACCGCCGGATGACGGTAGAGGCGATAGCCGAGCCGGCCCCAGAAGGACCGCGCCAGATACTCGTCGACCGTCAGCGTCGTCACGTCGCCGATCCCGCGGCGGTCGAGATTACCGGCAGTCGCGTGGTGGACGGCATGGGCGCGCCGCCACTGGTCGTAGGGCATCAGCGTGAGAATGGAGATGGCACGGCCGACCCAGGCGTTGCCCTGGCGGCTCGGGAAGAAGGAGTCGTGCCCGCAGTCGTGCTGGATCATGAAAAGACGAACAAGCAACCCGGCGGCCGGGAAGACAAGAAGCGCGTAGAGCCAGTAGAGCCCGAAGTGGATCGAAACCGCTATCGCCAGCCACAGGGCGGTGAATGGGATGGCGGTAATCGCCAACTCGGTCAGGCCTCGCAGCGTCTTCGGCTTGCGGTAGGGGCTGAGCTTGCGACCCCAGCCGCCGTCGTCGGACTTGGTCGCACGCTGCATTTCTGTCGCCGACATCGGGCGCTCCGTTCAGGGCCGCGTCTTATGCGCCTTCCCTTCGCCCGGCGTAAGGATCGAATATATGAAGCTTCGGACACGAAGCGACGCGCAACGTCCGGTCAGGTCCAGTACAGCACGCGTGCGGCGGGCAGACGCTGCGCCAGGCTGGCCTCCAGCGCGCCGCGAAGCTGGGCCATCTGCTCCTTCGGAAAGACCCACTTCGTCGAGCCGAACTTGGTCAGCTTGCGGGTGCGGAGCGCCTCGTCCATTTCAAGCTTGCTGCCGGGATACCAGTCCTCCAGCACCCCTTTGGATTTGGGCGTGAACCGGTGGGTGATGAGTTCCGCCGTCAGGTCCAGGTTTGGCAGGTCACCCAGCATGATGGCGATGTCGGCTATCAACTCGTCGTAGGCAGTCCGCCAGTCCGGCAGGCGCAGGATCGGCGCGATGGTTAGGCCGACCTTGTAGCCCGCCTGGGCCATCGACCGCAGTGCACGTAGCCGCCGATCCATGCGGGGGGCACCCCCTTCCAGGCGCTCCGCCGCCACCGCGTTCAGGGAAAACCGGACGCGTGTCTTTCCCCTGTGCGGCAGGGCGAGCAGCGGCTCCACAGCATCGAACTTGGTGGTGAACCTCAGCTGCACCGCCGCATCCCAGGCGCCGAAGTGCCGGATGCAGGTGGCCAAGGCGCCTGTCAGGTGCTCGAGCGCCAGCGGGTCCGTGTAGCAGGAGCACTCGTACGTTGTCCCCTCCGCCGCCCGTGCCGCCGACACTGAGGTGACGCCGCCCTGGCCCAGCGCCGGGGCCAGCTCCGCCAGGATCTCGGGCAGATTGGCATAGACGCGCACAATCGGCGGCCCGGCAAGCGAGCCGGCGAGGTAGCAATACTGGCAGTGGGCAGGGCAGCCCTCGGCGAGGTCGAACCGCCAGTCGGCAGAGGGCGGGATCGGCTGCAGGCGGCGCCGGCTTGGCGAAGCGGTGACGAGGGCCATCGTCGTCTTGGCGTCGCGGTAGGTGTCGGGCAGCCCGATCAGCCGATCGGACCGCAGCTGGACCACCTCGGCGCCGAGCTTGGCCACCCGCTCCGCCACCGCGACGCCATACGGCCAGGCAAGCGCAGATGGCGTAACCAGCAGGCGCTTGGGCGCCCACAGCCGATTGCCCGCCGATGGCGCGGCCAAGGTTTCAGGAAGGGTGGCGGATGATGTCATCCGGTGGAGATCGGAAGCCGCGCCACTCGTTTCCAGGCCTCAGTCGGTACGGCCCGTGTGGCCCCCGGGCGGCGCGGAGAATGCGCCCGCGACCGTCACGCGCCCATCGACCACCGCGAGCGGCAGGTTCGGCAACGGCAGCGGCGCCGGACCTGCGACAACCGCCGCGGCGCGCGCCGGGTCGTATTGAGAGCCGTGGCAAGGACAAAGCAGCAGCCTATCCGCCGCCCGCCAAGCCGAGACGATGCATCCCGCATGGGTGCAGACAGCCGAGAAGGCGACGAGCGGGCCGCCATGCGCCTCATCACGATCGCCCATCAGGCGGAGCAGCAGCACCTGGTTGAACTTCGCGCCACTCCGGACCAATCCAGTTTTCGGGTCCATGGGCCAGGTGAGCCTGGGCGGCGCGCCCCGCCGCACGGCGCCCGGTGTCAGCGGCTTATGTGCGGCATCACCGACTGTTACCAGCGCGTCCCCGGGCTGAGCACCCGCAGTCGCACCCGCCGCCGCCTCGGCACCTTCAGAGATCATGGCCGTGGCGGCAGCGCCGACACCGAGATCGAGCACCCGCCGCCGCGAGACAAGACATGTCACCATCTGTTCGTTCCTTCGCTCTTCAATCCGTGTTGGCCTCGCACATCGGGGCGACAATCACGTCCGGCCAACGCTTGGTCGCATCGTGGAAGTCGATGTGAACACGCACGAGACCCGGCGGGTTGGCGCTCCGCCAGCTGGTCGTCCAGCCGGCCGCCGCATGCGCCGTCTGCTCGCGAAAATAGGAAAAGCGGACCTGGCGCACGCCGGCCAGCAGGACAGTCTCCCGCATCACCGGGGGCGTCAGCCGGCGCGCATGCAGGTGCGGCGTCCATTGCAGCACGAACGCGCCGTCCTGGCTCTCCGACAACGTCAGATCGGCGAGGCGCGTCGGAGAGGACGGCGCGTTCACCGGCAGCTCGGCTGTGAAGTTCAGCCGGAAAGCGTCGCCGTCGACCACGGGCACACGCGGATCGACCCCCGCGGCCATGCGCGAAAGCAGCATTCGCAGGATGCGGTTGGTGGTATCGAGCGCGCTATCGCGGTCGACCATACGCACCTGCCGGTCCCAGACGTCCACGCCGAAGCGCATCCCCTGGGCCAGCCCGCCAATGATGAAGCCGAGCACGATGAGAGACACCAGGGTCTCCATCAGCGTGAAACCGGCGCTTCGGTGGTTCGCGCTGCGGGGGGCGCTCATGGCGCGGCGCCCAGATTGCCGCCGGCGACCTGCTCGGTGTCGAGTTTCACGCTGCGGCCCGGCGGCGGCCCCCAGGAGATGGCGACACTCACGCCGAGCAGCGTCGCCGGACCGTTGGAGGTCGTGATATGCGAGAGCGGCACGGTGCGGACGTGCCAGTGGAAGCCGTCGCCCTCGTCGCCCTGACGGTCGCCCGGCTGGGACGCATCGACGGCCGCGGCAAGATGCGACTGCGCGCGAGCCAGCGCCTCCTGATACCGGGCCGAGAGGCTGCTCGCCCGCAACCCTTCGACGCCCGCATGTACGAGAACGGCGAGCGCCAGCCCTGCAATGATGAAGGCCACCAGCACCTCGATGAGGGTGAAGCCATCGGCGCTGCGGGGACTACCGCGCATCGGCGATATCGACGCGCCCGGTCAGCCAGTCCACGGACACCAGGAAGCGCCGGCCCGGCCTCCCAAGGACGACGATGCCGCCCGTGGCGCTCCCGTCCGGCGCGAAATCGAACACCGCACGGCGCGGTTCGGTGCCATCCGCCATGCGGGCCGTCAGCGGAATCCAGGCCGGGAGCACCGCGCGCGGCACTCCATCCAGCGCCACACGATGGGCGGGCAGGTCGAGCATCACCGCCACCGGGCGATCCTCCGCGATGGCGCGGCTGCGACCGACGCGCAGCGTCTGCACGACCTCGCTCGCCGCGGCCCGCGCCTCCAGCCCGGCATTGCGCGCCGGTCCGCGCGCCATCACCAGAACGACGGTGAGGCTGAGGATGACCAGAACCACAAGAATCTCGATCAGCGTAAATCCGGCTTCGGCCGCGCGGTCAGTGCGCAAGATCGTTCAGCCCGAGCATGGCCTGCACGAGCGAGGCGACGATGGCCGCGATCATCCCGCCCATCGCGATGGTGATGGCGGGCGTCAGCAACGACACCATGCGCTGCACCGCGAGGCGCGTCTTCTCCTCATGGATCTCCGCCGCGCGCAGGGCCATCGCGCCGAGTTGCGCGGTCTCCTCGCCGAGCTGGAGCAGGTGGATCGTCCGCTCCGGGAACAGGCCCGAGACGGAGAGCGGCCGGGCGAGCCCCGCACCCCCGCGGGCGCCGACAGCGGCGCTCTCCAACGCCTCCGCGCCCGCCGTGTTGCCCATGGTCTCACGCACGATGTCGAGCGCCGTGATCAGCGGCATGCCGTTGATCAGCAACGTGCCGAGCGTGCGGGTGAAGCGCGCCGCCATGACTTCGCGCGCGAGGCCGCCGAACAGCGGCAGCCTGAGGCGCAGCCGGTCGAAGGCGAGGCGCGGCCCGGGTTGCCGCAGCCAGCGGCTCAACGCGAACAGGACGAGGGCGAGAACACCCAGCGCGGCCAGGCCCCAGCGGCCGATGATGCTGCCGGCGCCGATCATCATCTGCGTTGAAAACGGCAGCGTCGCGCCGTTGTCCGAGAACAGCGGCACGAATTGCGGCAGCACATCCGTCAGCAGGAGCACAACGGAGCCGATGGCGGCCAGCATGAGGACCGAGGGATAGATCAACGCCGAGGTGATGGTGGAGGCAAGCGCGCGTTCCCGCTCCAGCAACGTCGCCAGCCGCTCCAATGTCTGCGAAAGCGCGCCGCCCGCCTCGCCGGCCCGCACCAGACCGACATAAAGCCGCGAGAAGCTGCGCGGGTGCTTTGATAGCGCAACGGCCAGCGTGTTGCCGTCGCGCACCGTGTCGCGGATGTCGCCCAGAAGCCGGCGGAGGCGCGCGTTGGACGCCGTCTCGACGAGAAAGCGCAGCGCGCGGTCGAGATCCTGCCCAGCGCCGAGCATGACGGCGAGTTCCCGCGTGATGTCGGCGGCTTCCTGGGGGCGCAGGCCGTCCCGGCGGAAGATGTCGATGTCGAGGGCCGCGAGCCGGCGGCGGCCATCCGGCTCCGCCCGCATGAGGATGCTGCCCTGGCGGCGCAGATGCTCGACGAGCGCCATCTCGTCGGCGACATCCAGCACGCCCTCGCTGAGCTTGCCGCCGGCGCCGATCGCCGTGTAGCGGAAGGCGGGCATCAGCCTTCGACCCGTATGCTGCGGACCACTTCCTCGATCGTCGTCGTGCCGGCGAGGGCCGCGTCGATGCCGGCCTCGAACATCGTCTGCATGCCGGCCTCGACCGCCGCGCGCTCGACCTGGGCATGATCGGCGCGCGCGAAGATCAGCCGCTCCACCGCCTCGTCCGGCACGAGAAATTCGGAGATCGCGAGCCGGCCACGGTAGCCGGTGCGGCGGCATTGCTCGCAGCCGACGGGGTGCCAGAGCGTCGGGCGCGCCTCACCGCCGCGGTCGAGGCGGAAGCGGCGCACCAGCTCCGCAGGCGGTTCGGACGCGCGGCGGCATTCGGGGCACAGGCGGCGCACCAGGCGTTGCGCGAGCACGCCGCGCAGCACCGCCGTCATCAGGTAGTCCTCCAGCCCCATGTCGCGCAGACGTGTGACCGTGGCGGCGGCCGAATTCGTATGCAGCGTCGAAAGCACGAGATGCCCGGTCAACGCAGCCTGCACGGCGATCTGCGCCGTCTCGATGTCGCGGATCTCGCCGACCATGATGACGTCGGGGTCCTGGCGCAGGATAGAGCGCAGCAGGGTCGCGAAGTTCAGCCCGATCTGCGGGCGAACCTGGATCTGGTTGATGCCGGTGAGCTGGAACTCGATCGGGTCCTCGATGGTGACGACCTTGCGCGTCACCGAGTTGAGGCCGAGCAAACCGGTATAGAGGGTCGTCGTCTTGCCGCTGCCGGTCGGTCCCGTGACCAGCACGATGCCGTTCGGCAGGTTCAGCGTGTCGCCGAACTGCCGGATGATGGCCGGCGCGAGACCGAGCCGCGCGTAGTCGAAGGCGACAGCGGTGCGGTCGAGCACGCGCAGCACGACGCTTTCGCCATGCAGGGACGGCGCGGTCGAGACGCGGAAATCCACGTCCTGCCCGCGCACGGCGAGGCGGATGCGCCCGTCCTGCGGCAGACGGCGCTCGGCGATGTCGAGATGCGCCATGATCTTGATGCGCGAGGTGATCGCCGCCGCCATCTGCGCGGGCGGGCTCTCCACCTCATGTAGCACGCCATCAAAACGATAGCGCACGCGCAGACGGTCCTCGAACGGCTCGATGTGGATGTCGCTCGCCTGCGTCTCGACCGCGCGCCAGATAAGCTGGTTGACGAGCCGGACGACGGGCGCGTCGCTCGCGATATCCCGCAGCCGCTCGGCATCGTCCTCGAGCGGGGTCGAACCTCCCGCCGCATCCTCGGGTTTCGCGTCGCTGCTGGGATAGAGCCGCTCGAAGGCGGCTTCGAGTTCCACGGGCAGGGCGATGACGAGACGCACCTCCTGCCCCGTCGCGGCGGCCACGGCTTCCGGCGTGAAAACATCCAGGGGGTCAGCGACGGCAAGCACCAGGGTGTCGCCGTCCTGCGCAACGGGCATCGCACGCGCTGCCCGCAGGAAGGGAACCGACAGCGCATCCGGGAACAGCGGCTCGGCGGGATAGCCGGTGGCTGCAAGTGTCGGCAGGTCGAGCAGACGTCCGTAGGCGCCGGCAAGGCTTCGTTCCGTCACCAGGCCGAGTTGGCTCAGCACCGTGTCGAGCCGCTGCCCGCTTTCCTGCGCCACGCGACGCCCGCGCTCCACTGCCTTGCTGTCGCAATGGCCATCCCGCACCAGGAGATCGATCAACCCATTCAGCGGAGAAACCGAGTCTTCAGGGGCGGCACGGTTCTGATGCGACGTGGTCACCATATCAGCCGGCCCTCAGAGCGATTGCCAGTTCAACACGCGGAACGGGCGCCCGCGCCGGCCCGGAACGAGACGGATGGTGGCGCGGCGGGTGAAATGACCGCCACCACGCCCCATGGCGACGGCGGTGATGGTTACGGTCGGGTCACCTCCCGCGTCATCTCCAGCTTGATCCGGGGTCAGCAGGTTGCTGTCGCCAGTCTGTTCGGCATCGAGGGTCAGGGCGCGCATCACGAAGGGATCGGCCGCCTGTGGAGACGGCGTCTCGTTCTCCTGAAAGACCGAGATGTGCGGCAGCAGGCAGGCCCTCAGGGCCGGCGTCATCCCAATCACGAGACCGATCTCGCCGCTCGTTTCGAACGGCGCGCCGGGCGGGGCATAACCTAGCCCCGCCGCCTCGTATTCAGCGCCAGCGTTGCCGCCCGCCTCGCCCGGCGGCGCGCGCCAGGCCATGATCGCCTGCACGAGGCTCGCCATTGTGTTCCCGGAGACGCCGCACAGGGTCAGCGCGGCGTCGAGCAGGCCCGCATCCGCGGCATTCGGGTCGATCCTGCCCGCGACATTCTCGATACGGACATCCGCGACACCGCCCGGCAGGGCGACGATATGCCGCCCCTGCAGCGGCCAATGCTGGGGCGACCGATCCAGCAAATGGAAGATCGTGTTCTGCACAGCGCCGTCGGCCACCGGTTCGGCCTCGGCCGCGGCCCGGAGGTTGCGGGCAAGCTCAACCTCGCTGCGCCCTGCCGACAGCACGTGGGCGAGAATGAACGACACCAGGACGAGCGACCAGATCACGATGAGCAGGGCAAAACCGGCCTGCCTGCGGTCCTTCTTGCGGTCACCGGTCACTGGGGCCCGCCGAGATGCCGGATGAGCGGCGCGCCGGGATCGTCCGAGCCACTGATCGGCAGGTTGTGCAGATACTGCGGAGTGGCCGCCGCCGAAGGCAGCTGCTCGCGCAGGTCCTCCGTGAAGGCGAGGGCATCGCGCTGGTCATGCACGACGTGCGGGGTAATCAGCACGAGAAGCTCGTCCCGCGTGCGGGTGTTGCTCTGCTGACCGAACAACGCCCCGATCACCGGCACATCCTTCAGGAACGGAACGCCCTGGTTGCTTTTGGTGACGCTGTCCTGGATCAGCCCGGCGAGACCGATCGTCTGGCCGTCCTGCACCACCACACGGGATTCGACATCGCGCTGAGAGAAGGTGGGCGATGTTATGCCGCCGTTGCTGATCGTCGTGCTGGCGGCCGTGTTCACGTTGCTGACCTCCTGGGCGATATCGAGCGTCACCAGCCCCTCACTGCTGACGCGCGGCGTGACCTCCAGAATGACACCGGTCTGCTCATAGGCCACGGAGTTGATGACATCCGTGTTGCTCGTCAGCGTGCTCTGCGCCTGCTGCGTGAGGTAGGGGACGAGGTCGCCGACCTCGAGCCGCGCCGGCTGATTGTCGAGCACCATGAGTTCCGGCGATGACAGCACATGGACGGTGCTGACGGCCTGGAGCAGGTTGAGCGCCACCTGCGAGGCGTTGCTGCCGGCGAGGAAATAGCCGCCGAAGCTGTTGGTGGCGTTGAACACCTGAGCCAGCGTTCCGTTCAGGCCGCCCGACTTGAAGAAGAACTGCGTGCCATACTGCAGCGCGTCGTTAAGCTCGACCTCTGCAATAACGGCGTCGATACGCACCTGCAGGGGGATGATGTCGATCTTGCGCAGCGTCGCCATCACCGTCGCGGTCTCCTGCGGCGTGCCGTAGATCAACAGGGAGTTGTTGATGGAGTCCGGCACGATCCGCATCTCGTTCGGATTGGACGAGGTCAGGGCGCCGCCACTCGCATCCAGACCGCCGAGCAGCGGATTAGCCGTGCTCGCCGCGCCGCTGCTGACGGTGCTGGAGGCAGGTGTGCTGCCAAGCCCGCCGCCGGTGCTGCCGAGGCCACCCAAGCTGCCGCCGCCTATGCCGCCGACGCCATTGTCGCCCGCGCCGCCTTGGCCGATGCTCGAGATGCCGCCGCCGGAAGAGCCGCCGCCCCCACTCTCACCCGGAGATGACTTGAGCTGGGCCGTGGCCGTCGGTTGCGCCGTCACGTGGTCGGGCGTGAAGGCCTGCTGCAGTATGTAGGCAACATCGTTGCTCTGGCCGTTCTGCAGATAGTACACGGTCCAGCGCCGCACCGAATTCTGCTGGCCGCGCTCGATCATGGCGAAGATCCTCTGCGCCTGCGCGATGGTCCGCGGTTCCGCGGCGGCGACGAGCACGGTGTTAATACGCTCCATGGGAATGACCTGGGCAGCACCGCTGCCGCCGCTCGGTCCCTGGCCCGTCGCAGAACCGCTGCCGCCGTTCAGTGCCTGCTGCAAGGCGGTCGCCACGTCTTTCGCATCGCCCTCGTCGACCGGGAACAGCGCCAGCGACTGACCGGAGAGGCTGTCCACGTCCAGCGCCGAGATGAGGCCCGTCAGCGCCTCCCGCGAGTTGGGATCGCCCGAGAGGACAAGCGCATTGCTGCCCGGAACGGCCGCGAGCCGGGTGCCCTGAGTGACAAAGGGCTGCAGAACCCGCGCCACATCCGCGGCCGAGGCGTATTGCAGGTTGATGACTTGGCCGCCGCCGTCGTTCGGGGAAGCGGCAAGACCGCCCGGCTGCGCGCCGCCTGCCGGTACGATGCGATAGAGCGGCCCTGTGGTGAGCAAGGTCGCGCCGGCCTGCGCAAGCAACACCTGCAAGGTAGGAATGAGCTGGTCGTTCGTGATCGGCACGGAGCTGTGCAGGGTCGCCGTCCCATGCACGGCGGGATCAATCGTGTAGTTGACATGCAGGATGGCGCCGAGAATCTGCGCGACGACGGCACGGATGTCGGCATCCTCGAAGTTGAGCGTGGCGCCCCCGCCATCGTTGATCGCACCACCTGCGCCGCCCGGCGACGCTTGGCCGCCCCCCTCGCCCGCCACGACGCCCGCGCCATAGCTCACCGTCGGACGACCAATCGAGGACGTGCTGCCGATGTCGCCGTTGATGCGAGGAGAGGCCTCGCCCGCAGTGGTGGCGACCGCCGGCAGAGGCTCCAGGGGCGGCGGCGGTTCCTGGCGCACACAGCCAGCAAGAAAGACGAGCGCCAGGAGGCCGGATGCCGTACGCCGCCGAGTGCCGGCCGCGTCAGTGTCCGCGTTCGAGCGCCGGATCACCGGCCAAACTCATAGGCCTGTGTCTGAAGATCGCCGGCACGGTCGCCGCTTCCGGCACGAAAGGCCATCACGACGAAGCTCGCGGCCAGAGGCGGGTGGCCGCCTGGCCCTCCGCTGCCCGTTGCAGCGTCGTCCACGGCATGAAATTCGAGGTCGTCCACCAAAAGCCGCAAGTCACTCGCATCGATCTCCTGAAGCAGCTGGACGAGAACCGGCCAGCGGGCGGTCAGCGCAATCCGCAAATCAATCTGCCGAAACCCACCCTGCTGAACGGCGGGCAGGACCTCCTCGCTGGCGAGGGTGGCGCCGGCCGCCGTCGCCATGTCCTGGATCAGGCCCTGCAACGCCGCGGCGGCGATGGCGTCGGTGCCGCCGGTCAGCAAGGTCGCCTTGGGAGCCGCGTCCGGGCGGCTCGCGCGCGCCAATTGCCGCAGCGCCGGCAGCGCACGGGCGCGAGATGCCATATCGTCCAGCAAGGCCCGGCGGTTGGCGATATCCACCTGCCGGGCGTCGTACCAGCCGATCAGCGGCGACGCGACGCCGAGCCAGACGACGGCAGCCACGATGACGACGAGGCCGACCGCGAGCCACTGTCCACGCCGCCCCTCGGGCAGGAGGTCACCGCTCTTGCCGCTCATGGCGCGAGTTCGGCGCTGATCGAGAAGATGTCGGCGTGCCCGCTGTCGTCGCGCGTGACCGGGGCCGCGAAGGCAGGGTCGAGCGTCGCCGGATTGGCGGCAAGGCGCGCGATCAACTGCACCGCTGCGCGGGATTGGCCGTCGATCCGCAGCCGGCGCTGCTGGAGCACGAAATCCGTCAGCCAGCTATCGTCCGGCAGCGCATCGGTGACGGCCGCGATGGCGCGCAGCGGGTCGCCTACCTGCGCGCGGGCGGCCGCAAGCACGCTGCCGCCGGCGGCGCGAGCCTCGATGCCGCTGCGCAGCCGGGCGGCTTCGGCGACCGCAGGGCTGAGCGCCGCGATCCTGGTCTCGATCGACATCATCGTGAGGGACTGCCTGACGAACGGCGTGGCCATGAGCGCCACCAGCAGAACGCCACAGGCGACGAGCCCCACGCGCAGCATCGGCGCCGTGCCCACCTGCGTCTCGCGCTGGCCGGAGAGGTCGATGCGCCTCCAGCCCTCGCCGCCGGCGCCCCCCGTGCGGGATGCGGCCTCGAGCAAGGCCGGGCTGCTCCCCGCCGCGGCTAACCCGGCGAGGGTCGCTGCGATCGGGGCGCGTGCCCCGAGCGTCAGGCGAAGGTGAAGCCGCGCCTGGGTGCGGTCGCGGCGGGTGATCGTCCACCCCCAGATGGTCTCGGCGGCGGCGAACGGCGTGAGCCGGTTCATCTCGTATTGCAGGACGCGGTCCAGGGACCGCTCAACCGCTAGCGGCAGCACCACGTCGCGCTCCAGCAGGCTGCCGGGCCGCAGGCGAAGGCATACGGGAGCACGCGAGGAACGCGCCCGCAAGGCGCGCAGCCGGGCGAGCCCGTCCTCGTCGAGCACGATCCGCTCGGGCGTCACCGCAAACGAGGTTTTGGGCAACATGACGTCGACTGTGTCCGGCAAGGAGCCCGGTGTAGCGACATGAGTGATGAGGATGGCGCGCGCCACATCGGCATCCGAACCACGCACCGCATCGGGTAGCAGAGTGAGGAGTTGCCGCCCCCACCAACTGATGAACTGGTTGATCATGACAATCGTCTCGTCGATGCGGGCACTGTTTATCGCCTCGCGCCCGAATGTCTGTGGCGGTTCGATGACAACTCGCCTTCGCATCGTTGGCCGACAGCGCCCGCCTCTGGCTGGTTGGGCGCGCATCCAAACCGACGCTTACGGTTGCAGGAACGGGCTCGTTCGCTTGTCATGCAGCACCCGGGTTGGAACCTTTCCAAGATGGCGGGGCCCCATGGGAAGATTGGCGTAGCTAAGCCGCAAGGTCGCGATCCGGTTGTCGCGCATGAGGGTGACGCCCTCGCTGGTGATGTCGGTGACCCTCCAACCGGAAAGATCGGCGCCCTCCCCAACGATGACGGTCTTGGCGCGGCCGTCGCCGGTGACGGGCTGGAACATCGCGAGCGCGGTGCCGGTGAGGCGGATTGTCCCGGCGAGGCGCGGCAGAGACTCTTCCGGCACAACCGCCGCCGCATCGGGCCGCCGGTCGATGGCAAACAAGGGCCGGCTCAGGGCGTCGTCCGCCCATGATCCTATCGGTAGCGCATCCGGCGTTGCCACGGCGGTCACCGGAAAAACTCCGGGCGGCTCGTCTTGGCTCATGGCGTGGCTGCTGCCGGGCAAGGCTTCGGCGACAACTCCGGCCGTCATTGCCATGGCCAGGCCGCCGACCAGCCAGGAGGCACGGGCGCGCGGGATCGCACGCATCACCCGGCCGCCTGCAATGCGGCGGAAGACGTGGCCCGCCGGTTCACAACCCGCCGCCGCGGCGCCACCAGGCCCGTTTCATCGAAGCGCAGAAGCCGGCCGGAATTAGCCATGCCGAGCAGCGTGCTGAAGTTGTGCACGACCGCCGCGACGATGGCGCCCTCCGCGCCCAGCATGCCGCAGGCCGCCAGCACGACCAGGATGATTGTCCAGCCCAGGCCGAGCACGACGTTGACGTGGATGGTCCGCCGGCAGCGGCGGCTGAGGCGGACGCAGGTCGCGAGGCGGCGAAGGTCGCTCGTCATCAGCACGAGGTCGGCGGAGGCGAGCGCCACGTCCGTGCCCTGCGCGCCCATGGCGATGCCGACGGCGCCGGCTTTCAGGGCCAGGCTGTCGTTGATGCCGTCGCCCACCACCAGAGGACGGAAGCCGCGCTTCACCTCATCGAGCACCCGGCGCATCTTCTCCTCGGGCAGCGCCTCCGCGGCGACATCGGTGATGCCGAGGAGGCCCGCGATGCGGCGGGCGACGGGCGCCCGGTCGCCGGTCAGGAGCAACTGCCGGTTGAGGCCGAGGCCCCGCAGCGCCTCCATGGCGGCACGTGACTCCGCACGCGGTTCATCCGCCAGCATGAGCCAGCCGAGGAAACGACTGCCCCGGCAAAGACCGACGATCGGCCCGTCATGATCGGGCACCGGCCCGGGCACGGCGCCAAACTGCGCCAGCAGCGCCGCGCGTCCCATGGCGACGGGTGCGTCGCCCTGCCACGCATGCATGCCGAGACCCCGCTCCTCGCGCGGTTCGCGCAGCAGGGGGCGAAGCTCACCCGGCGCCGCATCGGCCAACGCACGGCTGACCGGGTGGCTGCTGGCGCCGCCCAGGCTGGCGGCGAGGCCGAGCACGTCCTCCTCCGTCACGCCTTCGGCCAAACGAACGCCGATCAACTTCAGTTCCCCGGTGGTGACGGTTCCGGTCTTGTCGACGACGACCGAGGTGACCTCGGCGAGCTGCTCCAGAAAGGCCGAGCTCTTGATGAGGATGCCATGACGCGCCGCGACGGCGATGGCCGCGACCGCCGTCGCCGGGGCCGCGAGCACCAGCGCGCAGGGGCAGGAGGCGACGAGCACCGCGAGCATCGCGGCGGTGTTCGCGGTCGCGAACCATACGCCGGCGGCGACCAGCAGGATCAGCACCATGTAGTGGCCGGAATAGGCCTCCAGCAGCCGGGTGACCGGCGGCTTCGCCCGCTCCGCCTGGTGCATCAGGGCAACGATCTTGCCGAGCGTCGTCTCGCCGCCGACCTTGGTCACGTCGAGCAGCAGGCTGCCGTCGAGGTCGATCGACCCGGCCAGCACCACATCCCCCTCGACCGCGTCGATGGGCACAGACTCGCCCGTCAGCGAGGCGGTGTCGATGCTCGCCGCGCCCTCGCGGATGATGCCGTCCACCGGCACCCTGTCCCCTGCCCGCAGCGCGATGCGGTCGCCCACACGCAGCGTCTGCGTCGGCACCTCCTCATGCGCGCCGTCTTCTCGCACCAGGATCGAGGTGCTCTGCACCAGCCGGCCGAGGGCGTCGATCGCCTCGCGCGAGCCGAGCAGGCTGCGCTCCTCCAGGACATGGCCGATGATCATGACGATGGGCAGGATGGCCGCGGTCATCAGGTCGCCGGTCGCCCAGCAGGCGACCAGGGCCAGCGCCACAAGCTGATCGCTCATGCCGTGCAGGCTAGGGTGGCGCAGGCTGCTCCAGGCGGCGGAGAGAACCGGCACCGCGACCAGCAGCGCGGCGAGTCCCGCCACCAGTTCGGCTATGCCACCCTCGGCGGGGAACAGCACCCGCCAGAGCAGGGCGATGCCGAGCAGCCCGGCCGCGAACATGGAGAGCGTCAGGCGCATCGCCAGCGTCCAGCGTTCGCCGAGGCTCAGCAGCGAGGTGCGGGCCGGCTTCGCACGCCGGTCGTCTTTGGTGTGGCGGTCGTCGGTGGAACCGAGGGCAAGTCCGCTCATGGCATGGGTCCTGGCAGCACGAGTTGTTTTCCGCCTCGCATGTCGACCGCCGTCACCTCTCCCGCATGCTGCAGGATGATCGCGATCTGGTCCTGATAGGCGTGGGTCAGCAGCGTGTCGCGGTTGGCCGCGGTCTCCTGGGCTTCGAGGGCGTCCACCGGATCGGTCTGCGACATGGCGGTACGGATGCGCTCGTCCGCCGCCGCTGAGGCCGCCGCCAGGACAGCGTCGCGTTGCTGGTCGGCCTCCTGGGTCATCTGCGCGGCATCGGTCCGGGCGGCCGCCGCCTCCTGGTCGGCGATCTGCGCCGCCGTCAGCACGGCATCGAAGGCGGTCTTTGCGACCGGGGGCAGCAGCGCGACCAGATCGACGCGGCTGATCCCGACGCCGAGGTCCTCCCCCGCGAGGCGCAGCTTGTTGAGCCGGGCGTTCATCGCCGCCACCAGGTCGCTGCGCAGCGCCTGCCGTCGCGCGGCCAGGGCAAGGGTGTTCGGGTTGCCGGCGTCGGCAGCGGCGCTACCCGTCTGGTCGGGCTGGGCGACGAGAAAATCGTCGAGCTTGCGCGACGCCGTGAGCGATACGGCGGTCGCGAGGAAAATCCGCTGCAGGGCGGGCCGGACATGATCCTCGACCAGCAGATAGGCCGTCGGGTCGATGATGGTGAAGAACAGGGTGGCATTGAGTGAGACGACGTTGCCGTCGCCCGTCATCAGGTAGGCCGAGTTGTTCAGATCCCGTTCGCCCTGCAGGTGGATGACGTCGTCATTGGGTTCGAGCTGCATGTCGGTCTCGTCCGACTGGAAGCCGGTCTGCTGCGCCTGGACGTGATACTCGATCTGCCGGTCGGACGCGGGCAGCAGCCGCACCTGCTCGATGGGCGTTGGCCAGGCGAGGAGCAGCCCGGCCTCCTGCACACGGTTCACCCGGCCGAAGCGGAAGACGACGGCGCGGCTGTCCGGCGGCACCTGCCGCAGATTGGTCGTCACCCAGCCGACAGCCAGCAGAAAGACCATGGCGTAGAGCATGAGGAAGCCTAGCCGGACCGACCCCGCCAGCGGTCCGCGCAGCGCCGGATCCTTCTCCGGACTACCCTGGCTCATGGAGCCTCCGGGCCATGCCGCGGATCGAGCAGGCCCATGACCGAGGCGGCTCCACCATCGAGCTTGTCGCTTCCGGGCCTGTCGTCGCCGGGCGGCGCGCCCGCCGGCGGCGGAGGCGGCGGTGCCTTGGCCTTGAAGTCGATCGGCGGACCCTGCACCAGAACGTTGAAGGGCGCGGCATCCGTGCGCAGGATGAGCCGCGTCCGCGGCCCGACGATCGTGTTGATGGTGTCGAGCGACCGCAGGAGCATGTAGAGCTGCGGATCGCGGGCGTAGCTCGCGGCGTAGATCTGGGCCGCCTTCTCGCGCGACTGGGCCTCGATCTGGGCGGCGTCCGACTGCGCGTTGGCGATGGTGATGCGCGCATCCCGCGCCGCATCCGACCGGATCTGAGCCGCGATCCGCAGGCCCTCGGCGGCCCGTTGAGCGGCCACCGTTTCGCGCTCGGCCCGCATGCGCGCGACCGTCGCCGCCAGCGTTTCGGACGGCAGGCTGAGGCGCTGGACGCCGACCTGCTCGATGCGGACGCCGTAGATCTCGAGCACCTGCTTCGCCACATTGTCCTGCAACTGCTGCTCGAAGTCAGCGAGCCTCACCTTGCCAGGGTCGGTGTTGACGAGGTCGGCGAGGTCGAAGTTGCTCGCGGTGATCTGCAGCGCCGAGCCCACGAAGCTGCGCAGCTGGCGCGCCGCCTCATCCGGGTTGTTGCCGGTGGACCGCAGGAACTGGCGGATATGGGCGGCGTCGGGGGCGACGCGCCAGGCCAGGAACGTCTGTACGAGGATTCGCAGGCCGTCCCGCGTGCCGACATCCTCGAGGCCGCTCGACGTCGTATGCAGCCGCAGATCGACCGCGATGGTGCTGTCGACCGGCGCCGGCACCTTCCAGGCAAGGCCCGGATGGGTCAGCACACGCAGCGGGTTGCCGAACCGGGTGACGACCACGGCCTGGCCATCCGCGACCATGATCTGGGACGAGACGATGACGGCCCCCGCCAGGATGAGCGCGGCGAGACCCATGCGGATCGCTTGCCGACCGCGCGGCGCTGTCGCCGGCGTCGCATCCTCGATGGCGATGTCATGTGCGGTCATTGCGAGTTGTCCTGGCTGGCGGCCGGCGCCACCGGTGCGGTGCCGTTGGTGGTGGTGGGCCTCAGGTCGAGGATCGGCGTTGTGGCGGCGCCCAGGCGGCTGTCCATGATCTCCACCGCCGCCTTGCTCAGGGCCGAACCGAGATTGGCGAAGTAGCGTTCGATCAGGAAAGCGTTCCCGGAGTGGCGGAAGGCCAGGGTATCGGCGCTCGATTGCCAGCGTTCGACGGTGGCGGAGCTGACCAGCTCAGCAGCCGCCGCTGCCGCCGAATCCCGCATGTTGTGCGCGTCCGCGGCGGCGACGCTCAACGTTCCCTGCGCCCGCCCCATTTCCTCGGAATAGCGCATCGAGGCGATGATCTGTTCCGTCTGCACGCCGCGATAGGCGGTGGCGGCGCCGCTCGGCGGATGCATGGATTCGACGACCAGCGCCACGACCTCGAGCCCGCTCCTGTCGCGGTCGAGATCGGCCTGGAGGGCGCCACGCAGCTGTGTGGCGATCTCTTCGTTGCGCTCGCCGAGAACGGCAAGAAGGGTCCGGGAGGCGAAGAAATGCGACAGTTCGCGGCCTGCCAGGGCGCGCACGAGCGCCGCCTGATCGATGGCGCCGTAGAGCGCCCGCCGCGCCGATTCGTCGTCAAGCCCGATCCGGTAGAGCACGGTCATGACCACGCTGACGGTCTCGAAGCTCTGGCGGTCCCCGGTCTGGCTCGCGATGATGTAGGACGTGTCGTTGCGGAGTTGCTCGTCCCACAGCCTGTTGGCGCTGCGCGGCGCCGGACCGTCGGCTGTCGAGGCATCCTGCGGCAGCTGCCCTGAGTTCGTGGGGCCGTTGACCGTGGCGCCGATCGGAAGCGCATGGACGACGCCGTATTCGACGAGGCGGACGCGGCCGAAGGGCCAGGGGAGCAGCACGTGCAGGCCGGGCCGCAGCATGGCAACCGGTGCGCCGAAGCGCTCGTAGGAGCCGCGCTGGTCCAGATTGATCCGGGTGACGCCGCTCAAACCCCAGGTGAACATCAGCAGGACGAGCAGAACCGGAGCCGCCGCCGTGCGGGCGTAGGCCACTGCCCAGCTGCGGCTGATGTCGATGCCGAAGTTCCGGCGCATGCGCCGCGTCATCTCGCCGGGCCGCAGCGCGCCCGGCTGCAGGAGGGAGGCTGCGGCGCTGCCGATGGAGGCGCGCGCCAGCTCCGGCACGGGAGGCGGCAGGAACCAGACCGCGACCGTCCGTACCGCGAGTTCGGCCGCAACGATATAGAAGAAGACGTCGACCACGGTGGCGGCCAATGTCCCGCCAGGGAGACCGAACCCGCCGGCGACGATGATCGCGGCATGGGCGGCGAGCGCGACGACCGGCAGTCGCAGCAGCGCGGCGAGGCTCGGCACTTCAGGCAGACGGCCCGGCGACGTGGACGATACAACGCTTTCGAGGACCATCAAAAAGAAGGCCGGGATGACCATGAGCGCCGCGGAGACCGGCCAGTTCGGCATGGTGTCGCGCGCCAGGGCCGGCAGCGGCGGCCAGACATGCAGGCTGGAGGCCGCGAGCGCGGCTCCGGCGAGCACGACGATAGCCTGCGGCCAGCCGGCGGCGATGGTCACGGGAGCGCGCTCGAGGCTGGTGTCGAGCCCCTCGTGGCGGAAGGTACGGTGTCGCGCGGAGGCCAGGAGGAGGCAGGCAAGCGTGCCGGTCAGCGCGAGAAAAAGGGTGGCGCAAAGGGCGCCGACGGCGCCGGTTCGGACGAACCCCTCCCATACCGGCGCCCAGGGAGGCGACCACTTCGCATGGAGGCGTGCCCAGAGGGTGGGTGCGAGGAGAAGAGCGAGGAAAAGAAACTGGCAGCCCGCGACCCGCCGTAGAAGCCGCATGACGCCTCCGGCATCGGCGAAAGCAGGCAGCGCATGAAGATCAATATCGTCAGCGGTCGAAATTCCGGGTCGCCCCATTACTGATACACCTCGAAGCAGAAAGTCGGGGCGGCGCCTACGCGCTGCCCCGACCGGCCTTGTCCTGATGTCAGCGCAACATCAGTTCTTCTGGTAAAAGTTGAACATATCCATCAGGTCGCCGATGGCCGGGCTGTTGACCGGAGCATACGGGTTGTTGGCGTAGGCGATCGGGTCAGGCAGGTTGTCACGGCCGCTCTTGGAGACCGCCTCGAGACCCCAGTTCCGCTCGATGAACTTCAGGAACGAGACATGATCTGCGTAGACGTGGGTGACATGGCCGCCGGTGGAGTAGGGCGAGACCATAATCGCCGGGATACGCGTGCCGTCGCCGAAGAAGTCGAGCGGCTGGATGTAGCCCGAGTCCCAGTATCCACCGCCCTCGTCGAAGGTGATGAGGATCGCGGTATGCGCCCACAGCTTGGGGTTGGCCTGGATCTCGGAGACGATGTTGCTGGCGAAGGCTTCGAAGAGATCGAGCTTAGACGAAGCCGGATGTCCGTCGAGCAGGCCATCGGGCTTGATGATCGAGACCGCCGGCAGATTGCCGGTGCTGATGTCGGAGACCAGATCCGGCACGTCCTTCAGATGCGTCGAGCGCTGCGTCGCGCTCGTCATGATGTTGGTTTCATACAGGAAGGGATTGCAGATGTTGCAATAGAGGCCGCCGAGGTCGCTCGACGGGTTGGCCACGTAGTTGTCCCATCCGGCGCCGTAGTATTTCCAGGAGATGTTGTGCGCGTTCAGGACATCCGCGATCGTGTGCACCGGCGAAGGCGGCACGGTGAAGGTCGAGGTGTTGACGGTGCCGTCCCCGAAGTAGCCCGGGTTGTAGTTGTTGAGAAGGTAGTAGGCGTCCTTCTTGCACTTCAGGGCGGGCTTCGACGGCAGAGACTTGAGGTAGGTGCGGACTGCCGTCACGCCCGGCTGCGTGTCGTCCGAGCAATTGCTATATGAACCGCCCGAGTAGCCGTCCTGCACCCACCAGTTGTTGGTGCCGGATTGGCTGTTGGGGTTCTCGATTTCATCCGCGGGCGGCGTCGCGACGTTGCCCTGACCATCGGTGTAATAGATGGCGAGGCCGGTCCCGAGCGCGATGTGGTTGGCGCCGGTGCCGCCCATGATGGCCTGATGGTAGTTGTCGCTGATCGTGTACTGGTCGGCGAGCGACTTGAACGTTGCCGCGTCCCCCTGCGCCATGTTGAAGAAGCCCATCGACGCCGAGCCTTCGCCCGTTGTCAGATTATTGAACCCGGCGGGTTGCGGCTTGCCGTTGGTGCCGGCGCCCTCGGTGACTTCGGTCCAGGGAAAGAGGTCGTTCAAGCAGCCGGAAGGATTGGCGGCTGTGATATGGCCTTTGGCGCAATCAGTTTGTTGCCACATCTCGTAGAAGCGATGAACCGGGCTCGCTGTATAGGAGTCGTACGGCAGGGTCGGGCCGGTGATCTGATAAGGGCCATCCGGGAGCGAGTTCGCGTTCGTGATGCGCGTGTCCGCGACATCCGAGGCGAGGCCGGTCGCGCCCGTCGTCAGCAGATTGTAATCGGCGCTGGGCAGGCCGTCGTTGATCTGTGACTCAACAGCCGCGACCGCCGCAACGCTCGCGAAGGGAGGCGGGTTGCTGTCTGACGACGCGGTCGGCGCGCCGTCCGTGCCGGGCGCCGGAAGGTTCGTGTAGAGAACCTTGCCGCCGGGGTGCGTGCTGTAATTGGCCGGCTGCTGGGCCGAGAACTGTCCGGCGTTGCGGTAGTTCGGTCCGGGCGTGCCGTTCGCGTTGATAATGCCCTCGGAGAGGAGGTTGAACACCTTTTCCCCGTGCGGCGGCTGATACGTTGCGAACACATGGTCGAACGTGCGGTTCTCGCCGATGATGACGACGATGTGCTGGATCGGAGTGCTCGCAGGCGGCGATCCAACCATATTGTCGACGCCACCGGTCGCGGCGGCGGATTGGGCGAAGGCCGGAACCACCGGGCCTGCGATCAGGCTAGCGGCGGTCGCGGCGAGCATCGCCGACCGGAATTGCAGGCGCGTTCGCGCCCACGTTGATTTCTGCAAGAGAGGAACCCTCCACAAATACAATTGTTGCCAGAGCCATCTCGACCTTTCGAGCACGGCCAGGGTTGGAGGTGTTTTCATTCATCGCACGCCGCGCGTCTGTAGCAATGCGATGACGGTTTCATGAATGCTCAACGCAATTTGTTTGGAGCATCGACCGAATACCGGTGAAAGCAGTTTCTGCAATCGCTGACAATTCTGCAGAAGCTGACGGCTAGCGCTTTTCACGCGACGATTTGTAACGTTCCGTCGCAACGTCAATCCATTTCGATTTCGGTTCGGATATATGGGAGTGTTGACATAGAGCCGTCGCAGGGTGCTTTGTCATCTATCGTCCGGGCGGCGGCCCTGTGTTGTAAGCGGCTGCCGTTTCGCGTAATCGGCTGCGGCTTACGTTTGTGCAGACCCAACGCCGTCGAGGCTGCCTCTCGCCTGCTTCGGCGGTTTGTTTTTGTTCACGGCTTCCCGGCGCGGCGTTTAGCCAGTAGAAGCTGTCAGCCGTATCATCCAGGATGCTGCCGTCGTGATACCGTTCCTCGCTTGCATGGCGCTCGTCGCGTCGATCTACCACCTCCCGCCTCGGGTGCTGCCGTCTATCCAGGCGATAGAAGGCGGCCGGCCAGGGACCATTAGCAACGACGCCGACGGATCGCAGGACCTAGGGGTTATGCAGATCAACACGCGTTGGATTGGGCCGCTCGTGGCATACACGCGAGAACCGGCCAGTCAGGTCCGGGCCCGTCTCATCAACGCGCCCTGCTATAATATCGCCGCAGCCGGGGCGATCCTCAAAACCTACCTCGCCGAGGATCGAGGCGATCTCATGCGGGCAATCGGCGACTACCACTCTCACACCCGCCAGCTCAACCTCTCCTACCAGTCGCAGGTCATCCAGGCGGCCGAGGCGCTGTTCGTACGGGTCCATCATCACGATTGACAAGGAAAAGCGTGCCCCTGACTACCGTCCGCAACGGACCAGGTCAGGCGCACGCTTGCAGCTGAGAAGGCGGCTGGCTCAACCGAGCCAGACGATCAGGCGGAAGCCGTGGTTGTGATGGCGCCGTTTACGCCATTCGGAAAGAATCCGCCACCCGCCGGTGCCCCACCGTATGCAATCGCCAGAACTTCCTGGGGGGTGCGACGAAACGCCTGGGCGTTGCTGTCAGCATTGGTGAAGTTGAAGGGGTTGCCATAGGCATTTGTGCCTACATCATTGACGCCCATGTTGACGACCGTGTTCGAGAGGCTCGACCGAAGAGCGGAGATGGCATCCGTAGCGACATCCGCGCCGATCGCCGATAGACGCGATCTGATGAGGCCGACCTGGTAGCCCTCCACGCCGAGAATGGACGCGGCATAGGCCAAGTTCACCTTGCTTGAGATTAGCGGCGCCGCGCCACAAAGTGCGGTGACGCAAACATCCTCCAGAACGTAGGCACCCAGCAGGAAGTCGGTTTCGCTAGCGAAGGGATTGAAGGTCTGGCCCGGAGTGATCAATCCTGCCGCCGCCGCGAGCGAAGTCCAGCTCGTGTTGAGGTTGATAACCGGTTGCGGGATCGGAGTGGCGCCCTCAGCCGCCAGAGCCTCCCGGATAACGGTGACGTGCGCGAGTTCGTCAACAGCGAGCTGCTGAGCGAAGTAAGCAACGGCCTTGTTCTGGAACGGAACGGCAGTCGGGGTCGGCAGGATCACCGCACCTGCGCCGGTACCTGTCAGGCTCGCAGGCAAGGAAGTGCCAAGCGCCGCAAGATAATACTGCGACCCGAGATACTCGAAATTCAAAGCAAAGTTGAAGATGTCCGCGTCGGTCAGGGCCTGAGCGCGCGCGGGCTTGGCGGATAGAAACGCACCTGAGACTGCAGTTGCCAATCCGGTCAGGCCAAGCCCGGAGCGCCTCATGAAGCGGCGGCGGTCAATACTCTTCTGGAGTACGGTCTTGATTGTGTTGTCAGGCATTGAAGCGTCCTCGATGATGTTAGTGCTATCGGCTGGCGGCTTGCTTAAGTCGAGGCAACGGCACCGTTGACGCCATTGGGGAAGAACAGACCGGACGTGACGCCCGTTCCAGGTGCACCGTAGACGATGTTAAGCACCTGCTGCGGCGTTCTGCGGAACACCTGGCCGTTGTAGTCGTCGTTTGCGAACGAAAACGGGTTGCCACCGCTCCCGCTGAGATCGGTCCCGTTGTCCTGCACGCCGGAAAGCTTCTGACGCAGCGCGGAAATAGCGTCTGTAGCCGCTCCGCCGCCAATCGAGGCAAGGTAGCCCCGGATGCAGCCGGCATGTTCGGCTTCGATCGCGAGGATGCTGGCGCTGTATGCAATATTGTTGGGCTCGGTCAGAAGGGCGGCGGCTCCGGCATAGGCCGTGACGCCGACATCTTCGAAGATGTAGGCTCCAATGAGGAAGTCGAGTTCGCTCGCGAACGGGTTGAAGGTTTGGCCCGCCGTGATGAGGCCCGCGGCTACGGCAAGCGTGGTGAAGCTCGTCTCAAGATCGATCACTGGCTCGGGAATGGCCGCGGCACCAAGCGCGATCCGGAGAAAGTTCACATGGGCGAGTTCGTCATTGGCAATCCGCTGCGCCCAATAAGCTACTGCTGACGTCTTGAAGGGGACCAGGGTCGAAGTCGGAACGACCGCTGTGCCTGCTCCTCCGTAAGCCGCAGAAAGGCCCGCTCCAGTCACGGCGCGCAAATAGTACTCGGCTTCGAGGTATTCGAGGTTGAGAGCAAAGTTGAGAACATTTACGTCAGCGTCTGCCTGAGCTTTTGCCGGCTTGCTCGCAAGACCAGCCAACGCGCAGAGAGCGACGGCACCTGCGCCAATCTTTCCAATAAACCTTCGGCTTGCGGTTTCGCTACTAGCGATATTGTTCATGTGGCTGTTTCCAAAAAGTTGACTCATCTGGACACGCTCTTGGTTTTCGCAGCGTCTACCGAACTTTCTGAACGCAGCGACAATTACAAATTAGTTGACCAGATTTCATCTTCAGCATCACGTTGATGTGCTGGCACCGCCATCGCGGCAAAGTTACAGGGGGCCGCAGGCGACCGAGTTGTCTTGATAATGTAACTCTTGGAGGCAGCTCGTCTGGGGAATGCTGGCCGATCAGCGGTGCAGAAGCGATCAGTCTACCGTCGCGGCAGCCGCGGGCCCAGGCACTGTGGAGTTATCACTGGCGCACGGCTGAATGACATTGCCGCTTTTCCAATTGGAACGCAGCCCCTGGAGCATGCCTCCAAAGCGCGTGGCGACGCGGGGCCATTCGCGGCTCGTCATCCAGGATTTCATCTCCGCCCGGATTGCCTGCCGCTCCTCAGGCCGATTGAGGAGGTGGGCAATCCCATCTGCTATATCGGCGCTCCCAGTGCCGCTGAAGCGAAACACAGCGGCTTCAGCCTCATCGAACAGCGGCAACGGCGTGACCGCCACAGGCACACCGGCGGACATCGCCATCCGCAACGCCGCGCTCGATCCCTCTTTCGACGTCTGATAGGGAAGTGCGATGAGATCGCACTCGCCGAGAAGCCGGCGCGACTCCTGATCGGGCAGAAAATTCGTGTGCCATTCTACCGCGTCGGCAAGACCGGCAGCCTCGGCCGCGGCGCGGCAACGGGCAATCTCCGCTGCGGACTCCACCGTGCCGTACTGGGCATTGACGAGGCGTAGCCGGAGGCGACCATCACGCGCGCGCAGTTGCCCGAACGCCTCGATAAGTTGCAAAATCCCCTTCTCGCTGAAGAAGAAGCCGTAGCATCCGATGATGAAACGACGCTCTTCGGCTGGCGCGATGGAAAGCACCACCGGTTCGCCCAGAGGCACGGCCCCTTGCGGTATCATCACCACGTTCGCGACCAGTCCGAGCTTCCTCAGCCGGTTCACGTCATTGACCGTGTGAACGACGACGCGGGCAACACCCCTCAGCGCGGCTATGATCGCCGTGCGATCTTCCTCGGTGATGTCGAGGATGCGTTGCGTGGTGTGGAGAACCAGTACGACCGGCCGCTGCCGGACGGTTTCCGAGGCGAGTAATTCCGCCAGCGAGTTCCAGACGATCAGTCCAGGTTGATGCTGGATCACCAGCACATCAGGATCGGTCTCGGCTACCGCGCGAATGAGTGGCTTGGCCCCGTCGAGAAGAAAAAGGTCCCAGGAGGGCCGGATGGTGGCATCCAGCGCCTCGGGTGCCTCGGTGGACGTCCGCGTGTCGCAAAGAACCGTGACCTCTGGAGGTGAGCCGCCCTCCGCGCCCGGTTCGTCCGAGGCGAGCATCGCATCCAGCAGATGACGGGAGTATTCCGCGATCCCGCAGCGCACGCCCCAGCTCGACACCCAGCCGATACGCAGCGGCGGCGGTGGCGGAAGCAACAGGAGCTCTGCCGAGGTCGCGATGATGCTTTCCGCGAAGGTTCTCGCATCTGGTAGTTGGGCCGGACTCGGCCTCGGCAACCGGTCCAAAACAGCCTCGCGCAAGGCGTTCGTCAGGTCGTCCGCATCCGGGTCTGCCCAGAGCGAGCCACTCGCCGCGAGGTGGCTCCCGGAAGGCGCGAAGCTGTAATCTACCAACCGGACGGATCGGTCGCAGAAGTCCATGTGTCCGCCGTGCCCGGTGACGATGAGAGGGATTCCGGCCGCCATCGCCTCGGCCGCCGGGATATTGAACCCTTCGCCGCGGGTTGGAAGCACAACTGCGTCGGCGTTTCGGTAGAGGTCCACCAATTCCGTTTCGGAGATGTCGTCATCGATCAGGGTGATTGCAGGCGCATTACTGTCCGCCGTCTGCAAGCCGGCCAGCTGCTGCGCCACCGTGTTATGCGGATTGGGGAACACCTTGATGACGAGGCGAACGTCGTCCGAGCTGCGAAAAGCCTTTGCGTAGGCCTCGAGAAGGACATCGATGCCTTTGCGGGGGAAGCCGGATGAGACATGCAGAAAGGTAAAAGGGTGGCCGGCCGCTGCCTTGCGCGTAGCCGCCAGGGCCTCGAACCCCTCCAGCCGAGGCGCATAGCCGACAACGCGAACCGGAAGCGAGAGTCCGGAATCGATCAGCGTCTTCGCCACAAAAACCGTCGGCGCAAGTATTGCCCGGAAATTCTTGTTCAGACCTTCAATCGTCTTGAGAGGGATAAGCGACTCTTCCCAGAAGAAGTAGGCGAGCGAGAGGTCCCCGGGATCAGACGGAACATACACCGGATAATGCTGGCTGATCACGACGTGCGGGGCAGTCATGGGCCTTGGCCGCGCAACCAGCGCCTCGATCTTGGTCAAGTCCTGGCCGGGTAAACCGCTGATCGTCGTCGTCGGCGTGCCCTCGACCGGTGCGAGGCGGACATCGCCCGGCCGGGCGATGTCCAGCGCGAGCGCCAGCGTGCGGTTGATCGTCGCCAGGCTGTAACTGCCGCTGACATGCCCGGTCACCGTGAATGTTATCGACGACAACAACAGGGCTTCCGTCTCGCGGGGAACCGATGGCGCCGCACCGGCAGCCGTCAAGGTCTGCATGAACGCGTCTTTGTGACGCTCCCAACGTACACGCTCCAGCGCCGCACGCTGCCGCGCGATCAAACCCGCTTGGCGCTCCTCTCCCTCCGCAAGATCAAGAAGCCTGCCGACAACGCCACTGATCGAATCGTCCTCCAGCAGACCGCCGGTGCCGCCGAGGGTGTAGGGAACAGCGGCGACCGGAAGCGCGAGGACCGGCAGATCATGCGCCATGGCCTCGATCAGAGGCACACCAAAACCTTCATGACGGCTCAACGACAAGTAGACATCCGCACTTGCGTACCAGGCATGCAGATCATCATCCGACACCGGCCCGGTTAGCACAACGTCGCTGGCTATCCCGTAC
This sequence comes from Acidisoma sp., assembly GCF_965199065.1. Taxonomy (NCBI): domain Bacteria; kingdom Pseudomonadati; phylum Pseudomonadota; class Alphaproteobacteria; order Acetobacterales; family Acidocellaceae; genus Acidisoma; species Acidisoma sp. The sequence goes on along the minus strand of NZ_CBDAQN010000002.1, from coordinate 101,469 downwards.
TCTTTCAGGCGCGATTTGATCGAAATGAGGTAGTCGTCCTTGGCATCGCCGTGGCGGCCGACGAGCACTAGTCGGCATGGCTTCCGATACCGATTGCGGAATGCGGCGAACACGTCCACCAGTTCCGCCTGCCCTTTTGAGCGCACGACGCGGCCGACGAAAAGGATGGTGAAACAGTCGGCCTCTTTCACCTTTAGGGTGGAGGCGGCGCGGGCGAGAAGCGCATCGGCATCGAACAACGTATTGCAGACCTGCACCGGGTAAAACCCGTGAGCACGAAGCTCGATGGCGTTGTATTCGCTATCGGCAAGGGACCCGCCGACCACGGAGCGCCATTTCTTGAGCTGCTCCCGGCCCAGGATTGCGTATCGCTGCATGAAGGCGTCGCCCTGCAGCAGATCAGGCGGCGTGATATTGTGATACAGCAGAATCTTGGGCGCCGGAACCGACGCCACCGCGTCGAATGCATCGAAGCCCATCGAGTGCCGGACAATCAATACATAACGATCATGACGCGGCAGATCGTCCGCCAGACGAAGCTCATGCGCGAGGGACGGATCGCGGAAGCTCACGAAGATCTCGCTCTCGTATCCAAGATCACGTAGCCGCTGGCGGGTCAGCAGCATGCTGTTGGTGATCGCATCGCCGGTAGCGGCACCCGAATGATACTGATGGACCTTGGTCCGCGGCGGCGCCGGCCGGCGCTCGCGCCCGGAAGCCATCAAACCCGAACTCGCAAAGATCGAGCGTTCTTCACGCGCAATGGCCAGCTCAGCCGGAGGCTCCGGCAGCGGCGGTTGTGTGATCACCGGTCCCGCCGCGTTTCGCCGCGACCGCAGGCGACGGAGCGGCGCCGTTATGCGCCAGGAGGTGCTGCGATGGATGGCTTCGAAGGCGGCCATCGCCTCCCGTCGAAGCTGCTCGTTGATCGCGGAACGTTGCTGCTCGTAACGGGCGCGCATGGTTTCGGCTTTTGCGTGCGTTGCCTGCCCAACGGCATTGCTTTCGGCTGCCTCGGCGCGCCGTGTGAGGGCCTCTGCCTCCGCCTCGGCGGCCAGCCGCTGCGCCCTTTCATCCTGCAAAGCGGCGCGTAGCTGCTGGGCTTCGCGCCACGTCTCGTCGATCCGAACCCGGGCATGCGCGGCCGACAGCGACTCATGATCCGCCCGCACCTCGGCCGTGATCGCACGCTCAAGCAGTTTCACGACCCGGTCCGAGGCGTGGTTTTCGGCCGCCTGAATGCGCCGCGCCCACTCGGTGTCGCTTGCACGAATAAAGTCGTCGAAGACATTCACCGGCGCCTGGAACGCGTGAGCGAGCGCGTCATGCCTCTCCGAAGAGAGGTAGAACCGGTTGAGACCATCGAACCAGACAAAGCGATACCCTGCCTCGAGCAGCATGAACTCCCACGTATCATGCGTCATCACGCTGGACATCGGCGCTGTCGCCTCAACCACGACGATCCATGGCCGGAATGACATGAAGTCGGCGCCGGCCAGCACAGCGCGTTCGGCGCCTTCCACATCCACCTTGAGAAAATGGATCGACTCAGGAGCGTGCTCGCGGCACAGATTCGCCAACGTATCCATGGCGACTTCGACCCGGTGGCTTTCCTTGCCGGCCTCTCGGATTGCATCGACCCCTGCGGGCACCATCGTCGAAAGGCCCGTGCCATCAACAACGAACAACGTGGCCCGGCCGGGATGCTCCCCCAGAACCAGCTGCAGATTGATGTCGCGTGGACGGGCGGCCGCGAGACGTCGGCTGAATTCAACGGTCGGCTCGATATTGATCCCGTGCCAGCCGCGGTCGTAGAAGGCGCGAGAAACCGAATCGATATCTGGATGCCCGGCGCCCACATCGATGTAGAAGCCGTTCTCGACCCCCCGGAGCGCGCGCCACAGCAGCACATCTTCGAAATTCTGGGCGTAAGACACGAACGTCACAGTCGGGCTCCCGCGGGCATCGCAGTCGAGCGAACCCAAAGTGTAAGTTTGCCTCCTTCAAGATCCTGGAGCAAGCCCCGGCAGCACTGCCATGATTGGCAGACTATTTGGCCTCACGGGCGGATAGTGCTGGTTGTTTGCGCGCCCAGCAGGCTGGACATCGTGCAGCGCCCGCATTACCACTCCGCCCCAAAGACGGGTAGCGAGCCCTTTTAGCGGTGGTGACCGATGCGACTGCCATGGGCCAGGACGCGCCCTATTCCTGAGATACGCGAGCCTTGGACCACAACATTCGAGGATACGGCAAGCGAGGCTGACATCCTGGGCTGCTTCCGGTTGATCCTGGGACGGATGCCTAATCCGGAGGAGTGGCGCGGCCACAGCTCGCGCGTGGGGGAGCCCCTTGGTCAGGTTGTCTCGAGCTATGTCACCAGCCTCGAATTCCAACGCCGCGGATTTCTGAACCGCGATCCGGGCGAGGACATCGTCTCAACCGAGGTTCAAGGTTTCCGCATCTACTCCAACCAGAATGACGCCGCCGTCGGCAAGCCTGTTCGCGACGACAATTATGAACCCGACGTGACGCGCTTGTTCCGGTCGAGACTGCAACCCGGCATGAGCGTCGTCGATATCGGTGCGAACATAGGCTATTTCACCATGCTTGCCGCCACCCTTGTCGGGGCGCAGGGGCATGTTCTCGCGGTCGAACCCAATCCGCGCAACGTGCGGCTACTCGAAGCAAGTCGCAGAGCCAACGGCTTTGACAACGTAACAGTCGCGCAGAGCGCGGCCGGGCGTGAGACCGGGATTCTGATCCTGAACACCTCCTTTTCAAACGGGACGACGTCGGCGCCGCCCGACGAGCTTGGCCAGTTGCTGGCAGCGGAATCGGTGTCCTGCCTCAGGCTCGACTCGCTTCTTGATGCCTGGACGACAGTGGACCTCATCAAGGTCGACGTCGAAGGTGCTGAGTACAACGCGCTGCTTGGCGCGGAGGCGACGATACGGCGATGCCGGCCCTTCATCATCAGCGAGTTCAGCCCAGGCATGATCCCGGGCATCTCGCATATTTCCGGCGAAGACTATCTGAGCTGGCTCATCTCGCTCGGCTATGTTTTGGGCGTGGTGGAGCCCGACGGGAGCCTGAGCGAAACCGGCACGGATATTGACGCCGTCATGCGCATCTACCGATCGCGGATGAGCGACCATATCGATATCGCGGCGCAACCTCGCTAACTTGGCGTCGCCCGTGACGATGGTCCCGTACAGAAATGCGCCTCAGTTAAGGAACGAAGTCACGATGCCAGCACCTTGGATGACGCGACCGAAAACTCTTCGCGCCTCCCTGCGAATGAGGCAAGCTGCAATTATGAGGGTTAGTGTCGCCGGCGAAGACACTCAGGCCGGTTTCACGCTTCTCGAAATTCTGGTCGTCATCGTGATCCTGGGCCTGCTGATCGGCTTGGTGGCACCTGCCGTGCTGCGTCAACTGGGAGGCGCACGCGTCTCGATCGCGCATCAGTCGATCGCACGATTGGGTTCGGTTCTCGACATGTACAAGCTGGATGTCGGGAGCTATCCGTCCACGGATCAGGGGCTGGAAGCCCTGGTTCAGACCCCCGCCGGCGTCAGCAACTGGAACGGTCCCTACGTTCAATCGGGTCAGGTGCCCGTCGATCCCTGGAACCATCCATATGTCTATCGTGATCCGTCAGACCGCGCCGGACACGACTACGACCTCTGCTCGACCGGACCCAATGGCACCGCAACCGGCGACAACATGATCTGCAACTGAACGATGGTTGCGAGCGGCGCCCAGCCTGGCGCCACTCGCATTCCCATAGATGTCAGGCGACCGTGATGGCGCCGTTCATGCCATTCGGAAAGAACAGGCCACTCGATGTGCCGCCACCGTAAACGATGCTCAGAACCTGAGCCGGCGTGCGGCGATAGCTTTGCCCATTGCTGTCGACGTTCGTGAAGTTCGCCGGGTTGCTTTCGTAGTTGCAGCCGTTGTCACCCACGCCCGATAGCTTCTGGCGCAGCGCAGAAATCAAATCTGTCGCCGCCGAACCACCGATCTCCGACAGACGTGTCCGGATACCACCAGCATGATAGCCTTCGACGGCCAAAATGCTGGCGGCGTAGGGAAGCACCGCCGCCGACAGGGATGCGGCAGCGCCACCATACGCCGTCACGCCCACATCCTCGAAGATGTATGCGCCAAGAAGGAAGTTCGTCTCGCTTGCAAACGGGTTGAAGGTCTGGCCAGGTGCAATGAGACCTGCCGCGATGGCCAACGTCGTGAAGCTGGTCGACAGGTCGAGGTTTGGCTCAGGAACCGCCATCGCGCCGAGGACGGTGCGGATGAAGGTAACGTGGGCCAGTTCATCGACCGCAATCTTCTGCGCGAGATAAGCGATGGCGGTGTTCTGAAACGGAACAAGAGAGCCACCCGTGACCGTTGCGGCGCCTCCGGTCAGGCTTGCGGGCAGGCCTGTTCCCGTGACGGCGCGAAGATAGAATTCGGCTTCGAGATATTCGAGATTGAGAGCGAAGTTAAACACTTCGATATCAGTATCGGTTTGTGCCATGGCCGGCGTCGATCCGAAACCCAAGCTCGCGACGCCGGTCGCGGCAAGAGCAGCAGTTCCCGCGACACCTAGACCTACGGTCTTCAACAGGTTACGCCGGTTGGATCGAAGCGCGTCATCGACCCCGGAAATTAACTCGGACATTAGGAAGACCCCCTAAAAGCTGCCGTGACCTGCTTTGAGCGGCCACGATCTCACTACCGCATTAACTCTCTGTTGGATGCAGTACTTTTTTCGAAAAGTTCCGGAAACTTCCATGAGACAGCAGCGGCTGCGGGCCTGCTTGATTGTGCAATGCAGCATCATCGGCCAAGTGTCGCGGCCTAGGCCCCTCCGCTCTCCCAGGTTAAAATTTGAAAACCTGTGGGTGATGAGGAGCTTTGCAGTTGCACGTCGGCTTGTCGCGACGCCTCGGTGCCGCCCGCCCCGGAAATGACGATGTCGACAGCGACGACCCGTAGTGGGTGCGAGGCTCCGGATGTTCCGACCGTCCCAGTGTCACGCAGTGCGTGGCGGACGACCGGATCCGCATCATCCGGGTTTGGGTTGTCACCATTATACAGCGATAGATGCGGCGCCAGCTTGGCGAGAAGTTCCGGCGTCATCCCAAGAACGAGCCCGAGTTCGCCGATGCTCTGGAACGGCGATCCCGCAGGCGTGTAGGACAGGCCCGCGCTCAGATACTGTGGCGCTTCAAAGACACCCTGCGCATCCGGCGACCGCCAGTCCGCCATCGCCTGCGACACGCTGCGAGCCGTTGTCGCGTCAGCCCCCACTCGCGAGAGCAGCGCATAAAGCAGGGCCGGCGACGCGGTGTTCGGATTGATGAGGCCGTCCAGGTTCTCGATGGAGACGCTTGCGACCGCCGCGGGAAGCCGAATGCGATGTGCGGCTCCATCCGCCGGCCAATGTCGGCCGGGGCCGAGCAGGCTGAAGATGACACTATAGAGAAGCCCGTCGGCCTGAGCTTGCCTTTGCGCCGCCGCGCGCAGGTTGAACGCGATCTCCGCTTCGCTTCGTCCGGCGGAGACGAGCCGCGCGAACAACAGCGACAGCAGCACCATCGACCACAAGACGATCAGGAGCGCAAAACCGCGCGGATGCTCCAGGCGGCGAGGCAGCCGCATCAGTATTACTGATCCAGCCGGAGTTGCCGGCGCACGACCGAATTCGGATCATCCGACCCGGGTGATTGCAGGCTGTTCAGTTCACCCGGAACAGTGGCCGCGTCCTGCAGCTGCGACTGCAGATCCGCCGTCAGCGCGCGCGCGTCGTTCTCATCGTACTGCACGTGCGGCGTGATGAGGATGAGCAGCTCGTCCCGCGTGCGAGTGTTGTTCTGCGTGCCTGCGAGCAGGCCGATCAGCGGGATGTCCTTCAGAAACGGAATGCCGGAGTTCGTCTTGGTGAGATTATCGGTAATCAGCCCCGCCAAGCCGACCGTCTGCCCATCCTGCACCGTCACGCGCGAGGAGACGTCCTGCTCCGAGAAGGTTGGCGACGAGATGCCGGTGGTCGACGTGCTGACCGAGGTGTCGACTGCGCTCACCTGCTGTGAGATGTCGAGCGTGACACGGCCGCCCTCGCTGATCCGGGGCGTCACGCTCATGATGACGCCCGTCGGCTGATAGTTGATGTTGTTGATGACCGCCGAGTTGGCCACGGTGCTTTGCGAACTCGACGCGAGGTATGGCACCAGCTGGCCCACCTGCAGCCGGGCAGTCTCTCCGTCCAGCACCATCAGCTCCGGTGAGGACAGCACCTTCACCGTCGTCACCGCCTGCAATGCCTGCAGCGCGATCGGCGCGCCGCCGGCCCCGTTGCCGCTGAGGACGAACCCGGGGAAAGCCGTTGACAAGACAGTGGAGCTTGGCGTGCCCAAGGGGGTCGCGGCGGCCGTGTTGTTCAGAATGCCGTTAATGCCCCCGGACCTGAAGAAGAATTGCGTGCCGTATTGCAGCGCACTGTTGAGCGTGACCTCGGCGATGGTCGCGTCGATACGCACCTGCAGCGGCAGGATATCGATCTTGCGCAGCATGGCGTCGATGCGCTCTTCCTCGTCCTGCGTCGCGTAGATCATCACCGAGTTGTTGTGGTCGTCCGGGATGATGCGGAGGGCGTCGGCGTCGCTGGCGCCACCCGCGCCGCCGCCGCTGGCGCTTAGACCGCCCAGAAGAGGATTGGCCGCGGTCTGGCTCGGCGCGGCGCTCTGCCCCGAGGACGAACCGCCGGTTGCCGCCGGCTCCGAGTTGCCGCCGCCCAATATGCCGCCGGACGTGCCGTTGATGGCGGTGCCGGTGCCGATGCCCCCACCGACGGCGGTCTGGCTGCTGCCCCCTGCGCCCGCGCCGGCACTCGTTCCGGTGCCGATGCCGGGGGTGCCGGCGCCCCCGGTGGCGGACGTGCCGCTCTGCTGGCTCGTCGTGGTGCTGCTCGGGGTCGCGGTCACGTTGTCCGGGGTGAAGGCCTCCTGGAGCAGGTAGGCCGCATCCTCCGCCTTCGCATCCTTGAGGTAGTACACGTTCCAGCTACGCACGGTCGCGCGTTGCTTCCGCTCGAGCAGATCGTACACGCGCCGGGCCGCGTCGATGTATTCAGGCTGGGAGGCGATGACGAGCACCGCCCCGGCACGTTCCATCGGCACCACGCGCACCAGGTTCGTCAGCCCCCCACCCTGAGCACGGAAAGCCGTCTGCAACTCGGTCGCGAAGTCGGCCGCGCCGCCCTGTGGCGATGGGAGCAGCGCGTAGGATTGTCCGGCCAGGAGGTTCGTGTCGAAGGCCTGCGCGAGGGCCACGAGCGCGTCCCGCGCATCCGGATCGCCGGCGATGACGAGACTGTTGCTACCGGGGTCGACGGCGATCCGTGCCGACTGTCCTGCGAAAGGCTGCAACACCTTGGCGAGGTCGGTCGCCGAGACGTAGCGGAGAGGCACAAGCTGGGCGCCTGACGTTCCGCCTCCGCTCGCAAGGCCGGCACTGCTCGCGCTCCCGCTTCCCGGGGCCGCGGCGGGAAGCACCCGGTAGAGACCGTCGGTATCGACGAGGGTAGCGCCGGTTTCGGACAGCAGGGCCTCCAGGGTCGGCAGCAGCTGCGAGCGCGCCAGCGGCGTCACCGTATGCAGCGTCGCCGTGCCGTGGACGGCCGGGTCGATGGTGTAGTTGACCTTCAGGATCGAGCCGAGGATCTGCGCGACGACCTCGCGGATGTCGGTGTCCGCGAAATCGAGCGAGACATCCCCGGCGCCCGCGCCTTGCTGTGCGGGAAGCGAGACCGTGCCCGAGGAACCGTACGATAACAACGGCTGCTGCAGCGCTTTCGGACTGCCGATCGGCCCGCTGACGCGATAATCCGGATGATTGGTATCGGGCACAAGTTGCGGCGCGAGCGCCCGCGGCGGACCTTCGGTCGGCGCGCAACCCGCACCCGTTCCCGCTACGGCCAGTGCGAGGGCCAAGGGAAACAGACGCTTCATGGCGAAACTCCGGGAGAAGCAATAGATGGCAAAGTGTTGGTCGCGCCCCCACCCGGAGGCGGCGAGGCATCGGGCTGGGCCGCCAGACCCAACGGACGGCCGCTAAGTCCTGGGATGGAGGCAAAAGGCGAGGTGCCGTGCGGCGTTGGCACGGGCGGCTGGTCGACCGTGACGGAAAGTGGGCGCGGAGCGGTAGGGACAAGTGAGCCCGAGGCTGTTCCGGCGGCGAAGGACGGGCGGATAATGCGAGCCCCCGCGGCATCGACGACGACGATCGCGCCGGCATCGATCGACTTGATCAGCACGCCGTTGAGGCGGCTGCCCGCGCTCACCACGATCGGCTGCGACTTCCCGGGCGCCGCAAAAATGGCCTCGCGCTGCTGCGGCATGATGATGATGCCGGTGAGCCGCGGGAAGCCCGGGCCGCTGTCGCCCGGGCCGGCAGCAGCCGCGGGTGGCCGACGCGAGGGCACGAAGAGCGGCCGGGCGAGGATTGCCTCGACCCAGGACTGAACCTGCCGCGCGTCGCCGCCATGGGGAACGACCGGGCCGGCCCGCACCAGATCCTCTGCCGGCGGAACGGATCGCCTCACGTTCTGAGGCTTCGCTTCGATTGCAATGACTCCGCCCAGCACGACCGCCAGACAGGCGAGCATCAGAATGGCCAGCCTGGTCAAGGCGCGCTTCCCGGACGGAAGGCGATCACTGTGAAATTGGCCCCGATCGCGATGCCGTCGGGACGGTTGAGGTCCGGCGAGGCGTCTAGATCGAGATCGTCGATCAGCATTCTCGGGTTTGAAACCTCCAGCTTCTGCAGCAAACCGACCAGGACCGGCAAAGCGGCGGAGCACGTCACCCGTAGGCTGATGCGCCGATAGCCGCCTTGCTGCTGCGCGGGCAAGGTCTCGATGCTGCTGAACCGGATGCCCGCGGCCGTCGCCAGGTCCTGCATCCGCTGCTGCAGGCGTGCGCCCGCGACGGCATCGCTCGGCGCCTCGAGAGCGATGTCGCGGCCGGCGGGTGCAGCCGCGCGCAGCGCCTCGGCCTGCCGCATGAGGTCGGGGATGGTCTGGGCGATCCGGGCCATCCGCGCCGCGACCATCCGGCGATCTTCGAGACCCTGCGACCGCGCCTCGTACCAGGACATCAGGGGGCCCACGATCGCGACCCAGAGCACAGCAAGCCCGGCGATCGTCAGTCCGACCGCGAGCAATTGGCCGCGTCGGCCGCTAGGGAGGGTTTCGCTCATGGCCGACGGATTAGCAGCTTAAGGTGCCAACTCGGCGTTGATCGAGAACAAGCTGCCCTTGCCTGTCGGGGCTGCGGTGACCGGCGCGGAGAAGCTGGGGCTGGCGATCATCGGGTCGGCGGACATGGCGGCAATCAACCCGGCCGGATCGGTGGACTGGCCGGTCAGGCTGAGATTGCGCTGCGACAGGCTGAACGCGGTAAGGAAGGTGTTGTCGGGCATTACCTCGGTAACGGCGGCCAAGGCCTGAACGGCATCGCCGATCCGGACCTCGGCGGCCGCGATCACATCGGCTCCCGCAGCCTGCCCCAAGATGCGACGTCGAAGCATGACGGCTTCCGAGACACGGGGCTGAAGCTGCGCGATCTCACGTTCCGTGTGCTGGATGCGTGCCTGCTGGAACACGAAGGGCAAGACGCCGGCAACGATCGCCAGCACAGCGCAGACGGCGGCGAGGACACGGACGACGCCGCGCTGCAGCGTTTCCCCCGCGCGAGCGTCCGTCTGCAATGGCAGGTGGCGGAGCGACCCGTCCTCGGCGGCCACCTCAAGCCGGCGCGGAGAGAGCCCAGCAGCAGCCAGAACCCTGAGGCCGCTTAGAACGGACGCACGCGGAACCAGAGAGAGCCGCACGAAGAGGCGACCGCGCTCTCGGTCGCGGCGCTCGGCCTCCCAGGTCCAGAAGATGTCCTCGGCGGTAAAGGGCGTCACGCGGTCGATCTCGTAGCGCAGCACCTCGGCGGCGTCGTGTTCGGCCGCGAGCGGTATGGCGAAGCGATGCTCCAGCAGCGCGCCGGGCCACAGGCGCAGCAGAATATCGAGGCTTCGGCCCTTCACCCGGCGTGCGCGGCGGATGGCGGCGATCCCACTGTCATCGGTCCGGAAGCGTCCGAGCGGCGTCTCCTTCCCACGGAGGCGGCGGATCAGGGCGAAGGGAATCGACCCCGTCTCGTCCCGCTCCGTCGGCAGATCGATGACCAGGGCGTTGCTCCATCGGTTGGTCGCAGTCAGTTGCGGCGGAAGCAGATCCAGCCATTGCCTCGCCCACCAGGTCACGAATTCCTTCAGCATCAGCGTCCGCTGTGAACCTTCTTAATCCCTGAACGTGTATCTCTCTTCTCTGGCCAATGCTGGCAAGGAGTTTAGCTGACTACGGCTTGGCTGCCCCGACAGATGCAAAGGCGGCCGGATGCCGTCAGGGCCGGCTGCGTTGCGGAGCGGCAACGATATCGGGCCAGTCGATCCCTGTGCCGTGCTGAAAGGTGAGGCTGATGCGGATAAGCGCCGGAACCTCGGGGCTGTTCCACGTGGCCAGCCAGTGCGGCGGCCCCGCGTGCGCCCAGTAGCTTATGGTGATGTGATCGACCTGCGGGAGAAGCACGGTGTCGACTGGGGGCGTGGGTGGCCCGGCGGGCTTCGCGTGCCGATATGGCGCCCATCGCAGAATTAGCCGATGGTCGTGATCGACGAGGATGCGGATCTCGGCTTCCCGCGATCCGAGCGCCGCAGCGGCCCCCTCCGGCAGCTCCGAGGTGAACTCCACGCTCCGCGCATTGCCGGCGATCTCGGGCGCGTCGTGGCGATTGCCGGGGTCGATCTGTTCGATGAGGCCGCGCAGCGTCCGGTCCACCGCATCCAGATTGGCGGCACGATCGATGGTGGCCGCCTGGTGCTGGAAGGCGAGGACACCGAAGCGCAATCCCTGGGACAGCCCGAGAATGATCAGGGCGAGGACGACCAGCGAGACCAGCACTTCCAGAAGGGTGAAGCCCGCCGCGGACTTGCCGGACCTCATGGACGCGCCGCGGGTGCCGGACCGATGCGCTCGGTCGTCAGCTCCACCTGCCGGTGGCCGCCGTCCTTCGTCCAGCCGATGACGACGGTGACGGCGAATAGCGACACCCGCGTGGCGGTCGTGGAACCGGCCAGGGGGCTGGCGTTCCGCAGGGCGGTCGTGGAGAGGGGTTGCACGGTGACACGCCAGGTGAAGCCCTGCCCGTCGTCCCCCTGCTGCGTCCCCGCGACCAGCGGCGCGCCGATGCCGGCGACGGCGAGGTGCGACCGCGCGCGCGACACCGCCTCGGCATAATCCAGCGACAGCCGCGCCGAGCGCATCCCGGTGACAGCGCCTGAGAACAGCGCGCCCAGAGCGAGCCCCGCGATCACCAGCGCGACGAGCACCTCGAGCAGGGTGAAGCCCCGAGCCTCACGCCGCATTCGTGACGCTCACCCGGCCGGTCAGCCAGTCCACGACGACCGCCACGGCGTTGACGCCCGCCACCAGAACCACGCGCCCGCCGGAGGAACTGCCGTCGGGCGCGAAGGTGATGGCGCTCAGCGGCCGCGGCTTGCCGCCCGTCTCCGTCGTCATGGCAACGGCGACTTCCGGCGGGAGGAGAGGCCCGGCGACTCCGTTCGTCTCGTACCGCCGGCCGGCGGGGTTCAGGGTGAAGCGCGTCAGCCGGTCTGTCGCGATGGCCTCCGACCGGGCGAGGCGCAGCTGCTGGGCGATGTCCCCGGCGGTCGCGCGGAGATCGAAGCCCGTGCTGCGGGCAGGCCCACGCGACACGATCAGCGCGATGGTCAGCCCCAGAATGACCAGGACCACCAGCACCTCGATGAGCGTGAAACCCGCCGTCCGGGCGCGGGGCGTCTCAGCCGGCAAGGTTGTTCAGGCTGAGCATGGCGAGGATCAGCGAGGACACGATCCCGGCGACCGCCGCGCCCATCAGAATGGTGATGGCGGGCACCAGCAGCGACACCAGCCGCTGAATGCCGAGCCGTGTCTCCTCCTCGTGGATCTCGGCGGCGCGCAGCGCCATCTGGCCCAGCTGCGCCGTTTCCTCGCCGAGGCGCAGCAGATAGATCATGCGGACCGGGAAGATGCCGGCCTCGGATAGAGGGCGCGACAGGCCGCTGCCGCTCTTGGCGCTGACCGTCGCGGCATCGACGGCGGCGACCGCAGCGCGATTGCCGATCGCCTCCCGCACGATGCCCAAGGCGGCGATCAGCGGCACGCCGTTGAGCATGAGCGTCCCGAAGGTGCGGCTGAACCGCGCCGCCAGCACCTCGCGCGCCAGCCGCCCGAGGATGGGCAGCCGGAGCATCAGACGGTCGAACACCAAGCGGATGCGCGGCTGGCGCAGCGCCTGGACGATCAGCAACGCGCAGACGGCGAGCCCGATGAGGATATAGAGCCCATCGGTCGCCACGACGTGGCCGAGATCGACGAGGAGTTGCGTCGAGGCCGGGAGCTTGGCGCCGTTCTGGGCGAACAGGGGCACGAACTCCGGCAGCACCGAGGTCAGCAGGAACGACACCGAGCCGATCATCGCGATGAACAGCAGCGTCGGATAGACCATGGCCGACCGCACGGAGGACGACAGGCTGCGCTGCCGCTCGAGCACCAGAGCGAGCCGGTCGAGCGTGGTCGCCAGAGTGCCGCCCGCCTCGCCGGCGCGCACCATGCCGACATAGAGGCGGGGAAAGCTGCCACCTTGCTTGCCCATCGCGACGGCCAACGAATCGCCGTCCCGGACCGCGCCGCGCAACTGCTCCACCACCGCGGCCAGTCGGCGGCTTGCGGACGTCTCGACGAGGAAGCGCAGCGCGCGGTCGAGATCCTGCCCCGCCGCCAGCATGATGGAAAGTTCCCGGGTGAAGTTGGCGAGGTCCTTGGCGCCGAGCCCGCTGCGCGTGATCTCGATATTGATGCGCCCAAGGAAGGAGCCGCCAGTGTCGGGTTCGGTGCGGACCGGCAGATGGCCGTCCCGTCGCAGGCGCTGCACGACCGCCGCCTCGTTCGCGGCCTCCATGACGCCGCGCGCCATCTTGCCCGCCGGGTCGATCGCGACATAGCGGAAGGCGGGCATGAGGTCAGGCCTCGCCGCGCAAGGTCCGCACCACCTCTTCCAGCGTCGTGGTGCCGGCGAGCGCCGCCGCGATCCCAGCCTCGAACATGGTCACCATGCCGCCCTCGACGGCCGCCCGCTCGATGTCCGACTGCTCAGCGCGGCTGAAGATGAGGCGCTCGATGCGCTCGTCGGGCAGTAGGAACTCGGCGACGGCCTGACGGCCTCGGTAGCCGGTCTCGCGGCAGTGCGGGCAGCCGACCGGACGATAGAGGGTGATCGGGCCGCCCTCGCAGCGCCGCTCGAGGTCGAAGCGCCGGACGAGTTCGGGGGCGGCGGCGACGGGCAGGCGGCAATCGGGGCAGAGCCGGCGCACCAGCCTCTGGGCGAGCACGCCGCGCAGGACGGCGGTGATGAGGTAATCCTCCAGCCCCATGTCGCGCAGCCGGGTGATGCTGGAGGCGGCGGAGTTGGTGTGCAGCGTCGACAGCACGAGACGCCCGGTGAGAGCGCCGTTGACCGCGATCTGCGCCGTCTCGAGGTCGCGGATTTCGCCGATCATGACGACGTTCGGGTCCTGGCGGAGGATCGACCGGAGCACATGAGCGAAGGTCAGGCCGATCTGCGGCTTGATCTGGGTCTGGGTGATGCCGGGGATCTGATACTCGATCGGGTCCTCGACGGTCATGATCTTCCGCATGGTCGAGTTGATCTGGATGATGCCGGTGTAGAGCGTCGTCGTCTTGCCGCTGCCGGTCGGCCCGGTGACGAGCACGATGCCGTTCGGCAGATGCAGCGCGCTGTTCAGCCGCCCGACGACCGCCGGGGCAAGCCCCAGTTTGTCGTAGTCGAGCGAGACCGTCCCGCGGTCGAGAATACGCAGCACCACCGTCTCGCCGTGCAGCGACGGAATGGTGGAGACGCGGAAGTCGATATCCTGCCCGCGCACGGGGAGCTTGATGCGGCCGTCCTGAGGGAGCCGTCGCTCAGCAATATCGAGCCTTGCCATGATCTTGACCCGGGAAATGATGGCCGGGATGAGGCGTGCGGGCTGCGAATCCACCTCATGCAGGACGCCGTCATGCCGGTAGCGGATGCGGAGGCGATCCTCGAAGGGTTCGAGGTGGATATCGGAGGCCTGGGCTTCGACGGCCCGGGAGATGATCTGGGCGACGAGGCGAATGACCGGCGCCTCACTTGCCAGATCCTTCAGCCGCTCGGCATCCTCCTCGGAGCCTTCGGCCTCAGCATCGGCTGCCGCGGTCTCATCAGCGGCATCGGGGTAAAGCCGCTCGAACGCGGCCTCCAGATCGATCGGGACGGCGACCTCCATCGCGACCGTGTGTCCGGTGGCGGAGGCAATGGCCGCCGGAGTGAAGCGGTCGAGAGGGTCGGCGACCGCGATGACCAGCCGTCCTGCTTCTATCGCAACCGGCAAGGCCCGTGCGTGGCGCAGGAAGCGCGCGGTCAACCGCTCGGGAAGGATGGGCTCGGCCGGAAAACGGGAGGGGGCGGCCACCGGCAGGTCCAGCAGCTCGGCATAGGCTGAAGCGAGGCCGCGCTCCGTCAGCAGGCCAAGCTGGATGAGAACGCCGTCGACACGCTGGCCGGACTCGTCGGCGATCCGTCGCGCGCGGTCGAGGCCCCGGTCGTCGCAGAGCCCGCGCGCGATCATGATGCCAGCCAACCGGTCGAGCCTGTCGTCCCGGTCGCGCGGCAGGGACGGCGGTGGCGCCTCGTTGGCGCCAGCCGCCGCGGATCTCCATGGCAGTCTTATCGCGACCATCTTGGTGTCCTAAACATCGTCCCGTAGGCCATCTTCGGCGTCTCACGAGTGGCAGACCAATCGCAAGCGCGTCGTCTTAAACGGATCAGAGAAGAATTTGGAGGCAGCGGCCTGACCACCACCCTGCCCGTCTGGCTTTTTGCGCTCATCGTGTCGCCTGTCATCGGCAGCTTTCTCGGGGTCCTCATCCGGCGCTTGCCTGCGGGCGCGCCCGTCATGCTCGACCGGTCCCGCTGCGAGACGTGCCGCCGGCCTCTCGGTGCCGCAGAATTAGTGCCTATCGCAAGCTACCTCATGCTGCGGGGCCGATGCCGCAAGTGCGGCGCGCAAATCGCTCCGTTCCACATCGCCATCGAACTTGCGGCGCTCGCGGTGGCCGCGATCGCCGCCGCTGTGCTGCCCGACCCCACCACGCTCTGCTGCGGCTGCGCGCTTGGCTGGACGCTGCTGGCGCTGGCGTGGATCGACTGCGAGGCGTTCATCCTGCCGGACGCCCTCACCTTGCCGCTCGTGCTGGCGGGGTTGGCGGCAACCTTCTGGCTGGAACCTGAGACGCTCACGGCCCATGCGGCGGCGGCGGCGCTGGGCTACCTGCTCTTCCGTGGCGTCTCCTGGTCCTATCGGCGGCTCCGCGGCCGGGATGGGCTTGGCGAAGGCGATGCCAAGCTGATGGCGGCAGCGGGCGCCTGGGTCGGCGTCACCGCACTCTCCGGCGTGTTGCTCGGCGGCGCGCTGCTGACCCTGGCCGTGGCTCTGGTGGACGCCGTGCGGCGTGGCGAAGGGGTGCGCGCGACCACGCGCCTGCCATTCGGCCCAGGCCTTTGCGCCGCATTGTGGATCGTCTGGCTGCTGGCGTTTCGCTAAAGGAGCGGCGCCGGGAGAGCTGCGGGTGCCGGCCGGACGATCTGCGAGCCATCCGCCTGGACCCGAAACACGGCGAGCCCACGACGGACAGAACCGTCCGGCTGCAGCGCCAGCACGCCATCCGCCCCGCTGAAGCCCGCTGGATTTGTCAGCGCCGTGAGATCGAGGCCGCCGGCCTCCGTCGCTGTCCGGGCAATGGCGCCGGCGTCGAAGGCAACGGCGGCCAAGGCTGGCGGCGTGCTTCCGAACTGCAGCGTATAGCGCGAGACGAAATCCGCGGCCGCGGCCGGATCGGGGGCGGCATAAAGGGCACCGCCGAGACCGGCCGCTGCGACCGCCGCAGGATAAGCGGCCCACAAACCTGGGCCAAGGACGAGAACCGGACCCGGGTTTACATCATAATAGGCGAGGAGGCTCGCGAGTTCCTCCAGCCCCCGTCCGGTTTCGGCAATCACCAGCGCGTTGAAGGGTGGCGGCGGCACCGGCTGCCGCGCGAGGCGGGAGGCCTCGGCCGAGGCTGCCGCTGTGTGCTCCCCCCGCAACTCCTTGATCTGCGCGTCGACCGGGCCGCGGCGCGTTTCGTAGTTCGACAGACTGCGCGTCGCCGCGTTCATCGAGGCGAAGTCGCCGTAGAACTGTATCCGCGCGTCGGGCTCCTCCGTCCGGAGGGCCTGAGCCATGGCCTCGCCTAACGGCGTCAGCGGCAGCAGGCCGGCGATCTCGCCGTGGCCGCTCGCCTTGGCGGCGCGCACTAATGCCTGGACCTGCTCCAAGGGCGTGATCCCCAAGGTCCAGATGCCGGGCCGCGCCGCCGCGCCATCCGAGGTGAAGGCGAGCACGTCGACATGGGAGGCGGTCATGGTAAGGGCGACGGCGCTAGTCTCTACATCGGTCAATGGTCCGAGGATGAGGCCCGCGCCTTGGGCGACCGCCGCAGTCGCAGCAGCATTGGCACCTGCCGGCGTGCTGCCGGTGTCGAACACCTCAAGGGGCGGCACCGTCCCGGTCCCGAGACCAAGCTTGGCGGCGTTCACTAGAGCCAGGGCCACTGCGGCATCCGGGCCGGTGAGCGGCGCGAGCAGTGCAACTCCACGCCCGGCTGGCGGAGGCAGTGACGCCGTGTTCCCAAAGGTCATAGTGGCCGTGCCCATCCGCCCGGGGCCCATTAACGGCGCGTTGCAGCCACTCAGGCCCGCGAGCGCCCCGTAGAGCAAAAGCCGCCTGAGGCTGAGGTCAGGAAGCTTCCAGCAGCCGAGCGACAAGGCCGACATCAATCAAGAAACCCTCAGGAAACCATCACTTCCGGCTCCGCGAACTAACCGGCCCTTGGCTATAGGGCGCGGCTTGATACAGGTCGAGATCCTCTTCGTCCTACTGGCTCGATCCTACCTGAGCGCCGGATGATCCTCGGCGGCAGTCATTAAGGCAGCACGAGCTCACGGTATTGACGCTTCCCAAAATGGGTTTTTTGAGAAGTTCCATGCGCCGGATGCACGTCTACGCGGTGACGTTCGCGCTGTCCCCGGCCGTCACCGCGTAGGTGCCGCCACTGACCATCCGGGCTTCGTCGGACGCTAGGAATACGACCATGGGCGCCACGTCCTCGGGCTCGATCCAAGGCATGCCGAGGGGTGATTTGGCGGCAAGCCCGGATCGTGCCGCCCCCTCATCCTTCGCCACGTCACCCGTGGGTTCCTTGCCCGCCGTTTCCAGCGCCTGAGCATAGCGATCCTCGTGTCGCGTGAGCGGCGTATCGATGAGTCCGGGAATGAGAGCGTTCACGGTGATCCTGTGAGCGCCAAGCTCCATCGCCGCCGACTTCATCAAGCCGATGATCCCCCACTTGGAGGCCGAATAAGCGGAGCCATTCTTGGTCCCGTGCTGACCTTGCGTCGAGGAAGTCACGATGATCCGCCCGCCGCCCCGCTCGACCAACAACGGCGCGAAGGCGCGGATCGCGTTCATCGTTCCGGTCAGGTTGATGTCGATCTGGTCGTGCCAATCGGCGTCCTCCATCTCAAGAATAGGCTTGAACGCCTGAATGCCGCCATTGGCGAACAGGATATCCACACCGCCCAGTTCAGATTTCGCGGCGGCCGCGGCCGCGCGCAGTTCGGGAAGGTTCCGCTGATCGACCGTCAGCGACATCCACCGGCCGCCTGCCTGCTGAACGAGCCGGCCAGTCTCCGAGAGGTCGCTCGCGCTCGCAGGGGCGAAGTCGACATGGGTGCTTGCCGGCCCGGCGATGTCGATGCCTACGATGGAGGCGCCGGCGCGGGCGAGAGCCACGGCGGCCGCACGGCCAATCCCTCGGGCGGCACCTGTGACGACGGCGACCTTGCCGGACAGACGGAACGCACCTGTATCACTCATCGTTTTTCTCCTTCAGAAGGAGCGCGATTTGATGTCGCGCATGGAATCTCAGATGGGCCGTCGATCGACACGCGCCGTTGCTCTCGCCCGGTTGTGACCGGCCGAGTGGTCCGAACGGGACCGGCCGATGATAATGGTACGGCCTCCTCAAGCGCTCAGACTTGTGCGGCGCGTGCGACCAGATCGTCCTCCATCGCGATGATAAAGGTACGGGCTGGAAGCACCGATGCCTCCGGTACGAAGATGCGATGGCGAACGTACGCCACGCCCGAGTCGGACCGATGAACTAGGTACGGCAAGTAAGCTGTTGCCGATGAAAGAAGTACCAATCCTAAGAAGCTTCCTAAGAAGCCCTCAGAGGGTCCTGGGTAGAAACATGGTCGTCTGACACCAAAGCATTTGCACATCTGAGGTCGAAAGCGCCGCATTTGTGAAAACTGATTGGTCTTCCGCGAGGGTTGTGCTAGCGGAGGCACGGAAAGCATTGCGGAGTCGGATGTGGCGCGGTGGCATCGATGACGAGTGGCAAACGCCCTTTGGGTCAACAGGTCCACGCGGTTCTTGTCGGCGAGGGCCAGGGAGCTGCAAGGCTTCATGCCAATCAACTTGGCCAGCCCGATCTCTTCGAACGTGTTCAGGCAGTTGCGCTCGAAGAACCCACCCCGAGTTTCCTGCATTCGGCCCTGTGCGCCATGTCCCTGCCCGTTCGAAAGCCGGCGGATGATAAGGCCTCGATCATCCGCCAGGACGGCCAATACACGCTCGCGATCACGCCGAGGCCGGTCCTGCAGCGGATCGATGGCCAGCAGCGCATGGCAATCCTCGGTGTCCCCTACGGGTCTCTCCCCCGCCTTGTCCTGATCCACATCATGACCGAGGCGGTCCGCACCCGATCTCGTCATATCGTTCTTGGCACGTCCTTCACGGACTGGATGCGGCGCATGGGTTTCCGGTCGATCAGCTACGGGCCGCGAGGATCGGCCACCCTCATTCGCGAGCAGCTAGACCGGCTGCTCGCCTGCGAATGGATGATCCGGTGGGACAGCGAGGCGGCCGCAGGCAACCGCGAGTTCGCGGTCAAGGAGGTCAAGCTCACCAATGACTATGCGGGCCGCGACGACAAGCGTGGCGCCTTCTCCCGAGAGATCATCCTCACAGAGGGTTTTTTCGACCATCTGCGGGATCATGCCGTCCCTCTCGACGAGAACGCGATCCGGCAGCTGCGGGATTCCGCGACCGCGCTCGACCTCTACACCTGGCTTGCGTACCGCCTGCCCCGCATCGCCAAGGCTCGCCCATCGCTGCTCAGCTGGTCGCAATTGGCGGTGCACTTCGGCAACGACGGCAACAATATCCGCAAGTTCCGCCAGACGATCAGGGATGCCTGGGAGCGTCATGTCTCGGCGGTTTATCCCGAGGCGCGGGCAGAGTTCGACACCACCGCGATTCGTCTGTTCGCCTCCCCTGCCCCGCTCCAGCGCCGGCCGCTGCGGCTGGTGAGTGTTGCCCCCAAGCCCGATGTGCCCTCTCCGGCACCCGCGACCCCGCGAAGCCTTCTCGAGACATTCAAGGAGGCCATCGGCGAGACGCTGGCGCGCGCCTGGCTCTCCGACGCGACCTTTGAAAGCCGTCAGGCAGGTGACGAGAACAGCAGCCTCATCGTCGGTTCGCGCTTCAAGGCCGACTACATCCGGCAGAATTTCGGCCCGCAGCTCGAACGGGCCGCACGGGATTGCGGTCTTGAGCGCGCACCGGTCGTCATCGCGCGCGTCCGAACGACCCCGCAAGCATGAAAGCGGGCAGGGAGGTTATGGACGGTATCGATCCCGCAAGCCTGGTCGAGTCTCTCTACAACCGGTCGA
This sequence comes from Acidisoma sp., assembly GCF_965199065.1. Lineage (NCBI taxonomy): Bacteria > Pseudomonadati > Pseudomonadota > Alphaproteobacteria > Acetobacterales > Acidocellaceae > Acidisoma > Acidisoma sp. The sequence continues at coordinate 81,469 of NZ_CBDAQN010000002.1, read as the reverse complement.
TCGACGTTGTCAGCAAGCTGCGGGCCCGCGGCGACGTGACCGATGAGACGGGCGAAACCGGCATCAGGCGCTCGCCCAGGTTCTCGATCACGCGTGCCGCCGATCTTGTGGGCCGAACCGGCGCGGCCATCCGTGAGGCGGAGAAGGACGGGCGGCTGCCGGGCGTCGCACGCACAAATACAGGCCGTCGCATCGGCTACACGCTCGATGAAGTCAACGAGATGCGCCGCGTCTTCTCCACGCGTCCGTGGCGGGATCCGTCCGACCCCGTCTCCATCATCGCGGTGCAGAACTTCAAGGGCGGCGTGGGCAAATCGACGGTTTCCGTCCACCTGGCGCAATACCTCGCGACCCGCGGCTATCGCGTGTGCCTGATCGACTGCGATAGCCAGGGCTCCTCCACCGCCATGCTGGGCTACATCCCGGACCTCGACATCGCCGAGGAAGATACGCTCTATCCCTTCATCCGGAACGCCGAGATGTCGAGCCTCGCCTATGCGGTGCGGGAGACCCACTGGGACGGGCTGTATCTCATTCCCGCCAATCTCCGGCTCTACTCGGCCGAGTACGAGTTGGCGGCCAGGATCGCGCGTAGCGACGGGTTGCTTCTGAACCGGCTTTCGGAGGGCATCGCCTCGATCTCCGAACATTTCGACGTGGTGATCCTCGATCCGCCGCCGGCGCTCGGCACCGTGTCGCTGTCGGTCATGCGAGCGGCCAATGCGCTGCTCATCCCGGTGCCGCCGACCGTCGTCGATTTCACCTCCACGACCAGCTTTCTGGCCATGCTCCATGAGAGCATCGGAGTGCTGGGCGAGCGCGGCCTGCCGATCGACCTCCGCTGGATCCGCTTTCTGGCTACGCGGGCCGACGAACAGAAGTCCATGCAGCGCGAGCTGCTTCAGCTCATGAAGAACCTGTTCGGGGAGAACATGCTGCGCTCGGTGCTGCGCGATAGTGCAGAGATCGACAACGCTTCGGCGCGGATGATGTCGGTCTACGAACTCGACCAGCCGGTCACCTCGCGCGAGACCTATCAACGCTGCCTGAACTACCTCAACGCGGTGAACGCCGAGATCGAGACGCAGATCAGACTGACCTGGCCTAGTCACCTGCCGCGGTTGCGGGCTGAAGGCGTGCTTTAGGGCGCCCACGGGCACCTTTGGAAAATTCGTCGAGTTGCAGGTCTGCAACTTTGGGCTAAAGCGCTGATAAAAGGAGAGTTTCCGTGGCACTTGGAAACAAGGGTTTCGCCGGACTCGTCATCGGTGGTGGGGAAGGGGCGCCGGAAACGCGGCGTCCCCCGCGGACCGGCTTCCTCGGCGCCCGTGAAAATCGATTGGCCGAACTGTCGTCGGGCGCGATGATGACGCGCGTTCATGAAGCGGTTGATCCTGACACATGCCGGATCTGGCAAGGACACAACCGCGATTATGAGGCGCTGAACGAGCAGGCCTGTTCCGACCTGATCGACAGCTTGCGCGCCCAGGGGCGTCAGGAGGTACCGGCGATCGTGCGTCGTGTCACCGGCGACCCGAAGATCCGCTTCGAGGTCATCTGTGGAGCCCGACGCCATTGGAGCGTCAGCTGGCTGCGCAGGCATCACTTCCCGGATTTCAAGTTCATCGTCGAACCCCGGGAACTCACCGACGAGGAGGCGTTCTGCCTCGCGGACCTGGAGAACCGATCGCGCAAGGATTTGTCCGATTATGAACGGGCGACCGACTACGCGCGCGCGGTCGAGCGCTATTACGACGGCAGCCAGCAGCGGATGGCCGAGCGCCTGCAGGTCACCAAAAGCTGGCTGAGCCGCTATCTGGAGCTTGCGAAGCTGCCGCCGGAGGTGCTGGCGTGCTTCGGTTCGCCGCACGTCATCGGCATCACGCATGCGGCAAGCCTGGCGCCGAGGCTGAGCCATCCGCGCGACCGGGCGCAGCTTATGGAAGCAGCGGCTGAACTTGCCGCGGAGCAGATGGCGCGGAAGGAGCGGGGCGGGACGCCACTGGCGCCAGCGCAGGTCGTCTCCCGGCTGCTCGCGGCCAAGCCTGACCCGCTGGCGAAGGCGCCACCCGCGGAGAAGATCGTCGATGAGGAGGGACGCGTGATCCTGACAGCCCGGTGGGACAGCAGGAGTGGCCTGCTCGTGGCAATTCCGAAGACGCGCTTGAAGGACGCGGCCATCGTCGGCATGGCTCTCGACCGTTACCTCAGCGGCCTCGGTGCAACCGATGATAAACGTACGGAGGACGTGCGAACACCCAAGCCGCGCCCGGGCAAGAGGGTCCAGAAGGCCGGTGGTCCGCGATGATGTGGCCGACCGAGGCCGGTGCCTTCGACCTGGGAGACGTGGATCTGGAATCTGGCCGAACGCTGCCGGAGGCGACGATCAGCTGGAAGACGCATGGGGTGCTGTCACCTGCGCGCGACAACGTCGTGCTGTATCCGACGAGCTATTCCGCCCAGCATCCTGACCTTGAATGGCTTATCGGCCCGGAGGGCGTGCTGGACCCTGACCGGTGGTTCATCGTCATCCCAAACATGTTCGGGAACGGTCTGTCGTCGAGCCCATCCAACACCGCCGCCTGGCCAGGTCTGGTCACGCCCTTCGACAACGTCCGGGCGCAGCGCCGCATGCTTGCCGAGGTTTGGGGGATCGAGCACCTCCACGCGGTGTACGGCTGGTCGATGGGCGCGCAGCAGGCTTACCACTGGGCCGCGCGTTTCCCCGGCCAGGTTTCCCGCGCCATCATCTGTTGCGGAAGCGCCCGCACGGCGATCCATAACAGCGTCTTCCTGAAATCGCTCATGGCGGTTCTGGAGGCGGCGCCTGAATACATCGGCGAGGGCCGGTTTTCCTCCGAGCCACGCGCGGCGATCCGCGCCTTCGGCCGCAGCTACGCCGCTTGGGCGCTCAGCCAGGACTTCTACCGGGCAGATTTGCACCTCAGCGCCCTTGGCGCTCCCGATCTTGATACGTTCCTGCGAACCGACTGGGAGGAGCGCTATGCCCGCCGCCATGCTTCCGACCTCTATGCGCAGCTGAAAACTTGGGATGCCAACGACATCAGCGGGGGCGGCGACCTCGCGGCGGCGCTCGCCGCCATCGAGGCCCGCGTGCTGCTGATGCCGGGCGAGACCGACCTCTATTTCCGCGTCGCCGACAATGCGGCCGAGTTGCCGCACCTCAAGCATGCGGAGTTGCGCCCGATCCCCAGCATCTGGGGCCATCGCGCCGGCAACCCCTCTGCCAATCCGGCCGACGCGGCCTTCCTGCGCGCAGCCGTCAGGGCTTGGCTCGACTGACATCGACCAAACGGCGCTTTGCCACAGATGATAAAGGTACGCCTGACACGGAACCATCTTTGTCAGGATGCCGCGGCCGCCGATGAACAACAGGTCGGGTTGAGCAGCAGGTTCGTCGAACCCTTTGGCCTGTCGCAGATCCTTCCGAGGCCTCTGAGCGAAGTTCCGCATGGCGGCGGCCTGATGCTGAAGTTTACTACGCCCGCCGATCCCCGCGACGCCGAGATACGTTTCAAGGTCAGCCCTTCTTCTGTGGGCCCGGTTCATCTCTCAGTGCGGCTTGGCGACGGCGAGAGCCTGCACTGGACCCAATTCGTTCTGACATGACAACGTACTTTGGGGACTGCCCATGAGTGTCGTGTTGCGGGCTGCTGTCGCCTACTGGGTGTTGCTGCTGGGCGTCCGGCTCATTGGTCGCCGGACGGCAAGCCAGATGGCGGCCTGGATGGTGATCTTCTTCTTCTCATCCACCGCCGCGAGCTCCGCCTACCTCACGACGAGTGAAATCTTTCCGCTCGAGACCCGGGCACTTGCTTTGGCGGTTTTCTACGCCATCGGCACTGCTCTGGGCGGGATCGTGGCGCCACTGCTCTTCGGCGTGCTGATCGCCACCGGCCACGAGTGGTCGGTGAGCATCGGCTACATCATCGCGGCGGCATTGATGTTGATCGCGGCGGGCGTCGAGGCGAAGCTCGGGATCGATGCCGAGGGCAAGTCTCTGGAAAGTATCGCCGAGCCGCTATCGAGCAGCAGCTAGCCTCTTCGACTTCAGAGAGGGACTGACCGGGCGTTCGGGAAGCGCTGGCTCCAGCGCGCAAGCCGTGCCGGCCAGGAACATCGCGACCCCTTGCCGGATGCGCCGTTCGAGCAGCGCCTTTGTGGGGGGCGCCCGGAACCCGACTAGCACGCTGAGGTGAAACTCGCCGATCGTCATGCCGAACAGCATTGCCGACATTTCGCTGAGGTCTTTGAAACGGGCGTTTTGCTTCGACGCGACGGCCACAAGGCAGGCTTCCAGCCTCGCCTTCGCCTTCTTGACGCGGCTCTGGTGAAACGCGCGACTGAGGTCCGGGCTGTTCGTGTACTCCGCCATGATCAGGCGGATGATGGCAAGCTGTGCCGGCGACAGTAGGAAGTTCGCCAGAGCAAGCAACTGCTCCACCAGGATGCGCTGCTCGCTCCAATCCGGCTCCGGCTCGGGCACGACAAGCCGCTGCTGATAGTGGTCGAGCAGAGCCATGAACAGCTCGTATTTGGAGTGGATGAGTTGATATACCGTCTTTTTGGACATGCCGGCAGCTTGCGCGACGTCGTCCATGGTCGCCGAATGATAGCCTTTGGCGAGGAAAACCTCTTCCGCCGCCTGGATGAGGACCATCACTTTGACAGCGTCGGCCGCCGCCGGCCGCCGCGCCCCTGCTCCCGGCGATCCTCTGACCGATTTAATCATAACTATCTGATAGAGACCTTTTGGAAACTTACAAGTTTATTCATGGTCTGAGATAGTTCATGTCATGCTTGACGCGTTCTCGAAACCCCGCTACGTGGATTTGATGAAACCAACGGGTTTCCATTACGCTGCGCTCGCTATCGTTTTGCCGCTTGCTGTGAATGCTTGCGCGGTTGGTCCGGATTATCATCAGCCGGGCGCGCCGGCGGTGGCTGGCTATACGCCGGAGCCCTTGCCGGGGACGACACAGACCGCGAATGGTCTGGCGCAGCATTTTATTTCCGGAGCCGATATTGCCGGCGATTGGTGGAGCCTGTTCCACTCGCCGGAACTGACCAGCCTGATTGACGCAGGCCTCGCTCGCAACCCGACGCTCGCGGCCGCGCAACAGACGCTGATCGAAGCAGAGGAGAATGTTCGCGCCGAGCAGGGGTCGTTGTTCCCCACCATTTCCGGCAACTTCCAGGCTGAGCGCACAAAGATCTCGTCGGCGGAGTTCGCGAACGTCGGTGAGACCGGTGCGGCCTCATCGGGCGCCGTGATCGTTCCACCCTTTAACTTGTTCAATGCAAGCGTGAGCGTGTCGTACAGCCCCGACGTGTTCGGCGGCGTTCGCCGGCAGGTGCAGAGTCTGCAGGCGCAGGCGGATTACGAACGCTACGAGCTCGAGGCATCCTATCTCACGCTGACCGACAATATCGTGACGGCGGCGGTCACGGAGGCATCTTACCGCGCCCAGATCGACGCGACGAACCAGATCATCACGGCCGACCGGCAGCAACTGAACATTTTGAATACGCAGGTGGCGCTCGGCGGCGTAGCGCGCGCGAACGTGCTGAACCAGCAGGCGACCGTGCTGAACGAGGAAGCCACGCTGCCGCCGCTGGAACAGCAACTGGCCCAGGCGCGCAATCAACTTGCGGATTATGTCGGCGCCCTTCCGGCAAATTTTCACGCAGCAGACTTCACGCTGAATTCGCTTGATCTGCCGACCGACCTGCCGGTTAGTCTGCCGTCGTCCCTGGTCGATCAGCGGCCCGACATACAGGAGGCGGCGGCGCAGTTGCATGAAGCATCGGCGAATGTCGGCGTCGCGACCGCGAACTTGCTGCCGCAAATCTCCCTGACGCCCGAGGTCGGATACGAGGCGCTGACGACGGCCACGCTGTTCACCCCGGCGAGTTTGTTGTGGAGCCTGGTGGCCGGCGTCACCCAGCCGATTTTCGAGGGCGGGACGCTCCGGGCGAGACGGCTCTCCGCGATCGCTGCCTTGCGAGCGGCCGGCCAGACCTATCAGGCGACGGTGCTGACAGCGTTTCAGAACGTGGCGAACACTCTCCAAAGCCTCCAGTATGATGCGGCGACGCTGCAAGCGGCTGAGCTTGCGGAGCACGCCTCCGGGCGTAGTCTCGCGGTGACGCGCGACCAGTATCAGCTGGGCGGTCAACCGTTCACGGCGGTTCTGACGGCGCAGACGACCTATCAGAACGCGGTGATCTCGCGCGTCAGAGCCCAAGCCGCGCGCCTGAGCGATACCGCTGCTTTGTTCCAGGCGCTCGGCGGCGGCTGGTGGCACCGTCAGGACGTAGCGCCCGCCGCCACGGATTGCTGTGGGCTGTTCGTCCCAATCACCGCACCGAAAACGGCCAGTGAGTCGGAGTAATCCATGGATGCCGTGATCCCGAGGAGGCGACCCATGCGCGTAGTCAGACGTCTCGTCGTCGTCGTGGCGGTTCTGGCGCTTCTGTTCGGGCTCGTCTTCGGGTGGGGGGCGTTGAAGGCGCATTTCATCGGGAAGTTCCTGGCGCAATTGCCGTTCGCGCCGCAGACCGTGTCGAACATCACCGCATCGGAAAGCACCTGGCAATCGTCGATGAGCGCCGTCGGCAGCGTGGTCGCCATCAACGGCGCAAACCTGTCCGCCCAGGTCTCGGGCATCGTCGATACGATAAACTTCGAATCCGGCGATGACGTCGTCGCCGGGCAGACCCTGTTGACGCTGCGCGCCAACAATGACCCGGCCGTGCTCGCGCAACTGCAGGCGACCGCGGCAGTCGACGAGAGCAACTACGACCGCGACCGCAAGCAGTTCCGGGCCGATGCCGTCAGCGCGGCTCAGGTGGATACGGACCGCGCCACCTATCTCGCGGCGCAGGCGCAGGTGCAGGGGCAACTCGCGGAGATGGCGGAGAAGGTGGTGAAGGCGCCGTTCACCGGCACGCTCGGTATTCGTCAGGTCAACCTCGGCCAGTATCTCGCTGCAGGGACCAACATCGTATCTCTGCAGCAGCTCGATCCGCTCTTCGTGGACTTTTATCTGCCTCAGCAGGCGCTCGCGCAGATCCGGACCGGCCAGGCGGTCTCGGCGTCTATCGACGCCTTCCCGGACCGGAAGTTCCCCGGCACGATCAGTGCGATCAACTCCGAGGTCGACACGGCAACCCGTACCGTGCAGGTCCGCGCGAAGATCGCGAACCCGTCGCTGCTCCTCCGGCCGGGCATGTTCGCAACCGTCACCATCGCGGTCGGCTCGCCCGCGACCCTGGTGACGCTGCCGCAGACGGCGATAACCTATAACCCCTATGGCGATACGGTCTATCTGCTGCATAAGGGGACAGATCATGCCGGCAAGCCGGCGTTGATCGCCCAGCAGACGTTCGTGCAGCTCGGCGATACGCGCGGCGACCAGGTGTCGATCCTGAAGGGCGTCTCCCCGGGCGATCTGGTGGTCACCGCCGGACAGCTGAAAATCCACAACGGCTCGACCGTGACAGTCAACAACGCGGTGCCTGTACCAAACTCGCCCAATCCAAACCCGCCGAACGAATAGGCGCCCAACATGCGCGGTTTTACGGATCTCTTTATCCGCCGGCCTGTTCTCTCTCTCGTGGTCAGCGCGCTCATCCTCGTGCTGGGGATGAAATCCCTCAGTAGCCTGCAGATCCTGCAATATCCGAAGACCGAAAACGCCACCATCACCATCACGACCACCTATTCCGGCGCCGATCCTTCGGTGATTGCAGGCTTCATCACGACACCCATCGAAAATGCCGTCTCCCAGGTCAACGGCATCGATTACATGACCTCGACCAGCCAGACGTCGACCAGCACCATCACCATCAACCTGATCCTCAACCATGATCCGGATGAGGCGCTGACCGAGATTTCCGCGAAGGTCAGTTCCATCCTCAACCAGCTTCCCGCAGGCGCTTTGCAGCCGGTGCTCGTGCTTCAGGTCGGGCAGACGCTGGATGCGATGTATCTCGCCTTCCGCAGCAACGTCCTGAGCGGCAACCAGATCACCGATTACGTGACGCGCGTCGTGCAGCCGCGGCTTCAGGCCGTGAGCGGCGTGCAAACGGCCGAAATTCTCGGCGGCCGGAACTTCGCTATGCGCATCTGGCTTGATCCGCAGAAGCTGGCCTCCTACGGCCTGACCTCGACCGCTGTCTACAGCGCGCTGCAGAACAACGACTTTATCGCGGCCCTTGGAAACACAAAGGGGCAGGGAACCCAGATCACGCTGACGGCGTCGACTGGCTTGAGCAGTGCCGCCGAATTCCAAAACCTCATCGTGCGACAGACCAACAACGCCATCATCCGGCTGAAGGATGTCGGCACGGTCGAGCTTGGTGCGGACAACTACGACCAGCACGTCACCTTCGACAACAAGGAGGGCGTGTTCGTCGGCATCCAGGTGGCGCCGAACGCCAACCTGCTGAGCGTCATCGCCCGGATACGCCAAGTCTTTCCCGGCATCGTCGCGAACTTGCCGAGCGGTCTCGAGGGCTCGATCGCCTACGACTCCACCGAGTTCGTCAACGCCTCGATCCATGATGTGCTGTCGGCGTTGATCGAGGCGCTGGTCATCGTCACGCTCGTCGTCTTCGCCTTCCTCGGCTCGCCGCGCTCCGTGTTGATACCGGTCATCGCCATCCCGCTGTCGCTCGTCGGCACCTTCGCGATGATGCAGATCTTCGGCTTCTCCATCAACCTGCTGACCCTGCTGGCGCTCGTTCTGGCCATTGGCCTCGTCGTCGATGACGCAATCATCGTGGTCGAGAACGTCAACCGGCATCTGGACGAGGGTTTGCGGCCTTTCGATGCCGCTTTGCTCGCCGCGCGCGAACTCGGCAGCCCGATCATCGCGATGACGGTCGTTCTGATCTCCGTCTATATCCCGATCGGCTTCCAGACCGGCCTGACGGGCGCACTGTTCACCGAATTTGCCTTCACGCTGGCGGGGGCGGTGACGATCTCCGCGATCGTTGCGCTGACGCTCACGCCGATGCTGAGCGGTCACCTGCTCAAGCCGATCGACCGGAGAAGCCGCGGCCTGGAGAGCCGGCTCGTGGTCTTCATCGACCGCCGTTTCGACAGCCTGCACCGGGCCTACACCCGGCTGCTGGCGAGCAGCCTGAACACGATCTCCGTGACGCTCGTATTCGCCGCGATCATCCTCTGCAGCATCGTGTTCCTGGCGCAGGGCGCCAAGAGCGAGTTGGCGCCGCAGGAGGATGAGGGCGTGGTGATCCTCTTTTCCACCAATGCGCCCAACGCCACCATCTCCGAGTCAACCCGGTACGACGAGTATCTCAACAAGCTGATGCTCAAGCATCCGGAAGTCACGCACACTTTCCAGATCGATGTGCCGGGACAGGACATTCTGGGTGCCGTGCTCAAGCCGTGGGACCAGCGTTCGAAGTCTGCGACAACGCTGCAGACGATCCTGCAGAACGAGGCGGTCCATGAGGATGCGGGTCAGCAGGTCGTCGCTTTCCAGCCGCCATCGCTGCCCGGCTCGCAGGGGCTCCCTGTGCAGTTCGTGGTGAAGACCACGGATGATTTCAGCGTGCTCTATCCTCTTGCCAAGCAGTTGCTGACGGCGGCGCTGAAGACCGGCCGGTTTATCTTTCTGCAAACCGACCTCAAGATCGACCAACCGCAGGCGACCGTATACATCGACCGGTCGAAGGCCGCCGAAATCGGCCTCAACATGGATCAGGTGGGCGCCGCCCTGTCCGAGGCGCTCGGCGGCGGCTACGTCAACTACTTCTCGCTCGACGGCCGGTCTTACAAGGTCATTCCCCAGGTCCAGCGCCACGCCAGGCTGAACGTCTCGGATCTGCTGAATTACCCCATCGCCAGCATCAACGGCATCAACGTGCCGCTCTCCACGATCGCGACCATCAAGACCGAAGTGATCCCGGAGTCGATCGATCATTTTCAGCAGCAGAATTCCGCAACCATCCAGGGCGTGGCCGCTCCCGGCGTCTCGCAGCAGGAGGCGATCGCCACGCTGCAGCAGCTGGCGTCTCAGATTCTGCCGCCATCCTATGCCGTGGATTACGGCGGCCAGATGCGCCAGTTCACCCAGGAGGGAAACGGGTTCATCCTCACCTTCGGCTTCGCCGTCATCATCATCTTTCTGTCGCTCGCAGCCCTGTTCAACTCCTTCCGCGACCCGCTGATCATCCTCGTCTCGGTGCCGATGTCGACCGCGGGCGCGATGATCTTCATCTATCTCGGCTTCGGCGGCCTCTCGCTCAACATCTACACCGAGGTCGGCCTCGTCACGCTGATGGGCCTCGTCTCCAAACATGGCATCCTGATCGTGGAGGTGGCGAACGAGGCGCGTCTGGCCGGCCGGTCGAAATTGGACGCTATCCAATACGCCGCCAACATCCGGCTTCGCCCGATCCTGATGACGACAGCGGCAATGGTGCTTGGCGTGTTGCCGCTGATCCTCGCCACCGGCGCAGGCGCTGCATCCCGCATCAACATGGGCGTTGTAATCGCAAGCGGCCTCGCCATCGGCACGCTGTTCACGCTGTTCGTGGTGCCGGCGGTCTACATGGTCCTCTCGGGCGTCAAGACGGTCCCTGCCGTCGGCCAGGAGAGGCGTGCGCTCGCGACGATCCCACGGGACTAGGGTAGCGCGCTCCACGCGCTTCTGAGCGGCGTTAAACCGGGATCATTGTCAAGCCTCCTTCGCGCATATAAGGGCGATGGGTAGGGTAGACGCGTCCGGGTTGGATAAGATGGCAAACGTTGAGATGCAGTGCGACTGCTATTGCCTGCGTCAGGCGACGCGCCGGGTCACGCAGCTGTTCGACCGTACGCTCGCGCCCCTTAACCTGCGTTCCACCCAATACTCGCTGCTTACCGAGATCGCCCGGCTCGGACCGATCGCCATCATCCCCCTGGCCGAGGCCATCGTCATGGACAGGGCGACGCTCGGCCACAACCTCCGCCCTCTCGAGGCGCGCGGCTACGTGAAGATCGTGGTCGGGCAGGATCGCCGCAGCCGGGAGGTCTCCGTCACCAAAGCCGGACGGGATATGCTCGCGAAGGGGACCCAGCTCTGGCGTCGCGCGCAGTTGGCTTTCGAGGAAGCCATTGGCCAAGACGAGTCCGCCCGGCTGCGCGCGGCGCTGCTGCGGGTGGCCGCGGCCGATTTCGGGGACGAGTAGCCCCGCCCCCGATGCTCTCAGACCGGCGCCTTCAGCCGCACCGGCGCCGTCTGCTTGCGCCCGATGGTGCGGACGATCGTGTAGAAGGCCGGGGTGAACAGCAGCCCGAAGCCTGTCACGCCCAGCATCCCGAAGAAGACCGCCGTGCCGAGGGATTGCCGCAGTTCGGCGCCCGCGCCGGTTGCGACGACAAGCGGCGCCACGCCCAGGATGAAGGCGAAGGAGGTCATCAGGATCGGACGCAGACGGGTGCGGGCGGCATGCACGGCGGCGTTGGCCGGCGTCGCTCCTTCCGCCTCGGCCTGACGGGCGAACTCCACGATCAGTATGGCGTTCTTGGCCGCCAGGCCCACCAGCACGACGAAGCCGATCTGCGCCAGGATGTCGATCGGCATGCCCCGCAGCAACAGGCCGCTGACGGAGGCGAGCAGGCACATCGGCACGATCAGGATGACGGCGAGCGGCAGCTTCCAGCTCTCGTATTGCGCGGCGAGCACCAGGAACACGAAGAGCGCGGAGGCGGCGAAGATCAGCAACGTCGGCGTTCCCTTCTGCTCCTGCTGGAAGGCGAGGTCGGTCCACTCGAAGCCGATACCCGGCGGCAGCACCTGGTGCGCCAGCGTCTCCATCCTCGCCAGGGCAGTGCCCGTGGCTATGCCGGGCGCGGCGGTCCCCATGATCTCGGCGGCCGGGAACAGGTCGTAGCGCGGCACCCGGTACGGTCCGGTTGTTTCGGCGAAGCGCGCGACGGTGCTGATCGGGACCATCTGACCTGCTGCGTTGCGCACCTCCAGCCGGCTGATGTCACCGACATTGCTGCGGAAGCGGCCATCCGCCTGGGCGATGACTTCGTAGGTGCGGCCAAGGTAGTTGAAGTCGTTGACGTATTGCGAGCCTAGGTAAATCTGCAGCGTGTTGAACACGTCGGTCGGCGTCAGCCCCACCATCTCGGCCTTCTCGCGGTCGATGTCGAGGTAGACCGATGGCGTGCGCGTGCTGAACAGGGTGAAGACACCTGCGAAGTCGTGGTCCGCGTTGGCGGCCGCCACGAGCGTCTGCGCGGCCTTTGCCAGAGCATCGGGTCCTACTCCCCCGCGGTCCTGCAGCATCATCTTGAAGCCGCCCGCGCTCCCGAGCCCGGGCACCGGCGGCGGCGGAATGGTGAGCACGAACGCGCCCTGGATCACCGACAGTCGGCGGCGCAGGTCGGCGAGGACGGTCGTCGCCGTCACCCCGGGCAGCGAATGGTTGTAGAGCGACGGGAGGCCGCTGAAGATGGTGCCGGCGTTGGAGGCGACCGTGAACGTCGTCGCATCAAGCCCGGCGAACGGGGCCGCGTGCTCGATGCCGCGGGTCTTGAGGATGATGTCCGTCGCCTGCTTCACGACCGCCTCAGTGCGATTGAGCGTGGCGCCTGCCGGCAGCTGCAAGACCGTGATGAGATAGCCCTGATCCTGCTCGGGAATGAAGCCGGTCGGGGCGCGTGCGAACTGGAAGCCTGCCAGGGCGATCAGCCCGAGATAGACAGCCAGCACGAGGCCCAGCATGCGGACAAGCCGGCTCGTGAGAATTCCATAGCCGTCCGAAAGCCGCTCGAAGCTACGGTTGAACAGGGCGAAGCCGCCGCGGACGAGCCTGACCGCGAGCGCCTGCCGCCGCTTGTCATGAACCTGATGCGGCTTGAACAGAACCGCACAGAGCGCCGGGCTCAGGGTCAGGGACACGAGACAGGAGATGACCGTCGACGCCGAGATCGTGACGGCGAATTGGCGGAAGAACTGCCCCGAGATACCGGAGAGGAAGGCTGTCGGCACGAACACCGCGCAGAGCGCGATGGCGATGGCGATGAGCGCGCCGCCGACCTCGTCCATCGTCCGGTGCGCGGCCTCCTTCGGCGTCATTCCAAGCCGCAGGTTGCGCTCGACGTTCTCCACCACGACGATGGCGTCATCGACCACGATGCCGACGGCCAGCACGAGCCCGAAGAGCGACAGGTTGTTGAGGGATATCCCAACGGCCTCCAGGATCACGAAGGTCCCGATGAGGGACACTGGAATGGCGATGACGGGGATGAGAGAGGCGCGCCAGGTCTGCAGAAACATGATGACGACGCACACGACCAGCACGATGGCGATGAAGATCGTCTTGATGACTTCATCCACCGACTTCGCGACGAAGATGGTGGGATTGTAGATCACGCGATAGCCGACACCGGCCGGGAAGCTCCGCGCCAAGGTCTGCATCGTTGTCAGAACCTCGTGCGCCACCTGCAGCGAGTTGGCGCCCGGCTGCGAGAAGATGAGCAGCGGCAGACCGTCGAGGCGATCCATATAGGCGGCCGAACCATAATCTGCGGCGCCGATCTCGACACGGCCAATGTCGCGCAGGTGGGTCACGCGTCCCTGGGCATCGGATTTGATGAGGATGTTGGCAAACTGTTCGGGCGTCGAAAGCCGGCCGAGCGTCTGCACGTTGAGCTGGAAGGCTTCATGTGTGGCGATCGGCGGCTGGTTGAGAATGCCGGCGGAAACCTGCACGTTCTGCGCCTGGATCGCCGCCAGAACCTCGCTCGCGTCGAGGTTGCGCGCGGCGATCTTGTCCGGGTCGAGCCAGATCCGCATGGCGTAGTCGCGGCCGCCGAACAACTGCACATCGCCCACCCCGGGAAGGCGGGCGAGCGTATCCTTCACATGCAGCGTCGCGTAGTTCGACAGGTAGAGTTCGCTGCGCGACTGGTTGGGCGACATGAGGTGAACAGCGAGCAGAATATCGGGTGTCGACTTCCGGACCTGCACGCCCAAACGCTGCACGTCGTCGGGAAGGCGCGGCAGCGCGTCCTCGACACGGTTTTGCGTCAGCATCTGCGCGACGTTGAGGTCGGTGCCGATCCGGAAGGTCACAGTGATCGTAAGCTTGCCGTCACCCGTGGACTGGCTGCTCATGTAGAGCATGTTTTCGACGCCGTTGACCTCCTGCTCGATCGGCGTCGCGACAGTGTTCGCGACGGTTTCGGCGGAGGCGCCGGGATAGGTGGTGGTGATCTGAACCGTTGGCGGCACAATTTCCGGATACTGCGCGATCGGCAGGACCGCGAGCGCGCCCAGCCCGATCAGGGTCAGGAACACGCTGAGGACGGTCGCCAGAATTGGCCGGTCGATGAAGACGTGCGTGAGGCGCATGATGTTGGTCCTGAAGCCGATGAGGTGCGAAGGCCGGCGGTCAGTCTTGCGCGTCGGCTGCGGCGTCGAAGCGGATCGGGCTCGTCTGGACGGCAACCTTCGTTCCCGGCATCGCGTGCATCAGCCCGTCGATGATGACACGATCGGTAGGTGCCAAGCCTGAGCGGATGACGCGCAGGCCGCCGCGGAGATCGCCAATCTTGACGATCTTGGGCACTACGGTTCCATTCGGGGCCACTGTCATGACCATGTCTTGCGACTGATCGGGGATGATGGCGTCATCGGGCACAAGCAAGGCAGCCGTCGGCGGCGCAATCGCCAGACGAATGCGTGCGAACTCACCCGGAACGATCAGCATGTTGGGGTTGGAAACGGTCGCACGTGCCAGGATCGTCCCGCTGGACGAGTCTATGACGTTGTCGACGAAATCGAGCGTTCCGTGGTGGTCGTAGCTGTTCTCGTCGCCGAGGCTGAAATCCACCTGATCGGCTTTGGGATTGGACGAATTTGCCCGTGCTTCCGCGAAAGCGAGGTAGTCGGCCTCGCTCATGCGAAAGTTCAGGTACATGGGATCGACGGATACGAGCGTGGCGAGCAGCGTCGTGCCGCTCGTCCCGGCGCGGCTGCCGGTGACAAGGCTACCAATGGAGACCTGATGCTCGCCGATCCGTCCGGTGAAAGGCGCGGCGACACGCGCGTATTCCATGTCGAGCTCAGAGTTGGCGAGCTCTGCCTGTGCCTCTGCCAAGGCCGCCGCAGCGGACCTCTGATCGGAGTTGCGCTGGTCGACGTTCTCGGCGGTTCCGAAATCGGTCCGCTTGAGCTGTTGAGCGCGCCACAACTCGCTGCCCAGAAACGTCAGCTTCGCCTCGGCACTTCGGATATCGGCCTCTTGCTCGGCGACTTTGATGGCATACGGCCGCGGGTCGATCTGGAAGAGCAGGTCGCCCTTGTGGACGATCGCGCCGTCGGTGAAGTCGATGTCGCTCAGGGTGCCGCCGACCTGAGGCCTCAGTTCAACGCGGCTCACCGCCGAAAATTGGCCGAGGAATCCTTCCCACTGCCCCACCGGGTGCTGAAGTGGAGCGCTCACCGTCACCAGTGGAAGCGGCGGCGGCGGCATCGGGCTCGCGCTCCCATGGCGGGTCATCTGCCAGGCGCCACCAGCTGCCAGCGCCACGACGACGGCGAGCGCCAGACGTGGCCCGGTCAAGAGGCGCCGGCGCTTCTGCGGCCGCTCTTCGTGAAGCGGGCCGGCAACCTCACCGAGGGGCGAGCCCGAATGAGTCTCTCGAGTGTTCATTGTGTTGTCCATGATCGTCGGCATCCGCGATGGAAATCATGATCGCGAACCATTCCTTTCGCCAATTAAGGGCATATAAGCATATCTTGCAAGTCATGTCGGCTCTGCAAATTGCTTCATGCCGTTCGCAAGGTTTGGCCACTCGGATAAAGCTGCGCGAGAGCGCTTCGTACTCGAAAAGACTACGGAAGCGAGTCGGTTGTTATAACAGCACGGCCGAAAAGAGGCTCGATTTAACTAGAGAAAACACTCGGCGCATATGCCCGCATTGTCTACGCGTCTTGTAGAACAATTGTAATGTGCACGGCGTATCGACCCCGAATGGCGCTCTGCACTGTCTTTCGACCTTCGGGAGCAAGTCGCATCGTTCGGTTCCGGCCTCACGACCTAACCTGATGGTAGTCTCGGTATATGAGTTCATTAACGATCAGTCATTAACGAAGCCGAAGCCATTGTGCCGCCGCGCCATTTTCTCACAGCAGCAGAGAGAATTCACATCCTGGCAGGCGTTGCCCGGCTGGCTGTTTTGTGATCTTTGGGCTTGTCAAACCGTGGACGGAGCCCCTCGACAGCGTCGCGATCTGCCGTAGAACTACGCGCGATCCGGCTCGGCGTAGCCCGCTGTACGAAGGAACCACAGTCAAACCCGACGTCCGCGTGGAGGATTTTCGCCTTGGCTTTGGAAAAATGCGTCCCCACCGGGTTTAATTTGAAGAAATGGTTTACCTGGCCAGCAATGGCCACGGCTCTGCTGCCCCTCGGCGGCTGCGGGGAGACCTTCCGGCTGTTCTACCCGAAGGGGCCGGTGGCAGCCGCTCAGCTCAAGTTCACCATGCTGGACGTGGGCATCATGTTGCTCATCATCCTGCCGACCACTTTGATGCTGTGCCTTTTTATCTGGCGCTACGCCAAGGTGCGGAACGCTGCCTACGACCCCGACTGGTCACACTCGCTGGTGATCGAACTGCTGATCTGGGGCGGCCCCATCGCCATCGTGGGCATGCTCGCCGTCTTCACCTACGAGTCTGTGATCGAGACAAACCCGTATGCCCCGACGGTGCTGCAAACCTCAGGGGGCGCTGCCGGACCGGCGCAACCTCCGCTTGAGGTCGATGTCATCACCACGGATTGGCAGTGGTTCTTCATCTATCCTCAGCAGCACATCGCTACGATCGACGACCTCGTCATTCCACGGGGGAGGGTGGTGCACCTGCGTATGACTTCGACCTCGGTCACCAACGACTTCTTTATCCCCCAGTTGGCGCCCATGATCGACGTGATGCCGGGGATGCAGACGCGGGACGTCTTCAGCTCCGATCATTTCGGAACCTATGAAGGCTTTTCAGCGGATTTCAGTGGGGCGGGGTTTGCCTGGATGCAGTTCTCGACGCGCGTCGTGAGCGACGATCAGTTCAATGGCTGGGTTTCCAGCGTGCAGGCCGGCCAGGCGGCTCCGAACCACGGCGCGCTGTCCTACGCTACGTTCCAAAAGCTCGCCCACCCGACGCTCAATATCGGGGCCAAGCCGGGCTACTTCGCCTCGGTTGACCCCGACCTGTTCAACCACACGGTGGCGGATGCGATGGACGGGGTGACCTACCCTGTGCCCGCCGACCTCACCGAGAAGATGGCGCCTGCTTCCGGGCCGTCTAACGATCGCCGCGCCGCCTCAAATCCGAAGGGGTTATAAAGTGCTCGTCCATCTCCAGGGCCCCTGGTCCTTCCTGTTCGGGCGTCTCACGCTGAGCGCCATCCCGATCGACAACGTCATTATCCTCTTCGCCTTCGTCCTGGCTGCTGTCGCGGCAGTTGCCGTCATCGTGCCCGTCCTCTACTTCAAAAAAATCCCGTACCTTTGGCGAGAATGGATCACGACGGTCGATCATAAGAAGATCGGCGTGATGTACATCATCGTCGGCCTCGTCATGATGTTCCGCGGATTTTTCGACGGCCTCATGATCCGGACCCAGCAGGTCCTCGCCGATGGACCGCATTCGCCGCACTATCTGGACGCCTTGCACGGCTACATCCCGCCCTACCACTTCGACCAGATCTACAGCTCGCACGGCACCATCATGATCCTGTTCGCGGTGACGCCGATCCTCACCGGCCTCACCAACGTGATCGTGCCGCTGCAGGTCGGCGCGCGTGACATGGCCTTCCCATACCTGAACGCCGTCAGCCTCTGGCTGACCGCGATGGGCGCGGCCCTCGTCATGGTTTCGCTCTTCGTCGGCGACTTCTCGGATGCCGGCTGGTCCGGCCTCATCCCGCTGACCGAGCTGCCGTTCAGCCCGGGCGTCGGCGTCGACTACTGGATCTGGGCCATCCAGATCTCGAGCATCGGCACCACCCTGAACGCGGTCAACATGATCGCCACCATCGTCATGATGCGGGCGCCGGGCATGACCTGGTTCCGCCTGCCCGTGTTCACCTGGACGACGCTCTCCACCAACATCATCGGCCTGACAGCCTTCCCGGTTCTCGGCGTGGCGCTCGCGCTCCTCAGCGCCGACCGCTACATCGGCACGCATTTCTTCACCGCCGGCCAGGGCGGCAACCTGATGCTCTATACGAACCTGTTCTGGATCTGGGGCCACCCGGAGGTCTACTTCCTCGTGCTCCCGGCCTTCGGCATCTTCTCGGAGATCATCCCGACCTTCTCGGAGCGCCCACTATTCGGTTACACCACGATGGTGGCCGCGACCTTCGCGATCGCCGGCATCGCCTGGCTGGTCTGGCTGCACCATTTCTTCACCATGGGCGCCGGCCCCGCCGTCAACACCTTCTTCAGCGTCGCCACCATGTTCGTCGGCGTCCCCACCGGCGTGAAGGTCTTCAACTGGGTCTTCACGATGTATCGTGGCCGGCTGAGCTTCGACACCCCCATGCTGTGGTGCATCGGTGGCCTGTTTCTCCTGTTGGCCGGCGGTCTGACCGGCATGATGCTGGCGATGCCCGCGATCGACTACACCGTCCACAATAGCGTCTTCGTCGTCGCCCACTTCCACTGCATGGTCCTGCTCATCGCCTACGCAATCTTCGGCGCCGTAACCTACTGGTTCCCCAAGGTATTCGGCATGATGCTCGACGAGCGCAGCGGCAAACTTTTCTTCTGGACCTTCTCGATCGGCACCATTCTCGTCTTCGTCGCCATGTTCGCGCTCGGGTTCATGGGCGAGACGCGGCGGCTGGATTATGAATTCGACACGCACATGCTGCCGCTCCTCATCATTCAGGAGGTCGGAATCGGCTTCTACAGCCTGTCCGTCCTCATCTTCGCCTGGATGCTGTTCGTGAGCATCCGCGACCGCAAGACGCGCCTCGAGGCTGACCCCTGGGGCACCGCCCGCACCCTGGAGTGGCTCACCCATACGCCGGTGCCATTCTACAACTTCGCCGTCACGCCGCAGGTCAACGCGCTCGACGAGCTGGACTGGCGGCGCCGCAGCGGGCTCGATCTGTCCCAACCGGACCGGTTCGGGCCGATCCACATGCCGAGCAACACGATGGTTCCGTTCGTCATCGGTATCTTCGCCTTCGGCTTCGGGTTCGGCATGATCTGGCGCATCTGGTGGATGGCCGGCGGCTCGATGCTCGCCATCATCGCCGTTGTCATTGCCCGCTCCTTCCAGCGGACACCCGGGTACATCCTGAAGCCTGCCGATATAGCGGCCATGGAACGGCGCACGACGGCCTCCGGCATCATTGCCGAGCAGCCGTCCAGGCCGCCGCTCGTTGAAGCCGAGGTCCACTGATGGCAATCCAGCGCCCGGCCACGCCAGACTCCGTGCTCTGGCAGCACGAGGACCACACGCACGACGATATCGCCACCCGCACCCTCGGGTTCTGGCTCTACATGATGAGCGACGCCCTCATCTTTGCGGGGCTGTTCGCGGCTTACGGGGTCCTGGACCACTCGTTCAACACGGCCGGAGGGCCGGACGCCCACCAAATCGTCCGCCCGATCAACGGCTTCTGGCAGACGCTCGCCGTCATGACGAGCGTCTTCGCCTACAGCCTCGCGACTGTCGCCATGAAGATGCGGAGCCGCCCCGGCGTCATTCTCTACACGACAATCGCACTCGTGCTCGGCCTCGTCTTCCTGGGGCTGGAACTGGGTGATTTTGCCACCCTCATCAACGAGGGCAACGGGCCGGACCGCAGCGGCTTTCTATCCGTCTATTTTGTACTTATCGCGACGCACGGGCTGCACATGGCCTTCGGCATCCTTTGGATGCTGGTGATGATCGTTCAGGTCGCCCGGTCGGGCTTCACGTCCAATATCGTGGCGCGCCTGCTCAATCTGAGGATGTTCTGGCAGTTCCAGGCCTCGGTCTGGGTCTGCGTTTATGTCTTTGTCTACCTCAGAGGAGCCTTCTGATGGCTGTCCATGCCCCTGGCCAAGCCTACGCCTCTCATGAGACAGACCCGCTGCTCCATGCGGAGGTGCGGCAGGCCAGCACCGGGGGCTACTTCGCAGGCTACGCCGCCTCCATAGTTCTCATGCTGGCGGCGCTGCTCGTGACCCAGCAGCATGTGCTGACCTATCCCATCTTTCTCTGGGTAGTCTCTTCCCTGGTCGTCATCGCGCTCGTCGCCCAGGCGGCTCTGTTCTTTGGGCTTGGTCTGTCGCCGGCGCAGGCCTGGAAAAGCGTCTCGCTCATCCTGACGGTCCCGCTGTTCGTCTTCACGATCGGCCTCTCCGTCTGGATGTTCCATACGCTCTATCCGCGGACCATGCCCGACAAGATGCCGGGCATGGACATGACGCAGCAGCCGACGCTGCTCGAGTAGCCGCACGCGTTCAGGAGGGAGACGACCCGCATGAGCTTCGCCACCACGCTCTCGGATGCCTTTACCGTCGTCTTTCTGCGCGCGCCGCCGGAGACCCATGAGGAGGTTGCGGCCAGAATAGAGGAGGAGCGGGATGATGCGGCCTCTCCCGGGCCGATCGACATCCGGAAGGTGGGCCTGAACGAGCTCATGCCCGCTCTCAAGGCCGGGTTCGAGGACCTTCGCGAGTTGCGGACCGATCAGGTCACGATGGCGGTGCTGTTTCCGCTTGCTGGCCTCGTGGTCGCCGGGGTCGTCGCTGACCGAGCGCTGCTGCCTTTCCTGTTCCCGGCCGCATCCGGTTTCGCACTCATCGGACCGCTCGCGACGCTCTGGTATGCGGCGCTCAGCCGCGGACGCGAATTGTGGGGTGAGGATGCGGCGTCGCACCCCCTGCACCTCTTTTTCGGGCCACGCGGGCGGTCGCTGCGCATCCTTGGCGGGGTCGCGATTGTCCTCTTCCTGCTCTGGAACGCGGCCGCCGGTATCATCTATCATCTTACATTGGGGACATCGTCTGCGAAGCCCAACGCATTCTTTCTTACTCGCGTGCTGACCACGCAAGCTGGATGGGAGATGATCGTCATTGGCTGCGGCGTCGGCGTCATCTTCGCGCTGATCGCAGTGGCAATCGGCTGCGTCTCCTTCCCGCTTGCGCTCGACAAGCCGGTAAAGGCCTCCGAGGCTATTCGCGTCTCGATCAGCGCCGTGGCACGGAACCCGGTCTTCATGCTGGGCTGGGGTGCAGTCATCGTCGCCGGTCTGGTGATCGGGGCCCTTCCCGGGCTTCTAGGGCTCGCCGTGACGTTGCCGGTTCTCGGCCATGCGACCTGGCACGTCTATCGCCGCATCGTCGCTTAAGTAGCAGCTAGGCCGGACGGCCCGTAGCGTCGCTGAGACGGCTGGTTCCCGACCGGCTGCTCACCACAAACGTCTGGTAACGGCGCCGCCGGCGGGATTGATCACGCCCATGGCTTTGGTGACGAGCTTTCCCCCGTAGGACCAAGAAGTAGGACCCGGCTCGCGCGATCTTCGACGGCGTCGGCCATCAGCCGGTCGAGGATCGGTCTTCCGCGAGAGGCGGCTCTGAGTGTCGCTTATCTGGCGGGGCGGACATGGGGCTCCATACGGAGCTTTCGGCTCTACGGATGGTCTTCGGGCGACACCCACTTTCATTCTGCCGTGGGCGCGGGGACCCACATGGTGAGGTGCCGCGTGTGGGAACGAGCTGTACACCTTGCCATGCAAGCCAATCAGCCTCGGAAGCGTTCACTCAACCTCCGCGAGCAAATCTCTCTCAGCAACAAATTCCGAAGATGAAACTATAATTATCTAGCCGATAATAAGTTTCAATTTCAGTTGGTTGGCGGTGACTCTCTTTGAAGCCAAAGGTGTTGTGTCGTTAAAGATGAAATCAATCGGACCGATCAACCACAAGCTCTGATTGAATTTTCCGAAGTTTGCAGGAGATTGTCCTGGCGGGCAGGCACTGCTCGCGACGGCAAAATAACATTTCCGTGTGATAACGATTGCATTCGTGTTTTGACTGGAATACGAGTGCGTTTCGCAAACCCGCGTTCAAGCTGAACAGGCGCACAGCAAGGCTAATACGAAGTCGTAACGGAACTCTATGGCGATCGTGTAGCCGCAACGACCGAGAGTGTCGGCCAAGGCGGCGATGTTAGACTGTCAACCGGCATGGCTCCGATCGCCAGCCTCGCGGTGCCACCGCACGCCAAACATGAGGACCAGAAACACGTTCTAGCGTTGGTTCGTCATGGGTCGTTAACGTCATAGAGAGCCCGCGCAAAGGCCATGCTTGACGACACATAGGGCCGTTTCCCCTTAAAGAACAAGTTATAACATCCCAAACCGGATCATATACCTCTTTTGGGTAGAGCCCGACTCGTTGATTTGACTCAATCTCTAACACTTTTAATCTTGTCAAGTTGACTAATCTGATTAAAATCCCCTTTGGCCTTCATCGAATTTCCTTGAGGATCTCCCATGTCGACCACATCATCCACCCCATTCCCGCTAGGTGTTTTCACAGGCAATGCGAACACGCCTGGGTCCTCGGCAGAGGCGACTTTCGACGCGACCAACGACGGCTTCGACAGCCTCATGGGAGCGACGCCCGTCTTCCAGAACAGCTACATTGATTTCACGCAGGCTCCGAGCGCTTGGCTCAGCAACACGAGCTGGTCGGCAAGCGTCTCCGCAGCCTCGCCGACCTTCAAGAATACTATCCCGGTCATCGCGCTTCCGATGGGCTCAACGAGCTCCAACGCGCCTTCATCTGAGCAGATTCTCCAGAATTATGCGAACGGCACGTATGACAGCATGCTGCAGTCAATGGTGCAGACCTGGGCCAGCGACGGCTTTAAAACGCAGTACTGGCGTCCAGGCGTCGAGATGAACCTGAACAGCACGCCCGGCTTCGTCGGCAGCAGCACGTCAATGCAGGCACTCTGGGTCTCTGCCTTTCAGCACATCTACACCGTCCTGCACTCGGCCGCTGCGGCCGACGGGGTTAGTTTGAAGGTTATCTGGAACCCCGGCATCGCCAATGGCAGCGCGGCAGGTAACGCGACGGAGACTATGTATCCAGGCAACCAATACGTCGACGTCATCGGAGCGGATGTCTACGACAATCTCTACCCGTATTCCCTCTACGACTGGGATAAGAGCGGGCAGGAACTAAACTCCCCCAACCCGGTGTATGACACGAGTTTGGCGCAATGGGCGTCAGACCCCATCAACCTTGAGCACTACTATACAGATCCCGCTTCTAACCAATACAGCCTCGATGCCAGCGGCGGAACCTCCCTGAGCCTGCAGAATCTGATAGATTTCGCGAAAGCCCAAGGTAAGCCCATTGCAATTTGCGAGACCGGTGCCGGAAGTTCGCCTACCAGCGACAACCCCACTTTTGTTCAATGGCTTTCTTCGACGCTGACGAACTCCGGCGTAACCGTCGACTTCGTGAGCATCTGGGACGACAACGGCGGCGGCACCTACGCGTTCTCGGATACGGCGGATGACAAGCCACTGGAAGCCGCGGCCTGGGCAAAGTATTTTGGCGCCCAGTCAACGACGACGCCCACGGCAACGCCAATCACGGTGACACCGGGGTCCGAAAACGCGACGACCAATGGTACGGCCAGCGCCAAGCCGTTCACCGGAGTTGTCATTACGGACAAGAACACCAGCCAGACCGAGACCGCCATCGTCACCTTGAGTTCCACCGCGCATGGAACGTTGGTGGACCCGAATGCGGCGACGGATGGAAGCACCGCCGCATCCGGCGTGTGGTCGATCTCCGGCTCGGCGACGACCGTCGCGGCCGCCCTCGACGCGCTGGAGTTCTCGCCCACGTCGGCGACCGTCGCCGCCACGACGACGGTAACCGCCGCCGTCACCGATACTGCCGGCGAGACCGCATCAATCACCTCCACGATAACGGACTCCCCGGCCGGACCGGCGCATGCCACAAGCGCCGCCAACACTCAGTTCAACGGCACCACCGGCACGATCTATGACACGTCCGGCAATGCCTGGACGATCAACAGCGGCCAGCAAATAGAGGAGAACGGCACCGTCGTTCCATCCTCGGCTGAAGTCGTGACGCTGTTCTGGACCGGGTCGGCACTGGACCAGCTGAACACGAGCGGCGACTGGTGGACCCAGCCGCTCAACGGAACCGCCGGCACTGAGCTGGCGGGTGCGCCCGCGGGTTACGCCGGCTCAAAAACACCGATCACCGTGTCGCCGGCAAGCGCATCGGTCGCGACCACCGATACGGCAAGCGCCAAACCGTTCACCGGCGTCGTGGTTACCGATGCCAATGCCGGGCAGACGGAGACGGCCAAGGTGACACTCAGCGCCACCGCAAACGGCACGCTGTCCGATCCCAACGCCGCCACAGACGGCAGCCAGGTCGTCAACGGCGTCCTGACCATATCCGGGTCGGCAACGGCGGTAGCGACCGCCCTCGATGGGCTGGTATTCAAGCCTACCGCCAATCAGGTGGCGCCCGGTGCTGTGGTCACCACGACGGTGACCGCCGCCATCACCGACACCGCCGGAGAGACAGCCTCGACCACGTCCACGATCAAGGCGACGGATGTGGCACAGGCCATTTCGATTACGCCCGCGACCGCAGCGGTCGCCACAACCGACGCTGCCAGCGCGAAGCCATTCACAGGCGTCACGATCGCCGATGCCAATGCTGGCCAGACTGAAACCGCCACGGTCACCCTAAGCGCCGCCGCGAACGGCACGCTCTCGGATCCCAATGCGGCGACCGACGGCAGCAAGATCGCAAACGGCGCGCTGACCGTCTCCGGATCGGCCACGTCCGTCGCGACGACGCTCAACGGGCTGGTGTTCACGCCCACCGCGAACCAGGTCGCAGCGGGCAAGGCTGTCACCACCACGGTCAGCGCGAGCATCAAGGATACCGCGGGCGAGACGGCTTCGGCTGCGTCCACAATCACGGCGACGCAGCCCGCCGCCGCGCCGCCTACCACTGACACTCTCGCGCTCCAGATATCGGAAGACGCCTGGAAAGGAGATGCGCAGTTCACTGTGTCGGTCGACGGCAAGCAGGTTGGGGGAGACTATACCGCGTCGACACTTCATTCGTCAGGCGATGCGGGGACGTTCCTGCTGACGGGCAATTGGGGTACGGCCGTCAACGATGTCCAGGTGAGCTTCATCAACGATGCGTATGGCGGAACGCCGGACACGGACCGCAATCTCTACGTCAACTCCATTGCCTATGACGGCACCACCTACGCCGGGACGAGCGCGACCATGCTCTCTAGCGGAACGGATACGTTTGCGGTCGGTGGCGCGACACACACTGCGGCGGCCCCTGCCGACACGGTAACGTTGAGCCTGTCGGAGGACGCCTGGCAGGGGAATGCCGACTTCGTTCTCTACATCGATGGGAAGGCTGTCACCACTCCGCAGCCGATCAGCGCTCTGCACAGTGCGAACGCGACCCAAGCGTTCTCCTTCACGGGGAACCTCGGTGCTGGTTCACACACGCTCGGCGTTGCCTTCGTCAACGACGCCTACGGCGGCTCGTCTTCCGAAGATCGCAACCTCTACGTCAACGGGGTGACGGTGAACGGATCGAGCATCTTCAGCGGTGTCAAAGCCCTGGATAGCAACGGCACGTCATCGTTCAGCTTCACGACGACGCACTAGCCACAATACTGGCGGGGCTCCCCCACTGGCGGTGGGAGAGCCCCGCGTCACTTATTTCGTGCTGACAAACACGACCGTCAGTCGGCGGCGCGATGCAAGAGCGAGACGCGAAGCCGCCTCCCGTACTTCCGCCCGGTTGGCTTTCTCCGCATCGATAATGAGCACCGTCGCATCGACTTCCGAGGCAAGCGCCAAAGTATCGGATCCGGCTGCGGCCGCGCCGTTGAACACCGTCAGGTTGTAGGCGTCATGGAGATCCAGCAGAAGGTTCTGGAAATGGGGACCGGTGAGCAGAGCCAGCGGAGCGCCCGCAGGACGCCGCGTGATCAGAACGTCCAGGTGAGTTGCCGCCTCACCCGTCTGCAGAACGTCCCGCCAATCTTCCTCACCGTCGAGCACTGTCAGCAGACCCGTCTGCTGGATGCCGAGGAGCCTTGCGAGACGGGGCTCGCGCAAACTTCCCTCGGTGAGGATAACCTTCTCACCGTCGGCTGACGCGACATGAGCGAAGGCAGAGGCGAGGTCCGCCGCTTCACGGCCGTCATCGAGCGAGACAAACAGAACGCTGCGCGGCGCGATCGGTAGCCCGTTGAAGCGAAGCCGCATCCGCAGAAGGCGCAGGGCCTCCGCCTCCTGGCCGCTTGGGTTTCCGAGGACGCGGGCGAGAAGCGTGCGGTTGCCGCCGCGGATCACGGCGCTCACCGGCAGGCCCGTCGTCGCGATGACATCGTCCGTCGTGCCGAGTGTGTCGGCCGTATGGCTGCGGATCAGGCAGAGCAGCAGGCCGAGGACGAGGCCCCCGATCCCGCCCATCATGGTCGCGAGCTTGGTGTTCGGGCTGGAAGGCACCGCGGGCGGCACCGCCGTGTTCAGCACCCGCACGTTGAGGTCGACGAGCGAGGATGTGGTCTGCCCCGCTGTCGATTGAACTGCCTGCAGAAGGTTCTGGTAGAGAGCCCGTTGCGCGGTCACCTCCTGCTGCAGGTCGTCAAGCTGCGATTGGGCATTCTCGGAGGTGACACTGGCCTCCTGAGCCTTCTGAAGCTGGCGCTCGGCGTCGGCTTCCTGGGCGCGCGCCACGCTGAGCTGCGTCGCGAGAGAGCTCACGATGCGCCGGCCTTCCGCCGCAACCTGACCTTCCGCACTCGCGGCGTCAGCCTCCGCGCTTCGCAGCTCAGGTGAATTCGGCCCGTCCTGCGTCCGCAACGCCGCGACCTGCTGGCTTTCGGCACTCGCCTGCTCGCGGAGCTTCGAGATGGTGGGGGACGAAAGCACGCTGCCGAGATCGTCCCAGGCGCCAGCCTTTATGAGCGCGTTGGCCTGCTCCCACTGCGCCTCGAGCTGCGCACGCTGGAGACTGTCGTTGGAGGCTTCCGTCGCGAGCATCTCCACCTGCTGCTGGGGGATGCTTCCCGCACGCAGTCCGACAAGGCCATCCTTGGTGCGAAGATCGCGCATCTGCTGCTCGAGGTTGTTCAGGTTTGCCCGAACCACATCGACACGCGCAAGCATCTCGGCGTTGGCCTTGCTATTGGCGCCGGCCCGGCTGTTCGCCCGCGTGCTCAGGTAGCTGTCTATCAGGTCATTCAGAAACGACGCGGATAGTTTCGGGTCCTGAGACGTGAACGCCAGGCCAATGACCAAGCTGCGGTTGTCCTGCGATACGACGAGAGATTTGTAGACGTTGGCAAGCACGCCCTGATTGCCGGTGTCCTTCGCAGGTGCCGGCGCCGGCATCATCGGGATGTACGTGCGAAGTTGCGTCATCAGGTTCTGCACCAGGCTCGGCGGTTGCAGTGCGGGGTTGAACTCGGGAAGGCGAGCAAGGCCGAGTTCGGAAACCACTCGTTCCACTACCGGGCGCGAAGAGAGCGCCTGCATCTCGGTCATCACGAGAGGCATCGGGTCCGGGAGACTGTCGTTGTGAATAGCGCCCGCGAGTTCAGATACGCCGATCGACTGAGACTCGATGGCGATCGCGGCGTTCGCGGTGTACAGCTTTGGCTGCAATTTCGAGAAGCCGAAGGCCGCACCCGCCGCGATGAGTGCACAGAGCAGGATGATCCAGAAGTTTCGGCGCATGGTCATCATTATCTGAGACAGCTGCATCTTGCCGCCGGAAGGTTCCGCGGAGCCGCTGAGCGGTATCACTGACATGTCCATTACTGCACCTATGAGGATCGCGTGAGGCTGGCCACGGTCGTGCCGCCGAATGCAATGGGCCGGACGGGGATGTCCATGCCCGTTTCGCGGGTAATTGCGGCGTGCCTCCGCAAAGCTTCCTGCAGCTGAACATGCTGCACCAGGGAACGGTGGATCACCACGACGCTCCCCGCATCACCGAAGACGCGTCTTACGACACCATGCTCGAGCAGTTTCACCCAGCCCGACCAGGACACACGCTGGCCGCCCAGGAGAGCCTTCTCGCCCGGAGTTTCAACGACGCGGATCATCCCCCAAGGGTCCTGAGGGCAGGTCGCAATGACGCGCAAAGCCCAGGCTGCGCCTTCGTCGCGGCCATGCGCCGTGATTTCGTCATAATTCCGAAGGACTTCGGACGGCGCCTGCCGGACCAGACGATCGAGAGCCGAACCGTAGTCGACCGGCTTGACCAGGGTCGTGTTCCGGCGCGCCGCCGCCTGCGCGACACGCAGACCCAGGACATGAGCAAGATAAGGCATCCCGCGCGAGACGGTGACGATCGCGGACACAAGATCGCCAGGGAAGTTCAGCCCGGCATCCTTCGCACCCTTCTCGACGATGTTGCTGATCTCCTCGTCGGAGAGGAGCGGCAGCGGAAGTGCGACCAGGGCACGCTGGATTGAAGGATGCTGGCCCAGCAACTGCTCGAGGTTGTCGGAGACGCCGATCAACATGAAGAGCAGCGGGATGCCCCGGTCCGAGAGCTGCTTGATTGTGTCGGCAAGCATCGTCCGCGTTTCGGGATCGACGATGCGATCCAGCTCATCTATGACGCAGATGAGTGACGTGAGCCTGAGCCTCGACAGCAGGGTGACGACATCGTCGGGGCGGAGCGGGCCCGCAGGCAAAGCGGCCTCGCAACCCTCTAGCGCTTCCATGCGCACGGGCGACGCCAGGAGCGACTCTGGCAACCTACGCACCAAACCGCGCATGAAGCTGTCGAACGTGGTGCTTGCCTCGCACTGGTAGCGAACGACGATAAGTCCCTTACGCTTCAGCCTGTCGACGACAACGTTCGAAAGGGAAGTCTTGCCGCGCCCGCGCTCTGAATAAAGCACGACGTGCGCCTTGTCTTCGAGGAGACCTTGCAGGATCGTCTCGATCTCCTGCTGGCGTCCGATCAGCCCGGCGCGGCCCGTCCGGGGCTGTGTCGGCGTGAATGCCTCGTTCGCAAGCACCGGCGCTGGTGGCCGTGCAGCGGGGATTACCGCGTCCGGCCGTCTGGCCGGCCGGCGTGGAGGACGGCCGTACAGCATGCGGCGCCAAAAATTCTTCATCATGATGCGTCTTGCCCCAAAAAGCCTGAGAAGGCCGGGTGCTGGTCCAATGAAAAAGCGGCTTGTCTCGAACAGGCCAAGACCACCGGGTGCCTCATATACAATGGATTATGTTCTCAATGTGAACGGTGGAGTTGAGCTCACGGCAGATAGTCAGGCGGCTGGTCTGGCCTGATATGGCCGGACTGGTTTCGTTGACCGACAGTGGCATCCGCTCGCTACCGAGCCTATACCACCAAATAGACAGTACATCCTAAGGCTTAAGGACTAGGTCGATCCTTGGCTGTTGTAGCTAAGGGCTTGTTCTGCTTGAGAATTACTGCTCGCGGGATAGCGCTTCCATTGTCAACCATGGCGCTGGAAGCATTGTGTCATGGCGGTAGGGGCAAGCCTGTGATTAACGTGGCCAACGAGCCAACCAGTTGATCAGGTCGGTTGATTGACCGCATGAGAAGGGCGTCTCGCAAGATTTCTGAGCCATCCGCAGACGCCTTGTTCGATCAATCGCTGGCTGATCCATGCCACGAAGACGGTGATAGGGAAAGCGAGGATGAAGAACGTCACCTGAGACCACACACCCAGGACCAGTGGAAGACCTGATGTCTCGATCACGCGCTTGACGACAGCCATCGTGATGAACTCCCACATGTAGAGGCTGTAGCTAATCAGCCCCAGAAACTGCATCACGCGCGATGTCAGCAACGCCCCGATCCAGCCGTCGCCGTCGACTATGCCTTTGAAGGCGATCGTCGCGGCAGCCAGAGCAATGAAAAGGAAAACGAAGCTCGACGCGCCCCATCCCGACATGGTCTGGTTCGTATCGAGACCGATCACCTCCCACCACGCTCCCAGAAACAGCGCCAGGAACGGTGCGGGATGCCGCGTGAACCGCCGTAGAAACGGGTGCGAGAGCAGGCCTGACGCCACCAGCA
Source organism: Acidisoma sp. (assembly GCF_965199065.1). Taxonomy (NCBI): domain Bacteria; kingdom Pseudomonadati; phylum Pseudomonadota; class Alphaproteobacteria; order Acetobacterales; family Acidocellaceae; genus Acidisoma; species Acidisoma sp. The sequence goes on along the minus strand of NZ_CBDAQN010000002.1, from coordinate 51,297 downwards.
CCCCTGGAACGAAGAACCACGCTCTGGGATGGAGGTAGAGAAACATCGCGATGGGAAACGCCAGAAGATAGGCCATCCAGCTGTGATAGCGCCGCCACCAGATCGAAACGGCTGCGAACAAGTAGAAGCTGAATTCGAAACTCAAAGACCAAGCTGCTTGATGAAGCAGCGGAAGCGGGACCACAGGGGGAAGGCAAAGGAGATTTGCCAGTAGTATCGGGAACAGGTCGAAAAGAGGTATGTCATTGACGCCAAATCGATGCCCGAGATACTCCAGCGTCAGCACGAACGGCATCGTTGCCCAAAGAACAGGCAGAATCCTGATCGCCCTATCGCGCAGAAACTTCCAGGGGCTGCTGGATTTGCGGATCACGCCGACGATCACGTAGCCGCTGATCAGGAAGAAAAGCTCAACTCCGTACTGCAACGACAGTAGAAAGTGATTGGCGACGCCAGCAGAGAGGAAGCCGAAACTCGGGAGGCCCGAATTGGCAACGTGAAAAACGAAGAGCAGCAGACAGAACGCTCCCCGCGCTCCCTGGACGTAAGGGTTGAATGCCGAGCGGGAGCCAGTCGGCGTCTGTGCTATCTTACCCTCGTTGGATACCGGTCGTGTCGACCCGCGGCAGGTTACCGCCGGGTCTATTACGCGCGCCTCAGGTGTGTTTGACATCGGCTCTTATCGAGAAGTGCTGGTCAGTGGATGTACTGTCAGAGCGGGCTTTTCGACAACGGACGCTGCGCGCGCGCGATCCGCATCGCGGTAGACGCCGACGGTGCGGTCGGCGATCGTATCCCAATCCGGGATGCTGCCAGCCAGTTCCTGCACCGAGGCCGCACAGGCTGCGGCAAACGCACGATCGCTGAGCATGTGCTGCAACGCCTTGGTCAAAGCGGGGACATCTTCGACAGGCACGAGTGCGCCGTGCTGGCCGTCCGTCAGCAACTCGCCAAAGGCGCCAAGGCGGGAGGCGATGATGGGGCGACCGTGCGCCAGAGCGAGGAACAGCACGCCGCTTGCCTCGATCTCCCGATACGGAAAAGTTGCGACCGTGCTGTGAGAGAAGAGGCTCGCAATCTCCTCATCCTCCACAAAGCCGGTTTCAATCTCGACAATCACACCAGCTGCCGCGGCTTGCGCCTGCAGGGCAGAGACATCCATGTAGGGTTTTCCCACGATTCGCACGCGGGCTTGCGCGCGCAGCGAAGGCGGCAGCCCCGCCAATGCCTTGATCAAGAGATCGGCGCCCTTATAGGGCTTGATTTTTCCGAAGAGCAGGAACGTCAGGCGTCCCTCCATGGCATCAGGGGCGGTAGGAACGGGGTCGACCAGCATTCCATGCGGAAGTACGGTTATACGCTCCTTCGGCATTCCAAGTTTCTGTAGCCGTTCCTCGCCCTGCTTCGTGTGCACGATGAGGCGGTCGAACTGGAACAGGCACGCGCCTACACCTTGGCGCTGGATCGCAGCAGAGGCCTCGCCATTGAATGGGTTTGTGTCGTGAACCGTGAGCACAATCGGCGCCACTTGGCGGAGTGCCTTCAGAAATGCCCGGTCAAGGAGAGGAAGCGGAAGCCATTGAAAATGGATGACGTCCGGAGCCTCACGCCTGAGCTGCTTGAGGAGCCGCCACATCGACCAGGCGTGATCGACCCCTTTGATGCCAAGACGCAGAGGCCCTGGGAGGCTCTGGCAAACCGGACCTTCCGAGATGGGATAAAATGACTTGTGGATGGCGATCGTTCCCGGAGACCCATCCCCCGACCGGAGCGCGCGCCCGTGCAGCGCCACCGTGTGGCCGATCCGGCCCAGGCCCGATGCCAAAGCACGATCATACGGCAATGAAAAAAGCGAGGGATCAATCAAAGCGATGCGCATGCGCCTGCCGTTTGAATGGTGCAAATCATGAAGTCCCTAAACTCTCACTGGAAGGCCAGGAGCGGCCCGGTGCGCATTAGATAACCGAGGCGGCTCGATTGCTTGAGGAACTCATACCACCGCTTCTTACCGCATCCGCCGGCTTAACCGACCATTGAACAATAGACTTAGCTTCGACCGCCACTTAGGAATGATGCCATCTCGGCGCTTGGGCGGAAGAAGGTATTCCACCGGCCGTGCTCACTGGCTAAGACCGCGCGAGAAGCCCAACATCTGCTGCATGATGCTTCGGGCGGTGTCGTTTTTGGAGCTAAACTGCGTGCTTCATATAATCAGTCGATCCTATGCCGGAGAGAACAAGAAGGGGCGACCTGACTACTACAGCAAGCGCCTTTCGCTCATCTCTCTGATCCAGGCTTTTCAGCAACTGAAGCCTGGAACGGCAGAGCTTATCTTCATGAATGACGGTCCCATCCCTGACAATCGCCTGGAACTTATGAAAGCCTCAGGCGAGGTGGTGATGCGGTCGCGCTTGGGTATGAGAGGATCGCTGAAGGCAATTCTGGAACTTCCGATCGTGCGATCCTGGCCGAAGGATGATTTGGTCTGGTTTGCGGAAGATGACTATCTTTACCAGCCGCACGCTTTCGTGGATCTTCTTGCTGCAACAGAAGCGTTTCCAGAAGCCGCTTATTTTGGTCTCTACGCCCTGATTGGAATGCGCGAGCCGAACGGAACCGCGTTCGAGGATGTTCACCGCAAACCGCGTGGATGGTCAGACTCCGAGGTGACGCTCATCAACGGTCATCCTTGGCGCCGTGCCCTGAGCACTACGTCGACTTTCGGCGTCCGCGTGCAGGCTCTCGTCGAAGACCACGCGATGATGATGCGTGCGATGTACACGGGTGGCGCCTACGACCACACGACGTGTCTCATGTATCAGGGGTTCACGCCCTATCCCATGAAATCGCTGGTTCAGACGCTGCTTAATAGCGAGACATCCGGCGGATTTGCTCGTCGGGCGGCGATCTGCGGCGTGCGAATGGGCATCAATCTGTACAGCCTGATGCGCATCCTGAAGCCCTCCAGGCATCGGATCCTTATGGCGCCGGAGCCGGCTCTGATCACGCATCTTGAAACAAAGCATATGGCGGTCGGTACGGATTGGGAGAAGGTGGCTTCTCAATGCTCCGTCGCGCCAGCAGGGATCGGGAGAATGGAACTCCAGAAGGTTCCGGCATAGGGGCGGTGTCCGAAGGCCTTGACATAGGCCTTCTGATTGGTTGGTAGGTCGAGCAGGCTTCCCGGCCTGCCCAGGTCGTCTCCACTGTCCCAGTAGGACTGTAGGACGACGTTATTTTGATCCATCCATTCCTGCATCTGCTTGATAAAGAAGCCGTCACCGAAGAGGTCGGCCCATTCCGGAATCGCGAGCGCCTTGTGATGTGTTAGCGCAAAGCTCGCAATGGCATTCAGATTGACCCCGTTTGCGTGGCCGAGGAAGTCCTTCCAGCAGGCGGCGGCCGATCCGTAGTGAGCGGGATTGCAGTAGACATCTGGACCGATGAGGTCGACGACATCGTCCCCGGGGTAATAGGGAAACGGGTCGTGCTGGCCGATGTTGGGATTCCAGATGATCTTGGCGTTTGGCAACTCCTGTCGCACGGCGAGCACCAGGCGCCTGAAGCCGGCGATCCAGGTTGACCTGGATACTGGAAACCAACCTGTGAATGGCGTGCTGACCGCCCAGGACCCGTTGAATTCACTGTCGATGCGGACCGCGTATATCTCGTGGGCATAGGGAGCTAGCGCCGCCGCCGTCTGGCGGTAGTAGGTGTCGTAGCGCCCCTCCGCCGCCGCTTTGAAATCCGGGTAGCTCGGCTGCACATGCTGTATGTCGATCACGACGGGGTAGCCGTGGAGATAGCTGAGGCCGGAAACGCCGCAGCCCGCGCAGGTGTCCTGGTAGGACCGGCCGATCGTGTAGTCCCAGCGATAGCCCATGAGCGTGGGCGTGCTGTCATCGGTAGGGCCGGCATATACCCCGCTGAGATAGTGCCGTGTTGATGCCGGCGGCATGTCGGGGGCAGGACCGGCGCTTCCCGCCGAACCGGCCAATGCGGGGATGGTCAAGGCGGTCGTCAGGCACAACGCAAGCACAATACCGCACAAGCCGGTTCTAATGCGGTTCATGGGCGAGTTCCTCCGAGAGCGGTCAGCCGCTGACTTTTAAGAACCCGGACCTGATGAAGTCAAAAAAGGTAGGAATGAGCTTACGGTTGAGCAACACAAGCGAGAGAAAGTAGGCCGCAACGCCAGCCAGGATGAGCATCGCCAGCCGAGGCTCCACGCCGAGGTCTGGGGGCAGCAGCCTGCGCAACGCCACCACGACGCAGGCCATGGCCATCGAGGCAAGCAGCGGCGTCACCGCACCGCCAAATTGATCAGCCAAGCTGAACCCGGTGGCGCGGCGAAGTATCCAGGTCGAAACCGGTATCTGCATGCATTCGCTGGCGATCCATAGCCCGGTCGCCCACATGAGGCTGTGGAGTCCGAACACGCCGATCATCGTCAGCATGAACACGAGTTCGATGGCCACGGCAAAGAGAGGATCTCGTGGGCGTCCCACGGCCGTCAGCACAGGGGTGGTGAACAGGCGCGGCGCTTGCACCAGCACCAATACCGCGAGCGCGGCAACACATGGTACAACCGGGGCCCAGTGCTTGCCAAAGATGATCGCGACCAGCTCCGGTGCCGTGACGGCGATGCCGACGAAACACGGGTAGAGCAGGAGACAAGCATATTCCACCGAGCGTCGGTATGCGCGCTTCAACCGGATGGAGTCTGTCTGCAGTCCCGCAAGCATCGGCAGAGACACCTGTCCCACGGCGGTCGCCGAAATCGACCAGAAGACGTCGACCACGCGAAACCCAAGATTAAGGTATCCCGCCGTGGCCACGCCAAGGAAAAGGCCTGCGAAGATCGTGAACAGTCGCTTGATGGAGAAAGCGACGAACAGTCCGCCGACCGCAAAAACTCCAAATGTAAGGAGCTGGCGGAACTCGACGCCACGGAACCGGAACCGCGGCAGGCGATCACAGGTCAACCATAGTGCGAGTGAACCGATGAGCGCCGTCACGACTTGCTGGAACACGAGACTCCAGACGCCGGCGCCCCACAAGGCTGCGGCAATGCCGATGACGCCGCCCAGAACGCGCCCGGCCAGCGAACGGATCGCAAGAGCCTTGAACCCGAACTCCCGGCGCTGCCTCGCCACGATCGTCGCGCTGACTGCAAGGCAGGGAAAGACAAATCCCATACAGCCCAGAACTTTGCCCGCACCGGGCATATGAACGAGGTGCTCGAACGGCACGGCAAAGCCCCAGCAGGCGACCAGCATGACGAGACTCATCGCGCAGCCCACCGTGAACGCGGTGTCGAAATGGTAGTCGTTGACCTCGACACGCTGCACCAGCGCGTCGTGGAACAGCATGGTCACCACCATCCCGAGCAACTCCGCGATCGCCGAGACGATCGAGAACAACCCGAAGTCCGACGCGGAAAGCAGCCGCGAAAAAACGATCAGAGAGCCGAAGGATATGATGGCAAGGCTGCCATTCTCGACGGCGCTCCAAAGCAGCGAATTCGCTGTCCGGCCGCTGGTTACTGGCATTGTGGGTCAATCGCTTTCCGCATCAGGCCAAGGGATCCACCTGTCACAGCGGCCGCCACGTGTCTGGCCCGGAGCCCGATGCTTCATGCCCGTGCGGAACGAGAGGCTGCTCAACTCGCGGCAAGGGCCGTAGCGTCAGCTCTGTCGGGGGTGGTCCCGGCTTCCGTCTGCCAAGAATGCTCGTCCAGTAGCCAAGCGACCACGCCGTTTGCATGATCATTGCCGCGGGCCCCGATAGCGCGGCGCAGACGCCACCCCGGACGCTCAAAGCAAGCCCAAAGCAGACGCAGATCGCCGCCCAGCCCAGAAACGGAAGAGCTGCGAGCGGGAAGAGAGGAGACAGAAGCAACAGGAACCATACCGGCGCTATGCCGAGAGGGAGGATCTGCCTCAGGCGTCTCCGTCCTCCGTGGCGAGCTACGGTCATCGCCCGGCCGAAACCATATTTGTAGTATTGGCGTGCAAGCAGCCGCGCAGTTTTGCGCGGGAAGTAAACGATCGACAGATCCGGCTCCAACCAGATGCGTCCCCCTGCGTCGAGGATACGGTGGTCAAGCTCGGCGTCCTCATTATGCGAAAACGTCTCGTCATAGCCGCCGGCGGCGACGAAACTGTCGAGCGCCACAAGGGCATGGTGACCGTGCTCAACCCAGGAGCCGGCCCCTCCCACCATCCGATGCGCCGAGCCGCCGGTCCCGAGATAGGAGTTCTGAGATGCCGCAGCGGCGCGCTGGAAGCACGTGCTGCCGCGACTCGTCATTGCCGTCACAACCGCGGTAGCACCCTGCGCTACCGCCACCTGAACCAGCCGGGAGGCGTAGTTGGGCGGATATTCCGCGTGTGCGTCGACACGCACGAGCCAGCGGTAGCCAGCCCCGAACTGCTTGACCGCGCGGTTGATGGACGCGCTGACACCGAGTCGGCTATGCGAGCCGAACGCCACGACACGGCGATCCAATCGTCCGATCTGTTCCACGATCGATTGAGTGGCGTCAGTGCTTCCGTCATCCGCGACGACGATTAGCGCCTCGGAGCAATCCAGATCGGACTGAAGCGAATAGATGACATCCCGAATATACTCCTGCTCGTTGTGAGCGGGAATGACGATGATTACGTCGCCACCTCTATGTGCCGTGCGAGCCGTCATCTTACCGATTTTCAGAAGGAACGTCGCCTCGTTCCAATCCGTGATGAGGGTGTAGACGGAAAGTGTGGTCGAACCGTGGGCGCGCATGCAGCCCCTGGCAGATTGAAGCACCCGACAAAGGTGCGAATCTGTCAAGAGAGTAGGCGCTACGCCCCATTTCGGAGGCCGCGCCAAGTCGTGCGTGATACATGTGGTCGGGGTCCTCTTTGATGAAAGAACTGACGGCTCCCCACGCCACAGTCAAATACGTCGTTTGGGCAATCTGACGATGGTCTACAGATGCAGTAATTAACTAGTGCTCAACCTGCTCGGACCGCGCCTGCACCTAGGTTTAATATCGCGTTTCGATTGTTTTCGAAGAGCCTTCTGAGGCTAGTGCACCGAGGCACCGTAACATATGAGGTTTAAAGTGCATCTACAATCGCGTTGTAGCACGCCAAGCTTCGTCGCCAGGCCTACACACCAGGCACGGCAGCCGTGATGATGTACGCGAACCCGACGGCCGCCGTTTCCTATCGCTCCGACAGCGCTGCGGGACAAGAGGCGTACGCCCTGCGTTTCACAGCGCTAGTCCTGATATCGGCGATCGTCCTGCAGCGCATCGGTATTTTCAGCGGCACGTCCTACCTGAGCGTGGTGGGACCTGTCGGGCTGCTCCTCGCGGCGTACGGCGTCATGCAGAGCGGCCTTGCGATCAGCCGCGGACGCATGATGATCTTCATCGCACTGCTGACCTGGATCATGATCGGCAGCGCCATTCAGGCTGCCTATCCGAACAGCTTCGGCACAGCCACGAGCTGGATGTCGCTCGTGGAATTCATCGCTCTGTCAAGTTTCGGTCTTCTGGTTTTTTCGGAACCGGTCGATGAGAGAAAGTTCTTTCGGCTCGTCAACGCCATCTTCATGGCCCTGGCGATCGCCGGCCTCGTGCAGTTCGTCGTTCAGTTTGCCGGTGTCAGCCTGTTCTCGTTCAAGAGCTTCGTCCCGGCAAACATGCTTCTCGAAGGCCCGTTCAACACCGTCATTCCGATCGGCACGAGCCACTACATGAAGTCAAACGGGTTGTTCCTCGTGGAGCCGTCTGTTTTTTCCCAGTTCATGGCGTTGGCAATCATCATCGAGATACTCATGTTCCGCCGGATCCTCTTCGTCGGCGCGTTCGCGGCGGCTCTCTTGTCCTCATTGTCGGGAACCGGCTGGCTGATGATCCTAGGCTTCGTTCTGACCGCGTCCTTCAGCCTGGGCATCCGCGGTCTGATCCTCTCTTTTGTCACTGCGGCAGTCGGGTTTCTGGCGATTGCGGCTCTGGCCGTGTTCTTTCCACCGTGGTTTCAATTCTTTCTCGATCGCACTGGCGAATTTTCGCAGATCGGGTCCAGCGGCCACTTTCGGTTTGTGACCCCCTGGTTGCTTGCGAATTACGTCCTCGCGCGGGAGCCTTGGGTCGCTCTGTATGGCCTGGGAGCCGGGGTGAGCGAGCATCTGGCAATGGCGCCGAACTGGGCCTACATCATCAACCCGCCGGTCAAAATCGCGCTCGAGTTCGGCATCCCCGGATTCGTGCTCTACCTTCTGTTTCTGCTCACCGCGCGACGCACGAGCACGCAGAAGGCCCTGCTCGTGCCGACCCTCGTGCTGCTGCTGCTCGATGGCGGCAACAGCATGTTCCCTCCGGTGCTCTTTCCAGCACTGCTCCTGATCATGATCGCCGACCTGCGCCCGAGCAACGCAGACTGACCAGTGCTCACAGTACGCAAAAACGGCCGCTAACATACCAGCGGCCGTCATATAAGGCTACTAAGCAACCCCGGCGAAATCACCCGGGGTTTTTCTTTGTCCTGTGGCTAGGCAGGGACCTCCGCCGGCGCTTTGCGCCGGATACCACGCACCAGCCTGAGGATCGGCGCCTTGGCCAGGCGAACGAGGCACCACACCGCCAGCAGGCCAAGCGCGAAGCGCCCGCCAAGCGCTGCGGTTGTGCTGGCGGTTGCCATGAAGCAGAGCGCGACCGCGAACATGGCGGTCCGGAACTGCTCCTTCTCGATGACACGGCGTTGTCCGGTCTGTCTGTAGACCAGGTAGATCAGCGACATCGTGGTTGCTTGGCAGAACGCCAGCACGGCGCCGGCAGGGGTCGCCGGGAACAAAAGGAAGAGAGGCAGATACTTCAACATCTGCAAAACCGGGTAGACGGCGATCCGCGCCGCCGGGCGCACCCTGTTGTAGGCGAAGAAGACGATGCGCAGCAGGATGAGGCTGCCGAGCCAGAGAAGCGCCGCCCGGGGCAGCTGTGCCGCGTGCATCACGCCTGTGAAACAAGCCAGCCAGGCGCCTGCCGCCGCCGCCGCCACAGCCCAGATCCATGCCGCCGGCTGCATGGGGTAGGACCGGAAGCGCCCGGAATGCTTGGTCAACGTCGGCGCATCTTCGCGCGCCGCTGCAACCATGTCGTTTTCAAAATAGCCGATTTCGTAGATGCACATGAGAGAGAGTGTGAAGAACGGCATGCAGGCAAGCTTGGACAGCAAGCCGTCAAAACTCGTCACCGTCGCGAAGACGGCCAGCAGACATTCGACGAACAGCACCTGGTCGAAGACGTAGCTTGCCGCGTATTTGGCGCGTGCCGTGTATCTCAGCGGAATGTACAGATGCTCGATGGCACGGCAGGTCTCGCCCTGAGGCTCGATCAGGATGCCATCCCCCGACGCCTCCAGAAGGTCTCGGTCGTCGAGCGAGTCTGTCAGAAAGGTGGAAGCGGCAATGTCGGCCGCGCCGAAGTATTTTCTAACGACCGGAAGCTTACCGCGGCCGAAATACTGTGGTGGCGGCAGCGAGGGGGTGGCGATCAGACGAACATCCTGCCAAGGACTGCCCTTGAGTAACGGCCTGATGATAGCATTCAGGCCGAACGAGACGATGACAATGCGATCGGCAGCGGCCTCGGAAAGCCGCGCTGCGATCTGTTTGCTCACGTGCCGCTCAAATAGCTTCGGCGCGCGCCGACGCCACATGAAAATGCTCCACGGGCAGAGCACGATTATGGCCATGCAGCAAACGAAGTCACGAAGCCGGAAATAGCCGCTAAACCCGGTCAAGCGCCAAGGGATACAGCGCCGTACGGCGAACTCGATGATCGCGACCAACAGCGATGGTCTGCACGAAGCGATGAACAACTCTGTGCTGTTCGACCCGAACAACGTGTAGTCGAAGTCGACGAACACAGGTCCGGCACCACGCATGCCTGTTGCGCCTGTTCCGCTCGCGTACGCGGCCGTTTCCACGGGCGTCCGATCAGCCCCTCCTTGTGCCATCCTCCGTTCAACAGGATCGGCCAGAGAGGCCGTGGCGTCGGTCATGATGTTTTCCTTGAGCAGTTTCGCCGAGCAGGCGGCTTCATGGAAAGAGCTATAAAGAGTCGCTCAGGCGCGAGGCACACCTCCCTAAGGAGGATGATCATCCGTTTGTATGATAGGTGGCCGCGGTTGACGTTTCAGTGAGGTGTGCGGTAAGCGGGTAGCGCCTGACGTGCCACGGTGCCTCCGACTTTGCACCGGCAACACAGGGAGGCGATGCATCGTCTCGGTGCGCTTCGATGCGAGCTCTTCGCAACGCGCTGTCCACGGGGCCGATCGGGCTCAGACCATAGGCGGAAGCAGCACCTTCAGCGTCGTGGATACGCTTTTCGGACTACTTGTTAGCCCTAAAATTCGGAGCATCCTGAGCCACACAAACATCATTGGTTTCTTGGGGTAAGCTCATCATGGACCGCGGCTTGGCCTTGAATGTTGTGGTACAGCAGTAATGGAACAATTCCATCTCCTGATTATTGGCGGCGGCCCCGGCGGGATGGCGCCGCTTCTTGCGGCTCATCGTTCGGGACAACTCACCGACCTGCTGAAGCGCGGTGTCGGCGTCATTGAAAAAGGGGAGAGGCTCGGCGGCGGGTCGATTGGCGGATATGCCATCAACTCGGACAGCAGCGGTCGCACGTTCACGGACTGCCTGCTAGGTGACGAGCCGAGCGAGGTCACGCGGCTCGTCACTCATCCGTTGACGCAGCGGATCGCCGCGGCCGGGGACGGAACCGTAACCCTACGCGACGCAGGCGCCTTCCTGGCGCTCGTCGGGGATGCGCTTTCGCGCATGATCGAGCGCGAGCCCGCGAGCACCGTCATCGCGCGACACACCGCCTTGAAGGCGACGCGCGTTCAAAATGCCTGGCAGGTCGAAGTTCGCGATGAGCGCACCGGACAGACGCGCCTGCTGCAGGCGCGCAACCTCGTGCTGGCGACCGGCGGTCACCAGCCGATTGAACGGCTCCAGGCAGAACAGATCGGCAATTTCTCGCTTGTCGAGGCAGCGGGCGACCGGCTCATGCAGTCCGGCGAAGTGCTGACCAATGGCGGGCTCGAGAAGGTGGCGGGCCTGCTCGCCGGCCGAGCCTCACCGAAGGTCGTCGTCGTTGGCGGGTCGACCAGTGCCGCGGCGGTGGCCCATGCACTGCTGAACCGGTTGCCGACGGTCGCTTTCGGGGAGGGTGGCGTCACACTGCTTCACCGCCGCGAACTCCGGATCTTCTATCCCGACCGCGAGACAGCCCTGAGCGAGGGCTATACCGAGTGGACCGAGGACGATGTCTGCCAGATCAGTGGCCGCGTGTTCAGGCTTGCGGGTTTCCGGCTAGACTCCCGTGAGCTGATCATGCAGGTGCGCGGCCTGGGCGGCCGGCCGCCTGAGACCCGGCTTCGCCTGCACCGCATTACAACAGACGATGCCGTCACAAGGCGCATCATCGAAGATGCTGACGTTGTTGTTGCCGCCCTCGGTTACCGGCCGCGCATGTTGCCGATCGTCGGGCGCGACGGCGCGCCCCTGCATCTCCTCCCGAGTACCGGGCCGCAGATGCCTCTGGTCGATAGGGAGTGCCGCGTCCTCAACGCCGATGGCCAGCCGGTGCCCCGGCTCTTCGGCATCGGGTTGGCCGCGGGCTTCGTCCCGAGTGGCCGGCTGGGGGGCGAGATCACCTTCCGCGGCCAGGCCAACGGCCTTTGGCTTTGGCAGCACGACGTTGGTTCGCTGATCGTAAGAGCGGTTCTGCGACAAACCCGTAAGCTGCGACCGGTCACGATCCTTCGCGCACCGCCGCCGATCATTCTGAAGGCACCAGCCGAGTTCACGACCAGCGCTGAAAGCTTCTGACCATGCGCATCCCTCTGATCAAACCCAACCCTCCGCGCCTCAGCGAAGCAGCCGACCAGCTTCGCGCTATCGAGGAGCGCGGCATCTTCAGTAACTTCGGTCCTGTTAACAGCGCGTTCGAGCGTGACATGCTCGAGCGGATGTTCGGCGGCGCCGGAGCTTGCATGACAGTCTGCAACGCGACCATCGGTCTCATGCTGGCGATCCAGCAGGCAATAGGGGATCGCCCGAAGCAGACGCGATACGCGTTGATGCCGTCCTTCACCTTCGCAGCAGCCGCGCATGCCGCGATGTGGTGCGGGTTGACCCCGCTGTATTGCGACATCGACCCGTTGACCTGGAGCTCCTCGGCGGTGGACGAGGAGAGGCTGCTGGCATTGTATGGCGACCAGATTGCGGTGGTCATGCCCTATGCCACATTCGGTTACGACATCGACCTGTCTCGCTACGAGAATATAACTAATCGCTACGGCATTCCTGTCGTGGTCGACGCCGCCGCCTCGCTCGGCACCATTGGCAGCGATGGTCGGGGTTTCGGCGCCGGGTTCAGCGGCTGGGTTGTGTTCTCCATGCACGCGACGAAAGCTTTCTCAACGGGAGAGGCTGGCATCGTCTACAGCGCGAACGTGGACCGCATCGCCGAGCTGCGCCAGATGTGCAACTTCGGCTTTGGTGCGCCAAGAAGCGCCACCATGGCCGGTCTCAACGGAAAGCTGAGCGAGATCGGTGCGCTGCTCTGCACCCTGCGGCTAGAGCATTATGAAGAGGGTATGGCTCATCGTGCGGAGATGGTTCACCTCTATCGGGACCTGATCCCGGGGCTCACTTTCCAGCCCGAGCGTCAGCATCGCCAGGCCCATCAATTCGCGGCTGCAGTGCTACCCGAAGATCTTGCGGCCTCCCGCTCCGACCTGGCGACTGCCTTGCGCGAGGCGGGCATCGGCAGCGCATCCTACTTCAGCCCGCATCTGGCCCAACAAAGCTACTTTGCCGAACACTCGGTCTGGGGCGATCTGTCGATCACGGACGATGTCGCCGGGCGCGCGATCAGCTTACCACTTTACGATGGCATTACGCCGGACGAAGTGGCCGAAGTAGCTTTGGTCATGAACCGCGAACTCGCCCGGCTTCCCCGCATGCCAATGCACCTTCCGCTCCAGCGGAGGATGCCCTGCATCATGCCGTCCCAGGAGCCAAGCTTGCTGGCGGCCGCAGGAGTTCTTGAGGGAGGAATGCTGGTGGCGGCAGTCGGGGACTGACGCCACCGTAAGGGTCCTAGCCGTGGCTGGCGGCGGAGGCACCTGGGCCGCCGCTGCCGGACGCGGGGCCATTGCTCCCGAGCCCGGTTGTCTGTTCGACGCCGCCGTTTGTCGGACTGCCGTTGCTCTGGGCGCCCATCATGCTGCATCCTCCGATGGTCAGGGGGAGGATGACACAAGCTGCCTGCAGGCAGCGGCTCAACAGGATCATGGAGTGGTTCCGTTCCGAGGTTTTAATGACCTAGGAAGTGGCCCGCGGGGGCGGCCCAGCAAAGGGCTATCACCCTGTCGTGACGGAGCAGCCAAAAGAATTTGAGCGTTGCCGCCGCCTCACGCGTTTCGCGCCATGAAGGTCGCCGGACTGCCGTCCTCCGGATTGACGAAGATAATGTCTCGAGGGTCGCGCCTCGGCGTATCAACAGACAGGAAGATGACGGGATCCTCAAGCAGGCTCGGGATCGCATGGACGATTCCACGCTCGAAAAATAGAAGCTCGCCGGGGCCGAAAGTCGACTCGGTCGATGCGTCCTCCATCCAGAACGTCCCCCGCCCGGACAGGACGAACAGGTATTCGTCGCATCCTGCATGGTAATGGGGTGGCGTCGGCCGATAGACGCGGAACACGCGAGAGCTGGCCGCTTCCCGATCGGTCAGATAGTGGTCGACGAGCAGCGTCGACGCGGCTTCAGGCAGGCTCTTCGCGATTGCCGTGACATCGAAGCGGGCAGATTTGCCGCCGGACGTTGAGGACATGAACACCTCCCCTGAATAATATCGAGACGATACACCAGATCGCAGGATGGCCGCCAACCGTTGAAGATAAGTTCCCAGGCGGCCGTGCGAGGCACTTGCAATCGTCGGCAAAGCTGCGCAGGCTCAGACAGGCCCGGACAGGTTCGTACAGATGGTCGCCAAATATCAACGTGTCGCGAAAAGCCTGACGCGCGGCATCCAAACCGGCACCTTTCAGCCGGGCGAGCGGCTGCCTGGAGAAATCGACCTCGCCCGCAGCTTTGACGTGAGCCGCAGCACAATCCGGCAGGCGCTATCGAGCTTGCAACATGCCGGCCTTATCGAGACCTGGAGCGGCGCCGGTTCCTTCGTCTGCTTCAATGGAGCGCGGCTCGATGATGGGCTTGGCTGGTCACGTGCCCTCGCCCGGCACGGGGTCGAGGCGGAGGCGCGGATCCTGCGGTTCGAACGTGTCGAGGACGTGCCGCTTGCCGAGGCGCTTGACCTGCCAAGGGCGAGCTTTCTGGCGCTCGACCGGGTGCGAAGCACGCAGGCGGGGAAACCGATCTCGCTGGAACGCAGCAGGCTCCCCTGGCGACAGGGTTTCGAGAGTGTGCTGAAGGACGGGCTGGTCGAAAAGTCGTTGCGCAGAACCCTCGAAGTCCTCGATGTGCGGCCCCTCGGCGGCACCGAGGCCATCGATCTCACACGCCTGTCGGCCGAGGATGCGCGGGAGCTTCAGCAGCCCGAAGGCGAGCCGTTTCTCGGCACCACGCGCGTTGTGCATGATGCGGCCGGGTCTATGGTGGAGCACGTTCGCAGCCTGCTGCACCCGGCACATTTCACGCTGCAGCTCAGCTTCGGCGAGCCTGTCGCATGAGCACCCAGGACCGCGCATACGGCGCCCTGCTCGGCCTCGCCATCGGAGACGCGCTCGGCATGCCGACGCAATATCAACCCCGTTCGTTGATTGCCGAACGCTACGGCATTCTCGATTGGTTCCAGCCCGGCCCGGACGACAACTTCATCAGTCGCGGGATGGCTGCCGGCCGGGTGACGGACGACACCGATCAGGCCGTGATCCTGGGCGAGATGCTGGTGGAGGGCGGCGGACGCATCGACCCCGAGCGGTTCGCGAAGGCACTGCTGGCGTGGGAGGCGCGGATGATCGCGGCGGGATCGCTCGATCTTCTCGGTCCATCGACGCGGCTCGCGCTGAAACTGGCGGCAGAGGGCACCTCCACGGAACTCACCGGCCGCTCAGGGTCCACCAACGGCGCCGCGATGCGGGTGGCGCCGGTCGGCATCGCATTCCCCACGGCACCGCTCGGCCGGCTCGTCGATGCCGTGTTCCAGACGGGCCATGTCACCCACAACACGACTGTCGCAGTAGCTGGCGCCTCCGCCGTCGCCGCCGCGGTCAGCGCCGGCATCGAGGGTGCATCCTTGAGTGAAGCTTTATCCCTCGCGGTCGAGGCGGCCCGGCTCGGGGCGCAGCGCGGCTTCTACTTCGCCGGCGGCGACGTGGCGGCGCGAACCGAATGGGCGCTCGGCCTTGTCCGCGGATGTTCGGAGGATGCAGCGCTCGACCTCATCTACCGGTTGGTCGGCACAGGGGTCGCCACCAACGAAGCCGTGCCGGCGGCCATCGCCATCTGCTCGGTCGCGCCCGAGGATCCGTGGCGGGTCTGTTGCCTCGCGGCCAGCCTAGGCGGCGACTGCGACACGGTGGCCGCCATTGCGGGCGCCATCATGGGGGCCTGTCACGGCGCTGCACGTTTTCCCGCCGATGCCGCCGCGGCACTGCTCGCAGCCAATCCGGAGTTACGCCTCGAAGCACTGGCCGCGAGCCTGGTGGCGTTGCGGGCGGGAGCCGCCGGCTGATGGAGTGCCGCGAGCGCCCCCGCCTCGTCTCCGTCGGCAGCATCGTCGCCGATATCCGTCTCGACGTGCCGCATCTCCCCGCGCGAGGCGGCGATGTCATTGGCTCGTCCGCCACCGTCGCCGCCGGCGGCGGGTTCAACATCCTCAGCGCGGCGGCGCGCCAGGGGATGCCGGCGCTCTTCGCGGGCTGGTACGGCACCGGCCCTTACGGAAAATGCATTAGTGCGGCGTTGGCGCGCGAAGGTATTGCCACGTTCCATCCCCCAGTGCCGGAGGGCGACAGCGGCTTCTGCCTGGTGATGGTCGAGCCTGACGGCGAGCGGACTTTCGTCTCCAGCCCAGGCGTGGAGGCTGCACTAGGGCCCCGCCGCCTGCCGGATGTGCCGCTCGCTGCCGGAGACACGGTCTTCGTTTCGGGTTACGATCTCTGCTACTCGACCCTCGGCGAGGCCATCGCTGGCTGGGCGGCCGAGATGCCACAGGCGATACGGCTGGTGGTCGATCCCGGTCCTCTGGCCGGAGCTATTCCTGATGCGATCCTGAGGGACGTGATGCCTCAGCTTTCCATCCTCACGATGAACCGGCGCGAGGCCGAGTTGCTGACCGGCGTTCGCGATCCCGCCGAGGTGTGGTCGAGGTGGCAGCCGCTCTTGCGTCCCGGCGCGCTGCTGATCCTGCGGGACGGTGCGGCCGGCGCCTTCCTCTGCATGGGCGACGAGGCCGTGCGGGTGCCGTCGCCTTCGGTCGTCATGATCGACTCCACGGGTGCGGGAGACACGCATACCGGCGTGCTGATCGCAGGCCTGATGGAGGGGCTCGACCCCGTCGCCGCTGTCCGGCGCGCCAATGCGGCGGCGGCGATTTCCGTCACCCGCCGCGGGCCGGCGACCGCCCCCGGTCGCGACGAACTCGACCGATTCCTGGCCGCCGAGGCTGCCGAAGACTGATTGAAGATCCGACTGCTCTCATTCTAACGAAGGGAACTTTGACGATGTGGATTTCTCGCCGCGCCGTCCTGGCCGCGGGTGCCGTGCTGGCGCTTCCCGCCGTCGCTCGCGCCCAGAGCCAGAGCTTTAAGGGCAAGACCCTCACCGTCGCCTCCTGGCAGGACTACGGCGCGGACGATCCGGCGACCCTCAAGATGTTCCAGGACATGACCGGCGCCACGGTCAAAGACGTCTACTTCACATCGGAAGACGATCTTCTGGAGATGCTGCGCGAAGGCGGCATCGGCAAAATCGACGTGGTGCTGCCAAACCTCGAATACGTGAAGCCCGCGGCGCAGCAGGGGTTGCTCGCCCCGATCGACACCGCCAAGGTCACGTCGTGGAGCGCGCTCGAACCCCGCTTCAGCGGCGACCCGTCGATCCGCCTCAACGGCGAGGTCTATGCCGTGCCCTGGGTGCAGGGTGCCACCTCGCTCGCCGTCAACCCGAGCGTCACGCCCACGCCGACGAGTTGGTCGGTCCTCTGGGATCCGGCGAACAAGGGGAAAGTCGCCTTTTTCGACGATCCCAGCACCGCCGTGATGACCGCCGCGCTTTATCTCGGCGAGGACCCGCAGAACCCGGACCTCACGAAGGTTCGCGGCGCGCTGCTCGATCTCAAGAAGAACGTGAAGCTGTTCTGGTCCTCGGGCGACGACTGGAACAAGGCCTACACCACGGGCGAGATCACCATGGGCAACCTGTGGTCGGGGCTTGCCGGAACGCTCAAGAAGAACGGCCACGCGCTCGACTACATCCTGCCGGCGGACGGCACCGTCGTCTGGGGCGATACCTGGGCGATCGTGAAGAAGACGCCCAATCCCGAATTGGCCTATGCCTGGATCAATTTCCTGACGAGCCCGGCCTACTTCACGCAGTGGATCACCAAGCCGGGGCCAAACCAGGAGCTGGCGGTGCCGGTGAACACCGCGGCTGTGAAGGCCCTGCCGCAGAGCGCGGCGAACGGTCTGCTGGCCGGTCCGCTGCTGGCATACAAGGGGAAGGTCGCGCTGCAGACGGGCATCGCGCCGAAGGAGCTCAAGAAATGGACCGAGCTCTGGGAAGACGTGAAGGCGTCCTGACCGGATGATGCGGCGGCGCATCCTCTCCAGCCTCACCACGCCTATGCTGC
The DNA here is from genome assembly GCF_965199065.1 of Acidisoma sp. Classification (NCBI taxonomy): domain Bacteria; kingdom Pseudomonadati; phylum Pseudomonadota; class Alphaproteobacteria; order Acetobacterales; family Acidocellaceae; genus Acidisoma; species Acidisoma sp. The sequence goes on along the minus strand of NZ_CBDAQN010000002.1, from coordinate 33,406 downwards.
TGCTGCCGGCGGCCGGAGTGCTGGCGCTCATGGTGGTCATTCCGCTCGCGGTGCTGATCTGGTTCAGCTTCGCACCGGATGGCACAGACGCGCCGCTGTCGCTCGACAGCTACCAGCGGATGTTCGAGACGCCGCTCTACTTCCGCCTTGCCCTGAAGACGCTGCTCACCGCCGGCATCTCAGCGGTGGCTACGGCGGCGCTCGCCTGGTCGCCGGCCTGGGTGCTGTCGCGCTTGGCCGCGCGGACGCGGAACCTCATCCTGCTCGCGATCATCATCCCCTACCTCACTTCCTATCTGCTGCTGATCTACAGCATCTTTGTGGTGCTCGGGCCGGGGAGCCCGATCATGGCCCTGCTGCGGCTGCTGGGTCTGGCCGCACCCGGCGCCTCGATCCTCTATACCCAGGCGGCGACCGTCGTGATGCTGGTCTACGAGAACCTGCCGCTGATGATATTTGTCCTGTTCTCCGGAATGCAGAGGGTCGACGGCAACGTGCTGGCCGCGGCGGGATCTCTTGGCGCCGGACCATGGCGGCGGATGTGGTACATCGTGTTTCCGCTCGCCGCTCCGGCTCTCGTGTCAGGGCTCGTCATGGTCTTCGTGCCGATGGGCGGCGCTTTCGTGGAATCCGCGATCCTCGGCGGGCCGAATGGCCTGCTGCTCGGCAACGTCATCGCCGACCAGATGACGCGCGCCGATGATCCCTCGTTCGGTTCCGCATTGTCCATCCTGCTGCTGCTCGGCACCCTGCTTTTAACGGGGCTCCTTGCGGCGATAAGGCCTGCTCTCCAATGGCTCGGCACCGGCAGAAGGGCTCGTCATGCCGCAGCCGTTTAAACGGGGGCTGCGCGATGCCGAGGCCATAAGCCCGGCCATGGCGACGGTTCTGGGTGCGAGCCTCGTCATCCTGTTCGTGCCGCTCGTCATCATCATCCTGCTGTCCTTCAACACCTCGCCCTACGGCACCCTTCCCTTCGTCGGCACCCTCACCTGGTACGTGGCGCTGTTCACCTCGTCCGGGTTGCTCGGCCCGACATGGCTGTCGCTCGAACTCTCGTTCGTGGTGGCAATCAGCGCGGCCGTTTTCGGAACGATGGCGGCGATCTGGCTCGACCGGCGGGCCTCTCGCCTCGGCGGCACGATCTTGCGGGTGGCGCTCCTCGCCGCCATCACCGTGCCGTGGCTGATCCTGGGGCTCGCGATGCTGCTGGTGATGAACGCGATCGGGATCGGCCGCAGCCTGTTCGCGATCTACCTAGGGCTGCTGGCGACGACGCTGCCCTACGTTGTCTTCATCGTCGCCGCGCGTCTGCATACGCTGGACCCCGATCTGGACCATGCGGCCCGGTCGCTCGGTGCGAGCCCCCTCACAACCTTCCTCCGGATCAGCGTCCCGCTCATTCTGCCCGCCATCCTCAGCGGAACGCTCATCTCCTTCATGGTGTCCTTCAACAACTTCCTCATCCAGTATTTCCTGGCGCCGTTCGGCGTGCAGACCCTGCCGCTGAAAATCTACACTCTCATCCGTGTCGGATACCTGCCGGACCTCAACGCGCTCGCGACCATCATCGTGGCCGCAACCTGTATCCTCATTCTGCTGCTGCACCGTCTTGGGCTACGGAACGCCGGGTTGCCGGCAGGTGACGCGCTGTGAGCCCGAACGACGCCGGCCTTCTTGTCAGCATGGTCGCGAAAGGTTTCGGGACCGTGCAGGTGCTGCGCGATGTGAGCCTGCATGTGCCGCGGGGCGAGTTCCATACCCTCCTCGGCCCCTCCGGTTCGGGCAAGACGACGCTGCTCAAGATCGTTGCCGGTTTTACCCCGGCCGACCGGGGCGCCGTGATGATCTCGGGCAACGACATCACCGACAGCCTGCCCGAGCATCGCAACATCGGCGTGGTCTTTCAGAACTATGCCCTGTTTCCACACATGACGGTGGCGGAGAACATCGCCTTCGGCCTCAAGATGCGCGGCGTTGCCAAGCCCAAGCGCGAGCAGCGCGTGCAGGAGGTGCTGCGCCTCGTCCGAATGACCGGCTTCGGCCAACGGCGGCCATCGATGCTGTCGGGCGGCCAACAGCAGCGCGTCGCGCTCGCCCGCGCGCTGGTGATCGAGCCGGAATTGCTGTTGCTGGACGAGCCGCTTTCCGCGCTCGACCGCCGCGTTCGGCAGGAGGTGCGCGAGGAGCTCAAGCGCATCCAGGCGGAGACGGGCGTGACGACGGTTATGGTGACGCACGACCAGGAGGAGGCGCTGTTCCTCGCCGATCGCGTGCTTGTCCTGGAGGCCGGCGTGGTGCGGCAGGCCGGCGCGCCCGCCGACATCTATCGAAATCCGGTCGATGAATTCGTCGCTGGTTTCCTTGGTGCCATCAACCTGCTGAGCGTCACCTTCGAAGGCGCCGCCGCGCGGATCGGCGGCCAGGTCTTCCTGCCGCCCCCGGAACTCGCTGACACCATCGCCGCCGGGTGCAAGGGGCCACAGACTTTGGCCGTCCGGCCCGAGCAGATGACCGTCGTCCCGGCCGATGGCGAGAAGCCGCCGGACGCCATTGCCGCGTGGCTCATCGCGACGGAGTTCGGCGGCCCGGTTGTGACCATCCGGGTCGAGGTCGAAGGTCAGCCGGTCTCGGTGCTCGCGCTCTCGCCCGACATCCTGGCGGCGGGGCCGTGGACCGCTGGCAAGCCCGTGTGGCTTCGCATCCGCCAGGCGCGGCTGCTGCCGTGACCGTCGGACCCGACCGCCAATGGAACACGTGGGACGCGGGCGATCCGCTTGCGATGGTTCACCTGCCGAGCGGCCTCTGCCTCCGCTTCTCTGCGTTCAGCAGCGCCGACGGAACCTACCGGCTGCTCGGCGCGGGGCCCGGCGTGACGCTGCTGGAACATGCCTCGGACGGCCGCTTCATCCGGGCCCGGATCGCCTTCGCCGGCAGCGAGATGGAGGTGACCTACGTCAAGCCGAACCCGCACACGGTCCGCGCCCGTCTGCGTATCCTGAGACTGGGCGAATGGGGTTTGCGCTTCTGGCTGACGCTGGAGGTGGGTTTTCTCGACTTCGGCGGCGGCCCCGGGCCTTGGCGAGCCGGCGAGCCCTGGATCACCGTCGAGAACCCAGAGCCGATGCCGCCCACGGCGCCTCCGCGCCTGATGGGCCGGCACCGGTCGCTCTGGGCCTCGGTTGCCTCAGCCGATCCCGCGGTCTTCGGCGGCGCGTATGGGGCTATCGAAACCTTCCAGACCGACCTGCGCACGCGCGGCTACTACGCGCCGCCTCGCGCCGAGGCAGCCGCACGCTGGGGCGTGCTGCGTTTCAACGCGCAGATGCACCCCGAGATCGACGTTGCCGTCGCACTGGGCACCGACCGCCTCATGGCTGAGCGGGCGGCCAATGCAGCCCTTGCCGAGCCTGGGAAGTTCAGCCCGCCGCCGACCGACGTCGCGAGCAGCGCCGTGCGCGACATCATCGCCTGGAATACGATCTGGGACGTGGCGCACCATCGGCCCACCACAGTTCTCACCCGCAACTGGCTGGTTGGTAAATTTTCCGGCTGGGGCATCTGGCTCAACGACATGCTGTTCCACGCTCTGCTGGCGGCGCTGGCCGGGGACTTCCCGATGGCGCGCGCCAACCTCGAGGCGGCGCTGGAATATCAGTCGCCGGAGGGCAATCTCGCCTGCCTGCGCACCGCCTCGCAGGAGTGGATCGACCGCTCGCAATCCCCGATCGCCGCCTACGTGCTGTGGCGAATTTTCGAGATGACCGGCGACCGCGCCATGCTGGCGGAGCATTTCCCGACGCTGCTGCGGGCGCATCGCTGGTGGCACACGCACCGGGACGGGGATGGCAACGGGTTGATGGAATACGGCAGTTCGGCCACGGGGACGGGCGCCTTCGTCCATACCAAGCAGGGGGCGATGGACGAGTCCTTCATGGACAACGCGCCGATCTTCGACAGCGCTGGTTTCGACTTCGCCACCCATACGCTGACGATGGCCGAGCCCGGGCTCAACAGCCTCATCTCGCTCGACGCGCAGTGCCTCGCCCGGATCGCGACGGTGCTGGGTGACGAGGCTCTGGCCGCCGAACTGCGGGCCGCCGGGGCGCGGCTCAACGAGCGCATCTCGACGATGCTGTGGGACGCGGAACGCCAGGTGTTCGCCGGCCGGCATTGGTCGGGCGCCTTTGAGCCGTCGCTTTCCGTGACGTGCTTCTACCCGCTGCTGGCGGGTGCGGCGACCGAGGCGCAAACCGATGTCCTCATCGAGAAGTATCTGCTTGACCCTCAGAAGTTCTGGGGCGAGCGCGTGCTGCCCTCCTCGGCGCATGACGACCCGGCGAGCGCCGACAACGTCTACTGGCGCGGGCGGATCTGGCCGCCGCATCTGTTCCTGGTGTGGGAGGCCTTGCGCCGCCACGGCCGCCTCGACCTGGCACGCGAAGTGGCGAACCGCGCCTGGCGGATGTTCGAGCCCGGCTGGCGGGAGGCGCGCATCTGCCGCGAGAACTTCCACCGAGCGGACCCGGCCGGCGACGACAGCCCCGACAGCGACAGGTATTACAGCTGGGGTGCCTTGATCCCGGCGATGCGGATGCTCGACGAGGGCGATCCCGCGCACTATCCGGCTTTGCGCGGCCCGCTATAGGGGCGGCGTGTCGCTGTGTCGGCGTGCGGCGTTCGCAGGTGGAAATCCTGACGCCAATGCCGTATCAACAGGATATGGATGACGTGCGCCCCCTCCCCCCCCCTGTGGGATGGCTTGAAGCTCTCGACCGCGCCGAGGCGGACCTGGCTAGCGGTCGCGTGGCGGATGGTGCGGCCGTCCATGCGGAACTGACCGCCAGTATCGAGCGTATGCAGCGGCGCAAGGCCGAGGCCGAAACGGATAGCCGCCATCAGCCGCAATGATCTATGCCGCCGAGGCGCGGCAACAGATTGAGGCGCTTCGAGACCATTACGAACGGCTTGACCGCCTCGAGGCGGTGATCCGGCTGCAAGCGGCGCTCGCCGAAGCGGAGCAGCGGATCGAGACGGAACCACATGCCGGACTTCCTGCCCCGCGGCCCTATCCCGAACTCGCGCGCGGGGAGCGGGCCTGGATCAAGGCCGGACGCTACTGGATCGCCTACAGGCTTACGAAGCCGCCTGTGATCCTCGGCGTGTTCTACGAGACCGCGGATCTCCCGCGTCGCGTGTAGCTTGGCAGTTGCGAGAGCCGCACTAATTCTTGCCTGGAGCAGGTGGCGTGGGCGCCGCGCTCCCAACTGCTCCCCAGAAGAGCTATTGACCTTCCATCTCATGTGGTTAGATCGGCATTCTCATGTGAGAGCTGGAGTATCGGTGAATGAAGCGATACCTGTTTGCGGGTCTCTTCGCGGTTGCCGCTCCACCTCTCGCCGATGCGCACGCATCTCTCCCCGTGATCGGCTGGAGCGTAAGTCAAGGGCACTCGGCGACCGGAAGCAAAATCTGTACGCTGTTCGGTGGTTTCGGCGAGCATAGCGCGATCGCGTGGGTGGCGGACTCCGCAAGCCCGCCGCAGCACCTGACGTTGGTTTTCGATGATGGCGGTGTGCGGCCCCGATCGCAGACCGTCGAGTCACAGCTCATGATCGGGACGTACCGATCGTCGCCGCTGGCTATTCCGGGCACCATCAGATTTGGCCAGTTCAAAGCCAGTTTGACCAAGCAGACGTTGGAGCCTTTCCTCCACCTGTTTGCGCACAGAGGCAGCATGACGGTGGCGCTTGAGGGTGAAACACCGGTGTCGCTGAGCCTCAAGGGTTCTGCCGCAGCCGCCCAGGGTCTGCAGCGCTGTGAGATGGTGGAGAACATACCGCAGCAGTTCAAGGCTTCGGTTCGGGTGGCGACCGCCCGGCACCACCATTCGCACGTCCGACTGGCTCGTGCCGCGCCATCCGCATCTGTGTCATCCACTATCGTTTCCAAGCCTTTGCCCGATGCCACCACGCCTGTCGCGACGACGATGCCCCCGCCTGTGCCTGTGCCTGCGCCGGCCCCTGTGGTCGCGCCGGCTGCGCTTCAATCTTCGGTTGTTGCTCCGGCGCCTTTGCCCGCTTCGGTGCCCCCGCCCTTACCCACGCCCGCGCCTTCGCCCACTCCTGCTCCTGCTCCCGCTGCACAGATGGCGATGGATGACATGCTCATGATCGCCAAGGCCATCGAGGATCAGTTCGTCGATATTCTCCAGGATGGCAAAGCGAGTTACGAAAACTCCAACGATCAATCCCTGAGTGCCGGAGCGCGCGCAAATCGCGCGGGCGATCTCTGCGCGCTTCTCGGCAATGCTAAAGATGCCAATGATTGGACCGGTACAGTGTCAGACGTTTCCAGCGGCGATGAGGGACGCGCTGTGCTGGTGGTGAAACTGGCCGATGGTGTCACGGTCGGAACGATGAACGGTAGCTCGTCCGGCACCGCCGATGCAGCGTCGATCGAACCAGCCTCCGACCTGTTCAAGACCGTGTCCCAGTTGCACGTCGGCGAGCACGTCCTATTCTCAGGCCACTTCTTTCCGAGCGACGCCGACTGCATCAAGGTGACAAGCCCCACGGAAGACGGCGCGATGATCTCCCCGAACTTCATAATGAAATTCAACAGCGTTGCGGAACAGCATTAACGTCAAGCGCGCGCGCTACCCGGATGCGACGCCAGCAATTCGCGCGTGTACGCGTGGCTTGGCGTGGTGAAGATTCTGTCGGGCGTGCCGAACTCGACCACGCGGCCACGTTGCATGACAGCGACCTCGTCAGCCACCGCATCGACCACGGCGAGGTCATGCGAGATGAAGACATAGGACAGCCCTAGCCGGCGCTGTAGATCCTGCAACAGCGCCAGCACCTGAGCCTGCACGGAGACATCCAATGCGGAAACGGGCTCATCCAGCACAAGGATTTCCGCCTCGGCCGCCAGTGCCCGCGCAATGCCGATGCGCTGGCTTTGCCCGCCCGAGAACTCGTGCGGGTAGCGATCGGCAAAATCCGCCCTGAGGCCCACGAGCCCCATCAACTCCTCGATCCGTTGCGCCCGCGCCCGTTGATCGAGCCCGCGCAAGGCGGCAAGCGGCGCCTCTAGAGTGCGACGGACGGTGCGGCGAGGGTTGAGCGAGCCGGTGGGGTCCTGGAACACCATCTGGATACGGCGGGACAAAGCACGGCGGTCATAGCCGCCGATGGGCTTGCCGCCGATCAGGATTTCGCCCGTGGTCGGCGGCAGCAACCCCACCATCATCCGTGCGAGAGTGGACTTGCCGCAGCCCGACTCTCCCACGATGCCCAGCGTACGCCCGCGCGGCACGTCGAGCGACACATCATCGACCGCCCGCAAGCGGGACCGCGTGCCGAAGAGCGACGGCCGGCGGCCGTCATAGACGCGGACGAGGTTGCGGATGGAGATGAGGGGGCCGGTGTCGGTCATCATGCAACTCCCTCCGCGAGCACCAAGGCGCTGCGCAGACAACGGGCGGCGTGTTCGGTGCCGACCGCCGCAAGAGCGATGTCGCCCGACCGGCAGGCGTCGATGGCGAGGTTGCAGCGTGGTGCGAAGGCGCAGCCGGGCGGGAGGGCGTTGGTCGGCGGGGGCAGGCCGGGGATGGGCTGGATCGAGTGGCGCCCCTGCCCGATCCTCGGCACGCAGGCGAGCAGTCGCGCAGTGTAGGGATGCGCGGGCCGTTGCAGCACATCACGCACCGGGCCGCTCTCGACGACGCGCCCGCCATACATGACATAGACGCGGTCGCAGAGGTCGGCAACGACACCGAAATCGTGGCTGATGAAGATCATGGCGGCGTCGTTCTTGCGCCGAAGCTCGGCCAGCAGCTTCAGCACGCGCGCCTGTGTGGTCACATCCAGCGCCGTTGTCGGTTCATCCGCGACGACGAGGTCCGGCTGATTGGCGAGCGCCATCGCGATCCCGATGCGCTGCCGCTGGCCGCCCGACAACTCATGCGGATAGGCGCGCGCCTTCTGCTCAGGCTCAGGAATGCCGACGGCCTCCAGCAGCGCCACCGCACGTCCCCAGGCGTCCCTGCGGCCAAGCCGTTGATGCGTGGTGATGGCCTCCATCACCTGAACGCCTACCGGCTGCAACGGGTTGAGAGTCGTCAACGGGTCCTGGAAGACGTAGGCGATGCGGTCGCCTCGGATGGCGCGCAGCCGTTCGGCGGGGAGACCGAGAAGGTCCTCGCCGTTGAAGAGGATCTCTCCGCCATCGATCCGCCCGGGCGGGCTCGCGACAAGCCCGAGGATGGAGAGCGCCGTCACCGTCTTGCCCGAACCTGATTCACCGACGATGCCAATGGCCTCGCCGGGACGGATGACCATGTCGACCTGGTTGACCGCGTTCCACACCGAACGCCCAACGCGAAACCGTGTGTCCAGACCTCGCAACTGCAGCAGCGCACCCTGCTCGTGGCCCTCCGGTGGGAGACGCGCGAGGCGATCGGCACGCGGGGCGACCTCGGTCGCGGCACGAATGCGGGCGAGGCCACCAGATTTCAGGCGCGGGTCGAGGATGTCGCGCACGCCGTCGCCCAGCAGGTTCACGCCGACGGCGATCAGCAGGATCGCGATGCCGGGAATTGTCGCCACATGCGGCGCGACTTCGAGCAGGTTGCGGCCGTCGCCCAGCATGCCGCCGAGATCGGCCATCGGCGGTTGCGCGCCCAATCCCAGGAAGCTGAGGCCGGCGGTTTCCAGGATCATCCAGCCGATCGAGGTGGATGCCGTGACAACGACCACCGGCAGCACGTTGGGGAAAAGCTCGAAGGCGATGATCTGCGCGCTCGACTGGCCGCTGAGGCGGGCGGCGGCCATGAAGTCCGCCCGGCGCAGGCCGACCGTGGTGCCGCGCACGGTGCGGGCGAAGAAGGGCACGTTCACGATGACGATTGCGATCATCGCGTGCGTGAGGCTGGGGCCGAGCACCGCCACGATGGCGAGCGCGAGCAGCAGGTATGGAAACGCCATCAGCATGTCGATGCCGCGCATGAGGGCGGTGTCAACGAAGCGTCCGTAGTAGGCGGCGAGAATGCCGATGGTGGAGCCGATGGTGGCGGCGATGAAGGCCGCCACGACGCCGACGACCAGACTCACTCGCGTGCCCCAGACGAGGCGCGAGAGCATATCGCGGCCGAGATCGTCGGTGCCGAGTAGCGCGTGGTGCGAGAAGGGCGGCGCCATCCGGCGGGCGAGATCGGTGGTGTCGGGATTGGCGAGCGGGAGGATGGGCGCCGCCAACGCGATCACCGCGATCACGCCGATCAGCACGGCGCCGAACACGGCGACGCGGTTGCGCCCGAACTGGCCGAGCGCGCCGGGGCGGCTGTCGACGCGCGCGGGCGAGACCTCTGCGGTGACGCCGCTCACGAGGTTTGAATCCGGCGGTCGAGCATCGCCTGCGCGATATCCGTGAGCAGGTTGATGACGATATAGGCAGTGGCGACCACCAGCACGCCTCCTTGAACGAGCAGGATGTCCCGCGTTGAGATGGCGTTGACCAGCATCTGGCCGATGCCCGGCCATTGGAACACGGTCTCCACATAGACCGCGCCGCCGAGCACGTAGCCGGCTTCGATGCCGAGGATGGGAATGACGCCGACGAGCGCGTTGCCGAAGACGTGCCGCAGGATCACACGCGATTCCTTCACGCCCTTGGCGCGGGCGGTACGCACGTAGTCCTGCCGCATGACCTCCAGCATCGCCGTGCGGGTGAGCCGCACCAGAACCGCGGCCGGCACCGCCGCGAGCGTGATGGCGGGAAGTGCGAGATGCGTCAGCACATCCATGACGCCTCCGTCGCCGAACAGGTCGTACATCCCGCCGTCGGGCAGCCATTGCAGCCGCACCGCGAACCAGAGGATGAGCAGCATGCCGAGCCAGAACGAGGGCGTGGAAACGCCCACCAGAACGGTCACTGTGATGAGCTTGTCTTCCCAGGCGTTCTGACGAACGGCCGCGATGATGCCGAGCGGAATGCCGATGATCGCGCAGAGAACGAGGGACGCGCCGGCGAGCAGCATGGTTGGGCCGAGACGCGACATGACCTCGTCCAGCACCGGCTTGTGCAGGATGTAGGACCAGCCGAGGTTTCCGTGCAGCAGGGCGCTCAGCCAGAACAGATAGCGGATGGGCAGCGCGTGGTTGAGACCAAGCTCCACCCGCACCTGGGCGAGATTGGCCGGCGTCGCATACGTGCCGAGGATCGCCAAGGCGGGATCGCCCGGGATCAGCGCCATCACGAGAAACACGATGACGGTGACGCCGAGCAAAACGGGCGGCAGCATCAGCAGCCGTTTGACGAGATAAGCGCCCATTGACGTTCAGGCCTTATAGACGCTGTCCAGACGAAGCATGAAGCTCGGCTGAAGCTCGAAGCCGTGCACAGTGTCGGTCATTACCGCGTTCTGCTCCCAGTTCACGATAAAGCCCCAGGGCGCATCCTTGTAGACGACCTGCTGAAGCTGCTTGTAGATCGCCTCGCGCTTCACCGGGTCGGTTTCCGCGCGGCCCTCGTCGATGAGCTTGTCAACGACGGGATCGCTGAAATAGCCGGAGTTGACGGCGGCCCCGGTGCGTAGCGCCAAGGCGGGCAGCATGTCGGGATCCGACGTCATGAAGGACATCTCGGCGATATCGTCCTTGCCCATCACGGGGATGAGCTTCGCGAGGTAGGTGTTCCACTCGTAGGTCTGAATCTTCGCGCGGATGCCGACCGCCGCGAGATCCGCCTGAATGGCCGTGCCCATCAGCACCGGAGACAACATGCCGGAGCCGTTCTGCGTGACATCGAAGACGACGTCGACGCCGTTCGGATAGCCGGCCTCCGTCATCAGCTGCTTCGCCTTGGCCGGATCATACGGATAGGGCTGCAGACTGTCGTCATGGAAACCGCCGAAGGCCGGCGGCGTCACGCTGTCCGCGACAGTGGCCGTGCCCTTGAGAACCTGATCTGCGATCGCCTGCTTGTTGATTGCATAATTCAGCGCCTGCCGGACGCGCACGTCGCTGAACGGCTTCTGACGGCAGTTGAGCATCAAATACCAGAGATGCGGCCCCGGCTGCTGAACGAACTCGAAACGCGAGTTGGCTTTGAACAACGGCACGTCGTCGGCGGGAACCTCGACCATGAGATCGGTGCCGCCGGAGAGCATTTCACTGACGCGCGCTGAGGAGTCCGCAATGGGACGGAAGACAAGCCCCTTGAGCTTTGCCGGGCCGCGGAAATAGGACGGGTTCGCCTCCAGCACGATGCGTACGTTCGGCTCCCACAGGCGAAGCTTGAACGGACCCGCGCCGCCGCCGTGACGGCTGAAGTTCTTGCCGTTCTGCTGAACCGCCGCCGGGGAAATGCCGAGCAGTAATCCGACGCCGCTTGCCAACATATTGAGCATCGGCGCATGCGGGCGCGCCAGATGGATGGCGACAGTCGTCGGGTCGATCACCTCGGTCGAGACGATCGGACCGAGGATGAAGACGAACGGGAACGGACCAGTGTCGGAATAAGGGGCACCTTTGACAAGCACCCGGTCGAGGTTGAATTTAACCGCGTGGGCGTCGAACTTCGTGCCGTCGTGGAACATCACGTCGTCGCGCAGTTTGAAGGTGTAGGTCTTGCCGTCGGGGCTGACCGTCCACGACTGAGCAAGCGCGGGCTCAACCTCGAGAGTGCCCGACTTGAACCGCACCAACCCCTCGTAAATGCTGGACAGAATGCGGAAATCGCTGATCGTCGTCGCCTGCGCGGGATCGAGTGTTTCCAGCTCTGCGAGATGACCGAGCACGAGTGCGTTTCGCGGCGTCTCGGCAACCGCCGCGCGCACGCCGGTGAGACCGAGCAGCCCCGCCGCACCGATAGACAATCCAAGCGTCCGGCGACCAATCGACATCATCGCGTCCTTCAAAATTGACTCTGCGCATTTTCGAAATCCATTGGTCTGGTCACAGATTAGTGAGCCGCCGTCCAAGGAAGTCGCGCCGCATGGTCGCGTTACCAAGCAACTCACATGCCATGCGGCGCATCGCTTGCGCATATTGCGTAGATGCCGTTAGCCTCACGCGATAGCGACCTCAAGGACATCACCGTGACTGAAACTTCCGCCATCCGGTTGAGCGATTTAGAGGCGGCCGAGCATATGGCCCTGGTTGCCTACACGCCGCAGGAACGCGCGCTCATGCTGGACACCGTCGACGCGCAGTTGCGGCATGCGGTCGCGCGGCGGCAGGTCTCGCTGCCTTGGGATCTCGGCCCCGCAAGCCGGTTCGATCCGCGTCTTCCCGGCTTCGTCATGCCAGAGGCAGGCGATCTGGTTGTGCCGGACGTCGCGACCGCACTACCCAAGCGGGATGAGGACATCGCCTTCGCGCCCATCGCGGATCTGTCTGCCTGGATCAAGTCGGGAGTGTTGTCATGCGTCCGTCTCACCGGGATCTACCTGGAGCGCATCGCGCGCATCGGTCCGCGCCTGCTTTGCTTCGCCGTCGTCGACGAGGCGGGCGCCCGGGCGCGCGCCATCGAGCTTGACCGTCTGCTGGCCGATGGAACCTGGCTCGGCGCGTTGCACGGCATCCCGTATGGGGCCAAGGACATCCTCGATACGCAGGGCATCGAGACGGCCTGGGGCGCCGAGCCCTACCGAGGCCGCGTGCCCGAGACGAACGCGACCGTGGTGCAGCGGCTGCACCACGCGGGTGCCGTCATGCTCGGCAAGACGACGGTCGGCGCCCTCGCCTATGGCGACATCTGGTATGGCGGCACCACCCGCAACCCTTGGAATCTGGAGGAAGGGGCCAGCGGGTCGAGCGCAGGTTCGGGCTCGGCGACCGGCGCCGGTCTGGTTGCCTTCGCCATCGGCACCGAGACGCTCGGCTCCATCGTCTACCCATCCACACGCTGCGGCGTGACCGGCCTGCGCCCCACATTCGGGCGCGTGCCGCGGACGGGTGCGATGCCACTGTGCTGGACACTCGACAAGATCGGGCCGATGTGCCGGTCAGTGGCGGACACGGCGCTGGTGCTGGCGGCGATCAACGGGGCCGACCCCGCCGACCCCTTCAGCATCGAGGCGGAGTTCGGCGCCGACCTCACCGCGCCTGCCAGCGGCCTGACGCTCGGGTATTTCCCCGAGGATCTCGCCGATCCGGATGCCCATGACCTCGACCGTGCCGCGCTGGAGACGGCGCGCGGGCTGGGCTTCCGGCTGGTGCCGCTGACGCGTCCGGATCTGCCCTACACCGCGCTGATGAACATGGTGTTCGCGGAGGCCGCCGCCTCGTTCGAGGAATTGACGCTCAGCAACCGCGACGACCTGCTGACCTGGCAGACGGCCGCCGCCTGGCCGAACACCTTCCGGCGCGCGCGCTTCCTGAGCGCGGTCGACCACATCCAGCTCGACCGCCTGCGCCGGCGGGTCATGCAGGTGATGGACGAACTCATGCAGAGCGTCGACGCGATCATCGGGCCCAGCCTGACCGGCCCGATGACGACGATCACCAACTTCACCGGGCATCCCTGCATCTGCCTGCCGAGCGGCTTCCGCATGTCCCCGCCACGCGGCGCCTCATCGCTCGGGCGAGGACGGCTGGAGATCGAGCCCGCTCCGGAGACGCAGGAATACGAAATCCCACACAGCTTCAGCGTCTGGGGCCGGCTGTTCGAGGAAGGCCCGATCCTGAGGGTCGCTTTGGCGTTGGAGAAGGCGTTCGCGCTGAGCGGACGACGCCCTGCCAGCGCGCGCTGATAAACGGCCGGAGAGCCGGGCACGGTCCTTGCTATGAGAGCCCCAACGACTTGGCTTAGGAGGAAGTTGCATGCGTGTAACAGAAATGAACTGGATGCAGGTCGAAGCATACCTGCAGCATGACGACCGCTGCGTCTTGCCCCTCGGCAGCACGGAGCAACACGCCTACCTCAGCCTCTCGGTCGACAGCATTCTCAGCGAACACGTGGCCGCGGAGGCGGCGGAGCCCCTCGGCGTGCCGGTGTTTCCGGTGCTCGCCTATGGCCTCACGCCGTACTTTCAGGCATTTCCCGGCACGATCTCGTTGCGGATGGAGACTTATGTCCATCTCGTGCGGGATATCCTGGACGGGCTCTATCGCAGCGGCTTCCGCCGCATCCTGCTGTGCAACGGCCACGGCGGGAACGCGCCCGCCGGCAATCTCGCGACCGAGTGGATGGCCGATCATCCCGATGCGCGCGTGCGCTTCCATAGCTGGTGGAACTCACCGAAGACGTGGGAGGCCGTGCAGCAGACCGACCCCGTCGCCTCCCACGCCTCCTGGATGGAGAACTTCCCCTGGACGCGGCTGGCGAACATTCGCGGCCCCGAGACGCAGAAGCCAATGACGGACACGGACCGGCTGCGCCTGCTCGACCCCGCGGGCGTGCGGCGCCAGTTGGGTGACGGCAATTACGGCGGCCTCTATCAGCGCCCGGACGCCGACATGCTGGCGATCTGGGCTACCGCGGTCGAAGAAACCCGGGCCTTCATCGAGAGCGGTTGGGAGTGAATACGGGTCTAAACGGGCCGATCCTCATCTGGGGCGCGGGCGCCATCGGCGGCACGATCGGCGCCTACCTCGCACGGTCCGGCGAGGATGTGCTGTTCGTCGACAATGCCGCCGACCACGTCGCCGCCATGCAGAGCGCGGGCCTTGCGATCGAAGGGCCGATCGAGCAGTTCGCACTCCCTGTCCGCGCGGTGATGCCGGAGCAGGTGGAAGGCCGCTTCTCCCGCATCTTCCTCTGCGTGAAGGCGCATCATACCGAGGCGGCGGCGCAGGCGTTGCGGCCCCATCTGGCGGACGGCGGCTACGTCGCCTCGTTCCAGAACGGCCTGAACGAGTTCGTCATCGGGGAGGCCATCGGCATCGAGCGCGTCATCGGCGCCTTCATCAACTTCGGCGCGGACTACATGTCGCCCGGCCGCATCCTCTATGGCGGCCGAGGCGCGTGCGTGCTCGGCGAGTTGGACGGCCAGCACACCGAGCGGCTGGAGGCGCTGCACCGCCTGCTGCTGAAGTTCGAGCCCAATGCCATCATGACCGACGACATCCTCGGCTATCTCTGGGGCAAGCTCGGCTACGGCGCGCTGTTGTTCGCCACCGCCGTCACAGATGATTCCATCGCCGATGTGCTGGCCATGGAGGACCACCGCGCGGTGCTGGTGGCGACTGCGCGCGAGGCGATGGCGGTCGCGGCGGCCAAAGGGCTGCGGCCGCGCGGGTTCAATGGCTTCGACCCTCTGGCCTTCGCGCCGGGCGGCGACAGCCACGCGATCGATGCCTCCATGGACGAGATGGTCGCCTTCAACCGCCGCTCGGCGAAGTCCCATAGCGGGATCTGGCGCGACCTCGCGGTGCGTCGGCGCAAGACCGAGGTGGATGCGCAACTTGGGCCGATCGTCGCCGATGGCCGGGCCGCCGGAGTGCAGACACCGGTCACGCAGCGGCTCATCGCGATGATCCATGAAATCGAGGATGGGGCGCGTCCGCTCGACCGGGCGAACCTCGCCGATCTCGGAGCGGCACTGTGACCGCGAGCTTCGAGGGCCAGCGCGCGCTCGTCACCGGCGCCGGACATGGCATCGGGCGCGGTATCGCCCGGGAGTTCGCCCGGCTCGGCGCGACGGTGCTGGGTGTCGACGTCAACGCTGCCGGGCTTGAGGAAACAGCGGCCGGTCAGGATGGTCTCGCGACGGCCACTCTGGATGTGACGGACGCCGTCGCGGTGCAGGCGGTGGTGGCGGATTTCGGTGCGGCCGACATTCTCGTGCATAGCGCGGGCGGCGTCTGCGGGCAGGCGGGCAAGCCGGCCGAGACGGTCACGCTGCCCGAATGGCAGGCGATCCTGGCGGTGAACCTCACCGGCGCGTTCCTCATGGCGCAGGCCGTCATCCCGGCCATGAAGGCGGCCCGGTATGGCCGCATCGTCAATATCTCCAGCGGCGCCGGCATCGGCGTGAGCCTCACCGGCATCCAGGCCTATGCGGCGGCGAAGGCGGGCGAGATCGGCCTGACGCGGCAACTCGCCCATGAACTGGGGCAATTCGGCATCACGGTGAACAGCGTCGCGCCGGGCTTCGTCCGCTCCAACCCGACGACCGAGCGGCAATGGGAAGCTTACGGCGCAGAGGGGCAGCGCCGCCTCGTGGAGGGGATCGCGACCCGGAGGCTGGGCACCGTCGCAGACATCGTCAACGCCGTGCTGTTCTTCGCGAGCGACCGGTCGGGCTGGATCAGCGGACAGACCCTCAGCGTGGACGGCGGCAAATGAGCGGGCAAACGCCGGAGCAATGGGGCGCGGAGCGGCAGGACGAGATCCTCGGCACCTTGCGGGAGTTCGTGGCGATCCCGAGTGTCAGCACCGACCCTGCCTATGCCGCGGATATGCGACGAGGCGCGGAGTTCCTGGCCGCCCACATGCGCGCCTGTGGGCTGGAGAACGTCGCGGTGCGCACGACCGCCGGACACCCCGTGGTGATGGCCGACTGGCTGCACGCGCCGGAACGCCCCACCATTCTCATCTACGGCCACTACGACGTGCAGCCGCCGGAGCCCCTCGCGAAGTGGCGGACGTCGCCCTTCGAACCGACATTGCGCGATGGCCGCCTCTACGGGCGAGGCGCATCGGACGACAAGGGCCCGGTGATCGTGGCGCTCGCCGCCATCGCCGCATTCCTCCAGACCGAGGGACGGTTGCCGATCAACATCAAGCTGCTCATCGAGGGCGAAGAGGAAATCGGCAGCGCCCACCTCGATGATTTCGTGGCCGAGCATGCGATGGCGCTCGCCGCGGACTTCGTGCTCTCGGCGGATGGCGCGACGTGGCGTGCGGACCTTCCAACCATTGCAGTCGCGAGCCGCGGCATCTGCGCGCTGGAGGTGACGGTCACGGGAGCGGAGAAGGACCTGCATTCGGGGCGGCATGGCGGCTCCGTTGCCAACCCTCTGCAGGCGTTGAGCCGGTTGCTCGCAAGCCTGCATGACGAGACGGGAGCGGTCGCGGTCTCGGGCTTCTACGACAGCGTGAGGCTGCCTTCGGCCGATGAGCGGCAGGCGCTGGGCGACATTCCCTTCGACGAGGCAGCATACCTGCGCTCCGTGGGCGCGCCCGAGGGTGCGGGCGAGGCCGGCTGGACGATGCTGGAACGCAACTGGCTGCGCCCGACGTTGGAGCTCAACGGCATCTGGGGCGGCTATAGCGGGCCTGGGTCTAAGACCGTCATCCCGTCCGAGGCCCATGCCAAGATCACCTGCCGCCTGGTGCCGGATCAGACGCCCGAGGCGACCCTTGACTGCATCGAGCAGCATCTGCAACGGAACTGCCCACCCGGCGTGACGCTGTCGGTGACGCGCGAGCCCGGTGGCGCTTTTCCGGTGGCGGTGCCGCCCGATCATCCGGGGCTTCGCCTCGCGATGCAGGTTCTGGAAGAGACCTATGGCCAGAAGACGCTTCTGGTGCGGATGGGGGCGACGGTTCCCATCGGCGGAATTTTCAGGCAGCGGCTTGGCATCGAGACGGTGTTCTTTTCGTTCGCCACGTCGGACGAGGATTATCACGCGCCCAATGAGTTCTTCCGGCTGGAACGCCTGCGCGATGGCGTACAGGCGTGGATCCGATATCTTTCGTTGCTTGGGCAACAGGCCGGGTGACGGGATGTGCCTGTTTTGTGGACGTGTGCATCGCTTGCGAGCACCGTCCGCAAGTTTCCGCAAGGATCTTCATACCAGCCTCGCGCTAATCGTTTGACCCGCTTCCGTCGTCCTCCTACCGTTCGGGCTGAATGCGGGTCGCTCGCCCGCCATGATCAACCGGGGAACTTTCATGAAGTCGTTGCTGTTACGAACCGCCGTGGCGTTGGGCACGCTGTTTGCCGTTCATGCTGCCGCCTATGCCGACCCGGTGATGGGCGGCACGCTCCGCTTCGCACGCAACACGGACAGCGAAATCCTCGATCCCGTGCTCAACAACGCGAACGCCGACATCTGGATTCTGACCAATCTCTACAGCACGCTCATCCTTCCGGCGCCGGACGGCAAAGGGCTGTTGCCCGGCCTCGCCACCAAGTGGAGCACCTCCGCGGACGGCAAGACCTATACGCTGACGCTACGTCCCGGCGCGAAGTTTGCCGATGGCAGCACGGTGACGACGGATGACGTGCTCTGGTCCCTGAACCGCGCCCGCAACCCCAACATCGGCATCTGGAACTTTCTGCTCGTCTCCATCGCGAACGTCGCGGCGCCGGATGACCATACCATCGTCATCACGCTGAAGAACCCCGACCCCTCGATTCCGGCGGCGCTCGCCACCTTCAACTCCGCCATCATGCCGCATAAGCTGTTCGAAGCGGCGAAGGGCGCCAACGACACCGACAAGGCGAACAACTTCGCGCTGCATCCGATCGGCAGCGGACCCTTCGTGCTGAGTTCGTGGGAACGCGGCAGCAAGATGGTGCTCAAAAAGAACCCGTACTATTTCGGCACAGACTCTGCAGGGCGGCAT
Source organism: Acidisoma sp. (assembly GCF_965199065.1). Lineage (NCBI taxonomy): Bacteria > Pseudomonadati > Pseudomonadota > Alphaproteobacteria > Acetobacterales > Acidocellaceae > Acidisoma > Acidisoma sp. The sequence goes on along the minus strand of NZ_CBDAQN010000002.1, from coordinate 14,881 downwards.
CTGCCCTATCTCGATGAGGTCGATCTCACCATCGTGCCGGATGACGCAACGCGGATCTTGCAGCTGCAGGCGGGGCAGATCGACGCGACTGAGTTCATTCCCTATGAGCGCGTCAAAGAATTGCAGAAAGACCCCAACCTGACGATGGACCTGTTCCCATCGACGCAGGTGACGTATCTGCAGTTGTCGGCCTACCCGAAGCTGAAGGACGGCACGCCTAATCCGCTGTCCAACCTGAAGGTACGGCAGGCCCTCAACTACGCCATCAGCAAGGAAGCGATCATCAAGGTCGTGACCCATGGCCTTGGCACGCCGATGCATTCCTACCTGTCCTCGGCCACGCCGGACTATTACGGTGGCGACGGTCCCGCCTATCGCTTCAACATGGGCAAGGCGCATGAGCTTCTGAAAGAGGCCGGCTACGACAAGGCCATGACGCTGACGGCGCTCGCACAGGCCGGCAAGGCGAATGACACCGCGACGCTGACGCTCATCCAGCAGATGTGGTCGACGCTTGGCGTCACGCTGAAGATCCAGCAGATGGACGAGACGACGCTGGACAATCGCCGCAACAGCAGCGACTTCCAGATACTCTCAGGCTATTGGACGAACGACATCGCCGATCCGAACGAGCTGACGGACTACGCCGCTTATTATCCGAACATCAAGAGCCAGTACAGCGGCTGGAAAAACGACACGGTCGACCAGCTTTTCGTCGAGAGCCAAACACAGACCGATCCCGCCAAGCGCGCCGCCGAATACAAGCAGATCCAGCAGATCTACGTCTCTCAGGCGCCGATCTTCTTCCTGTATGAAACGCCGTTTGCGGCCGCCACGCGGAAGAACGTCATCGGGTTCATGCAAAGCCCGCTCGGGAACGACCATTTCGAATTGGCCTATATCGCGAAGTAAGGGAGTGTCCTGATGCTGGCGAGGCTTCCCGGCCGTCTGTTGCAGATGATCCCGACCTTCATCCTGATCGGGGTCGTCGTCTTCGTGCTGATCCGCCTGCTGCCGGGTAACCCGGCGGCGGCACTCCTCGGCGTGCATGCGACACCGGAAGCGCTCGCCCGCATCGACGCCCAACTCGGCTTCAACCGGCCGGTCTGGGTGCAGTTCCTGCTCTTCCTCGGCCGGCTGGCGCACGGCGATCTCGGCATCTCGGTCAGCGAGCGTATTCCCGTCACCGCAGTGATCGCGCAACGGCTGCCGGTGACGCTCGCCCTCGTCGCCATGGCTGCACTCATGGCGCTCGTGCTGGCGCTCCCGCTCGCCTTCCTTGCGGCGGTGCGTCAGAACCGGCCGACGGATATCGCGTTGCGCGGGGTCTTCCAGGTCGGGCTGTCGACCCCGATCTTCTATATCGGGCTGCTCATGCTGGGCTTTCTCGGGGCGCAGCTGCACTGGTTCCCGGTCGGCGGCATCGGCAGCGGGCTTTGGGGCGTGCTCTATCACCTGTTCCTGCCTGCACTGACCCTGGGCGTCGGCCTCGCCGCCATTCTCATGCGCAGCCTGCGGAGCACCGTGATCGGCGTGCTGCGCGCGGAGTATGTGGAGTTCGCGCGCGCCAAGGGCATCTCGCCGTGGCGGGTGATGACGGGTCACGTGCTGCGCAACTCGCTAATCACCACACTCGCTTTGTTCGGGCTCAACATCGGGACGCTGCTCGGCAATACCGTGATCGTGGAGAACGTCTTCGCCGTGCCGGGCATCGGCGGCCTGCTGGTGGATGCGATCTTCGGCCGCGACTACCCCGTCGTGCAGGGCGTGACGCTGGTGCTCGCGGTCATGGTCTCGATCGTGTTCCTGCTCACCGACATCGCCGAAAGCTGGCTGGACCCCAGGCTTAACACATGAGCGGCGCCGCCCCCACCCTTTCCGATCTGCCGGAGGAAACGATCCCCCGCCGGCGGCGCTTCAAAATCTCGGTGCCGCTGACGCTCGGGATCGTCATCACGCTGTTCTTCCTGACTTGCGCGGTGGCGCCGCGTCTCGTCGCGCCGTATGACCCGTTGTCGTTCGACTACGACAACCTCCAGGTCGGGCCGAGTTGGACCCACCTGTTGGGCACCGACAACTTCGGCCGGGATGTCCTGTCCCGCATCATCTGGGCGGCGCAGGTCGACATCCAGATCGCGCTGTTCTGCACTATCCCGTCGCTCATCATCGGCACCATCGCGGGCTCCATCGTCGGCTATTACGGCGGCATCATCGACGCGGTCTTCGGGCGCGTCGTCGACCTCGTCATCACCTTTCCCTTCATGGTGCTGGTGATCGCCATCGTCGCCGTGCTCGGCCCGGGCCTCAACAACGTCTATATCGCCGTCACCGCCGTCAGCTGGGTGTTCTACGCGCGCCTCGTGCGGTCCGAGGTGATGGTGCTGCGGCAAGCGGATTTCGCAGCCGCCGGACGCGTCATGGGCTACAGCGACCTCCGCATCATCTTCCGCCACCTGCTGCCCAACGCGATGATCGCCGTCGTCGTCTACTGGATGACGGACATGGCGCTCGACATCCTGCTCGGATCGAGCCTCGGCTACCTCGGCCTCGGCGCGCAACCGCCGACCGCCGAATGGGGCGTGCTCGTCTCCGACGGCAAGAACTTCATGGACACGGCATGGTGGATGTCGGTGTTCCCCGGCATCGCCATCGTGCTCTGCGGCACCGGGCTCAGCCTGCTCGGCGATGGGGTCGCCGATCTCCTGGCGGTAAAGCGATGATCGATCCTCAAAGGGGCGCGCTGCTCTCCATCCGTGGGTTGCGGACGACGCTTGCCACCGACCGTGGGCGCGTCACGGTCGTCGACGGAGTCGATCTCGACGTGCAGCCGGGCGAGATCCTCGGGCTTGTGGGCGAGTCCGGCTCCGGCAAGAGCATGACGCTGCGCTCGATCCTCAGGCTCATCCGACCGCCCGGACAGGTCACCGGCCAGATCCTGTGGCGTGGCCGCGATCTGGTGCCGCTAGGCGAACCGGCGATGCGCGCCATCCGGGGGCGGGAGATCGGCATGATCTTCCAGGAGCCGATGACGGCGCTCAATCCGGTGCTGAGCGTGGGCGCGCAGATCCTCGAGAACCTCAAGGCGCACACCGAGCTCGGGCGAGCGGCGCGGCGGGCGCGGGCGGTCGAACTGCTCGACCTTGTCGGCATCCCGGCCCCCGCGCAACGCGTCGGCGACTTTCCGCACCAGTTCTCCGGCGGGATGCGGCAGCGCGCGATGATCGCGATTGCCCTCGCCTCGAACCCGACCCTGCTGCTGGCCGACGAGCCGACGACGGCGCTCGACGTCACCATCCAGGACCAGATCCTCAAACTGCTGCAACACCTGCGGGAGACACTGGGGATGGCCGTGATCCTCGTCACCCATGACCTCGGCGTGGTCGCCCAAAGCTGCGACCGCGTCGCCGTGCTCTATGCGGGCCGAGTGGCGGAGTATGGTGCCGTCGGCGCGGTCTTCGCGAACCCGCGTCACGCATACACTCTAGGCCTGCTGCGCTCGGTGCCGGATGCCCGGCATGTGCGCCAGCCGTTGCGGCCCATCGCCGGCGCGCCGCCGCCGCCGGACACTGTGGGCGAGGCCTGCGCCTTCATCCCACGCTGCGTATTCTCAACGGCTGCCTGCGCCGCCGGGCGTCCCCCGCTCGTGCCGATGGGCGAGGGCCGGCTTTCGGCCTGCATCCACTGGGACCAGCTGGAGCCCGTCGAATGGGCAGCATGACCGTGGATACGCCCGTGATGGCATTGGCTGAGCCGCCTCCCACGAGGTCGGCGCCAGGCGAGCCCCTGCTGACCGTGCAGGCGCTCACCAAGACCTTCGCCCTCAGCCGCAGCCTGCCTGAAATTCTGCGGCGCGAGCCGCCCCGTCGCGTCCATGCGCTTACCGAAATCGATCTTTCGGTACGGCGTGGGGAGACGCTCGGCATCGTCGGCGAGAGCGGCTGCGGCAAGTCCACCCTCGCCCGCTGCCTGGTGCGGCTGCACCGGATGGATAGCGGCCGCATCACCTATGACGGGATGGATGTCGGATCGCTCCGAGGCACGGCCCTTCGACAGTTCAACCGCCGGGTGCAGATGGTCTTCCAGGACCCCTACGGCTCGCTCAACCCGAGGATGACGGTCCGGGCGACGCTCGCCGAGGCGCTCTCGGTGCATCGGATCTGCCCGCGCCGCGAGATGCCAGCGCAGATCGCCGCGCTGATGGACCTTGTGCACCTGCCCCGCAGCGCCGCCGGACGCCGGCCGCACGAGTTCAGCGGCGGGCAGCGCCAGCGCATCGGCATCGCCCGCGCCCTCGCGCTGGAGCCCGATTGCCTGATCGCCGACGAATTGGTGTCCGCGCTCGACGTCTCCGTGCAGGCGCAGATGGTGAACCTGCTGCTGGAGCTGCAGGAGCGGCTGCACCTCACGGTGCTGTTCATCGCCCATGACTTGCGGCTGGTGCGGCACCTCTCGCACCGGGTCGCGGTGATGTATCTCGGCCGTGTCGTTGAATTGGCCGAGACCGAGGCGTTGTTCGCGCACCCCCGGCACCCCTATACGCGCGCCCTGCTGGAGGCGGCGCCGGAGCTCGACCCGACGCGCCGGGGCCGCGCGGAGGCCGCCGTGAAGGGCGAGTTGCCGAGCCCGGTCAACCCGCCATCGGGCTGCGCCTTCCATCCCCGCTGCCCGGCGGCGATCGCGCTATGCCGGACGGAGCGGCCGAAGCTCGCGCCGCTGCGGGACGGGCGGCTTGCCGCCTGCCATGTCGCGGCGGCGGAGGACGGCCTGGGTTAAACGCGCTTATTGCGGGGCCACGATCACGATCCTATGCCTTGGCCGCGAGAAGGAGCGCCGAGGATGACCGAGTCGCCCAAGTTCGAGACGTCGAAGGCAGTTGCCGTCATCGCCCGGCTGGCCCGCATCGATCCGTCGTCAGATACCCTCCGCCACCTGTCGGAGGGCCTCCTGGGTGTGGCAGTGGAAGCCGCCGCAGGCTATGCGCGCGATGCAATCTCGCCGGCGACGCAAGTCAACTACCGGCGTGATTGGATCGCCTTCGCAGCCTGGTGCGAGGAACGGCAGGTCGATGCTGGGGACCTTCCGGTGGACCCTGTCGTGGTCGCCGGCTACCTCGCGAGCCTCGCCAAGACCCACGGCACGAGCGCGCTGCGCGGGCGGGTGGCCGCCATCGGCTACCATCACCGGCGGCGCGGCTTTGCCTTCGCGACGACCCACCCCGTCATCCGCGAGACCCTCAGCGGCATCGGACGCGCGCACGGCAAACCGGTCCGCCCCGCCGCGGCTCTAACCTCGGTGGAGGTCAAGCGGCTCATCGAAACCTGCACCGAGGACCTTCGAGGAATGCGGGACCGGGCGCTGCTTCTGGTCGGCTTCGCCGGCGCGTTCCGGCGTTCGGAACTCGTGGGGATCGACTTCCACCATCTGCGGTTCGAGACGGATGCCGTGGTCATCCACCTGCCGCGCAGCAAGGCGGACCAGGAGGGCAAGGGCGTCGACGTCACGCTGCCGCGCATGCGGGTAGCCACCACGGGTGCCGCGAGCGAAACCTGCCCGGTGCGGGCATTGGAAGCTTGGCTGCGCAAGGCGAAAATCCGGCGCGGGCCGGTGTTCCGGGCGATCACCGCTCACGGCCATCTGGAGGCCAGCCTGACGCCACGGGGTGTCCACACGATCCTGCGGCACCGCGCCACGCTCGCGAAACTCACCGTCCATGCAAGCGAACGCCTGTCGCCACATGGTTTGCGAGCCGGGCTGATTACTGAAGCCTACTTGGCCGGGGCGCCGGACGAACAGGTCGCGGCCCATACGCGGCATGGCGATCTTGGCACCATGCGCGGCTATCGCCGCCGTGCGCGCATCACGAGCGATAATCCGGCGCGCCTGGTGGATTTGTGAGGAGAAAACGATGGATCTTGGTCTGACAGGCAAAATCGTATTGGTGACGGGTGGATCGAAGGGCATCGGCCTCGCCTGCGCCGCAGGCTTCATCGCGGAAGGCGCGAGGGTCGCCATCGCCTCGCGGTCGCCCGACAACATCGACCGCGCACGCCAGGAACTCGGCGACGTGTTGGGCTTTGCCGCCGACCTCGCCGACCCCGCGCAAGCGGCGAGGCTCGTGAAGACGGTCGAACGCGATCTCGGCCCGATTGATGTGCTGGTGAACTCCGCGGGCGCCGCGAAACGCACGCCGCCGGACGATCTGACGCCAGAGGCCTGGCACGCGGCGATGCAGGCCAAATACTTCACCTACATCAACGTCATCGACCCGGTGGTGAAACTCATGGCGCAGCGCGGCACAGGCGTGATCGTCAATGTCATCGGCAATGGCGGTAAAATCGCCTCGCCCGTGCATCTGGCCGGAGGTTCGGCGAACGCGGCGCTGATGCTGGCGACGGCCGGTCTCGCCACGGCCTATGCACCCCGCGGGGTGCGGGTGGTCGGCGTCAATCCGGGCCTGACCGATACCGACCGTGTGGCGGAGGGGCTCGGAGCCGACGCTCGCCTCTCAGGGATTTCGGCCGAGGAAGCGCGAGCCCGGGCGGTTGCCCGCATACCGCTCGGGCGGATGGCCGAGGCCCGCGAAATAGCAGACGCCATTGTCTTCCTGGCGTCCGCTCGAGCAAGCTATGTGACCGGGGTCAACATATCGATGGACGGCGCCACGGTAGCGTCGGTGGTCTGAGAAGCCGCTCAGACCTTGACCGTCGACGCGGTGTAGATCTCGTCGATGGCCTCCTTCAACGCCGCATTGAACTCCTCGTCGGACATCGAGACCTTCAGTTCCTCGAGCAAAGCGCGCGAGAAGCTTGCGATCATGCCGTGGTTGCGGGCGAGGCGCTGGCAGGCGTCATGCCGCGGATAGCCGCCCGAGAGCGCAACAACCCGGAGAACCCGGTCATGGGCGATAAGGTCCTTGTAGAGGTCGGGGACGTCGGGGATCGTCAGCTTCAGCATGACCGGCTGGTCGGCAGGCAAATTGTCGAGACCGCGCGCCAGTGCATCCCGCAGCAGAGCCTCGGCCTTCGGCTTGTCGGGGCTCTTGATCGAGACCTCGGGCTCGAGAATGGGGATCAGCCCATGCCTCGAAATCTGCGCGCCGATCTCGAACTGCTGGCGGGCGATGGCGGCAATGCCGCTTTCGGACGGGAGGTTGATCGTCGACCGCATCTTGGTGCCGAAGACACCGAGCTTGACCGCCCGCTCGAGAAGCGTGTCGAGGCCGGGGATCGGCTTCATCAGGCTGACACCATCGGCCTCCGCCTCAAGCCCCTTGTCGACCTTGAGAAACGGGACGCAGCCCTTGTCTTCCCAGAGGAAGGAGGGAACCGGCTTGCCGTGGGCCTCGCCGTCCATCGTGCGCTCAAAGAGGATCGCGCCGATCACCTTGTCGCCCGTAAAGGCGGGGGCCGTCATGACACGCACCCGCATCTCGTGCATGAGCGCGTACATCTCCGCCTCGCCGCTGTAGGCGCTCTCGGGAATGCCATAGAGGCGTAGTGCACCGGGGGTCGATCCGCCGCTCTGGTCGAGCGCGGCAAGAAAGCCGCCCGCTTCCGTGATGTGCGCCTTCATGCTCTGTTGGGCCATGACATCTTCCTCAGCAGGTAAAGTGATACGGCAATATAGGTCAGCCGGGCGGCGGGGCCAATTGCGCGGCTAAAGGTTGGGATTGGCGAGGACGTAAAACAGCGCGCCCGCGATCAGCATCGTGGCCGGCAAGGTGAAAATCCAGGCCGCGACGATACGCACGACCATTCCGCGCTGCACGCCCTGACCTCCCGCGATCATGGTGCCGGCAATGCCGGCGGTGATGACGTGGGTGGTGCTGACTGGCAGCCCCGTGGCACCTGCCAGACCGATCAGGACTGAACCCACCAGCTCGGCGCTGGCACCCTGGCCCGGCGTCATGTGCGATTTCCCGAGCCGCTCGCCCAGCGTGCGGACCACGCGCTTGTAGCCGACCATGGTGCCGACGCCGAGACAGAGAGCGCTCAGCACGCGCACCCAGATCGGGGCGAACTGCACCGGCGGCCCCATCTTTTTGCGCAACGCCGTGGCCTTGGCCTTGTCGGCTTTGCTGGCAGCGGGATTTTCCCCGACATGCCGCAACTGCGAGATCACGGCATAGACGTTGCCCCGGCTCTCCGTGCGCTGCTTCACCGCATCGGGCGCTTGCTGCAGCGTCCATGTCGCCTCGGAGGGCTTGAAGCTCTCGAGCGCCGTCGCGGCCGCCACGCCATCCTGCTTCTTGTCGTCGCCGTATTGCTGGATCAAGGGGATAGCCGCGCGGGCCTCGGCAGGGAGTTGCTGCAGCGCCTGCCCGGAATGGGGGTTCAGCGCGAAGGTCGCGGGCAGAAGCCCGATGATCGTGAGCATGATGAGGCCGATGCTCTTCTGGCCGTCATTGGTGCCATGGGAGAAGCTTACCCCGGTGCATGTCAGCACGAGGAGCCCCCGAAGCCACCATACAGGCGGCTTGTCCTTCTCCGGCGGCTCGAACAGATGGCCACGGCGGACGACGAGCCTCAGTATCCCATAGAGGCCCCCGGCCAGAACTAGTCCGAGCACAGGCGACAGCGCCAGGCCCTCCAGCACGGTCACGATCTGATGCCAGTCGACCCCCAGAGCCAGCGAGCGATGCCGCAAGATCGCATCGCCGCAGGCCACCCCGATCAGCGCGCCGATAATGCAGTGGGACGAGGAGTTCGGAATGCCGAAGCCCCAGGTCAGCACGTTCCAGAACAGGGCGGAGACGAACAGCGAGATGAGCATGGGCAAGGCGGGCGCGCCGTCCGGCGGGGTCAACACGTCCGGGGGGAGGATCTCGACGAGGGCGTAGGCGACGGCAATGCCGCCGACCAGTACGCCGATGAAGTTCATGATGCCCGACCAGATGACGGCGGGCACCGGCTTCAGCGTGTTGGTGTAGATGACCGTCGCCACGGCGTTCGCCGTGTCGTGGAAGCCGTTTGTCGCCTCGAAGGCGAGCACAAGAACGAAGCAGCCGACGAGGAGCGCGATCACGGCAAAGGACGAAGGCAAAATATGAGCGAGCATCGTTCCAGAGGAGGTTGTTTAGGCACACATGGCCTGCCTCCTCGCGACGCCGGATGTCAGTTTTGCGACATTCGATTCCCGGCGTCGCCGGGCGGAGGTTCGGGCCCGAAGACGCTGTGCCCCCCATACTCGTGCGAGCGCGAACGCTCTTCGGCGAAAACGGCCTCGACCGAAGGCCCTGAGACGAGCCGTTCCAGCCGGCGACTTTGCTGATCGAGGCGCTTGATCGCGGCCAGCTCATCGGAATGGCCGAGACCGGCCTTCCGCACCGCAGCCTTGATGACGGTTATGGTGCGATCGTACACCTTCAGCGGGACCGGAAACGGGTGGCGGTCCTTGCCGCCATGAGCGACCGCGAAACGCGCCGGATCGCTGAACCGGTAGGGCGTGCCGTGGACGACCTCGGCGACCTGAGCCAGCGCGCGAACCGTCCTCGCACCGATGCCGGGAACCAGAAGCAGCTCCGAGAAGTCCTTCGGCCCGGCCTCTGCCGCAGCCTTCAGGTTTCCATGCAGGCGATGGGCGACGATGTCCTCGGGTCTCACGTCATGATGGCCGGGCATGATGAGGTGCGGCAAAGCCAGTTGGGACGCAGGAGGCTTGGCCGCGGGCGGTTCGAGCCTGCCAAGCTCCCGCCCGATGCCATCGGGACCGAGATCCGCCAGAAGATCGAGTTGCCGTCGTCGCGAACGCTCAGCGCGTCGATCTGTGAGGTTGACGATCATCCCCTGATCGACGCCGTCGATGGCCGCATGCGGTGCGTCGACAAAACTCTGCAGGCCCTCGGAGAGCCAATGGTAACGACGCGCCTGCCCGCGTTCGCCGTTCATTCCCTGCTGAACCACGACCCAATGGCCGTCATCCGTCACGATGAAGCCGTGGAGGTAGAGGTCGAAGCCGTCCTGCAAGGCCGCACTATCGACCTTCGCCACCAACCGGCTTGCCGTTGCGAGCGCAGCGCCGTCGATGCCGACCCGCTCGCCGATGGCGACAAGCTCGTCAGGCGTCCGCCGCGACTGCTTGCCTCGTCCACCGCAGACGTGGATGCCGATTTCTGGCGATAGCGGCGTCAACCCGCGCTTGAGCGCGCCGATGACGCTCGTCGTGATGCCGGAGGAGTGCCAGTCCATCCCCATCACGGCACCGAATGACTGGAACCAGAAGGGATGGGCGAGCCGGCGCAGCACCTCGTCGCGGCCATACTCGATGAGGATCGCCTGGATGATGACAGCGCCAAGGCGCGTCATACGCTCTCCAAGCCACGCCGGAACGCGACCTCCATGAAGCGGCAGGTCGGCGCTTCCTGCGCGTCGTCCTGTCAAAGCAGGGCCGCCATCTGCGTCGCTCGAAAGAGCGGCAGAGCCGGACGGGCCTCGGGCTGACCGAAGTTCGAAACGGTGACGCCCACGAGCCGCACACCTCGGGGCGTCGGCAGCAGCCCACGCACCAGCTCGATGCTCGCTACTTGGAGAGCTTGATGACGCATGATCGGCGCCGGAAAGCTGCGGCTTCGCGTGACCTGCCGGAAGTCGGCAAACTTCACCTTGACCGTTACGGTCCGGCCAAAGGCCTGCGCCTTCTCGCACCAGTTCCAGACATCCTCGGCCATCGCCAGAACGCCGGCCTCAATGTCGGCGGCAGCGGTGAGGTCGCGGTCGAACGTCGTCTCGGAGCCGGAGGATTTCCGCGGACGGTCCGGGACGACCGGGCGATGGTCCTCGCCATTCGCGATGCCTGCATACCAGCCCGCGACCTTGCCGAAATGCTGCTGGAGGAAGCTCAGCGGTTGCGCCCGCAGATCCGCGCCCGTGAGGATGCCGAGCCGCTGCATGCGGGCGGCTGTCGCGGGCCCGACGCCGTGAAACTTCGATACCGGCAGCGATGCGATGAAGTCGACGCCGGAGCCGGGCGGAATGACGAACTGGCCGTTCGGCTTGCGCTGCCCGGACGCGAGCTTGGCCAGGAACTTGTTGTAGGAGACGCCCGCCGAGGCAGTCAGGCCAGTCTCGCGCAGGATCGAGGTGCGGATCTCCTTGGCGGTCGCGGACGCCGTCGGTAAATTGCGCCGGTTCTCCGTCACGTCGAGGTAGGCCTCGTCGAGCGACAGCGGCTCGATCAGCGCCGTGTAGTCGGCAAAAATGGCATGGATCTGGCGCGAGGCGGCCCGATAGACATCGAAGCGCGGCGGCACGAACACGAGGTCCGGGCACTGCCGCTTGGCGGTAACAGAGGGCATGGCCGAATGAACGCCGAAGCGCCGCGCCTCGTAGCTTGCCGCCGCAACGACGCCACGCTGCGCGCCATGACCGACGGCGACCGGACGCCCGCGAAGCTCCGGGTTATCCCGCTGCTCCACCGAGGCGTAGAAGGCGTCCATGTCAACGTGGATGATCTTGCGCATCGACATGGGCAAGCCATAGCATCGCCAGAACAGAAAGAGAACCGGGTCAGCCCGGCAGCCTCCGAGGGGACGAACCGGCGACATCCGCCTCGGTGATCGGCCGGTCTGGCAGGACCAACAGATAGACCAAGGCCGAGGCCAAACCGATCGCTGCGCCCAGAAGCAGCGCCGGGGTGAAGCTTTTCGTCGCCTGGACTATAAAGCCGGTTATCAAGGGCGCGAGAGCCCCACCGAGGTAGCCGCCGAAGTTCATGATGCTGCCCAGCGATCCGGTGTTGTTCTCCGGCGCGGCGACGCTCACCAGGGCCCACCCCATGGCGCTCGACGAGCCCGCGAACAGCATGACCACCGAGATGCAAGCCACCGCGAGGCCCGCACTCGGCGTGACGGCCGCGAGGTAGGTGAACAGCGCCATGCCGACGAGCGCCAGCATAGCCGGATAGCGCCGGCTGTTGATGGGCGAGAGCCCTCGCGCCATCAGCCGGTCCGCGACGTATCCGCAACCGATGCTGCCGATGACGCCGAACGCGTAGGGCACCGCCGCCACCCAGCCGGTGCGTTGCAGGCTCATGTGGCGTTGCATCTCCAGGTAGCCGGGCAGCCAGGCCTGGAACAGCCAGAGCAAATAGACGATGCCGAAAAACCCCAGCATCAGGCCCCATGTGACGCGGAAGGAGAACAACCGCCGCCACTCGGCGAAGGTGATCGGCGTCGCCACCCGTCTCTCCTTCCCGTCGCCGAGATAGGCCTCCTCGGTGTCCGTGACGCCCACTTCATAGGGCTCGCGATAGACAACGCCCCAGATCACCGCGAGCAGTATCCCGGCAACACCCATGATGATGAACATCCAACGCCAGCTGAAGGTGAGCATCAACGCGGTCAGCAACGGTGGCGCGATCATCGGCCCGAGCGTCGAGGTGCAGTTGAAAATGCCCGTCGGCAGGCCGCGGGCGCGTAAGCTCCACCAATCCTTCACCACGCGGGCGTTGGAGGAGAACATCGGCCCCTCGCCTGCGCCGAGGCAAATGCGCGCCAGCACAAATTGCGAGAAGCTGCCGACGAGGCCGCCCGCGACCTGCGCCACCGACCAGATCAGCAAGCCCGCCGAGAGCAGCTTGCGCGGCCCGTAGCGGTCGATCAGGACGCCGCCGGGCAACTGAGCGAAGGCATAGGCCCAGAGAAACGCCGAAAGCAGGAGCCCCATCTCCGCAAGCGACAGATGCAGATCGCGGCGGATCAGCCCGTTGCCGACCGCGAGCGTCGCGCGATCCACATAGTTGAGTGTGCCCGCGAAGGTGACGAGGATCAGCGCAGTCCGCTGGATGCGGGCGATGCGCGGCGGAGGCATGTTTTGCATTCTGGGCTGATCAGGTCGGGCTGGCGCTTCTGGCGACCGAACCGGCCCCGGGAGCATTGGCCTTGTGAAGCATGAAGATCGTTGCATCGCTCCACATCAGATGCCCCTCGATAAGCTCGGGCAACGTGAGCGCCTTCCGCTGGTTCAACGACATCGGTATGGAGCGGGCCGCGGTCTTAGCAGGCGGTATCCTGCGACGTGAAAGTAAAGTCATAGTCCGTCCTCACCTGTGGTGAGGCAGTGTGCGGCGCCCGCACTCTCAGCTAAATGGCCCGAAGCTTCACAATTGCATGAAAATCGGCGGTTGTCGGGTCAAAGCGGCGAAAACCTGCAAGGCTTATCAACACCGGCAGAGGGACTAAGCGGTGATGCCCGACTCCCAGGATATGCCCATGGCCTCCTGCCAAAGACACAAATTGAGCAATGGCCAGATGAATACGCCGAAAGCCGGTTCTTCCAGCTTGGTCAAGAGAAACTCGACAGATTGAGTCTGAAGCCATGCCCTAGCCCAAGGGCTCTCTCGCAGAAGGCTCTCGACGCGGTCGCGCAAGGGACCGGCAAACCACTGTCGGAATGGGACCGCAAAACTCATTTTACGCCGCGCTAAGATATTTGCGGGGACGGCATCTGCAAAAGCCGCACGCAATAGCAGTTTTCCGATTCCAGGGTCGCCGCCATCTTCCGAGAAGACTACCTTGTATTGATCTGGAAGCGAAAAAAGCAAATCAACCAAACGCGGGTCGGTGAAAGGTACGCGGCCTTCCACGGAGGCCGCCATCGTGCTCGAGTCCAGACGGAAGAGCAAGCTCTGCAGGTTCTTTTCCAGGAGCAAATGCGAGTATGCACCGAAAGCGGTCAGACCCTTCATTGCGTCGAAGCACTCATTATAGTGCGTAAGTAGAGCCTCGTCTCCCTTCAGAACTTCCTTCCATTCAGGTCGAAGAAGACCGAATTTCACCTGCGAGCTCATTATACTGAACACCCGCAGGTAATGATCCGACAGCGATGTAAAGTGGCCGACTCCGTATTTTGCCGTTAACGCGGCAGAGTCCGCTTCCCTGGCGCTGAAGGACATCCGACCTCGCTGCTGCGAGCGCTCGAAATCGGTGACCGATGCAAGTACTTGAGTGTAGCCGCCGAATATTTCATCGGCACCTTCGCCACTCAATGCTACAGTACAGTCTTCCCGGAGACCCGACGCCAATCTGAAGATCCCAATTTCGTTAGGCGTGCTTAACGGTTGACCTTTTTCCGCAATAAGAAATTTCCAGTCGTCGTAGAAGTCCGAACCCTTCAGGATGATCTCTTTGCATCTCATGCCGTACATGGCAGTAGCCTCGCGGACGTACGACCACTCATTGTAAGTCTCGCCAGCAAACGTGTCGTCTTCATAGCCTGCGCTATATGTCCCAAACCCACGTCCACACAGTTTAGTGGCTCCGGACGCGATGATTGTCGAGTCAATCCCTCCGCTGAGAAACCCGCCGACCGGCACGTCGCTAACGAGCTGCTGCCGAAGCGCATCACTCACGAGTTGACGCGTCTGCTCAGCCGCAGTTTCAAAACTTATTCCGTCCGTCACCTGATTGGGAGGACGCCAATAACGCACCGGGCTTGGCGGAGTATCCGCGAACCCTCGCTTCACCTCAATCCATGTCCCCGGCTCAAGAGAACATACGCCCTTTACCAAAGTGCGAGCGCCCATCACGACATGGGTCGTCGAAAGGTAATGAGAGACGCCTACGGGGTCTGCTACCGCAGGGATTTCTTCAAACGCTAACAAGGCCGCCATGGACGATGCAAAATAGAATTCATGCTCGCCCGCATAATAAAAGAGCGGCTTTATCCCCAGAGGGTCTCGTGCGAGAAAGACGGTGTCTCGAAAGGGATCGAAGATGGCAATTGCAAACATGCCATTGAACCGCTCGAGGCAGTTTGGTCCCCAAGCGACCCAGGCTTTTAAAACCACTTCCGTATCCGACCTGGTCGCAAAAACGTGGCCCGCTGCGCGCAACTCTTCTCTCAGCTCGGCGTGATTATAAAGCTCGCCGTTGTAGGTGATCACA